>CAWDWK010000032.1:0-129055 GCA_963805775.1 uncultured Solibacteraceae bacterium | reverse complement strand
CGATTTCGTCCGCCGTGACGTGGTCGCTGCCGAAGGTTCCCAGCCCGATGGCGGGCATGCGGGCGCCGGTGTAGAGGGTTCGCTGGGGGACGAGCGCGGGATCGATAGACGTTGCATTCATGAGAATGAGACCAACGTCTATATTAGCTGGAAAATGCTGAGGCTTTATCGTTTACTTTGGGGGGAGAACCCCAGGAGAGACAGACCACCAAAGGCGATGGTCTGTCCTACCAGGGAGGAGTTAGTTTTTGCTTTCGATGCGCATGCCGTAGAAGCTACGGTATACGAAGACCACCGAGACGGCGAAGAAGACTACGGCGAGCGCCGTTGTGATGAAGGTGCCTTGCTTGGACGTGAGGTCGACAGCGAGGTTGACGGCCAGCAAACCGAACAATGTGGTGAATTTGATGATCGGGTTGAGGGCTACGGAACTGGTGTCCTTGAAAGGATCGCCAACCGTATCGCCGATCACGCAAGCATCGTGCAGCGGAGTGCCCTTGGCACGGAGTTCGGTTTCGACCACCTTCTTCGCGTTATCCCATGCGCCGCCGGCATTGGCCATAAAAATAGCCTGGTAGAGACCAAACAGAGCGATGGAAATGAGATAGCCCACGAAGAAGAAGGGCTCAAGGAAGGCGAAGGACAGGGTTGTGAAGAAGACCACCAGGAAGATGTTGAACATGCCCTTCTGGGCATACTTGGTGCAGATTTCGACCACTTTCTTGGAGTCGGCGACCGACGCCTTATCGGTGGTATCGAGTTTGATGTTCTTCTTGATGAACTCCACAGCCTGGTAAGCGCCGGTAGTGACAGCCTGAGCGCTAGCTCCGGTGAACCAGTAGATGACGGCGCCGCCGGCGATGAGACCAAGCAGGAACGGTGCGTGCATCAGGGAGATGTTGATCATCATGTCCTTTTGCAACCCGTTGGTGAGGGCCACGATGGTAGAGAAGATCATAGTGGTGGCGCCGACTACAGCGGTACCGATGAGTACGGGCTTGGAAGTGGCTTTGAAGGTATTGCCCGCTCCATCGTTTTCTTCCAGGTTCTCCTTGGCTTTGTCGAAGTTCGGTTTGAAACCGAAGTTCTTTTGCAGGTCGGCTTCGATGCCGGGAAGGGTTTCGATGGTGGACAGTTCGTAGACGGACTGGGCGTTATCGGTAACGGGGCCATAGCTATCCACCGCGATGGTGACCGGACCCATGCCGAGGAAGCCGAAGGCGACCAGACCGAAGGCGAAGACCGCGGGAGCCAGCATGATGGCGTTGGCGCCGAGCGGCATCATCGTGCTCATGTAGTAGCCGATGCTCATGAGGAGCAGCATCGCCATGCCGAGCCAGTAGGCGCTGAAGTTGCCGGCAACGAAGCCGGACAGGATGTTAAGCGACGCGCCGCCCTCGCGTGAACTGGTGACAATCTCACGGACGTGACGCGAATTGGTGGAGGTGAAGACCTTCACGAACTCCGGAATGACAGCGCCGGCCAGGGTGCCGCAGCTGATGATGGTGGCCAGTTTCCACCACAGGGAACTGTCGCCGCCGAGGGTGGGAATCATCATGGAGCTGATGATGTAGGTGAGCACGATGGAGAGGATGGAGGTGAGCCAGACCAGGGTGGTGAGCGGGGTTTCGAAATTGAACTTGTCCGCATTGGCATACTTGGCCTTGGCAATCGCACCATTGACGAAGTAGCCGACACCGCTGGAGATGACCATCATAATGCGCATGGAGAAGATCCAGACCAGCAACTGCACCTGTATGACAGGGTTGGCCACGGCGAGAATGATGAAGGTGATGAGGGCCACGCCGGTGACGCCGTAGGTTTCGAAGCCATCGGCGGAGGGTCCGACGGAATCGCCCGCGTTATCGCCGGTACAATCGGCGATGACGCCGGGGTTGCGGGCGTCGTCTTCCTTGATCTTGAAGACGATCTTCATTAGGTCGCTGCCGATATCGGCGATCTTGGTGAAGATACCGCCGGCCACGCGCAGTGCCGCGGCGCCGAGCGATTCGCCGATGGCGAAACCGATAAAGCATTTCCCTGCCAGATCGCCCGGAATGAAGAGCAGGATGGAGAGCATGATCAGCAGTTCGACGGACACCAGCAGCATACCGATGCTCATGCCGGCCTGGAGGGGGATGTCGTAGCAGGGGTAAGGCTTGCCCTTGAGGGCTGCGAACGCGGTGCGCGAGTTGGCAAAGGTGTTGACGCGCATACCGAAGGCCGCTACGCAGAAACTACCGGCGATGCCGATGACGCTGAAGAGCAGGATAATTGCGACCTGATACGCCGCCAATTGCTGCATGAAACCGAAGTAGAAAACAATAATCACCGCCATGAAGCCTTCCAGGATGCAGAGGAAGCGGCCTTGGGTGGCGAGGTAGGTCTTACAAGTCTCGTAAATGAGTTCGCTGACTTCGCGCATGGAGTCGTGGACCGGCATGTTGCGAAGGCGCGTGAAGATAAGGAGACCGAAGATGAGTCCGAGGGCGCTGACGACGAGACCGCCCAACAGAAGGTTTGTTCCGGAAATACCGCCGAGGAAAGTGACTCCCGGCAAATCGAGCCGCGGCAGCTTGAGGTTGGCTTCACCCCCGGCTTCCTGGGCCATGAGCGGCGCGCCGAGCGCCACGAGGAAAACAACTGTCATCAGTACGCGCAAGACTGATCGAATTCGCGCGTTAGCGGCGCAGCGCTCGACACTGAGCGTGTCCGGATTGGAGAACATCTGGTAATCCCCCTAACAAAATTTCCGGTGTGAACTGCGTGCCGGGTACGAACCGCAGGGACCGGGGTATATGCGAGTGTACTGCACAACAACCGACCACACAGTATAAGAGATATACGTATCGGAATTCAACGAGGCAATTTCGGAGTCGGCGGCTGGAGGGACGGCGAGAGACACTTCGGGCTTGAGAGGGAGACTTGAAAAGCGTTGCGGCGGCCGGGGCTACCGGGTGTTTGCCGGGCGTGGTCCGGCCGCCAGTGATTTGGCTGGAATCTACGAAGACGTAGGAACCGTGCTTATTACCTTGAGCACATCGAGCGTCCCCTCGTTTCGATTCTCAACCTCTGTATCCGGAGGGTCGGCGATAAAAGCTATCCGAACATCCTCCGGGTATTATCCGTTCGAACGGAAGATCTTCCCGCCGGTCTCCTCCACGTAGGGGAACGACCGTTAGGCTTTCAAGGGCCTACAGGAAGTCAGCACCACCACATACGCAACGTATCCTGGCCAGGATAAAAACTGTTGGGGCCGCGCGAGTGGTGCGCACGACCTCTTTCCAATTTGAAAGTAGCACGCGAGGTCAAGCGATTCGGGCGTGAAAAACATGGATGTGATTGAGCAGAGGGCAAATATAAATGCAAATGTTTGCGCAATGGCCGGGGCGAGGGATTGGAGGGTCTCAGGCCTATTTCGCTGGGCGGGAACCGGTGATGAGGATGTCGACCAGTCTTCTGGCGCTCTGCTGCCAGTCCGGGCTGGTGGCCACGTTGGCGACGCCGATCAGCGCGCGCAGCAGATCGATCGGATCGAGGTCCTTACGGATATCGCCGGTTTTGATCGCGCGCTTCACGAGTGCGCGAATGGCGTCCCAGATCCGGGCATAGGAAGCCTCGAATACCTTCTTCGGATCTCCCAACAGCGCGTTGAGTGCAGGGGCGATGAGTTGCTTCGCGGCGATATAGTCGACAAACAACAGCAACCAGGCCCGAAGGGCTTCGATCGGTGGCAATTCTTCAGCGAACTTCTGTTCCGCTGCGGCCAGCTTTTCCATCTCAGTCCGATAAACCGCCTCCAGAAGTTCTTCGCGAGTGGGAAAGTGACGGTAGAGAGTGCCCGGTCCCACGCCTGCCTCTTTGGCGATATCATCCAGGCTGGCGTTTGCGCCCGATCGGGTAAACGCCTCCTTCGCCGCTTCCAAAACGCGCTTGCGATTCCGCTGCGCGTCACTGCGCGGCTTGCGAACGGAAGGCGGTCTGTACGTTTCGCGGGCATACTCGAAAAAACCTTGCAACCGGAGATAGTCTCCGTTAATCTACAGATACGGAGATCAACTCCGTTTTAGCAGGCGCGTAACCGTTCGTCAATAGTTGCAGTGACACGTTCGCCACGCAAACGGAGCGGAAGGAGAAGACAACATGCGTGTTTTTCTTACTGGAGCTACGGGCTTTATCGGATCTGCCATCGTTCCGGAGCTCATCAACGCGGGTCATCAGGTGCTCGGACTGACGCGGTCCGACGCCGGTGCCCAGTCTCTGATTGCCGCGGGCGCCGAGGTGCATCGAGGAAATCTTGAAGACCTGGAAACTCTGCGCAGCGGGGCAGCCAAATCGGATGGGGTGATTCACTGCGCTTTCGATCACAGCGCATTCGGAAACGACTTCTCGAAGTTCGTGGAGGTCTGTGAAAAGGACAGGCGCGCCATCGAAGCTCTCGGAGACGCGCTCAGGGGATCGGACCGTCCCCTGGTGATCACCTCCGGAACCGGAATGGGGAACGCTGTTCCAGGTCAACCCGCAACCGAAGACCATTTCGATGCCGACCACCCGAATCCGCGCAGAATATCGGAAGTCGCCGGGGCTTCCGTGGCGGAGCGTGGGGTGAAGGTGTCGGTGGTGCGTCTTCCTCAGGTCCACGACACGGTGAAGCAGGGCCTCATCACCTACGCGGTCCAAGTGGCCCGTGAAAAGGGAGTTTCGGCGTACATTGGAGAGGGACTTAATCGCTGGCCGGCGGCGCATGTTCTCGATGTTGCCCATCTCTACAGGCTTGCGCTGGAGAAGCACGAAGCTGGCGGCAGGTACCACGCTGTCGCTGAAGAGGGAGTATGGATGCGGGAGATCGCTGAAGTCATTGGCCGAGGCTTGAAGGTGCCGGTGGTCAGCCTTTCTCAGGAGGAAGCGCAGGGTCATTTTGGCTGGCTGGCAATGTTCGCGGGCTTCGACATGCCCGCTTCAAGCGCACTAACCCGGCAACGGCTCGGGTGGCACCCAACCGGGCCCGGACTGATAGCCGATCTCGAACAGATGCGCTGGGGCGAGGCCGTAACGCAGTAGCGTGTGCCGTAGATGCAGTTCGCTAACGTGAATCAGTGAAGACGTTCGAAGAGCAAGGGGAGAAGCGAAATGAGAGAAAAGACGAATCCCGGTGGCGGTTTTACGCTCGCGGGTACTCCGCTGACTGTAAATCGGATCGGTTATGGGGCCATGCAACTCGCCGGGCAAGATGGCGACAAACGAGTTTGGGGACCGCCACGCGATATTCTCGGCGCGATCGCAGTTCTTCACGAGGCGGTGGCCTCGGGCGTGAACCACATCGATACCAGCGATTTCTACGGTCCGCATGTCACCAATCAGATCATTAAGCAGGCGCTGCACCCTTATCCCGATGATCTGGTCATCGTGACCAAAGTCGGTGGGCGCCGCGGTGCCGATGGCTCCTGGCTGCACGCACGCTCTCGCAAGGAGATCGTTGACGCCGTGCACGACAATCTGCGCAACCTGGGCCTCGATTCTCTGCAGGTGGTGAATCTCCGGCTCGGCGGATTCGCCTCTCCAGAAGACGAGCCATTCGAAGAACCGCTTTCCGCGCTTGCTGAGTTGAAGCAGCAGGGCCTCATTCAACATATCGGGCTGAGCACAGTATCGCCGCGGCAGTTGTCGGAGGCGCAGGCGATCACGGAGATTGTCTGCATTCAGAACCTCTACAACGTCGTGCAGCGCGGTGACGATCAATTCATCGACGATTTGGCCGCCCAGGGTATTGCCTACGTACCGTACTTTCCGCTCGGAGGGTTTTCGCCGCTGCAGTCGGCAGAACTCAACGCGGTCGCGGCGTCCGTGCAGGCGACGCCGATGCAGGTCGCCCTGGCCTGGCTGCTGCAGCGCGCTCCCAACATTCTGCTCATTCCCGGCACATCGTCGGTCGGGCATCTCCGTGAAAATCTCGCGGCCGCGACACTGGAACTTCCACCGGAAACCATTGCCGAACTAGACCAGATCGCGAGCCCTGTCAGCCGCGCGTCGTAAAGGAGGAAACATGAAAGACAAGCGCATCGCGCTGGTAACCGGGGCGAATCAAGGCGTCGGACGTCAAGTCGCAACGGAACTCGCGGCGAATGGCGTCACTGTGTTGGCCGGGTCGCGCAATTTCGAGCGCGGCGAGGCCGCCGCGACGGAGATTGGGTCGAACGCCATCGCGATTCAGCTTGACGTGACGGATCGGGTCTCGATCGCCACCGCGGCGGAACGTATCCGCAAGGAGTTTGGCCGTCTCGACCTGCTCGTCAACAACGCGGCTATCTCCAATACAAGAAAGGGCAGCTTGTCCCTCCAGGAGTACGCGAAGATAACCCTTGCGAGCAACGCGTCCCTGGATGAAGTACGCGCGGTGTGGGAGACCAACGTGTTCGGCGTGCTCGCGGTTTACCAGGCAATGCTGCCGCTCCTCCGCCAGTCGCCGGACGCACGTATCGTCAATGTGTCGAGCGGAGTCGGCTCGTTGACGACTAACGCGGACCCCGCATTTCCTTACCACGCGTTCTACGGCCCGGTTTACCCTGCGTCGAAGGCGGCTCTTAACGCGATAACGTTGGCCATGATGGTTGAGTTGGAGTCGACCGGGATCAAAGTCAACCTGGTGTCCCCGGGATTCACAAAGACGAATCTCAACGGATATGCAGGCACTGAGTCTCTCGAGGACGGCTCCCGCGAAGTGGTGCGGGTTGCATTGCTCGGCCCGGAGGGTCCGACAGGGACATTCACGCGATGGGAAAACGTGACGATACCGTGGTGATGGTCAAGGCCGGAAACATATCGTTGGCGCGGCGCATAGTTGCCCGTTGATATTGCTTTGGCCACGTCACAGGCACATTTCCGGCCAGAGCAGAGTGGCTATTCGCGGGCGACGCCCCGGTGGCTGGATCGGATGAAGGCGACGAGGTGTAGGGTCTCGGGGGTGGGGATCTCGGTTTCGATGCGGGTTAGCGCTTCTTCCAGCTTTAGGCTCGAGCGGTAGAGGTAGCGGTAGGCTTGCTTGAGGATGCTGACCTGGGGCGAATTGAAGCCTGCTCGTTTGAGTCCGACGAGGTTCAGGCCTCGGGGTTCGATGGCGAATCCGGAATAGGTGAAGAACGGCGGCGCATCCAGATTGACGCGAGTGTTGCCGCTCACCATGGCGAGGCGGCCGATCTTGGAAAACTGATGTACCAGGACTCCGCCGGAGAGGAACGCCTGATCTTCTATTTCGACATAGCCGCCGAGCAGGACGCAACTGGCGATCACGGTCTGGCTGCCGATTTTACAGTTGTGCGCGATGTGACCGCTGGTCATGATGAAGTTGCCGTCGCCCACTTCGGTAACGGATTCCGGCGGTGTGCCGCGCGAGATGGTGAAGTGCTCGCGGATCTTGTTGTCTTTGCCGATGCGGAGATAGCTGCGGGCGCCGTCGAAATTCTTGTCGAGGGGGTCGGTGCCGAGGACGGTGCCGGCGCCGACCTGGTTGCGCTCGCCGAGGGTGGTCCAGCGCTTGATGTAGACGTAAGGATCGAGAGTACAGTGGGCGCCGATGACGACCCCGGGTTCGATGATGCAGAACTCGCCGATTCGCACGCAGGGGCCGATGATGGCATCGGGCGAGACGACGGCGGTGGGGGCGATGACCGCCGATGGATCGATGGGCATGAATTCGTATGATAAGCCCATTGCCAATCGGCCGCAGCTTGCAACCTACCCCACATCAGAAAATGTCCAGCGCTATCATCATTGCATGCGGGTTCGCGAATTGGCGGAGTGGCTGGGCGCGACGTTTGAAGGCGACGGCGAGAAGGAACTGGTGGCGGTGGCTGCGCTGGAAACGGCCGGGGCGGGGGATGTGGCATTCGTGGGTACCCGCAAGGCGGCGGCCGCCGCGGAACAGTCGTCGGCGGGCTGCCTGATTGTCCCGGTGGAATGGCCATCCTCTTCGCACCGCACGGTGATCCGCGCGGTGGAGCCGCGGACGGCGTTCGCGCGCGCCATGAACCGCTTCTATCCCACGGTGGAACTGAAGCCCGGCATACACCCCACGGCGGTCGTGGGCCGGGATGTCGAGATGGGCGCCATGGTGTACATCGGACCGCACGCGGTGGTGGGCGACGAGACGCGGATCGGCGTGGCGACGGCGATCCACGCGGGGTGCATTGTGGGGAAGCGGGTGTCGCTGGGCGAAGGCTGCGTGCTGCATCCGAACGTTACGGTATACGACAACGTGGATATCGGACGCGGCAGCGTATTGCACTCGGGTTGCGTGATTGGGGCAGACGGTTTCGGTTACGTGATGGAACACGGGCGGTGGCACAAGTTTCCGCAGGTGGGGCGTGTGGAGATTGCTGAGTTCGTGGAGATTGGGGCGAATTCGTGCGTGGACCGCGCCGCGTTGGGAGTGACTTCTATCGGCGAGGGGACCAAGCTGGATAACATGGTACATGTAGGGCACAACTGCCGCATCGGGAAGCACGTGGTAGTGGCGGCGCAGACGGGATTCTCGGGAGGCGTGGTAGTGGAGGATTACGCTGTGATCGGCGGACAGGTGGGGATCGGCGACAAGGCGCGGATCGAAACGCGGGCGGTGCTGGGATCCGGATGCGGCGTGCTGACGTCGAAGATAGTGCGCAGCGGGCAGACGGTATGGGGGACTCCGGCGCGTCCGTTGAAGCAGCACCTGGAGCAACTCGCCAACATGGCGCACGTATCGGATATGCGCAAGGAACTGGCAGAGATGAAGCGACGGCTGGCGGAGTTGGAGGCTAAGATCTGATGCTGGTGGTGGTGGGCGGGCATTCGCGGAATATCGGCAAGACCAGCGTGGTGGCGGGATTGATCCGCAAACTGCGGGACCGCCGCTGGACGGCGCTCAAGATCACGCAGTATGGTAACGGAGTCTGCGCCAACCACATCGGGACGGTGGCAGCAGCGTGCGGATGTGAGCCGTCGGGCGATGAGGAGTTCGAGCTGTCGGAGGAATACGAGGCGAGCGGTACGGACTCGGGGCGGTTTCTGGCGGCGGGAGCGGAGCGCTCGTTCTGGCTGCGTGTGCCCTCGGGGGAACTGCCGCGCGCGGCGGGGATGGTCAAGAAGATTCTGGGGCAGGGCGAGAACGTGATTGTGGAATCCAACAGCGTGGTGGAACTGGCGACGCCGGATGTGTTCCTGATGCTACTGGACTTTTCCTGCGAGGACTTCAAGGCTTCGAGCCTGCGGTTGATGGACCGCGCCGATGGATTTATAGTGATCGACCGCGGTATCAACGCTCCCCTCTGGGAAGAAGTAGCGCGGGGGATGTGGGATGGGAAGCCGCAGTTCCTGGTTAAACCGCCGCGTTACGTGACGGCGGAAGTGGTGGACTTCGTCAAGGCTAAGATCTCAGCCGGCTCCGCGCGTTGAGCGCGCAGGCGGTTCAATTCCGCTCCGGCTTCGGAGAGCCGCTCGTCGGCGCCCGCGACCTGGCGCTCGATGGTGCGGAGGTAGCCGCTGGCACGGGTATTGGCGGAATCGCTGATCAGCCCGAGACAGTAGACGCTGGTCTCGATGTTACCGAGATATTGGCGAAGGTCATGGACGAGGTCGATCAGAATATTTTCCGCGGGCGAAACTTTAGATGATGGCATGGGATGTTCAGGTGAAAGCGAGTATAGCGCGTGTTGGCGGTGTAGGGAATGACAAATTTAGTGATAGCATGCGCGCCCGGTGAAAGAAAGTACCGCGGCTCAAGGCGTGGCGCAAGCGGCGCGGCTGTATGCCGCGGAATGCACAACGACTCGATTGCGCCCTTGCGCTTTGGCCTCATAAAGAGCGTCGTCGGCTTCGCGTACGAGAGCTTCGGGAGCACAGTGGGATACGCACGCGACACCGAGTGACACGGTGACCGAAATCGGTTGGGACGGCGCGAGAAAGGGTGTGGCGCCGATGGCTTCGCGCATACGTTCCGCCTGGAGCGCGGCATCGGAGACATCACAGCCGGGAAGCACGACGAGGAATTCCTCGCCGCCATAACGTCCCACGGAATCGTAGCGGCGGGCTGTGGATTTTAGGCGACGCGCCGCTTCGCGAAGGACGGCATCGCCGGCCAGATGTCCATGAGTGTCGTTGATCGACTTAAAGCGATCGAGGTCGGTCATGAGGACTGAGACCGGAGTACCGGTACGCACGGCGCGGGAGAATTCATCGTCCAGCTTTTCGAGAATGGTGGTGCGATTGAGCAGACCGGTCAGGCCGTCGTGGGTGGCTTGTTCGCGGAGCGCCTCGCGGGCTTTGAGCAGTTCCTCCTGAAGGTCGAGAATGCGGCGCCCGGCGTGCAGGCGGACGCGGAGCTCATGGGCGTTGAATGGTTTGGTGAGGTAATCGTCGGCTCCGGCATCCATGCCTTCGATCAGGTCTTGCGATTCAGTGCGCGCGGTCAGCAGCAGGATGTATATATAAGGTTCACGGTTGGCACTGCGGATGCGGCGGCAGATTTCGACGCCATCCATGCCGGGCATCATCCAATCCAGTACGGCCAGGCGGGGAGCGTCCTCGGACTCGAGGACTCGCCAAGCTTCGGTGCCGCTGCGCGCGATCACTGCCTCGTAGCCCCACTTGGTAAGCATGGTGCGGAGCATGGATTGAAACACCGGGTTGTCTTCAGCGGCCAGAACGCGCATGGGGCGCCCGGAGGAAGGCAGGGCGAGCGTTTGGATGGCGTGATCGCCGGGACTGGTGGTCAATGCGTTCCTCCGAATGTACATATCGGCCGAGGAAGGGGAAACTTTAGGGGATTCCGGATGTGGTCGAATGGTTTGGTTGAGATTTTTTCGATTGGGCTGGCGGCGATTGGCACGGGTAGGAAGAAGCGGGACGTGGGCGTCCCGCGCGGACCGGGGGGTCCGCCCCACCATGTGCCGCGTTGTGCTGATTCTGGTTACGCTTGCGGTTGCCGGATTTGGGCAACCTGCCGCTGGTCCGGCGCAGAATTGCCGGGCAGATTCCAACACCTGCACGACACGTGCGCTTAACTCCACAGGGAATACGCTGGCGATTGAGTACGTCCTGGGGGGAGCGAACCCATCTGTGCCGCATGACTCGCAAGGCAATAGTTGGACGGGGCTTGCGGTGCAAGTCAACAACACCACCGGCCAGGGATCTTACGCGCTCAATCCGACAACCGACGCTTCGCACACCTTTGATTCGACTGCGACAGGGAGCCCGATTGCGGTATGCGCCGCTGTGTTCTCCGGCGTGGCCACGTTCGTTGCCCAGAACGGCTCTAACGGGGGCGGGGCGTATGGCCTCACGTCCATACAGCCGGGGAGTATCACGCCGCAGGCGGGGGATCTGATTGTCACGATGGTCGGCCTGGAAGAAAACGCCGCCAAGGTTTCGATCGACAACGGGTTCACGATTGTCACCCGAGTTCTCGCGCCCGCTGGAAAGTACACGGGGTGCGCGATCGCGTATAAAGTTGCCGCGTACAGTGCGGCGGTCAACCCACGTTGGTCATGGACAGGATCGAGCGACCTGCGAAGCGTGGCGTCGATCGCGTCGTTCCGTCCGGCGCCGGGATGCATTGTGAGTGCGCTGCCGCTGGCGGTGGCGGGGCAAACTTACTCAGGAGCGACGGCGACGGGGGTGTGCGCGGGAGACACGTACAGTGTGACGGCGGGCTCGCTGCCCTCGTGGGCTTCGCTCGATAGCTCGACGGGGGTAATCTCGGGCACGGCAAGCGGCAGCGGAACGGCGTCATTTACGATCCACGAAAGCATGAAGTCGCAGTCTCAGGCGCTGTCGATCAAGACGGCAACGTGGGGTGCGGCAAGCTGTGCTGGCAATTCCCCGAACTCCGCGAAATGTTCGTGGACAACGGATGAGGCGGCGAGCTCGCAAGTCACCTGCACGGGCGGGGGAACGTACGCCACCCCCGAAGTGGACGCGGTCAAGCCGGGCGTGGGTGCCTACTACGGAGTGACGTCACACAGCATCGCAATCACCGGATTACCGACAGACACGAGCAGCAGCGCTTACACTTGTACGGTATCCTCACGGTATGTGAATGGCAGTGTGGGGACGGCGAGCGCGGGGACGACCGGCACGCTGGCGGCGCTCACCAGCGTTCCTTTCACCGTGGCGAGTCATTCTCCGCCGATCTATTACAACGACCAGGCGAACGGTCTGCATGGGTTCGCCGCGAATGGGCGCTGGTACGACTCCGACACATTTTGGGGCACATGGGCGGATGACGGCTGGTACGTGGAGGGTAACGACTTTCACGGCGTGAATTATTGCTGCTCCAACAATGTCGGGGTGATCAAGCTGTCCAGCGACCAACTGACGATCACGCAGCTTGGCAACACCACCGGGAGCAATAGCACCGGCCCGTTTGTGAGCAACGGCTACCCCACCGCCTACACACAGGATGGAACGCGACCGTACGCCGAAGGCATCGTGAGCGTGCGCGGCAACATGTATTTGCAGACGCTGCGGTATGGCGGCTCCAACACCATGACGAACGGCTGCACGGTACTGACGAAGACCACAGACCACTGGGCAACCACCATCGCCCCACAGGCCAACACGGGGCCAGGCGCGACAGGTTCCACCTACACGGGAGCGAGGCGGGGCGCTTTCGGCTATCCGACGACGCAGGGACAATGCACGCTTCCACTGAACGGGTGGATGCACTTTGCCCGATTCTGCCAGGACTGGGGCGGGGCGGCGGGGCAATTTTCCTGCACGCATAACGCCGGTACGGATGGTTGGGTCTACAGCACGGGGATGAGTGACGTACCGGGAAAGCTCTGGCTTCAGCGCGTGCGTGTGGAAGACATACAGATCACGGAAGCTTCGATGGCGGAAGGGCGGTACCAGGTATACATAGGGTCCGGCCACGGAAGCGACGGGCTGCTGGATTCCAACTGGGTAACCTATGACGGTGTGAGCGGAACCGACCTGTCGGCGCTCGGGGTGCAGGTCCACGTGAAGCCTCAGTTACACTGGCTTCCGGCGCCGTTCAATCGCTGGGCGCTATTTGCGTGGTCGTGGCCCGTGGCGGGCGACCCATCACAGGGCGGAGCAATCCGGGTGATCGATCTGGGGCAGTATCCGTGGGCGTTCGGCGACGGAGTGGTGGTGGCCAACATCCCGAAGGACACCGTGACGTACGCGCGCTACTATCCGGTGTTCCCGAACCTTGTTATGCCGACCTGGACGGATCTGGGCGACGGTACGGCACGCGTCCGCATGAGCACAACGGGATCGTACCAGGAGCAATCGTCGAGTGCGAACACGGACAGGTACTCGCCCGTGTACCACGATCTGGTGCTGGCGCCACGGGCGGGAGTTGTTGCGCGGCAGTACATCGGCGACGAACGGGGGCAGCATACCGGCAGCGGGCTGGATTTGCTCTACACGTTCGATGAGATCAGCCTGGACCCGACGCTGCATAATCGCGCGTCCCTTTCCGGCATGTACGATAGCACCGGCGTGGCACACGCGAACTATAGCGGCCAGGGCATGAACGGGTTCGGCTTTCCCGATTCGGCAGGGTACGGAAAGCAGACGACGGCCACGATCACGACGCCGTATAATGCCGCGCTGACGGACTTCACGGCGCTGGTGACGTTCGAGCATGATGCGAACGGGGCGATTCCGAGCGCGGAAACAGTGATCGACAAGGGGGACTTTCAGGTCTTCCGAAACAGTACGACGGCGAATAGCTGGAGAGTCAGGGTGGGCGCTACAACTTCCAGCGCATTCGACCTCATTACGGACGGGGCCTTCGCCACGCTGATCGTGCGGCGGGTGGGGCCGGCAGTTAGTGTGTATGGGTCGGACGGAGTTGGGGAATCGCGGCCTCTTGCGGCGTTGACCACGTTCAGTGATGAGACGGTGCTGGGCGTCCACGCGCTGACGCTTGGTTCAATGTCGGGCGGGACGCAGCCATTCTACGGAACGCTGGGCGAGTTGGCTATCTTCTCGCGCGGGCTATCGGATGCGGAGTTGATTGGCGAGGTGGCGGCGGTGCGGTCGGATATGGCGGCGCGCAACGCCAGCGTGGTGATTCCTTAAAGGCGGGTTCTCCCGCACGTAATGGGGGGCGGTGTCGGGAGCACCGCGGTCACTCAGCGGCGCACCAGGAAGACGTACGGAGCAGAATCCAATTCCGCGCGGAAGTTATCCCGGATGAATTGGAGCATGGGACCGGAGAGCGCGCCTGGACGCGTGTCCCACAACTTGACCCGGTCGGTGTTGAGGATGACGCAGGCGTGGGCGTCGACAGATAGTTGGCGAGCAACGGATTCCTGGGAGGTGTCATCCATGGCGATCGCCCAGTTGCCGCCTTTTAGGCCCGAGGGACTGTGCAGTCCGGTCCAAGTGTCAAAACTCAGCATGCCGGGCAAGGTAACGAGCGTGGAGCAGGCGTTAGCCTGCGTCAGCCCGACCATCTCGTGGAGCGCGCGGGCAACGTCGGAAGGGAGGTGGATGCGAGTGGCGCCGCGGAGATGCAGGGGTGCTTCGGAGTGATACAGCCGGACGGCGCGCCACGACGTGACGCCGCACACCGAGAGGAGGATCAGGCTTGCCGCGACGGTTACTATCCGGCGGAATGCCGGAACACGGGTTAGCGGCAGGTGGACCTCGATTTGGCGCAGCGCGTCGGCAAAGCAGACGGCGGCGACGACAATCGGGCATATTTCCGTAAACGGTACCTGCGAGCCTGCAACCGGGAACGCATACAAAAACTGAAAGACGGAGATCAGAAGGAGGACGATTCGAGAGAATTTGCCCGCGGGATCGGGTGTGGCCGCGTCGGTAGGAATCACGATCAGCCACAGCAGGGGCGGCGTGAGGTTCATGAGTGCGGCGCGATGCCCGGTGACGCAACCGGCCACCACGATGCCGGCGAAAGCAAGCTTGAGCAGGGCAACGAAATCGGCCTTCGAACGGCCGGTGACAGCGCCCCAGGCCAACAACACACAGAGAATGGACCAATAAATACCCCAGGTCGCGATGGGCGCGTCCATAAACCAGGCGGGTCCGAAGAATTTGCGCGGTCCGAGAATGAGTGAATCGATCATGCCGGCAATGGAGCTTCCCCGGGCCAGGGCGAAGGACGAAATCAGCGCCAGCGAGGCGGTAAATCCCAGCACGGCCGCGACGAAATCGCGGATGCCGAGACGCACGTTGCTGTCGATTCGCGATGCGGCGGCGAGAGCCGCCGCGAGTGAAAGGGTCACCAACGCACAGAAGCGCACGACCCAGGGTTGCGGGAATAGCCCTGACATCAGGGCGACGGGCAAAGCTAAGGCCGCGAAGATTGCGATTCCGCGGGCCGCAGACCATAGGAGAGTCCGATTCGTGGAGTAGATCATGGCAACGGCGAGCGCGGCGACGCCGAAGATGCCTATGTTGATCTTAGTAAGCATCATGGCGGCGGTAAGCGCCCCCATGATCAGCATGAGCCGGATGTGGTTTCCGGTGAAGCAGGCGGCCAGTGCGAGAGCGAGGAGGAGCACGATGCAGAGTTCCTGCGGGTGCGCAGGCTCGTAGGACAGGAAGCCGAGTTCGCCAAAAGCCAGGATGGCGGCGCCCCAAGACACCAGGAGCGAAGCGGTCAATTTGTAGGACAGGAGAAAGACGAGTACCACCGCCAAGACCCAGAAGAAGACGGTCACGAAACGAACCGAGTCGTTGGAAATTGGAATACCCATGGGTACGTGGGCCAGCCATTCGTAGGCGAAGTAGAGGGGCCCGTATGGAGTGACAACGCGATCGTAGAGGGGCTGTCCGGAGAAAGTCTGGCGGACCCAGGAGATCATGGTACCCTCGTCATCGTAATTTGCCATACCGGAAAAGGCCCGATAGTAGGCAGTGACGATACCGAAAAGCACAAGTAAGACCAAGACGAGGGAGAAGCTGGACCTGCGAAGCACCGGGGATTTCATCTCTTGGAACCCCCGGTGAGAGTGGTACGGGAGCGCCCATTTTCAAGAGTCTCTGTCAACGGACACACCAACAGAAAGCAGCTGAAGCAGACACCCAAAATGATATCATGGCCATTAATCTTCGAAGGAGTGCCTTTCCGTGAAAGTGGTGATCTTGTGTGGTGGTCTGGGTACTCGTCTGCGTGAAGAGACGGAATTTCGACCGAAGCCGATGGTGGAGGTAGGCGGGCGGCCGATATTGTGGCACATCATGAAGACCTATGCCCACCATGGGTTTCGCGAGTTCGTGTTGTGCCTGGGGTATCGCGGGAATACGATCAAAGAGTACTTTCTGAATTACGAAGCGATGAACAACGATTTCTCCATATGCCTGGGAGAGAAATCGCGGATTCAGTATCACGGCTCGCATGCCGAACAGGAGTTCAGCGTAACGCTGGCCGATACAGGCCTGGAGTGCATGACGGGCGGCCGCCTGCACAAGGTCAAGCGCTACATTGACGGCGATACGTTCCTGATGACTTATGGCGACGGGGTGATCGACGTCAACATCGCCGATGTCGTGAAGTTTCACAACAGCCACGGACGACTGGCCACCGTGACCACGGTTTCTCCGATTTCGCGTTTCGGTTTGATCGACCTGGTGGAGAACGACCGGGTGGGTCGCTTCATTGAAAAACCCGAGACGGACGGCTGGATGAGCGCGGGGTACTTCGTGCTCGATCGGAAGGTCTTCGATTACCTGGGCGGCGACGATTGCATTTTCGAGCGCGATCCCCTGGAGCGGCTGGCGCGCGACGGCGAGCTGATGGCTTACCGCCACGACGGATTTTTCTACGCCATGGACACTTATCGCGAGTACCAGTATCTGAACGAACTCTGGAGCCGCGGCACCGCGCCCTGGAGGGCTTGGGCGTGAGCGGATTCTGGCAGGACCGGCCGGTGCTGGTGACCGGCGCCACCGGTCTGGTAGGTGCGTGGCTGACACGGCGGCTGCTGAATGCGGGGGCCGACGTAGTCTGCCTAGTGCGCGACTGGGTGCCGCAGAGCGAACTGGTGCGATCGGGCACGCTGGATCGCGTGAAGGTGGTACGCGGCGATATACGCGACCGCGAGGCGATCGAGCGTACGATCGGCGAGTACGAGACCGGCACGGTGATTCACCTGGCGGCGCAGACGATCGTGGGGATCGCCAACCGGAATCCGGTTTCGACATTTGAAAGCAATATACAGGGGACCTGGAATCTGTTGGAGGCGTGCCGGCGGGCGCCGCTGGTCAAATCGATCGTGATCGCTTCCTCGGACAAGGCTTACGGCGATCAGTTGAAACTGCCGTACTCGGAAGATGCGGCGCTGCAGGGGCAGCATCCCTACGACGTCAGCAAGAGCTGCGCCGACCTGATCTCGCAGGCGTACGCGAAAACTTACGGGCTGCCGGTGGCGGTGACGCGCTGCGGTAATTTTTACGGCGGCGGCGATCTGAACTGGAATCGCATCGTGCCCGGCACGATTCGCTCGATCTTGCGTAGCGAGCGGCCGGTGATCCGCTCCGACGGGCACTTCATCCGCGATTATTTCTACGTGGAAGACGGCGCCGCGGCATACATGCTGCTGGCGGAACAGCTCCATTGCCGGCCGGAACTCGGTGGCGCCGCGTTCAATTTCTCGAACGAAATTCAAGTGACCGCGCTCGAGCTGGTGCACCGCATCCTTCAGGCGATGGGGTCGCCGCTCGAGCCCGATGTGCGCAACGAGGCAGTCAATGAAATCCGCCACCAGTATCTGACCGCCGAACTGGCCAAGGTGACGCTGAACTGGTCGCCGTTGTTTACGCTCGAGCAGGGGCTGGAGCGCACCATCGCCTGGTACAGGGAGTTTTTGCGTGACGCAGCGTAAAGAGGAGTTACGCCGGCAGATTCTGGACCTGGTGGGCGAGTACTGCGCGGAGGCCTTTCCGGCGCGCGTTTTCGTACCGGGGGAATCGCCCGTGCCGATTTCCGGGAGAGTCTTCGACGGGGCCGAAATGCGCCTGCTGGTGGATTCGTCGCTGGATTTCTGGCTTACCACGGGGCGTTTCGCAGAGCAGTTCGAGAAAGAATTTGCGCGGCTGGTTCGGGATTCGCGAGTGCGTGCTGGTCAATTCGGGATCGTCGGCCAATCTGGTCGCCGTCTCCGCTCTCACTTCGCCCAAACTTGGCGATCGCCGGCTGCGTCCCGGCGACGAAGTGATCACGCTGGCGGCGGGCTTCCCCACGACGGTGAATCCGATCGTTCAGAACAACCTGGTGCCGGTGTTCATCGATGTCACGCTACCGACTTACAACGTGGATGTGACGCAGTTGGAGCAGGCGCTTTCGCCGCGTACGCGCGCAGTTTTCTTCGCGCACACGCTGGGAAATCCATTTGATCTGGATGCGGTGAAGGCGTTCGCCGCGCGTCACGACCTGTGGCTAATCGAGGATAGCTGTGATGCGGTAGGCGCCGTGTACCGCGGTCGCAAAGTGGGCACGTTCGGAGACCTGGCCACTACCAGCTTCTATCCGGCGCACCACATCACGATGGGCGAGGGCGGCAGCGTCCTGATGGAGAAGCCGCTGCTGCGCACGCTGGTGGAATCTTTTCGCGACTGGGGCCGCGATTGCTGGTGCGCTCCCGGCAAGGATAATACGTGCGGCAAGCGCTTCGACTGGCAGCTCGGCGAACTGCCCTGCGGCTACGATCACAAATACACGTACTCGCACATCGGCTACAACCTGAAGCTGACCGATATGCAGGCGGCGGTAGGGGTGGCTCAGTTGGAGAAGCTGGGGGGGTTCATCGACGCGCGGCGCCGCAATTTCGTGAGATTGCGGGAAAGCCTGCGCGATCTGGAGGAGTTCTTTATACTGCCCGAAGCCACGGCGGGTGCGGAGCCGAGCTGGTTCGGCTTTCCGATCGCGGTGCGCGCCGATGCGCCGTTCACGCGGAATCGCGTGATCCGCGAACTGGAGCAGCGCAAGATCGCCACGCGCCTGTTGTTCGGCGGCAACCTGGTGCGGCAGCCGGCTTACCAAAATGTGGCACACCGGGTGGCGGCGCCGCTGGTTAATACGGACTTCATCATGAATCAGGTGTTCTGGATCGGCGTGTTCCCGGGCATCACGCCGGCCATGCTGGATTACGTTTTGGAAAGCTTCCACGCGATTCCCCAGGCGGCACAGATCGCGACCTGAGGGAGCGACCATGGAGAATCCCCTTGCGCGCGATCTGGACCATGTCCTGTCTCACACTGAGGAGTTGTGGGCGGGGATTCGCGGCGAGCGCTTTTTTCTGACGGGCGGCACGGGGTTTGTCGGTACGTGGTTGACGGAGAGCCTGCTCTGGGCGAACCGCCGTCTGTCCCTGGGGGTCTCGGCGGTGCTGTTGACGCGCGATCCGGAGGCGTTTCGCCGGCGCTCGCCGCATCTGGCAGGCGACCCCGCTGTCACGCTGTGGGCCGGCGACGGTCCTACGTTCGCGTATCCCGAGGGATCGTTTCCACTGGTGGTGCATGCCGCCACGGAGCGCTATTTTCCGCCCGATGCGGCCAACCCGGCGTCCACACTGGACCGCGATCTGGGGGCCACGCGCCGCGTGCTGGAACTGGCGCGCACGCACGGTACTCGTCGGCTATTGTTCACAAGTTCCGGGGCGGTCTACGGCAAGCAGCCGCCCGACTTGTCGCATGTCCCGGAGGATTATCCGGGCGCGCCGGTGCCCGGCGACACGAGTTCGGCATATGGACAGGGCAAGCGCATCTCGGAATTTCTCTGCGGCACATGGTCCGGGGTGTACGGCTTCGACGCCGTCATCGGCCGACTGTTTGCGTTCGTCGGGCCGTATCTACCGTTGGACACCAACTACGCGGTAGGTAATTTCATTCGCGACGCCCTGGCGGGCGGCCCGGTACGGATTGGCGGCGACGGTACGCCGTATCGCTCGTACCTGTACGCCGCGGACCTGGCGATCTGGTTGTGGACGCTGCTAATGCGAGGCGAAAGCGGCACCGCGTACAACGTAGGGTCGGCGCACGAAATTTCGATCGCAGACCTGGCGCGTTGCGTGTCGTCGGTGGCTGCGGTGGGGGCGGAGATCCGGATTGCGCGCCAGCCGGTGCCGGGAGCGCCGGCATTGCGCTACGTGCCGGCGACGGAGCGCGCGGGAGCACTCGGATTGCAACCCTGGATTGCGTTAGAGGACGCTGTGCGGCGCACCTGCGAATGGCACCGGCGAAGATGAGGGCCCGGCAGTACGATTACTTACCCGCCGCGCGATATACTTCTTTCCTCCCCTTAAGCACTATTCTTCCCGCCCCATACTATGTCATTGATGCTTTTGAAGTAGTGCTGCTGCACCTGGTGTTAGATTTGTCCTGCGGTGTTGCGTATTCTATCTGTGCGCACTTATCTTTTCTGGTCTTCTCGGTTGGACAATTTCATGTCAAAGCTCACCAACGGAACCCACCGTTCTCTCTAATTCTTCCATTTTGTTCAAAGCGCGGACCTTTTCTTTCACTGACTTTCTCGACTTCGATCCTGTTACAGAGCGCGTCGTGAGCAGAGGGGACAAATAACGCCTCGTATCAATTGGTCATCCCTTATCCAGCACCCATGACGCGCGTGTACATCTTGTTTAACCTGATCTTCCGGGAGCCCTTGTATGCTTATCTGCTCTTCATCGTTACTTCCGTAACTGCGCGCGCCCGGTCTTATCTCTGTCATTGTCCTCTTCATGCGCAAACCGCTGGCAGTTGGCCGGCGTTGTGGGCGTGTCTGCGATTCTTTCTTACCCCCGTTCATTCCTTGCTCGAGCGCGGAAACATGGAGCGTTTCGTGTGGGCGGTCTTGGCGCTCGGCTCACTGCGTTCGTGCCTACGCCATCACAAGACCGCGGCCGTCCTGTTCGCCTTGGCCGCCTCCATGAGGTGTTCCCCGTATTCCTGCTCCTGTTGTTATTCGCCCGGAAACGCTACAAGGAACTTGCATCTCCGTGGCGGCGTTCTGTGTCTTCACAGTGATCTGTTTATGGACTGCTCGGCCCCTCTATTCCTGCGGCTATTGCCGAAGTCAGAGCCTGCTTAGCCAAGTTATCCCAGTCGCACCTGACTCGTTACCGTTACTATGAGATAGGATACGATCACAGTTTGTTCTCCATCCTCAAACAGGTTTTGTTCCTCTCCCACAAACACAATCCGGTACCCGACTCTCAATAACCAGCATTCGTGCGTCGTCGTTGCCCTACATGCTGCTGGCACTTCCCGTGTTACCCGCGGTCTACTCGTTCCGATTTCGCAAACTACCTCTCTTAAACCAAGCTATCGCACTGATCGTTCTGGCGGTAACCCTTCCATACATATCGTTCTAATATACGCTGAACCACGTCTATTTCGCCTGCGCGTTGTTTCTGCTTTTTCTCGCGCGTGACGTGGCAACGGGACGCGAATCTATCCCCTGGCCGGCCGCCAGCTGTATGCTCGCTTCGCTGTGCGTTCGTCTTCGCGCTAGGTCCAGCAGACCGCGCAGCAGGCCAATTGAAACGTGCGCCCTATTGCTGCTGCTCATCGCGTCACTGTTCCCATGCCGTTACTCCCGGACGACGAGAATCGTCAGGCCGTTGAAGGCGCCGAAGCCTGACGCCGGCACGCGCGGCTATCCCACGCCACTCCATCTAATGCCGTGGGCGATACACCACCAATCCATCCAACTGTGCGCCCTTCTCGTAGTTAGCCCTAATCAATCTCGCGACAGCCGGGCTGAAGCATACCCGGTCATCCAGGTCTCTCGCCAGAATCAGTGGGAACGCTTTGCGGGCCAGCATGTCGAGGAAAGGGCGCTCGTTCCAGCGCGCCGCGGCGGTCAGGACTGTGATGATTGCTGGTTCCGCGAAGACATCCTTACCTGCCTGAAGCAGTAACAACATATCATCCGAGTAGACCGTTCCCGGCGTACCTCGCACCATGGCAATCAACGCCTGCCGCTCCGCAGCATACTTCTCCAGATCGGCTTCGTAGCCTCGCGACAGAATGCGAGGAACCGCATAAAGCATCGGCTGGCAAGCCAGTAGGATAAGAGAAAAGCTGCACAGTAGGGTGAAGTCCCAGTGCCGGCTGGTTCGGGCAGCCGCGAAGACACGCCAGACTACGATACCTGCAAGCGGGCTCAGCGTCAGAATCAGCGGCAGGAGGTAGTTCGTGCTCGCACCCTGCTTGGATAAGGCCACCGGCAGCAGAATCAGGGAAATCGCGATGTGTATAGTGATCAGCAGCAGCGTTCGGAGCAGTGCGGACTCTTCGCACCTTCTGCGCCACCAGCCAATACCGCAGGCGCGGCGGCGCAACAGGCGCATTCCGGTGACCGCGGCCGGGGGTACGGCAAGCGCGGCAAGGATCCAGGGACTGTGGAAGAGATAGGAGAGGTTTACTTTTGCCCCCGCGAAGGCCATCGGGTTGACGTTGTAATAGACGAGGTTGAGGAGAAACCCGCCATGCGTGCGATACTGCATCACGATGAGCGGAACAGCCGCCAAGCCAGCGCCCCACGCGAGACCGGCCAGCATGCGGCGCCTGTTCAGGAAAGATTCCAGCAGCAGACAAGCCAGGGGAATCGTGATGAGCGCCTGCTTGGTGAATCCGGCCAGCACAAAGAGGGTCACGGCCGCGAGTTGCCACCCCCAATGGCGCCGCCAAAGATAGATCGCCATGGCGGCAAGAGAGACAAAGAGTCCGAGAGTATCCACTCTGGCGGTCCTCATCCAGAACGTGGTGAACGGATGAAGAAAGATGCTGCAGCCGGCGAAAATAGCGGCGGTCCAACGGTCGGCCCGTGACACACGGCGGGGCAATACGGCGAAGACAAGCGCGCCGATCACCAATACAATGCCCAGCCCGGACGCCACCGAAACCAGCCGGCCCGCAGCCACCCAGTTATGAGTCAGGATTTCAACCGCCCGCGTCGCCAAATGATACAAGGGTGGGTAGTGCGTAACGTTGTAAGGCGGCGTACTTATGTTGCGGTAGGTCATCGACGGATCCAGAATATGCTGCGCCTGCCACAACACGATTCCCTCGCCGTAGTCAATCCGGCCCGGGTCCCAGCAATCCCGTAACATGCCGGTGATATTTCCCAACGCCCCCGCAATCATGACGACGGCGAGCGTCAATTGCAGAATTGAATAAAGGGCCGTTCTTCGAGTGCTTTCGGGCGCCTGGTCCCCGATGGGGGCCCGAGCAGGCTGGAGTCTGCTCGCGGCACTATCGCCAGCCAAAACAGAGCCCCCAAAGCATCCGCAACCCTACCTTCAGTGCTCTGCCATTATTGACGTTCCCGCCTTTGCTCAGGCCGACTCGGGGATGGAATGTTATGGGACACTCGACCATGCGTACTCCGCGAGCGAGTGCGATGTCCATGAAGTGGGCGTTGAACTCGAGGTTGACGTCCGGATTCAGGTACGGCAGCAGACGCTCAAGTGATTCGCGGCGGACCAGCTTGTAAGTGGTTCCCACATCTGTGAACGTTCCCCTGCCCAAGTGCTTCAACTCGAGGAGTTTGCCCACGAAGAAGTTACCGTAGTACATGAACGTGGAAAGCTGTGTCGAGTAATCTCGGAGCTGTTCCACGATCCGCGTTCCATTCACCACTTCTGCATGGTCCGCGTAAGCGAGGAACTTGTCCAAGTCACGCGCTCGAAACGTCATATCGCCCTCGCACAACACGATCAATTCCGCGTTGCTCTGTTCCAGCGCTTCCTGAAGCAGCGGTACACGCAACGTCCGTATCCCTGCCGCGTTTCCGTGAACACCGTAGCGCCGGCGGCATTGGCGCGCTCGGCCGTCCTGTCGCTGCTGTTGTTATCGACTACGATGACTCGTTCGACGAGAGGATGCAACTGGAAATCGGCAACCGATTCAGCGATACTCAAGTCATCATTGTACGCGGTAAGCACTTTACAACTCTCCGGTCGCTAATTGGTTCTAAGACCCCGCGACGCGAGCGCCGCCTTTTTTCCGGGAATATGAGGGCAAGGTCGAGCGCCAGCAGCGCTAGTCCGATCGTGACCGGAACACCGCTATACCAGACCACAGCCTCATTCCACGCACGGAAGGGTTCTTTTAAGACAAGAATGAGGCGAAGGACTGCGAACAAAATTCCCGCGAAGTACATGGCGAATCCCATGATGCAGAGGAGAGCTCCGACGAGAGAAAATGGCATGCTCGCGCCTACCCGCAGGGCAGGCAAAGGAAGCGACTCCGACTCTTGCCGTACTGCATTTCCTTGCATGCGATCCACTCGCTAGTCGAAAGACGGTTTCTCACCAGCTGTATGAACTGACTAATGTATTATGAGGATTGTCTCATGGCTTGGAACAAATGATAAGTAAAGAAAATCACAATCCGTACGAGAACCGGGCCTACTTTGAAAGCCGATTTTCCGCTCATCCGGCCCGCGACGCGCTGTGGCAGATTCTCTGTGCCCATCTGGAGCGGGACTTCCCCGGACACGATGCCGTTCTGGAACTCGGTGGCGCGTACTGCAACTTCATCAATAATGTAAGAGCCCGCATCAGGCATGTCGTCGACCTTTACCCGGATCTGCCGCAGTACGCCGCCCCGGACGTGAAAGCGCACGTGCAATCTTGCACAAACCTGGATTCCCTCCCCGCAGCGTTCTTTGATGTTGTTTTCGCAAGCAACCTGCTGGAGCACCTCACACGCGAGGAAACCAGACAAACACTCGAGTCGGTACTCCGCGTTCTGAAGCCGGGCGGCAGGCTCCTGCTGATCCAGCCGAATTTCAGACTCGCTTTTCGGCGTTACTTCGACGACTACACCCACATTCAGATTTTCACTGAGACTGGTCTCCAGGATCTGTTAACCTCCAGCGGTTTTGTATGCGAAAAAGTGATGGGCCGGTTCCTGCCGTTTTCACTAAAGAGCGCAGGTCCGAAATGGCCGTGGCTATTGCGTCTTTATCTGGCGCTGCCGGTTCGTCCATTTGCAGGCCAGATGTATATAGTGGCACGGCCGGGGAGTGCGCGCAGGTAGACGAGATAACGGTGATCGAGCCCGATGAACCACAGATGATGGCAGAGACTAGTTCGACCTCTCCGGAAGTAAGTTGGTCCGTCGATGTTGTGCCTTCTATTTGTTGGCGCTGATTGGGTTCTGGACCTTATCGGTTGGCGTAATGTATGCGAGAGCACGCGCGCGGAACGAACCGTTCCCGGTGAGCTCATTGTTTTTTCGTGGGGGCGCGGACGTCTTCCGCGACTTTCTCAACTTCGATCCGGCGACGGAGCGGATGCGCAAAGAAGCGGGATACCTGCCCATCTGCTACCCCGCGCCCATGATGTGCGGGTACGTCTTGTTCACCAGGGTGTTCCCGCAGCCTTTAAATGCCT
Source organism: uncultured Solibacteraceae bacterium (assembly GCA_963805775.1). Classification (GTDB taxonomy): domain Bacteria; phylum Acidobacteriota; class Terriglobia; order Bryobacterales; family Bryobacteraceae; genus Solibacter. The sequence goes on along the minus strand of CAWDWK010000032.1, from coordinate 103,685 downwards.
ATCTGGCGTTCCTGGTCATCTCCGCGGCTTCGGGCGCGGCGTGCCTGATCGTGGCTTTACGCGCCACGCGCGCAAACCGTTTGCGGCTGGCCGGAGTAGTGATTGTCTCGCTGGTACTCTCTTATCCGCTGTTGTTCCTCTTAGAGCGGGCCAACATGGAGGGTATTGTCTGGGCGGTAACGGCGCTTGGGCTCACGGCGTTCGTCGCCCGCCATCACAAGACGGCGGGGCTGCTGTTCGGCCTGGCTGCGTCCATGAAGATATACCCGGGAATCCTGGTCCTTTTGTTAGTGGCCAGGAAGCGCTACAAGGAAGCTGCAATTTCCATCGTGGCGGGCGCAGTCTTCACGGTGATCGCTCTGCGCTTGCTTGGCCCATCGATTCCGGGGAGGTCGAAGAAGTGAGAGCCGGCCTGGCCCACCTTTCCGTGACGCACATCATGCCATATATTGGCACGGAAATCCGATACGACCACAGTTTGTTCTCTGTCGTCAAACAGCTATTGCACGTTCTTTACGGAAGGGATGCCGCGGCCGTCAACAGCAAGATTCTGGCGGCGGCATTACCCTATTCGCTGCTGGTGATTTCGGGATTTGTTGCGCTGTACTGGTTCCGAATTCGCAAGCTGCCCATCTTGAATCAAGCGATCGCACTGATCATCCTGTCGATAACTCTTCCGTACATGTCGCTCGAGTACACGTTGAACCACGTCTATTTCGCCTGGGCGTTATTTGTGCTTTTCCTGGCGCGCGATGTGGCGGCGCGGCCCGAATCGATCTCCTGGCCGAAAGCCGCCGTGATATTGGCTTGCTTTGCGTTCGTCTTCGCGCCGGGGCCCTTTGGCCATTATGCGGGCATATTGCAGACATGCGCTCTGATGGTCCTGCTCTTCATGGCGTCGGTGGTGCCCATGCGCAGCGCGCTATTGGAAGACAAGAAATCGCCCGGCCGTTGAGTTCAGATCAGAGTCGCAGACCCGGATTGTTCGGTGCCAGGATCTCCAAGGGCGGCACCATTTCGTGCAGGGCCTTGGATCGCATGCGGCCGTCGGGCAGCATGTAAGACGGAACGAGCGGCATCACGCGTTGATTCACCTGGCCATGACCTCGCAGATCACAGGCCCCGGTGTCTGGAGCGCTTCCGGATGCGGTCCGTGGCCGCGCCGCGGTTCTCGCAGAGCACATAAGGGATGCCATAGGCGGCGGCAATCTGTGACAACGCCGGCAGCGTGACCCCGCTCTCGGGCGTCGATCCGACGAAATAGCCCTTAAAAAAGTTGTTCTGGGTATTGCGAATGGAGGCATAACCTCCGTTGTTGATGATGAACGCTTGATGTTCAAGCGGTGATGGGCGATCGTTTGCAGTTCCTGTATGTTGGTCTGGAGCGAGCCATCGCCCACAATGCCGACCGCCATTCTTGCGGGAGATGCCGCCGCGATGCCGATGGAAGCGGGAACCGCCCAACCCATCTCGGCCAGCGAACCTGGCACGAGATAGCGTTGGCCGGACTTCAATCGCAATGCCTGCGGGAGGATATAGAAAGGCTGCCCGGCGTCGGTAAAGATGGTCTCATTTCCGTCCAGCTCGTCGCCCAACCGGTCGATGAACTCGTACAAATTGACGGAATCCTGAAGCTCGCCAAGAGAGTGCGCTTCTTTGTGGCAAGGGAACAGTTGCTTCCGCTGGCGGCAGGATGCGCGCCGCCATCGCTCAGCGGGTCCTGTCCACGGGCCATCCACGCGCTTATGCATCGAGGCAGGTATTCGTGCAGATCCCAGCGGAATTTCCACTGAGCGCCCACATCTTCCCGCTGCAGCAGTGCCGGGTCGATATCGATCTGGATCTTCAACGCGTTCGGGGCGAACAAATCGCCCTCATAGCCGACGGTCTGCAGATGCAGGCTGCAGCCCATCGCCACGATCACGTCGGCCGCCTGGATGGACAAGTTCGCGCCGCGGCTGCCCCGCTGGCCGGCCTGACCGGCCAACAAAGGATGGCTCTCGGGCAATAGATCCTTGGCCATCATGCTGGTGACTACCGGCACCTGCCACCGCTCTACTAGACTGCGAAACTCGTCGACCAGTCCCGCACTGCGCACACCGTGACCCGCGAGCAACAAGGGACGTTCGGCCTTTTGGACCGCATCGATTACGCGCTGCAAGTCTTCGGGAGAAAAGTCGCTCGACGGCGCTGACGGCTCCGGCAGGTAGGACCGCATCTCCGCCTGGTCGACCGAGGCGCCCTGCACGTCCAGCGGCAGGTCCAGCAACACGGGTCCCGGCCGTCCCGTGGTGGCGAGATGGATTGCTTTTTCCAGGTGATATCGGATGTCCGCAGGTTCATCGACAAACGCCGCATACTTGGTAACGGACTCGACAATGGGAACGATGTCCACTTCGAGAAACCCGCACTGCCTGAGGCCTTTCAGTCCGCGCCAGCGCACGGTCTCCTTGCGCTTGCACTGGCCGGTGAGGAAGAGTACAGGCACCGAGTCCTGGTAGGCTCCGACCAGTCCGGTAAGCAGGTTCGTGGCGCCGGGCCCGCTGGTTGCCAAACAGACGCCGAGCTTTCCGGTCTGGCGGGCATACGCATCGGCGGCCATGGCGCAAGCCTGCTCGTGATGGTTGCAGTAGTAGCGCATCTTAGTGCGCCCGAATGCATCCATCAGGTGCATCATCATGCCGCCACTCACCATGAAGAATACATCCGCGCCCGAACCCGCCACGGTTCTGGCGATGTAATCGGCAACACGAACGGTCTTGACTTCCGTCGTCTGCGCTACTGTGGCTGTGCCGGTTTCAGTCATAAGTGGATTCTCGTCCAGTTCGCGTTCGAGGGGAACCGGAGAACAGGCGTACCGCTTTTCCTTGTTGTGCCATTATAATATAGCGTCGAATCCACATGCCCGATTCACAAGGCCCTGCCGCAGAGGAATCGTGATGCCGGCCACATCCGCATGAAAACCATCAGCATCGTTACAGGCTGCTTCAACGAGGAAGAGAACGTCGAGGAGTTATACACCCGCGTTCGCGACGTGATGGCCGAACTGGGACGCTACCGCTACGAGCATATTTTCATCGACAACAGCTCGACCGACCGCACCGTGGAAGTCCTGAAACGGATTGCGGCCGCCGACACGAATGTCAAGATGATCGTCAATGCACGGAACTTCGGCCACATCCGCTCGCCGCATGCATGCGTTCTATCAGGCCAGGGGCGACGCCGTCATCGGCATTGTGGCCGACCTGCAGGACCCGCCGGAAATGATCCCCGAATTTCTCGCGGGATGGGAAGACGGCTCTCCGATGGTGCTGGCCATCAAGAACGCCAGCGAAGAAAACCGGCTGATGTTCTGGATCCGCAAGATGTACTACCGGCTGGTCAACAGGCTCTCCTCCATCGAAACCTTCGAGAACTTCACGGGCTTCGGGCTCTATGATCGCCGGGTGATCGACATCGTCAAGTCCTTCGACGATCCGTATCCATATTTTCGCGGCATGATCGCCGAGATCGGGCTGCCTCTCAAGACGATTCCCTTCGATCAGCCGCGGCGCAAACGCGGCATCACCAAGAACAATTTCTATTCGCTGTACGACATGGCGATGCTGGGGATCACCAACCTCTCGAAGGTGCCGCTGCGGCTGGTGACGTTCTCGGGTTTTGCGGGCGCCGGCTTTCAGCATCCTGGTCGGCCTTCGGCTATTTCTTCTACAAGCTGCTGTTTGGGACCGTTTCTCGGTCGGTGTCGCGCCGCTGGTGATCGGCATCTTCTTTTTCAGCTCCGTCCAGTTGATTTCCGTGGGAATCATCGGCGAGTATATCGGCTCAATCCATACCCACGTGCAGAAGCGCCCGCTGGTGGTGGAGCGGGAGCGGATCAACTTCGAATACGAACCCGGCCTGCCCAAGGCCGCCGCCGCACGCGAGTCCAGCGCCGCACACGATTAATACCGGAGCCCTCGCCTATGGCTCCGGCAGGCGTCCGCTCCAATCGAGCCACGCCCAAACGACTGCGGTCAATGATCCGAAAGCCCCCGCCACTAGCCCGATGGTGGGCGGGCCGACGTACTGGGACGCGATGCCCGCTGCCGCCATCAGACGATCATGACGCTCCAGTGGATCGATTCCATGCCGCGGAACTCGCGCCCGCGGAACTGATCCGGCGCGTGCAACAGCGGTTGCAACTCCCGGGCCCCCACCTGGTGGTTGTCCGCTACTCGCCCGGGCATTCGCTGCATGAAGACTGGGTTAAGGTGGTTTTGGCGCGCGATATGGGGCCGGGAGTTCCCGATCCCTCGGGGGCGTCGATCGCTGAAGCAAGGCGGCAGTCAGTTTTGGCCCTCATCGTCTGGATCAGCGCACCGGTCGCAGTATTTCCACCTGGCAACTGGAGGAGTACGACGCGCTGCCTGGGCCGTCAAACACCATCTGGTCTACGGAATACGCTGGATTTTCGCCGGGCTGGAACACGGCGGCGAACTGCGATAAGGTTCCAGGCAAATAGTTGCCCAGTACGGGAGAAACAAGGACGTCGGGGATGATACGCGCCGACCGGGTAACTCTTCCCGTTTCGTGGACAGTGACATAGACGCTCTTAGGTCTGAACAGTAACCTTTGGAACCGCCCCCGAATGCTCGGAGGGCAATTCATGGTCCAGAAAACGGGGTCGCGCGAAATCGGTAGGTGCAACTCGCCGGGGAACGCGATGCGGAAGCGGCCAATGGATTCGAGAGCGGCGAATCGAGGTACAGCGCGGCGCTCCAGCAAAAGGTTGCGCGTCCCCAGGACCCGCGTGTCGTACCACCGGTAGATCTCCAGCCACATTGCCGGTGTCTCCGCCCAAGGATGGCGGCCATCAATCGCCAAGCCATCAAACACAAGAAATTTCGGTCCCTTATCCCGTATCCACGCTGCGTTCAATCCGTCAAGGTAAGGTGTATAGCCGGAATATCGTTGAATGAGCGGGTATAGTCTAACCTGCATACCCGCGGCAGCTAAGTTCGTGAAGTTGAACGACAGCGAAGCGATGGGAGAGTTTCCGATCAAGTTAACCAGTTCAGGCTCAATCCGCAAACCCTGTGGAAAATCCTCGACTGAAGAATCCAGTCTATGCTTCAGGCGGTCGAATCGTAAGGCACCCCGCACCATCCGGGCAGCCTTTACGCCGGTCGGTTCAGTGACGGCGGACATTCCCCACTGCCGGCCAACGCTGTCCTGCCAAACAATGAAGAATAAAAGCACCAAGGACAGAACATGGTGAACGGTGTTTCCATGCAGGCTGATGGTGAGCGACACCAGCGCGATCGCCAGCGCGACAAAGCAGAAGAAGTTGACAATGTGAAGATCCTGGCGAACGAAACCGTGCTTGAAACTGACGAAAAGCGGAACGGCGATCAGCAGAGCGTGGAATCTCGCCATTCCGGGGGACGCGGCCGCGTGCAGCCACAGCAAGATTACCAGTATCGTGGTTGCTTCCAGCGCGGAAACAAGTTCGATGTACGGGCCATCGGACGACATGGCAGCGCTAAAGCCGCCCATTACCTCGACGCTGCCCCGAAAGTAAAGCAGTATCGACTTCGCCGACGGCATTACGTAGAGACAGACGGCGGTAGCCAACGCGACCGGGACCACCGCGGCTAGCGCTGCCTCCGGGATTGCTTTCCAGCGGTGGCGGATCGCCCGTTCCACCTGGAAGCCTGCAAGTGCGGTGAATCCGACCATGCCCGCAGTCAGTTTGAACAGTGGCAGCAGTCCCACCAACACCAGAGCGGACAGATAGCGCGTCAGCGATCCGCGTAAATGGAAGATCACAATCAGGATCAGCGCACCGGCCAGCATCAGGTTTTCTGTCCCGAGAAAATTGAACCAGAAAAGGGGTGCCGCCAGGCCGAAGCAGAACGAAAACAGGGCCAAGTTCCGAAGTGCGAAACCGGCGCGAAAGAAGACATCCGCAAATATCGTTGCCAACGATAGCCACAAGGCTGTCTGAAATAGCAAGCCCTGCGACAGGTTGTTGCCAAGATGCTCCGGGAAAAGAAGATAAATCAATGGGCCACACGTGAAAATCAGGTCGCGCCCCATCGCCAGACCCTGGGTAGGAGCATAGTTCAGGGCGAATCGCCACGTGTCTTCCGGGCTGCTACCCAAAGGCCAGTAGCGGATTGGGCATGCTATCAGTACGACATACAGATACAGAGCAATCCGCACCAGTTTGCCGCGCTTGCATAGAAACGCGCCGAGCGTAGCCGCTGTCTCCGCCGAAGGTGACAATCTGGCAGTCAGAGAAGTCATAACAAAATAGGCTCGAACCAACTACAGGCGACGGGCCTCTCCCTTGCGACCCCGGACCAGTCCCGAGGTCTCTCGTCAACGGTGACCAGCGGAATTCCGAAAGCCGCGACTTATTCGGCATGCTGCAAATGTATCACGCCTTTGGAACGACGCTCCAGAGGGCGTGATATCGGCCGCTTATGATGGTGTTCGATTTGGGAATTTCGCTAAAGGGCGATCGTCGTCGAACGCCTTGCCAAAGGAGCTGAACTGCACCTTTCGCCTACGGCTCCGGCAGGCGGCCGCTCCAATCGAGCCACGCCCAAACGACTGCGGTCAATGATCCGAAGGCCCCGGCCACCAGCCCGATGGTGCGCGGGCTGACGTACAGGGACGCGATGCCGGCTGCGGCCATGGAGACGATCATGACGCTCCAGCGGATGGATTCCATGGTGCTGAAGACGCGCCCACGGAATTTGTCCGGGGTGTGGCGCAGCAGTTGCGCGTTGTTGAGCACGCTGGTCACGGCCATGCCGACGCGCGAAAACATCATGAACACCAGCGCACCGGCATACGAACCCGACTGGCTGAACAGCATGTAAGCGGCGCCGTGCAGCAGGTAGGACAGCGTCACGGTGCGTTTGTAAACAGCGAAACTAATTGACTGGCCGGTGATGTGCGCGATGGCGCCCCCGATCAATAGCCCGATGCCGGCGAAGCCCCAGATGGAACCGATGCCGCTCGCACCGCGGTGGAAGACCTGGTCGCCGAAGAGCGCGAACAGGATCTGCGCCGCGCCCCCGCCCATCGACCAGCCCACCGAGATCATTGCCATGCCCATCATCAGCGGAACGCTGCCCATGTAAGACAGGCCCGCGCGGTACTCGTGCCACCCGCGCGTAGGGGGAGCTGCTGCTTCGCGTTTGACGCGAAAGCCGCCGGGCACGGAGATCTGCCAGATGGCCCACGCCGAAAATACGAAGGACAGCGAATTGATCACGAAGGCCCAGCGGTAGCCGAGCCAGGCCGCACTGTACCCGGCCAGCAGCGTGCCCGCGGTGAGCGTGGCCCACTGCGTGGTCTGGGTCAGCGAGTTGGCGGCGTGCAGTTCTTCCGGCGTGGCAATGGTAGGCAGGATCGCAGCGCGCCCCGCGGTGAAGAACGGCGAAGCGAACATCAGGCCGGCACTCAGCACGTAAAGCAGCCAGGGGCGCGGCTGATGAATCGTCAGGACGAAGGCGAGCGCGATCAGGGCGCGCACGAGGTCGCTGACAATCATGATCCGGCGGCGGTCCAGCCGGTCCAGCAGCACACCGGCAACAGGCCCCGCCAGCACCGCTGGTATGGCGCGCGACAGCATCACGCCCGTCACCACGAGACCCGAACCGGACTTCTCCATAACCAGTGCGAACACCGCGATGTTGTTGAAGTAGTCGCCCATCTCGCTGACTACCTGGGCCATCCAGGTGTTGCGATAGTTAGGGTTCTGGCGAAGCAGCGCCCGCAGGGTCGTCATGGACTGCTCATGATAGCGCGTGGCTCCGGCATCTCCGCAGCCAGGCGTGTTGGCGGGTGCTCAACGGCGGACTCCGCGGCCGGGGGCGACGCCGGAAACCAGCTCGCCGCGATCCACTACGAGGGTGCCATTCACCATCACATACGGGATGCCTTCGGAGTACTGCGCGGGCTTCTCGAAGGTGGCGCGGTCAGTGACGCGATCGGGGTCGAAGACGGTGAGATCGGCATCGGCGCCGACGGTGATGCGTCCCTTGCTCTTGAGCCCCAGGCGGTCGGCCGGCATCACGGTCATCTTGCGGATTGCGTCCATCAGGGTGAGGGCGTGCTGTTCGCGCACGTAGCGGCCCAGCACGCGCGCGTAGGTACCGGCGGCGCGCGGGTGGCCCTTACCTTCCTCCATCAAGCCGTCGCTGGCCACCATCACGAGGGGATTGGCGAGGGCAAGGCGGACGATGTCCTCGGGAATGGAGTGTATGGCGACGAACCCACCCTGCTTGCGGTAGCGCGCGAAACTTTCGGCGGTGAGGCGTTCGCCGGTCAATGCCCATTGCAGGTCGCCGAAGGTGATGCCGCCCTGCCGCGCCTGCCAGCCCTCGGAGAAAATCGCGCTCGCCAGGTCCGTCATGCCGGCGGTGTAGGGATAGGCCTCGGTGGTGATATCGAGCCCGCGGGCGCGGGCCCCCTGGATCATCTCCAGGCAGAGCGCCGTCTCGCGCAATCCCAGGCTGGTGATGTGGACTACGTGGACCGAAGCGCCGGTCGCGGCGGCGTCGGCGATCATTTCCTGCAGGGCGTCGACCACGCCGGGTTCGAGCGGGCCGCCGTTGCGCATGTGAACGAAGAGGGGGACTTTGCGCGCGGCCGCGAGGCGGAACAGGCCGAGGACTTCGGCGCGCGACTCGTACGGCAGATAGGCGATACCGAGTCCGATGCCGGGTGCGCCTTCATCGAGGCCGCGGCCCACGCGGTCCAGAATCTCGCGGAATTCGGCGGGGGTGGCGGCGCGTTCCACCGCGCGGTCGCGCGGCAGCAGCGTGCCGCTATCGTGCATGACGGCGATACGCGCGGGGATATCGCCGCTGCTGGCACCGTAATTGATGAGGGCGCGCCCTTCGCGTTGCGCGTACCACGCCGCGGCGGGGTGGACGCCCACTTCGAGTTCCAGAGCGGTCGTCACGCCGTCGCGCGCCTTGAGGCGGTAATTTTCCGGAGTCTGTCCGTGGGAATGCAGATCGATGAAGCCCGGGGAGACCACCAGGCCCTTGGCGTCGATGGTGGCGCGCGTGCCCCCCAGTGGGGAAGCAGATACAGAAGCAATCTTGCCGCCACGGATGCCGATGTAGCGCACGGCGTCGAGGTTCGTGGCCGGGTCGAGCACACGCCCGTTGGCGATAACGAGATCGTAATTCTGCGCGAGTAGAGGGATACCGAACAGTATAAGGGCAAGCCGCATGCCGAAATTGTACCAACGCGGGATAATGTGGACATGGTGGAAGCTACCGAGACCACCCTTGCCAAGCAACGCGAAGCACCGGGCAGGCTGGCCCGGTTAATCGCCAACGCACCGCAAGAGGCGCTCCGCGAACCGCCCGCTCCGGGTAAATGGTCCGTGGTGGCGATTCTGGCCCATCTCGCCGAGGACGAGCTGAGCAGCAGTTGGCGGTACCGGCAAATGCTCGAGAATCCCGGCGTGGCGCTATCCAGCTTCGATCAGGAGGAGTGGGCGAGGCGCGGGGAATACGCCTTCTGGGATACCCACGAAGCGCTGGAAATGTTTCGCCTTTTGCGCGAGGCTAACGTTCGCCTGTTGGCCGGGCTTTCCCCGGACGAGTGGCAGCGATGCGGCGTGCACGAGGAGCGTGGGCGGTTCACGGTGGCGGAATTGGCGTTTCACATGACGGAGCACGACGCCAACCATATCGAGCAGATCAGACGAATTCTGGAGGCGGTGGCGGGTGTGTAGAAGAAGCGGGTCCAGGGGGACCCGCGCGGACCGGGGGGTCCGCCCCACCACGGGCTACTCGAGGGCCTGTTCTAGGTCGGCGATGATGTCTTCGGGAGCTTCGATGCCCACCGAGAGGCGCACCAGGCTGTCGCGAATGCCCATGCGCAGGCGGTGTTTCGGCGACAGCTCGCGGTGGGAGCTCATCACCGGATAGAGCATCATGGTATGCACGTCTCCCAGGGATGTGGCGCGCACGATCATCTGGAGCCTGTCCATAAAGCGAAATACCTCATCCCTGCCAGCATCGCGAACCTCGAAGCTGACCATCGCGCCGTAGAGTCCGGCGGGGAACTGGCGGCGGATAGCGGCCGCGTCGGGATGCTGCGGATCGCCGGTGAAATAGACGCGCTCCACGCGCGGATGCGCGGCCAGCCACGCCGCTACGCGGCAGGCATTGGCGCACTGGCGCTCCATGCGCAGCGGGAAAGTCTTTATGCCGCGCATGGTGAGATAGCATTCGAAGGGGCCCAGCACGGGACCGATGGTGCGCCCCAGCGCGCGCAGCGAATCGGCGTGCGGACGATTGGTCACCACCGCGCCGCCCAGCACGTCGCCGTGGCCTGCCAGATATTTGGTGACGCTGTGGACGCTGAAATGCGCGCCTAATTCCAGCGGGCGGGCGAGGAGCGGCGTGGCGAAGGTGTTGTCCACCACGAGGGCCGCGCCGGCCTCATTCGCGATCTCCGCGATTGGCGCCATATCTCCCACGCGCAGCAGCGGATTGGAAATGCTCTCCATCACGATGCAGCCCGGCTGGGCCTCGGCCACCACCGCGCGGAGGGCGTCGAGATCGCAGATGTCGGCGAAGCGGATGCTCACGCCGGAAGGCTCGAACACGTTCATCAACAGGCCGACGGTAGCGCCGTACATGGCATTCGCGGCCACGATGGAGCGGCGGCGATCGGTCAGCGCAGTGAGAATGGCGGTGTGCAGCGCGGCCATGCCGGAGGCGCACGCGAGGGCCGCATCGCCGCCTTCCAGCGCGCACATCAATTCTTCCAGCGCCGCCGCTGACGGATTGTCGTAGCGTGCGTAGCAATAGCCCTTCTCCTCGTCGCCAAAGACGCGGTCGAGCTGTTCCATCGACTCGTAAAAGTAGCTGGTCGACGTGTGAATCGGGGTGGTAACGGGCACATGCCCGCCGGCTCGCTTGCGGTCGCCTGAGTGCACGGCTTTGGTGTGAATCTTCAAAACTTACTTCCTCTTCCAGCGAACGCCGCTCTTGGTATCTTCCAGTATGATTCCCTGTTCGAGCAGCTCATCCCGAATGCGGTCGGAGAGCGCAAAGTCGCGGGCCTTCTTGGCCGCGGTGCGCTGCGCTACGCGCTCTTCGATGTCGGAATCGGAGAGCCCACCGGTCTTGACGCTGGGCTTGAGCACGTCGAAGATGCAATCGAAGAGGCTGAGAAATTCGAGCCCGGCCGGTGTATTCCCCGCGCGAAACTCGCCGGAATCCATGGCGCTATTGGCGTCGCGCACGAACTCGAAGACTGCCGCCAGGGCTTCGGCGGTATTCAGATCGTCGTTGAGACTGTCGGTAAACGCCTGCGACGCATCGGCGGTCCGGTCGGCGATTTTGGCGTTCAGGCCTTCGGCGAAGCGATCAGTCTCCAGGCGCAGTTTGAAATTGCGCAGGCGCTCGATGGCAATCGCGGCGGACTTCAAACCCTCGATCGTGAAATTGAGCGACTTGCGGTACGGCACCGAGGCCAGCAGGTAGCGGATAGATTCGGGCGCGTGCCCCTTGCCCATCAGGTCGCGGAGTGTGTAATAGTTGCCCAGCGACTTGGACATCTTCTGGCCCTCCACCATGAGGAACTCGGCGTGGAGCCAGAAGCGCGAAAAAGGCTTGCCGGTGAGCGATTCCGATTGCGCGATCTCGTTTTCGTGGTGGGGGAAGATCAGGTCCACGCCGCCCGCATGGATATCGAGCGTTTCGCCCAGGTACTTGATCGCCATCACGGAGCATTCGATGTGCCAGCCGGGGCGCCCCGGACCGATGGCGGTATCCCAGAAGGGCTCGTCGTCTTTCGGCGTCTTCCAAAGGGCGAAGTCGCGTGCGTCGGCCTTCTCGTACTCATCCACGTCCACGCGCGCCCCGGCAAGGTTGCCGCTGAAATCGTTGTGCGAGAGCTTGCCATACTGCGGGAAGCTGGCGATCTTGAAGTAGACGGAGCCGTCGGTGGAGTAGGTGTGGTGCCCGTCGCCCAAGCGCTGGATGGCCTGCACCATATCGGGGATGTGTTCGGTGGCAGGCGCCAACCGTTCGGGACGCTCCAGGCGGAGTGCCGCGCAGTCGTCGAGAAAGGCCTCCGTGTAGGTCTTGGTGTATGCGGCGAGCGGCTGGTGGCTGGCCACGGCGTTGCGGATGATCTTGTCGTCCACGTCGGTGATGTTCATCACGTGGTTCAACTGGAAGCCATTGGCGCGGAGACACTTGCGCAGGAGGTCCACGAACGTGAAGGTGCGGAAATTGCCGATGTGCGCAAAATCGTAGACCGTGGGTCCGCAGGTATACATGCGGACAGTGTTATCGCTGGCGGGTTGAAAGTCCTCCACCTGCTGAGACAACGTGTTGTAGAAGCGCAGCGCCATAGAGATTGGGGAAACTTTCATCCTACCAGACGCACGCGTCTGACTCGCAAACGCCGCGGGCGCCAACGCGGCGTTTGAATCCTCAGGCAGTCTCTCGACATCATATATCTTGAAAGCGAGATATATGACAGAAGGAACCCGTCCTCCAAAGATTCTGGTTTTGGCCGGCAGCGCCCGCCTCGATTCCGTCAATCGGAAAGTGGCCCGGCAAACCGTCGAAGCGCTGCGGGACGCGGGCGTGGAAGCTACCTTAGCGGACCTGCGTGATTTCCCTATGCCGATATACGACGGCGACCTGGAAGCCGGAGAGGGCCTCCCGCCGGCCGCCAAGGCGCTGAAGGAACTGGCGCGCGGGCACGACGGTTTCGCCATCGCGTCGCCCGAATACAACGGCTCGTTCCCGGCCCTGTTGAAAAACGCCCTGGACTGGATCTCAAGGCCCGAACCCGGTGAGCGAACGCTCGAGGTCTTTCGCGGCAAAGTGGCTGCCATCCTGAGTGGTTCCCCGGGACCGGGAGGGGGCAAGCGCGGGCTCCGCCACTTGCGCGAACTGCTGGAGATGATGATGGTCCGCGTAATTCCACGGGAACTGGCCATCGCGCGATCGGGCGGCGCATTCGACGCCGACGGCCGCCTGATGCGCGCCGAAGATCTCTCGGGCCTGCACGAAGTGGCGGCAGCACTGGCGCAGGCGGCGCAAAAAGAAGAAGCGGCAGCTTGAAAGAGAACTGACAATGATCGAGATACGCAAGAGCAATCAACGCGGCCATGCCAATCACGGCTGGCTGGACACTTCACACACTTTTTCCTTTGCAACCTATTACGATCCCAAGCACATGGGTTTCGGACCCCTGCGCGTGATCAACGAAGACCGCGTCAGCCCCGGCAAAGGGTTCGGATCGCACGGTCACCAGGACATGGAGATTCTGACTTACGTGCTGAGCGGCGCTCTGGCGCACAAGGACAGCATGGGAAATGTCGAGACGTTGAACGCCAACGATCTGCAGCGCATCAGCGCCGGCACCGGAATCGTTCACAGCGAGTTCAACGCCTCGCACACGGAACCGGTGCATTTTCTGCAGATCTGGCTCGAGCCGGCAGTCGACGGGTTGAAGCCGGGATACCAGCAGTTGAGCCTGACCGAGGAACAGAAGCTCGGCAAACTTGTCCTGGTGGCGACGCCCGAAGGCGGCGGGCCGTTGAAGATTCATCAGGACGCGCAGGTGCTGATCGGCCAGGTGGAAGGCGGCCAGAAACTGGCGTACGATTTGAGTTCCGGGAGGCAAGCCTGGGTCCACGTGATCCGCGGCGAGGCGGCAGTCAACGGTCAAGCCTTGGCCACCGGGGACGCGGCGGCCGTTACTGGCGAGGCCTCGGTGAGGCTTGAGGGGATCGACGCGAATACCGAAGTGCTGGTGTTCGACCTGGCGTAGGGTCGGGAAGACCGCTCCCTTACGGTCGCGGCTTTTATGGCGGTTATGATCGGTGGCAGCGGGTATCATCGAAGCTACGGGGTCTCACTCGATGACTTTCCGATTGCTCCTGGCAAGTATGCTTGCGCTTTCCTATTCCACTGCCGCCGGGCCGAAACTTTCGGCACTCGTGATTGACGGCATGAACAACCACGATTGGGCGGCAGGCACACGCGCCATCCAAAGCATCCTGGAAGGTTCGGGACGCTTCACGGTCACCGTTTGCACATGGCCCGCGACGCCGGACTTCCGAAATTACAACGTGGTGATCGACAATTTCAACGGCGGGCACACGGCCGACGGCACTCGCTGGCCGCGTGCGGTGGAACAGGCGCTGGAAGCGTACGTCCGCGGCGGGGGCGGCCTGGTGGTTTTTCATGCCGCCAACAACGCGTTTTTGAACTGGCCCGAGTACAACGACATGATCGGCCTGGGCTGGCGCGAAAAATCGTTCGGCGAGGGCATCGCCATCGGTCCCGGCGGAGCGGTGGTTCGCATTCCCAAAGGCGAAGGGTTGAATCCGGGACACGGTCCGCGACACGATTTCGACATTTTCGTACGGGACGCCGCACACGCCATCACGCGCGGTCTGCCGAGCCACTGGGCGCATCCATCCGAGCAGTTGACGCACGGCCAGCACGGTCCGGCGCAAGGCCTCGATATCCTGACCTACGCCTTCTCCGAAATCTCGCATCAGGGCGAACCGATGGACTGGGTGCGGCAATACGGCAGCGGGCGTGTCTATACCACTATGCTGGGGCACACCTGGAAGGACGAGTTGAATCCGAATCTGGACGACGTGTACTTTCAGGCCCTGCTGGCGCGCGGCACCGAATGGGCGGCCACCGGTGAGGTCACGCTCCCCGCCGACCTGGGTTGGCGCCCGCTGTTCGACGGCAAGACCCTGGAGGGTTGGGAACCGCGCGGTGACTGCAAATGGAGCGTCGTGCCGGATGGCAGCCTGTTGGGACAACGTACAGCGGGCGCGGCTCCGGCAGATCGCAAACAGTACGACGCGTGGCTCGGCCATCAAGCCTGGCTCTACACAAAGGCCGAGTACGGGGAATTCGATCTGCACGTGGAGTATTGGATTCCTTCCGGCGGGAACAGCGGCGTATCCATTCGCGATCGCTCTCGGGCACACGGCGCGTTTGACGAACCCGACGCGGTGCGTCCGGACCTGGCGGCGTTCCCGAAGACCACGCCGGCGCACATCGGCTACGAGATTCAGATCATCGCCGACGATCGCGAGACGTACCCCTCGGGCAGCATCTACACCATGGTCGCAGCCAAGACCGGCGTGCAGCGCCTGGGGGCGTGGAACAGCATGGAGATCGAATCGCGCAACTCCGGAATACGAGTGCGTCTTAACGGGCAAATGGTCGCTGAAGGCCCCGGAGAAGAGGCGCGGTCGAAAACGGGCCCCATCGGACTGCAACTGCACGATCGCTTCAGCACGGTGATGTTCCGCAATATCCGGATTCGGGAAAACGTATACTGAGGCGGCCCGACCCGGTGTAAAAAGTTGGACATCCGACCGCTCGCACCTGGTGTATATTTGTTAGATTATCCGCGCGGATCCGAGGGAGACGTGTCGGTTTCCGAGTCCCAGGTAGAGAGGAGATTCGACCTTGCTCTCGATTTCGGGGGGGATGAGGCGGGCGACCCTGGTGTTGACAGCCGGGCTGGGAGCCGCCCTCGCGCTTTGGTACTTCGACATCCGAAGGCCGCCGGCCCCATCGCGCACTCTGCGCATCGGCTTTGAAAACGTTCCGCCGGTGCAGATCCGGACGGACCGGGGTCCCACTGGAATTGCGGTAGAGACCATCAATGAAGCGGCCAAGCGGGCCGGCGTGTCGCTGCGGTGGGTCGAAACCGGGACCAGTTCGGACGAGGCGTTGCGGCGCGGTCTGGTGGATCTTTGGCCACTCATGGCCGACCTTCCCGAGCGCCGCAGGACTGTTCATATCAGTAAGCCGTGGCTACACACCAACCACACCCTGGTGCTGCGCCAGAATGTAGCGCCTCCGGACCGGGGCTTTTCCGGCCGCATGGCACTTTTCAAGATGCCGCTTCACGTTCGTCTGGCGCGACAGGAATTTCCCGAAGCGCGCCTGGTTCCATTCGCGGAAGCCCGGGAAGTGATCAAGGAAGTCTGCAGCGGTGCAGTCGGCGCAGGCTTTATGGAGTTTCGCCTGGCGCTATCCGCCATAGAGAACAAGCCGGCCGAGTGCAACTCGACGACACTTCGCGTCGTCCCGCTGTCCGACGCGAGGCTGCAGCTTGGGGTGGGTTCCACCTTTGAAGCCGCGGGTGCGGCCGACAGGATCCGCGACAAAATCGGCGATATGTATCGCGACGGTACCCTGGCCGCCACCATGGCCAGGTACTCTTATTACGGCCTGGAAAGCGAGTGGGCCACATACGATCTGATGGAGGCCGCGGAGCGTGCGCGGTGGCTGACCTGGGGTTTCAGCGCACTCGGCATTGCACTGGGAATCACACTCTGGCAATCGGCGTCGCTGCGCCAGCGCAAGCGGTCCGAGGCAGCACTGCGAGCCAGCGAAGAACGCTTCCGCGCCATCTTCCACCAGGCGCCCGTCGGCCATACGCAGGTCACCCTCGAAGGTGCGATTACCCTCGTCAACGACCGCTATTGCGAGGTACTGGGCTACCTGCGCGAGGAGCTCTTGGGAAGAATGCTGGTAGACATTGCCCACGCGGACGACTGCGCGGAGGTGCTCGCCAACCGGCGCCGCCTGCTCGCAGGGGAGACTGCGTCTTACTCCATGGAGATGCGCTCGGTCCGCAAAGACGGACAGATCGTGTGGATAAGATTGCACGAATCTCTGGTGCGCGACGGCAGCGGACGGCCGACCTGCTCCATCGCCCAGGTGGATGACATCACGGAGCGCAGACAGACCGAAGCGGCACTACAGGAGAGCGAGAAGCGGTTTCGCAATATGGCCGACACCGCACCGGCCATGATCTGGGTTTCCGGTCCGGACAAGCTCTGCAACTTTTTCAACCAGGGATATCTGGCCTTCACGGGCACCACTCTCGAAGAAGCACTGGGCAACGGCTGGTCCTCGAAGGTGCATCCGGAGGACCGGGACAGCTGTCATGCGGCGTACTCCGCCGCGTTCGATGCGCGCAGCAGCTACCAGAAGGAGTGCCGTTTGCGACGCGCGGACGGAGAATACCGCTGGGTGCTGACTACCGGCGTTCCCCGCTTCGAATCGAACGGCGCGTTCGCGGGCCTTGTCGGATCGTGCACCGACATCACCGATGTCAAGCGCAACCAGGAAGAGGCGCTTGCCCGGCAGAAACTGGAAAGCCTTGGCGTGCTGGCCGGTGGCATCGCCCATGACTTCAACAATCTGCTGGGCGGTATTCTGGCTACCTCGGAACTCGTCTTGTCGGAATTGTCTGTCGATTCGCCCGCGTATAGCGGGGTTGAATCCATCAAGAAGGTCGCCGATCGCGCCGCCGAGATCGTGCGCCAGATGATGGCCTACGCGGGACAAGAGAGTACGGTATTCGAGCCCCTCGAACTTTCGGCACTGGTCAACGAGATGCTTCAGCTGTTGAAGATCTCGATTTCCAAGCGTGCCTTCCTGACTGTCGATCTGCCGCGGGACCTGCCACCCATCCGGGGCAACTCGGCGCAGATCCGCCGGGTTGTGATGAACCTGATCCTAAATGCTTCAGAAGCGCTGGGAGACGGCGAAGGCATAGTCTCGGTCACCCTGGAGCACGTCCGGGCGGCTCCGGACCGTTTTGCAGGCCGGGATCCTGGCCCGGTCCGGAACGATTACGTCCGGTTGACGGTGGGCGATACCGGCAGCGGTATGACGGAAGAGATCCGGGCCAGGATCTTCGATCCGTTTTTCACCACCAAATTCACCGGGCGCGGCATGGGGCTGGCAGCCGTGCAGGGAATCATACGCGACCACGGCGGCACGATCAATGTCGTTAGCGTGCCCGGCCACGGTTCGCGCTTTGAGGTGATGCTGCCCTGTACCGTTCAGCCCGCCCGGGTTGTCCGTAATATCGCGCTGGCGGCTTCATCCGCCGCAGCCGGAAGCGTTAGCGGAACCGTGCTGGTGGTCGAAGACGAAGAAGAGCTCCGCATGGCTGTTTCCAAGATGCTCCGCAAACGGGATTTCTTCGTAGTGGAAGCGCCGGACGGACGTGCCGGGGTGGATCTGTTTCGCGCCAACCAGCGCGAATTCGACGCGGTGCTGCTGGATCTCACGCTGCCTGGAATGACTGGCCGGGAGGTTTTGGAGGAATTGCGGAGGCTACGGCCGGACTTGAAGGTCATTATTACCACCGCGTACAGCCGCGATACGGCACTGAAAGCACTCGGCGGACAGCAATCGTGGTTCTATATCCGCAAACCGTATCGAGCAGTTGAAATCGAGGATTTGCTGCGCAGCGTGTGTCTGCGCGGGCAGCATCGCGGTCACGCCGCAGGATGAATCCGGGAGTGCAGTCATGATAGCGGGCGGGTGGTTTAGGCTACCATGCTTGCTTGGGCTGGAATACGTGGTTCCGAAAACGCCGCATGCAGCGCTTCGCGCGCGAGCTCGAGATCACGGCGGACACACGCGTGCTGGATGTCGGGGGGACGCCCGAAACGTGGGACATGCTGGCGGTACGGCCGCGTGTCACGCTGCTCAATACGCCGCGGACGAAAGCGGAGTTGGCGGGGGCCGCGTGCTGGGTGGCGGGCGACGGCCGCGCGCTTCCGTTCCGCGATTTCGCGTTCGACGTAGTGTTCAGCAATTCGGTGATCGAACATGTGGGCGATGAAGGGAGCCAGCGCAGATTCGCGCGCGAACTGGCACGCGTGGGCCGCGCCTACTGGGTGCAGACGCCGAATCGTTGGTTTCCAGTGGAACAACACCTGCTGACCCCGCTGGTGCACTGGCTCCCGAAACGGTGGCAGCGCTGGATCGTTCCGCGGGTCACGGTGTGGAGCGCACTGGTGCGTCCGACGGCAGACCGGCGCGCATTTTATATCGCGCATTATCTGGACGAGGTGCGGCTCTTGAGTGCCGGTGAGTTCGCGGCGTTGTTTCCGGACGGGCGGGTGATTCGCGAGCGTGTTTGCGGTTGGACTAAGTCGCTGGTCGCGGTGCGCCCTTGAAGCTTCCGATGCCGGATTCGGGGAAACATCTTGACTGCCTGCTTGTCGCCGACGACCTCACGGGAGCTTGCGACGCCGCGGTGCATTTTGCGATCCGCGGGATCCGTCCGGCCGTGGTCCTGGTGGCGCGCGGAACGAGTGCCAACGGAGCGCGCATGGTGGCGATCAGCACGGAGAGCCGCGATCTTGCGCCGGACGAAATCCGCCACGCGTTGTTCGCGGTGGCGGCGGAGTTTCCAGGGGATTCGGCGACGCGCGTCTTCAAGAAGATCGACTCCACGTTGCGGGGCAACACCGGCGTGGAAATCGTCGCCGCGCTGGAAGCGTTCCATTGCGACGCCGCCGTAGTGTGCCCGGCGTTTCCCAAACTTCATCGTGTAGTGGAGGGCGGACATCTGCGGGTGAGGAGCGCGCCGGAGTTTACTCCCATCGATGTCGGCGGCCGTTTGCGGCTTCAGGCCGGGCTCCCGTGTTCGCACATCCGTCCGGAGGGCATTGCGGCGACTCTCTCGGCAGGCGCGCGCCTGGTGTCCGTAGAGGCGAACTGCGACCTCGACCTGGATTGCATGGCGGCAGCCATCCTGCCGATGGGCCGGCGCGTCTTGTGGGCGGGGTCCGGGGGGCTGGCGTCGGCGCTGGCACGGGGCATCGGCGAAGAGTGTGCACTTGCGGCGGCGCGCGTGCGAAGAGGCGCGGTGCTATTCTGCATCGGGTCGGATCACGGCGTCACGCTCGGCCAGCAGACGGCGCTGTTGGCCGAAAGGGCTTCCGTGCTATTGCAACCCGAAGGCGCGACACGGGAATCTATTGGCGACGCGCTGACTAGCGGCAGACATGTGATCCTGCGGATTCCGCGCGGGCTGGTCTCGATGGAGCAGGTTCGCGAACAGATCGGCGGAGTGCCCGCGGCCGCGCTGGTCCTTTCGGGCGGAGACACGGCATCGCTGGTATGCCGGGCAGCCGGAGTGCGGCGGATCGAGCTGTGTGATGAAATCGTTGCTGGGGTTCCGCGCGGTGTTCTCCAAGGCGGAGAGTTCGACGGAGTTCCGGTCGCGACCAAGTCCGGCGGTTTCGGCGATCGCGATACGCTGATTCGAGTAGCGGATTTCTTTCATGCCCGAAGAGACAATTGAGAACCTGCCCGCCATTGCGTTGACCATGGGCGACCCGGCCGGGGTCGGACCCGAGATCGTGCTGCAGGCGGTGGCCGATGCACAGCTCGCGCCGCTGGCGCGCTGGATCGTGGTGGGAGATGCCGCCGTGCTGGAAATGGCAAGCCGGATTACGGGAATCGCGCTGCGGGCGGAACTGCGCGATGCGCGGGCGCTCGAGGGAATTGCGGAGTTCTCGTTCGGCCGGCTGGATGCGCGCTGCGGTGTGGCCGCCGTCGAATATATCAGGATCGCGACGGAGATGTGTCTTCGCGGCGAGGCCGAAGCTATGGTGACGGCGCCGGTGAACAAGGAAGCGGTGACACTCTCCGGACGGCCGTTCTCCGGACACACCGAATACATTGCGGAACTGTGCGGGGCTACGGAATCCCGCATGCTGCTGTGCAGCGAACGCCTGTCTACTATTCACGTGACCACGCACGTGCCGTTGCGCGCGGCATGCGAGAGCAGCACGGAGCGCATCCTCCGAACCATCGAGCTGGGGAGCGACGCCATGAAGCTGCTGGGCATAAGACAGCCGCGCATCGCGGTGTGCGGCCTGAATCCGCACGCGGGAGAGCATGGGCTTTTCGGCGACGAGGACCAGCGCGTGATCGTGCCGGCGATCGAAGCGGCGCGTGCCAGGGGCATTCCGTGCAGCGGGCCGCATGCGCCGGATACGGTATTCCTGCAGGCGGCACGTGGCGCCTACGATCTGGTGGTTGCGATGTACCACGATCAGGGTCACATTCCGATGAAGCTGATCGATTTCGAAGGCACGGTGAATATCTCGCTGGGGATTCCGATCATTCGCACGTCGGTGGATCACGGGACGGCGTTCGACATTGCGGGAAAGAACCGGGCGGATGCACGGAGCATGAAACAGGCCATGCGCGTGGCTGCTAGGATGGCCTCGACGCGCCGTGTCTTGACGTCGCAGGTCTGATACCATGCTGGTTCTATGACCAGACGGGCATTTCTTCCCGCGGCCGCTTCGGCGGTAGCGGCGGGCAACGCGGCGGCCGCCGACGCCGCTAAGAGCGTCATCCTCGAGTTACGCCGGATACAGTTGCGCAACAGCGCGGAAAACCAGCGGCAGCGGAACAACGATTTCCTGAAGCAGCAGGTGGCGGCGCTGCAGCGCGCCGGAGCCGGACCCACCGGTGTATTCGCTAATACCATCGCGTCCGATGGTCCGTTCCTATTGGTGCTCGCCAGCTACGCCGGACTCTCCGCCATGGAGCAGGTACAGGCGAAACTCGCGGCGGATGCCGAATACCAGAAAGCGCTCGATGCTTACAACGCACTGCCGGGCCTGAACTACGAACGCATGGAGAGCAGCCTGCTCCGCGCCTTCGACGGATACCCGAACGTGGTGCCGCCGCCCAACGACGGCAAACGCCCGGCTCGCCTGTTCGAATTCCGCCAGTACGAATCGAACAACACCGGCACGCTGAAGCGCAAGATCAAGATGTTCAACGACGGCGAAATCGGGGCCTTCCAGCGCGCCGGAGGGCAGCCCGTCTTTTTCGGCGAAACCATTGTGGGGGCCCGGCAGCCCAACCTTACCTATATGCTCTCTTACGAGGACCTGGCCGGCCGCGACAAGGTGTGGAAGGCATTCGCCGCCGATCCGGAATGGCAGAAACTACGCACTACGCCGGGCCTGTCGGATGCAGAGATCGTGTCGAACATAACGAATTACCTGGTAAGCCCGCTGCCTTTTTCGCAGATCCGCTAAGCGCGCGGCCGGCAAGCGCGCGCACCTGCGCACTGGGATAAAATACAGTCTGTTTCACGGATCGTAGCCGGGAATTCATGTCCTCCGAGACCAGGCCAAACTCCACAACAAAGGTGGTAGTCGCCACAACCGTGGCGCTCACGTTCATCTCATTTTGGCGGGCCGCCGCGGTGGTGCTCAGCGACCTGGCATCGTCCGCCTTTTATGCGGGCGGCATTGCCGAACACGCCATTGGAAAAAGCGCGCCGTGGTTCATCCTGGCGGTCATGCTCTTCAGCTTCGCGGTGCGTTCCGTGTACCTGGAATCGTGCAGCATGTTCGTGCGCGGCGGCGTGTACATCGTGGTGCGCGACGCTATGGGACATTTCATGGCGCGCCTTTCTGTCTCGGCGCTGATGTTCGACTATATCCTGACCGGACCCATCAGCGTGGTCAGCGCGGGACTGTACCTCGGCAAGCTGCTCAACGAATTTGCGGAGATGGGCCACGTCGGCACCCGCGTGTCACCCAATCTCTTCGCCGCCGGGTTCGGAATACTGGTCACCGCTTACTTCTGGCGAAGCAACATCAGGGGCATTCACGAATCGAGCGGCAAGGCGCTGCGGATCATGCAAATCACCACCGTGATGGTGGTCGCCTTTCTCATCTGGTGCCCGCTCACGCTGCTGTTGCAGGGGCATATTCAGCTTCCACCCCTGCCAGTGCCCGCCAATATACAGTTCAGTGAAGACGCCCTGGGCTGGTTCAACGGCACGATCTGGCCGAAGATCGGTGCGATCGCGATCATCATCGCCTTTGGCCACTCCCTGCTGTCGATGAGCGGGTTTGAAACTCTGGCGCAGGTTTATCGCGAAATCGCGTATCCGAAGATGAAGAACCTGGTATATACCGGCAACCTGGTGTGCATCTACGCTGTGTTCTGCACGGGTGTGATCACCATGTTCGCGGTGATGATCATCCCCGATTCCGTGCGCGGGCAGTACGTGGACAACCTGCTGGGCGGGCTCGCCATGAACCTTGCGGGACCGGCGATGCTGCGCTTGTCGTTCCGCATCTTTGTTGTCTTTGTCGGCGTGCTGATTCTGTCGGGCGCGGTCAACACCTCCATCATCGGCGGCAACGGAGTGATGAACCGGCTGGCCGAGGACGGCGTCCTGGTGGACTGGTTCCGCAAACCGCATAGACGTTTCGGCACGAGCGCGCGAATGATCAACGTGATTGCCGGCATGCAGGTGTTCACGATTTTCCTGAGCCGCGGAGACGTCAACCTGCTGGGAGAAGCTTACGCGTTCGGCGTGGTGTGGAGCTTCTTCATGAAATCGCTGAGCGTGCTGGTGCTGCGCTACAAACGGCACGACCAGGAATACAAGGTGCCGGGGAATTTCCGCATTGGAACCCTTGAAGTGCCGGTCGGGCTCGCAACCACGACACTGATTCTGTTCCTTGTGGCGATTGCGAACCTGTTCTCGAAGCGAATCGCCACCATCTACGGCGTAGGTTTCACTATCTTCGTATTCATCATTTTCACCATCTCCGAACAGATCAACAAACGCCGCAGCCATCTCGTGAAGAGCGGACTCGAAGAGTTTAATCTGGACATGCAGCCGGAAGTCACTGCAGAGACCGTCCACGCGCGCCCGGGTTGCGTGCTGGTGGCTGTCCGCGATTACAGGCACATGGCGCACTTGCACGCGGTGCTGGAGAAGACCAACCTGCGGCGCCACGATATCGTGGTGATGACTGTTCGTCCGGTGTCCAGCGGCGCCGCGGAATACGAGCTCTCCGACAAGCAGCTCTTTTCCGACTACGAAAAGGAACTGCTCTCGGCGGTTGTCACCATGGCGGAAAAGGCGGGCAAGACTGTCGACCTGATCGTGGTTCCGGGCGTCGACCCCTTCGACGCCATGGTGCAGACCGCCGCCAAACTCAAGGCCTCGCGGCTGGTCACCGGCGTTTCGGCGACGATGGATTCCGACGAATTGGCGCGACGCATCGGGATGGCCTGGGAAAGGCTGCCTGAACCGCGCCACGCCTTCTCGCTCGAAATCATCACGCCCGACCGCCCGTCGGTCTACGTGAATCTCGGACCGCATCCACCGCGACTCTGGCCGGAAGACCTGGACCGCGTGCACGATCTATGGCTCCGGTTGCAGGAGCATTTCGGTTCGAAGCTGCATCATCGGGACGTGGTTGGATTGGCCTTACGCCGTTTACAGAAAGACCTGGAAGGCGAACGGAAAGATGAAGTTTTGGACGACTTGGGCAAGGACCCGCCTAAGTAGAGTTCAGGAGCGTGAATGAACGGGAAGACTTGTTCTGAGTTGTTGACAGGTGCGGTTTTGGCGGTGTTAGGGATTACCGCAAATGCGCCGCTGTTATCCGGCGCCGAGCCTATCGCGGTCGCGCCGTCAAAGATGGCGCGCGTTGGCACGGTGGAGGAACGGTTTCAATCGTTCAATATCGAGATGGTGGAAGTGACGGGCGGAAGATTCTGGGCGCCTTACCGCAAGTCCGCGAGCACCGCACCCGACGCGCCTCCGGCTGGAGGGCTCTCGGCGCCGGCCATCGATCCGGCGGCATTTCGCACCAGGCCGCCGACCGACCTTGCCAGCACGCGCTTGCGCAAGCTGGCCGCGGCCCTGGGGCCGGCCTTCGTGCGCGTCAGCGGTACGTGGGCAAACTCCGCCTATTTTCACGATTCGGATGCTCCGGCGCCGGCGACACCGCCGCCCGGATTTGGCGGTGTGTTGACTCGTGCGCAATGGCGAGGCTTGGTGGAGTTCGCACGCGCGGCGAATGCGAAGATCGTCACCTCGTTCGCAATCAGCGACGGCGTGCGCGATGCCAACGGTGTATGGACTTCGGACCAGGCGCGCAAACTTCTGGCGTTCACGAATGCCGCGGGCGGCAGCATCGCGGCGGCCGAATTCTTCAACGAGCCCAACCTTGCGGCTATGGGCGGCGCACCTAAGGGTTATGATGCGGCGGCTTATGGACGCGATTTTGGCGTGTTTCTTGCATTCGTCAGGAAAGCGGCGCCGGATATGGCGATTCTCGGTCCCGGGTCGTTAGGTGAGGCTGGCGCGATGGGCGGAGTGGGACTGAAGACGCAAGACCTGCTGGCGGCCGCGGGCCGAGGGGTGGATGCGTTCTCCTATCATTTCTACGGCGCGGTTTCCAAGCGCTGCGCCGGCATGGCGGGGACGCCGCAAATTACGCCTGACGCTGCGTTGTCCGAAGAATGGCTTTCGCGCACGGATCGCGACCAGGCGTTCTACGCGGCGCTGCGCGATCGTTTCGAACCGGGCAAACCGCTTTGGCTGACGGAGACTGCCGAGACCGCCTGCGGCGGCAACCCGTGGGCTGCCAGTTTTGTCGACAGCTTCCGGTATCTGGATCAGCTCGGCCGGCTGGCCAAACGTGGCGTACGCGTGGTGGCCCACAATACCCTGGCGGCAAGCGATTACGGCTTGATCGATGAGGACACGCTGTTGCCGCGCCCCAACTACTGGTCGGCGCTTTTGTGGCGTGCGCTGATGGGCAGCACGGTGCTCGACGCCGGGACCTCGCCAGTGCCAGCGGTGCATCTGTACGCCCACTGCCTGCGCGATCAACGGGGCGGTGTGGCGCTGCTGGCCATCAACACCGATCGG
This sequence comes from uncultured Solibacteraceae bacterium, assembly GCA_963805775.1. Taxonomy (GTDB): domain Bacteria; phylum Acidobacteriota; class Terriglobia; order Bryobacterales; family Bryobacteraceae; genus Solibacter. Next base: position 78,125 of record CAWDWK010000032.1, on the reverse strand, counting down.
GATGCGGCTCACGACCTGGGGACTCCGATCGCCGCGGGCCGCTACACTCTGACGGCGAAGGACCTTTTGGAAACCAGCGTGGAACTGAACGGGACCCCGCTGAAACTGGGAGTCCACGATGCACTGCCGGAAATGAAAGGCAAGCCGGCACCCGCGGGCCCGGTGACGCTGGCGCCGGCGAGTATTACGTTCCTGGCTTTCCCGAATGCGGGCAATGGGAGCTGCCGATAAGAGAAATTAGTTGGCAGGCGAAAGCGCCTGCCCCACCTTGGCTACTCGGCGGAAACCTGGAAGGTACCGATGAAACCGCTGCGATGGAAACGGTTGCTCCAGGTTTCATTCAGGCCGTCGCCCTTGTAGGAGTTCTCCAGCGCGTAGGCGGGCATGGCATGCTCCAGTTTGGTGAGCGGCGGATAATAGATGTCTTCGTTGCCGCAGGTGTGGTCGGCTTCGGTCATGCCGCGGGTGGCGATCTCGGCGAGCGATCCGGCGGTGAGGCGGGCGGCGCCGCCGTGAATGTTGCCGTTCTCCACGATGAGTTCGATGGGCGCCGACTTCACTTCCACGACGTTGGTGAGCAGGTCCGGCGTCTGAGCTTTGGCGAAGGCGACGAGCGCGCTTCGCTGTTCGGCAGTGGCGCGACTATCCACGATCAGCACTGCGATGGCGGGGTTGACGGGGCGATGGATGTCGCCCAGCGTGTGCTGTGTGCGGACCACGCCCACTACGCCCAGACCGGCGAGGTTGACTCCCTTCCACGCTCCATTGTTGATCTTCCAGCCGAAGACGGCTTCCTTGCCGTTGATCTCGACTTCACCGTTGGCGAAGCACGGACCGGTGTAGACATCGGCGGTGCGAGCTTCCATGTAGTTACCGGACAGACCGCGTGTGGCGGGCAGGCCGGCAGCAAAAGAAACGGTCGCGGCTGCGCATAGTGCGGCCGCCGTACAAAGAAGTTTCATCCCAATTTTCCCTCTGCGAACGATTATACCCTGGCGGGGTGAAATGGTGGTGGTGTGCCTGGATACAGTAGGTTGGCAGGCGGACCGGGAGGGTACCGCCTGCCTCAGACAGGCCGGGAGGCCTGTCCTACAGTTGTTCGTAGCAGTTGCGGCCCGGGCTGCACTCGAACTCGTCGACAATTTTGCCGTCCGGTCCGAGACAGTTCCAGGTGTGCTGGCACCAGAAGGAGCGGTCGTTGGAGTGCTGAATGGTGGGGTCCCACTCGGCTTGGATAAACATGCCCTTCCAACGCAGCTTTTCGCAGCGGTTCATGCTGACTTTGGTGAGACCTGGGCGTTCCATAGTTATACCTTCTGCCCGGCGGCCTCCAGGAGAGCGCGTTTGACCGCCACGCGGGCCAGGGTGACCTTGTAGGCGTTCTGGCTGAGCGGTTGGGCTCCCGAGACAGCGGCCTTGCCGGCGGCTTCAGCGGTGTCGGCGGTGATGGCCTTACCGGCGATGGCCTTGGCGGCGTCGGCCGAATCCCAGGGCTTGGCAGCGACGTGTCCCATGACGACCTTGGCTGATGCAACCACGTTACCGCGCATGTGCAGGACCACGCTGGCAGTGGCGAGAGGCCAATCGAGCGCCTCCTTCTGCCGGACTTCGTAGGTGGCACTGCGCACGGCGCCGGCCGGAACCACGATCTCCGTGAGGATCTCGTCGGGATGGAGCGCGATCTCACGCGAGGTTTCGTTTTGCGGCACGACGAAGAAAGCGGCCGCCGGAACTTCCCGGGGGCCCTTGGCGGACACCAGCTTGATCTTCGCGCCGAGCGCGACCAATGCGGGGCCGAGGCTGGAGGCGCTGAGGAAGTAGGCCGGTCCACCGCCGAAGATGGCGTGGTATTGATTGGCGCCGTCGGGGACCAGGCTCTTGCCATCTTTCATGGCGAGCAGGCCGAAGCCCTGGCGGTAGTACCAGCAGCGCGGGCGCTGGCAGAGATCGCCGCCCACGGTTCCCATGTGCCTGATCTGCGGGCTGGGAATGGCCGCCGCGGCGTCGGAGAGCGATTTGGCGGCGGCTTTGATATCGGCGTTTTTGGCGAGTTCATCCATGGTGACGAGAGCGCCGATGCGGATTCCGTCGGCGGTCTTCTGGATGCCTTCGAGCTCTTTGATGCTCTTGATGTTCACCACGCGCTTGGGCGTGTGAAGGTGTTCCTTCATGAGGCTGATGAGGTCTGTGCCGCCGGCAAGTATGTCGGCCTCTCCCCACTTGGGGGCGAGCAGTGCCACGGCCTCTTGAACGGTTGCCGGATTGGCGTATGCGAAGGACTGCATTAGGCGTTCCTCCCTTCGAGTGCATTCAGCACGTGCATTGGAGTCATCGGCATTTTGGGGACGCGGACGCCGATGGCATTGGCGACGGCGTTGCCGACCGCGGCACAGATGCCGATGGCCGGCGGCTCGCCGAGTCCGATGACGCCGCGCTTGTCGTTGACCTCGCGGATATCCAGGTGGACGACGATGTCGCCGACATCCTTGATGCCCGCAAGTTTGTAGAACTCCAGGTCTGAGTTCAGCATGCGGCCGGTGACATCGTCCATGATGCGCTCTTCATACAGGGCGGTGGAGATGCCCATGATGATGGCGCCGTAGATCTGGCTTTCGGCCAGGCGCGGGTTGATGATGAGGCCGCAATCCTGCACGGCCGTGTAGCGGTTGATCTTGACCATGCCGGTCTCGGTATCGACGCTGACGTCCGCAATTTGCACGCCGGCGGCGCCGCCGCTGTTGAGGCCCATGGGATTGCGCTGCTCGTTCGCGCCGGTCTCGCTGATCTTCCCGCCGGGACCGATCTTCTTGCAGGCCGCGACCCAGGTCATACTCTTCTTGGTGTCGGCCTTGACGCGAACGGTACCGTCCACGGCTTCCAGGTCTTCGGGCTGCGCGCCGAGGGCGGGCGCGACCGCTTCGAAGAGCTTGGCGAGGGCGTTGACGCCCGATTTGCGCGTGGCCGATGACGCGCCGCCGACGGTGGTGGAACCGCCGGAACTCCCTCCCGGCGGCAGGCTGTTGTCGCCGATTACGAGCTTGATCTGGCCCATCTGCAGGCCGAGGGTTTCGGCAGCCACCTGCGTCATCATCGTGCGCGTACCGGTTCCCAGATCCTGCGTGCCCATTTCCAGCAGCACGGAGCCATCGGGATTGATGGTGGTGCGGGCGGTACAAGCATGTCCCGCGCCGCCCCAGGCGTTGACACCGATGCCCAGGCCGCGGCGGACCGCGCCGGTTTGCGAGCCGCGTGGCTTCCAGAGCTTGCTCCATTCGGAGAGCTCGGCGGCCTTCTGAAGCTGGTAGCGATACTGCTCGGCGCGCGGCGTATAGCCGGCGTTCTTATCGAAGACCACCATGGGGTCCATGCCGATCTTGGCGGCGAAATCTTCGATGGCCGAACAGGTGAGGAACGATGCCTGCTGGTTGTTGGGCGCGCGCCACGCCTGCGCGGGGCCGCCGTTCACGGAGACCGACGTGTGATTCAGGCGCGTGTTGGGGATGTTGGAGTAGACGTAGGGCAGGGGAGGCTGGCCGCCGCCTGCGAATCCGCCGCTTGCCCAGGTGTCGGATTGCCAAGCGGTAATGGTGCCATCCTTCTTGCCGGCGACTTTGATTTTGCCGAAGGCGCTGGGACGGTTGCCGGCGATCTGCTGTTCGGTGGCGCGATCGAGGAAGATCTTTACCGGCATGCCGCCGGCCTTCTGCGAAAGACGTGCGCCGACTTCGGCCCAGGCTCCGGGGCTGAACTTGCTGCCGAAGCCTCCGCCGATGTAATCCATCTTGACCTTGATGTTGGCGGCGGGGACCTTGAGATTGGGCGCCAGGGTGCCGGCCCAACCAGTGACAAATTGGGTGGAAGGCCACGCCTGGACTTGGTCGCCTTGCCACTGGATCACGCAGCCGTGGGGTTCCAGGCAGGAATGGGTGATGACCGGGATGCCGTACGTGCCGTCGCTGACGGCCTCGGCGTCCTGCATGGCTTTCTCGGGATCGCCGGTGACTTTCTCGCCGGCGGCCTTGCCACGGGACGCGGCCTTGCCCAGGTCGGCTTCATTGACGAAGTGCGGCATCACTTCGTAATCGACCTTGATCCTGCGAACGGCTTCGCGTGCCACTTCCTCGGAGGTGGCGGCGACGGCGGCCACTTCCTGACCGTTCCACTGAAGTTCCTTGCCCGCCTCGGCGGTCACGTGGACGGCTTTGACGCCGCTCATCTTCTCCGCCGCGCCGGTATCGATAGAGGTGACGCGGGCATGGGCGTGCGGGCAGGTGAGGTAGACCGCGTACAACATATCCTTCATTTTGAGATCGGACGTATACTTGGCGCGGCCGGAAGCTTTTTGCGGGCCATCCAGGCGCTTCATAGGCTTGCCCATGATTTTGCGGCTGTCCATCGGCGGCCAGCTATAGTCGGGTGTGTTAGCCATTTTTCGCTCCCTTCATATTCTTGGCGGCTTCCAGGACGGCCTGGCGGACGCCCATGTAGGTGCCGCAGCGGCAGAGGTTGCCGCCGAGACCGTTCTTCACGTCGTCCATGGTGGGGCTGGGGTGTTCGGAGAGGAAGCCCTTGGCAGCCATGACGAAGCCCGGGGTGCAGTAACCACACTGTTGCGCGTCATGGTTGACGAACGCAGTGGAGATGGGGTTGTTAACCGGGAGACCTTCGATGGTCTCGATGTTCCGGCCTTGCGCATCGATGGCGAGGACGCTACAGGAGTAGACGCTCTTGCCGGCCAGGATGACGGTGCAGGCTCCACAGGTGCCGCGGTCGCAGACCTTCTTGGCGCCGGTGTAGTCCAGGTGATTGCGCAGGGCGTCGAGCAGCGTGACGCTGGGTTCGACCGTGAGGTTGACGGCTTTACCGTTGATGTTGAGTGTGATGGGGACGGCGCCGGGTCCGATGACATTGGCGGCGGCTGCCGGTGCGGCCTGGGCATCTCTTTCGAGCAGGCCCGCTCCGACAGCACCCGTGCCGATGCCCATGCCGCCGAGAAATCCGCGGCGGGAGACGGCGTTTTTGAGTTTAGGGTCTTTCGTTGAACTCACCAGACACCTTCCTTTCGTTCGTTCGTAATGATAGCGGTTTCGGAGTCAAATATAGCAAAAACTACAGGGGATCGGGGATGGTAGGGAACTCCCGGATGGTATGAAAGCTCGCGCCCGGCAATCGGCCTGAAGGCAGGCTACTTTCGGCAAACGCTGGGCTGCAGGTTGTTGGTGATGCCGGAGGTAATGGCGGTGATCTTCCCCGACGCCGGATTGAAGACCCTCAGGTGCTGCACCCAGACACCGCGCGGGCGGCGGGCACCCGCCAGGGACACCATATCGCGCGGAGAGGTATAGAAAAGCTCGTCCCGATCGGGGAGCCACGCCGCGGCGTTGCCGCTTCCAGCCTTGGTCAGCTTCATGGCGACCGGATCCAGTACGAAAAGGTCGGACTGGGGCGACGTGCTATTGGTGTCGACGCCGAGGGTTCCCACGAGCAGCCATTTGCCACTGGGGGACCAGGCGAGGGAGTGGATCGGGCAGTAGTCGTTGCTGACGCGAAGATTGCCGGTCTGCTTGCCGCCGCGCGAAATCGAGAGTTCGCTGTGTTTGGCGCAGGCTTGCACGGGCCCCGCCACCGCCGAAACGTCGCAGCCTTTTACCGCGGCCGGATTTTGATCGGCTTCCGGCGGTACCGGACCGACTAGCTTTTCTTCCCGAGTGTTGCGATCGAAGCTCCAAAGCTTTGCGTCTGACTGCCAGTCTTCGGGTGAGACGAAAAGTATGCGCTGGCCCGAACAGGATGGCAGGAAATGATTGCGTGGGGAATCGGTGAGCTGTTTCAGAGCTGTTGCCGGACGGGCTCCAGTTCCAGATTTGCTGATGGCTTAGGCCGCTCTCCTTGTACACACGCCGACTGAAAACGACTTGGCCAAATAGCGAAGGCAATAGCAGCAGAATCAGGCCGCATATGCGAGGCGACAGCGAAAGCATCACTTCCCTCGACGAAGCAACATCCTCCAGCGTTACCTGGGTACAGCAGTCAGAGAGGAGTGGCGGCGAGCCGGACGTCGATTTCGGCTTTGGCAGATTCGGCCGATTGGCAGAGCCAGGAATGGGTAGCGTTCGGAAGGTATGCAATCAGGTCTTCGTACGCCCAATCTCTGGCCGGGGAGAAGGCGGCGTAGCCCAGCGTGTCGGTAAGCCGCCAGCTTACTTTGATCAGGTTTTCCAGGCTGCCGTTTCTGGCAACGGGCTCGTCGTGATGGGTCACAATGGCGCCGGCGAGCTGGTCCGGGAAATGCCAGTCCAGGGCGAGATAGGCGCCGGCTGTGCAATGGTCGATTTCAAAGAGATCGCGCTCCGTCTGGAGAAGATCGAAGCCGAAATCGTTGGACACCTCAAGCATGCGTGAGTACTCATCGGGATAGGCGGACATCAGACCCAGGGTGCCGAGGTTGTGCAACAGGCCGGTAGTGTATGCGACTTCGCTATCCAGGCGGACGAGGCGCGCGGCTTCCTCCGCGATGGTCGCCGTGACTACGCTGTGTACCCAGACTTTGCGCAGGGCGAGGGCGCGCACGCTCCCGCGCACCATGTTGTTGAGAGCGACGAAGGTAGCCATGGATTTGACGCGATCCATACCGAGCATGGCGACGGCCTGGGAGAGGCTGGTGACTTCGCGCCGGACACCGAACAGGGCGGAGTTGGCGAAGCGGAGCAACTCGGCGGAGAAGGAAGGATCTAACCTGATGAGCGCGCCGACTTCATGAGCGCCTACATCCTCTTTGCTGGCCAGCGCCAGAATGCGATGAGCGATGGCCGGGAACGGCGGCAGGAGGCGAAGGGCCCAAGGGGCCTGGGGGCGTGCGGTGTTGGCAGTCATAATAACGTCACCAGGAATAATATCGGCAGAAACGGAATTCCACTGTAGGGTACCCCGCCAATTTCACGGCGCTGCGCGATGAGGGCGAGGAATACGCGCGGAAATTAGGCGTGCCAGTCCGGCGATATCCCGGCATGATTCATGGCTTTTTCACGATGCTGGGAACGCTGCGAGTGGCGCGCGAGGCAATGCAGGACGCCGCGGCGTTTCTGAAGCGGTATTGGTAGGTACTCGGCTTGACAGGCCACGCAAGGCGATGGCCTGTCCTACTGGGTTCGTTTGATCAATTTGATTTCGAAGAGCTTGGGCCAGCGTTTGCCGGTGATGAACAGGCGATCTCCCTTGGCATCGTAGGCGATGCCGTTTAAGACGTCGGTCAGAGCGGTATGATCTCCGGCGGTCAAGAGGCCGCGGCAGTCGATGGTGCCGATCACTTTGCCGGTGGCGGGGTCGATGCGGACGATGCGCTCGGTCTGCCACACGTTGGCATAGATCTCGCCCTTCACCCATTCGAGTTCGTTTAACTCGGGGAGCGGGCGGCCGTCCTCGGTGACGGTAATCCGGCCGGTTTCCTTGAGCGTTTCGGGATCCCAGAAGCGCAGCTCGGCGGTGCCATCGCTCATGATGATGCGTTTGCCGTCGGTGGTGAGTCCCCAGCCTTCGCCGGGGTAGGGGAAGTCGCCTTTGGGAGTGAAGGTTGCCAGGTCGTAGATGAGGCCCTTCTCCGCCTTCCAGGTCAATTCGAGCAGGCGGTCTTTCCAGACGACGATGCCTTCGCCGAAGTACTGACCCGGGACGTCGCGCTTTTGCAGGACCTCGCCGGTCTCCAGTTTCACCTTGCGGATGGACGACTGCTCCTCCAGGCCGGTGCCTTCGTAGAGCACGCCGTCTTTATATAGGAGTCCCTGAGTGAACGCCATAGGGTCGTGCGGGTAAGTGTGCACGATCTCGTAGGTGTATTCCGGGATTCCGCCCGCTTGGGTGGCCGGTCCGCAGGCGCAGGCGGTGAGTGCCGCAAAAAGAACAAGGCTCCGCATCTTCACACAGATCAGCGTACCGCGAAAGAATGATCCGCTGGGACGGCTGGGGTTACTGGAAGCGTTCTTGTTAAAAGGGCAGATCTTTCGGCACCGTTCGGAAAACCGTGGTGTTGGCCAGATAACGATAGGGATTCACAGGTGTGCCGCCGACGTGCACTTCGTAGTGCAGGTGGGGCGCGGTAGTGCGTCCGCTCGAGCCGACCTGGCCGACGATATCTCCGCGATGCAATTCCTGTCCGGCGTGAACCGAAATCTTCGACAAATGCGCGTAATAGGTTTGCAGGCCCGCGCCATGATCGACAATCACCAGACGGCCGTAGCCGCCAGCCACCATTTCGGCCTGTACCACGATGCCATCCGCGGTGGTGCGTACGGTGGTGCCGGTGGGCGCGGTAATATCGACGCCTTTGTGGAAGGCGCCCTCCCCGGAGAATGGATCGGTGCGGTGGGCAAAACCATCGGCCAGGCGTCCTTCCACCGGCCAGAGACTGGGGGACGCATTCACTCTGCCGAATTGACGCGAGCGCCGGTTGGAGATGGCGAGTTTGTCGGCGTTTACGAGGTAATTATATTCCTGGAGACTTTCGGAGAAACTGGGGACCATCTTGCCTTCGGAGGAGATGTCCGAAGGACCTTCCAACTTCTGCTTGATGCCGTACGCGACGGAAACTTCCTTGGCGTAAAGTTGGAGGCTGGCCATCTGCACGTTGGTTTCGCTTACCACCTTCTGCAGATTCTGGTAACGCGCTTTCATGCTGTCGGCTTCTCTTTTGAGGGCGTTGTAGTTGGCCACTTTCCAGGCCATGCGGGCGTAACTGGTGACGATACCGAAAACGGAAAAACAACCTAGGAGGGCTAAACCGAGAACTGCATAAACCGCGGTATGGGGGATATGAACACGCCGCAGCCTGCCACGCAACGAGTGGGCTAGTACAACTACAAAATATTCCTGTTCCATAGTCTCTCCGGCCGGACTCCCTTTTGGATTCGGGGCAAGGACACTCCCCGGGGCCCGGTGGGGCTATTTCCATTACAAAAACTTCACATTGGCGAAGTTCAAACTGTAACAGGATCCAACAGCGGTTGTCAATACCTCTCAGGTGATTGCAAGTTATTGATAAATATGGTATTGTCGCCATTGACCTTGCCTCGACGACTGCCTGGTACCCTTTTTTTGCGGAATCTGGTGGAACGGCGCAGCCTGCTGTTCCAACTCGTACGCCGGGATTTCGAACAACGGTTCGTTGGTTCGGCCGTGGGATGGATCTGGGGCCTCATCCACCCGCTGGTATTGCTGCTCAGCTGGGTCTTCGTTTTCCAGATCTGCCTGGGCATGACGGCGCCGCCGGGCGAACAGAAGTACCCCTTGTACATCTTTGCCGGGATGCTGCCGTGGCTGTTGTTCAGCGAAACCGTCCAGCGCAGCGCGCCTTCTCTTTTGGATCAGGCCAACCTGATCACCAAGACCGTGTTTCCGGCTGAAATCGTTCCGGTATCGGTTTTCTTATCCACCCTGGTCAGCCATCTGCTGGCAGTGGCCTTGATGGTGGCCGCTGCCGGAGTGTGGATCAACCAGATCAGCATTTTCCTACTGCTGCTGCCGCTTTACATGCTCACCACCGGTCTGTTCGCGGTGGGAGTGGGTTGGATTGTCGCGAGCCTGCACGTGTTTCTACGCGACACGGCGCAGGTTCTGAGCGTGATTCTGACTTTCTGGTTTTGGGCGACGCCGATTTTTATCGAGGAAGGGAAGTTTCCGCACGCGGCGAGGTTCCTGTTGCACGCCAACCCCATGTATTACGCGGTGCGGTCCTACCGGGCCATTCTGCTGCATTCGACCATGCCCAGTTTCCAGGATCTGGCGATCTCAGCAGCCTTTGGTGTGGGCGTCTTTGTGGTGGGAGGTTTGTTCTTCCGCTACATGAAGCGCGGATTTGCCGACGTTCTCTGACGGCGATGGCGGTAGAAGCTAGCCGCCGGCGGTGGTTTGGTTGGCGGCGTTAATCTGGGACGTGCTCGTGTTCACGATCCCTTTGATCGAGGTGCCGCCGATGGAGAAGACGCCCGCCGTCACAATCACCACGAAAGTAATTATCAATGTGTACTCGATCAAGTCCTGACCGAGATCTTCGCGCCACAAACTCCGTAGCAACTGCGGCATATTAACCTCCACCGCTATTACAGCCGATTGCGGCACGAGGATCAAGGAAAAAGTCAGTAGCTATAGTACTGAACGGCGACAAGTTACGAGGGAATCATAACTATAGGTAACTGGCTACTAACCTCCCTTGCTCCCATTAGTTAGTATGCGCGGAGGTCCGAGCTGAGAAATGGAGGAGAAAGCGGAAGGAGCGCACCACTCGGCCGTACCGACCCCCGGCATTGACCCACGTTTATAAAACGAGGTGGGTGCCCCCCGAGCGCCTTCAGGCTTCTCCTTTGCGGCGAACCGCCAGGAGCTTGCTCACCAGCGCCGATCGAGTCGGACTCCCTATTTTGAGATGTTGGATCAAAATAGAAAGGCCAGCACCTGCTTCGCAGGAACGCTCCAGAGTCATAATACCCTAAAAGGTTGTGTGGACCAGCGGTTACTTTCGCAGGGTGGCGTCGGCCACGCTCAGCGGGAGATCGCAATGGCGGCCGATCGCAAACGATTGACATAGGCTTGGGCCGATTTGCGAATGGCGGCGCCATCGTGGAATAACCAGAGCCCGGTGGCGTACCAATCGATGCGGAATTCGCGTCCGCCGGTCTGATACCAGGTTGGGCGAACTACGAAGACGTCCTGCATCAGCGCGTGCAGAAGTTCGTGCACGCAGGTGTTGACCGACAGAAAGGGCACTTGATTGCCGTGCGCGTATTGCAGCGCGATCAAGCAGACGTGATAGCCGCCTTGAATGGTAGTGATACCGGCCAGCGCACGGCCGTTGTCCCACTTCATGGGAATGTGGTCGGTCAGGACGAGATTCACGACGCCGCGGCGCAGTCCGACGAAGATCGGCTGATCGCCGGGGGAACGGCGAACTTCGCCCTGGCCGTCGGTGGTTTGCAGTTCGATGCCGCCCCGGCTGAAGTCGCGCGCAGCTTCCGGCCAGACGGTCCACCAGAAGTGGCGAAGCTGCTCCGGCGAGCAGCGCGCACGGGAATCCAACACTCGATGAACGGGCACGACCAGGCGGGCCTGGGTGCTCGAGCGGCTGGTGGCGGCCGCCGCTGTCCAGATCAACTGCCGCCGCGTCACTTCCCGCTCCCGGACATCCTCATCATTCTATCCCTGCATCGCAGTGTTATAAAATTGCCGGGGCATCGACTATTAGTATTGTGAGCCGGGACGAATTATACGCGACCGCCATCCGCGAGTTCGGGCGCGCGCTCGACCGGCTGGCCGCGGGATACGAAGCCGACCCGGAAAAGCGTCACGACCTGCGGCAGGACATACACCTTCAGCTCTGGCGAAGCTTCGAAGTCTTTGATGGGCGATGCGCCCTGAAGACGTGGACCTTTCGGGTGGCCCACAATACCGCCGTTTCCTACGTCAACCGGGAGCGCCGGAAAAACGCGGGATTCGTGAGCCTCGAAGAGATCGAACGGACCGCGACCGGGGGAGGACCGGCGGCCGGACATCGATCGGCAAAGAGCGCTCCAGCAGCTCGCGCAGTTCATCCGGCAGCTCAAGCCTCTGGACCGGCAGATCATGATCTGCCACCTGGAGGACATGGACGCGACCACCATCGCGGAGATTACCGGGCTTTCGCCGGCGAATGTCGGCATGAAAATTCATCGGATCAAGAATATCCTTGCCAGCCGCTTTCTAGAGGAGAGACGCTATGTCTGATCAGACCCGAGCGGGCGACCCGGGAGCCATCTGGAGGGACCAACCGGAAGAGAGGCGTCAAGTGGACCTGGAACAGATTTTGCAACAGCGAACGGAGGAGCTGTATTCCAGCACCCGTTCGGAGATTCTCATGAGCATCGGCGCGGCCCTGCTCTTCATCGGCGTCGTGGCCTGGCGGCTCGGGCCGGCGCACGACCCGCTCCAGCAGGTTGGCTTCGCCGCCATCATTGTTTGGGTGATCGCCTCGCTGTACTGGTTTCGATACCGTATCCGGCGGCGCCCGTCGCGTCCGGAAGCGCTTGCCGCGGCCGGACTGGAATACTACCGCGGAGAGCTGGAGCGGCGCCGCGATCACCTCAAGAATGAGTGGCTGTGGCACGGGCCCCTGTTGCTCGCGTGCGTGACGCTGGTAGCGATCCTGACGGGGCACGTATTCTCCGGCTATCAGCCGCTGCGCAACGTTCTGCCTCTGCTGGCGCTGCTGGCGGCGTGGACGGGATTTGGCTTCTGGCGCCGTCTGCGGCAGGCGAAAGAGCTGCAGCGGGAGATCGACGAGCTTGCACCGCTCGGCAGATAATTTCAGCCTACGTAGGGCATCGGGGGCACTTTGCCGAGCTGGCGGGAGTACACCGTCAATGCTCCGCGATGGTGCGCCGTGTGCTCCACCATGGCCCAGACGATGTCGCTGACGGGCAGGCCGCCCATGACCGGGCCGGGCGGGAGTGGCCGCGCGAGATCTTCCGGGGTACAGGAACGCAGAAAATGAACAGCGTTCGCGTACGCCGTTTCTAGTGACTGGCGGGCGGCGGCGAGCGAAGTGACACTCCCGAGCGCCGCGGCGGCTTTCTCGAAATCGAGATCGAATCCCTCGGGCCGGGATGCGCCCTCGATGAACCAATCCAGAGTCTGCGCTGTGTGCGCCACCTGCTGCGCGACGGTCATCATGTCCGCCTGCGGACGGAACCCGGAATCGGCCTCATCGAGGACCCGGGTTGAGCGATCGAAGAATTCCTTGCTGGTAAGCAGTTGATTGGCGAAGTCGTAATGTTGATGTTTTGGGCTCATGGGCATGACTATATCAGAAGACGAACAAAAAGCGAAGAACATAAAGGACCTTCTTTCCGACCGCTTCCCCATTTGCCGGGCTGCGGGACTATAATCGAACGAACGGCGTGCTCCGCGCCGGACAAGCTATCCTTCCGCCTAGCCCACACGCGATGACCGACGTTTTGGATTCCATTCGCGAGGGACGCCTGCTGCGACTCACCCTCAATCGGCCCGACAAGCGCAACGCCTTGAATGCCGAACTCTGCCGTGCCATGGCGAGGGCGTTGGACGACGCCGATGACGACCCGGCGGTGGGCGCGATTGTCCTCACGGCCCACGGAAAGGCATTCTGCGCCGGAATGGACCTCGTGGAAATTGAGCAACTCGGCAATACCAGGGACATCAACACCGTCCACGAGCAACTTTTCACAATTGGGTCGCGGCTGACGAAACCCCTGATCGCGGGAGTCCATGGGGCCGCGTTGGGGGGCGGGACGGGACTGGTGGCCAACTGTCACATCGTCGTGGCGGGGCCTGAGGCAAGCTTTGGCCTCACCGAGATCCGGCTGGGGCTGTGGCCGTTCCTGGTGTATCGGGCCGTGACCGCTGCAATGGGGGAGCGGCGGGCCCTGGAACTTTCGCTGACAGGGCGGACTTTCGGAGGCGCGGAAGCGCGGGAGTTCGGGCTGGCGCACGAGCTGGCGGACGACCCGGCGGCACGGGCGGTCGAAATCGCCCAGGAGGTGGCGGGCTACAGTCCGACGGCAGTGCGGTGCGGAATGGAGTTTGTCCAACAGGTGCGGGGGCTGGGCTGGCAGGAGGCTGGCGCAGTGGCGCGGGAGGTCCGGAATCAGGTGTTTGCCGGCGAGGATTTCCAGGAGGGGATTCGGGCCTTCCGGGAGAAGCGGTGTCCGCAGTGGCCTTCAATCAGGGATAAGGGATGAGTGCCACTCAATTATTGTGGATATGCGACACTAGGGCTTGGGGTGTTGTAGGTCTGGATACTCTGCATTGGGGTAGGGGTGCTTTACTTTTGCGTCAAGCGCGTTTAGTATAGTTACAACTCTCCCCCGAGCCAAGCGAGGTTAAAGCTTTGCTGAAACTGAAACGCGTCGAACTACAGGGATTTAAGAGTTTTTGCGATCGCACGGAACTCCGCTTCAACGGGGAAGGGATTGCCGCGATTGTCGGGCCTAACGGCTGTGGCAAGAGCAACATCAGCGATGCCATCAGTTGGGTGCTGGGTGAGCAATCGGCCAAGAGCCTCCGCGGCGTCCGCATGGAGGACGTGATCTTCGCGGGGACGCGAGACCGCAAACCGCTTGGCATGGCCTACGTGACCATGACGCTGGTGGATCCCGACGTCTACAACGAAAACCACGCGCACAAGCTGCAACCGGTGGAGGGCGGGCATCCGCCGAAGAACGCGGAGGTTACCATCACGCGCCGGCTGTACCGGTCTGGCGAAAGCGAATACCTGATCGACGGGCGCGCCGCCAGGCTGCGCGACATACAGGATATATTCATGGGCACCGGCCTGGGGCCGGAAAGCTACGCCATCATCGAGCAAGGACGCATCGGACAGATTCTGAGCTCCAAGCCGCAGGACCGGCGCGGGGTGATCGAAGAGGCGGCCGGAATCACCAAGTTCAAGACCCGGAAGCGCCTGGCCGAGGCCAAACTGGAAGGCGCAAAGCAAAATCTGGCGCGCGTGTACGACATTCTTGAAGAAGTCACGCGGCAGGTGAACTCGCTCAAGCGGCAAGCTTCGAAGGCCAAGCGTTACGGCGAGCTCAAGACCGAGCTGGATACCCGTTTGCGCGTGGTGCTGGGCGGGAAATACCGCCTGCTGGAGCGCGATGCGGCCAAGACGGCGATTGACCTGAATATCGCGGGTAGCGAGTTGAAATCGCTGGGCGAGCAGGTGGCCGAGCGCGAACAGGCTCACGAAAACCAGCAGGTGGCCTGCTATGAAGTAGAGTACAAGCTCACCGAAGCGCGGCAGCAACTGTCGGAGCGGCAGGTGGAAGCGGAGCGCACCCGCGGGCGGCTGGCCGCGCAGGTAAAGGAAAGCGGAACGATCGAGCAGCGCATCGCGCAGAACGAGAAGGATACGCAGGATCTGGGCGTGCGGCTGGACGCGCTGGATGAGGAGATTGGCGGCCACAAGAAAAACGTGGAAGCCTTGGAAGCGCAGATCGCGCAGTCTCGCGAGCGTATGACGGAAATCAACCAGCAGCGCGAGGGATTGCAGGTCAAGGTTCGCGAACGCGAGCGCGCCATCGAGAGCGGCCGGCAGGTGATTCTGCGGCTACTGGGAGAAGCTTCCACGCTGAAGAACCAGCTCGCGCAGATCGACGAGTACCTGGCCGGAATCGACCGCGAGACGGCGCGGGCGACGCGCGAAGAGTCGGTGGCGGCGGCCGAGATCGAGCGGCTGGACATCGCGCGCAAGCAGCTCTCCGAGACGGTGGCGCAGCGCCAACTGGAACTGGAGACGGTGACGGGCGAGCGCCATCGTACCGAGGAAGACCTGGCGGACCGCCGCAGGCTCGCGGGCGAACTGCGTCGCGAGATCGACGGGGCGAAGACCGAGGTCAGCCAGATTCGCGCGCGCAAGGAATCGCTGGAGCAGGTGCTGGCGCACCGCACTTACACCACGGAGAGCGTGAAGCGCCTGTTCGCTTCGCTGGAGAAGGGCAAGGCCGACGACCTCAAGCCGCTCGGCGTGCTGGCCGATTACGTGGAAGTGGACGCACAATTCGAAAAGCCGGCGGAAGAGTTCCTGCACGAAGAGCTGGAGTACGTGGTGGTGCAGGACTGGCAGCAGGCCGAGCGTGGTCTGGATTTCATCCGCGCCGAGCTGGACGGGCGCGCCACGTTCCTGGTGCATCCGGAGCCGAACGGCCATTCCCGCGGACGGCTGCCGGAGCCCGCAATCGGGCCGGAGACCGGGATCAGCGCGCGTCTCAGCGATTCGCTGCGCCTCACCAATGGATTTAAGGACCGTGCCATCGACCTGATGCCGCGCGTCTCGATGTGCTTCCTGGCCGAAGACCGCGCCGCGGCTCAACGGCTCGCGGTGAGCTATCCGCACCTCTATTTCCTGTTGACCGATGGCGCCTGCTATCACGGCCAGACCGTGACGGGAGGCAAGAAGAGCGGGGCCGGTCCGCTGGCCATGAAGCGCGAAGCCCGCGAACTTGCGGTGAAGCTGAAAGCGCGGCAGGCGGCGCTGGATGAGATGCTGGCCCGGCTGGACGGGCTGACGCAGGAGATCATCGCGTTCGAGGCCGAACTGGAACGCCTGCGCGCCTTGCAGCAATCGCGCGAAAAAGATCGCGTCGCGCTGGATCACGAGATGCGGAAGTTGGGCGACGATCTGGCGCGCACCAATTCGCGAGTCAGCGTGGCGCGCTTGGAGTTGGAGCGTCTGCGGCGCGATGCCGAGAAATCGGCCGACCAGCGGGAACGCAATCGCACCGCGGTGGCGGAGAAGGAACGCCTGCGGGCGGAGAGCGAACAGGCGCTGGAAACGCAGCGCGGCGAGTTGGAGAAGTTGGAAGGCCAGGCGGCGACCATCGTCGAGGAACATGCGGTGATCCGTGCGGAGCTCGCCGGGCTGGAAGAGCGCTATCGTGGCGAGCGGTCCGCGATGGGCCGCCTGGAGCAGCAGTTCCGCGAGACCACCAACCGGCGCAACGCAATCGCGCCGGAAATCTCGCGGCTGGGCGAACAGCGCGCGCGCCTGTTGGCGGACAACATCGAACTCGACCAGAAGAGCGCGCTGCTGGCGGAGCAGATCACCATGCTCGAAACCCAGGTCAACGAAATGGCCACGCAGGACGCCGCCCTGCGCGAAGCCCTGCGCACCAACGAGGAAGAGCTTAAAGGGCTGCGCGCGGCCGTGCAGGAAATGCAGGAGAAGCGCTCGCAGATCGAGATCGACCTGGTGCGCAAGCAGGCCGAACTGAAGTATCTCGACGAAACCAGCCGCAAGGAACTAGGCTGCCCGGTGGAGGAACTCTCCGCCGCGGACGACCCGATTCCGGACAGCGATGCCATCGCCGAAGCCGAGCAAGCCGCGAACGAGGTGCGCAATCGGATCGAAGGGCTGGGCGCGGTGAATGCCGCGGCAATGGAGGAATACCAGGAGGCGCAGCAGCGCCACGATTTCCTGAGCGCGCAACGCCAGGATCTGATCGATTCCATCCGCGACACCGAGAAGGCGATTCAGGAGATTGACCTGGTCTCGCGTCAGAAATTCTCCGAGGCCTTTGAGGCGATCAATGCCCACTTCCGCGTCGGATTCCAGACGCTGTTCGGCGGCGGCACGGGAGAGATGCGGCTCACCGACCAGGAGAACATCGCCGATAGCGGCATCGATATCGTGTGCTCGCCTCCGGGGAAGCGGCTGCAAAATGTCCTGCTGCTCTCCGGCGGGGAAAAGGCGCTGGCCGCGGTGGCGCTGCTGATGGCGATCTTCCGCTATCAGCCGAGCCCGTTCTGCGTGATGGACGAGGTGGACGCTCCGCTGGATGAGACCAACATCGGGCGGCTCACACGGCTGATCACGGAGATGGCGGCGAATACGCAATTCGTGGTGATCACGCACTCCAAGCGGACCATGGAAGCGGCGCAGGCACTATACGGTGTCACGATGCAGGAGCCGGGAGTGAGCCGTCTGGTCAGCGTGAAGTTCAACGCCGCGGCCGAAGCGGCGGCGTAGGAAACTGTTCGGGTATAACGATGCCAACCACTCCCTCACGGTCGCGGCTCTGATACGCTATCAGAGCCGCGACCGTGAGGGAGCGGTGTCAGGCGCTTGAACGGGTTATCTCCAGACAGTTCCTAAGGCCAGGGAACTAAAGCAAGGCCACCGCCGGCGGAGGAGGTCGGACGTCCATGAATAGCGTACTTATTGGCGAACTCGTCAAGCTGCGCTACAAGCTGCTGTGGGCCAAGACGCGCTCGCGCAATGGACGAATCGCGCTGTTTCTTGCCGGCTATTTGTTACTGGTGATGGTGATCGCGCTGCTCGCGTCGGGCGGGTTTGGCGCGGCAATGCTGGCCGTACATACCGGGAAGGCAGAGCGGATTGGGCAGGGCGTGCTCACGGCGCTGTTTGTGGAAGCAGTGCTGGCCGCCAATATTCTGGGCTTCGGCATGAGCGCCATCTTCGCCGAGACGGAACTGCGGCGGTATCCGCTGACCGCGCCGGACCGGCGCATCGCGCGCCATCTCACGGGCATTCTCGACCCCTTCTGGTTTCTCTTCTTTGCACTGCAACTCGGCCTGATGGTGGGCCTGTATGTGTTGGGTTCCGGCAGCTTCTGGTTTGGCCTCGCCGCGGTGCTGCTACTGTTCGCCGCCAACTACCTGCTGGCGCGCGTCGTGGGCCAGTTCATCGACCAATTGATGCAGCGCAAGGGTGGTGCGCCGGTGCTGCTCGGGCTGATCATGACGCTGGCGATCCTGCCCGGACTGGCCGGCCAGGCGATCCAGAAGAACCCTGCGATCGGTGCCGCAGTGGTGCGGTGCCTACAATACTCGCCGCCGTTTGGCGCGGCCGCGGCGATGATCCACTCCGACCTGACGGGTGTGTACGGACTGGCGACGGTCGTGTTATGGATTCTGGGACTGGGTGCGTTGCTGGTGTGGCTCGAAAAACGGCCGCCGCAGCGCCAGGTAACGGAATCCGTCAAGATCGAATGGGACAGCCCGTTCGACCGCGTGGGTGCGCTCTTCGGATCGCGGATGGGCCCGCTGGTGGGCCACTGGCTGCGCTTCTATGGCCGCAACGGCCGCGTCCGGGCACTGTGCATGCTGTCTCTGCCGCTGCTTGCCTTCCTCACATTTTCGATCGGCCAGAAGATGGGGCCGCACGGCCTGTTCGTCGCCGCGCTCGGCACGGTGCCCATGGCGACATTCCTCGGAACCTCGCGGATTTCCGTGAATCAGTTCGGCTACGTCGGCGGCGCTTTCCGCCGCTACTTCCTGCTGCCCACCGATCCGGCCGCCACGCTGCGTGCGGCCAGCTACGCAGGCGTCACCATCGGCGCTTCGGCGCTGCCGATTGCGCTGCTCGCCTGGATCATTTTCGTACCGTATCCTTTTGACGCGCGAATGCTGGCGATGCTGCTGTGCTCTGGAATTGCGGGCTTGTTCGTGTTGAACGGCCTGGGCATCTGGGTGACGCTATTCAATCCGCGGAAGGGGAACTACACCAGCAATTTCGGCAACGATCTTTCGCTGGGCGGCAACATTCTCCTGATCGGCGGCATGATCCTGGCGATGGTGCTGCCGCGCCTGTTGTATAAGTTCCAGCCGTCCCTTGTGTCGCCCGAATCCTGGTGGATGTTCCTGCCGCTGCCGGTGCTTGCTGTCGCATTCTACCTGATGAGTTTGAAATCCGCCGGACCCGTGTTTATGACGCGACGCGAGCAGCTGCTCGCCGTTGTGGAAGGAAGAAACTAGCCCATGGACGCCATTCGCACGACCAATCTGGTGAAGAAGTACGGCCAAAAAACGGCGGTGGAGAACCTCTCGCTGGCGGTGCCCGCCGGGACCATGTTCGGCTTCCTCGGCCCCAACGGTTCGGGCAAGAGCACCACCATCGGTTGCATGACCGGCCTGCTGGACCCCACCTCCGGCGAGATCGAACTGCTGGGCCAGCGCTTCACCGCGGACAATGCGGCCATCAAGCGGCGCATCGGCGTGATGCCGGAAACGCTGGGCCTGTTCGAACCGCTCTACGCGCACGAGTTCCTGGCGTTCGTAGCGCGCATGTTCGGCCTGGACGAAGCCACCACGCGCAAGCGCGTCACGGAACTGCTGGAGGCGCTGGAACTCACCGACACTTCGAAGACGCTCTCCGAGTACTCCACTGGAATGCGCAAGCGCGTGGCCTTCGCCGCCGCCGTGATCCATTCGCCGGAAGTGCTGTTCCTCGACGAGCCGTTCGAAAGCATCGACCCCGCGGGAGTGTCGCTCATGAAGCAGTGGCTGCGCCGCTTCACGGAGCAGGGCCGCACGGTGTTCATCACCAGCCACGTGCTGGAGACGGTGGAGCGGGTCTGCCAGGAAGTGGCCATCATCACGCGGCCGGGCAAGCTGGTGTGGCAGGGCGATATCACCGCGCTGGCCGGCGACGGCGCCGTGGTGTGCAACGGCCGCGAATTCCGGGCGTTGGAACCGCTGTTCCTGCATCTCACCGGGGAGCGCTACGCGGACCTGAAATGGCTGTGAACATGAAACTCTATCTCAAACCCTCTTGAACCACCTGCCGCAACGCGAAGAGTTTGCTTCGCGAAAAAGGCGTCCAATTTGAGGAAATCGATCTCAATAAGGGCCTGCCGGTCGAGGCGCTCGACCAGTTGATCGGAACCCGCGACTACCGGGAATTCCTGAATTCCAGAAATGAACTGTACCGCGAGCGCAACATGAAGCAGTCGCCGCCATCCCGCGCGGAAGCATTGAAACTGATGGCGCAGCATCCCAACCTGATCAAGCGTCCGATTCTGGTGGACGGTGCGCGCATCGTGCTGGGCAGCGACGTGGGACGGGACTGACGCCGGTGCCGGACGTCCAGATTTTCGGCCTGAAGAGCTCGCAGGCGACGCGCGCCGCCGAGCGGTTCTTCAAAGAGCGCCGCGTGACCATCCACATGGTGGATTTGAAAGTGAAGCCGATGGCGGGCGGCGAGATCAAGAGATTCATCGAGCGTTTCGGCTTGGCGGGCCTGCTGGACAGCGAGGGCAAGGCATACATCGACGCCGGGCTGAAGTATTACAAACTCTCCGATGCGGAGTTGCTGGCGCGCATCGAGCGCGACCCGAAATTGCTGAGGCTGCCGCTGGTTCGCGGCGGCAAAGTGCTGAGCATCGGCCACGATGAAGACTCGTGGAAAGCGATGGCAACGGCGTGAAGGAGACTGGTGGGACAGACGATCGGTTTGTGTCGTCTGTCACTCCGCAACCTGCGAGATTGCAACCTGCGAGATCAGGCCGGCGCCGCGGGTTGGGCGACGGTGTGTAGAAGATTACGCTTTTCCGGATTCCTAACGGCGAAATAAGACGCGACCGAAACAAAAAAAGAACTTTCCGTGCGCGCATTGCATCACCGTCAGTTTGAAGTGGCATGCCAGGGGGACTTGTGATGCTTGAGGGAGGCGAACCTGATCACCTGGAATATATTCGAGAACTCGAGGCGCGTCTCAATGCCGCCGAAGAAGATCTTCGCGCGTTGCGAAATGGTCGCGGCGATGGAGAGGCGCCCTACCGCGCCGGTGTCCTGAATATCAGCGACATCAAGCGCGTCCGGCAAGAGGATCTTGCCCGGCAGAAGCTGGAAAGCGTCGGCACGCTCGCGAGCGGCATCGCCCACGACTTCAACAATCTGCTGGGCAGCGTCCTGGCCAGCACGGAACTTGCGCTGGCGGAAGTGGATGACGGCCAGTCACCCGCGGAGAATCTGCACCGAATCCGCGATGTGGCCGTCCGCGGGGCAGAGATCGTTCGCCAGTTAATGATCTATGCCGGAGAGGAGTCGCCAGTCTGTGAATCCGTTGACGTTTCGAGCGTAGTCGACGAAATGCTCGAGCTGCTCAAGATCTCGACGGGCAAGCAGGTAACCCTGAAAACCTCGCTGGGCAAGGGTCTGCCTCCGGTTCCCGCAAACCCGGCGCAGATCCGCCAGGTGGTCATGAACCTGGTGATCAATGCTGCCGAGGCGATTGGCGAAGGCGCCGGAGTGATTGAGGTCGCGACATCGAAAGTCGCGATCGGCTGCGCAGACTTGTCGACCGATACGGAGCGCCTGGCGGCGGGCGATTACGTACGACTGTCGGTTTCCGACACGGGCCGCGGCATGACGCAGGCAGAGCAGTCCCGCATATTCGACCCGTTTTTCACCACAAAGACGGCGGGCCACGGCTTGGGATTGGCCGTGGTGCAAGGCATAGTTCGGATTCTCGGCGGTGCGATCCGGTTGGCCAGCACGCCACGCGGCGGCACGACGTTTCGGATCCTGCTGCCCTGTGCCGGCAAGACGGTTGCGGAAAGCGCCAAGCAGCCGGCCACAATCGCCGCCAAAGGACAGAGGCCATCCCAGGCTTCGGTAGTGATTCTCGTAATCGAAGACGAAGACACCCTGCGTAATACCGTATCGAAGCTGCTTCGCAAGGCGGGACACTCCGTGATGCAGGCCGAAAACGGGTCCACCGGGCTCGATCTGCTGCGCACGCACCCGCGCGACGTCGGTGTGATGTTGCTGGATGTCTCGCTGCCCGGAATGCCTAGCCGCGAGGTGCTTCGTCAGGCCCGGCATCTGGTCCCCGATTTGAAGGTAATCCTGACGAGCGCGTATAGCGAAGAGCGGGTTACCGCGTCGTTTGCGGGGGCGAAGTTCGACGGCTTCGTCCGCAAGCCATATCGCCTGGCCGACCTGACCGCGGCCCTGCGGTAGGACGGACGATCGCTTTGTGTCGTCTGTCATCTAACTTCCCTTTCGTTGCCATCGGGTACTCGAACCGGCACTCTGCGTGTTAACGTCAGGGTTTCAGATGCATTACACGGGTCTGATATCGAGGCTCCATGAAACACACTCTGACGGCCCTCTTCACGCTGCTCGCATTGGCGGTCGCTTTGCCGGCAGCATCCTATTACACGGTCCGGCTGGACGATCCCAAAGCGGTCTACCTGACCCGCGGAGCAGGCGACGATAGCGATGCTATCCAGCAGGCGATTGATAAGGTCCAGGAAACTACGGGAGAAGGTGTAGTCTTCGTGCCGGAGGGCCGGTACCGCCTGACCAAGACGGTATACGTGTGGCCCGCCATTCGCCTGATCGGGTATGGCACAGAGCGCCCCGTGTTCGTGCTGGCCGAGAACACGCCCGGGTATCAGGATCCAGGCAACGAAAATTACATGGTCTTCTTTACCGGAGGGCGCGGCCGGCAGGGTGGGCGCGGCGGGCACAGGCGGCCGGCCCGGTGATGCCGGGGCCGGGACCTTCTATTCCGGCATGAGCAATATCGATATCGAGATTCTGGGCGGCAATCCTGGCGCCGTCGGCGTGCGCGGGCGATACGCGCAGCACTGCTTCCTGGCGCACATGGATTTTCGAATCGGCTCGGGACTCGCGGGAGTCCACGAAACCGGCAATGTGATGGAAGACGTGAGTTTTCATGGCGGGCAGTATGGTATCTGGACGCAAACCCCCTCGCCGGGATGGCAGTTTACCGCGCTGGACGCAGCTTTTGATGGGCAGCGGGAGGCGGCCATACGCGAGCGCGCCGCCGGACTGACGCTGATCCGCCCGCGCTTTCGCAATGTCCCTACCGCCATTTCCATCGACCCCGAGTCGCATGACGAACTCTGGGTAAAGGACGGACGCTTCGAGGACATTTCCGGCCCCGCGGTGATCGTGAGTCTGGAACAGAATGCGCGCACGGAAATTAACATGGAGA
Source organism: uncultured Solibacteraceae bacterium (assembly GCA_963805775.1). Taxonomy (GTDB): domain Bacteria; phylum Acidobacteriota; class Terriglobia; order Bryobacterales; family Bryobacteraceae; genus Solibacter. Next base: position 54,862 of record CAWDWK010000032.1, on the reverse strand, counting down.
ATGCGGTCTGCCGGCGCGTTCCGGTGTTCGCCGCGTTCCGCGAAAGCGGGCGCAAGGTCGCCGCGCCGGGCGAAACGTACGAGGTGAAAACCTTCTCTCACGGATTGCACTTTTCGGACCTGGGCGCGGTGCCTGCGACCGAGGACGTGTTCGAGGCCGCGCCGCTGGCCGCGATGCCGGCGCCGGTGAAATCCGACCTGCCCGATCTGCCGGCGCGCCCAACATGGGTGAATATACGATCGCTCGGCGCCAAAGGCGATGGCTCGACCGACGATACCGAGGTCTTCCGCAAAGCCGTAGCGGCGAACCGGGCGATCTATCTCCCGATGGGGAAGTATGTGATCAGCGACACAATCGTTCTGAAGCCGGATACTGTACTGATCGGCTTGCACCCCAGTGCCACGCAACTGGTGCTGCGCGATTCCACAGCTACGTTCCAGGGAGTGGGCTCTCCTAAGGCGATGATCGAGACGCCCACGGGCGGAAGCAACATCCTCATCGGGGTCGGGCTTTACACCTCCGGTATCAACCCGAGGGCAGTGGCCGCGAAGTGGATGGCCGGTGCCGGTTCGATGATGAACGACGTGCGCTTCCTGGGCGGACATGGCACTTCGCGCATCGAGGGCGGCCGCGAGAATCCTTACAACAACACGCACACCGCCGACCCGGACCTCAGTCGCCGCTGGGACGGGCAGTATCCCAGCCTCTGGGTCACAGACGGGGGCGGCGGCACATTCTTCGACATCTGGACACCCAGCACGTTCGCACAATCGGGGATGCTGGTGTCTAACACGTCTACCGAGGGGCGTATTTACCAGATGTCGAGCGAACACCACGTCCGCTACGAAGTGCAAATGCACAATGTCTCCAACTGGCGCGTCTACGCGCTGCAAACCGAGGAGGAGCGCGGCGAGGGCGGCTTCGCCCTGCCGCTGGAAATCGATGGCTCCAGCAACATCACGGTCGCGAACTTTCACATCTACCGCGTGATCAGCACGTTTCAGCCGTTCCCGTACGCGGTGAAGGTTTCCAATTCGAAAGACATACGCTTTCGTAACATACACTGCTACAGCAACAGCAAGGTCTCGTTCGATAACTCAATCTACGATCAGACGCACGAGGCGCTCGTGCGGCAGCGCGAGTTCGCCTGGCTAACGATCTCCGGCGCGGCGCCCGCGGCGCGCACCAAGGCGGCTTCCCCGGTGCTGGCGGCGGGCGCGAAGGTTGAGAAACTGGCGGGCGGCTTCTACAATGTCTCGGGCGGCGCGGCGGATCCCGCCGGCGACTTCTACTTCGTGGACGCGCACTGGCAGCGAATCTACCGCTGGTCTGCGGCAACGCGCCAGGTTTCGACTGTGCGGGACAATCCGCTGGACCCGATCAACTTGGTGTTCGACAAGTCAGGCAACCTGATGGTGGTCTCGTATGCCGGGGCGGGGACCGTGTACACGTTCAAGCCCGCATCGGCGGATCCCGATATCACGGTGTTGAGCGCCCAGCCCGCCGCGCCGCGGCCCGGCATGACCGCCGCGCTGCCGGTGAGCGATTGGCGCGTGAACCCGCAGGCGCTCGGGCAGCCCTACCGTCAGTACGTCTCGCCCGACGGCTCGACCTTCATTCCCGCCGGACAGGATTTCGTCAGCGGCGCCATGAGTTGGGGAGTCAAGTCGAGCGCGCTGCTGCGCGGCTTCGGGCTGGCGACGGCCGAGCCGGGCAAACCGGCGTACGTCACTAGCGAGGCCGAGATTGCCACGTGGCAGGCGACGGTCGGGCCGGACGGCGGCATGACCGGGTTCAAGCTGTTCGCCAACCAGGGCGGCGAGGGTGTCGCGGTGGATGACAACGGTAACGTCTATATCGCCGCCGGACAGATCTGGGTGTACGACCCGGCCGGACGCCTGATCGACACCATCGAGGTGCCCGAGCGTCCCACGCAACTCGTGTTCGGAGGCAAGGACCGCAAGACGTTGTTCATTCCCGCGCGCAGCTCGCTGTACGCGGTTCGCACCCGCTTCGCCGGGCGGTAGGAATCGAGGAGACCACAGTGAAATCAAGAAGCGCAATCTGTTTCGCGATCGCGGGGCTGGCGTTCATTTCGTTGTCACCGGCCGGACAAAAAGGCGGCGAGGCGGAGGTCTGGCTGACCAATCCGGATAAGTCCGCACTCTTCGAGCGGCAGAAGTCTCCGCTGGCGCTCGCCGCGGAAGGCAACGGGAATCCCACCATCGACGTGGATGAAAAGCAGAAGTTCCAAGCCATCGATGGCTTCGGATATGCATTGACGGGAGGCAGCGCGCAGCACCTGGTCCGCATGGAAGCCGGTCACAGGGCGGCGATCCTGAAAGAGCTGTTCGACACCGCCGGCACCGGCATCGGCGTCAGCTACCTGCGCCTCACGATCGGCGCATCGGACTTGAATGAGCGCGTCTTCACGTACGACGACATGCCGGACGGGCAGACGGATCCCGAGATGGCGCACTTCAGCCTGGGACCGGATCGGGAGGACGTGATCCCGGTGATGAAAGAAATTCTGAAGCTCAATCCGAAGATCAGGATACTGGCCTCGCCGTGGTCCGCGCCGCCTTGGATGAAGACCAACAATAATTCGAAGGGCGGGGCATTGAAGCCCGAATTTTACGATGCCTATGCCCGCTACTTCGTGAAGTACGTGCAGGGCATGAAGGCGGAGGGCATACACATCGACGCAATTACCGTCCAGAACGAGCCGCTGAATCCGAAAAATACGCCCAGCATGGTGATGCAGGCGCCGGAACAGGCCGTCTTCATCAAGAGCCACCTCGGGCCCGCATTCCGCGCGGCCGGAATCAAGACGAAGATCGTGCTCTACGACCACAATTGCGATGTTCCCGAGTACGCCACCGCGATCCTCGCCGATCCCGACGCGGCGCGTTTCGTGGATGGTTCCGGCTTCCACCTGTACGGCGGGAAGATCGAGGCGATGTCACAGGTGCACGACGCCTATCCCGCGAAGAACCTGTATTTCACCGAGCAGATGGTGACCGGCTCGGTGGAGACAAGGCCTACGATCAACATTGCGGGCCCGGTGCGCAGGCTGATCGTCGGCGCCACGCGGAACTGGAGCCGCAACGTGCTGCTATGGAACCTCGCCGCCGATCCGAAGAACAACCCTCATACCGATAACGGTGGATGCGGCATGTGCCAGGGAGCCATCACCATCGATGGCAATGTGGTGAGCCGCAACCTGGCGTACTATGTGGTGGCGCACGTCTCAAAATTCGTGCGGCCCGGCAGCGTTCGCATCGGGTCCACCGGTCTCGACACTCTGCCCAACGTGGCGTTCCGCACGCCCGAGGGCAAGCGAGTCTTGCTGGTGGTCAACACGGGCCAGTCGCCCCAAACATTTAACATTCGTAACGGCAAGCTGATGACCGCGACTTTGAACGCTGGCGCTGTGGCAACCTATATTTGGTGACCAGGCTCCGGCGGTCACAGGAGGGGTGCGATGACGTCCAGGGGATCCCTGTTTCTCTTTGCGGCGGGCGCCGTCTTCGGAAATTCGCACTGCGATGCGCAGATACTGACTGCGCAATACGATAACGCCCGCACGGGGGCCACGCTGCGCGAAACCACGCTGACTCCGGCGAGCGTGAATGCCGGCCGCTTCGGAAAGGTCTTCTCCTTTCCCGTGGATGGCGATGTGTACGTGCAGCCGTTGTTTTTGCCCAACGTCGAAATCCCGGGGAAGGGAACCCACAACGTAATCTACATCGCCACCGAGCACAACAGCGTGTATGCGTTCGACGCAGCCGGCGTGCCCGCGGAGCCGCTCTGGCACGTCAACTTTTTGAACGCCGCCGCGGGAGTCGGCACAGTGCCGGCGCGCGATGTGGCCTGCGGCTTCATCGCTCCGGAGATTGGCATCACCCCCACTCCGGCGATCGAGCTGCAATCGGGAACGCTCTACGTGCTGGCGCGGACGAAGGAGAGCCGTGGCGCTCTTTCCGCCGACCGCGCCGTGCAGAAACTCCACGCGCTCGCCATCACCACGGGTGCCGAGAAATTTGGCGGACCGGTTGAGATCAAGGCGTCCGTCAAAGGCAGTGGGGCGGGAGCATCGGGAGGAGTGGTGGCATTCGACGCGGCGCGAGAGTTGCCGCGCGCTGCGCTTCTCCTGTCGAATGGGCAGGTCTACCTGACGTGGGGCTCCTCGTGCGATGTCGCGCCGTATCACGGCTGGGTGATGGCGTACGACGCGCACACGCTGGCGCAGACCGGCGTATTCAACACGTCGCCCGACGCCGAGGAGAGCGGCATCTGGCAGAGCGACAATGGTCCGGCGGCCGACGAGCAGGGGAATGTCTATCTCGCAACGGGCAACGGCAGGTTCACGGTGGCGTCCAAAGGCCGCGACTATGGCGACACCATGCTTAAACTGGGCCTTTCCGGCGGCAGTTTCCAGGTGCTGGACTACTTCACTCCGTTCAACGAAAAGGTGTTGAACAAAGAGGACGACGATCTCGGCTCGGGCGGCCCGGTGCTGCTGCCCGTGCAGCCAGGCGAGACCCGGCGTCTGGCACTGGTGGGCGGCAAGGAGGGCATCCTCTACGTGTTGGATCGGGCGCAGATGGGGAAGTATCAGGAGGGGAGCAACAACATCGTCCAGTCGATCCGCTTCCGCAGCGGCATCTACGCGGCGCCGGCGTACTGGAATGGGCGCGTCTATATGTTGGCGGCGAAAGATTACCTTGCGTCGTTTCCAGTGCGGCAGGGGAAACTCGCCGACAAACCGGATGTTATGGGCGAGCAGCGCTTCGTCAATTCGGGGGCTACGCCGGCGATTTCGGCGAACGGAACGCGCAACGGGATCGTGTGGCTGATCGACACCAAGGCGTGGAACGGAGCCGACCGCCCGGCGGTCCTGCATGCCTACGACGCCGCCAACGTCGCGCACGAACTGTGGCACAGCGAGCAGAATAGCGATCGGGACCGTGTGGGGCTGACGCTGCGTTTCACCATCCCGACGGTGGTCAACGGCCGCGTTTACGTGGAAGCCAAGCGCAAGGTGGATGTTTACGGATTGCTGCCGAACACTCAGGCGGCGGTCAGGCAAACTCCGGCCCGCAAATAGCGTACTGCCGCGCCGGAATCCCTGGGTGGACGTGCCCGCGTAGAAACATCCGCAGGAAGCGCCGTTCTTCCACAAACCCCGCCGATTTTAGGAAGTCGAGCCACTCCGCGTCGAGCAAAGGTACGTCGATTGCGAATGTGATTCCACCGAGTTGCGAGAGGCAGCGAGTGACCATCTCGCTTGCCGTGGCGGCGTCCGCGGCAACCACCGGACCGAATTGGTGATAGAGGTAGCCCGGCCGACCGAAGGTGTAGCCTGCGACCCCTGCCGCATCATAAGACACCCAAGCACACTCGGGGGCGCGGCCGAATAACGCTGCCAGCAGGCGGCTGCGGTCCGCACCGAAAACTTCGCGATCGCGCCCACAGACCGCGGGCAAGTCGCTCTCGAGCATGCGGCGTGCCGGCCCCGCAGGCTCGGGAAAGCGGGAGCCGTCGATCGTGGCCTTCGTCCGCGCGAGGCTGTAGTCTCCCACGAAACCGTATCGGCGATAGAGCGGTTCGCCGGCGGGAGAGGCGTCGAGTCCTACACAGGGAGCACCGGCCAACGCGTCAAGAGTATTCGCCAACAGCTCGCCGCCCAACCCCGCGCCCCGTTCGGCGGGGTCTACCAGCATCATGGCGATCCACGACAGCGCGTCGTAGCTAATGTAGGCGGCGGTGCCCAGAACGTTGCCGGCTCTCTCGATCAGCAGTGCGCCGCTGCCGGGGGAGTCAACGAAAACATGCCAGTCCTCGGCCAACTGATTCCAGCCGCTGGCGCGGCACAAGCGCAGCCCGGCCGCGATGTCTTCCGCGGCCATTGGTCGCACCACGCTACAGACGCTCCCGCAAGAAGGCGAGGATGTCGCGCCGCATCTCGGGCGGCTCGGCATGCCCCACGTCGTAGCGCAGCAGCTTCCAGTTATCGGGATGGTCCAACCTCTGATAGACAGCCTTGAGTTCACGGTCGATGCGATCCAGCCCAGCCGCCGGCGTCAGGTCGTCGAGGTTCCCCGCGGTCGCCAGATGCGGCCGGGGCGCGATCAGCGAATTGATCTGCGCGGTGGTGAAGTGCTTCAAGAGTCCAGGGACAAAGTAGTAGACGCCGTGCCCCTTCAGATTGTGGGCCTCGATGAGAGCCTGGTAGTCGGTGAGGCAGCAGATATCCACGCATACTTTCAGGCGCGGATCGAGCGCTGCCATCCACCATGCCTGCGTACTGCCCATGGACATCCCGAGCGTCCCGACGCGCGCCGTGTCCACCTCCGGCCGCGTGAACAGGTAGTCCAGACCGCGCAGCGTATCGTAGACCATCATGCCCCACAGCACCTGGCCTTTCCAGAGCATCTCCTTGAAAGTGTCCAACTCTGTGCGCACTGACCGCTCGCCGAAGCACCACATGTCCAGGCACAAGGCGCAGTAGCCTTGCGCGGTCAAGTCTTCCGCGTACGACGGCACGTTGCCGGGTTTGGGGCGGAGCAGTTCGTCCTTGCCGAGTTTGTACTCGCCGGCGTGCCAGTGGTTGAACAGGATCGCCGGGGCCTTGCCGTTCAGGCCTTTCGGCTTCACGAACCACGCGGGCGCGGGTTCGAAGCCATTAATATCGAGCACCAGCTTTTCGAGCACGAAGCCGGGCCGCTCTTCCACCGAGAGCGTGCGTACGCCGATCGGGCGCTGCCGGGGCGGCAGGTCGCCGAGCAGCCCGTAAAGCTCGCGCCGGCGCGCGTCAGCGCCCTCGATCTCGGCCGCCGGTGTTTCCAAAGCCATGCCAACTCCTCCGCAGATTGCTGCATTGAGAAGCATACGCCGTGTCGTGTGTGCCATGCGCCTCCTCGATCAAAATGCCTTTCCGTGCCAGACGCTGCCGCCGAACGTCGTGATGTAGATCTGGCTGCGGTCTTGCGGGTCCACCGTCACGCGGTGACCCCATTTGAAATCGTAGCCCGGGACGCGCTTCCAGGTCAGGCCGCGGTCGGCGCTGCGCCACGCGGCGGATTCGAAGCCCGCGGCATAGAGCACACGCGCATCCTTCGGGTCGATCGTGACATCGTAGATATGCTGATCCCGGTCGAGCACGCGCCGCCAGCTGATTCCGCGATTCGTGGAGAGGTAGATGCCGCCATCGGCCGCGCCTTCGCGCGTGCTGCGTCCCCACGCGCCGAGATACAGGCGCGCCGGATCGCGCGGGTCGATCGCCAGCCCATTCGGGCCGTTCAGCCCTTCAGGCAGCGGCACGCGCGACCAATGCTCCGCGCCGTCGGTGGAACGGTAGAGCGCGCCATCGCCCGCATTGCCGAAGGTCCCATCGTCGCTGCGCCGCGCCACAATCAGGTAGAGCGCGCCCCGGGAATCGCGGATCGTACGCCAGGCGAAGGGCTGCTCGCCGGAGATCCCGGCATTCTTGAGCGACCAGTGTTCGCCGCCGTCGATCGATTTGAAAACGCCGCGGCCGAAGCCGGTGACATAGAGCGCGCCCGCGGTATCGCGCAGAATGTGGGTGGCGGCGGTCTGCGGCATACCGTTATTCTGCACGCGCCACGTGCGTCCGCCATCGTCGCTGCGCACCACGCCGCCGGTGTAGGACTCCGGCGAGGCGCGGCGCCACATCTTGGGACGCGGCAGGTCGTGCGTGCCGCTCATCACGGCCCAGATGCGGCCGCGCACATTAGGGTCGAACTCCATCCAATACGTGGTGTTCTCCCATTGGTGCGGCACTCCCGCGCGCGTGGCGCTATACCAACTGGCGCCCGCGGTATCGCTGGCCCACAGGCCGATGTCTGTGTAGCTGATGAACATGTGGCGCGCGTCGAAGGGGTCGAAATGGACGCCGTAGCAAGTGGTGACGTCGATCCCGGCGCTGGTCCAATTGCCATCCGCCGTGGGGTAGGCATAAGCCTGGTTCCACGTCTTCCCGCCGTCGTTGGTGCGCAGGACGCGACCCGAATCGGTGGCGTAGGCGATGCCCGCGTCATGCGGAGCCACGCCGAGGCCGATGGGAGCTCCCGCCCAGCCCGCGCCGAAACGTTCGGTCAGCCACGCGTCGCGCACATTGTTATAAACGGCTTCCCAGTGGCGGCCCGAATCGGTGGTCTTGGCCGCGCCCCAACTGGCGCGAACGGGAGCGCGCAGTCCTTCGTAGGAAACGTACGCGATTTCGGGATGCTCCGCGGCGGCGGCAATTACGCCCGCCTGTCCCTGAAATCCGGGCAGCGCAGACTCACTCCACTTCACTCCGCCATCAGTAGAAACGTAAATCTTCCCGGCGACCGTCGCGTAGAAGACCGACGGCCCACCGCTGACGTCCGTGATTGCACCGGGAAGCTGCGTGGTCCGCCAGTGCCCGTCGCGGCGAATATAGAACGCGTCCGGCCCGGCGACATACAACGTCCGGTCGCCTCTCGGCGAGCGCCCGTCGATCCAAATCTGCCGTGCCGGTCCGCCCAGATCCGCGGATTTCTGCCAGGTGACGCCGGTATCCGCGGATGTCCAGAGTGCGCCTCCCAGGGCAAGGTACAGCGATCGCGAATCGGCGGGGTCGATGGCCAGTGCGGTGGCCTCTCCGCCCGCCTGCCCCGCGGTGTGCAGATACCCCTCCGCGTGGTCGTCGCCCATGGTGACCTTTCGCACGTCGCGCGGGAAGAAGCGGGCCCAGGTCTCGCCGTTGTCGGCGCTGCGCCAGATGCCGAGTGCTTTGGCGTAGACCACGTTCGCATCGACCGGGTCGAATACGAAGAACCGTACTGTTTCGCCCAGGTTGAGGATGCGCCAGTGAGCGCCACCGTCGTGCGTGAGGTAGGCGCCTGTCATATCGCAGGCCACCAGTACGGTGCGGCTGTCGTGCGGGCTGATGGTGGGGTGGAACAGCGAGCCCCCGCCGCCGGGTCCGATAATGCGCCAGCCATCCGCGCGCGGTGCGGGCACAGCGCAGGCAAGGGCGGTGGCGACCAGTAGTGACAGGCGTCTCATCAACTGCTATGGTCGCTCACTTCGGGCGGCGATTCGGCTGTTTACTTCGCCGCGGGGATGTCCAGCAACTCGATTTCGAAGATCAGTGCGGCGCCGCCGGGAATCGAGGGGCGCCCCTGCTCGCCGTAAGCCAGGTCGGAGGGGCAGACCAGAACCGATTTTCCTCCCACCTTCATGCGCTGCATGCCTTCGGTCCAGCACTTGATCACGCCATTGAGGGGGAACTGCGCGGGTTCGTTGCGTTTGTAAGAACTGTCGAACTCGGTGCCGTTCACCAGGGTTCCGCGGTAGTGGACTTTTACCGTGTCGGTGGCTTTTGGAGACGCACCTGTACCCACTTTCAATTCGCGATAGACAAGTCCGGAGTCGGTTTTAATGGCGCCCGGTTCGGCGGCGGCCTTAGCCAGGTAGGCTGCGGACAAGGCCTTTTGCTTCTCCGCCACCGCTGCCGCGCGGCTGGTCGCCAGGGGCTGAATCTTCGGTCCCCACTCGCTCAATTCGAGCGCGGGTTTGCCGGCCGCGGAATCCGTGAGCGCCCGCTTCACAATCTCGATTTCCGCCGGTGACAGGTTGAACGGGGCAATCGATTGTCCCATCATCAGGCCAAGGGCGTAGACCGTCTTCTGCTCGTCGGTGGTCAGCGGCGGAGCCGCCGGTTTGGGGGCGACCGCTCCGCGGCCCGCCGCGCCGCGTCCGGCTGTGCCGCGGCCGGCGCCGGCGGTCCCTGCGGTCGCGGGTTTGGGTGCCGCCGGGGTCGTGGCGGGAGGCGTCTGTGCCAGGGCAAGTGCCGGCAAAAGAATCATAAATACACGCATTTAACTAAGTATACCTTTCGAGAAGTTCGGCCTTGTACCGGGATGCCGATTACGGGGAAGCGGTTCAAAAAAGGGCCTTGGCGCTGTTACAGTGGGGATATGGAAACTGCAACGCTCGGAGGCGGCTGCTTCTGGTGCCTGGAAGCGGTGTACGACGAAATGGAAGGCGTGAGTTCGGTGGAGTCCGGCTACATGGGAGGGCACGTGGACAATCCCGATTACCACGCGGTCTGCACCGGTAAGACGGGACACGTGGAAGTCGTGCAGATCACCTTCGACCCGAAGGTGACTTCCTACCGCGAAATCCTCGAAGTGTTTTTCGCCATACACGACCCCACTTCGATGGACCGCCAGGGCAACGATGCGGGCACGCAGTACCGCTCGGTGATCTTCACACACAGCGAACAACAGCGGCAGACGGCGCTGAAACTGATCGCGGAACTGGATGGCGACGCGATGTCGGGCCGGAAGATCGTCACACAGGTACGGCCTGCGAGCACATTCTACGAGGCTGAGGCATACCACCAGGAGTATTTCAAGAAGAATCCGGGGCAGGGGTATTGCTCGTTCGTGGTGGCGCCCAAAGTGAAGAAGTTCCGCGAGAAGTTCGCGGAGAAGCGCAAGGCAGTTTAAAAAGACTACGCGGTAGCGGCGGCGAGCGTGTCGAACATCGGCATCATCGTATCTACGCCGGTCATGGCGAAGATGCGACGTATGCGTGGATTGGCTCCCGCGAGCTTTAGTTCACCGCCGGCCTTCTTCACGTTGGTGAGGCAGGAAACCAGCATGCCGAGGCCGGAGCTATCGACGTAGTCGAGCGTGGTGATGTCCAGGACGAATCTCTTTTGGTCCTGCTGCAATAGGCCTTTGACCGCGGCGTCGAGCCGTTCGGTTTCGGCTCCCACGGACAGACGGCCTCCAATGGTCACCAGCGCGATGCCGGAATCCAGTTGCTTTGCGTCGACGGACATTGTTAGATCATACACCGGAATCTTGTGCTCGCCGATGCCCGATTTCTAGTTCTGACAAACCGGGCACCAGAAGCTGATCCGGCCGTCGGCCGTGTGTTTTTGTCCGCGGATGGGGGTGGCGCAGCGGCGGCAGGGTTGCCCGGCGCGACCGTAGACCCACAGGAACTCCTCGCGGTCTGTGCGCCCGGTAGTGCGGTGGTGGCCGGAGGCTTCAGTCACGTTGGCCAAAAGGAATTTGCGCGCGGTGGCCACCAGATCGGCCAGTTGCGCCTCCGTTAGTGTGGCGACTTTGCGAAATGGACTGATGCCGCACGCGAACGCCACCTCGGATTTATAGACATTGCCGAGTCCGGCAAGCACACTCTGATCGAGCAGGGCGAGGCCGAGTTCGAGATCGGGGCGGGCGGCGAGATTGGCCACGGCGAGAGCCGCGTCGAAATCGGGCGCGAGCGGGGCGGGGCCGAGGCGGTTGAATCCCTCGCGGCGCGCCAGGCTTGCGGCGGTGTGGAACTCGGCCACCGGAACATCGAAGGCGACGGCCAGCATCGCCGCGGTCTCCACCACGATCCGCATGTGGGAGCGGTGCTTCTGCCACTTTTCGCCGGGACGGTAGATGTGCCAGCTGCCGCTCATCAGCATGTGGGTGAGCAGAATCAGATCGCCGGAAAAATGCATGAGCAGCCACTTGCCGCGGGCTTCCACGGACTCGACCGTGCGCCCGGCGAGCGGGGTATCGTAATCGACGCGCGCGAGCTTGGGAAGGACCGTTTCGAATCCCGTGACGGTCTGTCCGGCGAGCGCGCGCTGGAGGGTGCGTGCGGTGCGGAAGATAGTATCGCCTTCCGGCATGTCAGGCGGACTCCGCGATGTGGCGCATCTGCAGACCGAGCGGCGATTGCACGAAGCCCGCCTCTTCGAGGAAGCGCGCGAGGAAATGTTCGCGAGCCGGCGCGTCGTTGATCTCGCCGATCAGTAGTCCGGTACGCCGGGTCTGGCGGCGGACGGCGACTTCGGCCAGCGTGCGCGCGAGCTCCCGCGCAAAGCGCGTGCGATCGGGCTCATTCTCCGGCAGCATGACGCGGATCGAAGGATTGCGGCGGCGCAGGAAGGCGGTGAGTTGTCCATTGATGAGGACGACGCTGGCGCCGGCAGCGCGCGCCATGGCATGTTGTGCGCCGCCCGGCCAGGGCAGCAGTCCGCCGTACGGATTTGCCGGGTCGGACGCCGCCAGGTGCAGGGCTTCGGGACGCTCGGGTTCGGTGCGCAGACTGCGCAGCATATCGACCGCGGCGGTCATGGCGAACTGTGCCGCGCCGAGTCCGGCGACGAACATGCCGCGGCGGATCCAGCCATTCTCCTCCATGGTCTTGAGCGCCGGGTACAGGACCGGGTAGCCGCCCGGAATGTTCTCCGCGAGGGCGGTTTCCCGCATCACGATGCCATTGCGCGCCAGCACCTGCTGGGCGATATTGGCGCTCCACTCGGTAGGGCTGACGGGTATCGCCATGCGTTGCGCGACTAACGACCAGCGGCCTTCGGCGGCGTGGCTGCCGCCGGTGCGGGCGCGGAAACGGCGCAGGAATTCGGGCGAGCCGGGCGGCCCGTCGCGCAACTCGCGGCGTCCGCGTTCGGCATCTTTCGCGTAGAGCAGATTGCGCAAGGGGTGCAGCGTGTCGTTGGTCACGATGCCTGCCCACACGAGTTCCCAAAGCGCGGCCTGCGTATCGCCCGGAAATCCGCCGCCCGCGGCCTGATGGAGCGGCGCGAAGAATGACGCGCCCATATCGCGGAGCACGCCCGCAACGCGCTGCGCGTGCTCGGAAAGCTCTGGCGGCGGAGCCGGCGGCAGCAGGCGCGGTAGTGCATCGGCCAGGTAGAGTGCAATCCGGCCGTCGCGATCGCCGAGTTGCTCGCGGCCGATCCACACCACGTTGCCGGACGCCATCAGCGCGTCGAGATCTGCCGGGCTGTAATCGAGCACGCGTGCCGGCAGGATCTCGCGTTCCAGATCGGAGGCGGTCAGTGCCGCCCCCTGCAGAATCTCGACGGTGTCGAGCACGGCGTCCAGGCCGCGGCGCGGAACGGCGACCCCCTGCCAGCGGGTGAGCAGGCGGACGAAGGTGTGCTGTTCAGCGGGGACCACCTCGCGGCGCAAGCGGGCAAGCGTCTTGCGGCGGACCTGTTGCAGCACGTCGGGGTCGCACCATTCGCGATGCACGCCCTCGGGCCGGAACTCGCCTTCGAGCAGTTTGCCGTCGCCGTGGAGGCGGCGTAGGACGGGTTCGACCTGCGCAGCCGGCAAGCCGAAGCGCGCCGCGGCATCGGCGGTGGTAAACGGTCCATGAGTGCGCGCGTAACGGCGCAGCAGTTCGAACAGCGGGCGGTCAGTGGGTTCGAGGAAGACTCCGGCGAGGCCCGGCGGCAAGGGCACGCCCACGGCATCGCGATACCGCGCGGCGTATTCCACGGGGATGAAGCGCGCGTCGCCGGCAATGCGCACGCGGACAGCGCGCCGCGCGGCGGTGAGTTCGGTGATGGAGCCGCCGGTGGAGCGCGCCTGGATCTCTTCGAGCGAGAGATCGCCGAGGCGGAGGAGGAGATCGTGCAGGCCGTCGGTGTGGCGCGCCTGGTAATCGGGGTCGAGCGCCTGCAGTTGTTGTTCGAGTTCGGCGAGGGCGGCTTTGTCGAGCAACTCGCGGAAATCAGTGCTGCCGAGAATTTCCTCGAGCTGCGATTGATCGATGGAGAGCGCCTGTGCGCGGCGTTCGGCCAGCGGAGCGTCGCCATCGTATATGTAATTAGCGATGTAGGAGAAGAGCAGCGCGGAGGCGTAGGGCGAGGGCTTGGCGGAATCGACGGCGGTGACGCGTATGGTGCCGCGCTGCACCTGCTGCAGGATGGAGGTGGCGGACTCCAGGTCGAAAACTTCGCGGACGCATTCGCGGTAAGTTTCGAGCAGCATGGGGAAGCTCGAAAACCGCGCCGCCACGGCGAGCAGGTCCGCGGCGCGCTTGCGCTGCTGCCAGAGCGGGGCGCGGATACCGGGCCGGCGCCGCGGCAGCAGGAGCGCGCGGGCGGCAGCTTCACGGAATTTCGCGGCGAACAGCGAGGTGCTGCCCAACTGACGCAGGACGAGGTCTTTCAACTCGGACGGCGCGGGCAGGAGCCAATCGGTTTCCAGCGGCTCCTCGGTTTCGGGGAGGCGAATCACGAAGCCGTCGTCGCTCCACATCGTCTCGACTTCGACCCCGCGCTCGGCCCGCAACTTCGCGGTCACCGCCATGCACCAGGGGGCATGTACGCGGCTGCCGAACGGGGTGAGAACGCAGACGCGAAAGTCGCCGAGTTCGTCGCGGCAGCGCTCGATGACGATGTCGCGATCGCTGGGCACGCGGCCGGTGGCGGCGGTCTGGTCTTCGAGATAGCGCAGCAGATTCTCGGCGGCGTTGCTGTCGAGGCTATGTTCTTCCACCAGGCGCGTGAAGGCGGCGGCGCGCGGCGTGGCAAGCAACTCACGCGTCATTTCGCCGATCTCGCGTCCGAACTCGGCGGGGCGTCCGGCGCCATCGCCGTGCCAGAAGGGCATCTTGCCGGGCTCGCCGGGCGCGGGAGTGACGTTGACGCGATCGTGCGTGATCTGGTCGATGCGCCACGTGGTGGCGCCGAGGATGATGGTGTCGCCGGTGCGGCTCTCGAAGACCATCTCTTCATCCAGCTCGCCGACGCGTGCCCCGCGGGTAGCGCCGGCCAGGTAGACGGTGAACATGCCGCGGTCCGGAATGGTGCCGCCGTTGATCACGGCGACGTTGCGTGCGCCCTGGCGGGAGGTGAGCTGCTGGTTGATCCGGTCCCAGGTGAGGCGCGGACGGAGTTCGGCGAACTCGTCGGAGGGATAGCGGCCAGAGAGCATGTCGAGCACCGAATCGAACACGCCGCGCGTGAGGGCGGCATATGGCGCGGCCTGCCGGACCAGGGTGAAGAGCGCGTTGGCATTCCACGGCTCCATGGCCACCATGGCGACAATCTGTTGAGCCAGGACGTCGAGCGGGTTGCGCGGGTAGTGGACGGACTCCACCTTGCCGGCGTACATGGCGCGCGTGATAGCGGCGCAGGCCACCAGATCGCCGCGATACTTCGGGAAGATGACTGCGGCGCTGGTACCGCCGACGTGATGGCTGGCGCGGCCGACGCGCTGCATCCCGCTGGCGACCGAGGGCGGAGATTCGATCTGCACCACCAGATCGATGGCGCCCATGTCGATGCCCAGCTCCAATGACGAAGTGGCGACGAGCCCGCGCAGCGTGCCCATCTTAAGCCGGTCTTCGATTTCCTTGCGCTGGTCGGCGGCTACGCTGCCGTGATGGGCACGCACAAGAGTGTCGCCGGCGAGTTCGTTGATGGCACCGGAGATGCGCTCGGCCAGGCGGCGGCTGTTGACGAAGATGAGAGTGGACGTGTGGGCGCGCACCAGTTCCAGCAGTTTGGGATGGATGGCGCTCCATATAGAAGGACGCATGGGGGCCTGCGAGGCCGGGCCGCTGGGCAGCGTGACCAACTCGTCGAGGCGCGACATATCGTCGAGCGGAACTTCGATGCGCAGGTCGATCCGCTTGGGCTCGCCGGCATCGACGATGGTGACGTCGCGGTAGCGAGGGGCGGCGGAGGCGGATTCGAACTCGCTGAGGATTTCGCCGGCGGCGTCGGAGGAGCGCTCCTTTTTGGGTGCGGGCGCGGCAACAGCGCCGCCCAGAAAGCGGGCGACTTCGTCGAGCGGGCGCTGCGTGGCGGAAAGTCCGATGCGCTGCAGCTTGCGTCCGCAAAGGGCCTCGAGGCGTTCCAGCGAGAGGGCGAGGTGGCTGCCGCGCTTGGTGGGGACGAGGGCATGGATTTCGTCGACCACGACGGTCTCGATCGAGCGTAGCACCTCGCGGGCGTTGGACGTGAGCAGGAGATAGATAGATTCCGGCGTGGTGATCAGGATGTCGGCGGGGTGGCGGGTGAAGCGTGCGCGCTCGGCGGCGGAAGTGTCCCCGGTGCGTATGGCGATGGTAGGTTCGTGGAACTCGACTCCCGCCGTGCGGGCGGCCTGGGCGATGCCGACCAGCGGGGAGCGCAGGTTGCGCTCGACGTCGACCGCGAGCGCCTTGATGGGGGAAATGTAGAGGACGCGGCAGCGCTCCTGTCGCGGCGGGACGGGCGCGAACATCAGGCGATTGATGCACCACAGAAAGGCGGCGAGGGTCTTGCCGGTGCCCGTGGGGGCAAGAATGAGGGTGGATTCGCCCCGTGCGATAGCGGGCCAGCCGAGCTGCTGCGGCCGCGTCGGGGCGGGGAAGACGGCGTCGAACCACGCGCGCACCGCAGGATGGAAGAGGCTGAGCGGGGATTTAGTGGGCATGGTTCACCACATGATCAATGCGTCTGGTGGGGCGGCCCCTGGTCCGCCCGGGTGGCCTGGATGGTCCACGGCTTGCCGTACGGCGCACGGGGAAGGGCGTCGCGGTGACCGACGAGGAGATCGACGAAATTTGGGGACTGGCGGGGGAGGGAACGCCGATCCGGATCGGGGAATGACGGAACGAAGCCAATCGATGCCTTTGTTTTTCGTTGGGTTCCTTGGGTTCGTTGGGATCGGCAGCGAATGGAATTTTGTTGCAAATGAAGGACTTCTTGGGTTCGAACGCGAATTGCGAGTGCAACAGCGGAGACACGGAGATGAGGCGACCCGTAGGCACTGTCAGTCGAGAAATGGATGTCATGAGGCGAACGGATACTCCACTTCGACGCTAGCACGGCTGCGTTTGGGAACCGACCCGGATCAGCGGATAAATATCTCATGAGTAATGAGTTAGGAATTATTATGTTGGCGTGATCCGAGACAGCGGGATCACCAGGTGACCGGACTCCGGCATCATGATCACCTGCGTCAAGCGGTTGAGGATGTACCGGCTGGTGTAATTCGGGCCCGCCAGCCACATGTAGGCAGAATATCAATTACTAAGTAGGCCAAATTAGGGTATCGAAGTGGGCCAGGCCGAAGTATCGAACGCAGTTCCGCTGCCAGTGTGTTGCCGTTCGGTACCGACCAGGTGCTTCCAGTCTGAAATAGGAGGAGAGGCCCTCCTATGATTGACGTTGGCGAGCAATTCCTTGCCGGGAGCCTCGCCAAACGCTGCCCACAGGAGGGCTACCCAATAGCGAGCCTATTCAATCAACTGCTCCAGCACTTTCCCCGAACCGAGTTCGCCGCACTCGTAAAGAAGCACGCCGCTGAGCGTGCCGCCAAAGGTTTTACCTGCTGGACGCAACTCGTCTCCATGCTGTTCTGCCAACTCGGACTGCGCCGATTCGCTGCGCGAGATCTGCAACGGCCTCGGTTGCTGCCTCGGACGGTTGGTGCATGTGGGGACTGCCAAGGCGCCCTGTAGCATACAACACGGCACCCACCGATGCAGATACTCAGGGGGATCGAGCCGCAGCGTTATCGCCGAAGTGGACCCCGCCCGGTCTGGTAACTACGGTCAAGTTCTCAGCCGGCAGTCCAGGTCCGAAACCACAGATTCGTTTTTCGTGGAACCCGGCCGGACCTCAGGCGGCTGGATTGAGGCGTACGCCCGAAAAGGGCAACATTACACCAGGGGTGTAATGCCATTCGATTCCGTCCCTGGCCACCATGTCTTCAATCACTTCCAGACAGTTCCTCCTTCCACGATTTGGTTCCAATTGGTTCCAAAACTGAAACCACCTCGCTTGGATTCGTCTCATACAGGCGGCGGACTTTGAGGATCTCCTCTGGGCTTGCCGCCTGTTCGTCTTTTCCGGTACCCCCACATGTCGTTCCCGATGATCAATGCTCGCCCGCGGAGGGAACCCAGTGCCACGGTAGGTTGCTGTGTAAGCCATGAATCGCCGCGATAAACTGGGCGTGATGGCGTACATGCACTTCATAGCGGCTTCAGGCAAGGGCTTTGTCCTCAATCGCAGACAGTACAAAGACATCGCTTGGGCGCTGCATGATGGGCAAATTGCCGAGGATCGCCTGCTCTCGGCACAAAAAGAAACCCCTTACCAGCGATACAGGGTTAAACGCCTGGGCGCCGGCCACTTGACTTTCGCGACAGATTACGCGATCACCGCCTGCCGGTCCTCACAGAAGGAAATGGATCGAATCGACGAGTCTTCCTTCGCTAGACTCGATAGCGTGATTCTTGCCCTCTCGAAACTACCAACGCCGCGTGGATGCATAAAACTCAAGTGGCTACTACCGGATCTCCGGGTCATTCGCGAAGCTGATTGTGTAATCGTCTATGCCATCGACAACGAAGCGAAGCGCCTGCGAATATTGAAGGTGAGCGACTACAGCAGGAATATTTCGAGACCACCGGGGAAGCGCACGGGAGTTCCCAAAGCTGCACAGTCGGTCGCCTCCAAACCGAAGCCATCGGAAACGTCCCCAGACGGAGAACCTTCACGGATCGATCTGGATTGGCAAGATGGATACTCCGGCCAGACAGTGGAAGAATTGCTCTCGTTCGAGAGGTACGGACGAACCGATCTACTGGTCGCAGCGTTTACGCAGGCTATACAGGAAAAGGCCGATCGAAGGGGCCGACTGTCGGAAGCAGAGCGAGTTATCCTGGCTGTCGGGAAATTGGACTCGACAATGGTGACCGACGGATACGATAACTTCTTCAGGTATTCCGCGCAGTTTGCATCGACCATTGTCGATGCCCTCCTGCTCATCGGGTGTAAGCGAATCGCAAAAGCAACTCAACGGGCGCTAGATGCTCTGTGCCTCGCAAAGGTGGGCACCGCGCAGGTCAAGGCCGCGATGAACAGGCCGGATGAAAAACGGGAGGAGAATTTATCGAAATGCAGCGCCTCCTACTGGAAAGCCTCGGGGCCGGCCCGCCAACTCTTCGCATTCATCAAGGCGAATCAAAAAATATCCGGTTCTAGCCTTCCGCTGTGTGGCAGCCAGGTAAGCGAGCGGCCTAGCCAGACCACTTTGGAGATGAGAGGCGGGTCGCCCTTCGCGAGCGCCGAAGCCCTCAGCCCGATACAACCATGACAGTCCTGAGCTGCTGCACGAGAGCGATCGTGGCCGTGAAACGGGGTTCCGGAGAGTGGAATTCCGGCCTTGGCCAGAGGTGGCACTTCTATGATAAGCCCACTTTCTGGCAGCTTGCCACGAGATGACTACGAAAGACCGCTTGCCGCGTTCCGCTACAATGATAACTATGATTGAGATTCAGCCCATTCGCGTTGAACTCGAACGGGAAGAGGATGGCCGCATGCTTGCGTCTGTGCCAGACCTTCCTGGAGTGATGGCGTATGGCGCGACCGAAGAAGAGGCCGTGCGCAAAGTCAAATCGATTGCCCTTCAAGTTCTTGCCGACATGATCGAAAGCGGTGAAGACGTACCAGCGCCGTTGAAGGTCTTGTTCGCAGCGTGAGCGTCTGGCGCGCCACGAAGGCCAAGAGAGTCTACGCGGCTTTGATAAGGCTCGGTTGGACGCTCAAGAAACAGGTCGGCTCGCATCGGAAAATGCAGCGATTGGGTTGGCCGAACTTCACTTTCAGTTTTCACGACAGCGAAGAAGTGGGTCCGGCGGCGCTGAGCAGGATCGCCAAGGACACCGGTCTCCGTCCCGAGGATCTCTAGTCGCCCTGACGCTCGGGCGGCATAGGGGTGTCCGGCAAGTGGACGACCACGCCACTTTCTGGGAGCTTGAGTTCCCGATCTAATTTGCTGACGGCTTTGTTGCTCGATCGATAATGATCGGCTCGGTTGATCCGGGCTGGGTTTCAAGTTGCAGCCCTGTCGGATCCCGAATCGCGCTGAGCAAAAGCACAGCCGGATCAGTCGCGGCCTCATCGGGTGGGTAATCGATCGAAACATCGAAGTTTCCCTGGACGCCGGTCCGGTTTACCGCCGGACGGCGAAAAATGCGCTCCAAACGTTCGACTACCTGGTCTATGGAGGCGTTGCATGAACGGCAATATTCCGATGACTGCAAACGCGATTGAACGCATCATCGTACATCTCCAGATTCTGACGCTCCGGGCAAGCAGAATGTTTAGGCGAACGTGAAGCGGCGTTTCCGGAGGAGTGGATTCCGGGCCGGGGCCTGGCACTTCTCCGGAAACCCCACTTTCCTGGAAGTTGCCACGGACACCCTCCCCAGACTGACCCCTTCGGGTAATCTTGTCTTATGCACGACAGAGAGCAACTACCGCCGGTACGATTTAGAGCCGTCATTGAGATGTCATTTCCCAACGCCGATCCTTGGGACCCAACCGATTACGGCAGCGTAATTGAGCAGTGGAGGAGGTCTCTGGAAGAAAACCCAGCTTTCAACTGCAAGGATGTCGTCATCCGGGAGATCCTGACTATTGGAGGATCGAAAGACAACTATGAAGAGTGGCGCCATCAAGACCTGTCCCATATTCGCCCGGGAATTCGGATTACGACTGAAGCCGTTGCACGTCGTCGCAGACAGAAAAGTGGACGGAAACCTAGCGACTGAACGTGTAGATCATTTCCAAGTCGGTCAGAAATAAACAAGTCAGGCGTGCCATCGGTAAACAGCCCGGCGGCCCGGCTAGGCTGCTAGGTCACTTTCCAGAAACCCCACTCTCGAGGAAGTTGAGGGCCGGAACACCTCTCGCGCTCGGTGCTACGATGCCAGATGCACTGCTCATGGAAGTGGAACCGAACGTTGCCGCAAGGTCTTAATTCATGATGGTCTGGCGAATCATACGAAGTCCTTGGATGATCCTCGTTGCGTTAGCAATTGGCTGGGCTCCGTTGTTCATTGCAGAGTTGGTGAGGTAGGCCCGGCCGAACCTTCACGCCGCCTATCGGCCGCAGGCATTCGGCATGGCTTGGATGTTCGTTACGGTGGCGTGTTTCCTCCTGGCTCTCCTGCTCGCAGCCGTCCATGCCGTACGTTTGCTAGTGTTGGCATCGAGCCGACGAAAGACGAAGCGCAGTAAAGGCACGTTTTGCAGGCCCGAGGGCAGAAAAACGGCGATATCCGGAGAAGTGGATTCCGGGCCGGGGCCTGATGGTGGCACTTCTCCAGCAACCCCACTTGCGAGGAAGTTGGAGCCAGTAATGGCCAAGGCAAGATCGGAAGTTGGCGATCACAGTCATTTTCGGATGTGATAGTCTCATAAGCGTGGGCGACCCTAGGTCTCTGTTCGGGTTCTTTATAGCGATGCCGCTCGCTATTGCGGGAGTGGTGCTCTGGATTCACATGCTTGAAGATTGTGCGGCGCACGAACATGGTAAAGTGAGATTGCTCTGGGTCCTTCTGCTCCTGATGCCCAATTCCCCTGGGGTCCTGATCTATTACTTTTTGAAGTGGCGTCCCAGACGCAGAACAGAATTAGGGCTGAGCTAACTGCTGGCCCGACAACCTCGATCCTGACAAATCACACGGCGTTCCACAAAATTGGCCACCTCCAGTCTGGTTGGCGCCTGCGCACTCTCCGACGAGCCCACATATCGGGAACTTGCGCGCTGCTAAAATTGCAGCCGCGCTGCCCAAGAGCAGCGCACTTGGTGTACGAACGGGAACGGCGATACTATTAACGTCGATGAACACTTGGATTCAAACCTTCGTCGCCGTGATCGCCGTTGCCATAATGACTGGTGCCGCGCTCGGACAGGTAAAGTCCGATTAGCCAATTAATACAACGCTCTGCGAACTGGTGAAAGAGCCGAAGCACTTCGACGGGAAGATGGTTCAAATTCGAGCGGCGATACTTACCGGCGTTGAAGTTCCCAACGATGACAGTAGACCAGTTTTTGAGTTGAGTCTCCTATCGGACAACAGGTGCGCAGAAAAAATCTGGTTCGCTCGCACCGATATTATGAACGGCCAGCCAACCTCGCCGACAGGCTCTTCTATAGTTGTTCGACAAGACGACGAATATCGCAAGATGAACGAGTTTAGTAGCAGAAGTTGCGTACCCAAGAACGGACCGACTGTCGCCGTTTGCATCAACTGTCCGCTATTCTTGGTGACCGCCACGGTGACGGGGCGTTTCGACTACATCAAGAGAGCCGTGCAGGAGCGGAGTCGTATTGTGTCTGGCTTCGGCCCTCTGAATTCCTACGATTCACAACTGGTCCTTCAGTCCGTGTCTGACGTGGTTGCGAAACCGATTGATCCGTCCCGGTACGAGGAACGCAAGTGATTAGTATCAGTTTCGGCAGTTGTGCTGCCCCTTCAGCTGGTTAGGCGCGGGTAGTCGCGAAGCCTTTGCGTAAGCTGATTAGCCGATGCGGCGGACATTGTGGGACGAAAACGGCATTAGCGGACTTCATCCTCCGTGCCGCTCCCGCCCGTGGTCATTTCCCCAAACATATCGGGAGACATGCGGGTCACAGCAAGATTTTGGGCTAAAACACTGGCGGAGGCGGCAATATGCCCCTCTTCAAGAAGTGCCACTTCCGCCCGTGCCAGCGATAGTAGCTAACCACCACTGCTCGTTCTGTAGTCCCGTCAACGCGGCACTGCCTGACGACCAACAACTCGCTAGTGGCTTTGAAAGATAGCGGCGCGGAGGCGTCATCTTCATCGTTTAGCTTCGCCCACTTCAGCCCGTGTAAGGCTGGCAGGCAGTCTGTGCCGTGAACGAAGAAATCGTCTCGCACAATCTCGTGCGGCAGACGATAGATCGAGCCAGTCTCGGAGTCGAACACCACAGCGCCTACTGGGCCATCCCCAGGTCGGAATTGGACGAGCCTGAATTGACCTGAGAAGTTGGGGCCGTCTGCAATGCTGCTGAGCAGGCGTCCAAGGTAATGCTCGTCAGAGCCGTCTTTGAATTTCGGATCGGCAATCGGACCGTTGAACAACTTCGGCACCGGAAAGTCGGAAAAGTGAGGGAAATGCGTCGTCCTGGTAGCTGGCGTGGATTGTTCTGCCGCCATGCCTGGGAACGCGAGCCATGCGGCTAATGCTGCGGCGGCGAAGATCATATTGCGGAACTGCAATTGTAGTTCATCTCAGTGGCAAAAAAACGGCGATTTCGGTAACTACCCCTGCGGGCCAGGGCCACGGCTGCCTACACAGGGTCAACGGAAGGCCCCACTCTTCGTCCACAACCACTCCGGTTCGCGCCGGTTCGCGTTGAAGTGTTGCGGTATACACTGCCTTCACGTACGATGGACTCAGGCAGGTGCCATGACTCCCGACCGAGAGATGGATGCCAACAAGACGGCAGCGGAGCTGTTTTCAGCGTCGTTCGAGGGCGATCACGAGGATGAACCGGCGTGGGATGCGGTTCGCGCCCTCCGTCGGCGGAACGATGATGAAGTTTCCAATTGGCGGCGTCGTACGCTCAATCGGGAACACCGAAACATCGTGAGCGCGCATTAGACGTACCAGCTCAACTGGGAGCCGGGAAGCCTTTTGCGGAACGTCCTCATTTTGATGAGAGCGTGTCCATCGCCATCGCGCACCTTGAGGACGACGACCCACTCGTGGCCCATTCCGCAACATGGGCATTGGCTCACCTCCAAGGCGACACTGCGACCTCGGCACTGATAAGCGCCAGGAAATTTGCCGACGCTCAGGTGAGGTTGGCCGTGGCAGTTGGCGTGGCTGGTAGCGAAAGGCCCGACGCCATCCGCACGCTGATGGAGTTGATGGAAGATGATGATGCCGAAGTCCGCAACTGGGCCACGTTTGGGCTCGCACTTGCGGGCGCTGAGAATGGGCCACCTGTGCGTCTCGGCACTCTGGATTCGGCTGGTATTCGTGACGCCCTGCGAAGGCGCTTGACCGATTCGTTTCGCGAAGTGCGTAGTGAGGCGGTTTGGGGTCTCGCTCGCCGAAGGACCCGGCTGCACTACAGTTCTTATTGGACCGTATGAGTTCTGAGGAATGCACACACGGGGACGAAATGACCGCAGCTGAAATCCTCTGCCTCGATTCCAACAGCCGATCGGAAGAACTGCGGACCGGCTTGCGGAATCTAATGCGCACTTAGTTTGCGCGACTCGGCGGAGCGGCCATCGTGGGTTGTGCTCGCAATGCGTTCGTGCACCACCATTGTGGGCGAAACCCGGGGTTACCGTAGACTGGGGGTTACCTTTTGGTGGCTGCAGAATTACCGGCCAGATTAACACCCTCACCGCTTCACCACCTCGGGAGCCACCGTTCGATCGCCCCGATCTCCACTTTCGGAATCGTCGTCCCCGCGGCCGGCATCAGGCTCACTCCGGGCGTGCCGCTGGTGATCGGCGAACTGCTGTCGGTCATCGTGAACTAGCGAGCGCTTGAGACCGAGTAAAAGTGGCCACGATTCATCGCGAGGAGTCCCTCCGGTCCCCTTCCTGGTCCGCGCGCCTCTCTGGACCGGCTCTTCGCTTCTTACCCAGGGCGTTACTCTGCATGTTTCTCCGGGAACAACTCCAGCGCGGCGCGGGCGTCGGCGGCATCCTGGGGGCGGCCGTCGGCAACCAAGCCCTTCAAGAACTCGATGGCCCGATCATGCCGCGAGATGCTGAGCGCGCGCAGCAGCGCCTGGCGGTATTCCATCCCGCGCGCGTCAGGCCAGCATTCGAGCAGCACCTCGACTGCCTCCGACTGGCGGGAGCCACCGAGCGCCAGGGCAGCCTCTTCCGCCACCGCGTCGCCGCCGGAGAGAAACTGGCGAACGAAAGGGAGCGCGTTGCGGCGCTCCAGGGCGAGGAGCGATTCCAGCACCTGTCCAGTCACGGCGGGTTCGGCGTCTCCGCTGCGCGCCTTGAGGCGGAGCAGCAGCGCGCAATCGTCGCCCTGCATTTCGGCCAGGGCCCGGGCGGCGTCGGCGCGGACCGTGGGGGCGGGTTCGGTGAGCGCGTTGACCATGTGGCGCAGCACCTGTTCGCGCGGGAGATCGGGACAGGCGGGCAGCGCCAGCAGGCAGATGCCACGCAGCGGACCGGCGGTGTCCTCCTGGCCGCCCCACACCGGCTCCATCTGAATGTGTACGGCCCCGCGCAAAAAGTCGGAAGAATCGCGGTGGCCCAGATCCTTGAGCGCCCGGGCGATGGCGTTCTTGCCCCAACACTGCGGATCGCGCTTGACGTGGTCTTCGAACAGACGGTCGAAGGCGCGCAACAGGTCCGGGAGCACCTCCGGCACCGGCAGGTCCGCCGCGATATTAGCCGCTTTGGCGGCCACCAGGTTGACGCGGTCCGCCAGCGCCTTGCGCAGGGCGGGAGCGGCGTCGGCGGGGGTCGCTCCACGCAAGCGGCTGAGGGCATCGAGCTGTTCTTCAATCCGGCGATTGGCCACGAAACAAATCTCTTGTTTCCCAGGATACCCGTGCTGCATCCAAGCTAGGGTGTCGGGCCGGTGGCCGGTCCCGGAATCCAATTCATGAGGCGAATATTATGAAACGTACAGCGAATGCTCAGTGGAGCGGCGATTTGAAGGCGGGGAAGGGCAATATCTCCACGGCCAGCGGAGTGCTTACCAGCACGCCCTATTCCTTCGGAACGAGATTTGCCGAAGGTAAGGGCACCAATCCTGAGGAACTCCTGGCTGCCGCGCACGCAGGCTGCTTCACCATGGCCCTTTCGGCTCAGTTGGGAGAAGCGGGGCTCACAGCCGACAGTCTGGAAACGGCCTGCACCATTACGTTCGAGAAGCTGCCCGACGGTTGGGCGATTACCGAGAGCCATCTGGAGTTGAAGGCCAAAGTGCCCGGCGCCAGCCAGGAAGCGTTCGACAAGGCAGTGCAGAATGCCAAAGCGGGCTGTCCCGTTTCGAAGCTCTATAAGACCAACATCACGCTGAGTTCCAACTTGGAAAGCTAAAGGGGTGCGTGGCCCCGCCCTGCCTTTTGTGTCATAATTCTTGGCATGTCAACGGCCGTCGTTAAGATGGAGCCGAAGTCCGAGGGGATTGCCACTCCCCGTAAGAAGCGGCCCAAGGAAATTGCTGTCATCACTGAATGCTGCACGGGGTGCGCGGGTTCTCCTGCCTGCGTTCCCTATTGTCCCGTGGCAGACTGCATGTACTGGGTACCGGACGAAGACCACCAGCCCTTCGGCCACATTGAGGTGGACGCCACGCTTTGCATCGGCTGCAAGAAGTGTGTCAGCAAGGGTCCCGACGGCGCTTTCCTCGACGGCTGCCCGTGGGACGCCATCGAAATGGTGCCGATTGAACAGGTCGAAGTCATGATCGGTATGAAGATGCCGGTCTAAGTGGCATCATAGAGATTACATGTCTCTGGAAATTCAACAGCGCGACCGTGAAGGCGTCGCGTGCCTCGAAATGAAGGGCCGCATCACGCTGGGCAAAGAAGCCACCGCGCTGCGCGAGAAAGTAGCGGAACTGTCCGCCGCCCACGTGTACAACCTCGTGTTCAACCTGGCCGCCGTGGATTACATCGACAGCACCGGCCTCGGCGCGCTGGTCATGTGCGTTACCAGCCTCCGCAAGGTCGGCGGCAACGTCAAGCTGGTCAACCTTAACCGGCGCAACATTGAACTGCTCGTTATGACCCGACTGGCCACCTGCTTCGAAATCTTCACCGACGAGGGCGACGCAGTGGGCAGCTATTACCCCGATCGCAAAATCAAGACTTTCGACATACTGGACTTTGTAAGTAAGATGAAGACCGAGGAATAAGCGCCGATGGCACTGGTGGTCATCGGGGGCGTCGCCGCGGGACTCAGCGCGGCGGCACGCGCACGGCGGATCGATCCGCGCCTGGAAATCGTCGTTCTGGAAAAAGGCCCCGTGATCTCCTATGGCGCCTGCGGGCTGCCGTATTTCGTGGAGGGGCGCGTACGCGAGACCGCCGACCTCATCACCTACACTCCGGAGTACTTCAGCAAGCAGCGGAATATTGACGTGCGCACCGGGGCGCGGGTGATCGCGATTTCGCATCCGCGCCGCGAAGTTACGCTGGAATCGGGCGCGAGGGTAGCATATGAAAAGCTCGTGATCGCCACCGGCGCGCGTGGCGGCATGCCCAATCTGCCGGGTGCGCAACTGCCGCACGTCTTCAGGCTGTACACGCTGGATGACGCCGAGCGGATGCGCCACTTCGTGCGCGAGCGGAAGCCGAAAAGCGCCGTCGTGGTCGGCGCCGGATATATCGGGGTGGAGGCCGCCGACGCGTTGCGCCGCAACGGACTACGCGTGACCATTCTGGAGCGCTCGGCGTACGCCCTCCTGCGCGAGGACGAAGGTCTCACGGCGGCGGTCCGCAAACAACTGGAGCAACACGGCGTGGAACTTCGCACCGGCGTGACGGTAGCCGCGATCGAGCCCGGCCAGGTGGCCGGCGTGCCGTGCGATATGGTGGTTCTGGCGGCAGGCTTTCAGCCCAACGTGGAAATCGCCGCTGACGCCGGAATCGAACTCGGCCGGAGCGGCGCGATTCGCACCGATGAGCGCATGGAGACCAACCTGCGTGGCGTGTTCGCCGCCGGAGATTGCGCCGAAGTTACCCATATAGTAACCGGACGTCCCACCTGGATCCCGCTCGGCACCACTGCCAACAAGGCGGGCCGCGTGGCCGGCGCCTGTGCCGCGGGCGCGCGCGAGCGCTTCCCAGGCATCGTCGGGACATCGATCGTCAGCATCTTCGACGTGGGCTTCGCCACGACGGGGTTTTCGGTGGCTCAGGCACGCGCCGAGGGTTTTTCGCCCGTGGTGGCGCGTATCGAGGCCAATTCGCGCCCGCGCTACTACATGGGCGTGAAGACGATGGTGGAACTGGTGGCCGACCGTACCTCGCGGCGTCTGGTCGGGGGCTCCGTAATCGGCGAGGACGGCGCCGCGGGCAGAATCAACGTCATCGCCACCGCGTTGCAGACGCGCATGCGCGTGGATGAATTCGAACAGTTGGACCTGGCCTATTCTCCTCCCTTCACACCGGTTTGGGACCCCATCCTGATCGCCGCCCAGCAGCTGATGAAAGAACTGGCGGCATAATCGCCGTCGTGCCGCGAGAAACAAAACTAACCTCTACCAACTCTAAAAGACACCCTTTCCGTTTCTCGAAATATATGATTACCCTGAGTAACCGTCAAGCCATATAATCTAAAGAGTTCGTTTAGTTTTCCTAAATCATATGGAACTGGGACAGCTGCGTGTCTTTCTCGCGGTGATGGATACCGCCAGCGTGACCCGGGCCGCGGAAACGGTGGGGCTCAGCGCCGGGGCGGTAAGCCAGCAACTGCGCGCGCTGGGTGCCGATCTGGGTGTGGAACTCTTCGTCCGTGCAGGTCGCAAGATCGCTCCCACGTCGCACGCTCTCCGGTTGGCCGATCATGCGCGCGCCATCCTGCACCAGGTGGGCCGTCTGGAGCAGGATTTCAGCAAAGACGAAGCTGCCGACCACCGTCCGTTTCACTTCGCCACCGGCGCCACGGCGCTCATCTACCGTCTGGGCAAACCGCTTCGCCTCTTGCGCCGCCGGTTTCCGCAGTGCGAGATTCTGGTGACCGTCGCCGCCACGGAGGAAATCGTCGCCGGGCTGCTGGCGCGCCGCTTCGATCTGGGCCTGATTTCCATGCCCGTCCCGGAGGACAAGCTCACCATTCTGCCGTTGTTTGAGGAAGAGCTGCTGGGCCTTCGTCCCGCCCATGCGCGGGGCAGCAGAGCCCGGATCGTGCGTTTGGACCCCGCGGAGTTGGCCGATGCGCCCTTTCTTTTCTATCCGCCGCGCAGCAACATGCGGTTGAGCATCGACACCTTCTTTCACCAGGTGGGGATTACGCCCCGCGTGATCATGGAGGCCGACGATACGGAAGCCATCAAGCGCCTCGTGGAATCCGGCTTCGGATACTCGATCCTGCCCGAGTTTTCTTTGCGCGGCCAGAGCCGTTTCCTCGAACTTTTTCGCGTGGCCGGGCACCGCCTGGTCCGCAGACAAGCCCTAGCGATGCCGCGCTCGGAATATCCGCGGGCGCTCACTGAGTCCATCGCGCGCGTAATCCAGGAGGCTCTGGTGCGCAGTTGATTCGGATACGCGGGAATCTCGACACTTTTGTGGTATTTTAAGACACCGCGCTCTGATACTATTTAGGCATGTCTGAACAAGGACTTTTCTCGCTGACCGGCCAAGTGGCGGTTGTGATTGGAGGAGGCGGGGTCCTCGCCGGGGCGATGGCCACCGGTTTGGCACGCGCCGGAGCCGAGATCGCAATTCTGGATGTCAGTAAAGACGGCGCGGATGCCCGTGCGCGCTCGATCGAAACCCTGGGGCGCGCGGCCGTCGGGGTCTGCTGCGACGCTACCAGCAAGACCAGCCTGGAACAGGCGCTAGCAGGTGTGATCGAGCGTTTCGGACACGTAGACATCCTGGTAAATGCGGCCGGCGTGAATTCCGGTACGCCATTTTTCGAGATCTCGGAAGCCGAATGGCAGCGCATCCTGAATATCGACCTGACCAGCGTATTTCTGGCCTGCCAGGTATTCGGCAAGGCGATGGTCGATGCCGGCCACGGCGGCTCCATCATCAACATCTCTTCGGCTTCGTCCGGACCGCCCCTCTCGAAAGTGCTCACGTATGCAGTAGCCAAGGCGGGCGTCAATCAGATCACCCAATTCCTGGCGCGTGAACTGGCGCCCCACAATATCCGCGTGAACGCCATTCTGCCGGGATTCTTCCCCGCCGAGCAGAACCGCAAGTTGTTGACTGAGGACCGGGTGGCCAGCATCCTCGGACATACGCCCATGCACCGTTTCGGGGAGAGTTGCGAACTGGTGGGAGCGGCCGTGTATCTGGCGTCCCAGGAAGCGTCTTCGTTCGTCACCGGCTCGATCTTGAAGGTAGACGGCGGCTTTACCGCCATGACCATCTAGTCAGGTAGGACAGGCCATCGCTTTTGGTGGCCTGTCTTGCTTCGCTGCGGTTATGGTTCGGAATCGGCGAAAGCTGCCGAAACCAATTCGCCATCCTCAATAAACGCCGGGCTGGCGCTGATCTCCACCACCTCAGTCCACGGGAAGAAGTGTTGGTCGCCGCCGCCCTCGCCGACGATCCCCAACGGGGACACCTCGCGCAAAGTGAGTACCGGAACGGTACCGCAATCCACCGGGTCTTTGCAGACGACTCGGATTGATTTGCCGATCAGGTTGCTCAGGAAATTACTGTCGATCATGGTCTCTCCTGGCAAAGATTTTATCAGGTATTAAAGACCTTTTTATATCTATAGCTGGAAACCGTTAAGATTTAATATATGGCTTCGCTGCGGCAGCGTGCTCTGCTCGATCCGGGTTCCCGTGCACCCGGCTTCCGGCTCGTCCGCCTGGAGGGTGGGGAAACTCTGCTCGCCGATTTGACGGCCCGCGGCCGCGTGCTGCTGGTGTTCTTTAAGGTCACCTGCCCGGTATGTCAGTTGGCAATGCCGTTTCTGGAGCGGCTGCACGCCTCTGGCGCGCTCCCCATCTGCGGCATTTCGCAGAACGACGCAGCGGACACCCGCGAATTCAACACGCATTTCGGCGTCAGTTTTGCCACGTTGCTCGATAGCGAGGAGACCGATTTCCCGGTGAGCAATGCATACGGCATCTCGAGCGTTCCCAGCATGTTCCTGGTGGAACCGGACGGCACCGTCTCGCGCGTGGTCGAAGGTTGGAGCAAAATGGATATGGAGGCGCTGGCCACCGCCGCGGGGATAACACTGTTCCGGCCGGAGGACAACGTTCCGGCGTGGAAGGCCGGCTGAAGTTCGCGCAACTAGGTTCCCGGGTGGGACCCACGCTAAACTGGAAGCAGACCGATGGCTAACACATTCGAAGACATCCTGGGTACGGCGGCGGCAATCGCCAAGGGCATGAGCGTCACCTTCAAGGAGATGATGGGCCCGACGGTGACCGACGATTACCCCGATGCGCCGCCAAAGTTCGAAGAGCGTTTCCGCGGCGTCCACGTATTACAGCGCGACGTCAACGGGATGGAGAAGTGCGTGGCGTGCTTCCTGTGCGCCGCGGCGTGCCCATCCAACTGTATCTATATCGAAGCGGCCGAAAATACCGCCACCACGCGCATTTCCGGCGGTGAGCGCTACGCCAAGGTTTACAACATCGATTACAACCGCTGCATTTTCTGCGGCTATTGCGTAGAAGCGTGCCCCACAGACGCCATCACGCACGGTCACGGATTCGAAGTGGCCAGCTACAATACTTCCACGCTGGTCAAACGCAAAGAGGACATGCTTGCCCCGCTCCCGGCAGGCGCCAAACCGCCTGTTGTGGCCGACGAAGCGCCCGCCGGCGCTCACTAGGGCCACGTGTTCCGCGCTATCCGTGAACAGATCGACACCATCTTCCGGGAAGACCCGGCCGCGAAAAGCGTGCTCGAGATCTTCCTTTGCTACCCCGGCTTTCACGCCATCCTGGCCCACCGTCTGGCGCACCGGCTATACCGTTGGAATATGCCGCTGGTGCCGCGCGTACTCTCGCAGATCAGCCGTTTCTTTACCGGAATCGAGATTCACCCGGGAGCTACCATCGGACGGCGCTTCTTCATCGACCACGGGTCCGGCGTGGTGATCGGCGAGACCACGGAGATCGGCGACGACGTGCTGCTCTACCAGGGTGTGACCCTGGGTGGTACCGGAAACGAGAAGGGGAAACGCCATCCCACGCTCGGCAATCGCGTGGTGGTGGGCACGGGCGCGAAGGTGCTCGGCAATATTCGAATCGGCGACAACGTGAAGGTAGGCGCGGGATCGGTGGTGGTGCATCCCGTGCCCGACAATTCCACAGTGGTCGGCATCCCCGGCCGCGTGGTGCGTGTGCGCCCGGAAGAAGGCACCCTGGAGCATGGACGCCTGCCCGACCCCGAAGGCCAGGCGATCGACGACCTCGCTCGTCGCGTGGCCGAGCTGGAAAGCGTCCTGCGCAAGATGATCTCCGAGCACGAAGTGGAACACCACCGCAAGTAATCCGAGCTGCGACCGTCCGGGAGCGGTGCCTGCCACGCCTAATTCTCCAGAGGAGTTTTCTCGGCGTGCGCCACTACCATCACATCCACCGGGCCTTTGCGCTTTTCCAGTTTCAGGCCGAGCTGCTTCTGTACCGCCTCGGAGATCGAAGGGCCGTCGGCCAACTCCGCTACCGTCGCGCCGGGCGCAGTCACCGGCGGCATGCCGTTATCGCGCGCCCACTCCAGCGTGACCTCGAACAATCCCGGAATCCCCGTCTGATCCAGCACCGGCGTGCGCGTGAAACGGGAAATCAGGGTCGCCAGAAGCAGCATGCTAATCGATTTATGATGGATGCGGCCCAGCCCCAGGCTGTTTCCTCCGGCGGGCGGCGGATCTTGCGCGGGCTGCAATTTCCCGACCCCGTTGGGCGCCGTCAGCGCGTAGTACGAGAGCACGCGCGGATCGCGGCGCAGTTCCAGTCTGAAGCGGTCCTCCAGCAGCGTCCGCAGCATGAGCAGCGCCTGGGTGCGGGTCGTCGCGGGAGCCGTCTTCGCCAGGATATCGAAGCGCACGCCCTTGTTCTTGATCCAGTCCGGCCCGGTTAGAAGATCGTCTGACGTAATGTCGTAGGCGAATCGGATGCACTCCGCCAGGGTCGTGTTGGCCAGGGTGATCACGCCATTCCTGTATGTCCCCAGATTCGCCGTATAGGTGTCGACGCCATCCAGCACCACCGGTTTGAGCGATGCCACGTCGAACTCCGGCCGCTGGCCCCACGCAGCGGCCCCGCTCAACACGGCAACCAGCAACAAGTGCTTCATTTCAGCATGCCGATCTGTTTCAGCCAGTCGCCCAGCCGCAGTTGCCAGGTAGTGGCTGCGGGCGAAGGATTCCGCGTATTGGGATTGATGCCGAAACCGTGGCCGCCGGTGGCATACACGTGGACTTCGGTCTGTATGCCGGCGGCCTTCAGCATCGGATAGAGGGCCGACAGCGCGGTGGACGGTCCGCGGTCATTATCGGCGCAAAGCATGAACGTCACTGGCATGTCCTTGGGGATCGTGTAGTTGTTGGCGCGAATGCCCGGGTAGATCAGCGCGTCGAAATCCGGGCGCGAACTTTGCCGGTCCACGGCGTCGTTGGTGTCTGGCTTGCCGGCGTCGAAGCGGGTCGCGGCGAGGGCGGCGACCTCCCCACCGGCGGAGAAACCCATGATTCCGATCCGGGCCGGATTCAGATTCCACTCGGTAGCGCGGCTGCGCAGCAAGCGTATGGCGCGCTGTCCGTCGGCAAGGGCGTGCTCCTCGATCTTGTACGTGGATCCGGGCTCGCGTGCCAGCCGGTATTTGAGCACGAAGGCCGCCACGCCGATGCTATTCAGGTATTCGGCGACATAGGTACCCTCCTGATCGAAGTTGAGAAACTGGTGACCGCCGCCGGGAGCGATGATCATGGCGGCGCCGCCGGCTTTCTCGGCGGGCGGCAGAAAGACGGTCAATGACGGATGGTGTACATTCGTGACCTTCAAGTAGCCGTGGTCCTTATTAGGCGGCTCGACTACGTCGGCCGAAGTCTTGCCTTCGGAACCGGGAGCCCCGTTCGGCCAGAGGAGCACCTCAGTGGGGCCGGCGGCCGGCAAAATCGGGCAGAGCAGAAGCAGCAGCAAAGTTGCGCGCATGGATATGATGATACTCGAGTCCAAACTTACCGGTTATGTCCAGACCACGCACCGCGCCGAACGCGAAGCGCCGCACCCTTGCAGATAACCTCGCATCCACTCGCCGGCCGGGGAGCGACCTCTGGATCTACCTGTTGCTGGCGGTTGCGGTGCTCGCGGTATACAGCCAGGTGCTTCACTTCGACTTCGTGACCTATGACGACCCCGATTACGTCACCGCCAATCCGCACGTGCAGGCGGGGCTGACCTGGGCAGGCGTCGGGTGGGCATTCCGTTCTTCCTTCGCCGGCAACTGGTTTCCACTAACATGGCTGTCCCACATGCTGGACTCTACGCTGTTCGGACTCGACAGCGGTTGGCATCACTTCACGAACGTCTTGTTGCACGCGCTCAGCACGCTGCTGTGGTTCGCGGTGTTGAAACGCCTCACGGGGGCGCGCTGGCGAAGCGCGCTGGTGGCCTTCCTGTTCGCCCTTCACCCCTTGCACGTGGAGAGCGTCGCCTGGGTGGCCGAGCGCAAAGACGTGTTGAGCGGCTTGTTCTGGGTGCTGACACTGTGGAGCTACGCCGCCTACACCGTCCGTCCCGGACCGATCCGCTATGGCTTGACCCTCTTCCTCTTCTGCCTCGGCCTGATGGCCAAGCCGATGCTCGTGACGTTACCGCTGGTGCTCCTCCTGCTGGATCGCTGGCCCCTGCGCCGCGGCACGAAGATCCTCGAGAAGGTCCCGTTCTTCGCCGCGTCCATCGCGGTGTCGGTAGTGACAGTTCTCGTGCACAAGGAGGTCGGCGCCACCGCCTCTCTCTCCCTGATTCCGGCCACCGTGCGCTTCGAAAACGCACTGGTCTCTTACGCTGCGTACTTTCTCCAGACCCTGTGGCCCGCGGACCTCGCGGTGTTTTATCCCTACCCGTTGGGGTCGCTGGTTGTGCCGGCGGTGATCGCGGGCATCGCGCTGGCGGCTGTCACCGTACTGGCGATCCGCGATTTTCCGCGTCGACCCTACCTCGCCACCGGGTGGCTCTGGTACCTGATCACGTTCCTGCCGGTCATCGGTTTGATTCAGGTGGGCGCTCAGGCGCGCGCCGACCGTTACACTTACATCCCCATGATCGGCCTCGCAATTGCCTTGGTATGGGGGATCTCGGAAGCCCTCGAGCGATGGCCCCGCATCCAAGTGGCGCTGGCCGGCGCGGTCTGTGTCGTGTGTCTCACCCTCACGTGGCTGCAAGTGCAATATTGGCGCGATAGCATTTCGCTTTACCAACACGCAATCGAAGCGACATCCGGCAATTACGTGGCCCGGTTCAATCTGGCATCCGTCCTGGAGAAACGGGGCGACCTCGCCGGCGCTACGGCCCAAATGCGTGAGACCGTCCGCATACGACCACGCTTTGCGCTCGCCCATGCCGAGCTAGGCCAGTTGCTCGCCAGATTGGGTCAGCCCCAGGAAGCGCTTCCGGAACTGCAAACTGCGACGATCCTGAGGCCGGACCTCGCCGATGTCCATATCCGTCTGGGGTCTGTGCTGGGCGCGCTGGGACGCAATGAGGAGGCGGCGGCCGCGTTCTCAGAAGGGCTTCGCCTCCAGCCTGAAAACGCCGATGCGCATTACAACTTTGGAATCGCCCTGGCCCAGCAAGGCAAGCTGCAGGATGCCGCGCGTGAGTTCCGCGCCACCGTGAACCTGCGGCCCCCCGATCTCGAAGCGCGCTTCAACCTGGGAATCGCTCTCGCCAGGCTGGGACAGACTGATGAGGCCATCGCCCAACTTTCGGAAGCGGTGCGGATCAAGCCGGACTTCCCCGAAGCCCGCCAGGCGCTCGAAGATCTGACCGCACGGCGCGGCAAATAAAAAAGGGGCCGGTTGCCCGACCCCCTCTGTACTGCTGACTTCGTTACCGGGTGGCTAGAAGTGCAGCCGTAAGCCGAACTCCATGTTGCGCGGAGTATTGGCCTGGCTGGTGATACGGCCGAAGGTGGACGGCGAAGTGGTGGTCAACGTCGGACTGCCCATCACCACATGGTTCATCACGTTAGTGAACGCAATGTTCAGCTCCGCGCCGGCGGTTTCGCGCCAGACCGCGATGGCTTTGTGGACCCCGAGATCGAGGTTCCACCGTGGCACAGTGCGTAAGGGATAGCTCTCGCAGTTCCCGTCGTACCCGAGAATGCATTTGCGGAATTGGGAGAGCACCGCAGCCGGGTCGGCGAACATATTGACACCCGACGGGTTGGTGGTGCCCACGCCGCCGGAGCCCGCGACGTTGTAGTGCGCCGAACTGCCGCCGGTGTACGGGCCGGTGCCCTGCGCGCTTTCGATAAACGCCGTGGTGGCGGACGACGTGGTGCTGACTTCGCCAAACGCCTGGCAGCCCGAGCAGCCGCCTTCGCTGAAGGTCGGTTGAATCGGATTGCCGCTCTGCGCGGTGAACAGCGGTGAGAAGGTCCACCCGCCGAGTACGTGGCCCAGCACACCCTTCTGGTTCGCATAGACTTTGGGCGAGTAGTACATGGCGATGTTATAGATGAACTTGACGTCGAAACTCTGCGGGCCGTAGTTATTCTGCAGGTTGTAATTGTCCATCGCGGTGTTGGAACTGGTGGCCTGTGACGTAGTGCCAAGGCCCAGTGCGCGACCCCAGGTGAAATTGCTGGTGGCCGAGATCCCGTGGAAGTCGCTGATCCGTTGAGTGACAAACAGCGCGTTGTAGTTGCCGTAACCGAGGGAAGTCGATTCCAGGTAGGTGTACCCCTGGCTCGGGAGACCCGTGCC
Organism: uncultured Solibacteraceae bacterium; assembly: GCA_963805775.1. Taxonomy (GTDB): domain Bacteria; phylum Acidobacteriota; class Terriglobia; order Bryobacterales; family Bryobacteraceae; genus Solibacter. The sequence goes on along the minus strand of CAWDWK010000032.1, from coordinate 18,662 downwards.
GACCGGTTGCGCCACCAGGCTGCGGCCGAGTATCCAGCCCGGAGCCTTGTAGAGAGCGGTCCAGAGGTCGGACACGGCCGAGTTCTTAATGGCGGTGGCATTCTTGGAAACAACCGCGGCAGTGCAACTCGCAAAGCCGGCGCAGTAGGCCGAGCCGGTTCCGCCGAGCGCGGATTCAAAGAAAGGCTGCGTCGCCGGCGTTCCGCCGGCATTGAGCGCCAGTGCCGACTGCGCGAAGGCGTTGGCGAATGTCTGGCCGCCCAGCGTCGTCATATACGGAACTGAATCCAGGTTAAGCGACAGCAGCTCGTTGCGGATGATGCGGCCGATGTAGCCGACCTCCATGGTGACGGTTTTATTAATCTGCCGCTGCAGGCTCACGGTCAGGTTGTCGGTCCGCTCAGGCCGATAATGCGGGTCGTCTACCGTGACGTCGGCTGCGCCGGCGTTACCGCCCACGCCCGGAAGATACGGTTGACTCAACGTCGGCGACACTGCCGGGAGGGGAGCGGCCAAGCCGTCAGGTCCGATGCGGAAGGCCGTGCTGGGGTCCACCCCGTTGTTGCCGAGGCACCCGCCGGTCCGGCTGACGCCGGTGCAGGATACCGCCTGCAGCAGTCCGGGCGCCAGCAGCGGCGTCAGAACCTGAATCACGCCGTTCTGGCGGCCGTACAGGCGGCCATATCCAGCGCGCAAAACGGTGGCATTGTTGCCAAGCAGTTTGTTCAGGATGCCATCGCTGAACTTCGGATTCCAGGCGATGGAGAAGCGCGGCGCGAACCCGCCATAGAAGGGATTATACGGATATTTTTGTCCGGCGCCGACGTTGTTCACAGTCGAAAAGCCCAGTATCGGGTTGTATACCGAACCGGTCAGCGCAGCCTTTTCGCGCTGGGCCATGTAATCCGACGTAACCACGGGGGAGCCGTCCTGGTAAACCAACATCACCTGGTTGCCGCTGGTTTCGTGCGGCGGCATCTCCAATTGATAGCTCATGCCGTAAGAGATGGTGACGGTGGGCTTCACGTGCCAGGTGTCGGCGAAGTAGCTGTTGTAGGCGGGAACTATGCTGGTAGCGACGGTGCTGGCGCCAACCGGTCCGAGGTTGAGATTGGCCCCGGAGCGGGTGTAGACCAACTGCGACTGGCTCACCATGCCCATCACATAGGAGTAATAGGTGTTGAAGTTGCTCTGCTGGCTGGCAGGCATGCCCGTCGGGTAGGTGAAGTTACCAAAGTTGATGTTCGAAGAAGTGACCTGATAGGTGAGCGAGTTGTTGATACCCTGGCCGTTGTCCGTGCGCGAATGCTGGTACCAGTTGTGCTGGTAGGATCCCCCGACCTGGATGAGGTGGTTGCCCTTGATGATGGTGATATCGTCTTTGAACAGGTTGTCATGGCTGTCCCAATACCGGGTGCGCGTGCTCTGCGTGTTCACGTTATAGGGGATCAGCGCATTGGTACTCTCACCAGCGATCTCCACGACGCCGGCAAGGCCCGGCAACTGCGGCGCATCGCCGCCGGTGAGGAACCACTGCCAGTAATTGCGCGAATAATTCCAGCGGAAATCGTTGGTAATGGTGGGGCTGATGGAACTGGTCAAGCCCAGAACCACGAACCCGGGCTTCTGCACGCGCGGCGCGGTCGCCTGCGGCGTTCCCAACGTCCCGCCCAACAGGCCGCCGATATCCACCTGGTTGGTGGTCAGGCTGGTGACCGTGGAGTACCGGTAAGTGGCAAAGAAGCGATTCTTCTCGTTGAAATCGTGATCGATGCGGGAAACATACGAGTTCTGCGACAATGGCGCGCGAATCGACGAAATGTAGCCGCCCGTGTTGTTGGCGCTGTCGGCATAGGTGCTGTTCAGAAAATCCGTAGGCATCGGCATGTACTGCCAGATCTTCGAGATCACCGGACTGATTCCGAGTCCCGCGCGGATCGCACGGGCCGCTTCCGCACTGCGCCGGCTGGTAGGTAACGCCGCCTACAGTCACTGGATTCGGGTTCAGGTTGTAAGCCTGGATTTTCCCGGTGGCGTCTGCCACCTGGATGACCCCGGCGCGCAATAGCGCGGAGGGTGAAGTGCGCTCATAGGTTGAGACGTTGGGGAAGCGGCTGCCTTCGTAGTTCACGTAAAAGTAGGTTTTGCCGCCCAGAAACTTGGGGGTCAGCACGCCGCCTAACGCGCCGCCAAAGCGGTCGCGGTGATTGGACGGAAGCGCGGTATAGGTGAGACCTCCGGACGGCGTGTGATTGTTGGCCCAGCTGTTGGCCGCGCCCACGTTGGTGGCGAAGTAGAAGCCGTAAGCGGAACCGTGATAGGCGTTGGTGCCGCGCTTGGTCGCCATCTGAACCTGCGAACCGATGGAGCCGGAGAAGTCGGCGGACTGATTGAAAGTGCCCACCTTGAACTCTTCGATACTCTCCACGGGGGTGGGGACGATGCCAGAGGGGCTGCCGTTGGTCTGCGTGCCGCCGGTGCCGGTAAAATTCGTGACATAGCTGGTGTTGTTGCCGGCCATGTCGTCGGAGTTGTTGCCGCCATCGAGCATGAACACGTTCTGATCTGAAAATGCGCCTGCCGTCATGCCGGTGGGGCTGACGCCCGGCTGCAGCACCGCCAGCGTGGAAACGTCGCGGCCCATGTTGGGCAGCAGCATCAATGCGGCGCTGGTCAGCGTGTTGCCTACCGTGGCGTTGGTGGTCTGCAGTTCCGCGCCTGCCGACGCCGCCACTTCAACCGTGGTGGTGGTCGAACCTACCTTCAGTGTCGAGTTGACCGTCATCGTGGTGCCGACGTCGACTTTTTGCGCGTTGATCTTGAAGACCGTGAAGCCCTGCTTACTAACAGTGACGGTATAGGTTCCAGGCTGTACGTTGACTACTACGTACCGGCCCGTCTCGTTGGTCAGAGTCGTATGGGATTCGCCGGTCGCGCCTTCGAGAAGGTGAACTTCGGCGCCCACGACCGCGGCATTTTGTTCGTCCGTGACCAGACCGGTGACAGTTGCTGTGGATGTTGCTTGGGACCAGGCTTCGGTCGTCCCGAAGCCTAAAAGAATTGCCAGGCTCAGGACAAATAGCCCTGAAAAAACAACACGGCGGAAACTCATATCCCCTTTTCTCCTCTAAATACGTAGTTTGAGACTCTGAAACTTGTACCGCACCAGGTGCGCGGAAGTATTTGAGCGAGTGTAGTGCCGCCACCCTGCTTTCGTCAAGAAGATTTTTTTGATCGCGCTGAGAAGCTAAATCACTGAATTAAATCGTGTAGAATGCCAACAGCACTCTATGGATTTACGGAGATTTAGTCGCAAAGTGGGAACTTCGACTGGCGAATAATAAGTAATTGAACTAAAGGTACTAGCCACAATGTAACGGTCGTTTTGTCACTTCACCGCCAGCCACGCCAAAAACAGGCCGTCCGGCTCAACGTCTTCCCAGTAGGACACAAAGCGGCTGGATACTTCGCGGCAATCGCGCCGCAACAGCCGTTCGATTTCCTTGCGGGTGAACCATTTCTCCCACTCCGGAGTGTGCAGCCGGCCCCAGTGTTCGGCGTTCTTATCGATGATCGCGATGCGGCCGCCGGGCTTTACCACCCGGCAGATTTCATGCACCGCCTTTTCGATCTCCACCGCGTGTTCCAGGCTCTCGGTGGCGTAAGCGCCGTCGAAGAAGCCATCCTCGAAGGGCAGCTCCGTCATGGCGCCGGCGCGCGTGTGTATTCCGGCGGGGACATAGCGCAGCATTTCCTCGGAGATGTCGAGGCCCCACAGTTCGGCATTCGGTTCCTGTTCCCTGAAGACGCGCGCGAAGCGGCCCTTTCCGCACCCTACGTCCAGCACGCGCCGGCCCGCGAGATCGCCCAGATGTTCGCGGATCAGCTTTACATGATAGATGCGGGGATCGATGGTGGAGGGAAAGTGTTCCTCGTCGCGCGCGGCTTCGTCGAACGAGGTCTGAATTCGGGCGCGCAGCTCGGGGGTGAGCCGCGCGCCTGTCTCTCTGGAAAAAATCCGCTTCCAGTTCAATTCCAACGCCTTATGCCCGCGTCAGGAAAATCGGCAGGCCGACTTTTTGATCATACGTCGGACGGTAGCGCTCGGTATTGTACATGGTGGCAACTTCCACACGGCGCGGTCCCAGTTTGGGATCGGGAATCCCGACCATCGTGAAACAGCCGTTGGAAATCGCTGTCATCAATCCATGCTGGCCCTTGGCGATGGCATCCATCGCCATCCCGGCGAAAGTAGACGCCACCATGCGGTCCACGAAATCGGCGCTGCCGGAGCGTAGATCGTAAGTCAGGTCGCTGACGATCGTTTCTTCCCCGGTTGCGTTCTTGATCTCGTTGCTCAGGTCTTCGGCTACCGACATCTTCTTGCGATGTCCGAACGCATCGGCTTCGCCGTATTCCTTCACGGTGTAGCCAACCCACTCGGCGCCTTCGCTGAGCACGGCCAGAGAGTAGTTGCTCGGGTTGTTCTTCTTATCCGTGACCAGTAACTCGATCAGCTTGGGCAGTTCCACTTTGTACTCCGGAATACAGCACCTTACCGAAGTGACATAGGCAGTGTAAAGCGCGGTGTACCCCGCATCGCGGCCAAACACGCGGAACAGTCCGACGCGCTCGTGAGAGCCCACTGTGGTGCGCTGCCGTTCAATGGCATCCATGGCGCGCGTGATGGCGGTGGAGAAACCGATGCAATATTCCGTGTTCTGCACGTCGTTGTCCATCGTCTTCGGCACGGCGATCACGCGGAAACCCTGCCGGTCCAGTTCCGCGGCATAACTCAGCGTATCGTCCCCGCCGATCGCGATCAGGTAATCCAGATTCAGTGTCTCGATATTCTTGAGCACTGCCTTCGTCACGTCGAAAACCTTGGACGTCACGCCCTTCTTCGTAAACTCATTGACGGGGAACTCCTGCCCTTCCAGTACCGGGGGCAGTTTCTTCATCTTCGACGGATTGGTACGCGAACTATGCAGATAAGTGCCGCCAGTGCGGTCGATCGTGCGCGTATTCTCGCGATTCAGCGGCAGCACATAGCGTGTGCGGCTCGCCGGATCCTGCAGGTTGACGTGCGTCAGTCCTTCCCAGCCGCGGCGAATTCCGATCACCTCGCAGCCGATTTCACTTCCACGGTATACCACCGTCTTAATTACGGAATTCAGACCAGGAACGTCGCCGCCACCCGTGAGAATACCGATACGCTTCGCTGCCATGAATGCTCCTCTTCCTAACAAGGTTTTCTTTCAGATTGGAAAATCTCATTATAGAGGATGGCATGCGAAGTAGGACGGACCATCGCGTAGCGTGGTCTGTCAACCCTTACGCCGCGATGCGGTTGGCCGGAGCTAACGACGAATTCAGCGCCCACCGCACCTGCCGCGGTTCGAACGGCGCGCCGCAATAATCGGCGGCTCCCTGTTCCAGTGCTTGTAGCCAGCCGCTCACTTCCGGCAGGCGGCTCACTACGATCACGGGCACGCCGGGGCCGCTCCGCTGAATGCTGACCAGATCTGCTTCGGGCGCGAAGATCAGTTGAATGTCGCCGGGTATGGCTGCGCCACTACCCGGTGCCACGGTCTGCACGGTTTCTCCCAGTTGATGAAGGACCCTGCTAAGATCGTCGGCCAGCGTGGTTTCGAGGCCGAAGAGTAGAATTTTCGCCACAGTGCACCTCTAATTTGGGGGGAATTGGAAAGGGCAACAAGGCCTATCTAATGGTAATGGTACTTTACCGGGCTCACGGCGTCCAATCGGAAATATCTATGATGCTTATATGAATTTGATGCAGACGGACTACCACTCCACCGGCTTGCCGGGCTCGAGCGGCCACACCGTGGTTTCCAGGCCCGTTATGCGCTCGCGCAAGTCGTCCGGCCTGCCCGTCAGCGGCGGAAAAGTGCCGAAGTGCATCGGGATTACCTTCTTCGGACGCAGCAGCCGGCACGCCAGCGCCGCCTCTCGCGGCCCCATCGTGAAGAGATCGCCGATCGGCAAAAACGCCAGTTCGGGATGGTACAGTTGCTCGATCAGCGCCATATCCGAGAAGACGTTCGTATCCCCCGCGAAGTACAGCACGCGATTGTCGCCGAAGCGCAGCACGTATCCCGCCGCTTCCCCGCCGTAAACGATCTTGCCCTCGTCCAGGATGCCGCAACTGTGAACCGCATGCGTCATGGTTACCGTGACCTCGCCCACTTTCTGCGATCCACCTTTATTCATGGCGCGGGTATTCTTGACACCCTTGGACTCCAGCCACGTGGCGGTCTCAAATATCGCGACTACCTCAGGCGAGAACCGCGTAGCCAGCGGCACGGCGTCGTGTATGTGGTCGAAGTGTCCGTGCGAGATGCAAATCGTATTGACTCGCGCAATCTTATGTCCCTTCGGATACGCCGGATTGCCCTCCACCCAAGGGTCCATGACGATAACTTGCCCGGACTGCAGCCGGAATTGAAAAGTACCATGACCGAGCCACGTAATTTCCATACGAACAAGCACCTCTCCCTATAGCTTGGCATAACTCTCGGACCAGCCATCGTGTGGGGCAGGCGCTTCCGCCTGCCAACCCGCGCCCGATCCGACGCCCCGCCCAATCAGAGCCGCGACCGTAAGGGAGCGGTTGCCCGCTTCTCAGTCTTACCGATGCTTCGGGGACTTATAGATATCTCTCGCCGCTTTGTGCAGCTGTTTCCACTTCCGCTTCCGCTCCATGGCAAGTAAGGGATCCGCCATCGCCTCGTGCCATTGCGCCTCTCCGCGCAGTTTGCGATAGCTCTCCCACCGCTCTGGCGCGAGCCTGCCGTCCGCCACCGCACCCTGCACCGCACACCCTTGCTCGCCCGAGTGCCTGCAATCGCGGTAACGGCATTCCGCCGCCAACCTCCCGATCTCATCGAACGCCTCGTCCACCGCATCCTCGCCCGCCCAAAGCTGAAGCTCGCGCATCCCCGGAGTGTCGATCAGCGCGCCTCCTCCAGGCAGCGGGATCAGCTCGCGATGCGTCGTAGTATGCCGTCCGCGGCTGTCCGATTCCCGCACCTCAGCAGTGCGCAGACGATCCTCGCCCAGCAGACAGTTCACCAGCGACGATTTGCCCACTCCCGATGATCCCAGCAGCGCCACCGTCCGCCCCTCCACCAGAAACTGCCGCAGTGGACCGATGCCATCGACACTTCGCGTGTGCACCGCCACTACCGGCGCCGCGCCGGCCACCGCCGCGACCTCTTCGATCCGCGCCCCCGCGTCGTCGCAAAGATCGCTCTTATTCAGCACGACCACGGCGTCCGCACCGCTCTCCACGCCCAGCGTCAGATAGCGCTCCAGCCTGCGAAGGTTGAAATCGCCGTCCAGACCGCACACCAGAAAAACGAGATCGACATTGGCGGCAATAGGCTGTTGGTCTTCCCGCCGTCCGGGCGCCCGTCGAGCGAACAGCGTGCGCCGCGGCAGCACAGCTTCGACAATCGCCTGTTCGGCATTGATCATGCGCGCGCCCACCCAATCGCCCACCACCGGCATGGCGGCGCGTGTGGCCGCGTTGTACCAAAGCGAGCCGCTCGGTTCGGCGTCGAGATCGCCGGAATCCGCGATCAGGCGGTACTGATCGCGATGGGATACGGTGACGCGCGCCAGCGTCAGGCCGGGCGCGAGGCAGGCGCGCAGTTCCGCTGTCGCGCCGAGATGTTCGAGATTCATGACTGATAACTCCAGAAGTTGCGGTGGACAGTGTGATGCCGCGTCGGGGAGCATACTTGTCCCGCGAACCGCGCGCAAGCGCGGCCGCTGGCCAATCCCCGAACTGGATTATCGGACAGTCATAGGCAGTGGATTCAAGATAGCATAGAACTCATGCGCACTAATACGACCAGGGAACGGCTCGCCAAAGGCGAGGTGGTATACGGTTGCGGACTGCAGGTATACCGCGCTCCCGAGATTCCCCGCGCCTTCGCGGCAGCGGGCTTCGACTATGTCTTCATCGATATGGAGCACGGGTCGTTCAACCTGGAGACCGCCCACGACATGATCATTTCGTGTAAGCTGGCCGGCATCACGCCCATCGTGCGCGTCGGCGAGGTGCAGTATACGCTGTGCGCGCGCCTGCTCGACCAGGGTGCGCAGGGCATCATTCTGCCGCGCGTGGAATGTCCCAAAATCCTCGAACAGGCGCTCAGTTGGCTGCGCTTTCCGCCGCTGGGAATCCGGGGTTTCGGCATCAATCCCACCATGGTGGATTACGAAGGGCGCAGCATGCCCGAGATCATCGAGCATCAGAATCGAGAGACCCTTTCCGTCGTCCAGTTCGAGACCGTGCGCGCCGTCGAGTGCGCCGACGAGTTGCTCTCGCTCAAAGGCCTGGATGTAGTGATGATCGGACCCGCCGACCTCTCCATCTCGCTCGGAATTCCCGGCCAGTTCGATAACCCGCTGCTCATCCAGACAGTCGACAAAGTGATCGAACGCTGCAACGCGCACGGCGTAGTCCCCGGCATCCAGACCCGCGGCGTCGCCATGGCGAAGATGTGGGTGGAACGCGGCATGCGCTTCGTGGGTGTGGCCGCGGAGCACGTATTCCTGCTCGAGAAATGCAAGGAAGCCATCGCGACACTTCGCGCGGCGAAGTCCGCGGCAAAGTAAGGAGGGCGTATGGACCGGTTCCCGCTGGGTTATAACACGTACTCGATTCGCGCACTGCGCTGGCATGACCTGCAGTTGATCGAGTACGCGAGTTCACTGAAGTTGGACGCGATATTCCTGCAGGATTCCATCGACCCGGGCATCAACGACCCGGCGCACTGGAAGGGCGTGAAGGATGCCGCTGCGCGTGCCGGCCTGTGGCTCGGCACCGGCGGCGGCGCCGTGCTGCCCAAGGACGAAAGCGACTTCGACCACTCCGTAAAATTGCTGCGCGACGGCATCAAGCGTGCCGTCGGCATGGGCTCGCCGCTCGTGCGCATGCTGCTGGCCGGCGATCGCGAACACCTGCCGCCCGGTCCGCCCGCCAAGCACATCGAGACCATGATCAAGGTCCTGCGTGTCGTGCGCAGCGAGGCCGTGGATGCCGGCGTCAAGTTCGCCATCGAGAATCACAAGGACCTGCTCTGCTGGGAGACGCGCCAATTGATCGACGGGGCAGGGAAGGAGTTTGTCGGATCGTATCTCGATACCGGCAATCCGGTCTTCGTCATGGAAGACCCCATGCAGACCGTGGAGACGCTCGGTCCCGTAGCGGTAATGCTGCACCTGCGCGATTCAGTGGTGTACGAATCGCGCGGCGGCATCGCCGTGCAATGGGTGCCGCTCGGCGAGGGCGTAGTGGATTTCAAAGCTATCCTCGCCAAGGCGAAAGAGATTTGTCCGCCGCTCGCCGTCTTCAACAAACCCATCACCGGACGTCCGCCGGCGATTCTGCCGGTGTGGGATCCGGAATTCATGAAGAAGTACGCCGACCTCCGAGCGGCGGATTTTGCCCGCTTCCTGACGCTGGCCAAAAAAGGCGGCCCCTTCGAGCGTCACATGGTGATCGAGGACGTGCCCGGAAAAGCCGCCGAGCCTTTGACCGCCGCGCTCACGTACCAGCAGCGCGAGCACATGGAGCGCGGCGTGGAGTACGCAAAGAAAGTCCTCGACCTGGGAATCCGCTGGCGCGCGTAGGACAGGCCTCCCGGCCTGTCCAATCCGAGCGCAGCTCGGACGTTGCTTCAGTGTCCCCAAATACCTTGACAACTCCCCGTTTGGCGGCGATACTCAAGCAATCGTAACTGGGGATCCAATGGCTCGGCGAGTTACAAATCAGTTACACGCCCTTGTCCGCGACACTCCCCCGGAAGCCCCGTTCGCCTCCAAACAGCTCAGTCCAAAGGAGAACATTCTCATGCGTCATCACCGGCTCGTGTTAATCTGTTTCCTGGCGGCCCTCGCTGTCACCCAGGGCCTGGTCTTCGCCCAATCCCAAGCCAACACCGGCGCCATTGAAGGCATCGTGAACGACCCCTCCGGCCGTGCCGTAGCCTCCGCTCAAGTCACCGTCACCAACCTCGGCACCAACTTCACCCGCGCCCTGACCACCGATGCCGAGGGCCGTTTCCGCGGACTCCTGCTCCCCCTGGGGCCGTACAAAGTCACCGTCAAGTCTGCCAATTTCGGAACCCTGGTTCGCGAAGGCCTGGACCTCGCCGTCGGCCAAACCATTTCTCTTACCCTGACTCTGAGCATCTCGCAGGTCGAACAGGTGGTCTCCGTCTCCGCCGAAGCGCCGATCCTCGAATCCGGCCGCGTCGAAAGTTCCACGTACCTCGACCAGCGGTCCGTGCATGATCTTCCGAACAATGGCCGCAATTTCCTGAGCCTGGTGCCGCTTACTCCCGGAGTCTCCATCGTGCAAGGTCCCGATGGCGACGAGATTTCGATCAACGGTCAAAAAGGCATCAACAACAACGTCTCCATCGATGGCGCCGATGACAACAATCCGTTCTTCGGCGAGCAGCGCGGCGGCCAGCGCCCCGCCTTCACCGTCAGCCTCGACGCCATCAAGGAATTCCAGGTGGTCTCCGATAGCGCGCCCGCCGAGTTCGGCCGCAGTTCCGGCGGCTTCATCAATGTGGTGACCAAATCGGGAACCAACACGCTCCATGGCACGCTGCACGAATATCAGAAATGGACCGGCCTCACCTCGCGCCTGTCCGACGGCACGCGCCTCAGCGGCTTCGCCCAGGAGCAGTTCGGCGGCACACTTGGAGGCGCGATAAAGAAGGACAAGCTGTTCTATTTCGCGGCCTTCGACCAGCAGTTTTTCACCCAGACCAAACAGAATAATCCGAACCGGATCGATCCCACCCTCGTCGCCTTTTTCGCCTCCAAATTTCAAGACCCCAACGAGAACGGTCCCATCACCCGCGAAAACAACGCCACCGCCACGCTGGGCAAAATCGATTGGTACGCCAGTCCCAAAAACCTCTTCACTGCCCGCTACAACTTCGCCCATGCCCGCCAACCCAACGGCACCTTCGACGTGGAGCAATGGGGCCGCAGCGCCAATGCCATCGAACGCGACTTTTCCAATACCATCAGCCTCCAGTTGAATACCACCATCTCCGCCCGAACGCTCAACGAAGCGCGCTTTCAGTTCGCCCGCGAAGACCGCCCGCGCGACTATAACGGCCCCAGTCTCCCCGGCCAGAGCCGGCCCCTGCCGGACACTGGAATCGATTTCGTCGGCCAATACCGTTTCGGCCTGCCCTTCTTCATTCCCACCAAAGACCACGACACACGGTTCCAGGTGAACGACAATGTCTCGGTGATTCGGGGCGCGCACAACTTCAAATTCGGTGCCGAACTGAACCGCACTGCCACCACCCAGACCTTCATCGGCTTCGCCAACGGACGCTACATCTTCGACAGTGTGCAAGGCTTCATCAACTACGTGAACATCGGGCCGAAATTCGTGGAGTGCTCCGATGGCTCAACCAACAACTTCGGCGTTTGCCCCGCCAGCGCCTCCATCGTCGGTCCGCTGGAACTCTTTTTGCAATTCGCGGGCGTCAATGGAAAAAGCACGGATGACGCCGGCACGCAGACCATACCCCAACTCGAGCCGGCGATCTTCTTTCAGGACAAATGGCAGATCCGCAAGAATCTGACCGTCAGTTACGGCCTGCGGTGGGACGCGGAAATCGAGCCCTCTCCCCTTACCCCGCCCAGCCAGGTATTCTTCGCACCTTTTATTGGAAAACCCGGCTTCCCCTCCACTGGCTTGATTCCCTCTTCGAAAAAACAGTTCCAGCCGCGACTCGGCATCGTCTGGTCGCCCGGCGAAAAAGGCACAACCTTGATCCGCCTCGGAGGCGGCATCTATTACGCACGCACGCCGGGACTCGATCTGGCCAGCACGCGTTCCACCAACGGCTCTGTGGGACAATCCATCTATCGCGACTCCACCTTCAACAGCTTCGGACTCACGCCGCCGGCTTATGACCAGCTAATCCCCAACGCCAGCAACCTGCCGCCAAGCGATCCCCAAGTATATGTAACTGATAAGAACTTCACTAACCCACGCACTTACACGTGGTCGCTCGCCGTGGAGCAGGCATTGACCGGCACCATGAAACTTACCGCGGCCTTCACTTATGCCAAGGGAGTCCACGGCAGCCGCTTCGTAGACCGAAATGACCCGGTGTTCGGCTCTCCGTGGAGCACTGGCCTCGGTTCGGACAAGACCAATGGCATCGGCCAGTTGACCACGCTCGAAAGCTCCGCCAAATCGCTCTACCGCGGCCTGACCCTTGGCATGCAGAAACAGTTGTCGCAGCACTTCCAATTTCAGATGAACTACCAGCTTTCCGAAGACCTGGCCGACGACGATAACGAACGCGATCCCTTCACTTACCGCTATGCCGTGGCTAACAATTTTAAGCCGGACTACGGTTTCTCAGACCGCATGGAACGCCACCGCTTCAACGCGTTCGGCCTCTGGCAGGCACCGTGGGGCATCGAGTTTTCTCCCCTCATCAGCTTTCATTCGCCGCAGCCCATCTCGGTGGCGAACCGCATCCTCGCCAATGGCTACATAGTCAACCGCAACACGCTCTGGAAGGACAATACTTTCTTCTCCATCGATTTCCGCGCCGACAAAAATTTCAAGCTGAGTGACCGGTTTACGCTGCAAGCCATCGTGGACACATTCAATCTGACCAACCGGGCCAATCCCAAGCATCCCGAAACCACCACCCTGCTCTTCAATTTCGATGGCACAGTGCAGAGCGGCTTGGGCGATCCGCGGCAGGCCCAACTCGGCCTGCGCCTTCTGTTCTAAGACGCGGCCGGCGCAATAGGGCCCTACTCGAAGTTCAGATTGATGATGCAGTCTTCGCCGGCCTTCACCTTAACCCTGACGTGCAAGTTCTTCTGCGCCGCATCATAGAACCACGTGCGGTCGGCCAGCCCGCTGAGCGCCGCCACCTCCCTGTACTTGCGATCCTCAAACTCCACGCTGCCCGGCTTCTCCACGTGGTGCACCACCCACTGGTAATCCCGATCCTTCTTCGATTCGATTTCCAGCCGCATGAAGTCCAAAGCCGGAGACGCATGCACCTGCGAGTAATCGGAGATATCGCCCTCCAGCAGGAAAAACTCGCCCGCCCGCCTTGGGGAAGTAGTGCAGCGCCATCCCGGCCGCGGCGTCCAGCGGCACAATCGCACCGTTACGCGCGAACACCGGCAGGGACGTGCTCTCCACCGTGATCGTGCGCGGTCCCGGCGTTACCTCGTTGGTTTCCAGGTTGGTCCAGCTGCCGCGCGGAAGATAGACGCTGCGGCGGTCGCCCGGTTCGTAGAACGGTGCGATCAGCATCTCGTCGCCCAGCAAAAATTCGTCCGCGTGGAAAGCGCCCTCCCGGTCGTCGGGCACCTGCAAAGGCAGCGGATGCCATACCGGAAAGCCCCGGTCCTGAAGCTCCGCGATATAGCTGCCGAAGAACGTGTCGAGCTGTTTTCGAAAGCCGCTGAGGCCCACCGTACCCGGCGAAACCCGCGCCACCAGCGAGCCCAGTTGCCGCGCCCGCGCCTGTAGCTCGGGAGGCGCCGTATTGTACGCCGCCAGGTTGAACAGCGGTGCGATAGCTGCGGACATGGAGCCCTGCACGATGCGCAGTAGCGACGCCTTCAACGTGGCCCAACTGCCAAAGCGGTCGCCCGACACGCTCCACGGATCGGGATGGTTCCCATGCAAGTTATGTTCTTCGAATATTTCCTTTGGCGTCGGACCGTAATAGAAGTAGTAATCGATTTCCGGCCCCTGTATCCGGTAGCGCGTGACTTCCGTGAAGTCGAAATGGTAAGTGCCGGCGCCGGGATGATACTCGCCATAACCGCCCGTGCACACCAGAAAGGGCACCTCAGCACGAATGCTCTTGCCGCGCAGATCGAAACCCCCATCCGTGCGCGGACCCAGCCCGTAGAACGACGCGCCCGGAATCGCCTGCCGCTCCCACACCACGCCGCCCGCCTCCGAGCGCGCCTCGCTAAGGTCCACCATCAGCGGCGTGCCGTCCGGGCGCTGCACCGCCACCTTCAACCCCTGCTTCTCGATGGCGACCTCCACCACCCGCGATCGCATCCGTAGCTGCCCGCCCGCATCCTCTGTCGTGAGGGCGACTGGCTCGTGGACCGCCTCCTCGCTCGGATGCAGCGGTCCGTTCAGCACCCGCCGGAGATGGAAGGTGCTGGGCGTGATCCAGGTCAGTTCGGCGCCGCCGCGGTCGAGCTGCAGCTCGATCCGGTTCCCGTGCGGCAAAAACGCCAGCACGGTTGCCACCGCGGCCAGCGCCTGCGGCGGCATTACAGCAGGACCATTTCGCGCTGGATGTCTCCCGTCACCCGCGCGTCGTGGTCGCCGACGAACATGTTGATCTCCGAGCGCACTCCGAAATTCGGCAGGTAGACGCCTGGTTCTACCGAAAAGCAGCTCCACGGCATCACTCGCCGCTCGTCGTGCGTCTCGAAATTGTCCATATTCGCGCCATTTCCGTGGACCTCGACGCCGATCGAGTGCCCCGTGCGATGCGTGAAATACTCCGCGTACCCGGCCTTGATAATCACCGCGCGGCACGCGTCGTCCACTTCGAAGCCGTGCAGCGTCTGGTCCTTCGAAATCGCGCCCTGTACCCGCGCGATCGCCGCATCGCGCGCGTCGCGCACCGTGGTGAACACGCGCCGCATCTCATCGCTTGGATTATCGCCGCAAAATGCCGTCCACGTGATGTCGTAGTAGACCGCGCCCGGTTGATCGAGCTTGGCCCACATATCCAGCAGCACCCAATCGCCGCTCCGGATTGGCGCCGTGACCTCCGCGCCTGGTTCGTAATGTGGATTGCTTGCGTTGGCGTTGCACCCCACGATCGGGCCGCTGTCCGTCAACAACCCGGCATCGGCGAAGCCCTTGCGCACGAAGTCCTTGACCTCCACTTCCTGCAAAGGCGCGCCATTGCGTGTACGCTCGCGGATCAGCTCGAACGCCGCGGCGCGAACCTTGTCCACGCGCCGGCCCGCCTCCAGGTGCGTCTCCAGCGCCGCCGGAGTCCAGCGCGCTTCGAAGATCTGAATCAGCTCCGCGGCGGTCACCACCTCCACGCCCAGGCTGCGCACCAGTTCCACCGTCCCCGCATCCACAATCGCCACGTAAGGCACCGCGCACATCGGCGAATACGCCATCGCCACGCGCTTCATCCCCGCCGTCAGCTTGCCGAGCGCCGCCACTTGCTCCGTCCAGCTCGAGTAGGCGATCTTCTCCCCCGGCAGTCCCGCCAGTTGATTGCGCTCGATGCGGTGCTCCATGCCCTTCGGTTCGCCCTCCGCCGGAATCATGTAATACCAGCGGCGCGTCGGCCCTTTCCCTGGAGTCAGTCCGAGGATCCGGTAGGCCAGCGGATCGCGCAGGTGGTGATCGAAGAAGAGCCACCCGTCCAGCTTCTGCTTGCGAAGTTCCTGTTGTATCTCAGCGAGGTTCATGGTTTAAACGCTCAAACGCCTTTCCAAATCTTCTTGAGGGACTCCCTCAATCTCCACAACCTTGGTGCGGCTTGTCAAGCCCGTCACGATGCGCACTCGCGAACGCGGCACCCCGGCGAGCTCCGCGAAGAAGCGCACGCACTCCTCGTTCGCCTTGCCGTCCACCGGCGGCGCCGCCAGCGCCAGCTTCCAGGCCTCGCCCAACCGGCCCGCCATCGCGGAACGTTTCGCTCGCGGATGCACCTTTACCGTGAGACGCGCCATTCCACTTTGGCCCTCAGGTTGGCCACGCCCGCCGCCACCCGCGTGTCCACTACGTCGAACGCAATCGTGTCATCCAGCCAGTCGTGGCTCGAACCATCGGCGTCCTGCGTGGCCACGGTCAACGTATATTGCTGCGGCGTGAGCCAGCAGTCCACCCGGAAGTCCACTTCGAGTTCGTCGCCCGCCTCGAAATCGCCGAGCTCCATCTGCTCGATGCGCGTATTGGTGCCGTAGACGTCCATGCCGATCCGCGTCCGCAGCAGAATCCCCACCATCGGGTCGTGCGTCGCCGCATGAAAGCGCGACCGCACGCGGATCGTGATCGGCTCGCCGCTGGCCACCGAAGTCACCGCCTCGCCCCGCGCACTCAGAATCTCCGCACTCAGGATTTCGCTCGTGCCATCGCCGTGACGGAAGCTGCCGCGCACGCGCCCCTCCGTCTTATTGCGCGCCTGCTGCCGTTCCAGCACCAGTCCGATATAGCGATTGATCACGTCGTTCGGCGTGCCCTGCGCTTCGATGCGCCCGTGGAGCAGCAGGATGGCCCGGTCGGAGAGCGCCTTCACCAGCCCCAGATCGTGCGACACGAACAGCACCGTGATCTTGCGCGCGCGCAGTTCCTCGAACTTGCGCACGCACCGGTTGGCGAACACCGCGTCGCCCACCGCCAGCGCCTCGTCCACAATCAGGATCTCCGGGTCCACGTGGATCGCCGTGGAGAATGCCAGCCGCACGTACATGCCGCTCGAATATTCTTTTACCGGCCGTTCGATGAACTCGCCGATTTCGGCGAAGGCTTCGATCGAGGGCATCGCCTTATCGATCTCGCCGCGGCTCAGCCCCATGATTTCGCCGTTGAGGTAGACATTCTCCCGGCCCGAGAATTCCGGGTTGAAGCCCGCGCCCAGTTCCAGCAGCGCGGCAATCCGCCCGCGCGTTACCACGCGTCCCGTCGTAGGTTGTAGGATGCCGCTGACTATCTGCAGCAGTGTGCTTTTGCCACAGCCGTTCGGCCCCACGAGGCTGAGCACCTCGCCCTTTTCCACCTCGAAGCCGATATCCTTAAGCGCCCAGAAATCGGTGTGGTGCCGTCCGCTGCCCGGCAGCAATTCGCGCAGCCTGTCGCTGGGACGCCGGTACAAACGATAAAGCTTGGAAACGTTCTGAACGAGGACCAACCTTCAGTGTAGTTGACCCTCCCCATCAGATGTGGGGCAGGCTGGTAGCCTGCGGCCGATTGGAAATCGGCCATCCGAGCGCAGCTCGGACAAGCCGCCCTACGTGATCGACCAGCCCTTGCGTACCGTAGGCACCAAATACTTATTCGCCTCCACGTTGTTCGTGATCCGCATCTTCGCCTGGTCGTATTCCAGCTTACCTTCCACACGCAGAGCGATCACGCCCAGCAGCATCCACTCCACGAACGGAGCCGACACGTTGAAGTTCGAACAGGCCGGATCGCCGCCCTTGCAGGCCCGGATCCAATCCCTATAATGCCCCGGCGAACGGGTCAACAACGGCGAGGGGAACTTGTAGTCGCGCATCTTCTCCACCGGCAGCAGGCGCGTCTGTTCGCCATACGTCCCGGTAGTGATCATGCCCTTGTCCCCGATGAACACGCTGCCGTCGGGTGTCACGCGCAAGCGCTCGGAACCCGGCAGG
This sequence comes from uncultured Solibacteraceae bacterium, assembly GCA_963805775.1. Taxonomy (GTDB): domain Bacteria; phylum Acidobacteriota; class Terriglobia; order Bryobacterales; family Bryobacteraceae; genus Solibacter. The sequence continues at coordinate 1,220 of CAWDWK010000032.1, read as the reverse complement.
TACGCATCGTTCCAATGGAACACATTGCCTACGAAGCCGCTCGTCTGGTCCGTGGCCGGTCCGCGCCCCGCCGCCGGAGCACCTGCCGCCCCTGCCGCCGCACCCGCGCCGCGACCCTGTCCACGCACGCCGCCGCCTACGCGGGGCAGGTCGCCGAGGTACTCGCCTTCCGGCACGCCCTTGATCTTCGGCTGTTCCTTCAGCCCGTCGTACCAGTACAGCGTCACCGGCGGCATGTTGCCGCGCGCCGCAAACTCAAACTTGATGGTGGACGCCTTAGGGAACTGGAAGTTGCTCGCGCCTTCCTTCTTGATGCACTCCACCGACGTCGGCGCGCCCAGCTTCAGCGCCATATTCGGCGCCCCCAGTATGTGGCACGCCATGTCGCCCAGCGCGCCGCAGCCGAAATCGTAGAACCCGCGCCAGTTGAAATGCTGGTAGAAATTGCCACCGAAACGCGCTTCCGGATACCCTTCGCCGCCCGAAGTATATTCGCGGAAGTTCGCGATCCCCAGCCACAGATCCCAATCCAGCGTCGGCGGTACCGGCGTCGCCGCCGGAATCGAGGTCAGCCCTTGCGGCCAGATCGGCCGGTCCGTCCAGGCGTGAACCTCAGTCACGTTGCCGATCTCACCGCTCCAGATCATCTCCGCGCACTGCCGCGTGCCTTCGTTCGAGTAGCCCTGGTTGCCCATCTGCGTGGCCACCTTATACTTGTTGGCGGCCTCCACCATCATGCGCGCTTCCTTAATCGTGCGCACCAGCGGCTTTTGCGTGTAAACGTGCTTCCCGCGCTCCATGCAATGAATCGCCGCCGTCGCATGCATGTGGTCCGGTATGGTCACGATCACTGCATCGATGCTGTTGCCTTCCTTGTCCAGCATCTTGCGGAAATCTTTGTACTTCGGAGGCTTCTCGAACTGCTTGTAGATGGCCGCCGCCTGCTTGTCATCTACGTCGCACAGCGCGACGATATTCTCCGTCGGCGCGCACCCGTGTATATCGCTCGCTGCCTTGCCGCCGGCGCCGATCGAGGCGATATTCAACTTCTCATTCGGTGATTTGTACCCCAGCGCTTTTAAGGAAGGAGTGCTGCCAAACCCGCCGGCCGGAACCGCTCCCGCCAGCAGCGTGCCATAAAAAAAGTGTCGTCGAGTGAATTGATCGAAAGCCATACGTGGGCGTCCCTCGGCCGTATCGTATCAAATATTAGGGTCGTA
>CAWDWK010000031.1:0-26350 GCA_963805775.1 uncultured Solibacteraceae bacterium | reverse complement strand
GATGATGCAGTCCTCGCCGGCCTTCACCTTCACCCTGACGTGAAAGTTCTTCTGCGCCGCATCGTAGAACCAGGTGCGGTCGGCCAGCCCGCTGAGCGCCGCCACTTCCCGGTACTTGCGATCCTCAAACTCCACGCTGCCCGGCTTCTCCACGTGGTGCACCACCCACTGGTAATCGCGATCCTTCTTCGATTCGATTTCCAGCCGCATGAAGTCCAGCGCCGGAGACGCGTGCACCTGCGAGTATTCGGCGATATCGCCCTCCAGCAGGAAAAACTCGCCGCCCGCCTTGGGAAAGTAATGCAGCGCCATGCCGGCCGCGGCGTCCAGCGGCACGATGGCGCCGTTGCGCGCGAACACCGGCAGGGACTTGCTCTCCACCGTGATGGTGCGCGGTCCCGGCGTCACTTCGTTGGTCTCCAGATTGGTCCAGTTGCCGCGCGGAAGATAGACGCTGCGCCGGTCGCCCGGTTCGTAGAACGGCGCGATCAGCATCTCGTCGCCCAGCAGGAATTCGTCCGCGTGGAACGCGCCCTCGCGGTCGTCGGGAACTTGCAAGGGCAGCGGATGCCAGACCGGGAAGCCCCGGTCCTGAAGCTCCGCGATATAGCTGCCGAAGAACGTGTCGAGCTGTTTGCGGAAGCCGCTGAGCCCCACCGTCCCCGGCGAAACCCGCGCCACCAGCGAGCCCAGTTGCCGCGCCCGCGCCTGTAATTCGGGCGGCGCCGTATTGTACGCCGCCAGGTTGAACATGGGCGCGATCGCGGCGGACATGGAGCCCTGCACAATGCGCAGCAGCGACGCCTTCAGCGTGGCCCAACTGCCAAAGCGGTCGCTCGACACGCTCCACGGATCGGGATGGTTCCCGTGCAGGTTGTGCTCTTCGAATATTTCCTTCGGCGTCGGACCGTAATAGAAGTAGTAATCGATCTCCGGCCCCTGTATCCGATAGCGCTTTTCGTCCGTGAAGTCGAAATGGTAAGTGCCGGCGCCGGGATGATACTCGCCGTAACCGCCCGTGCAGACCAGGAACGGCACCTCGGCGCGAACGCTCTTGCCGCGCAAATCGAAACCCGCATCCGTGCGCGGACCCAGACCGTAGAACGACGCGCCCGGAATCGCCTGCCGCTCCCACACCACGCCGCCGGCTTCCGAGCGCGCTTCGCTAAGATCGACCATCAGCGGCGTGCCGTCCAGCGCGCCGCACGCCACCTTCAAGCCCTGCTTCTCGATCGCGACCTCCACCACGCGCGAGCGCATGCGTAGCTGGCCGCCCGCATCCTCTGTCGTGATGGCGACCGGCTCGTGGGCCGCCTCCTCGCTCGGATGCAGCGGCCCGTTCGAGCACCCGCCGGAAATGAAACGTGCTGGGCGTGATCCAGGTCAGTTCGGCGCTGCCGCGGTCGAGTTGCAGCTCGATCCGGTTGCCGTGCGGCAAAACCGCCAGCAGGGTCGCCACCGCGGCCAGCGCCTGCGGCGGCATTACAGCAGGACCATTTCGCGCTGGATGTCGCCCGTCACCCGCGCGTCGTTGTCGCCGATGAACATGTTGATCTCCGAGCGCACTCCGAAGTTCGGCAGATAGATGCCGGGTTCCACCGAGAAGCAGCTCCACGGCATCACGCGCCGCTCGTCGTGCGTCTCGAAATTGTCCATATTCGCGCCGTTGCCGTGGACTTCGACGCCGATCGAGTGCCCCGTGCGGTGCGTGAAATACTCCGCGTACCCGGCCTTGATGATCACCGCGCGGCAGGCGTCGTCCACCTCGAAGCCGTGCAGCGTCTCGCCCTTCGAGATCGCGCCCTGCACCCGCGCGATCGCCGCGTCGCGCGCGTCGCGCACCGTGGTGAACACGCGGCGCATCTCGTCGCTCGGATTGTCGCCGCAAAATGCCGTCCACGTGATGTCGTAGTAGACCGCGCCCGGCTGATCCAGCTTGGCCCACATATCCAGCAGCACCCAATCGCCGCTGCGGATCGGCGAAGTCACCTCCGCGCTCGGCTCGTAATGCGGATTGCTGGCGTTGGCGTTGCACCCCACGATGGGGCCGCTGTCCGTCAGCAGGCCGGCGTCGGCGAAGCCCTTGCGCACGAAGTCCTTGACCTCCACTTCCTGCAACGGCAGCGCCGTTGCGCGTGCGCTCGCGGATCAGTTCGAACGCGGCGGCGCGGACCTTGTCCACGCGGCGGCCCGGCCTCCAGGTGCGTCTCCAGCGCCGCCGGAGTCCAGCGCGCTTCGAAGATCTGAATCAGCTCCGCGGCGGTCACCACCTCCACGCCCAGGCTGCGCACCAGTTCCACCGTTCCCGCGTCCACAATCGCGACGTAAGGCACCGCGCACATCGGCGAATACGCCATCGCGACGCGCTTCATCCCCGCCGTCAGCTTGCCGAGCGCCGCCACCTGCTCCGTCCAACTCGAGTAGGCGATCTTCTCCCCCGGCAGTCCCGCCAGTTGATTGCGCTCGATGCGGTGCTCCATGCCCTTCGGTTCGCCCTCCGCCGGAATCATGTAATACCAGCGGCGCGTCGGCCCCTTCCCGGGCGTGAGTCCGAGGATCCGGTAGGCCAGCGGATCGCGCAGGTGGTGATCGAAGAAGAGCCACCCGTCCAGCTTCTGCTTGCGAAGTTCCTGTTGTATCTCAGCGAGGTTCATGGTTTAAACGCTCAAACGCCTTTCCAAATCTTCTTGAGGGACTCCCTCAATCTCCACAACCTTGAGTGCGGCTTGTCAAGCCCGTCACGATGCGCACCCGCGAACGCGGCACCCCGGCGAGCTCCGCGAAGAAGCGCACGCACTCGTCGTTCGCCTTGCCGTCCACCGGCGGCGCCGCCAGCGACAGCTTCCAGGCCTCGCCCAACCGGCCCGCGATCGCGGAACGTTTCGCGCGCGGATGCACCTTTACCGTGAGACGCGCCATTCCACTTTGGCCCTCAGGTTGGCCACGCCCGCCGCCACCCGCGTGTCCACCACGTCGAACGCGATCGCGTCGTCCAGCCAGTCGTGGCTCGAACCATCGGCGTCCTGCGTGGCCACGGTCAGCGTATATTGCTGCGGCGTGAGCCAGCAGTCCACCTGGAAATCCACTTCGAGTTCGTCGCCCGCCTCGAAATCGCCCAGCGCCATCTGCTCGATGCGCGTGTTGGTGCCGTAGACGTCCATGCCGATGCGCGTGCGCAGCAGAATCCCCACCATCGGGTCGTGCGTCGCCGCATGGAAGCGCGACCGCACGCGGATCGTGATCGGCTCGCCGCTGGCCACCGAAGTCACCGCCTCGCCCCGCGCATTCAGAATCTCCGCGCTCAGGATTTCGCTGGTGCCATCGCCGTGACGGAAGCTGCCGCGCACGCGCTCCTCCGTCTTATTGCGCGCCTGCTGCCGTTCCAGCACCAGTCCGATATAGCGATTGATCACGTCGTTCGGCGTGCCCTGCGCTTCGATGCGGCCGTTGAGCAGCAGGATGGCGCGGTCGGAGAGCGCCTTCACCAGCCCCAGATCGTGCGAGACGAACAGCACCGTGATCTTGCGCGCGCGCAGTTCCTCGAACTTGCGCACGCAGCGGTTGGCGAACACCGCGTCGCCCACCGCCAGCGCCTCGTCCACGATCAGGATCTCCGGATCCACGTGGATCGCCGTGGAGAATGCCAGCCGCACGTACATGCCGCTCGAATACTCTTTCACCGGCCGCTCGATGAACTCGCCGATTTCGGCGAAGGCTTCGATCGAGGGCATCGCCTTATCGATCTCGCCGCGGCTCAGCCCCATGATTTCGCCGTTGAGGTAGACGTTCTCCCGGCCCGAGAATTCCGGATTGAAGCCCGCGCCCAGTTCCAGCAGCGCGGCAATCCGCCCGCGCGTCACCACGCGTCCCGTCGTAGGTTGCAGGATGCCGCTGACGATCTGCAGCAGTGTGCTCTTGCCGCAGCCGTTCGGCCCCACCAGGCTGAGCACCTCGCCCTTTTCCACCTCGAAGCCGATATCCTTGAGCGCCCAGAAATCGCTGTGGTGCCGTCCGCTGCCCGGCAGCAATTCGCGCAGCCGGTCGCTGGGACGGCGGTACAAACGATAAAGCTTGGAAACGTTCTGAACGAGGACCAACCTTCAGTGTAGTTGACCCTCCCCATCAGATGTGGGGCAGGCTGGTAGCCTGCGGCCGATTGGAAATCGGCCATCCGAGCGCAGCTCGGACAAGCCGCCCTACGTGATCGACCAGCCCTTGCGTACCGTAGGCACCAAATACTTATTCGCCTCCACGTTGTTCGTGATCCGCATCTTCGCCTGGTCGTATTCCAGCTTGCCTTCCACGCGCAGAGCGATCACGCCCAGCAGCATCCACTCCACGAACGGCGCCGACACGTTGAAGTTCGAACAGGCCGGGTCGCCGCCCTTGCAGGCCCGGATCCAATCGCGATAATGCCCCGGCGAACGGGTCAACAACGGCGAGGGGAACTTGTAGTCGCGCATCTTCTCCACCGGCAGCAGGCGCGTCTGTTCGCCATACGTCCCGGTAGTGATCATGCCCTTGTCGCCGATGAACACGCTGCCGTCGGGTGTCACGCGCAAGCGCTCGGAACCCGGCAGGTACGCATCGTTCCAATGGAACACATTGCCTACGAAGCCGCTCGTCTGGTCCGTGGCCGGTCCGCGCCCCGCCGCCGGAGCACCTGCCGCCCCTGCCGCCGCACCCGCGCCGCGACCCTGTCCGCGCCCGCCGCCGCCTACGCGGGGCAGGTCGCCGAGGTATTCGCCTTCCGGCACGCCCTTGATCTTCGGCTGTTCCTTCAGCCCGTCGTACCAGTACAGCGTCACCGGCGGCATGTTGCCGCGCGCCGCAAACTCAAACTTGATGGTGGACGCCTTGGGGAACTGGAAGTTGCTCGCGCCTTCCTTCTTGATGCACTCCACCGACGTCGGCGCGCCCAGCTTCAGCGCCATATTCGGCGCGCCCAGAATGTGGCACGCCATGTCGCCCAGCGCGCCGCAGCCGAAATCGTAGAACCCGCGCCAGTTGAAATGCTGGTAGAAATTGCCACCGAAACGCGCTTCCGGATACCCTTCGCCGCCCGAAGTATATTCGCGGAAGTTCGCGATCCCCAGCCACAGATCCCAATCCAGCGTCGGCGGTACCGGCGTCGCCGCCGGAATCGAGGTCAGCCCTTGCGGCCAGATCGGCCGGTCCGTCCAGGCGTGAACCTCAGTCACGTTGCCGATCTCACCGCTCCAGATCATCTCCGCGCACTGCCGCGTGCCTTCGTTCGAGTAGCCCTGGTTGCCCATCTGCGTGGCCACCTTGTACTTGTTGGCGGCCTCCACCATCATGCGCGCTTCCTTAATCGTGCGCACCAGCGGCTTTTGCGTGTAAACGTGCTTCCCGCGCTCCATGCAATGAATCGCCGCCGTCGCATGCATGTGGTCCGGTATGGTCACGATCACTGCATCGATGCTGTTGCCTTCCTTGTCCAGCATCTTGCGGAAATCTTTGTACTTCGGAGGCTTCTCGAACTGCTTGTAGATGGCCGCCGCCTGCTTGTCATCCACGTCGCACAGCGCGACGATATTCTCCGTCGGCGCGCACCCGTGTATATCGCTCGCCGCCTTGCCGCCGGCGCCGATCGAGGCGATATTCAACTTCTCATTCGGTGATTTGTACCCCAGCGCTTTTAAGGAAGGAGTGCTGCCAAACCCGCCGGCCGGAACCGCTCCCGCCAGCAGCGTGCCATAAAAAAAGTGTCGTCGAGTGAATTGATCGAAAGCCATACGTGGGCGTCCCTCGGCCGTATCGTATCAAATATTAGGGTCGTATGGTCGAATGACAGCTCGAAATGGCCAATTCTAATTCACCGCTGGAGCGGATCGCTTGGCGCCCTTGTCCAGCACTGTCGTCTCCAGCGTTTCCAACGCCTCCACCACGCGTTCCACCAGGTCGTCGGTTTGCGACATCGCGGTGCGCGACGAATCGATCGCCGCGGCCTGCGCCTTAATGCTCCGTTCTATATCCACCAGGTCCGCCGCCACGCTGTGTTCGAAATGCGCCATATGCCGGCGAATCTCCTCCACCGCGCGCTCGATCTCGCCGATGCGCGCGTTCAGCGCTTCGAAGCCCTGTTCACCGCCCTGTCGATTCGCGAGTTCGCGGCGCGCCGGCACACCCAACAGCTTCAGCTCCATCACGACCCTCCGCATGTGCGACGCGCGCGCATCCGGATCCTTTACCAGACACGAACCCAACACGCGATCCAGCGCCGCCATTCCCGTCGACGGAGTCGGAGATTTCGTAATGCTGGCCATCAGTGCGGCGCGGCTTTCGCCATCGAAGGCCCGCCGCCCGGTGAACATTTCGAACAGTATCGCGCCGAACCCGAAGATGTCGCTCCGCATGTCCGCCGCGCTTCCCCGAACTACCTCCGGAGCAGTGTACGATGTGATCGCACTGGACGATCCGGGCAGTAATTCCACCCCGCCCGCCGACAAAGCAACGTTGGACGGAGTCACCGCCCCTTGCGTCCTTCCCCTCTCGTGAAGCTCGCGCAGGGAACCCGCCAACTGGATGGCGTAGCGTAATGCCTCCGCCGGTGGCAATCGCCCCTCGTCCAGGCGCTGGGCCAGCGTCTTCGTGTCGGTCAAGGGCATATACTCGGTACTCGTCATGACTGTTCTCGATGCTGCTACGAGTACATCAAGTCCCACGTCCGCGGAACAAGTTCACTGTGGAGAATGCCGATTGTTATCCAACGTTTACTCCCCGGTGACATTGCGGAAGAACTCCAGCGACTTCCGCGCGCAGACTTCCCACCGGAATTCGCGCGCCCGTTCACGCCCCGCCATCCCCAGCGCCTGCCGCAGATCCGCCGAACCCAACAGCCGAATCAGCGCCGCCCGCAATTCGCTCTGGCTCCGCGGATCCACCAGCAGCGCCGCGCTTCCCGCCACCTCCGGCAGCGAAGACACGTTCGACGTGATCACCGCCACCCCTGCCGCCATCGCCTGCGCCACCGGAAATCCAAAGCCCTCGTACAACGACGGGTACACAAACACTTCGGCCGCCGCCGTCAGCGGCGCCAGGTCCCGCTCCGGAACATATCCCAGATAGCGCACCGACCCGCAGGCGCGCCACCGTGCGTCTCCGCCGCCCACCCCGTCGGACCCGCCACCACCAGGTTGTATTGCTCGCGCAGCGGTGCCGGCAACGCTTCATACGCATCCAGCAGCAGGTCCACATTCTTGCGCGGCTCAATCGTCCCCACGAAGAGCACAAACGGCCGCTGCAATCCGTACCGCGCCCGCACCTCGTCCACCCGCGCCGCCGGAGGGTCGAAAAACTCATCCGCCACCCCGGAATGGATCGTGCAAATCTTCTCCGGCGCGATCCCCAGCGTGCGCACCGCGTCCTGCCGCGTGCACTCCGATACCGCGATCAGCCCGTCGGCCCGTCGCGCCAGTTGCGCGAAACTCCGCTCCGCCACCAGGTTCGAACGTGGATGCAGCTCCGGCATCAGGAAACCCCGTGAGATCGTGTACCGTCGCCGTCAATCGCGGCCGCGAAGGCGGATGCCGCACCAGCACGCTCGCATGAAACACGTCCGCGCCGCGCGCCATCCAATCCACCAGCGGAACTCCCGTGTGATTCGAGATCCCGAGCGCCGCCAACCCGCTGAACGTGCGCACCGGACCCGCCATCGAAGCCTCGTGATCCAGCGCGCGTACCCGTTCCATCGCCGGGAACGTGCCGACTGTCGCACCTCCCGCCGCCCGCCGCAGATGCAATATCCAATGAAAGAGGTAGTTCTTGACGCCCGCGCTGCGCACCAGCAGCGGTGTGGCATCAACGACAACGCGCATGTCCCTTCAGTCTGCCACGAATCCGGTAGGACAGACGATCGCCTTTCGTCGTCTGTCATGCTTGACTAATTAAGATGAACCACTTCCACCTCAGGCCGTCCACCGAGGACGACCTGCCCGTCATCACGCGCATCTACGGCCACCATGTCCTGCACAGCGCCGCAACCTTCGAGCTCGACCCGCCCCCTCCAGGCGAGATGGCCAAACGCCGCGCCACCATCCTGGAGCTTGGCATGCCCTACCTCGTTGCCGAACACCAGCAGGCCGTCGTCGGCTACGCCTACGCAAGTCCGTACCGCCCGCGCCCGGCCTACCGCTTTACCGTGGAAGACTCCATCTATGTCGATCCAGATCACGTCGCGCGCGGTTGCGGCCGTGCCCTGCTCGCAGCCCTGATCGAACATTGCGAACAGGGACCATGGCGGCAGATGATTGCCGTCATCGGCGATAGCGCCAACGCCGCCTCCATACGCCTCCACCAGCACTTCCGCTTCCGTCATGTAGGCACGCTATCCGCCGTCGGCTTCAAGTTCGACCGGTGGGTCGACACCGTCCTGATGCAGCGGGAATTAGTCCGCGCGTAACGCCTGAATCACATCCACGCGAGCGGCCCGCATCGCCGGCCACGCCGACGCCGCCACCGCCGCTGCCAGCAATACGCCCGCCGCCCCGACCACGACCCATGCCCCCGGCATTTTTACGCTCTCGAAATAACTTCCCGCAACTTGCTGGAGGACGAGCCCCGCCCCCAGCCCCGCGCCAATGCCCACTGCCGTAATCACCGTGCCCTCCGCGATCACCCGCCCCAGCAGATGCCGCGGCTGCGACCCGATCGCCAGCCGTATGCCGAATTCCCTCGTCCGTGCGCTCACCGAAAATGCCAGCACGCCCGCCACGCCCACCACCGCAATCGTCAGCGCCACCATCGCGAACCCGCCAAACACCATCGCGTTCAACCGGTCCGGCGTCAGCACCTCCGCGCGGACGTCCTCCAGCGTCGCCGCGCGCTCCACCGGCTGGTCCACCGAGAGATTGCGTATGGTCCGCGAGATCGGGGTGATCAGCGCATACGGATCCGTTCGAACGTGCACGAACAGCCGCCCGGCGAAAAGTGGTCCCTGCCCGAACGGCATATACACAGTCAGCGTCGGCCCCGGAACCAGGTGTTCATCGTCGATATCCCCGGCCACCCCGATGATGCGCATCGGCGTCGGCTTCATACCGGTAAACTGCAGGACCGGGTCCGTCCACGTGAGGTGCCGGTTCACCGCCTCCTGGCCCGGGAACATCCGCTGCGCCACCGTTTGGCTGATAATCGTCACCGGTTCGCTACCCTTGCGGTCGAGATCGTTGAAATCGCGCCCCGCGATCATCGGCACGCCGAGTGCCGCGAAAAATCCCTGCGACACGATGCGGAATTGCCCGCGCGGATCGTCTTCCGCCGTCCCGCGAGCGTAACCTTCCACCGCGAATTGCATGCCCGGGCCGAAAGCGCCTCCCTCGCGCCAGGGCGTAAGCGTGCCCTGGGCCACGCCGTCCACACCCGGCAACTCGCGTACGCGTCGCATCGCTTCCTTGTAGAATCCAACGATCTGGTCGTCCGTCCGCCCATACGACATCACCGGCACGTTGATCGCGAGCACGCGCCGCGTGTCAATCCCCGTGTTCACCGCCTGCAGTGCCAGCAGCGTCTTCAGCAGCATGGTGGCGCCCGCCAGCAGCACAAACGACGCCGCGATCTGCGTAATCGCGAACGCCCGCAGGCGCCGCGCCGCACCGCCCGTCATCCGCACGCTCCCGCTCGACAGGCTGATCCCGTTCGACCGGTCGCCCGAGGGCAGCCGCGGCACAAACGCCAGTAGCACCGCCGCCGCCAGCGCCAGTCCGGCGCCCACCCAAAGCATGCTCGAATCCACCGTCAGATCCAGCGCGCGCACCGAGAACCGCGACGCGTACCGCGCCAGAATCGCCACCATGGGCCGCGCGCTCAGTACTCCCAGCGCCGCGCCCGCGCCGCACAGCAGCAGGCACTCCACCAGCAGGACGCGCCGCAGCGCAGCCGTGCTCGCACCCAGCGCGGCCCGGATCGCCAGCTCGCCTTCCCGCCGGATCGTCCGCGCCAGAATCAGGTTGGCCACATTCGAACACGCGATGACGAACACCAGTCCCGACGCAGCCAGCAGCACCCAGAGCACCGTCCTCGCTTTCGACGTAATCTGGTCGCGCAGCAGCACCGCGTTAATGCGGAAGTCCGACTTCACGGGATACGCCTCGGGATGCTCTTTCATCATTGCGGCGTGTGCCGCCCTCAGCTCGGCACGGGCCTGTTCCAGCGTCGCGCCTGGGGCCAGCCGGCCAAACAGCTCGGTCATCCGATGCACCCGGCCCGTCGCCATCGTCGCCGACAGGTGGTGTGGACTAGTCACAATGTTGGCGATGATCTCGGTCTCGGCCGGATACGGAACCGATGGTTCCAATACCCCTACCACCGTCGCCGTGCGCGATCCGAACGATCCCAGCCTCACCACCTTTCCCAGCACCTTCGGGTCGCTCTTCAGCGCGGTAGTCCAGAAGCGATACGTCAGAACCACCGCGCCCGCGGCCGCCGGCCCGTCGTCTCGCATATCCAACAGCCGTCCCAACACCGGACGCAGGCCCATCACGTCGAAGTACGTGCCGCCGACAACGCCCGCTCGCACCTCGCGCGGCTCGCCGAGCCCGTTCAGCGTGAAACCGATTTCCGAAAAATCGCCGAACGCGCTCAATGATTTCACGCTCTGCTTGAGGTCCAGCAGTTCCGGCACGGAAAACACCGCATTCTCCATCCCCATGCCCCGCGCGCTCTGCCGTATGTAAATCAGCCTGTCTTCGTCCCGATTCACTAACGGCCGCAGCAGAACCCCGCGCACCAACGTGAAGATCGCGGCATTGGCTCCGATTCCCAGTGCCAGTGTCAGCACGACTGTAATCGTCAGCCCCTTAGCTGCGGCGAGCGAGCGAAGCGCGTACTTCACATCGCGCCAAAAAACTCCTGGCGTTTCGCGTAAATCCAACTTTGTCATAACCGGGCCCCCCTCCTTTCGACTCCGTCACATTAATATCGTTCGACACCGGCCGTTTTCGACAGCCGGGCAAAAAAAAATCTGCCGCTCGCCGTGTCTCCTTCCGAGACTATACGCCAAGCGGCCGCCCGTGTTCCACGCCATGTGATGTAACACTTGTTTCGTCGTGGGGCGGACCCCCTGGTCCGCGCGGGTCCCCCTGGACCCGCTTCTCGCCAACGAAAGCAAGCCGGCCACGCTTCAACAGGATCACTCCTCCCGCAGCAAGTTCAAAGGATTCAGCGACAGAGCGCGTTGCGCTGGAATCCACGTGGCCAGCAGCCCGAGAAACAACATCGCCAGCACAACCCCGGCCAATACGAGCGGATCGCGCGGGGTTGCCTGGTACACAATCGCGGCCAGCACCCGGGCGAAGAGGATTCCCAATATCAGCCCGGATGCCGAACCCAAAGCCAGCAATTTCAATGCCCTCCCCAACCCCGCCCGTAGCACGTCCTTACGCTGCGCCCCCAGCGCGATCCGGATTCCCAACTCCCGGAGCCGCTTGCTCACCGAGTACGCCGCCATTCCAAAAATGCCCGTCACCGCCAGAACCGCGCCCATCAAGCCCATCAAGCCCAGCGCCACCGTCGCCACTCGCGAAGCGAATAAAGCGCCCTCCAGGTCCTGGTTCCACGTCACAATGAACGCTGGCAGCGACGCATCCAGATCGTGAAGTTTCTGCCTGATCGCAGCCCCCAGCTCCTGGGGATCGCGGTCCGAGCGCACCACGAGCCATGCGTTGCTCGCCGGCGATTGCAGAATGGGGAGAAACATCGCCGGCTGCGGATCCTCCGTCAGGCTCATGTACTTGCCGTTTTCGACAACGCCCACCACCTGTATGCGCGCTCCGTCCCGCGTCTTGTAATAACGGCCCAGCGCGCCACCCACGGAGCCGAAAATTTTGCGCGCGAACTCCTGGTTGATTACTGCTACGCGCGGCGCATTGGAATCGTCATGCCACGTGACGCTCCTTCCCGCGAGCAGGGCGGTCCCCGCCGCACGGAAGTATTCGGGTGATATCTCGAAGAGGAAGGGTCTGGCCGCGGCATTCGATGGCCGCAGGTCGGTGGTTTCGTCGGCAAAGACCGTCGTCGTGGTCCAGCCCTGATCCAGCGGCGGCACACTCGTCAATGCGACGGATTTGACGCCGGGAATCGTCTCCATAGCCTCGATCATTCGCCTTTGCATGGCGGGTATGGACTCTTCGCGGTAACCGGCCATTTCCAGTGCGGTATTCGCCAGCATCGCATTGCGCGGCTCAAAACCGACATCTCCGTGCAGCGAGCGCTCCAATCCCCGCACCGCCACCATCGAAGAAGTCACCAGCAAGGCACAGATCGCAACCTGTACCACGAGCAACAGGTCGCGGACCGCAATCCGCCGGCCAACCACTCCTGTCGGCCCAGCTTTGATGATCTGGTACGGATCCGTCCTGCGTACCTGCCGCGCCGGAACCAGGCCGAACAGGATCCCGCTCATCAAGGCCAGTACGAGGGCCATTCCATAGACCCTTCCGTCCGCGTGCACCGGTATGTGGATCGGAAATCTGGATAGTGGTTGCCACCCGCTTAAACCGCGCAGCAGCCCGATGCTGCCCCATAAACCAAAAGCGCCGCCAATCAGGGAAATGATCATCGCCTCGGTCAGAAGCTGCCGCAGAATGCGGCCGCGGCTCGCCCCCAGCGCCAGTCGCAGCGCCACCTCCCGCCCACGGTCGGCCGCGCGCGCCGCAAACAGGCTGCCCAGGTTGGCGCATGCCGCCAGGAGGATCAACCCTGCCAGCAGCATCAATCCCGCGACAAATGCCCGCACCGGACGGCCCAGGAAGTCGCCATTGAACGTAGGACGGCCCAACAGGTGGACCATTGAACCGGCGTCTTTCGAATAGTTCTTTTCAATCCAGGAGCCGGTGAAGTTCAAATCGGCAGCCCCCTGTTCTGGTGTGACTCCAGCCTTCAGATGCCCCATCACCTGCAAAAGAGCGCGGTTTCCCCGCGCGTCCAGGTAGCTCGACCCTGCAACCTGTTCCTGGTTCACAAGCGGCACAAAGAAATCCGGAAAGAAAAACAACAGGGTCCCGTGAAACTCCGGCGGTGTCACACCCAGGATGGTAAAAGGGTGCTTGTTCACCCGGACCACACGCCCTACCACGCCCCGATCGTCTTGAAAATGCGTGCGCCAATATCCGTAGGTGAGCACGATATACGGAGCGCTGTTCGGGCCATGCTCGTCGGAACTGTGGAAGAAGCGGCCCAGGTATGGCCGAATCCGCAATACGTCGAAGTAGTTGCCGCTCACGGGTTCGAGCCAGACGCGCGAAGGATTGTCGCCCGCATCCATCCCCGCCGCCTCGATGGAATACGCGGCCAGGCCGTCAAAGCTGCGATTGCGATCGCGCAGATCGAGATAGTTCGGGTACGATTCGGCCCCGTAGTGATCGCTCTTGCGCTGAATTGCGTACAGCGTCTCCGCCTGCGGCAGATCCATCGGCCGCAGGATCAGCGCGTTCAAAATGCCGAAAACCACCGAGTTTGCAGCCATCGCCAGCGCCAGCGTCAGAACGGCGACTGCCGTAAAACCAGGAGACTTCGCAAGCACGCGCAAGGCGTACCGTATATCCAGAAGAGTGTCGTCAATGAGGTTGACCTTGCGCATGTCGCGGCACTCCTCTTTGTGCTGCGTGAGACCATCCATAGCGCGCAGAGCAGCCCGGCGCGATTCCTCCGGTGTCAGGCCCTGCGCGATATATTCCTCAGTCTTGCGCTCCAGGTGATACTGCAACTCTTCATCCAGATCCTGCTCCACCCGCCGGCGATCGAAAAGCGATCGCAAGCGCAGCGGCACCGCGTATATCCAGTGTTCCACGCGCATGGCTATGCCTCCTCGAGCCGCACCACCTGCGTGATGGCATCAGAGAGCCGCGTCCAGTTGGCCGTCTCTTTTTGAAGTTGCTTGCGGCCCAATCGCGTCAGCGAGTAGAATTTCGCCCGCCGGTTGTTCTCGCTAGCCTTCCACTCGGCGCTGATCCACCCCTCCTGCTCTAACTTGTGCAGTGCGGGGTAGAGCGACCCGTCGCTCACTTGCAGGATGTCGCCCGAAACCTGTTTGAGACGCTGACTGATGGCCCAACCATTCAGCGGCTCCAGAGCCAGAATCTTCAAAAGCAGCAAGTCCAGCGTTCCCTGGACCAGGTCGGATGGTCTGCTCATGCGCCCTCCTATCGGTTACCGAGCGAGAATATCACTACTCCCCTCGGTAAGCAAGAGGAAAATTCTATCCTGCCTCGGCGCATCCCTAAAGCACTCGCCAAGACCCGCAGGATCTCCCCTCCGCTGTCTCAGCGACAAACTCGGATCACCCCAGCGCCTTCTCTGCGCTGATCTCAGCGTCTCCGCGGTGAACTCGTCTTCTCGTTTGTTTCCCATGCCGGCGTAAGGAGCGCTAAATACCAATCTCCCCATCCAACCACATCGTCAAGCTCGCAATATTGCGCGACAAAGCAAGAAATGTCTCCACTTCCGGCGTGAGTGCCTCCTCCGCTCCCACCGAACAGCACCTCCGGACCGTCTGTTCCAGCTCCTCACCCGAACCCTCCAGGTCCGCCTTCGCCCCCGGTACGACGCCGTCGATGCGGTCCGCCATGCCCTCCAACATTCCGGCCATCCGGTCGTCAAACTCCTCTTGTGCCGTCTCCACTTCCGCCGGCAATTCGAAACCTGGAAGCTCCAGCCGGTATTTCAGCAGCGCAATTCGTGTCACGAAAAGCAGCCGCAGTTGCGGTTGCCACCGCCGGATTCGACTACGCAGTGCCATGTCCTCCTGCCGCGAAGGACCGAATTCGAACACCACCCCGTCGGCGAGAGCTCGCACCATGTCAAAGTTTGCATTGATCGTCTCGCGAAGAGCATAACTGCGGTCGATTGCCGGCTTTCCCTCTCCCGGAAGCGGGTCCGTCGCCAATTGCGCCAGCAATCGCAGCGTCGAAACAAATGTCTTCTTCATCTCGGCCCCTGCGGAAACACTCCATAGCTGGTCGAAGACCAGCCACATCATAAGCAGTCCGAGCAGGACGCCAACCACGCGATCCCTCGCTACCGACAGCGATATCTGCATCGCGAACTCCTGCAGGTTGATCAGGTAGAATGCTACCGCGATCTGCACTCCGAAGTAGGACAGCCGGGGGCTGCTGGTCATGAACCACGACGCCACTGCGGTGACGGCAACGAAGAGAATCGTGAATCCGGTAATTGAGTCGACATGAGGCAGAATGAATATCTGCGCGCCCATCCCGAACACGAAGCCGCCCGCGATCGCCCCCGCGAATCGCAGCACCTGTTTCTGCCGGGACGCGCCGATCGTAGTCAAGCCTGTCAGCAGGCAGGTGGTGACCGACGTACTGATGCCCGGCCAGGCGATGGCATTGTAGATGATGTAGCAGAGACTTGCCGCCAGGCCGCCTTTCAGCGCGAACTTGAGATGCTCCGGGTTCGACAGCGCATCTGGCGCGAAAATGGTCGATCGCCGGTTCTCATCCCCCTGCCCGGCAGCGTATTCACCGATTGATACGGAACCCGAAAACACGGCAGGAATTTGCGCCACGGCAGTTTCCATCTCCCGCAACAACGGAACGCCGGCGGACGATGCGCTCTGGTCGCTCGTCGCAAGGCGCCCTGGAACTCGCTGACTGAGCAGATCGGTGCGAATGCTGGCGATACCCGCAGCTAAGTCGCTAATCCGTTTCCGGTCATCCGCGGAAACGTGAATACTAAGATGTGTCACATTCGCCGCGATATCTACCAGTCTCCCCGTCAATGCGATAACTGCGCCCATCCGTTCCCTGTAATTCCGTGAGTAAGTGGAACGCCGCAAGATTCGCCGCAGTCGTGACGTTCCGAGCATGGCAAATCGTGTGATTTTGCTTTCCGCCGCCGCGTCCACGGGCCGGCCCTCTGAATATAAGGAAAGTAACTCTTCAACGGACGCCAGCCTGTCGGCAATGGAGCCTACAAGTTGATCCTTAGGTCTTATTTGTGCAAACGCCACTTCTACAAGCGCGGTGATCACGCATCCGACCAGCGCTCCGCACACTAGCCACAGCGTATCTTCCACATTAGTTTCGGCGGGCACATGGCGGTCCCACAAGGGAACCGCAATCGCGATCATTATGGCAAATATGATAACGGCACCGTAATTGGCGATCGCGCTGAGACCGTAGAAGACGATGAAGAATGCGCCGATATTCCACAGAAAATGCAGCTCGGGGACATCGGCAAAAAGCCACATAGACGCCAGAACCCATGCCGCGCCTATGCCGGTAATGAAGGCCATTGATCCCGCCGATCGCAGGGTAGTCTGCGGATCCTCGCGAGAAATGAGAAGGCCGAGGATCGCGCCTTGGAACCCGTAGGGAATGCGAAAGGTCATAATGACGATCATCGCCAGAGTCGCCGCAATCACCATGCGGGCAACCGTGTCAAACCGTCCAGGGTATGGAGCGAGTTCCTCTTTGAGAAACTTCCCGAACCAGGCCAGCGGCGCGTGAGACTCCGATACTGTCTGCGCGATGCTGGCCATCTTCAACGCCCGCGGATGATTACCACCGCCGACCCACTGATTCGAAACAGCTCGGGAGGGGGATCCTTCACGCGGACACGGACCGGGTATCGCGAGGCCAGATGCACCCAGTTCAGCGTTCGCTGTGCGTCGGGCAGACCGGGACCTAAGGTGCCAAAAACATCGGCATTAGGCGCCACGCCGAAACCGATGCTGTCCACTACGCCGGAAAAGCGAACATTCGGTTTCGCCAACACATAAACATCGGCCGGCATCCCCGGCGCGATATGATGCAGCGTGCCTTCACGGAAGTTTCCTATCGCCCACCAGGTGCGCGCATCAATCAGCGTGAACACTTGCTGGCCCGTATGTGCGTAGGCGCCTTCCGAAATCGTGAGGTTGGTCACGCGTGCCTCGAACGGCGCCTTAATACGGCAATTGTCCAGGTTGTACCGCGCGGTCTTCACCGCCGAGTCCCTCGCCCCGCGCTGGTTGACCAGCGGTTCCAGCGTAGTGACGGCATGGATCGATTGTTGGTGTTGGGCCTTGCTCTGTTCCAGCAGAGCCTTGGAACGTTCGTACTGCGCCTGCGCCGACTTCAATCCCGCCTTTGAGAGTTCCAGTTGCGATGACGCCTGCTTAAGGGCCTCTGCCTCGGCGATTTCCGATGCTCGCGCCCGGTCCACCTGATCCGCTGTGACAAACTGCTTTTCCAGCAGCGGCTCAATGCGATGCAGATTGCTATTCGCGTAGGTCCACTCCGCCCTGACCCGCTTTACGCCCTGCTCTGCGTTTGCCACGTCGGCTCGCGCCTGGTCGACCGCCGCCGCGAATCGGGTTATGTCCGCTTCCGACCCCTGAATATTGGCCTGCGCAACCGAGACCCCGCTAACCAGCGCGGCGATCCTTCGACTTTCGTCTTCAATCTGGCCTTCAAGGGTAGCTTGTTCGGATATCGCCCTTTCCAGTGCGTACCGGTAGGGCCGGTCGTCGATCTCGAACAACAATTCGCCCTCCTTCACCAACTGGTTGTCGTGCACGTTCAGCCGGATGATTGGGCCGTCCACCTGCGGAGCGATCCCGATGAAATTCGCAAATATTTCTGCATCGTCGGTTCGCGGATAGTAGTTGCTGTTGTAAATTGCCAACAGGCCCAGGGCCACCGCGGCGATCACGATACCAACACTGATCAATCGGCCCAGAACCTTGCGAGGTTTCGTATTCGTATCGATAGCCATGCTCCCTCACTAACGAAAGAAGATCAGCCACAGTCCGCATGCAAACAAAGCAGTCAGGCTCGGGTAAATCAAGATCGGAGGAGCCAGCGCTACCCGCAGACGGAAGAACAGCCATCCGGTGAGAACCGTAAGCAGAATCGCCGCGACCAGGCACACCAGCCAGGCCGGAAAGAACGAGCCGATCAGGTCGAAGGCGGGAGCCCGTGCACAGCTCGCCGGCAGAAGCGAAGCCGCAATCAGCCCGTACCTCCTCCATTTCTCCTGGCGTTTCATCGCAGCAAACTCCCCGTTCCAAAAGCCAGGTCCACCAGCGTGGTGAGAACCTGCGTCCGCGCCGACACATCGGTCGAGCGGGCCTGCGCCAGGGTCCTTTGGGCGGCAGTCACATCCAGGAAGCTTCGCACGCCGTAGTTGTACGCCTCCAGGGCGGCCGCGTAAGATTGACTCGCCGCTGCGAGCAGTGCGATGGCCGCTTGCCGCTGCCGTAGAGCCGTCTTTACATTCGAGTAAGCACCCCAGACTTCGTCCGCAATCTGATCGCGCGTAGCGCTCACCTGTGCTTCCGCCGCGCGGACGTTGGCTTCCGCTCTCGCCAGGTTATTTTTCCGCGCACCGCCGTCAAAAACGGTCCAGCGCAAGTTCAGACTTAGCGCTCCCTCCAGGTCCGCCCTGTGGGCCCAGGGAAGTGTTTGCTGTAACGCGTACAGCGATTGCGCGCTTGGTCTGATGTCCAGATGAAGGTTCGGATAGAACGCCGCGCGCGCCTCCTTCACGCCTGCGTTCGCACGTCGTATTTCGGCCATTTGCTGCATCAGGTCCGGCCGCTGTGCGAATGCCCGATCTATCGCCAGATCGACCGAATCGCCCATCGATTCGGGAATTGTAAGCTGGCTGAGCGGCTGCACATGGATCACAACCGCGGGCTCCGTTCCCAGCACGGTTGCCAGATCCCCTCTCGCAATCTCCTCGGCCCCCAGAACCGATTGCAGATCGTATTCCGCCTGTGCCGTTGCGCTTCGCGCCTCCAGCACATCGGGCAAAGTCGCGAGCCCCAGTTTCAAGCGCTCCTCGGCAGCTTGCTGTGCCGTCTGCGCGTTGGTCAGGCTCGCTCGGGCGGCATCCTCCTGGCCCAATGCATTCAGCAGCCGGTAGTAAGTTTGCGCCACCCGGTAAATAATTCTTCGATGCGTGTCGTTAAACGCGAAGTTAGCCGCCAGCACTTCAGCCCTTGCCGCTGCGATTCGCCCGGCCCGGGCGCCGAAATCGAAAATCGTGTAGCTCAGCTCTAACGCCCCCTGAAACGTCTGAACCGTCTGGCGAAAAAATTGGCTTCCGAACGGAATTTCTGCCCGGTCTGTCTGTGCGAGTGCAACTGCTGCAATGGTCGGATACAGTTCGCTCCGCGCCACGCCCAGTGCCGCCGCCTGTGCGCGCGCCCTTTCCCACGCCACACGCGTCTCGGGATTGTGTGTCTCGGCAAGGTCCACCAGTTCCGCCAATGAGTAAACCCTGTCCGGTTCAATACCGAATCGGGGCTGCTGGAATCGTTTCGCGTCGTCTTTGATCTGCTGCTCGCCGGCCGAATGCCACGGACGATTCGGTGAAGCGGGAGCACTTTGCGCGAAGATGCGCCCCAATGACAGCACAACCACCAATGGAATACCTGGACGAATACGCAAGACGCGACTTACGATTCATTTCGAGGCTGTTCGAGCCTTTTAATTGTGTTGTCAACTAATCCGCAGTTACGAAAAATAAACCTTTTGGCCCCAATCACTTAACTCCAATCGATTTCAGACTCGACCCTCCCCCATGCTATAGATCGAATTGTAGGAACCCTGTACCCAACCCTGGGTTCTATCCGTGTACCGCCGTTTTCGTCTGCAGAACCAAAGAAGTCCCATGTTTACAAGGAGATACATTTTTCAACTGAACCCAACGAACCCAAGAGGGGTGCTTCCCGCGACTTTGCTATACTTGTGGTTTATGACACTGGCCACCGTCGCGAGGCATCATCATCATACCCATGCCAACCTGCGACGGGCCCTGTCCTAGTTTTCACTCCATCCGAATCGGAAAGGACGCCCGCCGCGAAAACGGCGGGCTTTTTGCTGTTACACAGGTAGCTTCACAATGAATCTCGATTTCGAAAAATCAGACGGTCTCATCACCGCCGTCATTCAGGATCATGCCAGCGGCCGCGTCCTCATGGTCGGCTACATGAATCAGGAGGCCTTCCGCAAGACCGTCGACACGGGTTTTGCCACCTTCTGGAGCCGCTCCCGCCGCAAATTGTGGCTCAAAGGCGAGAGCTCCGGCCACCGCCTCGCCGTCAAAGAAATCTCCACCGATTGCGACCGCGATGCCGTGCTCGTCAAAGTGGAGGCGCAAGGCCCCGGCGTCTGCCACAAAGGTTACGAAAGCTGTTTCTTCCGCCGCCTCGAAGACAAACAGTGGATCGTCAACGAACCGCAAACCTACGATCCCGGTGCCATCTACGGAGGCAAGCCGTGAAGCTTAAACTCGGCATTCCCAAAGGCAGCCTCGAGAACGCCACCATCGATCTCTTCCGCCGCGCCGGCTTCCAGATCGCCACCAGCAGCCGCTCCTATTTCCCCGCCATCGACGATCCGCAAGTCGAGTGCATGCTCATCCGCGCCCAGGAAATGGCGCGCTATGTCGAAGACGGTATTCTCGACGCCGGCCTCACCGGCCGCGATTGGATCCAGGAAAACGAGGCCGATATCGTCGCCGTCGCCGACCTCATCTACGCCAAGCAGAGCTTCGGCAAAGTCCGCTGGGTATTGGCCGTGCCGGAAGCGTCGCCCTTCCGCACCGTGCACGATCTCGCCGGAAAGATCGTCGCCACCGAGCTCGTCGCCACCACCAAACGCTACCTCGAAAAGCACGGAGTCCAAGCCAAGGTGGAGTTCAGTTGGGGCGCCACCGAAGTCAAGCCGCCCGTGCTCGCCGACGCCATCGTCGAGGTCACCGAAACCGGCTCCAGTCTTCGCGCCAACAATCTCAAAATCATCGACACCGTAATGGAATCCAACACCCAGTTGATCGCCAACAAGGCATCCTGGGAAGACCCGAAGAAGCGCCGCAAACTGGAAGATATCCGCATGCTGCTCGATGGCGCCATAAACGCCCTCGGCAAAGTCGGCCTCATGCTCAACGTGCACAAGGACCATCTTGCGGCCGTGCTCGCCGTGCTCCCGGCCCTCAAGCGTCCCACCATTTCGCACCTCAGCGACGAAGAGTGGCTGGCGGTCAACACCATCCTGGATGAGACCACCGTGCGCGACATCATTCCCCGTTTGAAGCAGGCGGGCGGCGAGGGAATTGTGGAATACCCGCTCAACAAAATCGTACTGTGATCCGCATACTCGAAAGCAATCAGGTCGGCCGCCTGCTGGCGCGCAAGGCGGCCCGATTCACCGAAGCCGAGGCCGTGGTGCGGCCCATTCTGGACGCCGTCCGTCAACGCGGCGATCATGCCCTCATCGAATACGCGCGCCACTTCGATCGCCTCGAGCGCAAGAGCGTCCGCGTGCCGGAGCCCGAACTGCAAGCCGCGCGCGAGTCTCTCAAGCCGGACTTCCGCGCGGCCGTCGAAACCGCCGCCGCCAACATCCGGGCCTACGCCGAACGCCAGATGCCGCGCGAATGGACCGCCCAGGCCAAACCCGGTCTGAAGCTGGGACAAATCGTGCGCCCGCTCGATACCGTAGCTGCCTACATCCCGGCGGGCCGCTATCCATTGCCCTCCACCGTGATGATGACCGTCGTCCCCGCACAGGTGGCGGGCGTGCCCAACATCTGCATCGCCTGCCCCAAAGCCGTGGGCGAGGTGTTCGGAACTGCCGGCCTTCTGGGCGTGCGCAATGTATTTCAGATGGGTGGAGCGCAGGCCATCGCGGCCTTCGCCTTCGGCACTCGCACCGTGCCCCGCGCCGATCGCATCGTCGGCCCCGGCAACATCTACGTCGCGGCCGCCAAGAAATTGCTAGCCGGAGAAGTCGGCATCGATTTCATCGCCGGACCCACCGAGATTCTGATCATTGCCGGAGACGCCGATCCCCGCCACTACGCAGCCGACATGCTGGCCCAGGCCGAGCACGATGTGGACGCCTCCGCCATCCTGCTGACCACCTCCAAGCGCCTCGCCCAGGCCGTGGCCCGCGAGGTCGATCGCCAGTTGCGCACGCTGCCCACAGCTGCCGTAGCCGCCAGATCCATTGCCAAAAACTCCGCCGTCATCTTAGTACGCTCCCCGGAGGAGGCCCTGGACATCTCCAATCGTTTCGCGCCCGAGCACTTGAGCATTCCGGACGCCGCGCTCATACCCGGCGTTCGGCACGCCGGCAGCATCTTCGTCGGCCCGTACAGTCCCGAAGCTGCAGGCGACTACGCCTCCGGCCCCAATCACGTCCTCCCCACCAGCGGAGCCGCTCGCCAGCGCGGAGGCCTCTCCGTTACGGACTATCTAAAAGTAATCTCCGTCCAAGAACTAACCCAGTCCGCCCTCCGCAAACTAGCTCCCGCCATCACCACCCTGGCAAGAGCCGAAGGCCTGGAAGCCCACGCCAGAAGCGTCGAGGTCCGCCTCAGTGGTACAGGCCTCCCGGCCTGTCCTTCTCCGTCTCGAAGCGACCCCAATCAGAGCCGCGACCGTAAGGGAGCGGTCATCCCCGAGGCCCCATGCCCCCGCTAAAGCTCCCCAAAGGAGCCATCAAACCCCGCCCGGCCGTAGTCGCCATGGCCCCCTATTCCCCGCCCACCGGAGGACGCTCCGACAAACTCCGCCTCGATTTCAACGAGAACACCGTCGGCTGCTCCCCCCAGGTTATCGACTACCTCAAGTCCAATCTCTCCGCCGCCGCCCTGGCCGTCTACCCCGAATACACCGCCGCCAAACAAGCCATCGCGGCCTACTTCCACGTCTCGCCCGACCAGTTCGTTTTCACCAACGGCACCGACGAGGCCATACAAGTCTTCATCAATACCTACATCGACGACGGCCAGGAAGTCCTCGTCCTCAAGCCGGCCTACGCAATGTACCGCTTCTACGCCGAAGTCGCCGGAGCCAAGGTCACCGAGGTCGACTACCCGCAGCCGTCGATGGAATTTCCTCTCCAGGAAGTGCTCGATTCCATCACGCCCCAAACCCGAGCCATCATCCTCTCCAACCCCAACAACCCCACCGGCACCGGCTTCAGCCTCCTCGCCATCGAGCGCATTCTCGCCCGCGCGAAGAAGGCCGTCGTCATGGTGGACGAAGCCTACTACGAATTCTCCGGCGTCACCGCGCTCACCGAAATCGAGCGCGTCCCCCACCTCTTCGTCTGCCGCACCTTTTCCAAGGTTTTCGGCATGGCGGGGATGCGCCTGGGATGCCTGTTCTCGCACCCGGCCAACATCCAATACCTGCACAAGGCCCAGTCGCCGTACAGCGTGAACTCCCTCGCCGTACTGGCCGCCCAGGCCGCGGTAGCCGACACCGCCTACATTGAAAACTACGTCGCCGAAGTGCTGGCCGCGCGCGAACTGCTCTGCGTCGGCCTCGAGAAACTTGGCATCACGTACGTGCCCAGCTCGGCCAATTTCGTCCTCGGCCATTTCGGCAAACGCGCCATCGAAGTCCGCGACCGCCTGCGCGGTCAGGCTATCCTGGTGCGCGACCGCTCCTACGAAGCCCCCGGCTGTGTCCGCATCACTGTGGGCACGCGCGAACAGACCCGCCGCCTGCTCGCGGCGCTGGAAGAAATCTGGAACCAATGAATCGACCCTTGATCGTATTCGACATGGATGGCGTCCTGGTGGACGTCACCGAAAGTTACCGCGAGAGCATCGCCCAAACCGTGAAGCACTTCACCGGCGTCGAAGTCACTCGCGAACAGATTCAGGACTACAAGAACCAGGGCGGCTGGAACGACGACTGGAAACTCAGCCACCACATCATCAAGCAGGCCGGCAAAGAGACCCCATTCGAAACCGCCAAGGATTACTTTCAGTCCATCTTCCTCGGCAACGGCGAGGGCGGCCTCATCCTCCGCGAACAATGGGTGGCGCGCCCCGGCCTGCTCGAAGACCTCAACCGTCAATTCGAGTTCGCCGTGTTCACCGGACGTCCCACCGCCGATGCCCAGATCACCTTGCGCCGCTTCGCCGGCAGCGTGGTCTTCCATCCCATAATCGGCATGTACGACGTGGAAAACCACAAGCCGCACCCCGAAGGTCTGTTGCGTATCCTCGAGGCCAACCCCGGCCGCAAGGTCTACTACATCGGCGACACCGTGGATGACGCCCGTTGCGCGCGTGCCGCCAAGGTCCCCTTCATCGGCATCGCCGCGCCCTCCAACCCGCGCTACATCGACCTCGTCTTCCTCTTCCAGGAGGAAGGCGCCTGGGCCATCATCGACGACATCAACGTCCTCCCGGAGGTCTTCGCCGCATGAGAACCGCCACACATACAGCGCGATACCAAAGAGACGCGTATCGCCGGCGCCTTGAAAATCGAAGGCCGCGGCCGCTACGATATCTCCACCGGCATCCGTTTCTTCGACCACATGCTGGAGCTGTTCACCAAACACGGAGGCTTCGACCTCACCCTCAAAGCCGATGGCGATCTCGACGTGGATCAGCACCATACCGTGGAAGACGTCGGCATCGTGCTCGGCCAGTTGTTCGCCAAAGCTCTGGGCGACCGCAAAGGCATCAACCGCGCGGGCTACTTCATCCTGCCCATGGACGAAACCCTCGCCCTTGTCGCCGTCGATCTCGGCGGACGTCCCGCCCTGGTCTATAAGGATCTGGTCAAGGTCCGCCTGGTGGGCGACTTCCAAACCGAGCTCGCCGAAGATTTCTTCGGTGGCTTCGTCCATCACGCCGGAGCCAACCTCCACGCCAAGGTCATGTACGGACGCTCCAACCACCACAAACTCGAAGCCATCTTCAAATGTTTCGCGCGTGCCATGAAGTTCGCCTGCTCCAAAGACGCGCGCCTGAAAGATCAACTCCCTTCCACCAAGGGGCTCTTATGATTGCCATCTTCGATTACGGCGCCGGCAACCTGCGCAGCGTGCAAAACACCCTCGGTGAACTCGGCTGCGAGTACACGCTGGTTCACGATTCCGCCGGCCTCCTCGCGGCCACCAAAATTCTGCTCCCCGGCGTAGGCCATTTCGGCCAGATGATGCGAGCCCTCGACGCTCTCGGAGTACGTGAAACCTTAGTCCAGCGCATTCAATCCGGAGTACCCTTCTTCGGCATCTGTCTCGGCATGCAGGCGCTGTTCGAATCCAGCGAAGAAGCCCCCGAAGTCCGCGGCCTCGGCATCTATCCCGGCACCGTAAAGCGCTTCCCGCTCGATGCGCGCGTCCCGCACATGGGCTGGAACGAACTCGAAGTCCGCCCCGCCTCCAAACTGATTCACCACCTGAACGCCCGCCCCTACGTCTACTTCGCCCACAGCTACTACGTGCCCGAGAACCCCCGCGCCAGCGCCACCTGCACCTACGAACTCCCCTACACCGCCGCGCTCGAAAGCGAAAACGTCTACGGAGTCCAGTTCCACCCCGAAAAATCCGGAGCCGTAGGCCTCCAGATCGTCCGCAACTTCCTGGAGCTCGCGTGCTAGCCAAACGCATCATCCCCTGTCTCGACGTCACCGGCGGACGTGTCGTCAAAGGCGTCAACTTCGTCAACCTGCGCGATGCTGGCGACCCCGTCGAACTCGCCGATCGCTACAACCGCGATGGCGCCGACGAACTGGTCTTCCTCGACATCACCGCCAGTAGCGACGCCCGCGAAATCATGGCAAACGTCGTGGCCCGCACCGCGCGAAAGGTCTTCATCCCGCTCGCCGTCGGCGGCGGTATACGCTCCGTGGCCGACGCGCGCCGCATCCTCATGTCCGGCGCCGACAAGGTCACCGTCAATACCGCCGCCGTGCGCCGTCCCGAGCTCATCACCGAACTCAGCAACGAATTCGGCGCGCAGGCCGTCGTCCTGGCCATCGATGCACGCCGCCATGCGCCCGGCGAATGGCACGTCTACACCCGCGGCGGCCGCGACGACGAAAGCATCGACGCCGTAGCCTGGGCCGCCCGCGGCGAGTCGCTCGGCGCCGGCGAAATCCTCCTCACCTCCATGGATACCGACGGCGTGCAGGACGGGTTCGATTGCCGCCTCACCCAGGCCATCTCGCGCGCCACTCACATCCCGATCATCGCCAGCGGCGGGGCGGGGAAGCCCGAACACTTCGTCCGCGTCCTCACCGAAGGCTGCGCCGATGCCGCTCTCGCCGCCTCCATTTTTCACTACGGCACCTACACCGTGAATCAACTCAAGGAAGAGCTCGATAAACACGGCATCCCGGTGCGGGTGACCGGATGATCGTTCCCTGCATCGATCTGATGGACGGCAAAGTGGTCCAGTTAGTCCAGGGCCGCGAGAAGGCGCTCGAAGGCGACAGCCCCGAAGAGATGCTGCGCAAGTTCGCCGCGTTCCCCGAAATCCAGGTGATCGATCTCGACGCCGCCCTAGGCCGCGGATCCAATGACGACCTTGTGCGCATGCTGGCATCGAAGGCGGTCTGCCGGGTCGGCGGCGG
>CAWDWK010000030.1:0-73943 GCA_963805775.1 uncultured Solibacteraceae bacterium | reverse complement strand
ATGGTCGATATTCACAGCCACGTTATATGGGGCCTTGATGACGGCGCCACCGCCATGGAGCAAAGTCTCGACATGCTGCGGGCCGCGGCCGGGAGCGGTACTACCGACATTGTAGCGACTCCCCATTCCAACGCTTCATTTGTGTATCAGGCTGAATTGTTGCAAGAGCGTATAAGCGAACTTGCATCGCGGACTGGAGGGCAAACCCAGGATCCACAGTGGATGCGATCTTCACCTGAGCGTCGACAATATCGACGAAGTGCTGCACAGGCCCGCATACTCGATCAACGGCAAGCAATACTTACTGGTGGAATGTCCGGATTTCCACGTAGGGAAGCACACGGAAAAGGTATTGCGGCAGTTGATCGAGCGCGGCATCGTGCCGGTGGTGACCCATCCGGAGCGTAACCCGGTGCTCCAGCAGAAACTCACCGCGTCGAAGCATGGGTGGAATTGGGCTGCCTGGTCCAGGTGACGGCGCTCTCGATTAGCGGGGGATTCGGCCGCACGGCTTGCCTCACCGCGAAGCGATTATTGGAGCGAGGGCTGGTTCACGTGGTGGCGAGCGACGCCCATGATCCCGAGTATCGGCATGCCCGCCTGGATGCGGCATACGACGTGGTCAAGTCGAGGTATGGGGAAGAAGAAGCGGACATCCTGTTCACGCAGAATCCGCAAGCCATCATAGACGGCGCTCACTTAGTGGGAGGAAGACGAATTCGCGAAGATGCGGCATCGAAACATTGGTGGCAGTTTCGGGGCGCATCGAGATAGAATGCGACTTAGACGGTAGATACATGCAGTGTCCCAAATGTAAGATAGATAACGCGCATCGCTCCCACAGAGCCGGGTTGAAAGAGCGCCTCACCAGCATCGTGGGTTACGTTCCTTATCGCTGCCGCGACTGCGGCCTTCGTTTCCTGAGTTTCCGCTACTCGGGTCCCATCCCGTCGCAAAACCTGTCGGGGGCGCCGAAAAGGAAATAGCCGCGACTCGGGGCTCCTTGCGCTGGAAGCAGAAGCGGCGTGAGTTAGTGCTCTATGCTTCGGCCCTGACCTTATTTGTAGTTGTTCTTTATTTCCTGACGCGCGAGCCGTCGATCGGTAACTGAGCCGCCGGTTTCAGCGCTACGTTCCTCAAGACCAGGAACCCTTCCGGGCGGATGGTGCCGGAGGCCGCCGGTACCTCACCGCCAGCCGTACCAGGCGGCACTCTCGCGCGTCTCGAACGACAATCGCCCTTCCCGTTCGGTCTCCGATGCCAGACTCGGCCCTTCCTTCAGGATGGTGCCGTCACCCGCGTCCGTGATGCGCCATCCGAGTCCCCCGCCGCTCGCGATTTCCTGTGTCCGATACTCGAAGCTCAACTCGTAGCCGTCTTGCGAAGCGGGACGAACTGAACCAGGGCTTCGCAATCTTCCGGCTGGCGCCCGGACAACGTGACCCGCAGTCCGCGCGCCTCGTCCTCGCGCGAAACGCTGATGCCCTCGACTACCGGCAGACGCCAGTCGAAGCCGCGCGAATCAGGCGGCGCCGGAAAACCGCCATTGGCGACGAGTTGCTCTCCTTGCCCAGCGGGGGCGCGGAACGGACCCTTCCGGCCGCTGCCTGGCGGTTCCAGATTTCCGCCGCCTCATCCACCCGCCGCGCTTCCAAAAGCCGTTCGCAGGCCGCCAATAACAACGGAACGTCCGCCTCCCGGTTGTCTTCCAGCACCCGATGGACCGGCAGCCCAATCAAATCCACCCGGTTTTGTTCCAGCAAGTAAGACAGGTACGCGGCGCGTACGTCCGGATTCCGGATTTGCAGGCGTTGGATGAGGTTTCCGTCCTCGGCCACCCTGGCACATAACCGGAATACGGGCTGGGCGTCCCCATACACCATGGCCGCCGCCTATTTAGCCCAATGCCAGAACTGGTCCATATCGCCGCGCCGGAAATAGTAATTCGCCAGCGTCCATCGCGGCAGGAATGCGGTCCACTTCCGCCGCTGCAGCAGGTACCGTTGGCCGCGGCGTCGTCCCCGGCGTCTCGGCCCGCAGACCCAATTCGATCCAGGACCGGGCATCCCAGGGATTCAACGCTACCGCGCTGCGGAGGGCCGCCTTGGCCTTCCGCGGATCGTCACCCGACACCAGCCATGCCAGCCGCGCATAATACTCCGATTGGCCGGGGTAAGCGCAATCGCCCGCTCCGTCCCCACGAGCGTCTCCTGCCGCATCCGGTAGTCCGCCCACCCCAACCGGACGGACCATATCGCGGCGGCCAAAGACCGGCCAGGGCAGGTCACCGGCAATAGCGTTATTCCGGCGCGGACTTCACGGTGTCCTCAGGCGCATCAACACCGCCATCCCCGAACTCAGTGCCTCCTGCCTGCCGAACTGCGTGGTCCACCACTTCACCTGCAACTGGTTCGGCGACCGCAACGTTAATTCCAACTGTCCCCTTGCTCCGGCGCTCGACTCCCAGTCCAGGGTCGCCGTGTTCCCGCTTGGAGATTCCCCGCGTACGTGAAAAACAACCTCGGGTGAGATGGCCTTGTCCACCAGCGTGTGCACCGCCCGATATTCACCCACAAGCGTCCCACCCTCTGTCGCGCAAGCGAAATTCCACGTATCGCGCCGGATAAGAGCCCGCACGATCTTCCTTCTGCCCGTCCGCCGCGTACAGCCATTCCCCCGCGAAGGGAGACTCGTCGCCGTTGCGCACTGCTTCGGCCGGCCACTTCTGCGCTGCCATCCCCGCTCCCGCTCAACCTTCGCCGCCTCGGCTGGGGTTTCACCGGCGTGGGAATGGGGCGCCCGGGACCGGCTCCGTGGCCTCCTTCACGGTGGGCCGCAAGGTAGCGTTTGTGCCACGCGGCGGGCAACAGCGGCTTCGGGTGTCTTCAGCGGCCGCCTTCTCTCAGGCGCATGCTCCACCCGGGTTGCCGCCGGCCCGGCTGCCGCCCTCGCACTCTCGGTCGCGGCATGTCCGCGAGGAATGTCCGCGGCGCGCGCGAACCCGTACCACGTGCCCATCCCGATCGTCGTCGATCCCAGCAGAATCCAGAACCAGTGGCGCACCACGGTCTGCAGCAACTCCGGCCGGCCGGCCCTCGCGAAGAGTGCCGTACGAACTGGATGGACTCCCTCGGCCAACTCTGCGTCATATCTGGCGCGCTCCCGAGGATTTACCAGCACCGCGACGATGCCTCCAAGCCGCTTCATCTCTCGCTCGGCCAGCTCTTTCAATCGCTGGTCCCGCTGTATGTCCGGATGTAACAGCCGCGCCGCCAGTTTATACGCCTCGCGGATCTCCGAAATGGTCGCGTCCCGATCGATCCCGAGCTCTTCGTAATAGTTCATCGTCTTACAGGCACTGTTACCGCCCACTCGACCAATTCCTGCAACCGACAGTAAGTACTCTAGGTTGCGGCGCACATCGACGGCTTCACTTACGTCTTACAAAAGTAATCATTTACTAAAAGGGGTTGGTGCCCTGCATTCATGTTACATTCTAATTCAGAATTCAGATATTTGGTGCTCAAATGTTCAAATATACATTGTCCCTGTTAGTCATTGGTTCACTGCTCGCAATTTCGGCAGCCTCCCCCTCGATCGGGTTTGTGAAATCCGCTGGAGAATTCCGCGTCGACGGCTCGGCTGTTCGCGGCAATGGCACCGTCTTCGAAGGCGGCCCGTCGAGACCTCCACAGCGCGCTCCGTTATCCAGCTCGCAAGCGTCCAGATCACGCTTGCACCCGATTCACGCGTTCGCGTCTATCGCGACCGGACCGTTTTGGAAAAGGGTTCCAGTCTTGTCAAGGACGGCGCCCGTCATGTCGTGGAGGCCGCCACGCTACGCATCGCACCATCGGCCAGGGATTCCGTAGTTCAAATTGAAATCACTGGTCCATCGCACGTCACGGTCTCCACCACCGGCGGCGCAGCCGAAGTGCGCAACTCCTCCGGCATACTGACTGCCAGCCTGCGTCCGGGCATGGCTCTCGCTTTCGACCCCCAGGCAGCGGCCGCGGCAGCCGTCAAGATGACGGGTGTCATCGAGTCGCGCAACGGGGCTTACTTCCTCACGGATGAAACGACAAAGGTCACCATCCAGTTGCTGGAAGGCGCCGACATCTCCAAGTACGCCGGCAAGAAGGTGGAAGTCACTGGTTCATATATCCCCGGTGCAAACCCGGCCGGCGGTGCGTCGCAGCTCGTGCGCGCCGTCACGATCAAACCGGTCGGCGGGAAGGGCAAGGCTGGTACAGTCGCGGCTGGAGCCGGTGCGGCCGGCGGTGCAGCCGCAGGTACCGCTACAGGTACCGGCGCTGGAGCCGCCGCGGGTGCCGGTGCCGCTACCGCTGCCGGGCTCTCGGGAGCCGCGGTTGGCGCATTGTGGGCGGTGTGGCCGTCGCCGGGACCGTCGGAGGGCTTGCTGCCGCCGGAACGTTTAGTAGCGACTCGTCTGTCAGCCGCCAGTAGCGCGGCCGGATAAGGAGCCGGCCGGCCTGGCTCGCGCCTGGATTGAAGAATGCACGTACCCTTAGCCGCGCTCTTTTTCTTCGCAATTCTGACGCTCTGGGTACCCGGGTACTGGCCGGTCACCATCTTTCAGGTCGGAATATTCGTACTCGCTGCGATAGCCGTTTGGCGCGCCCGGCTATCGCCGACCTTTACCTGGCCTATCGTCCCGCTGTCCTTCGCGGTCCTCTGGGGTCTCTTCCAATGGCTGACCGGCCGCACTGCCTACGCCTTTGATACCACGCTCGCGACCCTCCGGTGGGCCACCTTCCTGTCCGTTTTCCTGATCGGCATCTGCCTCTTCCGGGACGATTCGGTTCGCCGCTGGTTTCGCTCCGCCATACTCTGGTTCGCATTTCTCGTGGCCGGCCTGGCTACGGTCCAGACCTTCACGTCACGCGGCAAAGTCTTCTGGCTCTTCGCTACCCCGTACGCCGATTCGGTGATGGGCCCCATTCTCAGCCGCAATCATTATGCCGTCTTCATCGAAGCGGTACTCCCCATCGCCCTCTACCTCGCCGTGCGCCGCCAGCGCGAGGCGCTCCTCTATTCGGGCATGGCCGCCATCCTGTATGCCTCGGTCATCGCCTCCGCCTCCCGCGCCGGCACTGTCCTGGCTACGGCCGAAGTGGTCCTGGTTCCATTGTTGCTATGGGGATCTCGCCGCGCTGCGGGCGCACCATCGCCGCTTCCCTGCTCCGTATGGGCATCCTGTTCGCCGTCTTCACTGCCGTAGTGGGGTGGAATCGGTGTGGAGCCGATTGTGGGCACCCGATCCCCTTCTCGTGCGCCGCGAGCTCGCCGTATCGACGCTCCACATGGCAGCCTCACACCCCTGGTTCGGCACCGGGCTCGGCACGTGGCCAACCATCTATCCCCAGTACGCCATCGTCGACATCGGAGCTTTCGCCAACCAGGCCCATAACGACTGGCTTCAGTGGACCGCCGAGGGCGGCTTCCCCTTCAGCATCATGATTGCCTCCCTGTTCCTATGGTCACTTCGACCGGCATTCCGCTCCATCTGGGGCCTGGGTGTCCTCGCGGTATTCCTCCACGCCATTGTGGACTACCCCTTTTCCCGTCCGGCCCTCGGCTCCTGGCCGATCCTCATCCTCTCCCTATTGGCTTTCACCGACCGGGAACGCCATAATTCCGAATCGCCACCGCCCCGGTGACCGACGCGCTGCCGAAGTTTACAAGTGCCAGCCTGCGGTACCACCTGGTCGATGCCCGGTGACGCAGTAGTAACGATTCCAGCGTGAACACCCCGCCGACAATTCCGAGTTTGAGCACCGCCCCCTGCAGCCCGAAGGTTCCGTTATTCCCCGACAGATTGGGATTCAGTTCGCGTTTTCCCCAGGAAGACTGGGCATCCATCACGTTGGCTGCCGCCAGCGCGGCGACGCTGGCAATCCAGAGATGTTTTCCTGCAGGGTGAGGAGCTGGCGAAAGCTCCCCCGGAAGCACCGCCCCCTCGCCCGCAACTCCCGGCATCGCCCAGACGAATATCATCACTAGCACCCTCAGCTTTTGCATGGTGCGGACAGTGTATGACAACCGTCTTATGCGGGCAATGCCACTCCAATCGCACCTCTTTCCCCGGTTTTAACAGCTGGTTATAGGGCGTGTGCGCAAAGCCCGACACCGATGCTAAGATAAAAGGCGGTGAAAAGCACATGGCGCGACCACTCAGCGGCGTGTGCGGCAATAGGGTGTGTGCCGGCGTAGCTCAGTTGGTAGAGCATCTGATTTGCAGTTGACCGAAATCGGACCGATGCCCCTTCCCCGGAGTTCTGCAATCCGCTGCATCATGGCGGTTTTGGTTTCAGTGGCACTCGCAAACGCCTTGAATGCGCACTGGCAGGAGATCACGGTTTTTGGGCTAACGCCCTTGAGGTATACTCGTTCTTGAATGAACTGCTCGAACAGCTCCATTGCCGTACTCAGAGGCTCAAATTTGGCTCTGTTCGCTCTAAACTGTTGATTCTAAAGCCGGCGTAGCTCAGTTGGTAGAGCATCTGATTTGTAATCAGAGGGTCGGGGGTTCAAATCCCTCCGCCGGCTCCAATGAATTCCGTCTCGCTGCCCATCTCGCGCCGCTCCAAAAACTCGATATCGGGCTTCACCTCCGCGTCCAGTGCCACGCGGCCCCTTTCCGTGCGGGCCTGGCGCGAGAATAGGGAAAGGCCGGGGTCGAACAGAAATTTGAGCAACAGCCTGCTCCATGAGGTGTGGAAGACTAGCGAATCATACATCTCCGGCGCGCCGCGCCGGATGTCGGGAAGGCGATTCCATGGCACCGACGGAAGATCGTGGTGCTCATTGTGGTATCCAACGTTGAACGCAACTTTATTGAAGGGGCCGTAGTAACTGTAAGTCTCCTGCGGAGGCGCCACCAGGTAATGCTCCTGGATCCAACGTGCGCCCAGCGGATGCAGGCCCACGGAAAAAAAGAACGACGCCGCGAGATACGCAGAAGCCTTCGGCCCCAGAAAGACCCATATCGCAGCGTCAAATGCGATCTGAACCGCAAAGTTCAGCACGATCCACCGGTCGAACATGCGGATTTCTTTCAGGCGCGGAGGCCTGGTGACCTGAAAGAGGGGAAATAGCAGCAACCAGAGAGCCTTACCGATCGCCGAATTCCCGATCACACGGGCTTCCCAATAACTGGGCAGGTCGGCATCCAGATCGTAGATCCCCTGGAAAGCGTGGTGCTTCATGTGGTACCGCTGGAAGGAAACCGCGCTCGGCAGAAGGTGCGGCAAATTCGCCGCGATGGATGCCAGCGTGTTCATGTACGTTTTTGCGAAAATCAGATTGTGCGAGCACTCGTGAATCAGCGTCCACAGAGCATGGCTCGCGCAGGCTCCGGCCGTAAACGCCGCCAAAAGAATCGTCCACCACGGCGCATCTCTCACCACAAACGCTATGCCCACCTGGAAGGAAACACATCCCACGATCATCAGTGCGGTATAGGGATTTTTGCCGATCAACCGGCGCAATTCCGGGTGGCTGCGCAACAGCATCTTAGTACGATCGCGGTGTGGTTCCGGCGACTGCGAATATAGGAATTGCCCAAAAGGAGGAGGCACGTTGGCTGCAAGTATAGTGGACTTGGCGCCCGTAGTAAAGTTTTCACAGACGTCCGAAACGTCCGAGGTGTCCCAATGACTGCCTTGGCGGCGTGGAACGTCCACGGTGACGTGGGCAGCTTACGCACCGAATTCGCCGAGTGGGATCTTACCCTGGAACAGTGGCGGGCGGCGCGATATTTCACGATCGTCCGGTTCCATCCCGGCGGGGCGATCGGCGAAAGCGAGCACCACAACCCGGACGGCACCATCTCGCAATCAAGCTATACCTATGATGCCGCGGGACGCATGCAGGAAGCACGATTCGGCATGAATGACGGCCCCGTCAACAGGAGTCTCTACTTCTACGAGGAGCGCGGACGGCTGGCGCGCGTGGTCGGCGTGGATCCCGATGGAACCGAACGGGAGGTCGAGACCAACAGCTACGGCCAGGACGGTAAGAGAACGAAAGTGTACTTCGTTCCGAAGCAGGTGGCGAATGCGTTTATGTACGCGATCGAGGGCACCGTGCAGTCGTACGGCGCTCCCGGCGCCACTACGATCACAACTCTGTACGACGACGGTGAGCGCCCGTACGAGGTCTTGTTCCACGACGTGGATCAGCGTTTGCTGAGGCGCGTGGTATTCACGAGAGACGGCATGGGACGGCTCATCACAGAGGAAATGCACCTCGGCGAAGAGAGCCCGTTCCCGGAAATCGTGTTTGGTCCCAACAGTGTTCTGTCAAGCATGACGTACGTGTACGATACGAAGGGCCGCATACTCCAGCGGCGCACGCGCATGGGAGAGCTTGGCGAGCACCGCACTACGTTCGGCTACGACGATCGCGACAATCCGATCGAAGAGACGCACGAAGACATCTCACGCGAAATGCAGATTGATGATGCCGGAATCCTGCACACCACCAAAGAAACTTCGAGCACACAAAACATCCGCATGGACTACACATACGACGCACAAGGGAATTGGCTCGAACGCGTCGTCTGGGGCCGCCTTGAATCTAATCCAAGCTTTGAGCGTTCGAACATCACTCGCCGCGAAATCACTTACTACGACTAGTTCAGAACCGCGACTGGACTGTGTCACGATGAAGAAGTCGATCATCATGAAAACCGTAATGGAAAACTTGCAGCCCGAGCTCCTGTGGCGGCACTTCGAGGCTCTCTCGGCAATCCCGCGCGCCTCCGAAAAAGAGACGTTAGCCCGCAGTTATGTGCTCGCTCAAGCCACCCGCCTGGGACTGGAATCGGCCGCGGACACGGTTGGCAACATCGTGATCCGCAAGCCCGCCCGTCGCGGCCGCGAAGGCGCTCGTGCCGGCCGTCCTGCAAGGCCACCTGGACATGGTCTGCGAGAAAAACGAAGGCACAACGCACAACTTCGATAGCGATCCCATTCGCCTGGTCCGCGACGGCGATTGGCTGAAGGCGGACGGCACCACGCTGGGTGCCGACAACGGCGTAGGTGTCGCCGCCGCACTCGCCGTGATGGAGAGCGCCGATTGCGCCCACGGTCCGCTGGAATTTCTCTTCACCATCGACGAGGAGAGTGGCCTGACCGGCGCCTCGCAGTTCCCCGGCGGCCTACTGAAAGCTAAATATTTCTTGAACCTGGACGGTGAGGAAGAAGGGACGCTGTGCATCGGCTGCGCCGGCGGACTCAACACCGTCGCGCGGCGAAAAGTGGGTCGTCATGCTGCCCCGTCGGGTGAATCGTGCCGCATCAAAGTCTCCGGCCTGCAGGGCGGTCACTCCGGCATCGACATTAATAAAGGACGCGGCAACGCGGTACGCATCCTCGGACGCGTTCTGCAGACCCTGATGGACGGCATGCCACTCTCCGTCGCCGCCATCAACGGCGGCAGCAAGCGCAACGCGATTCCGCGCGAGGCGTCCGCCATCGTTGTCGTCCCAGCCGCTCACCGGCAGGAAGCGCTGTTCGTGGTCGCCGGCGTGGAAGACCACATTCAATCCGAACTCGGCACGTTCGACGCCGGCCTGCGCATTACCCTCGAAAGCGCGCCTCATCCTGCGGAAGTCATGAATGATGCGGGCACGCGTGAGATCGCGGGACTGCTAGCCTGCCAGCACCACGGTGTTCTCGCGATGAGCCCCGACATCGCCGGTCTGGTACAGACGTCCACCAACCTCGCCACGGTCGCCACCAACGATGACGAAGTGGAAATCGCGACCACCCAGCGCAGTGCTATCGAGAGCAGCAAACTTGCAGCCGGCCGCATGGTGTCCACGCTTTTCCAAATGGCTCACTTCGAGGTGGAACATTCGGGCCGTTATCCCGGATGGAAGCCGGAACCGAACAGCGATATCGTGCGTAAATCGAAGGCCGTGCACCAGGAGATTCTCGGCAAAGTCCCCGAGCTCGTCGCCATGCACGCGGGCCTCGAATGCGGCGTGATCGGTGAGAAGTACCCGGGCATGCAGATGATCTCGTTCGGACCGCACATCGTGGACGTCCACAGCCCAAGCGAACGTCTCAAGATCTCCTCGGTTCAGCCCTTCTGGGCATTTTTAACGGGCCTTCTCGAGCGCCTCTGAAGTCCGGTAGGACAGACCGTCGTCTTTTGTGGTCTGTCGTGCTTCGTTAAAGCTACTCCACCCGGTAATTCGGAGCTTCCTTCGTGATGATCACGTCGTGCACGTGGCTCTCGCGCAGGCCCGCCGACGAAACCCGCAGGAATCGCGCATTCTGCTGCAACTCGTGTATGTCGTGCGCCCCGCAATATCCCATGCCGCTGCGCAATCCGCCCACCAGCTGGTACGTCAGATCCGAGAGCGGACCCTTCGCCGCCACGCGGCCCTCGATACCTTCGGGCACCAGTTTTCCGCCGGGGTCCTGCGCGTATCGTTCCGAACTCCCCTGCGACATGGCGCCCATCGACCCCATCCCGCGATACGTCTTGAACGTGCGCCCCTGGAACAGGATCGTCTCCCCGGGACTTTCGTCCGTGCCTGCCAGCAGGCTGCCGATCATCACGCAATCCGCGCCCGCCGCAATCGCCTTGGTGATGTCGCCCGAGTACTTGATGCCGCCATCCGCGATCAAAGGCACGCCGCCCTCCCGCGTCGCCCGCGAGCACTCGCTGATCGCCCGTATCTGCGGCACGCCGGCGCCTGATACCACGCGCGTCGTGCAGATAGACCCCGGCCCGATCCCCACCTTGATGCCGTCCACCCCGAGCGAGATCAGTTCCTTCGCGCCTTCGTAAGTGGCCACGTTGCCCGTGATCAGTTGCACCTCGGGGTATTTGGTCTTGATGGTCTTCACCGCATTCATCACGCGCGAGCTATGCCCGTGCGCGGTATCGATGGCCAGCACGTCCACCTTGCGCCCGATCAGTTCCTGCGCGCGCTCCAGAAAATCGCCCGTGGCCCCGATCGCCGCGCCCACGCGCAGGCGTCCCTGGCTGTCCTTCGCGGAATTCGGATACTTCAATTTCTTCTGAATGTCCTTGACCGTGATCAGGCCCTTCAGCGCGAAGTGCTCGTCCACCACCAGCAGTTTTTCCACGCGATGCTTGTGCAGGATCGCCTCCGCCTGTTCCAGCGTGGTGCCCACCGAAACCGTGACCAGGTTTTCCTTCGTCATGACTTCGGAAATCGGCAGGTCGAAGCGATTCTCGAAACGCAGGTCGCGGTTGGTGAGAATGCCCACCAGCACGCCGTTCTTGGTGACCGGCACGCCCGAGATGCGGTAGCGCGTCATCAGCGCCTGCGCCGCGGAAATCGGCTCGTCCGGACCGATGGTGATCGGGTCCACGATCATGCCGCTCTCACTGCGCTTCACGCGGTCCACCTCTTCCGCCTGCCGGTCGATCGTCATGTTGCGATGTACAATGCCAATGCCGCCCTGCTGCGCCAGCGCAATCGCCAGGTGCGATTCCGTCACCGTATCCATGGCGGCGGAAACTATCGGAATATTGAGTCCAATCTCGCGCGTCAGGCACGTCCGGGTATCAACCTCGGCCGGGACCACTTCGCTGCGGGCCGGCTCGAGAAGAACGTCATCGAAAGTCAGCCCCTCAGGGAGTATGTCTTGAATCATAGGGATTCTTTACATGATAGCTTGGAACGCTTGAACTGGGGACTCTCTCGAAAATGCGAGCCGCCCCCGGTGACAGACGAGACTGGCATGGGTTCCGCCGTCTTTGCGGAACCCGTTGCCAGCCCCGTCTGTCACCGGGTTCACGGCCACACGGCTCCCCATTTTCATTCCCCCGGATGAGGCTTTCCTCATAACGCGACTGACATGAGTTTCCGGCAACCTGCCACTCGAATTTGCTATACTACGAATTCGAACGTCTCAGGAGATCTTTGTCTTATGGCACAAGTTTGCGATATATGCGGTCGCGGGCCTCAGTTCGGCAACCGCATCAGCCACGCTCATAACGTCACCAAGCGCCGCTGGAATATCAATCTTCAATCCGTACGCGCACTCGTCAAAGGCGCCGGAAAACGGCTTAAAGTCTGCACGTCGTGCATTCGGGACGGTAAAGTCCAGAAAGTCGCCTAGTTCCCTCCGCACTCCTTCATCACCTCAGAGTCTGGCCCTCGATTTGCCCTTCTCAGTGTGTTCAGGATAGTTCGTTCACTGTAACTACCTGGAAACGCGAGTGAAGGAGGGGTCCGATGCCGCGATTGGAAGCGAATTTGGGTGAAATGCCGCAGCAAGTAGCTGGGGTAATCCGCAGTACCTTTGGGTCATTTGGCGCAAAAGGGAATCTGCAACGAGGCGAGTCCCGCCCAATGGGGTTTGTGCCCCTCAGGCAACCGCGTAAGCGGCCCTGCTGCAAGACCTGCAATGACCGTGGCTGTGTGGGGCACTGCAAGTTCTGAAGCCCCCACCGTTGCCCCTAGCCCGCGATGGAGTAGCGCTTCATCTTGTTGATCAGCCCCTGGCGGCTCAGACCTAACAGCCGGGCGGCCTGCTGCTGGTTGTTCCCGGTTTCCTTCAACGCCTCGGCGATCATCCGCTGTTCCATCTCCACCACGGCTTTCTTCAGCGATTGCAGTTTGAGGGGTTGCATTGCCGGCTGATCGCGCCCGGGGCTCGGGAGTCCCTCCCAGAGGTCGTCTTCGTCGATCACATTCAGCCGCGCGCACGCCGCCAGGCGGATCACCTCATTGCGCAGTTGCCGCACATTGCCAGGCCAGGGAGCGCTCACCAGTTTGCGCATCACTTCCGGAGCGAACTCCATCGCGGTTCGCGCCGTCTCCCGGCAGTATTCCTTCAGAAAATGATTCGCCAGCAGCGGGATCTCCTCGCGGATCTCGCGCAACGGCGGCATGTGGACGTGAATGACTTTGATGCGGTAATACAAGTCCTCCCGGAAGCTGCCCTTGGCGATCTCGGCTTCCAGATCCTTATTCGTCGCCGCCAGCAGCCGCACATCCACGGGGATAGGATTGCGTCCGCCCACACGTTCCAGCACCCGCTCCTGCAGCACGCGCAGAATCTTGGCTTGCGCCGTCAGGCTGAGATCGCCGATCTCGTCCAGAAACAGCGTGCCGCCGTCGGCCTTCTGGAACTGGCCCAGTCGCGAATTCACGCCCGTCGCCACGCCTTTCTCGATGCCGAACAGCTCGCTTTCCAGCAGCGTCTCGGGCAGCGCGGCGCAGTTCAGGGCGACGAAAGGTTTCCGCGCGCGCGGGCTGTTATAGTGCAGAGCCTTGGCGGCCAATTCCTTGCCCGTACCGCTTTCGCCCGTGATGAGCACGTTGACCGCGCTATCCCGTATGCGCTCCACCAGCCGCACAATCTGCTGGATGCGCTGCCCCGTGCCGATGATGCCGTGAGTGGCATACCGGCTCTCCACCTCACGCCACAGATGCGCGTTCTGCTGCGTCAGCTCGTCCTGATTGCGGCGCAGTTCGCCGATCAATTGGGCAGTTTCGATGGCCACCGCCGCGTGCGACGCAAGCGCCGTCAGCGATTCCTCATCGCGCGAACTGAAGACGCCGCTGCGCTTGTTGAGCGCCTCGAAAGCGCCGATGATTTCGCCGTATTGGTTGCGCACCGCGACCGACAGCACATTGCGCGTTCGGTACCCCGTCTTATCGTCGATGGCCGTGTAGAAGCGCGGATCGCTGTAGGCGTCGCGGACGTTGATTGTGTTGCCGGTGAGCGCGGTGTTGCCGGCGATGCCGCGGCGCGCGTCGAAACGCAGGATTTCCTCGGATCCCAGCGCCACCTTGGACCAGAGCTCGTTGCGTTCCCGGTCCAGCAGGAAAATACTGGCGCGCTCGCAATCCAGCAGACTGGTGGCTTCCCGGGCGATGAGGTCAAGCAGCGCACTGAGATCCCGTTGCGAGTTCATCCTCTGCGAGATCGCCAGGATAGCAGCCAGCCTCTCGTTCAGTTCGGGCTGCGGAGACGAAGTCATGGGGACAAGTTTACCTCATCGCGGGGTTTGTGCCCACCAAGTAGACATCTGCGTCTACAAGGTAGACGGCGTGAGCCGGGCACAGATCGTGATGCGCATGATAATAAAAGGTTTACTTGCTGCGGCTCAACGGCGACTACCGTGCATTATCGGTCAGCGCGGTGAGGAAGACTTCCGTCGGAGGCCTGCCCGGAGGTATCTCCGGTCAGGTTCGGGGTCAGTGCGGCTCCTCACCGCACCTTCGCGCAGCGCCTCGGAATATGATTTAGGGTATGCCCCGAGAACGCACTCACGAGTATCGGATTTCCAGCCGTTGGACCGGCAATCTAGGCACTGGGACTTCTGCTTACACCGCCTATAGCCGGAATCACGAGTGGACGGGCGAAGGCAAGACCGCACCCATCCCGGGTTCCAGTGACCCGGCATTCCGCGGCGATGCGGCGCGCTACAACCCGGAGGAACTCCTGGTAGCCGCGCTCGCCAACTGCCATATGCTCTGGGTACTGCACCTGTGCGCCGACGCCGGAATCATAGTGACGGAGTACGCCGACGACGCCCGCGGAGAAATGGTGGAGCACGCCGACGGCTCCGGCGAAATGACCCTGGTGGTGCTGCGGCCGCGCATGGGGATCAAGGACCCGGCACGGGCGGCGGAGATACCCGCAATTCACGATCGCGCCCACGCCGTGTGCTGCCTGGCCCGCAGCGTGTCTTTCCCGGTACGGCACGAGCCAGTCGTGCTGATCGAGGGCAGCGCTTCGGCGTGAGAGAGGCCCCGACCAGGACTTCGGAAGTATTCCGGGCTCTCGACGATATTTGCCGGAGTGGCGGCGCTTCAATGGGGCCACGATCAACTGACCGCGGAAACTCACCGTGCAGGCCGCATCCGTCTGCCCCCGCGTGGTTTCAATGGGGCCATGATCTGCTGATCGAGGAAGTCGAAGGTGACCGTACTCGTTCCCTGGCTCGCTCCGCTTCAATGAGGCCGCGATCAGCTGATCGCGGAAATTTTCGCTGACTTCGAGCGTGCATGTCCCTCCGCTGGCTTCAATGAGGCCGCGATCAGCTGATCGCGGAAATGAGTGGTGGGTGGGGAAAACCCGAGTACAATTGCGCGCTTCAATGAGGCCGCGATCAGCTGATCGCGGAAATATTGCCGCCGCGATGTCTGCCCACCGTCTGTTGATTTGGCTTCAATGAGGCCGCGATCAGCTGATCGCGGAAATAGATCGCCGCACGGACGGAACGCCGCGTCATTTACCCGCTTCAATGAGGCCGCGATCAGCTGATCGCGGAAATGCACAGCTGCAGGCAAATGCAGAGCTCGCGACAGTGGGCTTCAATGAGGCCGCGATCAGCTGATCGCGGAAATGCGAAGCACGTATTCGATGCCGCTATGGCCAATTACGTGGCTTCAATGAGGCCGCGATCAGCTGATCGCGGAAATACTAGCGTCACCGTGACAGCGACATCGAGCCGCATCGGCTTCAATGAGGCCGCGATCAGCTGATCGCGGAAATGGCACTGCGGGATTTGCGGAGCAATCTACGGCAATCAGTGCTTCAATGAGGCCGCGATCAGCTGATCGCGGAAATGCCGATGTTGGACCGTCGACCCGTACATGCGCTGCCTCGCTTCAATGAGGCCGCGATCAGCTGATCGCGGAAATGGCGACGATTCCAGGTCCGCAACGGCTCGCCGCATCTCGCTTCAATGAGGCCGCGATCAGCTGATCGCGGAAATTCGGAGCGTCGATCTGAAGTGCAACGCTGCCGATCGAGCTTCAATGAGGCCGCGATCAGCTGATCGCGGAAATTCGAGCGATGACATGGACGCTGGCCTGACGTCGGTGCTTCAATGAGGCCGCGATCAGCTGATCGCGGAAATGCTGCGACCGCTGACGATCCGGACGCTGCACTGACCAGCTTCAATGAGGCCGCGATCAGCTGATCGCGGAAATTAGCCGAGAAGCGTCAGCCATTGTGTCAGTCCGCGCAGTGGCTTCAATGAGGCCGCGATCAGCTGATCGCGGAAATGTCCGTCGGACTCGCTGCATCGTATGCGGCTGCGGATGGCTTCAATGAGGCCGCGATCAGCTGATCGCGGAAATGTCGGAGCTTCGCGGCATGCCGTCAGGCTCACCGATGCGTCGCTTCAATGAGGCCGCGATCAGCTGATCGCGGAAATGACGACTCAGGTGCATGCAGCGACAGTCACGCATCAGCTTCAATGAGGCCGCGATCAGCTGATCGCGGAAATTCGACGCGGCGGATCGCGAGTGCACGCAAGTCGCGTGCTTCAATGAGGCCGCGATCAGCTGATCGCGGAAATTCCGCGACCACGACTGGCGCATCGCAGTCGGCCGTGCTTCAATGAGGCCGCGATCAGCTGATCGCGGAAATGAGCTCTTGCTACACGGCCGATGCGAGATCGCACGGCGCTTCAATGAGGCCGCGATCAGCTGATCGCGGAAATCGGACCGGCGACCTGCACTACGTGCCGGCTACGCGCGGCTTCAATGAGGCCGCGATCAGCTGATCGCGGAAATGAAGCGATTCGACTGAGCATGCCGAGCTGCGCCTATGCGCTTCAATGAGGCCGCGATCAGCTGATCGCGGAAATCACGGACGTGGAACGCCGGCGCTGAGGCTGATCTGATGCTTCAATGAGGCCGCGATCAGCTGATCGCGGAAA
Organism: uncultured Solibacteraceae bacterium; assembly: GCA_963805775.1. Classification (GTDB taxonomy): domain Bacteria; phylum Acidobacteriota; class Terriglobia; order Bryobacterales; family Bryobacteraceae; genus Solibacter. The sequence goes on along the minus strand of CAWDWK010000030.1, from coordinate 57,248 downwards.
TGCCGTAGCGCCCAGTGGTACGACGGGAGCTCGCGCATCGCTTCAATGAGGCCGCGATCAGCTGATCGCGGAAATCAACTGCGTGACGCGGCTGACATCTGACTGCCGCGCGGCTTCAATGAGGCCGCGATCAGCTGATCGCGGAAATGAGCGTCGCTGTGCGAATCGCGTCCAGCGGAATCGCGTGCTTCAATGAGGCCGCGATCAGCTGATCGCGGAAATTGGTACTCGCCTCCAGATGCGGAGTTCATCGTGCACTGCTTCAATGAGGCCGCGATCAGCTGATCGCGGAAATGCGTGCAGTGCGCCAGCACTGGAGCTGCCGACGCACTGCTTCAATGAGGCCGCGATCAGCTGATCGCGGAAATGCGCGTAGCCGTCGACGTGTGGCCGCGACCGACTCGGCTTCAATGAGGCCGCGATCAGCTGATCGCGGAAATGCGTGCAGCTACCGGTGGCCGCGATCGCTCAGACCGAGCTTCAATGAGGCCGCGATCAGCTGATCGCGGAAATATCGGTCGACGCAGCTCCGATGTCGAGCGCGTCAGTCGAGCTTCAATGAGGCCGCGATCAGCTGATCGCGGAAATGCGTCGGATCGCAGCGTGAGCTACGTGCCGGCACGCGTGCTTCAATGAGGCCGCGATCAGCTGATCGCGGAAATGCGACGCCGATCGACTGCGTCTGCGAGTCGCTGCACTGGCTTCAATGAGGCCGCGATCAGCTGATCGCGGAAATACGCTGACCACGTTGCTGCGCTGGACCGGCTGACGTCGCTTCAATGAGGCCGCGATCAGCTGATCGCGGAAATGACGCGCATGGAAACGCACCGACATGGCCACGGATGAGCTTCAATGAGGCCGCGATCAGCTGATCGCGGAAATGCGGTCGGCGACTGCTGCGTACGCCGACACCGCACGTGGCTTCAATGAGGCCGCGATCAGCTGATCGCGGAAATCACGTAGCCGGCTCGCGCAGCTACGCCGATCGCCGACGCTTCAATGAGGCCGCGATCAGCTGATCGCGGAAATTGGCGTGCGTCTGGCAGACTCGCATCCGATCTGGCGGCTTCAATGAGGCCGCGATCAGCTGATCGCGGAAATGTCAGAGCCGTCGTGGCTCGGATCGCTGCGCGGAGTCGGCTTCAATGAGGCCGCGATCAGCTGATCGCGGAAATGTAGGTGCAGGTGACTGCGGCGCGGCTGCGCGGACGTTGCTTCAATGAGGCCGCGATCAGCTGATCGCGGAAATGAGACCGTGGCAGCCGCCGATGCGTGCACTCGTGATCGGCTTCAATGAGGCCGCGATCAGCTGATCGCGGAAATGCTGCAACGATCGACATCAGCGCAGTACGCTGCACGCGCTTCAATGAGGCCGCGATCAGCTGATCGCGGAAATCAGCGAGTGCCGGCTGACGCTCGCGATGCCCGACGCGAGCTTCAATGAGGCCGCGATCAGCTGATCGCGGAAATCACGGCATGCCGACACTGCACGTGGCCGATCTCGCAGGCTTCAATGAGGCCGCGATCAGCTGATCGCGGAAATGATCGACGCCGCGTCGAGTTCGCGCAGCGGCATGCATGCTTCAATGAGGCCGCGATCAGCTGATCGCGGAAATGCGCGATCGCGGCGCTCGATCGGCCGACGCCTCGAGCGTGCTTCAATGAGGCCGCGATCAGCTGATCGCGGAAATTGCCGGAGATCGCGACGCCAGCCGGCATTCGCAGCGCGCTTCAATGAGGCCGCGATCAGCTGATCGCGGAAATGCAAGCGATGGCCGACAGCCGACTGCGCTGGCACGTCGCTTCAATGAGGCCGCGATCAGCTGATCGCGGAAATCGATCCGGCGTATGTCCGATGCGCGCGTCGCGTCGCATGCTTCAATGAGGCCGCGATCAGCTGATCGCGGAAATGCTAGCATGGTCGCGAGTGCCATCGGCCGAATCGCTGCTTCAATGAGGCCGCGATCAGCTGATCGCGGAAATACGGATTGCGCTAGGCTCGATCGGCGCTCGACGCACGCGCTTCAATGAGGCCGCGATCAGCTGATCGCGGAAATACGTCGGCGTGGATCGCCTAGCGCGACTCTCGGCCGGCTTCAATGAGGCCGCGATCAGCTGATCGCGGAAATGATCAGCGTGCGACGACACGGCAGTGCACGGCATCGACGGCTTCAATGAGGCCGCGATCAGCTGATCGCGGAAATGGCAGCCGGCGAGCGTCACTGCCAGCACTCGTCGGCTGGCTTCAATGAGGCCGCGATCAGCTGATCGCGGAAATCGCCGGCATGCGCGAGCACGCCGCAGCGATCGTGGCCGTGCTTCAATGAGGCCGCGATCAGCTGATCGCGGAAATGCAGCGAGCGTCGATCGCGAGCGCGGCATACGATGCGTGCTTCAATGAGGCCGCGATCAGCTGATCGCGGAAATGCTACCGGACGTCGGCACGTGCACAGCGATCGCGTGGCTTCAATGAGGCCGCGATCAGCTGATCGCGGAAATGCGCAGTCTGCCGAGCAGCAGATCGCGCGCTCATCGCTTCAATGAGGCCGCGATCAGCTGATCGCGGAAATAGCCCCTCCTCTATTCTATTCTGTTTTCAATGACCTGCGCGCCCTCTTCGCGAGCGCCTCTCCATCGCTAGCCCTAACTCCGATTCCCGCACCGACCCGCACTCCACCGCTAACTCGCATCATCCCAGCACCTTTACACCCTCGCGAGCGACTCCCCGCTTTTCCGCACCGACCCGCCGCTCGCGCCTCATCTACCGCGTCGTAAATACCGGGTACTCCCCAATCTCCCCTTCCAACACCCGCGCCAGCAGCCGCGCCTGAATCTCCAGCAACCGCCGGTAGCTCACCCGATACTCGAACAGCGGGTGCGTCACCAGCGTATCCATCCGCAATCTCGTACGCCCGGAAAAATCCCTTCCGTCCCGCCCGCCGTCAGCGCCACCGCGCCGCCCGCCCGCACGAAATCCCTCGCCGTCACCATCCCCGTGTTCATCGCCGTCAGCACCGCCGAATCCACGATCAGCGGCCGGAACGGCTCCATCAAATCCAGCGCCAGCGCCGGCCGCCCGAACCGCGGCTGATGGTAGAAGCCCATGTACGGATCGAATCCCACCGCGTAGCACGCCACCGTCAGGTCCTTCGCCAGCAAGCTGTACGCCAGCGACAGCAGCGCGTTCACCGGATCCCGCGGCGGACGCCGGTTCCGCCCGTCCAAATCGAACGGCAGCGCCGTCGTCCCCGCCTCCTCGTCCGGCTTCATCATCCCCGCGAACTCCCCGAAATACATCCGCGCCGCATTCCCCTCGATCCCCAGCAACTCCTCCAGCGACCCCGCTTCCTCCGCCCGCTCCGCCATCTCCTTCATTCCCGACAGCGCCTGCCGGTTCGGCTCCACGTGGTTCCGCTGCAGCATCGTCCTCTGATTCCGAATCTTCCCCGCCACCAGCCGCCGCGCCATCGTCCGCGCGAAATACTCCTGCTCCGCCAGCCGGAACTGGTTCCGCCGCAGGAATACGTTCTTCGTGTTCAACCCCAGTCGTGATCCCGTAGAACCAGCCGCCCATCGAGAAGTAGCAGATCGGCACCTCCGCCTCGCACAGCGCCTGCACCGCCTGCGTCGTGATCTGCACGTTGCCCATCAGGTTCACCTGGCAGATCTCGCCGATCCGCACCTCCTGCAGCAGCTTCTCCTTGTCCTTCACCTGCAGCACCGCGCCCGCTCTTCCCGACCCGCACTCCCTGCGTGTTCAAATACAGCGGCCGCAGCTCGCTGCGCGGCGTCATCATCGGACGCACCTCGCGCTTCACCGGCTTGCGCCGCGGCATCGTCGAACAGCGCCAGTTGCTGCGGCTCCTCCGGCCTCCTCCGCGCCGCCCGCCACGTCTCGTCCGGCAGGCAGATCCCCACCAGCGAACACCCCGGACATTTCGGCGAATCCACCAGCGGCGGCGGAATCTCTCCCGCCTCCGCCAGGCCCCACGCCTCCAGAATCAGCGCCTCCGTCTCCGCGATCAGCGCCTCGTCGAACGCCACGCGCACCCGCTGCCCCGTCTTGCGGTAGTACGCGACGCCCTTCTCGCACCGGTATCCGTTCTCCCGCAGCACGATCCCCTGGACCGCCAGTTGCGCCCGGTCGCCGGCCACAGTTCCAGCCCGTCCGCCCCTTCGCGCGGACGCCCGTGCTTGTAGTCCACCGGCGTCACCACGCCGCCCTCCACCTCCACCAGGTCCATCTTCGCGATCACCCGCAGCCGCTCGCTCGACAGCGTACGGACCGCGAGTGGATCGTTTCCGGCAAGTCGCCGCGGCGTCCGGCAGCGCCGTCGCCTTCGCATCCACGCGCCGGTGCTGGATCGCGCCTTCCACCGTGTCGACGCTCTCCGCGAACACGCCCTCCACCCATTCATAGAAGAACAGCCGCGGACAGTAGGCGAACTCGTTGACCATCCGCGCCGGCAGATAATCCGGCAGTTCGCCGCTTCGCTTTCGATTTGGATCGGCAGTGCGCCCATAGGACACCTCACACGATGATGCACGGCGCATCGAGCGCCGTGTACGGTTTGCCGAGCGCCGTGATCACGCGGTCGCCCCGCCCCTCGGCGGGCCCCAGGTTGACGAACAGCACCTGGTCCTCGGCATGGTGGATGATCGCCGCCAGTGCCGCCCGGCATCGCGCCAGGTCCGTCGCCGTCAACTGGCACTCGAAGACGGAGTACTGCAAATGGTCGCCGTACCCGCGCATCGTCTGGAAGACCTTGCGCAGGCGCTTGTCGTCGCAGATGTCGTAGCAGATCAGGTAGGAAATTCGCATGGCCGCATCACCCCGCCGCCCCGGCCGCCAGCTCCGCCGCCCGGAAGCTCGAAAGGTACTTGTTGGGTTTGAATCGCTCGCTCCGGTATACCGCCGTCACCCCGCGCGCCGCCAATTCAGTCGCCGGAATTGTCTCCTTCACCAGGCCCTCCCACGCCGAGCAGTGTTCGCAGCGTCTCTATCGAAATCGCCGGCCGCCACATGGGCCAACAGAGGTGTAATCGCGCCGATCGTGCCGGAATGCCGGCACCTGCAGCTTCCCTCGCGATCCCGCGAAACAGGGAAACAAAGGCAGGCTCTCGAACGCCAGCCACACCGCAGCCCTGACGCCCGCGTTTACCATCGATGTGGGCGCTTTGTATGTGAATGCGCCCATCTTCATCGTCGAAGGATCCCACCCCAGCGAATGCTGATCGTCCTCGTACTTCCATGGGCCGAACAGTGCCTCCCGATAGGATTCCGCCGCCTTCTTGGCGCTTTTGCCCGCCTTGTCCTCACTCAAACCGGCCGCAAGCTTTCGGGCATCGGCTAGGAACTTCTGCCGGGCCACGCTCATATCGAAAGGTGTCGTCTCAATTTTCTCGTCCCGGCCGCAGACCAGTTCGCTCCCGAACGCAGCGAACCACTCGGCTGTTTCCCACGAGCCTGCTTCCAATGCAACTCCGCCCTGCTTGCGGAATTGGACCGGAGTTTGCGTCTTGATCTGCTCCTCCGAGTTCAGCTCGTCCCGCGTGGCCGCTGCTTCACATCCTCCACTAGCGCCTGAACCAGCGCTTCCTTAGTGGTCTTGCCCGGGGCCCACAAGACTGCGAAGTCTTCACCGCCGCCGGCCTCCCACGCCAGTTTCGATCCCTGAAATCCGCGCAGTCTCTGGCAAACACGGAACACTCCGAAGGCCGCCATCGCGCCCAAGGGAGTATCCGCCTTCAATCCCGTCAACTCAATTGAGGTCATCCGCGCTTCTCCTGTTCTTCCCGCGACCGCACACAGTCCGCACGCCGCAGAATCGCCTCCAGATATGCCAGACCCCACCAGCCGTACTTTCGAGTCATCGCCCAATACCTTTCCGTCCAACCCGAATCCAGTTGCCCCACGCGATGCGCCCCTCGAATGACAATTTCCTTCCCGTTCACCTGCGCACGCACTTCGAAATCTTCGTCCAGCCATACCGGCGGCAGCGCACGTCCGTACCCGTGGTGCGTCCCGATCAAATGCAAAACCAGTTCCGGATCGCTGCCCTCAGGCCAGCAAGCGCCCGCCTCAGCCAGCGCCGTCGAGGCGAACTCATGCCGCCCGCCCTTCGGATATTCCGATTCCCTCTGTCGTTTCAACTGTTCGCGGGGGGAGCAGCCATCGTTTTTGGCCAGGTATCCGTCAGACGCAATCCATAAAGGATCCAGCAGCCGTTGAAAACGCTCATCGCATTTCCCTAGGTCGTGCAGTTCCGCGGCCGTTGTGATTGCGGCTTCCAAACCGCCGGCCAGCCCGCACCCCTGGGCAAACTTCCGCGCTTTTTTCACAACCCCGCCCGTGTGTTGCGTCAGTGACATTCGCGCAGTCAACGAACTCGTGTCGTTTTCATCTGTCTCATCAACATCCCGCGGCGGCGCCTTACAGGTCTCTTTGGCTCGACCCTCTTGGAAGCCACCATCAAGACGCCATCCCAATATTCTTTTGCACGCCCCCAGTCAACGTGCTCCGCAGCCTCGGCCAGTTCGGGTATGCCTTTCACCAGCGCCTCCACCTCATCGGCTGTACCATCGTCGATGAAGCTCTGAATCGCCTTCCGAAGTTCACTCCGTCCTTCCTCTGCGTGAAACACTACCATCGGGTGCACTCGGATCCGATACTTGCCCCCGCCAGCCTCAGCCCGGGCGTTGGCGCACAAATCGCCAACGTCCCTGACCACAGTCTCTGAATCCGGCTTCCAGCCGAACTTGTCACAACCGCCCTCGCTCGATCGGACCACTACCGTGTCCCCGGGCCGCAGGCGCGCCAATCGACCGGTTCGTGATCCTCACCCTTCCAGATCAGTGCGGCCCGTCGCGATTGCTCGACCTCCTCCTCTGTGGCTGCACCTTCCATGTCCGCCACTGCCGCCGCTCCTGATGCTCGCGCCAGCCAGCGCCGTGCCGCGCCGTATGGCAGCGGCAGCGCCTCCGTCGTCATTGGCGGAGCCGCCGCCAAAATGGCCGCCCACTCATTCACTTCGGCGTCTTCCAGGTCCGCTCTCCAGACAATCTGCACATCCGCGTCTTCCAACGCCTTCTCTCCGTGCAGGAACGGACCAACTGCTGGGTCAGCTGCCGGCGCCGGATTCGTCTGCGCCCACGCGTCCATGTGCGCAGGAAACACCAGCGGTCCGTAACCCTTATCCACCGTCAGTCCCGCGCGCGATTGCCGTTCGGCCAGTTCGCTCATTCGCTTCACGCCGAAATCGATCCACGGCTGGCCTCCCTCACTCGTCGCGAATTCGTTCAACCACTTCCACGTCTCGTCCAGCGCGTCTCCGTAAATCCAATCCTTTTCCTTTCCCGCTTCTTCAGAATCACTGCCGGCGAACGTCCACCCAAGCCCAGTCGGTTCAGTCTCCCGAATCGCTGCCGTAAGACATCCAATGCCGCCGCCTCCGTCACCAACGCATCGAAATCCAGATCGGCGCCCACCTCCACAGTCTGTGTTGCAGCCACGAACAGTCGCCTTCGCTCACCCGTGGACGCTCCGCCTTCATCCGGTCCAAATATTTCTTCAACAACACATCGCGATCAAACGGCCGTATCCTTCCCGTCAACAGAATCGCTTCGCCCTTGGACTTTAGCTCCTCATACACCGCTCGAGCCGACGCCACCGTGTTCAATACCACTCCCACAACATCCGCGCCGCTCTTCGCCAGCCGCAGGGCCTCTTCCGCAGCTGCCTGCCGCCACATTCCCGCATTCCTTCAATTCCGCACGCTTCTCCGCCTCCAATCGCGGTTTCAGATGTTCAAATTCGTAGTCCACGCCGTCAAGTTCGAACTTCTCCCCGGTTCCCGCCACTGTCGCCGACATCTGCACGAACCTCAAGCCCGGCGCCACGGACTCCCTCCGCCAGCCCGTCCCCTTGATATCGTTCCACCCACCCCAAGGTATCCAGGAACGGTCTTGAGAGATGGGCCTCGTCCACAATCATCAGCGCATCGCTGCCCACCAGCCCCGCGTGAATCGGCCGGCGCGAATCGCTGATTCCGTAACCGCGAAACAGCAGTCGCGAGCCCACCTGGTCTACCGTGGACACGCACACCAGAGGCTGATTCGGAATGTCCGCCCATGTATCGCTACGGTACATTCCTCCTCGTAGTACTGCGGTCCGCAGCGCACATGCCCCGCCGAACCGCAGGAGCTGATCCTTTACCCACTGCAATTCGGCCTTCGTCTCAATGGCCTCTGCCAAGCCTTCCGCGTGCCGTGACACGTCATCCACTACCAGCCGCCGGTCCACCACAAAGAAAGTGCGCAGCCGCGCCGTCCGCTGCATTGCCGGAATTCCCGCCTGCGCCGCCAGTGCGAACACCGCCACGTCGATCACCGACGTCTTGCCGCACCCCGTCGGAACCGCAATCGTTCCCGGCCAATCGCCCGCCAGCGCTCGCGCCGCCAACCGCTCCTGCCATGGAAACGGCATCCGTCCGTGCACTGCTTTGTAGAACTGCGCGAAACTCAATCCCGGCCATCTGGTCTGCTTCTCCCTTTCCGGCCGCAGAAATCCCAGCCCGAAGTATCGTCCCGCTCCTAATACCATCGGGCCTCGCACCGCAGTCGCGAACTCAAGTCTTGCGTGTACTCCCCATCGAGCTCGCACCTCGCCTGCTCGCTGTAACCGGAACGCAGGCACGGGTGGCACTCCATCCACCTCGGAATACGGCCCGTGCGTAATCCCCACCGGATCCGGAAGCCCGATCCGGCGGCAGCTTGCTGCCAGAATGTCCTCCACTCCGGGTCCCTTCTTCTTCGGAAACCGGTCCAACAGAATCGGCGTTACTGTCAGCCAAACTCTCGCTGGACTTATCCAGGTGGCCGCGCGCAGCGACTGATTCAACGCCGCCTCCTCCTCTACTTCCACTTCCCAGTCGCCAACCCTTGGAATGTTCACTCCGCGCTCTTCCAGCGCCTTGCATGCCCGTAGCACGGCAACGCGCTCTTTCGTCTCTGTCGCCCGCGGAAAAACCACCGCGAAACCCATCAGATGCCCATCCGCATGTTTGCGACCCACAAATGGCAGGCCCACTACTGCGCAATGGGTGTCCGCGTTATGGCCGTGTATCAGATCGGTCATCGGCCCTCCATTGCCTGCGTTACTCATCAATGCCGTCCTCACCGCATCCGTCAACGTCAACGTAGCCTCAATCGGCAGTCCTGGCCCGGTCTTCTTGCGGAACACCGCCATCTGCTCGAACTCGGTCCGCAATGGCTCCCTTTCGCCGGCGCCTTCCACTGTGTCCGTTCTCCGATACCTCTGTTGCGCTCCCGGAGAAACCCGCTGATCCGCGTCGAACAACCACCCCAATTCCTGGAGCCGTCCTTTGCTTGGTACGCGCAGCACCTGATCGCCTCCCGCCTGCGGCGCGTAATTGGGTTCCGGAGCCGAGTCCGTCACTCGCATCCGCACCACCGAGCACGCTTTTCCCAGATATCCGGTCCGGCTCGCCAGTCGGTCCAGCGCGTCGGCAATCTCGGCTCCGGCTCCGAGTCCCGCCATATGAAATGCACTGTCGCCTCAGATGGCCCCTGTGCAGGAAAAAACCGCGGCTGCTTTCCTCTAATCACGGGTGGCCCGTCGCCGGGGTAGTTAGTTGGCACGAATGCCATCGGCGTGTCGCCCGCACCGGCTTCGCCGGCGTGAATGTGCGCCGGCGCCTGCATTTCCAGCCACTCTAGCGCTATCTTCTCGCGCGAATCCGCGCCATTTTCGAAATAGGCCGCCGCCAGCGCGGAGAACAGCCGCCCCGGATGCGGTGGCCACTCGGAGCGCGCTCGGTACCTGAAGTCACCTGCGAAGGCCCGCCCCAGCAGGTACTCCACCTCGATTACGAACACGGTTATTCTCCTTCCGCGCCGCCGCCCGTCGTGCCGTCGCTATAGGCCACCAGTTTCACCAGGTCCGGACGAGGCGCCAATGAAATCGACCCCGCGTGCCAGTTCAGCCCGGCGTTGCGCGCCGCTTCCACCGCACCTTTCAATGCCGCTTCGGCTGCCTCAGAATCCAGCTCAAAGGCCTCGCACTCCTTTTCCGTCCGCCCAAGCAACTCGAACTGGGGAGTCTCCGAAGGCACCAACTGGCACCGCGACCGCAGCTGATATCCATCCTCCTGATGCAGCGTCACCGCCAACAATCCCAGGGCCGCAATCACCGCACGCCCGGCAACGTCGCGGTCCGCCGACGTGCTGCCGTCGTCGCCAGGGAAGTGTAGTTTCCTCAGCTGCGTCAGCGAAAGCACGGTGGTCTGCGCTGCCTCGCGGCACGTGATACCACCCGGACCCTCCTCTCGGTCCGTAATCGAAGGTGTCACGTTACCGTGATTGATCTCCGAAGGTCGCAAATTGCCGTCGCCCTTCTTCGCCTTCTTTCCGGCGACTGCCGGATCCACAAACTTCCACTGCTCCGCACCCTCGACCTTGGCAATCACTTCGGGAACCAGCTTGATCCCGAGCGGATCGATGCGTGACGAAGTCCTCACCCCGCGCAAAAAATCAATCGCGATAATCTCCGACACCAGCGATCGCGCAACCTTGGCGGTATTGACCCCGCCGCCGGACTGCGAATCCCACGTCCCAAACAACAGGACCGTCGGTGCGAATTCGAAAAATGCGGTCGCATTCCATGCCCGTGCCGAAACCAGCCGCTTCCCATTTTCCGACTCACGAAACGGCTTCCCGTCCCAAATCGAATCGCGCAAAATTGCATCGTGCACCCGGTGCGGCACCGTCAACGACGTGACATCGTGCCCCGCCAGACTCATCTCGAAAACCGGCATCGCAAGCCGTCCTGCCCGGAATGCATCCAACAACAGTTCTTCAAATCGGTTCGCCTGACTCTGCACGCTGTCGAGTAAAACCGTCTGCACCGTCTGCCCATTCAGTTTCCGGGTCTCCCAGGCATAGGTGCCCTTGTCGTACGTCGGTGGGAAAATCTTGTCTCCTGCACCTCCGGCCGGCTGCAATCTGGTCACCGACCGAATCGCCGTCAACCCGCCCGCGCATCCGCGGTTCAATACCTGAATCAATTCTCCAGCAGTCATAGTTCTCCTGAGTAAGATCGCATGGTGACTTGGTCACCGATAATTTCGGTAGTTGTAGACCTTTAATAGTGTAGTTAAAGTGTAAAGAGTTTCACAAATCAGCACAACGGCGGAAGAAAAAAGCAATCCGGGGGCAAATGCCCCCAGACTGCTCCCTCATCAGGTCTGCGCTGATGAGAAACCCTAGAGGATTTGGGGCTTTCGCCGCCTGCGCAGCGAATAGCGTCGTGAGCAACCTGGCAAGCAGGAACAAGTGCGCCTCGGTAACCGTTGGAGTGCCATCTTTTCTCCTTTCGGGACCCGTGGTAGGCTTGGTGTGTACATTGGTGCCCTTCGGGTTCCAATCTTGCCCGACGAGCGCTTCAACGCCGTCGGGCATTTTTCTGTGACTAGGTGAAGAATAACCTGATATACTTACACAGGTCAAGGGTCTAGGAAATTCTGCTAACAGTAAAGCAAATCGCGAAACTCTTTCCCTTCGAGGCCACATTGAAGACTGTTCGCAGATTTTCCTCGCAGCGGCCTTTGCGGCCGGTTCCGCGATCAATTTGATCGCGGCCCCATTGCAGGTCCCAGGCGGAGGCTCGTCCAGCCTCCGCCCCTCACGTATTCCTGGGCAGCACGGCACGTTTCACCGCGTTCCCGTTGATCCTCCGCCACCTCCAACTCCCAGGATGCCTGCATATTCATCCAGAACCTGGAGGTCGTACCGAAGTACCGCGACAGACGTGGAGCGGTATCCGCCGTTATGCCCCGTTTCTCATTGACGATGTCGCAGAGCCCGACCCCCCACCCCAGTCACTCAAACATTTTTCCTCGATTCCTCATCCCCTCAGCCACTTACAGGCTCTCCGCCTCAACACCTCGAAACCCGTAAGTTATAAGTGAAGGTATGGAAGCGCAACGCCCCATCTACGCCAACTCGACCGCGCGGCACGCCAAGCACCGCCATCCCGCCCATACCGCGAGCGTACCAAACGAACCTAGTCCCATTTTCGGACACCCGGCGCATCAGCAGAACGACCTCCCTCGCGTGCACACGCGAATTTCGTCTCCGAACCCAAGAAGTCCTTCCCCCACAACAAATCTCCTCATTTTCGTCAACCCGACGAACCCAAGCAACCCAACCAACTCTGGTATCCTAAACATCCAGGAGGGCCTTCCATGCGCACGCTATTTCTCTGCCTGATCGCCGTCGCCGCCCATGCCGCGACTACCGTTTATCAGGCATCCGTCGATCAACTTACCGTCGTCCACGGCGCCGCCGCCGCGGATTCCGCCATCCACCACACCGCGCCGAAGTCCCTTCGCGTCGAACCCGGCGGGCAGTATCCCGACGCCCTGGTCCGCTCCGCCCCCGTCTCTCTCACCATCGGCAAGCGCTACGAACTTTCCGGCTGGGTGCGCACCGAAGCCCTCGCCGTGCGCGACACCGATCGCTCCCCCATCGCCACCGGCGCCGCCCTCTCCATGGCGTCCATGCCCTTCGACGTGCACTCCGAAACTCTCGCCGGCACGCGCCCCTGGACCCGCCTCTCCCTCAAGTTCACCGCCACCCGCGCGCAGGACGCCATCCTCCTCGCCGTCGCCAACGGCGGCGCCTTCAAAGGCAAGGCCTGGTTCGAAGGCGTCTCGCTTGACGAAGCCTCCACCTCCGATGCCTGGCCCGCCCGCGAAGCCGTCAAGACCTTCGGACCCGCCTACCGTTATCCCGCCGCCGGATGGATCTATCTCCACATCGAAGGCAAACCTTACGAACGCGGCTACCAGCACGGCTATCTCATGGCGCGCGAAATTCCCGAGTATCTCGAACGCTGCGCCGCCGATCTCGGCACCAACGCCGCCGGATGGGGCGGCCTCCGCACCCAGGCCAGCGCGCTCTTTCTGCGCGGCTTCGATCGCGAGATCCTGGAAGAAATGCGCGGCATCGCCGATGGCGCGAGCGACGCCGGAACTAAGTGGCAGGGACGCCGCCTGGACGTAGTCGATATCCTCGTCTCTAACATCACCGTCGAACTCGGCGAACTGCGCAGCGCCGTGACCGTCACGCCCACCGGCTTAGAGACCTTTAAGTTCGAACCACCCACTTACTACGACAAAAAGCGCGATTCCGTGCTCGATCATTGCAGCGCCTTCGCCGCCACCGGACCCGCCACGCGCGACGGCAAAATGGTCATCGGTCACGTAACCTGGTGGCCGCTGACTCTCGCCGAACAGACGAACATCTGGATCGATGTCAAGCCCGAGAACGGACACCGCGTCCTCATGCAGAGTTACCCCGGCGGAATCGAGAGCGGCACGGACTGGTATCAGAATGACGCCGGAGTGGTCCTCACCGAAACCACAATTCGCCAGACGCCCTACAATCCCGAAGGCACGCCCGTGGCCTTCCGCGCCCGCATGGCCATACAGTACGGCGGCTCCATCGATGATGTGGTCAAGCAGCTCGGCACGCGCAACAACGGCCTCTACACCAACGAGTGGCTGATGGGCGATGCCAAGACTAATGAGATCGCGATGTACGAGCTCGGCACCGCGCACACTAAGTTGTGGCGCAGTGGAAAGAACGAATGGTTTGGCGATACACCTGGCTTTTACTGGGGCAATAACAACGCCAAAGATCTTACCATCCGCACCGAGTATCTTCCCGACCCGCAGGGCCGGCCCGAATATGTTCCCTATGTTCCGCAGCCGCGCGACCTCGCCTGGAAGGACCTCTATCATAAGTACCGCGGACAGATCGATGAGCAGTTCGCCTATCTCGCCTTCCGTACCGCACCCCTGGTTAGCGCCAGCACCATGGATGCCAAAGTAATTACCGCCGAGATGGCCAATAACTTCATGGTCTGGGGAGCCATCGGCAAACCCAACCAGCGCGAATGGGTAGCCGGCGGACGCAGCACTTACGAAAAGAACGACGGACTCTATCCCAGCGGCTATGCGCTCTTCACCGGCGCGCCTCCGAACCAACTCGCCGAAATCGAGCAGGCCCGGCTCCATCCCAAACCGGCCGAGCCCAGCCAAGCCGCCGCGCCCGCGGCGCCACGTCCCGCGCGTCCCGCCGCCAATGCGTTCCGCGACCGCTTGTGGAAGGGCTGGATCGTTCCCGCCGCCGATTCCGATACGTGGTTCGCAGCCGGCACCACCGCATATCGCGACCTCCTCGAATCCGACGAACTCGAGAAGGCCCTCGAAGCCCGGCGCATACAGTATCGCGGCCTGAAACTCGCTCCCGACAATGCGATCAACCGCTTCCGCATCGAAGAAACCAAGGGCGTACTCTTCCTCGATTCCCTGCGCCGCAAGTTAGGCGACGACAAGTTCTTCCCTCTACTCTCCGCCTGGTTCGCGGAAAACACCACGAAGACGGTAAGTGCGCAGAGCTTCCTCGACAAAGCCGGAGTCCCCTTCGAGTTCACCGAGCCCGCCGATGGCCCAGCGTACACGGTAAGTGACATTGGCCGCCGCCTCGCCACCGCCGTCCTGGTATACGGCACGCAGCGCGAAGCCGGAGCCAACCGTTACGCCGCCGAGCAGTTGCAAACGCAATATCTCAACCAATACGAAAGTCAAGTATCCATCTACAAGGATTTCGAAGTTACCGACGACTTACTCGCCCACAAAGACGTCATCTTCGTAGGCCGTCCCGAAGCCAATACGGCCTTGGCGGCATGGGCAAAGCAAATCAATCTGGATTACACGGCCGCTGTCTTCACGATCGATAAACAGGCCCACGCCAGCGAACGCGAAGCGCTAACCTACGCAGCCAAGAATCCGCTAGACCCGGCCCACATGGTCCTGGTCCTGGCCGGCAACGACGCCCTGCGCACCGTCAAACTGGCCACCGCGGGCGGACGCTTCGAGCAAACGCCCTACGTAATCACCGGCGGATCTCAGCCGGCCGCCGCCTCCGCGCCCCCCGGCCGCAGGCCGCGTTAAGTAGGCAAGGCCCCCAATCCGTGGTGGGGCAGGCGGTTTCGCCTGCCTCGCCCGCTTGCGGGCGCTTCTTTCCGAGCCGCGCGCGTAAGCAAGCGGTGTCCGATGCGTTATGTTCTTTGACATCCGAATCCCGTTTAACCCCCGTAGGACAGGCCATCGCCTCTTGTGGCCTGTCAACTCCGGGCCCTATCGAACCGCCACCGTAACGCCCGGCTGGCTCGCCACGCCGCCCACGCTCAGTACCACAGGCGCGGCGCCGGCCGTCAACCCCGCGGGCACTACTACATTGACCTGCATCACTCCGGCGATCTGGCCCGCAGCCCCGCCCGCAAAGCGTACCTCCGCGGCCACGCCGCCGATCCTCACCGTGACCGGAGCCACAGGCTGCGGCAGTGGCGCCGCACCTAACTTCCCATCCACACCCGCCGGCAAGGTCTGTCCCGCGCCCGTGGAATACAGCGACAGCACCGAGCCCGCCGCTGCCGGAGCCGCCGTCCCGTTCGGCGTCCCGTCCTGATTCACCGCCGCGGCCTGCCCCAGGCCCGAGCCGTCCGCCGTAAATAACCCGGGCGCGGTCAGGGTCGACGCCACCGTCACAGGCGTCGAAGCCGTGCCCGCGTTCTGCACCACTACCTGCACCTGCCCGGAGCCCACTGCGTATGGCACCACGACACCCAGCTGCCCCGGCGCAGCATACAGCAGCGGCCCGGGCACGCCGTTGAACAGGACCGTCCGCACCGCGCCGAGCCCCGTGCCGTACAGCACCACCAGTTCTCCCGGCGACACCGCTCCCGGCTGGTTGCTTGCGGCATTGGTCACCGCGCTTATCGTGAGGCCCGTCGAAACCGGCGCCAGCATGCGCACGGAATTGTTCGCCGCGTCCGCCACGTAGACGTTGCCGCCGGCATCCACAGCCACGGCCCATGGCTGGCTCAACATGGCATTCAGCGCCAGTCCACCATCACCCGAGTAACAGCACGCACCATTACCCGCGATAGTGGTTACTGGCACGCCTGGCGACACGCGCCGGACCCGGTGATTGCCTGTGTCGGCGATGTACACGTTGCCCGCGCGATCCACCGCGACTCCCCGCGGAGCATTCAGCGCGGCGCCCGTATCCACCGTCGTAATCGTGCCGAGCGAGTCGATGCGCCGCACCTGATTGTTCCCCGTGTCCGCCACGTACAGGTTCCCGTTCGCATCCACCGCCACTGCGCTCGGCAGGCTCAAGCGCGCCTTATTCGCGGGACCGCCGTCGCCGCTATATCCCGGATTGCCGGTCCCCGCCACAGTGTTCATCAGACCATTCGGCGACACCTTGCGCACCGCGTGATTCAATGTGTCCGCGATGTAGACGTTGCCCGCAGCGTCCACCGCCACACCTTGCGGCTGGTTCACGCTCCCCATGATGGCCGCCCCGCCATCGCCGAAGTAGCTCGCGTTTCCATTGCCCGCGATGGTGAACAGGTTGCCGCCCGGCTGCACCTTGCGTATGCGGTTGTTCGCTGTGTCCGCCACATACCAGTTACCCAGGGCATCCGCCGCGAGCCCGTGCGGAAGGTTGAGCTGCGCCGTGCCCGGCGATACGATCTCGCCATTGAACCCGGCCGTTCCGGTGCCCGCCAGCGTGGAGATGCTGCCGGCCGCCGACACCGCACGCACGCGCTGGTTCTGCGTGTCGGCAATATACACAACACCTGTCGAGGCCACCGCCACGCCCGCCGGCCCGCTAAGCTGAGCCGCGGCCGCCGTCCCGCCGTCGCCGGAATAACTGGGAGTGCCGCTTCCCGCGAAGGTGCTCAATAGGCCCGCCGCCGAGACGTTCCAAACTTTGTAATTGCCGACTGCCAATCCCGTGCCCGACCCGATCCCGGCTTGCACGAAGTAAATCATGCTGCCGCTCGGGTCCACCGTTACGCCGGTGGGCCCTTCCAGGCGCACGTTGACTGCGGCTTCGCCCTCCATCAGCGGAGCCCCATCGTTCCTGCCCGCCGCCGTGGTGATGATCCCGTTCGAGACCACGCGGACTCTGCCGTTGCCGAAATCCGCGATGTACAGGTTCGCCGAGCGGTCCACCGCGACGTCCGTCGGCAGGGAGATGCCGGCAAGGTTCGCCGGGCCGCCATCGCCGGAATACACGCCAGTTGACCCTACGCCGGCCATGGTGCTGATCGTGCCGTCTGCCGTCACGCGGCGAACCCGCCCGTTGAACGTGTCCGCGATATAGAGGTTTCCCGAGGCGTCCACCGCCACGCTCTCGGGTCCGTTCAGCCACGCGTTGCGCGCCGCGCCACCATCGCCGGTAAACCCCGTCATGCCAGTCCCCGCCACCGTCGAGATGGTGCCGTCCGCCGACACCTTGCGCACCACTTGATTGTTCGTGTCCGCGATATAGAGGCTGCCCGAGGCGTCCACCGCCACGCCGAACGGGCCGTTGAGCTGCGCACTGATTGCCGCGCTGCCATCGCCCGCGAACCCGGCAGTCCCCGTGCCCGCCACAGTCGAAATCGTCCCGTTGGCCGCGATCTTACGCACTACCGAGGCATCCCGGTCCGCCACGAACACGTTGCCCGCCGCATCCACCGCGATGCCCATCGGGAAACTCAACTGCGCCGCGACCGCCGGTCCGCCGTCTCCCGAATTGCCGCCGCGCCCGTTGCCCGCGAAGCGCGTGAGCGTGCCGCCGGCATCCACCTTGAGCACTGAATGGAGGCTGCCGAAGTAGACGTTCCCCGCCGCATCCGTGGCCAGCCGCGTGGGGTCTCCGATAGATGCCGCCACTGCGCTTGCCGGCGTTGGTGGAGGCGCGCCGCCCGCGATGGTCGATATCACATACTGCTGCGCCCAGACGCTCCCGCAAAGCAGCAGAAAGACAGGTACCCGGTGAAGCCCCATTGATACCTATTCCACCATATGCAGCCGCAGTTCCCGCAAGTCTTTCAAGAGCAGGTCCGGCTGCAAAGTTTCCAACTCCTCGACGGGCGTAATTCCGGTCTTCACCGAAATCGCCCGAATCCGGTTCGCGCGCGCCGCCTGTATATCCTGCGGCGCGTCTCCGATCAGCGATACCGGCGTGTCGCGTTCGATCCAGCCGCGGACGCGAGCCTCGCGGATGGCCAACTTCGCCAGCCCGGCGCGATCCTTCGCCATCTCTCCGAAGGCGCCGAAGCGGAAGTACCCGTGCAGTCCGGCACGCTCCAGTTTGCGCCATCCGATGCGCGTGAGATTCCCCGTCACCAGCCCCAGCAGGACGCCGCGCCGCGTCAACCGCTCGAGCACCGGCACCACGCCAGGGCAATGTTTGTCGTTCAATTCGGGACACACGCGCAAGTAGTAACGCTCCGCTGCTTTCAGTATCTCCGGCATGGCTTGAAGGATGGCCTTCCGCGATACGCCCGCCGTACGCATCATCACGGTCAGAATGTCCGGGTCCAGCATGCCCTGCACGGGGATGCCCTCGGTGGTGGTATCGAGCCCGGTGACCCGCCTTATGCCTTGCACCAGGGCTGCCCGATGGTGCGGTCCGGCGCGGCGGACCAGGGTGCCGTCGATATCGAATAGGACCAGCGCGCGGTGCTCTTTGGTCACGCGAACTTGCAGTATACCAAGCGCCATTACAATGGTCTTGTGAAGCAATCCAAATTCCGGGTTGGGCTGATTCAGATGGCCTGCTCGCTCGACCCCAACGAAAACCTCGCCAAAGTGGAATGGCGAATCCGCGACGCCGCAGGCAAGGGCGCGCAGATTATCTGCGTACAGGAACTCTTCCGATCGCAGTATTTCTGCCAGACCGAAGATCTCGCGACCTTCGATCTGGCCGAGACCATACCGGGCCCTACTACGGAGAGCTTCACCAAACTGGCCGCCGAACTGAACGTGGTGATTGTCGGTTCGATTTTCGAGCGGCGCATGGCTGGGGTGTTTCACAATACGGCGGTGGTCATCGATGCCGGCGGGGCGATGCTGGGCCTCTACCGCAAGATGCACATTCCCGACGACCCGCGATTTTACGAGAAGTATTATTTCACGCCCGGCGATCTGGGCTTCCGCTGCTTCGACACACGCTATGCGCGCATCGCGCCGCTGGTCTGCTGGGACCAGTGGTATCCCGAAGGCGCACGCCTGGCGGCCCTGGGCGGTGCGCAGATTCTGTTCTATCCCACGGCGATCGGTTTCCATCACTCCGATGCGGCCGAGGCCGGCACACAGCACGATGCCTGGGAGACCATACAGCGCTCGCACGCCATCGCCAACGGCGTGTATGTGGCCGCGGTGAACCGCGTGGGCCACGAAGGTCCTGAGGGCGAAGGTCTGCAGTTCTGGGGCGGTTCTTTCGTCTCCGATCCGCAGGGGCGCATGCTCGCCAAGGCCGGCGATGACGAAGAAACGGTGGTTGTGGAATGCGACCCGCGCGTGATCGAGTCCGTGCGCCGCAACTGGCCTTTCCTGCGCGACCGCCGGATCGACGCCTACGGACAAATCGTCAACCGGGTGATCGATTGAACAGTCAAACTCCGCGCCGCCGCGGCTTCCGCATGCCCGCCGAATGGGAGCCGCACGAGGCCACGTGGATCTCCTGGCCGCACAATCGCGAGGACTGGCCCGGCCGCTTCACGCCGATCCCCTGGGTGTACGGCGAGATCGTACGCAAACTCGCCGCGGTGGAGCGCGTGCGCATCCTGGTGCAGAACCCGGCGCTCGAAACCCAGGCCCGCCGCATCCTGGAGAAGGTGGGCGCGAACCTGGACGCCGTCGAGTTCTTCCAGCGGGAGACCGACCGCGTGTGGACTCGCGACTACTGTCCGCTGTTCGTCAAGAATCGCCGCGGGGAAATCGCTCTCACGGCGTGGCGCTTCAATGCCTGGGCCAAGTACGACGACTGGCACAAAGACGCGACTATTCCAGCGTTCCTCGGCAAGCGTCTCAAGCTCCCGGTGTTCACCCCGGAGATGGTGCTGGAGGGCGGCAGCATCGACGTCAACGGGCAGGGACTGCTGCTGACCACGGAGGAGTGCCTGCTCAGTCCCGTGCAGGCGCGCAATCCGGAACTTGGCCGCGGAGAGATCGAACGGCGATTGTGCGAATACCTGGGCGCGGCGCACGTCGTTTGGCTGAGGAATGGAATCGCCGGCGACGATACGCACGGCCACATCGACGACCTCGCGCGCTTCGTGGACCCTGAGACGGTGGTGCTGTGCGCGGAGAGCGATCCGGCGGACGCGGCCACGCTGCGGTCTGCCGGGTTGAAGGTGGTGAAGCTGCCCATGCCGAGTCCGCTGTGGTTCGACGGACGGCAACTGCCCGCGAGCTACGCCAATTTTTACGTCGCCAACGGGCTGGTGCTGGTCCCCACGTTCAACGATCCCAACGATCGCACGGCGCTGACTATTCTCGCCCGGCAGTTCCCGGATCGTGAAGTGGTGGGAATCAACTGCACGGACCTGATCTGGGGTTTGGGCGCGCTGCACTGCATGACGCAGCAGCAGCCCGCGGTTTAGTAGACGTTGGCTTCGAGGCTGGCGATTGCGGAATCGAACCGCGTGATGCGCAGGTCGTCAATATTGATGGTGTGCGCGCAGCCGTCGAGCACCTCTTCGGCGATCAGCATTCCGGTGGCAGGGGAGTGCATGACGCCGTGGCCGCTGAAGCCCGAGGCGTCGATGTAGTTCGGCAACTCGGGATGGCGGCCCAGGACCGGCAGATGGTCCGGCGTAGTCTCGTACAGGCCGGCCCAGCAGTTGCGGCGGACGATGCCGGTGTTGGCCAGGAACGGAAAGCGCTGTGCGCCGCGTTCCAGGACGGTTTCGAGCCAGTCCCAATCGACCGCGAGATTCTCGCCGGGCGGTTCGCTTTCGTTGGTGACACCGATCAGCAGCTTGTCGCCTTCCTTGCGCATGTAGAAGCCGCTCGCCGTGTCGATGACGAAGGGGAAGGACGCCAGGGACGGCACTGGTTCGGTCATGTAGATGCAGCGGCGGTACGGCCGCACCGGGACGCGAAGGCCCGCGAGCGAACCGACCGTGCCGGCCCACGGGCCTGCCGCGTTGATCACCACGTCACAGGCGATGGATCCCGCCGGCGTATCGACAGCGATCACGCGGCCGGCTTGCCTGCGAATTCCGATGGCAGGCGTGGCGCGCCGGAGCTCGACTCCGTGACGGCGCGCCGCGGCGAGATATCCGGTGGCAATTCCGTGCGGGTCGCAATGGCCATCCTCGGCGCAGTAAGTGGCTCCCAGGAGGCCATCGATGTTGGCGAAGGGGATAAGGGCGAGGATCTCGGCGGGCGTGAGCGCGCGGCTCGACACGCCGAGTGAGTTTTGCAGGGCGACGCTCCGCTGGTACTGTTCCCAGCGGTCCGGTTCGGAGACGAGCAGTAAGTAGCCGATCTGTTTGATGCCTGATTCGCCGCCCACTTCTTCGGTGAAGTGCTTCATCCGTTCGATGCTGTATTGCGAAAGACGGATGTTGACCTCAGTGGCGAACTGGTGGCGAACCCCGGCGGCGGATCGGGCTGTGCTGCCGGTCACTTCGGTATCGGCTTTCTCCAGGACGATGACGTCAGTACAGCCTCGGACGGATAGGTGGTAGGCGATGGACGATCCGACGATTCCTGCTCCGATGATGACGACTGATGCTGAGGCGCCCGGCACTCAGTTTATTCTGGCATGGCGGCTCGGGCGATGTAGCTTTTCTGCGTGCTGCACCAGTTGCGTACGAGCTGGCTGTACTGCGATGCGCGCGCGGGCTCGCGCGGCGCCAGGTCGTGGAGCTCGCGCGGGTCGCGATCCAGATCGAAGAGTTTTGTGCGGCCCGATTCGATCTCATAGATAAATTTCCATGGCCCGTCGCGCAGGCCCAGAAGGCCCAACGAGTAGTCGGTGAAGAAGAGAGCTGTACGCGGGGCGCTGTCGAGCATCGTCCGGCCCTGGTAATTGGGCGGCGGCGGAATCGCTGTGAGAGCGAGGATCGTCGGAGCGATGTCCACCAGGCTGACTACCTTGTGGACACGTTCCGGTTGGTGCATCAGGCCGGGCGCGGCGATGAGAAACGGCACGTGAACATTTTCGTCGTAGAGGAGGAACGTATGGCCGTAGTTGCCCTGGTGCTGGCCGAAGGCCTCGCCGTGGTCGCCATACACTACCCAGACCGTGTTGTCTTCCATGCCCCTCGCGCGCAGGCCCTCGATGAGCGCGCCCAGCGAGACGTCGCCGTAATGCAGCGCGTTGCGGTATTGATCTACTTCCGCCGTTCCTGTGAAGGGGCCGGGCTGCGGAGTGGCGTACGGGTGGTGGCCGGCGATGGGCAGGTACGTGAGAAAGAACGGCTGAGTGCGCGGCAAGGCGTCGATCCACGCCAACATACGCGCGACTGTGGCGGGCTCGTCCACTCCGAAACTGGAATTGTAGTTGCCGGAGATGCTGCCGGCGTCTTCCAGTGTCTGGTAACCGCGGTTACGGATGATGGATTCCATCCCCAGATAGCCGAAGCGTCCCGAGTGGAACATGGCGGTTCGGTAACCGGCATCCGCGAGGGCCGCGGCCAGCGAGCGGGTCTCGACTTTCTCGTAGGCTTCCGGGCGGCTGTCGAAGGCGGGAAAGGTGGAACACAGGACGGAGAACAGTCCTTTGATGCTCTCCGGGTAAGCGGCGTAGGCATTTTCGAAGACGAGCGCGCGCCGCGCCAGCGTAGTGAGATTGGGCATCGGGTCAGGCTGGGCTCCGTACGAGCGCGAGATATTGGGCGGCGGTGGATTCGAGGCTGATCATCACCACGTTGAAGCCGCGGGCTGCTCCGGCATAGCGCGAGAGGTCTTCGGTGTCGTTGCCCGAGGGGAAGGGCGACGCGCGCCAGTCGTTCGATGCAGGGTGGTTAGTCGCGCGCGGTACACGGCTGCCGATCAGTGCCGTGATCACGTTGCGGTCCATTCCTCGCGTGTCTACACGGCGGCTCGCTGTCGGTCCCAGGATGAGGACCGGCAGAAGGCAAACCACTGTCAATCTGCACAGCGGCCGCGGCACGCGGTGCAGTAGTGAGGGCAACGCTGCGGCTGCCGCGAGCAGGGCCAGGACGAGCGCGACGTTGGTGGCGGTGACGTAGAGCAGCATGGAATCGGCTAGCGGGCCGCGCGCGGCGCGCAGCATGGGGCGCGTCAGCGGCGTCGAGACTACGCGCGCCACCGGGATGTTGATTGCCGTGTAGATTGCGATGGCCCAATAGGCCGACACGGCGATGCGAGGCAGCAGGATGTGGCACGCGGCGAATGCCAGGGCGACCATCGCGTCCTGCCACGTGTATGCAATTAGCGACCAGGCGGAGAGCGGCGCGGCATGGCCCCAGAGCATGGCGATTTTGGCGGCGAGGAAGATCAGGAGGAGGGCGGCGGGGCGATGGAGAAGAGTGCGCTCCCTCACGGTCGCGGCTCGGATGGGAGTCTTTCGCACCAGGTTGAGACGCTTCAAGAGAGCGGTGGAAACGATGACTCCGGATCCGCGGCTGTGCCAGATCCAGTCATGTACCAACACGGCCCGGGAGGGCGGATGACGATAGATGGCGGCGCGGTCGCCATCCAGACACAAGGGAATCACGGTGAGATCGCAGTCGCTCGATTCGCCGGGTACGTAGCGCTCGGTGCGGTATGCGACGTTGCCGTCAAGGAATGCTCGCGCGGTTTCGAGGTTGCGCGGGTTGGAATCGACGATGGTGAGGTGCGCCGCGGGCAGGAGTTCGCGCAGGATGAGCGCCGTCCTGGGAAAGAGTCCACCGCCCACTATGGTCGCGCGGCGGATGGCGGGCAATTGCGGGAGCAGCGTTTGGAAGGCTTTTCGGTGACGATTCAGGACGAAACGCTGCAAACGGGGCGACCGCAGGACGAGTTGTTCGAGAGCTTCCAGCGGCGATATGTCCAGCCAGCGGAGCAGCGGTGGCCACTGGCTGGTAGCTGCGCCAGGTTCGAGGCGGCAGGCGAGGCTGGTCCAGTGTATGGCGGGATCGGCGTGATGCTCGGCGTGGTAGCCATCGTTGAAACATAGAAAGTTGTAGACGAGGCCGTAGTGACTGGTGGGCCGGCCCGCGGCGTGTTCCCAGTGCCCCTGCATCGCGCACAGACCCAGTCCGGCGAGATAGCCCGGAAGATATGCCAGCAGGAAAAAGCTCGGGTGCCACGCTGCGAGGAAGGACCACAGACAAACGACGAGCGCGGTCTCGGTGGCGAGGCGCGTCGAAATGCGAAATCGCCATGAGACGCCGGCGTGGTGGGCCAGGTGACGGTCGCGCCACAGAGTCTGGGGAATTCCCAGGAGCGCGGTCAACGCGGCGGAGAACAGGCGATTCATTGCGTCCGAGCGGAAGAAAGGCCGGTGGATGAAGTTGTGAGCGATGGTGTTGGAGTTCCACCAGAGCCCCAGAGCGATTACCGGCGCCAGCGGCCACACGGCGAGAATGCGGGCGTGCAGTACCGTGAGCGCCACCAGAATCGCGTCGCGGCGGGAGAATCGCCATGCCATGGCGGTTCAGCGATCCTTGTACTCCAGGAGCGCCTTGGCCCTGGGCTGATCCGGGTTGATCTTGATCAAGCCGTTGCCCAGCGGATAGTCGTCCGGAGAGTGCGCCTCTTCATCAGGCTTGATCACGCGTACCTTCGAGGCCCAACTGGATCCCAGTCCGACCACCTGGCGGGTACCGGCGACGGATTTCAGGTCGGCCCACTCACGCAGCGCCAGGTCGCGATTTTGTTTCGGCAGGGCGAAATAGAGGGATCCGCGCTGCGGCGCCGAATACACATCCGAGCGCGCTTCGGCGGTGATGAAGACACCTGAGATGCGGACCCGTTCGGGTTTGTCCGCATTGGGTTCGAATGACACCTTGTCGACAAGCGCGTATACGGCTATCGGTCCGCTGGCGCTGGCGACTCCAAGGCATGCCGCAATCGCGAGAACGATTGTGACGGGACGCACGGTTGATTTCATGTTTCCCCTCCCGGTTCGGATTTCTACACAGGCGTAAGACGGAACAGTCGCGTGTTGTGTTAACGCAAAATTTCCCCTTGACGGTCTACAAGAGTAACGATAAGATTCCTCTCACGGTGGTTGGTGTCACCGCGCCGCAGTTCTTCGGCGTGGAGGTGGGGAGCGCCACTGATATCTGGGTTCCACTGGCCACCATGCCGCAAAAGAAGTGGCTATCGCGGCGTGGGTTCAACTTATCGGAGGAGTTATCGGCGTCGGATTCGCTTACTGGGGTTGCCAGGCCCTGCTCGGATTCGTACCCAAATCGGATGCACCCCTGGTGGTGGATTTGCACCCGGACGCGCGCGTCCTCGGCTTCACGCTGGGGCTGGCGCTGCTCTCCGGCATGAAGCTGCAGGCGGTGAACCTGGGATTCGACCGCGAGCACGTGGTGACGTTTGGGGTCAATGTTTTGGGCAGCGCCGGCGGGGCCCCGCAGATGCGAGGGCTGATGGAGCGCGTGGTAGAGCGCGCGCAGTCGATCCCGGGTGTGCGATCGGCCAGCTATTCGTTTGCGGGTACGTATGGCGTCGGGCGCTGGACCACCGAACTGCACGCGGAAGGGTACTCGCCCCGCGCCGATGAGCCGTCTCAGTTTGACGGCGCGCTGGCGGGACCGCGGTATTTCGAGACCATGGGCATTGCGTTGTTGTCGGGGCGGGACTTCACCGAGCGCGACAATGAGACCGCGCCGAAGATTGTCGTCATCAACCAGAGCCTGGCGCGCCATTTCTGGGGAAGCTCCAATCCGATCGGCCGGCGCCTGCGCTACGAGCGCCAGGAGGGCGGCGTGGACGCGGACGTGGTGGGTGTGGTCAATGACGTTCAGCATCACGGAGCGCGCAAGGGAGCGCCGGCCATGTTCTATGCTCCGGCATTGCAGAGTAACTGTCCGTGGCCAGGTTTCGAAGTGCGTGCAGCGGGCGATCCCCGGGCGTTGACCGGCACGCTGGTCCGCGTATTGCAGGCCATGGAACCCGGGCTGACGGTTCAGGACCCGATCACGCTGGACGAACAGGTGAATCTGTCGCTGGCTCGCGAGCGGCTGGTGGCCAGCATCTCAGGTTTTTTCGCCGGCATCGCGCTGCTGCTGGCGTGTATCGGCGTTTACGGCACGCTGGCGTACAGCGTGACGCGCCGCACCGCGGAAATCGGCATCCGCATGACATTGGGAGCGCGGCAGGGCGAGGTGCTGTGGATGGTGCTGCACGAGGCTTTGCTTTTGGTTTCGGGCGGCGTTGTGGGTGGTGCGCTGGCTGCGCGTGGTGCGACGAAGTGGATTGGCAGCTTGCTGTTTGGACTCCAGCCGGGCGATCTGACGACGATCGCTATTTCGGCTGCGGCTATGGTGCTGGTGGCGATTTTGGCGGGATATTTGCCTGCCCGGCGCGCGGCATCACTCGACCTTATGAGGGCGCTGCGGTACGAGTAAGCTGCGGAAAGGTGCTAGGCGCGTTTGGCTTCGCGGCGGATTCCCTCGGCGATCCACATGCGAAGTTGCGTCTGGTAGCCCACCGACTTCGCGGCGGCGATGTGCTTGGCCGCAGCGATCTGTTCAGGGGCCAGGCGGAGTGAAATCGGAGATTTCGCACGGGCGTGGCGGTCGCTGATCTTCCTGCTCAACGCGGGCGACAGTTTGGCCTGAGGCGCCTCAGGCAACTTGTCCCACACACTGGCGACAGAGTGGCTCTCGAAGTACTCCGCGGCCTCCTGGTCGGATTGAAACTTCGGGAGTGGCGATTTGGCGGGAGAGAGTTTTCTTTTCATTTGCTCCACCTACTTGCGGCGGAATAAGCGCCGCTCACTTGCGTCCATGTCCCGGGCTGTGATTACTCTCACCACACCTCCGGGCAGTCTTCGAAATACGACAAACGCCAGGCGGCCGTCCAAAGTTTCGCCTAACGCGATGTACCGCTGCTCGCGTGCTCGCCTGACCTTGTGGCTACCGGCGAAGACTTCCTCCACCTCCTCCGGGGCGAACGTGTGCCTCTCGATATGGAAGATGTTGTCATCATCCCACTCAAAACCGGATATAACCACGAGGATATCGTAGCATGTTGTATATACGAATCGCTACCTCGGGCTCAACATGAACCGGGTCGCGCGCTGTATCATCTTGCGCAGCGCCGCAGCTTTCTGCCCAACCGCGTGGGCGGCAAAAGAGAACGACAAGGAACGAAGCGAAGTCAAGGACGACTCCTCACTTAGACAACTTCCGGTTTGGCCCGCGAGTCATGCGCCGGTTCGCACCTTGCGTGCGGATTCCGCCCCAAAGACCGGCAGGCCGGGGTCGGTCAGCAACCCGATCTGCTTTAGGACCGAGGCTTGATCCCAGTAGATATGTTCGTGTGCAAGCTTGCCATCGCGGAAGCGCACGATCGCGACCAAGGCCACTTCCACATAGCGATTCGTGGGAGGAATCCCCGGTAACATCCACGGCATTTCCTGGGTGTGCGTGAACGAGAAGATCATTTCGTCGACGAGTTGGTCTTCGCCCACGGTACGGGAAATCGGGGTGAGTTTCGTGTCGGGCGGCATCCTCGGAATGAAGTCCACCGAATAAAAAGCGCGCAGGGCGTTTTTCCCCACACCACCCGTCATCACGGGGACATGATTGACGTAGGCGTCTTCCACCATCGTGGCCAGGGTCGATTCCGCGTCGCGCGTCGAGAACTCATGCCTGGTGTGTTCTTCCCACAAACGGGTCAAATCTTCCTTGGGCATAGCGCAATTCTAGCCGATAGGCTAGTCGAACGGCACTTTAAGTACGCCTCGTTTACGGAAAGCCTCCTGGATAGTAACGCGGATGTACACTGAGAGGCGCTATGAAAGCTAGTCGCATCCCCGATTTGTCCAGACGACAGTTTTTGGGAACTGCCGCCGCCGGCGCATTCCTGGCCGGGCACGATCGATTGGCGGCCGCTGAACGGAAACGCGTCAAGATCCGCGATGTGCAGACAATGACCTTGCAGGGGGCTTCGCGCACTTACGTTCTGGTGCGAGTCGTTTCCGACGACGGCGTATTCGGCATTGGAGAGGCGTATGGAACTCCCGGCGCCGGCGTGGCCGAACAAATTCTATCGATCAAACCCTGGCTGGTGGGGAAAGATCCGCTCGAAATCGACACTCTCTACACGGAACTGGGTACCCGAACGAAGGACCTTTCGGGAACGCGTACGGATGGTTCTGCGCACAACTTCATGCGGGCGGCCAGTGGCATCGAGATGGCTCTGTGGGATCTTGCCGGCAAAGTCCTCTCCGTGCCAACCAGCACGCTGCTGGGAGGAAAATTCCGCCAGCGAACACGCGTATACGATCATGAAACGCCGCGGGACATGCTGGATAAAGCATCCTGCCGCGAGTGGGCACAAAAAATCCGCGCCGATCCGAGCGGGTTCACCGCGCACAAATTCGGCTTCCCGCGCACGAATCCGCAAGCCGACCATGGGCGGGACCCCAGCAATAAGCAGCTTTCCACCAAGGAACTCATCCAGGTGCGCCAGGGATTCGAGAACTGCCGGGAAGCGATTGGATGGGACCACGACATCATGGTTCACTGCCACTGGGAATACGATCTGCGTGCGTCGATTCAACTGGCACAAGCAGTGGAATCGATCAAACCGCTCTGGCTGGAGGATCCGCTCACGGTGGAATACTCGGACTCCTGGAAACGTCTGGTGACCAGTTCCCATGTTCCGATCTGCACCGGTGAGAATCTCGCGCGGCGGGAGGGTTTTAAGGATTTCATCCTCAACCAGGGATGCGACATCCTGCATCCGGATTTGCGCAACTCGGGAGGATTCCTCGAGACCAAGCGGATCGCCGATATGGCGGCGGTGTTCGGCCTCCCGATGGCGAACCACAATACCGGAAGCCAGGTGTTTACGTATTCAACGTGCCAGTGGGCGGCATCGATTCGCGATTACATCGCCTGCGAAACGATCACCGGCCAAGGCGGGTGGATGGATAAAGTGTTGGTTCTCGACGGTCCGTACATCAAGGACGGTTTCGTGCAGGTGGCCGACAAGCCGGGGCTCGGCATAGAGTTGAATGCGGACGTCGTCAAGGCTCATCTCGCAACGGGCGAGCGGTGGTGGGGCTAAGTACACGGTTTCATTAATCCGGCCTCGTATTTCAGACGACCGCTCCCTAGGGTCGCGGCTCGAACCGGCGCCGGAAAGACCTTTACTCCAACAGCACTTTCAGCACACCTCGTTCGGCGGCGCGGGCGAAGGCTTGGGGGGCTTCGGCGAGGGGAAGCTGGCGGCGATCAGGTCTTCGACATGGACGAGAGGGTGGGCGAGCAGGGGTAGGGCGGCTTCGAAACGGCCGCAGCGGGAGCCGACCAGGGTGAGCTCGTTGACGATGATGGGAGCCGTATCCACGGCGACAGTGCCGTGCACGGTGGATTTCAGGATCACGGTGCCGCGGGGACGGGTCATGGCGGCGGCGGAACGCAGTCCTTCGGGGCTGCCGGTGGCATCGACCACCCAATCGTAGGCGGCGACGGGGAGGGTGGCGTTGGAGAGCTCGGTTTCCACTCCGGCACGCGCGGCGATGGCGAGTTTGGCGGCGTGGCGGCCGAATTGGTGCACGCGGTAGCCGTGGGCGTTCAGGACCATGGCGATCAGCAGGCCGAGTTTGCCATCGCCGAGTACGGCGATCAGCGCGCCGGGGGGAATCGACACCTGGTCGAGGATCTCGCAGGCGGCAGCGAGCGGTTCCAGGAATACGGCGCGGCTGGTGGGGATCTCGTCGGGGAGGATGTGGAGGTTGCGCTCCGGGAGGGTGAAGAATTCGGAGAAGGCGCCGGGGTGCTTGACGATTCCCAGCACGGTGCGGTTGGGGCAGTGGCGTCCGAGGCCTTTGCGGCACCATTCGCAATGCGTGCAGGCGAGGTTGATCTCGCCCGCGACGCGCTTTCCAATGAGGGCATGCGTGTCGGCTTCCACCACTTCGGCGACGAATTCGTGACCGGGCGTCCCGGCGAAGCCGTAGTAGCCGCGCTGCAGCTCGAGATCGGTATTGCAGATGCCGCCAGCCAGCAGGCGGAGGAGCGCGAAGCCCTCGGGGCGCGGGGGAAGCGGCAGCGTGCGCGTGGCGACTACTCCATTTTCCAGGTGAACTGCGAGCATGCCCTTATAATAGAGCTTCATGCCTGCGGAACTTGCCTGTATTGAAGAGCGGTGCCGCGCGCGGTTTGGTATTACCGAGATCCTCTACAATTGCCCGCAATGCGGCGGTTTGTTGGAAGCGGTGTACGGCAAGCCGGCGCAGTCCGCCGATGAGTTGAAGACCTTGTGGCGCGCGCGGCGCTGCTCCAACGCCCCGCTGGACCAGAGCGGGGTGTGGCGCTACCGGGAGTTCATTCCGTTTTTGGACGATCTCTCGCGTGCGGTGACGTTGCGGGAAGGCTGCACGCCGCTGCTGCCGGGCCGCCTGGCGGCGGAGTACGGCGGGCTGGACGCACTGGTTTTCAAGCACCAGGGATTCAACCCCACCGGTTCTTTCAAGGACAACGGGATGACCTGCGGCGCCTCGCAGGCGGTGCAACTGGGAATGACGCGCGTGGCCTGCGTTTCGACGGGGAACACATCGGCTTCGATGGCGGCATACGCCAGCGCGGCGGGGCTGCAGCCGGTGATTTTCATCCCGTATGGCAACATCTCGTTCGGCAAGCTGGCGCAGGCGTTGGAATACGGGGCCAAGACGATTCAAGTGGAGGCCAACTTCGACCAGATTCTGGCGCTGGTCCGGCAACTGGCGGATCAACTGGGGATCTACCTGCTGAATTCGATCAATCCGTTCCGCATCGAGGGGCAGAAGACCATCATGGCGGAGATGCTGGACCAGCGCGACTGGCACGTGCCGGATTGGGTGGTGCTGCCGGGCGGGAATCTGGGCAACATCTCGGCATTCGGCAAGGGGCTGCGCGAGCTGAAAGAACTTGGCTTGATCGACCGGCTGCCGCGGCTCGCCGTGGTGCAGGCGGCGGGTTCCGCGCCGTTCTACGATCTGATGCATTCGTCCGACCGTTCGCGGCTGCACGCGATTGAGCACCCGGAGACGCTGGCGACGGCCATCAAGATCGGCGATCCGGTGTCGTGGCCTAAGGCGCTGCACGAACTGGATGTCAGCGATGGCGTGGTGGAGAAGGTGACGGAGCAGGAGATTGCGGATGCGAAGGCGGTGATCGGCAGATGCGGAATCGGCTGCGAGCCGGCATCGGCGGCCACATTGGCTGGGATTCGGAAGCTAATTTCCGCTGGAATTATGCGCCACGACGCAGATGTAGTGGCGGTGCTTACCGGAAATATCCTTAAAGATCCCGGATATATCCATGAATATCATACGGGGATACTGGCAAAATCCGATGGTTGCAGGATTTCGCCAACCTTCGGGAATCCCCCTATAGTACTACGCAACGATCCTGCGGAAATTGCTGATTTTTTAGGCAGTTAGTATAGCACTACCCCCATTAGGGTGATATCTTCCCCCCGCAAAAAGGATTCGGTTTATTCCTGTCACACCTATTGTACTTTATTAGACGCTCTGGTACATCTGTACTATGTTGTTCGCGAAGAAAGAACTCCCGACGTCTTCTCTTGTTCCTGCTTATCGTTTAGAGTTGGATTACTTGTACGCGCGACGTTCTGCCATCGACACGCTCATCGAATCCCTCGAAGAATACGACCGCTTTCGGTCTAGCGGCACCAAACAGAGCGAACTGCAGACGGCCTGACGATTGTTCCCGCGAAATTAGAGTTACTAGTGAAGTGCGCGAATACGTGTGCTCAACTCCGCTTCGGGAACGGCACCGGGATGGTAGTAACGGACCACTCCGGCGCGATCGATCAGCACCAGCGTGGGGGTTGTACTGGCTCCATAGGCAATGAAATTGGCCGTACTCAGCGGTACCGGCATGTCGGGTAGCGCTGCATAGAAGCGGCGACGCACTTCCTCGATATAGGGCTTCTCTTTAGCTGGCGGCGCATCTTCGCCCCCGGCGACATACCCGTAGAGCCGGGTCGGCCCGATCACCACCAATCCTTGCGGTGCGAACGTGCGCCGGAGATTGGCCACGATGGCCACTTCGGCTTTGCAGTCGCTGCACCAGTGCGCCCAGAAGAAAAGCAGGACCGGGTGTCCGCGCAGCGCGGCAAGCGAGGGGGGCTTGGCGCCGAGCCACTGAGCGGCGGTCAGGTCGAGAGGCGGCGCGGGTTTGCCCTCCAGGCCGAGCAGATTGATGTTTTTGTGAATGCGCTCCGGCAGGGACGTACCGGCGAACTGTTTGAGCTGCCCGTGGAGGTAGTCGATGGCTTCGGGGCGTTCGCCGCGCGCGGCGAGCACCTGGGCGTGGATCTCGATAGAGGCGCCGACGGCGGTGGGCAGCCAGGGATCGTCGTCGAGTTTTTGGCCGATGAGGAAGCGGGAGGCCATTTTCCCGGCTTCGGCGGCGAAGGCGTCGGCCTGATCGAGGTTCTTGGCTTCCAGGTTGCCGCGGGCGAGCCAGGAGAGGGCCGCGGCCAGCTCTGGAGATGCCGGATTGCGGGCCTGCCAGGAGCGTGCCACTCGTTCGGCTCCGGGGAGATCGTGCTGGGCGATCAGGCCGCGGACGGCGTTGATGATGGAGACTTGTTGGGCTGGGGCCAGGAGGGCGCAGAGTACGGCGAAGAGGGGAAGCGTGATTTGGACGCGGAGACGCAGAGACACGGAGATTAGCGGACGGAGGAAGCGCCTGTTGAGCGGGGCGGGATGGGAAACGGGCGGAGACAGCAGAGAGTCCGAGCTTCGCTCGGATTGACAGGCTAAAGCCTGCCCCACCACGGATGGGATTGAGGGGGAGCGGGTCACAGGAGGTGCTCCACTACGAATTCGGCTTCGGCGGCGCTGCGAAGCTCGTAATTGAGACGGCCGGCTGTGGCTTTGCCGAGGGGAACGGGGGTCACGCTTTTACCTTACAGTAGAGAATCGATGAGCTGCGTCATCCGGGGGTCCATCCAATCGGCGGGCTCGGCGAGCTTTTGCAGCACCTTGCCCTTGGAATCGATGATGTAGGTTTCCGGATACATGAACGTGCCGTAGTCCTCGTGAATTTTGAACTCGCGCGCGGTGAGGAATGCGGGGGCGTACTTCTGCAGGAAGGCGCGGTAGGCCTTTTCGTCCTTGTCGACGCTGATGCCGAGGACTACGACTCCCTTGCCCGCGTAGGCGGCAGCGAACTGGCTGAGCGACGGGGTTTCCTGCACGCAGGGCGGACACCAGGTGGCCCAGAAATTGAGCACCAGGAGTTTGCCTCCGAAATTGGGCAGGGAGACGGTGCGGCCGTTATCGGCCTGGATGGTGAATTCCGGCGCGCTATCACCCGCGACGACAACGCGTTCGTGGATGCCGGAGTAGATGAAGTAAACGAGGACGGCCGAAAGCAGCACAATGCCCCCTCGCAACAGGCGGTCGGTTTTAGAGCTTTGCATGACGGACTATAATTTAATTGTATCTCGACAAGCCCTCGGGGCGTCGAAAAAGCACCCATGGTGATCACCCGCAAAGTAGAGTTTTCCGCCTCCCACGTTTGCAGGGATCCGAAGCTTTCCGATGAGGAAAACCAGCGGATTTACGGGATGGCGGCGAATCCGCACGGGCACGGACACAACTACGTGGTGGAAGTCAGCCTGGCCGGCGACCCCGACCCGGTGACGGGAATGGTGCTCGATTTGAAGGAGCTGAAGACGATTCTGCAACGCGAGATCGTGGAGCCGTACGATCACCGTTTCCTGAACTACGAGGTGCCGCCCTTCGACCGGGAAGTGCCGACGACGGAGAACATTGCGCTCGATATCTGGCGCCGGCTGGAGCCGCGGCTGAACGACGGCAGCAGGAAACTCCACGCCGTCCGCGTGTACGAGACGCCGGATCTGTACGTGGATTATTTCGGAGAGCCCCAGTGTTCCGCGTGACCCGGCGGTACGGATTCGCGGCTTCGCACCGTTTACATTCCGGGGAGTTGAGCGAGGAAGAGAACCGGCAGTTGTACGGCAAGTGCAACAACCCCTACGGCCACGGGCATAACTATGTGGTGGAGGTGAGCGTCAGCGGGCCGCTCGACGGCGCGACGGGCCGGGCGGTGGATACGGCCGCACTGGACGAACTGGTATTGCGGGAAGTGGTGCGGCCATTCGACCACCACAACCTGAACCGCGAGATCGCGGCGTTTGCAGGCGTGGTGCCGACCTCGGAGAATCTCGGGTTTGAGATTTGCCGCAGGCTGAAGCGGAATTGGAAACAGGTGTTTCCGGGCGAGTGGCCGAAGCTGGAGAAGATCCGCATCGGCGAGACGCCGCGGAACATCTTTGAAGTGGGGGTCGATGAAATTGAATAAAGCCGTGATCAAGATGATGGAGTCACAGACGGGAAGTGGGGGTGAGTCGATGGCTCCCCTGGTGGAGGAATTGCTGGGCCGCCTGGGCGAAGACCCGAAGCGCGATGGCCTGGTGCGTACGCCGCAGCGGGTGGACAAGGCTTTGCGGTTTCTGACCAGCGGCTACCAGATGAAGCTCGAGCAGATTTTGAACGGCGCGTTGTACGAAGTGAAGTACGACGAAATGGTGGTGGTGAAGGACATCGAGTTCTTCAGCCTGTGCGAGCACCACATGCTGCCGTTCTACGGCAAGATGCATGTGGCCTACCTGCCGCAGAAGAAGGTGATCGGGCTGAGCAAGATTCCGCGGATTGTGGACATGTTCGCGCGGCGGCTGCAGATTCAGGAGCGGCTGACGCAGCAGGTGGCGCAGACGGTGCAGGAAGCGATCCAGCCGCTGGGCGTGGGTGTGATCTGCGAGGCGCGCCACTTCTGCATGATGATGCGGGGTGTGGAGAAACAGCATTCGGGGGCGATGACGAGCGCGATGCTCGGGGCATTCCGTGATCGCAAAGATACTCGGGATGAGTTTCTGGCTTTGGTGAATCATCGGGGAAACGGGTACTGAGGGCGCACCGGAACACCCACTGGGCGGTGGGCGTGCTCGATGTTATAATCGGGACGGATGAAAAGTGTGATTGGTCTTTTACTCGGATTTGCGCTGGGAGGAGTGTGCCGGTGGTTGGAGATTCCGGTGCCGAGCCCGCCGAAATTGCTAGGGGCGCTGCTCGTGGTGGCCACCACAGTCGGGTATATGACGGTGGACAATTACCTCGCTAAGCCGGCCGACGCGAAGCCGGCGGTGCTGGTTTACGGACGTCCGGTAATGCGGCGGCGCAACAGGTCCAGCGCTAACTGCGCGGCGAAGGTGCGGACGCGCTGGCGATCGCCCAGAAATTGCCTGTGTAGGGTAGTGGTGCCGGCGGCATCGGCGAGGCCGATGTACATGGTTCCCTTCGGTACCTTCTCATCTCCCGTTTCCGGTCCGGCGGCTCCGGTGATGGAGAGCGCGTAGGTGGACCTGGTGCGCCGGCGCGCGCCCAGCGCCATGGCTTCGGCGGTTTCCTTGCTGACGGCGCCGTGCTCCTTCAGAATTTCGGGCGGGACGCCGAGCAGCTCCATTTTCATGGCGTTGTTGTAGGTGATGAAGCCGCCTACGAAATACTGCGAACTGCCCGGCGCGCTGGTGAAGCGCTCGCCGAGCATCCCGCCGGTGGCGCTCTCGGCCACCGAGACCGTGGCGTCCATCTTGTGCAGCAACTCGCCCACTACCACTTGCAGCGGATCGCCGTTGCGCGAGTAAATGCGATCGCCGAGCAGCAATTCGATGGGGCCGCCGACTTCGGCAAGGAGCGTTTCCGCCTCGGCTTCGGTGGCGCAGCGCGCGCGCAGGTGAACCTGGATGT
Organism: uncultured Solibacteraceae bacterium; assembly: GCA_963805775.1. GTDB lineage: Bacteria > Acidobacteriota > Terriglobia > Bryobacterales > Bryobacteraceae > Solibacter. The sequence goes on along the minus strand of CAWDWK010000030.1, from coordinate 21,380 downwards.
CGCCGGCGGCGGCGAGAATGGTGGTCACCGGGTTTTCGTATTTCTTGTAGACCGGCGCGATCAACTGATCGAGATCGCTCTCTCCCATGCCGGCGACGCGCAGGAATAGCGTGCGGATGATCTGCTTGGGGACGATGCGGGCGAGGCGCGGGAGGCAGTGGCGCTCGAACATCGCCTTGAGTTCGTGGGGCGGGCCGGGCAGCAGCATGGCGACGGCGCCGGATTCTTCCAGCCACTGTCCGGGCGCGGTGCCGCGGTCGTTGGACAGAATGTCGGCACCCTGGATCACGAAGGCCTGGCGTTTGTTGACTTCGGCCATGGGACGTTTGGCGGCGGCGAAGCGCTGCGCGAGCCAGTCGGCGATGGCGGTGTCGAAGGTCAGTTTGCGGTCGAGCGCCTGGGCGACGGCGTCGCGGGTGACATCGTCTTCGGTGGGTCCGAGGCCGCCGGAGAGAATCAGGATGGCGGAACGGCCCATGGATTGGCGCACCTGCGCGGCGAGGCGATCGCGGTCGTCGCCGATGACGCACTTGGTGACCACTTCGACGCCGAGCTTGTTTAACTCCGCGGTGAGGTAGAGCGAGTTGGTATCCAGGCGATCGCCCGTGAGCATCTCGCTGCCGATGGCGATAATTTCGGCGTTCATCAGTAGAGGGGCCGCCCTTTGATTCCGACGTCGACGCGATGGATGGCGTTGGTGGTGGCCACGATCATGGAGCGCGACGGGGTGAAGGCGAGGCCGACGATGCCGGGGCCGGAGAGAAACAGATCGGCGCGACGGTCGGGATAGATGCGCACGACGCCCTTGCGGCCGGCGATGGAGGCGGCTACGTAGAGGCGGCCTTCCTCATCGAAAGCCATGCCTTGCGGGCGGCCGAGGCCGCGGTAGAAAGTCTCCACTTCGCCTTCGTGCGAGATGCGGAACACGGCGTCGAAGCTGGAGGTGGTGGGCCCGGTGACGTAGAGGTAGCCATCGGGACCAAAGGTCAGGTGGTAGGCCGAGATGGAGGGTTCCAGGGTGGCGAAGACGAAGATCTGGCGAGTGGGGCTGATCTTGAAGATGGTGCCGCTGCGATCGCCTACGAAGAGATTGCGTTCGGCGTCGAAGGCGATTCCGGTGGCCACGCCCATGCCTTCCACGTACACGCTCATGTTGCCGTTGGGCGTGACCTGGTAGACGAAGCCGTCGTAGCGGCTGGAGATGTACAGCGTGCCCTGCTCGTCGAAGGTGAGCGCGGTGGCATTCATGAGCTCGTTGATGAACGGCTTGAGGGCGAAGTTGAGATCGATCTTGTAGACCGCCACGGGGACCTTCTGGCCGCGCGATCCGCTGAAGGTGGTGAAGATGTTGCCGAAGGAATCGACGGCGGGATTGGTGACGGGATGCAGGCTGTCGGCCACCAGCATGCCGATGTCGCAGGCCCAGGACTCGCTGGCCTGCGTGCCGCTTTCGATCACGAGCTCGCCGGCGGTGGCGCCTTCGGGAACGCGGGCAATGACAAACGAATCGGAGCCGATGATGACTGGCGCGCCCACCTCTCCGATGGTCACCTTGGGCCGTTCTTCCTGCGCAAAGCCCTTCCCCCGGATCTGCAACTCGCCGCCGGCAATGGCGGCGGGCGGAGTGACCTGAGAGATGAGCGGTCTGGGGTCTGCTGGTTTACGGAGAGGCATATTTAGTAAAGATTGAACCACCCTGCTGCGAATAACACAAGTGCGGCGTACACGCCCGCCATGACGTCGTCCAGGTTGATGCCGAGCCCTCCCGGGAGGGCTTCCAATTGCCGCACGGGCGGCGGCTTCCAGATATCGAAGAGGCGGAAGAGGGCGAAGGCGGCCAGGTAGCTCTTCCAGTTTAGAGTGCGCGCGCCGGCGAGAGAGATCCACAGGCCGAGAACTTCGTCCACGACGACGATCTGGGGGTCCTTGAGTTTCTTGACGTCCGCGGTGATGGTGGCGGCCCAAGTGGCAGGGACGAAGAGTACGGCCGCGAGGACGAGGAAGTGCCAGGGGGCGAAGCCGGCATATTCGTGAAGGAGGATACCGATGACGAGGGCGGCCAGGGACCCGGCGGTGCCCGGCGCGACGGGGGAATAGCCGCAGCCGAACCAGGTGGCGAGTTGGAGGGCGAGCTTAGTCCTCATTGGGAAGCTCTCAGAAGAACAGCATTGAAGGCCGCCGATAAACGCCGATGAACGCCGATAAGCAATTTGTTTTCATCGGCGTTCATCGGCGTTTATCGGCGGCCATTTATTCTTCTTCCTCTTCCTGGGGTTTTGACGTGGGGGCGCCTGGGATCACGTATTTGCCGGTGGCCCAGTTGCCCAGGTCGATGATGCGGCAGCGTTCGCTGCAAAACGGAAAATCGGGGTCGCCCGGGGCGACCTCTTTCTTACAGATCGGGCAAGTCATCATACGGCGACTAAGGGCGAAATATTGATGAATGCGGAGGCTGCCGGCGGCGGCGCCGGTTCGGTGGGCGCGAGCAGCGTGCCCACTACGTCGTAATCGTGCGCTTCGGTGATGCGCAGGCGGCGAATCTCGCCGGGGCGGGGCTCGGAGCCTTCGAAATCGTTGATGAGCGTGACGCCATCGATCTCCGGCGCCTGGGTCGCCATGCGCGATTCCCACAAAAGATCGGTCTCGGTGGACAGGCCGCCCACCAGCACGGGGACTTCGCTGCCGACCAGGGCGCGATTGCGGGCGCGCGCGATTTTGCGCTGGATGGCCATCAGGCGGCGCTTGCGATTCTGAATGGTGCGGCCGTCCACTTTGCCATCGAGGGCGTAGCTGGCGCTGGTGTCCTCGTCGGAGTAGGCGAACACGCCGAGATTGTCGAAGCGGGCGGCTTGCACGAACTGGCACAACTCCTCGAAGTCTTCGGCGGTTTCGCCAGGGAAGCCCACGATGAAGCTGGTGCGTATGGCGACGCCGGGAATGGTGCGGCGGATGCGCTCGATCAGCTTGAGGAAGATGTCGCCCGATGCGCCGCGCTTCATGCGTTTGAGAACGCGCGCGCTGGCGTGCTGGAGCGGCATATCGATGTATTTGGCGAGGCGGGCGTGTTGCGCGATGGTGTCGAGCAGGCGCTGGGTGACCTTGTTCGGATAGGCGTAAAGGAAGCGGATCCACGTCTCCGCCGGGGTCTCGATTTGCGCGAGGCGGGCGAGCAGATCGGCGAGGCCGTCGGGGAGTCCGAAATCCTCGCCGTAGCAGGTGGTGTCCTGGCCGATCAGGTTGATTTCGCGGATGCCCTGCTGGAAGAGGCGGGTGGCTTCGGAGACGACGGATTCGAAGCGCCGGCTGCGGAAGGCGCCGCGGTACTGCGGGATCACGCAGAAGGTGCACGGGTGATCGCAGCCTTCGGCGATCTTCATGTAGGCGAAATGGCGCGGCGTGGAGAGCACGCGCGGGGTCAGGTCGTGATAGAGGTAGGGCTCGAGCGGGTTGGTGTCCGGCTCGAGCCCCTCGCAGACGGCGACGATGCTTTCCAGTTCGTTGGTGCCGATGAGGGCATCGACCTCGGGGATTTCCTGGCGGATATCGCCGCGATAGCGTTCCACCAGGCATCCGGCGACGATCAGCTTTTTGGCGCGGCCGATTTTCTTGTACTCGGCCATCTCGAGGATGGTGTCCACGGACTCTTTTTTCGCGGGGTCGATGAAACTGCAGGTGTTGACCACGAGCACATCGGCCTGATCGGGATGCGGGGTGAGCTCGTGGCCTTTGGCTACGAGTTGACCCATCATGACTTCACTATCGACGAGGTTTTTGGGACAGCCCAGACTGATGAAACCGACTTTCAAGCGTGTGCACCGACCTTACGGGAGGATCTCTATCCAGGATAGCATTGAGGTACGCAGGCGGGGCGCCTGCCTACCTCATCGCGGCGGAATGGCGAGCGTGAAGGGCTCCAGGGAGAACGTCATGAGGCCTCCTTTTACGGCGGCGTCCGCGGCGGCTACGGCGCGCGCGGCGGCGGCGTCTTGGCTTTCACGATCACGAAGGCCGCGCATGTGTTGCGGGTTATCCGTGTGGCCGCCCACGACGACCACTCCTTCGTCGCGGAGTTTCACTAACTGCGCGGCGTGCTGCTTGAAGACGGCCGCCTGCGGCTCGGTGAGGTGCGTGATGTCCACGCCGGCCGCGAGTTGGTACTCGATGAGGAAATGGCTGGGCGCCTCCTGGGCGTGAGCCAGGGAAGCGATGGCGAGAACCGCCAGGCAGAGAATTCTCATTTCGCCACCGCCTTGGTCTTTTCGGTGCAATAGGCGGAGAGCCATTCGAAGACGCGCTTCCAACCCATCACGTGACCTTCCTGCGACTTCTGGTAGCCCGCAAAGCCCGTATGCTCCACTTGCACCAGGGTGCCGTTCCCGACCGCCGACAGCGTGTAACGGACTTCGGTGGCGGGCATCTGCGGCTCCCAACTCGGCATCCAGGTGTAGGCGAGGGCGTGCGGACGGTCCACCTCCAGGTAGGCGCCGTGGACGGTCATCTCGGCGCCGTCGGCGGCCGCGGTCGCGCGGCAACTCCACTCGCCGCCGGGGCGCAGGTCGATTTTCCAATCGTGCGTGCGGTAGACGCCTTCGGCGCCCCACCAGGCGGCGAGGTCGGCGGGCGTCGTCAAGGCGTCGAAGACGGTCTCGGGCGGCGCGGCGATTTCGATTTCGGCAACGATGGAGCTGCCGGCGCATTCCACTTTCATTGCAGGTGTCATTGTTTGCGTCCTTTTTCTTTGGATTCCACGTGTTTTTTCAGGCTGAGCAGGTTCAGGGTCCAGAAGCGGCGGTACTGATCGAGCCAGCGATCCAGGTCGCGCAGCGGTTCCGGATTGAGCTGATAGATGCGGTGGCGGCCTTCCCGAACTTCGGTGACCAGTTGCGCGGCGTGCAGTACACGGAGGTGTTTGGAGATGGCGGGGCGGCTCACGTCGAAGCGTCCCGCGATCTCGTTCACGGCTTGCCCGCCGTCGCGCAGGCGATCGAGAATGGCACGCCGCGTGGGGTCGGCGACGGCGTGAAAAACGCTGCTTTCTTGCGTAACCATTTAGTTACCTTTTCCGCGAACCGTTGTCCGGCTTCGTAATCTGTAACCGGATGGTTACGAGTGTACGACCCGAAAGAGTAACCCGTCAAGAGGAAAATCGTACCCTGCTCACGTTATGATCAGGGGAAATGAGATTATTTTTGATTGCCGCGACTCTGGCGGGCGTAGCCATGTCTCAACCGGCGCGCTGGACGGAGAAAGCGGCCAACGATTGGTATGCCAAGCAGCCCTGGCTGGTGGGAAGCAACTACCTGCCGGCCACCGCCATCAACCAGCTCGAGATGTGGCAGGCGGATACGTTCGACCCGATCTGGATCGATACCGAACTGGGCCGGGCCGAGGGCTTGGGGATGAACACGATGCGCGTGTTCCTGCACGATCTGCTGTGGAAGCAGGATTCCGGCGCCTTCCAGCGGCGGATCGATAAATTCCTCGGCATGGCGGACCGCCACAAGATCAAGCCGATCTTCGTGATTTTCGATTCCTGCTGGGATCCGTTTCCCGGCGATTAACGACCAGCGGCCGCCGAAGCCCGGAGTACACAATTCGGGTTGGGTGCAGAGTCCGGGCGCGGCGGCCATGAGCGATCCGGCGCAGACCGAGCGCTTACGGGAATATGTACAGGGCCTGATTGGGGCTTACCGCTACGACAAGCGGATACTGGCCTGGGATTTGTGGAATGAGCCGGACAATCCCAACGATGCGTACAAGGCTATGGAGCCGCCGAACAAGATGCAGTTGGTGGCGGCGCTGCTGCCCAAGGTGTTCGCGTGGGCGCGCGCCGTGGATCCGCTGCAGCCGGTGACCAGCGGCGTGTGGAAAGGCGACTGGTCGAGCCCGGAGAAGCTGAGCCCAATCGAGAAGATCCAGTTGGAGCAGAGCGATGTGATCTCGTTCCACAACTACGACGGTCCCGCGGAGTTCGAAAAGCGCATCCAATGGCTGCAGGCGTGGAAGCGTCCGATTCTTTGCACCGAGTATATGGCGCGGCCGAGGGGCAGCACGTTTCAGGCGATTCTGCCGATTGCCAAGAAGTACAAGGTGGCGGCGATTAACTGGGGATTCGTCAACGGCAAGTCGCAGACCAACCTGCCTTGGGATTCGTGGGAGAAGCCTTACACGGATCGCGAACCGGCGGTGTGGTTCCACGACATCTTTCACAAAGACGGCACACCTTACCGGCAGGACGAAGTGGATTTTATCCGGCAGATGACGGAGTACGGAGTAAAGACCAAGAAGGGGAAGGCCGGACGTTGAGCTGGGATTAGGGACAATCGCTCCCCCACGGTCGCGCCTCCGATTCAGGGTCGCGACCGTCAGGGAACGTTTCCGGACTTACTTCGTGAATGCGAGCCTGGTGGTGGTGCCGCCGAACTCGATGGCATTGACCTTGTCGACGTCACCTTCCTTGGAAGCGTCAACAGCGGTGAACTGGAACTTCTTGGTGCCGGTTTCCACTTTCACGGGAGCGCTCACGCTCTTCGACTTGCTGTCCGTGAAGACCGCGTTGGCGCCGTCCACTTTGACTTTGTATTCGCCGGCCGCGAGTTGTACACCGGCGACCTTCGCCGGCGCGGAGAAAATTACGTCATACGACTTCTGGCCTGCAAAGCAGAAGCTGGAGAGAGACAACACTGCACCGAGAACGAGAGATTTCTTCATGAGTTTTGATGGTCCTTTTATCTGATAATTAGCGTTACACGTATTCCGGAAGAGGTGTCTTACGTGGCCACTTACATCTCCAGGGTACAAAGAAGACGCCAAAGTATCAAATTAAATCTTTTTATCCCCTCGATTGGAACGCGACAACAAACAGATAATAAGTGGCTTGCGAGTATTGTCTATTTATGTAAACGCCTTCAGCGCTAGTGCGCGGATCGGTCGATTTACCTACGGTCGCGTCCACCGTGGAATATGGAGGAAATTTGGGTAGAATGTAGACATGGCATTGAATATCAAACACGGTGAGGCGGACCGACTTGCCCGTGAGTTGTCAGTCCTGACCGGGGAAACACTCACCGAAGCAGTGGTGACGTCCTTGCGCGAACGGCTTGAGCGGCAACGGCAACGGCGGCCAAAGCCCAGTACCGCGAGTGACATCTTGCGTGAGGTGCGGATGCGCCTGTCCCGTTTGCCGGTCCTGGACGCCAGGTCTGCCGATGAGATACTCGGCTACGACGAAAGCGGGCTGCCTCACTAATGGTCATCGACACCTCCGCACTAATCGCTGTCATGAATGACGAACCCGATGCCGGACGGTACGAAGCTGCGATAACACGAGATTCCAGACGGCTCATGTCGGTAGCGTCGGTACTGGAAGCCGCCATTGTCCTGGAGCGACGCTTCGGCCAGGAAGGACCGCGGGCGCTGGACGAACTCCTTCGGCGATTGCCGATCGAAGCAATGTCTGTCGACAGCGACCAATTAGAATGGGCGCGGCACGCACACCACACTTATGGAAGGGGCAGGCATCCGGCAGCACTCAATTTTGGAGACTGTTTTTCGTACGCACTGGCGAAAAGTACCGGCGAGCCGTTGATATACAAGGGGGCGGATTTTTCCCACACCGATGTAAAGAGCGCTCTTGCCGACCAGGATTGAGTGGATTCCAAGAAGCAGGGGAGTGGCTGGGACGCAGGGATTCGAACCCCGATACGCAGCTCCAGAGGCTGCAGTCTTACCGTTAGACGACGTCCCAGTAAAGCCGAAATTTTATTTTACCAGAACCGCTACGGCGAATCCAGCACAGCACGCATAGTAGACTGGAAGTAGAAGATGAATAAGTGGTTGCGGGTGAGCGTACTGCTTGGCCTGTTGGCCTCGGCCGGGTGGGCGGTGGATTGGAAAGCTCTCAAGCCCCAGGGCTACGTCAGCGATTTCGCCAACGTCATCGATCCCGCGAGCAAGTCTCAACTCGAAGCATATTGTGCCGCCGTGGAACGCTCCACCGGGGCGCAGATCGCGCTCGTCACGATAAACAGTCTGGAAGGCGAGCCCATCGAGGACGTCGCCAATACCATCTATCGCGCCTGGGGCGTCGGCCAGAAGGGGAAGGACGAAGGCGCGCTGCTCCTGCTGGTGATCGGTGACCGGCGCAACCGGCTGGAAGTGGGCTACGGGCTGGAACCTATTGTTCCCGATGGCTTTGCGGGCTCCGTGCTGCGCGAGATGCGTCCCGCGCTGCGCCAACAGCGTTATGGCGAAGCCCTGATGGCGGCCGCGGAGACTATCGGTTCGACCGTCGCCAAGGCAAAAAACGTCACCATCACCACTAAATTGCCGCGGCGCATACGCAGCACGCCCACCGATTCCATACCGTGGCCCGCGGTGATCGGCGGTATCTTCCTGCTTCTCTTCCTGCTCCGCGCGGGCGGCCCCCGCGGGTACGGCGGCGGTGGAGGAGGCGGCGGCGGTTTTCTACCCGGCCTGATCCTGGGTGATGCAATGTCACGCGGTTCGTGGGGCGGTCGGGGTTCCGGCGGATTCGGCGGACCCGATTCCGGCGATGGCGGCTTCGGCGGCTTTGGCGGAGGCGATTCCGGCGGCGGCGGCGCTTCCAGCGATTGGTAAGGACCCTATGGAAAAGCTACTCACGCAACTCATCGGGAAACTCCAGAAAGCGTACGGCGAGCGCCTGGTCTCGGTGGTTCTCTACGGTTCGGCTGCTGCCGGCGACCATAACGCCGATTTCTCCGACATCAACATCCTCTGCATTCTCAGCGAAATCTCTCCCCGGGAACTCGCCGCGGGCGAGGACATCTTCCGCTGGTGGCGCGAGCAGGGCAGCCCGTCCCCCCTGCTGCTGACCGAGAAGGAACTGTCGGCCTCCACGGATTGCTTCGCCATCGAATTCCACGATATACAACGCCAGCACCGCCTGCTGTATGGGAAGGACGTCATCACCACGCTGGTCATCGACGATTCCTTCTACCGCGCCGAAGTGGAACACGAACTCCGCGCCAAGCTCCTGCGCGTCCGCCAGAAGGCGGGAGGCATGCTCTCCAACCCGGACCTACTGCGTCGCATGCTGCTGGATTCCGTCTCCACATTTTGTGTGCTTATCCGCCACGCGCTGGTTCTACAGGGCTCCGACGCGCCCCTTTTGAAGCGCGACGTAATTCAGCGTGCCCGGGAAGTATTCGCCTTGGATGCCACGCCCTTCGAAAAACTCCTCGATGTCCGCGAAGGCCGCCTCAAGCCTCGAGAGATCGACCCGGTGCTCCTGCTGGCTTCGTACCTGACTGCAATCTCGCAAGTCATCGACGCTGTAGACAAAATCGAAAGATAAGGAGAACTCTCATGAAAATCGCCCTGATCGTCATCGCGGTTCTGCTCCTGGTGGGAATGGGTGCCTGCAGCAAGTTTGTCGGGGTGCGGAACGAACTCGTCACCCAGCGCGAGGCGGTGAACGCCGCCTGGAGCGCCGTGGATGTCGCCCTGCAACGCCGTTCCGACCTGATTCCCAACCTGGTGCAGACCGTCAAGGGTTTCGCCTCCCACGAAACCGAGGTCTTCAAGAATATCGCCGATGCCCGTGCCGCCCTGGGAGGTGCGCGCACGCCGTCTGAGAAGATCGCCGCCAACGAGCAGTTGACCGGCGCATTGTCGCGCCTGCTGGTGATCAGCGAGAATTACCCGCAGCTTCGCTCCAACGAAAACTTTCTTCGCCTGCAGGACGAGCTGGCCGGCACGGAAAATCGCATCGCGGTGGAACGCCGGAAATACAACGAAACGCTGCAGAGATATAATACGTCAATCGAACTTTTCCCCAACAACATCGTCGCCGGCATGAGCGGATTCACCCGCAACGATGCCTATTTCAAGACTGAGCCTGGGGCTCGGGCCAATCCTAAGGTGCAATTCTAATGTTCGGAAACTACGTCAACGGCGAGTGGATCAACACCGGCGCTACCTTTGAGAATCGCAATCCGGCTACCGGTGAGGTTGTCGGCACGTTCGTCAAGGGTACCGCTCCCGATATCGATGCGGCTGCCGCGGCGGCCACGACAGCCTTTCCCGGCTGGAGCGCCACCAGCGGACCAGCGCGCGGCAATATTCTCTTTAAGACCGCCGACATTCTGGACAAGAATTTCGACTCCATCGCCGCCGATATGACGCGCGAGGAAGGCAAGACCCTTCCGGAAGCGAAGGGCGAGGTCCGCCGCGCCATCAACATCTTCCGCTACTTTGCCGGCGAAGGCTCGCGGCTGCCCGGCATGCTGGTGCCGAGTGAGCGCGACCGGGTCCACATGTTCGCCATGCGCAAGCCTATTGGCGTAGTCGGCCTCATCACTCCCTGGAATTTCCCTTCGGCTATCCCCGCATGGAAACTGGCTCCGGCCCTGATCTGCGGCAACACGGTGGTGCTCAAGCCCGCGTCCGCCGCACCGCTCAGCGCGTGGCGGATCGTGGAGGCGCTTCACCAGGCGGGCATTCCCAAAGGTGTGGTCAACTTCGTCGCGGGCTCGGGCGGCGAGTTGGGCGGAGCGCTGGTGAATGCCGCCGGACTCAAGGCCATCTCGTTCACCGGCTCCTGCGAAATCGGCGATTGGTTGCACGCCGCCGCCAGCAAGCGCCGCCTACGTATACAGCTTGAAATGGGCGGCAAGAACCCGACCATTGTCCTGGCCGACGCCGATTTCAACGCGACCGTGGAGAACGTGGTCAACGCAGCGTTCTTCTCCACTGGGCAGAAATGCACCGCCACCAGCCGCGCCATCGTGGAAGACGCCATCTACGACAAGTTCGTCGCCGCCGTGGTAGAGCGCACGCGAAAGCTCAAGGTGGGCGACGGCATGCAGCCCGGTATCGAGATCGGCCCCTGCGTGGATCAGGCGCAGATGGAGACGGTGCTCCGCTATATCGAGATCGGCCGGCGCGAATGCGGAGAGCCGGCCTGCGGCGGTCGGAGGCTCACCGAAGGCGGACTGGCCAACGGTTACTTCGTCGAGCCCACGGTCTTTGCCGGCGTTACCGAAGCGCACACTATCGCTCGCGAGGAGATCTTTGGGCCTGTGCTCGCCATCATGCGCGCCTCCGATTTCGAAGACGCCATGCGCATTGCCAACGCGATTCCCTTCGGACTGTCCTCTTCCATACAGACCTCTAACCTCTCGCGCGCCTTTGAGTTCATCTATCGCGCCGAAGCCGGCCTGCTGACCGTCAACCTGCCCAGCGCGGGCGTGGAGTACCAACTTCCCTTTGGCGGCACTAAGGATTCCAGCTTCGGTCCCAAGGAACAGGGTCCGGCCGCGCTCGAGTTTTACAGCGACTATAAGACCGTCTATCTCAAATACTGATATGAAACTCGGACAGACTCGCGTGAACGGTGAAGTTACCGCGGCCCTCTTTGAAGACGCCGGCCTGCGCGTCATTATGGGACATACGGCGCTGGACGTCGTCATGGATCCATCGCTGGAACGGCAGGCTTCCCCGGCGGTGGACGGAGTGGAGCCGGTTGTCCCTATTCATCCTCCGGAAGTGTGGGGATGTGGCTGCACTTACGAAACCAGCGCCTCCTTCCGCGATGCCGAGCATGGCACCCGCGAAGGCATGTACGCGCACGTCTACCGCGAGGCGCGTCCCGAGGTTTTTTTCAAAGGCACGGCCCGCCACTGCGTAGGGTCCGGCGACGCCATCGGCATACGTCCGGATTCGGTCTTTACAGCGCCGGAGCCCGAACTGGCGGTGGTGCTTGGCCCCGGCCATAGCATCTTCGGTTTCACCCTGGCCAACGACGTCTCCGCCTGGGATATCGAGCGAGAGAACGCTCTCTACCTCACCCAATCCAAGGTCTACGACCGCTGCTGCGCAATCGGCCCGGTGATCGTCAGCGCCGGCGATATTCCGGACCCGTACCGTCTGCAGATGACTTGTACCGTAACTCGTGCGGGGAATGTGCTGTTTCATGGCGAGGTCAACACAGCCAAACTGCATCGCCGCCTGGAAACGCTGGTCGAATTCCTAACCCGCGCCAATGGCGTTCCTACCGGCACGGTGCTGCTCACCGGCACGGGTATCATCGTACCCCGGGAAGCCGCTCTCGCCCCCGGCGACGTAGTTACTATCTCAGTTCCGGAGATAGGCGATCTTATAAATACAGTGACCACCGTCAGTTAGTCATGCACGATAAAGAACATCTCACACATGTCGCGGCGGGCCTGAACGTCCCGACGATTCAGCGGCATATCTTCCTGTGCGCCGATCAGCAGAAGCCCAAGTGCTGCACGAAGGAATGCGGCGTCGAGGCGTGGGACTACCTTAAGCGGCGACTGGCAGAACTGGGGTTGCTCGACCGCGTGTACCGCACGAGAGCCAACTGCCTGCGCATCTGCGAAGGCGGCCCGATTGCCGTGATTTACCCCGAAGGTGTCTGGTATCACTCCGCCGTGCCCGAGGTTCTCGAGCGCATCATTCAGGAGCATCTCATCGGCGGAAAGATAGTAGAGGAATTCTGCTTTGCCAGAAGCAACAATGCTCCCTAACGGTCGCGGCTCGGATGGGGGCTGTTATTTCATCTTCCTACTCTTCCGTCTCTTCCGGCGGCTCAAAGCTATCCAATAACTCCGGATTCGCAGCGAACTTCTTTAGCACACGGACGATCTCCCCGGTGCGGAAACCAGCGCGCAACAGGCGCCGGTAAGCCGATGCCAGGTCTTTATCCTCCTGGAACAATCCTTCGCGTGGGCTGGTCCGGTACTTGCGCCGGATCCACTCCTCGATGAGCGCCGATTCATCCACGTCCTGATATACAGCATGAACTGTCTTCTCGGCCAGGGCCGGAGCTACGCGGCGATGCCGCAAATCCTGCAGCACGCGCGTCTTGCCAAATCTCTCGTTGGACAACCGCGCCGTGGCATAGCTCTCGGCGAACTGGCGGTCGTCGAGATACTTGCTCTCTTTAAGACGTGCGAGGACGCCTTCCACATCTTCTGCCCGCTCCGCGCGGCGTACCAGTTTTTCACGCATTTCGGCGGTAGAATGGGCTCGACCGCCCAGCGCACGTAGTGCGTAATTCCACAAACCCTCACGGTCTAAGTGCCGCGGCCTACGTTCATCCATATCAATGATTCCTAAGGCGGAGTATACTGGAAATTGGCTGCGGCCGAAGGAGAAATCATGGACAAGAACGGACTTTCCAGCTTTTTGCTCGGGTTGGGCGTGGGAGTCGGAATCGGAATGCTGTTCGCGCCGAAGGCAGGTCACGAAACGCGCGAGATCATCAAGAATAAGGCTGGTGAAGGCACCGATTTCATCAAGCAGCGCGGCTCCGAACTTAAGGACAGTGCGGCCGGTTGGGTCGATAAGGGTAAGGAGGCCGTCGGCCGCCAGAGGGACACCTTATCGGATGCCGTGGAAGCCGGCAAACAGGCCTATCGCGACGCGGTAAGTTAGGACCTTCTTAGTCCGGGACTTTTGTATGTCTGAAGAAACCTTTCGGATTGTAGTGGCGGTCGCGGTGCTGATCGCCTGCCTAGCCTTTCTGGTTCAGGCCGGCATTGTCTTCGCATTGTATCGCCTGACCCGGAAGGTGCAGAGTAAGACCGCCGGGTTCATGGAACGTACCGAACCCGTGTTGGCCAAGGTGGAACCAGTGCTGGACAAGGTCGGTCCGGTGATTGAGAAGATCGGGCCGGCCCTGGATTCCATCAGCGAGGCAGCCGCAAAAGTCGGTCCTGCCATCGAAGGGTTCCGTCCTGTTATCGATAAGACTGTCGTCGCCGTCGAACGGGCGGGCGCGCTCATTCAGAGCGCCAACCAGGTGACGACGAGTGCCAACCAGATTTTGCAGGATGCGCGCCCGCGGATCGCGAGCATTTCGAACGAAGCCGCGGCCATCGTCCGTTCCGGGCGCGAACAGGTGGAACGCGTGGGCGATCTTCTCCACGACGCCGGCGACCGCACCCGCACGCGTCTGGAGCAGATCGATCATACCGTGGAGACCACCGTCACCCAGATCGAAAACGTTTCCGGCGCCGTGAAAAGCGCTGTCATGCGGCCTGTCCGCGAAGTCAACGGGATTGCCGCCGGTATCTCCGCCGCGGTTTCCACGCTCGTGCGCGGCCAGCACAAGAGCAGCGTAGACTCGGCCACGCAAGACGAGGAAATGTTCATCTGAGGGCGAAGGCCACCGCTCCCTAACGGTCGCGGCTCGGATCGGGTCGAACTCCTACTTCCTCAGTGTTCCAGCTTCCGTAGGATGTTTTTCGCAAGAAACTCTTGATTTCCCGATGGCGTGGTATGGGCTGCGAAACGCCCGTGGCGGGATTGCGATACCAATCATGCTTCCCGCCGTGCCGAATCAGGATGCATCCGGCTTCTTCCAGCGAGCGGATCAAGTCGGCCCGCTTCATCAGACGGAAAGTTTGGCGACCCTGCGGATGCCTGGAATTTCACCGCTGGTCAGGTCCCGGTAGAGATCGCGCAGATTGTCTTCAAGGTCCTCGAGTGACTCGCCCTGAGTCAGGTAGTCCGGGAACTCTTCGAAGTAGCCGAGCCACATCTCACCATCTTGCCAATGGACGTATCGAGCCCTGGTCATGAGATTATCGTACCGCTAATCGGCAGGCTGCCTGGAGCGCCGGCGTGCAGGCGGACCGCTGCGGGCGGGGCGCTTTCCAGCATCTGGCGCACGCTGCGGTGCGTCACCGGATGCCGCAGGTCGGGCGCCAGTTCCGCCAGCGGCGCGAGCACGAAACGCCGCTCCGCGAGCCGGGGATGCGGAATCTGCAGCCGCGTGGTCTCCACCACACTCGCGCCGTAAAACAGGATGTCGATGTCGATGGTCCGCGGTCCGTTGCGCACCGTGCGCACGCGCCCCAGTTCCCGCTCCACACGGCCGATGCGGGTCAACAACTGCGTCGGGAAAAGCGCGGTTTCCGCTTCCACGACCTGATTGAGAAACCACGCCTGGTTTTTGTATCCCACTGGCTCAGTCTCGTAAATTCGCGACGTGTGCAGCAGGCGCACCTCGCTTGCGGCCAGCCGCTCCACCGCCTTCCGTAGATTGGCTTCGCGATCTCCGATATTTGAACCGAGACTGAGATAGATCCGTTTCAAAACAAGCCCGGCTGCTCGCCATCCCGCAGCTTGCGCGTCACCTTGAAGTACTCGTACGCCAGCTCCGTGGCCACACGGCCCCGCGGCGTGCGATTCAGGAATCCGAGCTGAATCAAGTACGGCTCGTAGACCTCTTCGATGGTCTCCGATTCCTCGGAGATGGAGGCTGCGATGGTGTTCACGCCCACCGGGCCGCCGCGATACTTTTCGAGGATCGTCATCATGATCTTCTGATCGATCTCGTCCAGTCCGTAGCGGTCCACGTCCAGCAGATCCAGCGCCTTCTGCGCCACCGTTTTGGTGATGCGGCCGTCCGCGCGCACCTCGGCGTAATCGCGCACGCGTCGCAGCAGGCGGTTGGCGATGCGCGGTGTCCCGCGGCAGCGCCGCGCGATCTCCTCACCCGCGCCGTCCTCCACTTCCACGTTCAACAGCTTCGCCGAGCGTTTCACAATGGAATGCAGTTCGGCCACCGAGTAGGGGTCCAGGCGCAGCACCAGGCCGAACCGTCCGCGCAGCGGCGCGCTCACCAGGCCCTGACGAGTAGTCGCGCCGATCGCCGTGTACTTGGGCATGGGCAGCGAGTGTGTGCGCGCGCCCGGTCCCACGCCCACCAGAATGTCCACGCGGAAATCTTCCAGCGCCGAGTAGAGCATCTCTTCCACATCCGGCATCAGGCGGTGAATCTCGTCGATGAAGAAGACTTGGTGCAGGCGGATATTGCTCAGAATGCCGGTCAAATCGAGCTTCTTCTGCAAGACCGGCCCTGACGTAGTGGTGAACGGCACGCCGAGTTCCTCGGCGATGATGGAGGCGAGCGTGGTCTTGCCGAGTCCCGGAGGTCCATACAGCAGGACGTGATCCATCGCCTCGCCGCGCTTGCGGGCGGCCTCGATGGCAATCGACAGATTTTCTTTCAGCTTGCTCTGTCCGGTGAAATCGGCCAGCCGCCGGGGACGCAGCCCCACCTCAAATTGCAGATCTTCGGCCTGGCGATTCCCCGACACCAGTTCCCGGTCGGGCATGTGCTACCAGCTTACCGTACCAGTTCGGGTGGGACAGACGATCGCCTTTTGTCGTCTGTCGCTCACCTTATCGCACCAGCTCAAGCGCGCGCCGGAAAAGCGGTTCAAACTCCAGCGCGGCTCCCGCGGTTTTCGCCTTGCGTACCGCCGCCTCGGCCTGTGGGCGCGCGCAGCCCAGATTCAGGAGCGCCGACAGCACGTCCTGGTCAGTGGGCGAGAGCGCTTCGGCCTGCGGAGCGCCCGCCTCGTCGCCGCCCGTGGCAGGCAGCTTGTCGCGCAATTCCAGCACCATGCGCTCGGCGGTTTTCTTGCCGACCCCGGGCACCTTCACCAGCTTTTCCACTTCGCCGCGGCGGATCGACAGAATCAGATCCGGCGCCGCCAGCCCCGAGAGAATCTTGATCGCCAGCGTCGGCCCGATCCCACTCACCGAGATCAACTTTTCGAACAGCGCCTTTTCGTCCTGCGTCAGGAATCCGTACAGCGCCAGCGCATCTTCACGGACGTGAGTGTGAATCTTCAGCCGCACTTCCGCGCCGGCCTCGGACAGTTTCGTAAAGGTGGAGACCGGAATGGTCACGTCGTAGCCAACTCCGCCCGCTTCCACGATGGCCTGGTTAGGATGCTTCTCGAGCAACACGCCGCGCAACAAAGCAATCATGAATAGATGGTGGCATAAAGAGCGGCGGGATCGAAAATCAACTCGAGCTTACCGTATATCGTAAATGTAGTAAGCGTGCCCCACGATCGCCCTCGGCGGCGTGATCCGCATCCACAGCGAGCCTTGCCGGAACTTATCGATCAGCCCGTTCGTGTGGGCATACAGATGTGTGCTCACCGCATACAGTCCGGGCGCCGGCACCCGCATCAGATCCATCGGACTCAAGCTCTCGCTCTGCGGCGGCAGTCCGTAAACCTCGGGCGGAAACGACCCGAAATACGCCAGCCGGACCGGCCGTCCCGCCGCGTTGGCTTCCATCCACGCGCTCAACTGTTTCAACCCCTGGCCCCAGTCCACATTGCTGTCGTCCAGCCACTGCGGCCCGCACCGGCTGCCGCCGTCCAACCCGATTTTACCGGGCTCGTCCAGACACGCCATTTCGTTGAAGTACGAGAGCTGGTCCGGATAAATCCCCACGGCCGCCGCCACCAACCACGCACACAGTACGCCCGCCGCGCATCGTTTCACCACTGACCCGCCGCGCACCAGCCACGCCAGCCCCAGCCCTCCTACGAGGAACGTGAACGGCAGCACTCCGACGATGTAGCGCACCCCCAGGTCGTCGGCAAACATGCTGTGGATCGCAAACAGCACCAGCGGAGGCAGCAACAGAAACAGTTTCGCCAGCATGCCGATGTTCCTCGCGCGCATCAATTGGAAGAATCCCAACCCCGCCAGCACGAGCGCCGCCACCGGCTCTTTCAAGAGGTACGCCATCGCAAAATAACTCGGAAACCGGTAGCGCAGCTGCCCTCCCATATACGCCAGGTAATTGGGATCGTGGTCCCCGTTCACCAGCCGCATTCCCGCGATGTACCGCCCGATGCCGCCGTGGAATCCGTACACCACCTCGATCACCACGAGGGCGATCGCCGAGCATCAACAGAAACGCGCCTGCCGCGCGCCCGTAGGGCACATAGTCGAAGTTCCGCCAGGGATGACGCGGTCTTGCTCTTCCTGGCCCGCCTTCCCGTGACAGTTTTTGTACTTGCGTCCGCTCCCGCAAGCGCACAAATCGTCCGGAGCGGTCAGCAGTTTCGCGCCCGGCCCAGCCGCCGCCCGAGGCGTCAGACGCACCGCCGCCAGCAGCAGCACTCCCACCACAGGCAGCAGGAAAATGGCGGTGAACTTGGCCGCAAGGGCAGCGCCCATCGCGAGCCCGCACAGCACCAGCCGGAGCGCGCCGGGGCGCTGCGCATAATTCCAAACCGCGAACAGCATCAGCACCATGAACGCACTGCACCCCACGTCCATCGTCACCATCCCGGAGTGCGCGATCACCGTCGGATCCAGCGCGAACAGGAAGAGCCCGCCCAGTGCGGCGGCCGTCCCCATCAACTGCCGGCCCCAGACAAAAATCAGCGCCCCCAGCATGACCGCCACCAGCATCAGCGGCAGCCGCGCCCGCAGAAGATTTCGCTCCAAATCTCCCGTCACCAGGATCTTGCTGCCCACCATCCACTGGTAATCGGGATTCCCTTCTAAGAACGCCCGCGTCGGCGCACCCTCCGGCAGGCGCGCTCCGGAGAGCATCAGGCTCAGGCCGCTCAACTCTTTCAGTAAGGGGGGATGCTGCGGGTTGACCTGGAAGTTTCCCGTCTCCAGGTTCGCCAGGCCCGCGGCGATGTGTCCGGGCTCATCCCAACCCGGACTCTTTGCCCGGCTGACGAACAGCACTTGAAGGAAAAAGACCACCAGCAGCGCGCCCGCCGCAAGCCACACGCGACCTGGCGCCGCTCTCAAATTCATCATCGGCCATGGTAGCATTTATCCTTGGAATGGCTGACCATGTGCTTCGTCAGCCTGTGCCTCCCGCCTCTCGGCCGGAGGACGTCCCCTCGTCGCCCGCTATTGCGCTTCAGGGTCCAAATGGGATAATCTCTATGTGTATTCAGATGATTAATCCCTATCTGAATTTAGGTGATTATGGCAACAACCACCGAGGTAGTCCTTTCTCAACGGGAAAAGCTTGAGAATCAACACGATCAAACGGTTCGAGAAGAGATCGAAACCTTCCGCGCCAAGGCAATGTCCTACCTCGCCGGGGAGATTACCGACGCTGACTTCCGTCCATTTCGCCTGAAGCACGGCATCTACGGACAGCGCCAGCCCGGCGTTCAGATGGTGCGCTGCAAGATTCCCAGCGGATTGCTCACCGCAGCCCAGGTGGGTCAACTGGCCCGGGTTGCGGACGAATTCGGCGGCGGACGCGGACACCTCACCACCCGCCAGAACATTCAGTATCATTTCGTTCCCCTCGATCGCGTCGCCGACCTCATGCACCTCCTCGCCGATGTCGGGCTCACCAACCGCGAGGCTTGCTACAACACCGTCCGCAACGTCACCACGTGCGCCTGGGCCGGCATCGCGCAGGACGAAGTCTTCGACGTTCGCCCCTACGCCCAGCGCCTGGCCTACGCCTTCCTGCGCAAGGATCTCACCGGCAACCTGCCGCGCAAATTCAAATTCGCCTTCGACGGCTGCCGCCACCAGGATTGCATCCAGGGCGCCATCAACGATGTTGGCCTTCGCGCCGTGATTCGCGACGGCAAACGCGGCTTCCGCACCATCATCGGCGGCGGCCTGGGCCCACTGCCCACCGAGGCGCAGCTCTTTGACGAGTTCATTCCCGAGGACCGCCTGCTCAACTGGAGCGAAGCCATCATTCGCGTCTTCAATCAGTACGGCAACCGCAAAAACAAAAACACCGCGCGCATGAAGTTCGTGATGCGCAACCGCGGCCTCGACTGGATGAAAGAGCAGATCGCCAAAGAATACGACGACATCGTGACCAACGGCGGCATCGCATGGCCCGAGATCGTGCCCGAGGGTTTCGGCGGTTACGAATCGAACCCGAAACCCCTCGGCAACGGGGCCCTGCTGCCCGTGGTCAGCCAGCCCGCTTCCGCCGATCCGGCTTACGACGCGTGGCTGGAAAGCAACGTGAAAGAGCAGAAGCAGACCGGGTACGCGGCCGTCACCGTCACCGTCGATCAGGGCAACCTGACCGGCGACCAGCTACGCGGCCTGGCGAAACTCTCCGCTACAGCCGGCGACGGCCTGCTGCGCACCGCCATCAACCAGAACGTAGTTCTCGCGTTCATTCCGCTGGCCCGACTGCCGCAGGTCCACGCCGCATTGAGTGAGCTCGGCCTCGGCGCCGGCGGCGCCAACCAGATCGACGACGTCATCACGTGCCCGGGCGCTTACACTTGCAATCTCGGCATCACCAAGACCATGAACCTCGGTGCCGCGCTCCAGGATGCCGTCCGCCAGTACGACGATCCGCGCGTGCGCCGCCTCACCATCAAGGCCAGCGGCTGCCCCAACGCCTGCGGCCACCATTGGATCGCCGATATCGGCTTCTACGGCAATGCCCGCAAGATCGAAGGCCGCGAAATTCCCTATTACCAGATGCTGCTCGGCGGCGGCTACGACGATCAGGGGATCATGCGCTTCGGCCTCGCCGTGCAATCCATCCCCGCCCGCCTGGGACCCGAAGCCGTGCAGCGCGTGCTCACCCATTTCCAGGCCAATCGCCTGGATGGCGAGACGTTCCGCGACTACGTGCTGCGCTACAAGATCGAGACCTTCCGCGAGCTCACTGCCGACTTGGCAAAGCCCGCCGAACTCTTCCCCGAGATCTACCAGGACTGGGGCGATACGGAAGCTTACTCGCTGAAATTGGGCCGCGGTGAATGCGCCGTCTGAGAAAGCGCTGCATCTAAGCCAGCATGAACCTGCAACTCAACGGCAAAACCGCGCTCGTGACCGGTTCCACCGCCGGCATCGGCCTGGCAATAGCTACTACCCTCGCAACGGAGGGAGCTTCGGTAATCGTCAATGGCCGGACTCAGGAACGTGTCGACAGCGCCATGAAGAAAAGCGGCGCCGCACACGGCCTCGCGGCGGACTTGTCAACCGAAAGCGGTGCACGTGCCGCCACCACTCGCTTTCCGGAGGTGGACATTCTAGTGAACAATCTGGGCATTTTTGAGCCCAAGCCGTTCGAAGAGATTTCCGACGACGACTGGCGCCGCTTCTTCGACGTAAACGTCCTCAGCGGCGTACGCCTGAGCCGGCACTATCTCCCGCTGATGAAGCGGAAAAACTGGGGACGCATCGTGTTCATCTCCAGTGAATCCGGTCTCCAGATCCCGGTGGAAATGATTCACTACGGCATGACCAAGACCGCCCAGCTCGCCATCTCTCGCGGACTCGCCGAGACTACCGCCGGCACGGCCGTCACTGTAAACGCCGTGCTCCCCGGTCCAACTGCTTCCGAGGGCGTCACCGAATTCGTAGATAAACTCGCCGGCACCAAGAAGGTGGATCGTACTTCCATCGAGCGCCAGTTCTTCTCGGAAGGCCGTCCCACGTCACTCATTCAGCGCTTTGCCACGCCCGAAGAAGTAGCGTCGCTGGTCGCTTTCGTCTGTAGCCCGCTCGCCTCTGCCATCAACGGCGCCGCGCTGCGCGTCGATGGAGGCGTCGTGCGCTCCATCGCCTGAGCGGTACATCCATCC
>CAWDWK010000029.1:0-52151 GCA_963805775.1 uncultured Solibacteraceae bacterium | reverse complement strand
GTGCGCCTATGTTATATTGAAGTACTCTGCAATCAGTCTGCTGGCCGCACTTTCGGGCCTGTTTGTATCGGTTGCGGCAGTCATCGTGGAAATCCTGCTCGAACTGGCGTATGCACGAAACGGAACTGTGGATCACTAAGCTCTTCAATGAGCAAATTCCCGGCGTTGGCAACACGCTGATCGGACTTGCCGGAATGCCTCCCCAGGCGCGGCCCTGGGCTAATTT
Organism: uncultured Solibacteraceae bacterium; assembly: GCA_963805775.1. Classification (GTDB taxonomy): domain Bacteria; phylum Acidobacteriota; class Terriglobia; order Bryobacterales; family Bryobacteraceae; genus Solibacter. The sequence goes on along the minus strand of CAWDWK010000029.1, from coordinate 51,925 downwards.
CGTGACCATGCAACTGCTGGTTGCGGCGTTCATCATCGTGCTGTTCGCCCTGCTAAGGCCCCGCCTCTCCCCGGACCGGCCGGGCAACCTGCAGCACACCTTCGAGCTGATCTACGATTTCCTTCGCGGACAGGCGGAAGAGCAGGTGGGCCACGACGGCCACCGCTACGTTCCGTTTTTTGGGACGATTTTCATCTACATTCTGTTCTCCAACCTGATGGGCGTCATCCCGGGTCTGGAAGCACCCACCATGGTGCCATCGGTTCCGGCAGGCTGCGCTATCGCCACGTTCTGCTACTACAACATCGTCGGCGTTCAGGCCAACGGCATCTTCAAATACCTGGCGCATTTCGCCGGCCCCATGCCCCTCCTGGCTCCGCTCATGATTCCCATCGAGCTGGTCAGCCATCTGGCGCGCCCGCTTTCGCTCACCATCCGTCTCTTCGCCAATATGTATGCGGGCGAGCAGGTCACCATGGTGTTCCTCAAGCTGACGTTTCTCTTCGTTCCCGCAATTTTCATGGGCCTGCACGTCTTCGTTTCTTTCCTGCAGGCGTATATTTTTATGCTCCTGACCATGATGTACGTGGCCGGAGCCGTTTCGCACGAACACTAATTCCGGCATTATGCCGCCCTTTCAGTGTGAGCCCGGCTGCAAGAGGATGACGGGGACCACCTCCTGGGGGCGATTTTTTAGGAGAGTAACTATGACAACGAAGAAGATGCTGTTCCTGGTGGCACTGCTGCTGCTCGCCAGCCCCATGCTGTTCGGCCAGACGCCGAACAACCCCACCGCCAACGGACACTGGGTCGCCATCAGCGCCGGTTTCTCCATGGCGATTGCTTCCGGTATGTGCGGCTTGGCTCAGGCTAAAGCCGTTGCCGCCGCCGCCGAAGGCATGGCGCGCAATCCAGGCGCCTCCGCCGCCATCCGGTTCGCCCTGCTGTTGGGCCTCGTGCTGATCGAATCGCTGGCGCTCTACACCCTCGTTATTATTTTCGTGAAGGTCGGCTAACCCTCCCTTCCTGGTGGGACAGACGATCGCTTTTCGTCGTCTGTCGTGATCGCCTGTCCCTCCACCGCCTGCATATTGGTCCCTCAAGCCTAGTACCTTTCTCCTGCCAAGTTAAACCAGTTCTATTGACCTGAAGCGTGTCTTACCCCTACCATCAGAACCAATACATGGAACAGCGACGAACTCGGCGTTTCCAACTCCAGCTGCCTCTCTCCATTACCCGCAATGGCGCCGAACGCGTGACATGCTCCGGCCTTACCCGGAATATCAGTTCCAGTGGTGTTCTGTTCACCGCGGAAAAAGTGCCCGATCTCGGTGGGTCCATCGAGTACGTAATAGTCCTGAACCACGAAGGTCCCCAGCTGGTCAGTCTGCGTTGCATGGGCAAAGTCCTCCGCGCGGACCGGATGGATGTCAGCTCGGAAGGCCCCCAAACCAACTTCCAGGTCGCCGCCACGTTAGAACGCTATGAGTTCGTTCGCGGCCGCGGTGCCAGCTAGTCGCCGGCTTGTCTTCCACAACGCTTTCGCGGTAAGGTAGCAAAGAAAAGGCGAAGGCGCGCGATGAACTATTCCCTTGGTTTTCCCGATCTTTCCCGGGAGCTCTCGATTTCCCCCAAGCAGTCCCTCGAAGCCGTGGTATCGTACTTCCGCACCAAGCATCTGGAAGCTGATTCCGCCGTTCGTGCCATCCATCATCAGCCTGCCGCCGAGGGCAACTTCGCCGATATGCCCGCGCTGGTCGACCCCAAACTGCGCGCCGCCCTCGAGAAACGCGGCGTCGCGCGCCTATACTCCCACCAGGCGGACGCCTTTGACCAGATTCAGGCCGGCAAGCACGTCGTCATCGTCACCCCCACCGCCAGCGGCAAGACCCTGTGTTTCAACCTCCCCGTCCTCAATCTCCTGATGCGCGACCCCGGCGCCCGCGCCATGTACGTCTTCCCCACCAAAGCCCTCGCCGAAGATCAGCTTCACGAGTTTCAAACCGCTGTGGAGGAAATGGGCAGCGAGATCCGCGCCTTCACCTACGATGGCGATACCCCGCAGGACGCCCGCCGGGCCATCCGCCAGCGTGCCAACGTCGTCCTCACCAATCCCGACATGCTGCACTCCGGAATCCTGCCGCACCACACCAAATGGGCGCGCTATTTCGAGAACCTGCGCTACATCGTGATCGATGAGCTCCACTACTACCGCGGAGTCTACGGCAGCCACTTCGCCAACCTGCTCCGCCGCCTGCGTCGCATCTGCGAATTCTACAATTCCAAGCCGCAGTTCATCTGCTGCTCCGCCACCATCGCCAACCCGCGCGAACTCGCCGAAGCGCTTACCGGCGAGCCCTTCGAACTGGTGGAGCGCAACGGAGCCCCCCGCGGCGAGAAGTTTTTCATCTTCTACAATCCCCCGGTGGTCAACCGGCAGCTCGGCATCCGTCGCAGCTACATCGCCGAAACGCGGCGCATGGCCCTCAAGTTCATCGAGAACAACCTGCAGACCCTGGTCTTCGCCAACAACCGCCTGGCCACCGAGGTACTCGTTACCTATCTGAAGGACGCCTGCGACCACGGTCCCATTCCCAGTGAAACCGTGCGCGGCTATCGCGGAGGCTACCTCCCACGCGAACGCCGCGAGATCGAACGGAGCCTGCGCGAAGGCAAGATCCGCGCCGTCGTCGCCACCAATGCCCTCGAGTTGGGAATCGATATCGGCTCTCTCGATGCCGTAGTGATGGCCGGATACGCGGGCACCATCGCCTCCAGCTGGCAGCGCGCGGGCCGCGCAGGCAGGCGCCAGGGAACCTCGGCGGCCGTCCTGGTAGCCAGCAGCGCGCCGCTCGATCAGTACATCGTCGAGCACCCCGATTACTTCTTCGGCAGTTCCCCGGAACACGCCTACATCAATCCCGACAACCTGGAAATCCTTTTAGCCCACCTCAAGTGCGCCGCCTTCGAACTCCCCCTGCGCGACGGCGAGAAGTTCGGCAAACACGACCTCGCCGAGATCTGCCGCTTCCTCGAAGAGACCGGCTTCCTCCACCACTCCGCTGCCGCCTGGCACTGGACCAGCGACACCTACCCTGCCGACGCCACCAGCCTCCGCTCTATCACCAGCGACAATTTCGTCGTCGTCGATATCACCGGCGAAGCCAAAGTCATCGCCGAAGTCTCCTTCCCCACCGCGCTCACCACCCTCCACGAAAAAGCCATCTATCTGCACGAAGCCCGCCAGTATCACGTGGAGCGCTTCGACTACGACCAGCGCAAGGCCTACGTCAAGAGCGTGGATTGTGATTACTACACCGACGCTATCGACTACACGCAGGTGAAAGTGCTCGAAGAGTTCGAGGGCACCACGCAGGGCCGCGACCCGGGCGCCGCGCGCCGCGCTCACGGCGACGTGCGGGTCAACCGCCAGATCGTCGGCTTCAAGAAAATCAAGTTCTACACCATGGAAAACGTGGGCGCCGGAAAGCTCAATATGCCCGAGCAGGAGATGCACACCACCGCCTTCTGGCTGCATTTCCCAGCGGCCTTCCTGGCGCGCTTCACCGATTTCACGCCCACCGAAAAGCAAAGCGGAATCACAGGCCTGGGCAACGCGCTGCGCACCGTGGCTGCCCTGTTATTGATGTGCGATCCACGCGATCTCGGCGTCGCGCTAAGCGAAGAGATCTCCGGCGGCCTCGAAGTCTTCGAGCCTAACCTCTACCTATATGACATGTACCCGGGCGGCGTAGGCCAGAGCGCCCCCCTCTATCGCCTCGCCCCGGAACTGCTCCGCCAGACCGCCGGCCTGCTGTCCGCCTGCGCCTGCGAAGCAGGCTGTCCGTCCTGTGTCGGTCCCGCCGGAGAAACCGGCGAGCGAGGCAAACAGGTGGCTGCCAAAATCCTCTCCGAGCTGATGTAGGACAGACCATCGCCTTTTGTGGTCTGTCGTGCTTCGCTAACGCGACTTCAACTGTTCCGGCAGCGCCGCATACCCTTCCGGAGGCGGATAAATCGAGATCAACAGTTCCAGTCTGCGCCGCAGATACCGGCTGGGCATTTGCCGCGGACCGGTCTCCACATCGATATCGCAGCAAGTGCCGTGCAGATATAGCGTCAGCGTGTCTTCGAATGCCTGGCGTGCATACTCCCGAAACAGCTTCGTTTCTTTCCGGACGTTGGTCTGCCGCCGCAGCAGCGCCTGCTTGAGGTGCCAGCTCTTTTCATCCACTTCGCCGTGAACTTCGGCGCTCAACTCTTCGCGGATCGTGCGGAAAAAACGCTCCTGCACATCCAGAGGCCAGCGCTCCGCCACCACTCCCGCAAGGGCGTTGTAGAACTGGTAGTGGTAGTCGGCAACCTCGATATCCTTGACCCCCAGCACCAGCACCAGCATCCCGCTTTGCTCGCTGCGCGCGCTCGGAATGTGGCGCGCTTCCGCCGGACGCTCGAAGGTTGCACAGTCCACGCCCTTCCCGTTGCCCTTCTCCACATAAGGCGCCAGGATCACGCCCATGCGCGGCAACCCCGCCACAATCGCCGGTGAAATCGCCGCGATTGGGTCATTTAGATATTGCCGCAAGTCCTCCTCCGCGATCGGCAGCAGCGAGAAGTACGAGAATTTCCCGGTGAGCGGAATCATATCGCCGCGAAAGCGTGTAGCGAGTTCAGCCACCGTAAGTCTGGACTTCTCTCCGTCTGTGGACATTGCGTGGTTCGATTGTAACAAGATGATGGGACAGACGATGCCGCAAACTGGGGACTGACATGAATTCCCGGCGCATTTTGCCGGGAATTCGCTGTCTGCCCATGTCTGTCCCCGGTTTGCCCCCGGCGGCACGCGCCGCATTCCCCAGTACACTGTAAAAGAATGCCCACCATCCTCGTATCAGCCGGAGAGGCCTCGGGAGATCTCTACGCCTCGCTGGTCGTCGAGGAACTCCGCCGCATTCTCCCCGATACCGAATTCTTCGGCTGCACCGGCCCCCGCCTCCGCACCGCCGGCGTCCAGACCGTGGTTGACGCCGCCAGCCTCGCCGTCGTGGGCCTCATCGAAGTCATCTCCCACATCCCCCGAATCTACGGCGAATACCGCAAATTGCTGGCCGCTGCCTCCGCCCGCACGCCCGATCTCGCCATTCTCACCGACTCCCCGGATTTCCATCTCCGCGTCGCCCGCAAGCTCCACCAGCAGGGCATCCCCGTCGTTTACCTGGTCGCCCCCCAAGCTTGGGCATGGCGCAAGGGCCGCGTCCGCGAGATGTGCCGCACCATACGCCGCCTTCTCTGTATCTTCCCTTTTGAAGAGGAGTTTTTCACCCGCCACGGGGTGCCGACCACCTATATCGGCCATCCCTTGGCTGGATTGGTCCGCCCCACCTTCCGCCGCGATGAGTTTTTTCGGAAACACAGGTTGGCTTCGGAACGTCCTTTGATTACAGTACTGCCCGGAAGCCGCCGTGGGGAGGCAGCGCGCCATTTGCCCGAACTGCTCGACGCTGTCCAGCGGATTTACCTGCAGCAGGCCGTGAACGTGGTGTTACCGGCCTCGGTGACTACCGGAGCCGCGTTTTTTGCCGGGCGCCTCGGGCGCTCGCCGGTTCAAGTGATTGAAGGGGAAAGCTGGGACGCCATGGCGCATGCCGATCTCGCGCTCGCTGCAAGTGGTACGGTGACGGTCGAAGCCGCGCTCCTCGGAACCCCCATGGTCACTTTTTACAAGGTCACCGCCGCCAGTTGGCTGGCCGGCAAGTTTCTCGTGGACGTACCGTTTTATTCAATGGTGAACCTCATCGCCGGACGCGCCGTGGTGCCGGAGCTAATGCAAAGTCAGATGACCGGCGCCAATCTGGCCCGCGAAGCCATTCGCCTGCTCGGCGATCGGACCGCCCGCGCCGAAATGAAAGCCGGACTCGCCGAAGTGCGGCAGAAGCTGGCCGGCGGCTCCGCGGCACCCCAGCGCGCCGCCATCGCTATCAGGGAAATTCTGGAAGGACAAGTCACTCATGTTTCGTAATCGTACGCTCGCCGCCGCTCTCACCCTGTCGCTCGCCGCCTCCGCCGCCTGGGCGCAGCAGGACCGCCGCTCCCGCATCGACGTGGAGCAGTACACCATCGACGCCGAGGTCTCCCCCGCCACCCAGTCCCTCACCGCCAAAGCGAGCGTCCGCTTCATCCCGCTCGATGACAACATCACTTCCGCCGCCTTCGAGCTCAACAACGCGCTCAACGTGTCGCGCGTCGTCGACGACAAGGGCAAACAGATCCCCGCCTCGCGCAATCAGCAGGATTTCACCGTTCGCCTGAGTTTTGAGCAGCAACTGCCCAAGGGCCAGCCCGTCACCATGACCTTCTATTACGACGGCAAGCTCTCCGGACAGGAGGATTCACCCGTCTACGGCATCAAGTTCGCCGCCATCCATCCCGACTTCGCCTATCTGTTGTACCCCGCGCGCTGGTTCCCCGTCAGCGGCTATACCACCGACCGTTTCTCCGCCGATCTGCGCGTTACCGTCCCGGCTGGTTACACCGTCCTCGGCAGCGGAATCGACAGTAAGGACACCGTCGGCGACAAGACCCGTTACGAAATCAAGTTCGACCACCCCTCCTTTCCCGCCAGCATCGCCATCGTAAAAGGACAACCTGCCAAAGTCGCCAGTGAAGGTGTCACTACCTCCCTCTATTTCCGCGGAGCGGAGGCCGAAATGGCCCAGCTCTACGGCGAGCAGATCGGTAAGACTATGTCGTATTTCACCGGCATGTTCGGTATTCCGCCCTACGCCAACCTCACCGTGGTGGAAACCGAAGAGGGTGCGCCCAATGGCTTTGCCGCGCCCGGCATGATCTTTCTGGCCCCGCGCGGCATCGGCAAGCAGGCCAACGCGAAGCTCCTCGCCAACCAGGTGTCGCGCCAGTGGTTCGAGGAACTCCTCTCCCCCTCCTCGCGCAATCACCTCTGGCTCACCAACGGCTTGGCCGCATATTCCGAGCTCCTTTGGAGCGAACATGAAAAAGGCCCCGCCGCCATGGAATCCCAGTTGCGCGATGTGATGGTGGAATCGCTCACCGTCGACACTGTACCGATCATTCAGTCGGCCCGCCTGGAAGATTACTCCCCCGAATTGTGGGCTCTCACCGGCGGCAAGGGCGCCACCGTGATGGGCATGCTCCGCTACGTAATGGGAGACGAGAATTTCTTTAAGACCCTCAAAGCCTACACCCAGCAATTCGCCTGGAAGAGCCCCAGCACCGACGATTTTCGCAAGGTGGCGGAAACCGTCTCCGGCCAGGACCTCGGCTACTTCTTCATCCAATGGATTGAATCCAGCGGAGCCCCCGAGTTCAAGCTCGAATACACTATCCTGCGCACCACCAAAGGCTTTCGGGTGATGGGAAAGATCGCCCAGGACCTCGACACCTTCCGCATGCCGGTCGATCTCAAGATCGAAACCGAAGGCAATCCCGAAGAGAAGCGTGTCGAAGTGGTGGGGACCTCCTCGGAATTCTCCGTGGACACCTTTGGCAAGCCCAAAAGCGTCGTCATCGACCCCAACAACCGCGTCCTGCGTTATAGCAATCAGGTACGCGTGGCCGTCTCCATCCGCCGCGGCGAGCAGTATGCGGAGCTCAGCGAGTTCGGCGAAGCCTTAAAACAGTATCAAAAGGCGTTGGAAACCAACCGCACCAGTTCCCTTGCCAATTACCGGATTGCCGAAGTCTATTTCCTGCAAAATAACTACCAGCAGGCTGCCAATTCGTTCCGCGAGGTGTTGGCCGGCGATCTTGACCCCAAATGGACAGAGGTCTGGAGCCACATCAATTTGGGCAAAATTTTCGACATTACCGGTCAAAGAGAACGCGCGGTGAACGAATACAACCTCGCGATCCGCACTAAAGACGACACGCAGGGCGCCCAGGAAGAAGCCGGTAAGTATCTGAAAACGCCTTACGAACGCCAAAGGCGCGTGGAACAGTAGCTCCTCACGCCGTCAAGGTAAACCCGCTCTCGCAAACAGGGGGACTGACATGATTTTCCCGCGCCGTTTGCCGGAAATTCGCTGTCTGTCCCTGTTTGCACTAGGTACTAGTAGTACCCTTCTGGGTAAAACTGCGTCATATAATCCGAAAAATACGGCATTATGAGTGGTGCAGTAAATTCAGAATTAATTGCCAGTTTAAAAATCAAAAAAGGCAATGGATGGAACGGAGGGTCTGTTGAAATTCATTTACACATTCCTGTTATGTGGCTCATTTCAAGTCATGATGGCAGGAAATATCGGGAATCCGACCACCGATCGGGAAGTGACCGATACGTTTTCGGGGTACCTGTTCGCCTACGATGGAACGTTTGGATCCTATGGCATTGTGGATTCCTGGTCCATATATGGCGGTTCGAATGATTTGCAAGATCTGCCGATAACCGGTCATCAGATCACGCCCGTGCTCATCGATCCCAATGGATGGGTCATTACCGGGATCGGTGCAACTCAAACCGTCACAGGCCCCGGCTTGTACACTTTTGATTTCGACATGGTCTCCGGATCGGCCGCCGTCACTCCGAACATGACATTTGGCTGGTACGATGGCTCCGCCAGCAGCACCAACCCAGGCACCATATCGTTCGATCGGACTGATACCGCAGTGGGCGTCCGCGATTTTACCCAACCCATATTTCCGACTGTCGGCGCCTCCTACTCGACCCAGAACGATTTCACCGGCGCAAACGACCCTGCCGGTTGGGCCGGCGGCCGCGTTTATTCCGTACAATTCGATCCGCCTGAAGACCTTCCCGAACCAGCCTCATTCGCAACGTTCCTGGCAGGATTTGCCCTGCTCGCCTGTCTCCGCTGCCGCTGATTTACATTGAGGCCGCAATACCGAATTGGCATCAGGACATGCGTTTCCTGCTGCGCGACCAGTGAGCGGCGAGCAATAGGATTCCACCTGCCATCAGCGTCAACGCTCCAGGTTCGGGAGCATCAGGAGGATCGAACGGAGTGTTCGATGCCGCCAGCGGCGCGAACTCAAACGAGATTACAGAACTGGTCGCGGTGACGGTAGTGAATGGCGTATCGGTATTGACCACGACGTACGCGCTGCCCCCCGGCCCTTGAAAACCGTTGCTGACGAAACCGGCCGCTGCAGACTGAACTTCGCTTCCCGTTACGACGAAATTAGATGCGTCGTTGAAACGCAACGAATTCCCCGTATCAATCGAGCCCCAGAGAAGAGCAAACGATGTAACCGGCGATACGAAATTAATCGTAATCGTGCCGGCTCCGGTGGAGAGATAGTTCGCCGAGACGTCAACGTCGGTAGTTTGCGGCGACCCAAAATTTCCACTCATGTACTCCGCCGATCCTCCCGCGACTCCAGCCACGGGGACTGCGTGAGCCCCGCCCAGGCCGCCCTGTACTAAGCCCTGATTTGCCCCCACACCGGCAAAACTGATCGAGTAACCAGTCCCGTTGAGTGGGGTCTGTAAGGGATCGGAAATACCTGTGAGATCAATCACGATCGGTGCTGAACCCGCAGGGGCAAGTGGGGAGAAGAGGTCGGCCGTAATCGTGTTCGCCCCGGCCGTACCCAAACTCACCACAGTTGAAAGAACTGCTGTGCCTAAAATTCTCGAGAGCATCCGCTTCCTCCTAGCGTCGCAAAGGCTCGCCGAGCGAAAAAGTACAAGCGGCGAGCCATTGGAGCAGAGAGTATCATACGTATTAACTTTCGATAGTATGTTTACTAACCTTATGGAAAATAGTAGGCATACAACAGTACTTTTAAATACAGTTAACTGGTGGGGAACACTGCTCTCACGAGATCGAGTCGACCCGCAGGGCCCACCCGGCCGATGGGTTCGGTGGAAAGTCAACCGGACCTTCGGAATGATAAACTAAGAGTTACCGCGCAATAATGGGACTCTTCTCTCCGGCGCAGCTCGTCGGATACATTGCCCTGGCTCTTGGCATAACAGCTTTTCTTCAGAAAAGCGACGACGGTCTGAAATTCTTCAACGCGACGCAAGGCCTCTTTTACGCCCTGCACTTTATCCTGTTAGGCAACCTTCCCGCTTCCGCCAGTTCGCTCACTTCCTCATTGAGGTCGTTCCTGGCGCTGCGTTATCGCTCGTGGCTGCTTGGTACGGTGATGTTCTGTGCCAACATCGGCTTGGGCGCGGCATTCGCCCGGACCAGGGCCGACTGGCTGCCCGTCATCGGCTCCTGCATAGCGACCGTGGCGATTTTTACCCTGAAAGGTGTCCCCTTCCGCGCCATGTTGCTGGCCAGCACCCTGCTCTGGCTAGCCAACAACGTCATCACCGGATCCATCGGAGGAACCGTCTTGGAGGTAGCCAACGCCACCCTCAACATCACCACCATGATCCGCATGCTCCGTGCCCGGGGTGGGGCTGGAGCTTTCGCCTGCCAACCAATTTCTTTGACCGCACCCTAGCACACGTGGAATTGCTGCCCGATCCGCTGTACCGCCACGCGATCTGGATGCTGCGCAGCGGCTTCGCACACTCGCTCGATCGGTTCGAAATAAGGTTCGCGGCTCAACGCGAACGTCTGGTGGTGGACCGGCAGGAAGAACTCCGCACCCGCGTCCTGCGCCATCTGCCACGCCTGTTCCGGATTGCAATGTGACCGGATCCACGGATTGTACGCCCCCACCGGCATAATCGCCAGATCAAAAGGACGCGACGATCTCAACCCGCGGAAGGACGTCGTCATTGCCGTATCGCCCCCGAACAGCACACGATACCGCCCGGCCTCGATCGTGTAGCCGTTATAGCCGCGATACGTGTCGCGGCGCATCCGCGCGCCCCAGTGCTTCACCTGAAATGCGCGGATCTCCATCGGGCCCACCCGCGCACGCTCACCCCAGGCAAGTTCGTAGACTCCGCCATAGCGGCCCACGCGCAAAAGGTCCGCCGTGTGAGCTGCGGTGACCACAACGGTACTGGGGCTCTCCAGCCGTCGCAGGCTGCGAATGTCGAAATGATCCATGTGGGCGTGGGATAGCAGCACGAGGTCGATCTTCGGCAGCTCGGCGATCGACAGGGCGGGCTCCACGATCCGCTTCAAACCCAGCGTCAGCGGGCCGAATCCGATTCCGGCGCGCGTGCTGAAGACGGGGTCCGTCAGCACCGTCATCCCATCGATCTTCAGCAGCACCGAGGTGTGGCCCAACCACGCGGCGTGCAGGCCCGTATCGGGCCAGGAATGCGGATGCGGACGATGCGGCGCCGGCAGCATCCGGCGCTTAAAGTCACGAACAATGCAACGCCGGTTCATCTGCGTTCTTAGATGCGAGGTGGGGCTCGACGGTTGCGTTCGCTATATTGATGGAGTGGCTTCGGGCAAAGATCCGCTGCGGTTAGGCATCCATCTCGTGGTATACGTGGCGCTCTATTTCGCCACTGCGTTCGTGTTCAGCGGCCTGCTGGTATGGCTCGGCGGATACCTCACCGGCGTCACCGGCACCGGGTTGCTGTCCGCCATCTTCGCCAATTGGCTCGCCCTGCGCATCTATGAAAACCGCCACTTGGTGGATATCGGACTCTGGTTGAACCGCAGGTCGGCCGAGAATCTCGTGTTGGGCCTGGCAGGGGGAGCCGGCTCGGCCGCGCTCGTACTCGCCCCCGCTCTTTTGGCCGGCGCCGCGCATCTCACGCCAACGCCGGCGGACCAGCCCTCGGTAGGCACCATCATCTTCGTCAGCATTCTGTTGATCGCGGGCTCGGTCGGAGAGGAAATATTTTTCCGAGGTTACGGATTTCAGGAACTGCTCGGCGCCGTGGGACCCTGGGCCACCGTCATTCCGGTAGGCGTTATCTTCGCCTTGTTGCACGGCTCCAACCCCGGCGCCACCTGGTTCAGCACCGCCAACACCGCCGGTTTCGGGATCCTTTTTGGCTACGCGTACCTGCGGAGCCGTGATTTGTGGCTCCCCATCGGCCTGCATTTTGGGTGGAACTTCACCCTACCTCTGTTCGGGGTGAACGTCAGCGGGCTTAGAATGAAAGTGACGGGCTACGAGATGTCGTGGACTGCCGGCAGCTTGTGGAGTGGCGGGGAGTATGGCCCGGAAGCGAGTATTCTGACTTCCGTGGTGCTGATCGCGTTATTCATCTATCTCCGCAAAGCTCCCATTCGCCGGCAGATTTCACCGCTCACAGACCCGCCTGCTGGGAGTGAAGTATGCGAGGCTGCGCCCTTATCGCCATCGTAATTCTCGCGCCGGGCCTATTGCCGGCGGGAAACCAACTGACGTGGGAAGACCGCGTCGAACTAACGCGCGGCCTGACCGCCGAATACGCCACGGTCAAGGTGCTCTTGCCGCGCTCCAATAAGCCGCTCGTGTTCGATGCCAAGAACGGGTACGACAAGAACCAATGGATGGAGATCGGCCGCCAGGGCGGCCCGGCGGCGCGCACCGGCGACCTCATCCAGATCACCAAAGTCGATATCGGCGAAGACAAGCTCGTGCTCCAGATCAACGGCGGCTACAAGGGCGGCCGCAAATGGTACCAGGGCGTGCAAATCGGCATGGGCGGTTCCACGGCCCCTGTATCCACCAATACCGATTCCAACGCTCCCGGCGGTACATCCATCGAGATTCTCTTCCACAAGCCGCTGGAACCCATGAAGGCGGCCGAGATCAAGAAAATGCTGGCGCCGGTGCTCGATTTCGAGAAGCATAGCGCAACCCAGCTCTACTCAGAGAGTCTGCCGCCGGAAACGCAGGCGGCCATCAAGGATAAGCGCGTCCTCGTCGGCATGGATCACGAACAAGTGCGTATGGCGCTCGGCCAGCCCCAGCACAAGTCCCGCGAGACCAAAGATGGGCTGGAAGTGGAAGACTGGGTGTACGGCACGCCCCCTGGCAAGATCACCTTCATCACGTTCAGCGGCGACAAAGTCATCAAGGTGAAGGATGCCTACGCCGGACTCGGGAATCAGGTGGGCAATACGCCCGTAGTCCGGTAAATGCACCGGCGCCTGTGGATCCCGCTCGCTATCGCGGCGAGTGCCGTCCTGAGCAGTTGTGCAGGTCCTGAAAAACACGCTGATGTTCCTCCGGCAGCGCTCGCCGAAGGGGCGAAGGTCACCCAGTTCTATACAACGCAGGCTCAGGTTGCACGCGGGGAGACGGCACTCGTCTGCTACGGCGTCGAGAATGCTAAGACGGTATGGCTGGAGCCCCCGCGCCGCGAGTTATCGGCCGCGCTCTCGCGCTGCGTCGAGGTCTCGCCGGCCGCCGACACCACTTATAAGCTGACGGCCGAAGGTGAGGACGGCCAGCCGGTAACGCGCGAACTGAAGGTAACAGTGGGTGCCGCGCGGGCCAAAATCGTCAACGTGAATGTGAGCGCACTCCAGGTCAAGGCGGGAGACCTCGTCAGCGTCTGCTATACCGTGGAACACGCACGCGCCGTGACCATCGATCCCATCAGGTTTCACGGCACAAGCGCAGCGAAGGGGTGCGCCACCGACCAGCCGCGGAAATCGACCACCTACACCATTTCGGCCGTCGGAGCCGGCGGCGACAAGGACCAGGAAAGCGTCACCGTCAAGGTTCAGTGACTAGTTTGCCGGAGCCTGCTAACTCCGGACTCGGGGAACCGTCTGAATTGTGTATGAAAAACGAAGGCTTCCTCTACGTTGCGGCAGCGGTGCTTTGTGTCGGGTGGCTGATCGCCCCCGGCAAGACGCACGCGGCTAAGAATCGGGGCTTCAATCTCAACATCAACGGCAACTCCGAAAGCTGCGCGGATCTGAAAGTCCGCTCCAGCGGCGAAACCGCCCAGGTGAACGAGAGCTTTACGATGAGCAAGGCCGAGGCGCCGATCCTGGAGCTGAATGCGGCCGATCGAGCACAGATCCGGGTCCGCGGCTGGGACCGTGCCGATTACTCGGTGGAAACCTGCAAGATCGCGGCGGCGGAGACCAGCGCCGCGGCGCAACAGGCGGCACATGGCATCTCCGTGGCGCACGCGGCCGGACGAATCTCCTATGATGGCCCTACCGCCGATTCCGCCGACTGGATGGCCGTGTTCATCGTGCATGCGCCGCGCGATGCCTCCCTCAATCTGGAAGCCAAAAATGGACCCATCGACGTACGTGGCGTAAATGGCAGTGTCAAATTGCGCGCCACCAACGGACCCATCGCCATCGCCGATTGCGGCGGTACCGTGGAAGCTCACACCACCAACGGTCCCATCGCGTTTTCGGGCGATCGCGGCGAAGTGCACCTGAACGCACAGAACGGGCCCATCGCTTTGAAGCTGGCCAACGAAACCTGGAACGGCTCGCAACTCGAAGCGCGCACCATCAACGGCCCGCTCGCGGTATCGCTGCCCGAGAATTTCCGTTCCGGCATGCGCCTCGAAACCTCGGGCCACTCCCCCGTTTCCTGCAGCGCGGCCCAGTGCCGCAACGCCTGGCGCGACGGCCGAACCCTGCAGATGAACGGCACCAACGACACCATTCGCCTGTCCACCGAAAACGGGCCGGTGGCCGTACACACCGAAGGCCCCACCAGGAAGATCATCTGACAACGCCGCCATTCTTGGGGGCTTTCTTCAGTCCGTGGTGGGGCATGCTTTAGCTTGCCAATCCGAGCGCAGCTCGGACGTGTCTCCCTATAGCGCCAGTCGCCGTGTGCGGGGCTTAGCCAACCGCATCTTCAATCGATCCTCGCGGCGCCGCATCTCTGGAGTGTCTTCGAACAGCAGCGCATTACGCGTCATCTCCAGCGCCATGGCGTAATTCTTCTCCCGGTGCTCATAGTGCTTGGCGATCTCCTGAAACGCCCGCACCCGGTACGGATTGCGCGCGGCGGCGAGTTCGGTCAGCACGGCGAGCGCGGCATCGCCGCGGCCCGAGCGGCGCTCGATCGCTGCGACATCCCACATCGTCCGGAAGCACAAGTCGTCAGGCAGCCCCATCTCCAGCGCGCGGCGGAAGAGACGCAGCGCTTCGTCCTGCCGCTCCGACTGCAGCAGCCAGCGCGCCAGTCCGATCAGGTCCGCCCCGTGCCGCACGTCCACCTCCTCCGGCGCGCGGAAGGCGAACGGCACGATCGCCGTGAGGCAGGCCAGCGACAGAATGTCGATCGCATTGTGGTGAAAGATCGGCACCACTTGAAATGCCTTCTGGCTGCGCAGAAAATCGAAGTAGACGTAGGGGATCATCTCGCCTGGCAAATCGCCCTGCCGCTCCACCCCGAGAATGCGATTCTCCAGATCCACGAGGCGGCAGCTTTCCAACCGCAATTTCCAGAGGCGCCGCGCGCCGAAAAGAAGATCGAGATGCTGCATGCGCTCGAAAGGATGTCGCGCCCGCACCATCCGGAAGCGCGTTTCGAGCAACGGCTGGTCGTAAGACTTGCCGTTATAAGTGATCAGCACGTCGAACTGCGCGAGATGCTCTGCAAGCCGGCAGAGAAGCGATGCTTCCTCCCCGTAATCGCGCATAAAAAACTGCCGCAGTCGGAAGCCCGTGGAGTCGATCGAGCCGACGCCGATCAGAAATGCGTATGTCCCCGTCCCCCCGGCGAGGCCGGTAGTCTCGGTGTCGAGGAAGGCCCACCGCGCAGGATGTGCGCTCGCCACGGCGCCCGCCGAAATCGGGTCGAGCAGGTCTTCGGGGAGTTCCGCCAGGTCGGAGATATACACGCTGCCGTGGCGGCGATGGCGTTCCCAAACTCTCTCGGTTTCGAAGTGCTGTCCCAGTGGGGTCGTGACCACTTCACCGGACATCAGCTCCTCGATAATCGGCACGTTTGGCCGCAGCGGAGGAGGAGGCGGCGGACCCAGGTTCGCGTACTTTCGGTCCACTCGCGCAATCCGCTGGCGAAGCGCCGCCAGTTGTTGTTGGATATCCTCCATTCGCTTTTTCTTTGCCCAATATAGCACTCCCCAGGGACTGACAAGACCGGCATGAATTCCCGGCGCACTTTGCCGGGATTTCGCTGCCAGTCCTGTCTGTCCCCCGGGTTTACGCCGGTTTGCTACTTGCTATATTCAGATGGTGATTCAAAGCGCAGTCGTTCCCGTTGCGGGCCTGGGCACCCGCCTCCTGCCGGCCACCAAGTCGCAGCCCAAGGAAATGCTGCCGGTCGCGCGCAAACCGATCGTGCAGTACGTCGTGGAAGAGTTGGTTTCGAACGGCATCGAACAAATCCTGTTCGTTACCGGCCGCAGCAAGGCTTCCATCGAGAACCACTTCGATCACGATCCGGAACTTTTCCAGGCGCTGACGCAATCCAACAAACAGGATTTGCTCCGCGAGCTCGAGTTCGAAGCGCTGAAGGCGAATTTCTTTTACACCCGGCAGCGCTTGCAGCGCGGCCTGGGCGATGCCATTCTGTGCGCTGAGAATTTCGCGGGCGAAGAGCCCTTCCTGGTGGCGTTGGGCGATTCCATTCTCGGCCTGAACGCCGTTTCGCGAGCCGTAAGCCGCATGGCCGATGTGTTCGATTCGAAGCGGGCGAGTTGCGTGATCGCCGTGGAAGAAGTCCCCTCCGAAGAGACCTCGCACTATGGAATCGTTCAGCCCGAAGCCGGCGCGGACGACGTTTTCCGCATCGTGAACCTCGTAGAGAAACCTGCGCCTAAGGACGCACCGAGCAATCTGGCGATCGCCGGGCGATACATCTTCTCGCCCGTGATTTTCGACATGATCCGCCGCGTGAAACCGGACAAACGCAATGAGATCCAATTGACCGACGCGATCCAGTTTATGTGCGAAGAAGGGCGCCGCGTGCTTGCCGTCAAACTCACTCCCGAGGAGAAACGGTACGATATCGGCAACTTCCCGAGCTACTTCGAAAGCTTCGTGGAATTCGCGCTGGCCGATCCTCTGTACGGCGCGGATTTCCGGATCGCACTCGAGCGACTCCTGGCCAGAGGAAAAGCCGTCAACGCGTGAGCCCCGGTTTTGCGTAACAGATTGCCTAACGCCCGGCTGTTTTTTCTGTTGCTGTTTGCGCTGCTCGTATCGGCGCGGCTGTGTCACATCGAAATCCTGTGGGCCGAGGAGACGCTGCCGCTGGCCGCGGCGCAGCAGATGCGCGCAGGCAAAGTGTTGTACCGCGACATCTGGTTCGATAAGCCGCCGTTCGCGCCCGTCCTCTATACCGCCCTGGGCGGCGAGGCCGGGTGGCCGCTCCGCCTGGCCGGCGCGCTTTATGCTCTGCTCTGCTGCTGGATCGCGTGGGGCTTCGCGCGCGATCTGTGGGGCCGGCGCGAAGGGCTGTGGGCGGCCGGACTGTTGGGCTTCTTCCTGATCTTCGACTTCCCTTCCTCGGTGATTCCTCTGGCCGCGGATTTGTTGATGCTGGCTCCGCACCTGGCGGCAGTATGGCTAGCCTGGAAGCGCCGTCCGCTGTGGGCGGGAGCGCTGGCCGGAATCGCCTTCACCATCAATCCGAAAGGCCTGCTGGTGCTGGCGGTCTGCGCCGCGTGGGCGCCATCGTGGACGTTGCTGGCGGGCTTTGCGGCGGTCACGTGCGCGGCCTCGTTGTGTATGTGGAGTGCCGGTGCGCTGCCAGGATATTGGGACGAAGTCTGGCGCTGGGGCCGGATTTACGCAGGGACCACCTTCCTCGATTCCCCGCTGAAAAACGGTTTGCTCCGCACCCTGAATTGGGCGGGCTTTCACGCCGCCATCGTGATTGCGGCTGTCGTACAGATCTCCCGCCCTATCGTTTCCGATCGCCGCCGGTGGATCGTCTGGCTGCTGATTTCCCTCGCCGGCGTAGCCGCGGGATTGCGCTTCTTCCCGCGATACTATTTCCAGATTCTGCCCGTAGTTGTGTTGCTGGCGGCGCGCGCCTTTGCCGAAATGCAGGGCCGGCGGCGCGCGATCCTAGCGTTACTCCTGCTGATTCCTCTCGCACGCTTTGCGCCCACCTACTTCATGGCGGCGCGCGACGCGGGCTGGCGGGATACCGCAATGGACCGGGACAGCCGCGCGGCAGCCGCCGTCCTCAACGCCGCCGCAAAGCCGGGCGACACGCTCTTCGTGTGGGGCTACCGGCCGGAAATCTACGTGTACTCGCACCTGCCTGCGCCCACCCGCTTTCTAGATTCCCAGCCGCTTACCGGCGTGCCGGCGGACCGCCACCTGACGCAATCGACGCCGGTGGAGACCGCCGAGCCGCAAGCGCACCGCGCGGAACTGGCGTCGTCGCACCCGACGTTTGTGGTGGATGGTCTGGGCGAATACAATCCGCGATTGGCGCTCACCGGGTTCGGCGACTTGCGCCCCTGGCTGGCAGGCTATCACGAGGTGGGCCGCACCGCGGGCAGCGTAATCTACCGCCGCGATTAGGATGCCGTGTGGGGCGGTCGCGGATACCGCGGCAACCGCTCCCTCACGGTCGCGGCTCCGACCCGAGCCGCGCGCGTCAGCAAGCGGTGCTTCGATGCGTCACCGTAATTCCGAACGTGAGTACTAAGTCGCCTTGGGCGCCTGTCCCCCGCCCAACTCCACCACCCAGCGGCGCATACGCTGGTAGTGCGAACCTTCCCAATACACTCGGCGGCAGGCGGGGCACTCACGGAATTCTTCGTGTCGTTCCGCGATCGGCTGGGGTATTCGCTGCCGAACCTCCGAATTGGAAGCGGGACGCAGTAGATCGTTGCACGCCATGCAGCGCGTGAAGGGGCGCAGCGAGCGTCCCAGATCGAAGCGGCTCACCACCTCCGCGGCCTGGCGGCGGCTATCCGTTTCGCGCAGCCAGTAGCCGCGCGTAACGGCCGAGTGTTTGAGCAGGCCGCGATCGCGCGTCAGCAGGATACGCTCCTCCTCGGCGGAGATCCTTGCCAGTTCCGCATCGCCGGCGCAATTGCGGTACGCGGTGTCGAAACCGAGCATGCGCAGATAGGCCGCCAGCCGTCCCAGATGAACATCAAGCACGAACTTCAACTCACGCAGCGACTGCGGCCGGACGCGCAGCTCCGGCGTGATGTCCAGTGATTCGAATACCGGATACACCGCAACACGATCGCCGTCTTGAACCGGGCGCGAAAAGTCCGACGAGTCGCCGTTGACGAGGATCAACTCCACTTCAGTGTGCGGCACCCCGAAGCTCTCGATGACGTCCTTGACCGAGGGAGGCACAAAGAATGTCTTCTCGAGAGTCAGGTAGCGCTGATGCGGCGCGAGGTGGTCGTTCAGTTCGGCGTAAAACCGCACTGAAGCGCGCGCCGGCGCGGCGGTCATGGCCGGCCGTCGATCCACTTCAGGATGGTTTCGTATTCGGGAGAGCCTTTGGACCAGCGCTGGCCTCCGCCGTGCGACGTGGCGGCGGCGCCGGCAACGCCCTCGGATTCGGCAGTGGAGATCGGTTTGCGAAGCAGCAGGCTGTTCTCCGGATCGCGGCGGTCGATCACGTTCTTCACGGTGGACCATGTGGCGTTGAACAGCGTGTGGGTATTGTGGCAATTCACGCAGGCGTAGCCATCGGCGCCCTTCTTCTGCAGGATCGGCTCGATGTTGGCGCGGAAGAAAGCTTCATCCAGCGGCGCTGTGGGAGCGGGCGCGGCCTTGGCAACAGCGGAATTGCCATTGCGAGCGGGCGCCAGATGGAAGGCACGTGCGATTTCGGCGTCGCCGGGAACGGCATCCAATTGGTGAGCCAGTTCCAGCGTGGTCTCGCTGCGGCCTCCGGCGGCGCGTTCCACTTGGGCGAAAGTAGTTTCGCGAACGATCAGGCTGGCATCGCGCGCGAGCAGGCGCATCTCGGCGTCAGGGGAATCGAGCAGCGGCAAAAGCGCGCGGGAGAGCACGGCGGCGCTGGAGCCGAAGAACGCAATCTGCTCGATATCGTTGCCGATGCGGCTGTACACGGGCGGGGATTTCTTCGTGGACGCCGCCGCAAGATCGTAGGCGTCGCCGCGACGCAGGGGGAGTTCGGCCAGGGCGGCGAGCAACCGCTTCTTCTGCGCGTCGGGGCCATGCTCCAGGACGGCGGCAAATTTGACGGCGAGCTGCGATTCCACGCCGAGGCGGCCTTGCATAGCGCGGTCGCGGTCTTCGGGTTTGCCCAGCTGGGCGACCCAGTTGTTGTAGAGATAGCGAATATTCTCGTCGGCCAGGTTGTAGATGGCGGCGCGCAGATTGGTCTCGATCCACGGATGTTGCGGCTGGGCGAGTCCGGCGAGCAGGGTGTCTTCGATTTGGCCGCGCATGGTGACACCGGGATTCCAGAACCACGCTTGCCACAGGCCGCGGACGGCCTGCAGGCGGATCGCGACGACGGGATCGTCGGCCAGACGGAGGAGCGCGGCGATCAGAGGGTCGCGGGTTGCGAGGGCGGCGAAATGATGCGCGAAGACGCGGGTGGCACCCCAGCGCATGCGCGCGCTGGGCGAGGCTAGTGCGGCCAGCAGCTCGGCATCGCCGGTGTCGGGATGCGCCCCATAAATCTGGCGCAGGGACCACGCGGCCGTGCGCTGCACCAGTTTGCTGGGGTCTTCCAGGAGCTTCACCAGCAGGGGGGCGGTAGCGGGCAACGCGAGACGGCCGAGCGCCTCGACGGCTGCCTGACGGACGAGCACTTCGTTCGATTGCGCGGCGACTTCGACCTGGCGCAGCACGCTCTCCGAAGGGCGTTCCCAGAGTGAATCGAGCTCGGTGAGCAGGCGATCGGGGGAGGCGGAGAGCGTTTGCGGCGGCGGAGCGTCCCAGCCCTTGGAGCGCCCGGAGAGCGGATAGTAGGTGGAGAGCGCGAGCACGGCGAATTGAGTTTCGCGGAACGGCGTCTTGAAATTCTCGAAGGATTGCAGGGGGTCCATCCAGCCGCCGAAGGCACGCTGGCGATTGAGCAGGTATTGGATGGCTTTGTGGACTTGCGGATTGTCGGCGGGGATGCCGGCGACAGCGAGGGTCCACAGGGCGTGCCCGGTTTGAAATTCGACCTCCGGCTCCTTGGAGTCGAAGCGCATCGACCACTGGCCGCTCGGGCGCTGCAAAGACAGGATGCGCTCCGCGTTGGCGCGAATCGGCGGTGCGTACTGCGCGCGATCGATATCGGCGAGGGCCAGCGTCTGATAGCAGAGATCGACCATGTTCTTCACCTCGCCCTGCGCGATCATGCCGGGCAGCCGCGGATCGTGGCTGGTCTTCCAGGAATACCAGGCGACTTCGTGGGCGCTGACCAGGGGAGTGTTGCCGTTGGTCTCATCGGGCGGGAGCTTCTCGCGCCCGGCGTAATAGAGCTTCAGGTATTCGGTGATTCGATCGTGATAGGCGGGGCGCGCAACGCCGCTGACGTTTTCCTCGAAGAGGGTGGTGAGCACGCTCATGCGGCTAAGCACATTGGCGGGTGCGGAGATGACGCGCGCCCACACCGCGCCCTGTTTTTCGAAGCCGTAGAAGGGGCGGGGGTTGTTGTAGAAGCGTTCTTCGAGGAACTGCAACTGCTGGCGCTGCACGAGAGGGTAGCCGTTGGCGATAGCGTAGAGCTGCGCGCGCTGCGAGAAGTGGCTGGCGTGACAGGCGACGCAGAGCGAGGTTTCCTGGTGGACGCCGGCGACGCGATCGAAGGCGCCGCCGCGGCGCGGGGTGTTGGCGAACCAGGAATCGCCGGCGCCCATGATATAGTCCACCGCGGTGCGCACGGCGTCGCGCGGATCGTTGTAGGGCGGCGGATCGTAGATGCGGGTACGGAGTTTGAATTCGGGATGGTTGGCGCGCACGCGGACGTAGTACGTGCCGGCCTGCTTGAGGATGCGGGGTGCGAATTTGTTGCCGGGAAGCGCCTGCACTTCGTGGGGCTGCGCGACGGGATCCTGGCCCTCGGTGAATTCCTCCAGTTTGCCGGCGTTGATGCGGAAGAGGCTGACGTCGGCGGGGATGTCGTCGCGGTCCATCAGCTCGACCTGAAAGAAGACGAGCTTGGGGCGGGGGGAATCGAATTCGAAGCGATACCAGTGTTCGCCGGCTGGGCCGTAGGCGATCTCCTGGCGGGAGGCGCCGGAAAGCGGCAGGTATTCGATTTCATCGCTCGACGCGGTGACGAGTTGACCGAGCGCGATGGGCGCGGCGTTCTGCCAGGTGTGGTTGGGTCCTGTGCCGAGGGGCCAGCGATTGATCTGCAAATGGTAGCGGGGCGTGCTCTTCGCCGCGGCACCTTCCGCGACAACCTGGAGTTGGGCGGCACGGGTGGGGCGGAAGAAGCCGTAGAGGTCGGCGTCGCCGGCATGCAGGGTCTTACCGAGCAGAACGTGGTCGCCTTCAACCACCGAGACGGCGATGCGAGCGGCGGAGCCGAGGTCCGGCGAATCGAGGCTGAAGAGCAGGCTGTAGCCGGCGGATGGCGCGAGCTTGTCCAGCTTCGTCGTTTGGGTGCGGATTTCTCCCGTGGTGGCATAGACGGCAGGCAGGGAAAAGTTCGAGGGCTGGGCCAGCCCAATGGTGGCCGGCACGAGGAGGAGAAGCGAACGGTAGTTACCCGGCATGGCGGAACGTTGCCTCATCATATGATATCCCCGTGGGACCATCGCCTTGCGTGGTCTGTCGTGTTCCGTTCAATGTGGGGAGGCTATTAACCCGCGGCCGATTAGGCCCGTCTTACTGCTCGTGCACGTCTTCCAGGTACGTGTACCCGTGGAGTCCCTCTTCGTAGAAACGCAGCAGGGATCCGCTCTCTTCGTAGGTCAGCCGGCCTTCGCGCAGGGCGGCCTCCACGTCGCGGCGGAGCTGCATGACCAGCGCGTCGGAGGAAAACTGTACGTAGTTGAGGACTTCGCGGACGGTGTCGCCCTTGATCACGGAATCCAGGATGACTTCGCCCGTCGGACCCAGCCGCACGTGGACGGCGTTGGTATCGCCGAACAGATTGTGCATGTCGCCGAGGATTTCCTGGTACGCGCCCAGCAGGAAGGCACCCAGGTAGTAATTGCCGCCGTCGAAGGTGTGCAGCTGCAGGGTGCGCTTGACGTCGCGGCGGTCGATAAACGCATCCACCTTGCCATCGGAATCGCAGGTGATATCGCCCAGCACGGCGGGACGGGACGGCTGCTCTTCCAGGCGATGGATCGGCATGATCGGGAAGAGCTGCTTGATGGCCCAACTGTCGGGCATGCTCTGGAATAGCGAAAAGTTGCAGAAATACGTGTCGGAGAGCATGGCGTCGATGCCTTCCAGCTCTTCGGGGAAGTAATCGAGCTCTGCGGCCAGGCGCTGAATCTTGCGCGAAATCGCCCAGTACAAATTCTCGGCGATGCAGCGCTGCTCGAGCGAGAGGTATCCAAGGCTGAAGAGGTTGAGCGCCTGGTCGAGCGCCTGCTGCGCGTCGTGATAGCTTTCGAGCAGGGTTTTCGCGGTCAGCCCGCGGTAGGTTTCCGCCAGGTCGATGAGCGGCTGTTCGGCGTCCGGCGGCGGATCGGCGGGGAGGTCGGCTTCGCCCATCCCGGAGACGCCCAGGACGTTGAACACCAGCACGCTGTGGTAGGCGGCGATGGCGCGCCCGCTTTCCGTGATGATGGTGGGATGCGGCACCTCGACTTCGTCGCACACGTTCTGCACGTGATAAATGATGTCGTTGGCGTACTCTTGCAGGGTGTAGTTGACGCTCGATTCGAAATCGGTCTGCGAGCCGTCGTAGTCGATCCCCAGGCCGCCGCCCACGTCCAGGTATTTCAGCCCGGCGCCGGCGCGCGCCAGATCCACGTACACACGAACGGCTTCGTTTACCGCGCCCTTGATCTGGCGGATATTGGTGATCTGGCTGCCCAGGTGGAAGTGCAGCAGGTTGAGGCAGTCGGACATGCCTAGATCTTTTAGTTCTTGCAGCGCCCGCATCGCCTCGGTAACCGACAGCCCGAACTTCGAGCGATACCCGCCCGAGGACTTCCAGCGCCCCGACCCGCGGCTGGCCAGCTTGACGCGCAGGCCGATCGCTGGTCGCACGCCTACACGCTGGCTGTATTTGAGGATCAGGTGCAGCTCGGTATACTTTTCCACCACCGGGATGATCTTGCGTCCCATCTTCTGGGCAAGCATGGCCATCTCGATGTATTCGTCATCCTTGAAACCGTTGCAGATGATGGGTGTATCGTTATCCGCCAGAGCCATCACCGCCATCAGCTCAGGTTTGGATCCGGCTTCCAGGCCGAAGTGGAAGGGCCTTGCCGAATTCGAGGACCTCTTCGACCACCTGGCGCTGCTGGTTGACCTTGATCGGGTAGACGCAGCAATAGCCGCCCTGGTACTTGTGTTCGTTGATAGCGGTTTGAAAGGCGCTGTGGATCTCTCCCAGGCGGTGCTTCAGGATATCGGCGAAGCGGATCAGGATGGGCAGGTCGATGCCGCGCAGGACGAGAGTGTCCACCAGTTGTTTGAGATCGATCGAGCGCGCCGTTTCCTTTTCGGGGTGGACGAGGACGTGTCCGCTGTCGCTCACCGAAAAATAGCCCTTACCCCAGCTCGCGACGTCGTATAGGTCGCTGGCCGATTGAGCGGTCCATCGTTCTGTCGGCTCCATGACGAGGGAGCCCTTGCGGCCATTTCTATCCAACGTGGTACGTCTCCTTAATCTTTCAGTTTCCTTAAAAAAGCCGGATTGGGCAAGAAGAAACTGATGACGGAGGCTTTACAGCGGTTCAATGCGGACATCGGTGCGCGAAAAGCCGTTGCTCTTGGAGAGAAGCGGCTCGTCAATGAACTTCGCCAGGGCATAGGCGAAGCAGTCGCCGAGGTCCAGGCCCGCGGGATGACGGCCTTTGCCGAAGTCCCTGTACGCCTGCCGTGCGAGTTCGGACTGTTCGAAATTCACCGGCACCACCTCGATACCCGCCCGCCGCATGAAGAGGTCGAATTCCCTGGGCGCCAGTACGTCTCCGAAGTTGTCGATCACGGCGGCCGCTTCCAGGTAGCTCGCGGCGGACATGCGCGAGTTCACTGCCGCCTCGATCGCACGCGTGTAGCGCTCGGCGTCAACTTCAGCCAACAGGATTGCGATTATGGCCGAGGTATCGATCACCATGGCAGTAGCATTAGAGGGGAAGGCCCCGCTCGTCATACAGTATCGCGGCGTGATCTCGCGACGAAATCGGGCCGCGTATGTGGGCGGCGCAGCGTCTGCCGATCTCCAAAAGTTCACGGCTGAGTCCGGCTCTCCCCCGATGGCGTTTCTCTCGCTCCAACTCGCTGCGGATTGCGCCGGTCACGGCCTTGGAGAGCGAGATTCCTCGCAAGCCGGCCAGTTCCGCCGCCATCTGGTGAGCTTCATCGTTCTTGATGTTCAACCCCATATGCAACCCCCGGTAGAACTTCATTCTAGTGTTCTACCTCAGAAGCAAGTGATCGGGCGATTCCGTAGTACAGTACCAATCCATACATCCCCTCAAACTGGGGTTAACTCTTGGGAGTAGCTATCTAGGGTCCGCGTTGGCATACTACCTCTGTCCACTGCATGGGGAATAGGGGGCGGTAAGCCCCACGGAGACGGAAGATGACTGGCCGATACGCACTGCTTGCGCTCATATATATGATGAGTTTTGTGATTCTCTTCGATCGGGTGCACTACAAGAAGAAAATTACGGGCTGGCTGCGCGGCTCGAATCTGATGAGCCGCGACGACCTGGACCAAATTCAGGCAATCTGGGACGCATGTCAGGAGAATTGATCGCGGGTACCCGCAACCTAAGCCGTGCGCTCAGTTTGTGGTGGGGAAGTCTGAATTGGCTGCCCGACACCGTCTTCTTGTTCTCCTGGTAGAAAAAACTAACTAGTTTGGTTTCTGTGCTTTGACGTCCGCCAATTTCGGACTCCAGCCCCTTTGCGTGCTATTCCTTAAAGCGAAAGGATGAAGTGCTGGCAACCGCCTGGGTTCACATCGTCAGACACGCGAATTCGCTTTCGAACCAATAAACTGATTTATTTTCAAGTGTTTACATTTTTTCGCGGAACCCAACGAACCCAAGCAACCCAAGCTGCCACCCCGCGCGGCGCCTTTCAGAATCTTTTAGCAGCCGTTCGCCCCGCCCCTGCATCCATTAGATGAGTAATCTTGACTATAAAGTATAGATTGGCGAAGATGGTATTGAGCCAACAGTTTAGGAGTACACCCAGGTGAGCGATTCTACCAATACGATTGAAACGTTTGCGAATCAGGAATATAAGTGGGGCTTCGTCACGGAGATCGAAGCTGATGCGATCCCCCGCGGCCTGAGCGAGGATGTCGTCCGCCTGATTTCCGCCAAAAAGAACGAGCCGGAATGGCTCCTGGAATGGCGCCTCAAGGCTTATCGCCACTGGCTGACCCTCAAAGAGCCTGAGTGGGCTAACATCCACTACCCCAAAATCGATTACCAGGACATCATCTATTACTCGTCGCCGAAACCGAAGGGCGACGGGCCCAAGAGCTTGGACGACGTCGATCCGGAATTACTCAAGACTTACGCCAAACTCGGTATTCCCTTGCAGGAACAGGCGATCCTCGCCGGCGTCGCGGTGGACGCGGTGTTCGATAGCGTGTCCGTCGCCACCACCTTTAAAGCCAAGCTGCACGAAGTCGGCATCATTTTCGGATCGTTCTCCGAGGCGGTCAAAGAGCATCCCGAACTGGTGCAGAAGTATCTGGGCTCCGTGGTCCCCACCAGCGACAATTTCTTTGCGGCGCTGAATTCAGCGGTCTTCAGCGACGGCAGTTTCTGCTACATCCCCAAGGGCGTTAAGTGCCCGATGGAGCTCTCCACTTATTTCCGCATTAATGCCAAGGATACCGGGCAGTTTGAACGCACCCTGATCGTCGCCGACGAAGGGGCTTCGGTGAGCTACCTGGAAGGCTGCACCGCGCCGATGCGCGACACCAACCAGTTGCACGCCGCCGTGGTCGAGCTGGTCGCCCTGGATAACGCGCAGATCAAATATTCCACGGTGCAGAACTGGTATCCCGGCGACAAGGACGGCAAGGGCGGCATCTACAATTTCGTGACCAAGCGCGGCGCCTGCCGCGGCGTGAATTCCAAGATCTCCTGGACGCAGGTGGAGACGGGCTCCGCCATCACTTGGAAGTATCCGAGCTGCCTGCTGATCGGCGACAATTCGGTGGGCGAGTTCTACTCCGTGGCGCTGACCAACAACTGGCAGCAGGCCGATACGGGCACCAAGATGATCCACATCGGGAAGAACACCACTTCCACGATCGTCAGCAAAGGCATCTCGGCGGGGCACGGGCAGAACACGTATCGCGGCGGCGTCAAGATTCTGAAATCGGCCAGCGGAGCGCGCAACTACTCGCAGTGCGATTCGCTTCTGCTGGGCGATAAGTGCGGCGCGCACACGTTTCCTTATCTCGAAGTGCGCAACACCTCGGCGCAGGTGGAGCATGAAGCGTCCACTTCGAAAATCGGCGAGGACCAGATTTTCTACTGCCGGCAGCGCGGCATTTCGAGCGAGGATGCCGTGTCGATGATCGTGCACGGGTTCTGCAAGGAAGTTTTCCGCGAACTGCCGATGGAGTTCGCCGTGGAAGCGCAAAAACTACTCGGAGTGAGTCTCGAAGGAAGCGTTGGCTAAGGACGCAAACAAACGCATGGCATTACTCGAAATCAAAGATCTGCACGCCAAAGTTGGCGATCGTGAAATTCTGAAGGGCATCAGCCTCACCGTGAACGCCGGTGAAGTGCATGCCATCATGGGGCCCAACGGCAGCGGCAAAAGCACGCTGGCGCAGGTGCTGGCCGGCCGCGACATGTACGTGGTCACCGGCGGGTCTGTCACCTACGACGGCAAGGACCTGCTTGAGCTGTCGCCGGAGGACCGTGCGCGTGAGGGCATCTTCCTGGCGTTCCAATATCCGGTGGAGATTCCCGGTGTGAGCAACATGTACTTCCTCAAGGCCGCGCTGAATACTATCCGCAAGCACCACGGCATCGACGAACTCGACGCCATGGACTTCCTGAACCTGGTCCGCGACAAAATGCAGATCATGAAGATGGACCAGACGCTGCTCAATCGCCCGGTCAACACCGGCTTCTCGGGCGGCGAAAAGAAGCGCAACGAAATCTTCCAGATGGCCGTGCTGGAGCCTAAACTGGCGGTGCTGGATGAAACCGATTCCGGCCTGGATATCGACGCCTTGCGCGTGGTTTCGGGCGGCGTCAATGCAATGCGATCGCCGGAGCGCGCCATGATCGTGGTAACCCACTATCAGCGCCTGCTCAATGAGATTGTTCCCGATTTCGTCCATGTGCTGGCCGAAGGGCGCATCGTGAAATCGGGCGGCAAGGAACTGGCGCTCGAACTGGAAGCGGAAGGCTACGAGGCGCTCGGCGTCTATGACGATCAGGAGGCGGTCGGCAAAGTATGACGGCCGTTGCCGAACAGACCGGTGCCTGGCTGGAGCACTTCACCAATCAGCCTGCCGCACCTGCGTGGTTGCAGCCTGTGCGCGAGGCTGCCTTCGCGCGCTTCGTGGAGCTCGGCTTTCCGGACACGCATCACGAAGAGTGGCGCTTCACGAATGTCGCGCCCATCGCGCGAACCAAATTCGCGGCAGGGCGCTGGGGTTTGGTCGAAAGCAAGGTCGCCAAGGGTCCGATTCAGCTGGTGTTCGCCAACGGCCACCTGCTGGCGCGTCCGGAGAGCCTGCCCGCCGGCCTTCAGGTGGGCGGCATCGCCGACGATCCGGCGGTCATCCAGTCGCAACTCGCCAAACATGCCGGGTTTTCAGAAAACGCCTTTGTGGCGCTCAACACGGCGATGATCACGGATGGCGCGCTGGTGCGGGTGGCTCGCGGTGCCGTAATCGAAGAGCCTATCGAAGTTTATTACCTGACCACCGGCGCGGCAGAGCCGATTGCCGTGCATCCGCGTGGGCTGATTCTGGTGGGCGCCGACGCGCGGTGCACCATCGTTGAGCGCTACCATGGCGCGGGTGAGGGCGTCTACTTCAACAACGCCGTCACGGAAATCGTGGTGGGCGAGCGTGCCGCGGTAGACCACTACAAAGTCCAACTGGAAACGGTCAACGCGTTCCACATCGCTACCCTGCATGCCACGATCGGACGCAGCGCCTCTTTCGCATCGCACTCGATTTCGCTGGGCGGCGCGCTGGTGCGCAACGATGCCAACGCTACCCTTTCGGAAGGCTCCGAGGCCACGCTGAACGGCCTGTACATCGTCAACGGCACGCAGCATATCGACAATCACACGATGATCGACCACACCATGCCGCACGGTACCAGCCACGAACTTTACAAGGGCATACTGGACGGCAAGGCGCACGCGGTGTTCAACGGCAAAATCATGGTGCGCAAGGATGCGCAGAAGACCGATTCCAAACAGACCAACAAAAACCTGGTGCTGTCGGACGACTCGGTGGTGGATACCAAACCCGAGCTGCAGATTTTCGCCGACGATGTGCGCTGTACCCACGGCGCCACCATCGGCCAGCTCGATTCCGAAGCGATGTTCTACCTGCAATCGCGCGGCATCGGCAAGAGCGAAGCGCGCAGCCTGCTGACGTATGCGTTCGCGCAGGATGTGGTGGATCG
Source organism: uncultured Solibacteraceae bacterium (assembly GCA_963805775.1). Taxonomy (GTDB): domain Bacteria; phylum Acidobacteriota; class Terriglobia; order Bryobacterales; family Bryobacteraceae; genus Solibacter. The sequence continues at coordinate 22,404 of CAWDWK010000029.1, read as the reverse complement.
CATCAAAGTGCAGTCATTACGGGATTCGCTGGAACGGATTCTGTTCGAGAAATTTCATGAGCACGTTGAGTAGGCAAGTTACGGCTGTTTTTGACGTGGAGAAGATCCGGGAAGATTTCCCGGTCCTAAAGCAGAACATCCACGGCAAACCGCTGGTGTACCTGGATAGCGCGGCGACCGCCCAGAAGCCCTTCGCCGTGATCGATGCCATACGCCGCTTCCACGAAGTGGACTGCGCCAACATCCACCGCGGGGTTCACGAGCTTTCGCAGCGCTCCACCGCGGCTTACGAGGAAACCCGTTCCAAGGCCAAGCGTTTTTTGAACTCGCGCAGCAAGGATGAGCTGATCTTTGTTCGCGGCACCACGGAGGGCATCAACCTGGTGGTCGGTTCCTGGGGCCGCAGGAACGTGAAGGCCGGCGATGAAATCATCATCTCGGCCATGGAGCACCACTCCAACATCGTGCCCTGGCAGATGCTCTGCGAAGAGACTGGCGCCAAACTGCGCGTCATTCCGATGAACGAGCGCGGCGAGCTGCTGATGGAGGAGTACGAAAAACTGCTCAGTCCGCGTACGCGGATGGTGGCCGTCACGCATGTTTCCAACGCACTGGGCACCGTCAACCCGGTCCGTCAGATCATCGAGATGGCTCACCGCGCCGGAGCCCTGACGCTGATCGACGGCGCGCAGGCCGCGCCCCACATGAAGGTGGACGTACAGGCGCTCGACGCCGATTTCTATACCTTCAGCGGGCACAAGGTGGTCGGGCCCACCGGCATCGGCATTCTCTATGGCAAGAAGGCGCTGCTGAACGCCATGCCTCCTTACCAGGGCGGCGGGGACATGATCAAAGTGGTCACTTTCGAAAAGACGACCTACGCCGACCTGCCTTATAAGTTTGAAGCGGGCACGCCCAACATCGCCGGCGGGATCGGACTCGGCGCGGCGCTGGATTACGTCGGCCAACTCAGTATCGATCAGATTGCGGCCCACGAACATGCCCTGCTCGCCTACGGCACCGAAGCGCTCACACAGATTCCCGGCCTGCGCCTGATCGGCACGGCGCGCGACAAGGCGAGCGTGCTCTCCTTCGTGATGGAGGGCATTCACCCGCACGATATCGGCACCCTGCTCGACAGGCAGGGCATTGCGGTCCGTACCGGCCACCACTGTGCACAGCCAGTCATGGACTTTTTCAACGTACCCGCCACCACCCGCGCTTCACTCGCCTTCTACAATACGTTCGGCGAAATCGACGCGCTCGTTGCCGGCCTCCACAAAGTGAAGGAGGTTTTCGCCTAATGGTCCACGATCTTTACCAGGAAATCATTCTCGATCACAGTAAGCGTCCGCGGAACTGCCATGCTATGGCGGACGCCACCCGTCAGGCCGATGGCTACAATCCACTTTGCGGCGACAAGCTGAAGCTCTTTGTCAAAGTGGAGAACGATATAGTCGTCGACGTCAGTTTTGTGGGCTCCGGGTGCGCTATCTCCACGGCGTCGGCGTCGCTGATGACGGAAAGCCTTAAGGGCAAAACGCGCGAGGAAGCGCTCAAGCTGCTGGAGAAATTCCACGAGTTGCTGACTACGGATTCCGCCGTCAGCCAGGACTTGGGCAAACTCGTGGTCTTCTGCGGCGTGCGCGATTATCCGGCGCGCGTCAAGTGCGCCACCCTGGCGTGGCATACCTTGAAATCCGCGCTGAGCAGCGAGATTACCGAGCCGGTAAGCACGGAATGACTTTGAAAGATCAGATTCTGGCCGCATTCAAGAAGGTCTACGACCCGGAGATGCCGGTGAACATTTATGAACTCGGCCTGATCTATGGCGTGGATGTGGATGAGGCCGGGCAGGTGGCGATCCGAATGACCCTCACCGCACCCAACTGTCCGGTGGCCGGCAGCCTGCCGGCGGAAGTGGAACGCGCCGCGCGCGCCGTCCCCGGCGTCACCGGCGTCAAACTGGAACTCACCTTCGATCCCCCCTGGACCAAAGAGCGCATGTCGGAAGCCGCGAAACTGGCGATGGGCATCGAAGACATTATTCCGATCGCGAGGCTGCGCCGATGAAGCTGACCGCCAATGAAGAATACGGCCTGCGCTGCCTGGTCCGCATAGGTTACGCGGGCGAGGGCGGCAGCCTGACGATTCCCGAAATGAGCCAAGCGGAGGGTGTGTCTCCGGCGTACGCGGCCAAGATTTTACGCGTGTTACGCAAGGGCGGATTCGTCAAAGCGGCGCGCGGCAAAGATGGCGGCTACACTCTGGCCCGTCCGGCGGAAGCCATCGTGATCGGCGACGTGATGGACGCGCTCGGCGGGCGCATCTTCGAAAGCAGCTTCTGCGATAGCCACGCCGGGCAGGCGGCCATCTGCACGCGGAGTGTGGATTGCTCCGTGCGCTCCCTGTGGCGCGCCGTGCAGGTGGCGGTGGATCAGGTGCTCAGTAAGGCGACTTTGCGGGATTTGCTGCAGAACGAAGAAGAGATGAACACGTGGGTGCGGACCATTCCGGGGGCTAAAGGTCTGCAGTTCATTCAGTGAACATTTAATGAACCCCTGAGGGCTTGACACTTCGGTATAATGAGTATGGATGGTGTTCAGAGGCCCGCGCCAGCGGGTGGTCGAAGATTCGAATCCTTCCCAGTTAAGCGGTAACCCCTGTCGTCGTTTTTCCCCTATTTGGAGGTATCCAACACCCACTTGATGAAATCCAGCGTCCGTATCAGCCGAGGCGTAGAAAGCCTCTTTGGCACCCGGGATGAAAACATCCGGTTGATCGAAGCCGGGTTGGGCGTCCAAACCCATCTGCTTGACAACAACCTCGAAATCGAAGGCGAGGCGGAGAATGTTACCCGCGCGGCAAACATCCTGGAGGACTACAACACACTTCTGCGCGAGGGTCACGTTTTCACCAACGGCGACCTGAACAGTTATCTGCGTGTGGTCACCAACGACCGCGAAGTGTCGCTTCGCGCGCTGGTAAACAGCGGCAAGCAGCGCAATTTCGGCAAGAAGGTGCTGGCGCCAAAGACGGTCAACCAGCGCCGTTACCTGGAAGCTATCGAGCGCAACGACCTGGTGTTCGGCATCGGTCCCGCCGGTACCGGCAAGACGTACCTGGCCGTCGCGATGGCGATCTCCGCGCTGATGAACAAACAGGTGGCGCGCATCGTGCTGACGCGTCCGGCGGTGGAAGCCGGCGAGCGCCTGGGCTTCCTCCCGGGCACTTTGCAGGAAAAGGTAGACCCTTACCTGCGCCCGCTGTACGATGCCCTCTACGACATGCTGGACAGCGAGCGCGTGGAGAAATTGCTGGAGCGCAACGTGATTGAAGTGGCGCCCATCGCGTTCATGCGCGGACGCACGCTCAGCGATAGCTTCATCATCCTCGATGAGGCGCAGAACTGTACGCCGGAGCAGATGAAGATGGTGCTGACGCGCCAGGGCTTCAATTCCAAGATGGTGGTGAACGGCGACGTCACGCAGATCGATCTTCCCTCCGGCCGGCGCAGCGGCCTGATCGACGCCACGGAAGTGCTGAAGGGCGTCGAGGGCATCAGTTTCGTGCAGTTCGACGACAAGGACGTGGTGCGTCACACCCTGGTGCAGCGCATCGTAAAAGCGTACGAGCGTTACAACGAGGCTATCGGTGCGGGACGGCAGCTTACCCTGCCGCTGGCGGAACCGCCGGCCGCTGAAAACGCGAACGGCAATGGCAATGGGAACAGCGAGGTCAAGGTGGTGATTCCACCCGCCGAGACTGCCCCGCAGGCCTGAGGCGCGCCATGTCGTCTCCCGAAGGCAGTACCGTTACGTTCCGTCGCGTCCCTGCGAGTTTGCGCCGGCCGGCGATCGAACGCTTCGCAAGCAGGCTGCAAAAGGAAGTCGCCAAGGGGCGCCCTTTTGACACCCTGATCACAGGCGACGCCGAACTCCGCCGCCTGAATCTCGCTTTCCGCGGCAAAGATTACGCGACAGACGTGCTCTCATTCCCGGCGCCTGCGGACGAGCAAGCTGAAGCATTCCCCACCACTGAGAGTGCGGCCTTTGTCAGCTTTTCGATGAGCCGTGGCTTCCTGGGAGACATCGCCATCTCGCTGGGGCGCGCCCGGGCGCAGGCGCGTGAATTCGGGCACGCCATCGAACAGGAAGTCCAGATCCTCATGCTGCACGGCGTGCTTCACCTGATGGGGCACGATCACGAAACCGATTCCGGGTCCATGGCACGCGCCGAGAAGCGCTGGCGCGCCAAACTCGGATTGCCCAACGGCCTGATTGAACGGGTGCGGTCATGATTCTGGTGGTGCTCGCCCTGCTGGCGATCCTTCCGCTGCTGGGCCTGATGACTTTCGTACAGGTGCTCTACCTGGAAAGCCTGCGTCTTCGCACGCGCGATTTGCCCTCGCTGAGATTCTTCAAAGAGACTCTCGAAGACAAGATCGGCATGGACACGGAGGATGGCGCGGGGGCTTTCTCGCTGGTGAAACACACGCTGCTTTCCGTGGTGGGCATTCTCTACTTCGCCTGGTTTGCGGATGGGGCGCCCTGGCACGCCGCGGTGTTCTGGCAGGCCATTATTTCCGTCGTGGTCACCATGATCACGGTGTGCTTCGCGCTGCCTCAATTGCTTTACCGGCGCACCAGTGGCCGCTGGCTGCTGCCGCTGCTCCCGGTGATCCGCCTCTTCGCCTGGATCGCGCGCCCGTGTGTTGCGCTGCTCGCCTTTTTCCAATCGCTGATCGATTTGACGGACGATGCCGCCACGACGCCCGACGAGCCGACATCGGCGGAGAACATCGAAGCCCTGATTTCGGCCGGCACCGAAGAAGGATTGATCGAGGAGCAGGACCGGAAGCTGATTCAATCCGTGGTGGAGTTCGGCGATAAGGTAGTCCGGGAAGTCATGACGCCGCGGCCGAATATCGTCGCCATCTCCGCCGACGCCACGCTGGAGCAATTGCGCCAACTGGTGATCACCGAGCAGTACTCGCGCATTCCGGTGTACGAGCAGACGATCGACCAGGTGATCGGCTTCATACACGTGCGCGACATGTTCGAATTGGAGGAAGAGGAACGCGAACAACGCACTGTACGCGAACTGGTGCGCACGATACGGATGGTGCCGGAGACCAAGCCGGTGAGCGACCTGATGCGCCAGATGCAGCAGGAGAACAGCCACATGGTGATTGTGGTGGACGAGTACGGCAACACCGCCGGCCTGGCCACCATGGAAGACCTGCTGGAAGTGATCATCGGCGAAATCCGCGACGAACACGAGCCCGAAAGCGACGTCACCGAGGACGGCCACGGCGGTTTCATCGTCTCCGGAAGCTTCGATCTGGATCGCATCTCCGACCTGGTGGCTTCGTTCCACCGCGAGGAAGAGATCGAATCCACCACGGTGGGCGGGCTGGTGAGCGAATGGCTGGGACGCGTACCGAAGGCGGGGGAGAGCGTGGATCGCGACGGCATACGCCTGGAAGTGCTGGTCTCCGACGAGCTGCGCGTGGGCCAGGTACGCATCAGTAAATCGCAAACGGTTGCTCAATGAAAACAGAATTGGAAACGGAATTGAAGACTGAGTTCAAGTCGGGGTTCGTCTCGATCATCGGCCGGCCGAATGCCGGAAAATCCACTCTGCTGAACGCGCTCGTCGGCCAGAAAGTCGCGATCGTGGCCGATAAGCCGCAGACCACGCGGACGTCTATCCAGGGCGTGGTCACCCTGCCGGAAGCGCAGATTGTTTTCATCGATACGCCGGGTATTCATCGCGCCAACTCGCAGTTGAATAAGCGCCTGATGGATACCGTGCGGAACTCGCTGGAGGAACGCGACCTGTTGGTGTTTGTGGTGGACGCCGCGCGCAAATTCGGCGAGCAGGACCGCCACGCCATCGACGTGGCACGGCGCACCGACACGCCCTGCGTGCTGGCGCTCAACAAGGTCGATCTGGTCAAGGACAAGTCGCTGCTGCTGCCACTGATCGAGCAGTACAAGGCGGTGTACGAATTCGCGGATTACGTTCCCGTGTCCAGCGTGAAACGCGGCGGAACGGCCGAACTGCTCAAGGTCATTCTGAAATATCTGCCGGCCGGGCCGCAGTATTTTCCGGAGGACCATGTCACCGACCAGCCGGAACGGTTTCTGGCCGGCGAACTGATTCGCGAAAAGGTGCTGCTCGCCACGCGCCAGGAAGTACCGCACGCGGTGGCGGTAACAGTGGACAAGTGGGAAGACAACCCCAAGATGACCACGATCTATGCCACCATTCACCTGGAGCGCGAGGGGCAGAAGGCGATTGTGATCGGCACCGGCGGCACCATGCTGAAGCAGATTGGTACGCAGGCCCGCCAGGAGATGGAGCGACTGTTCGGGCTGAAGATTTATCTGGACCTGCATGTTCGCGTGCAGCCGAACTGGCGCGAGAACCGCAGCTTTCTCAATGCCCTCGACTGGCGTACAATGGCCGGAGAAGATGATATATAAAATTTTGGCCGCATTCCTGGCATTATTCCTGTTGCAGGCTGTTTGTCCGGCAAAGGATCCTCCGCAAATCACGGACGACAGCATCAACGACGCGGTACGCATCAAACTGGCCGGAGATCAGATTGTGGGCGTCCTTCCCCTGGAGGTGTCAGTGAAGCAGGGAGTCGTGACACTTTCCGGCACGGTCGACCAGAAGAGCCTGAAGTCGCGGGCGGAGAAGGTCGCCAGGAAGGTCAAGGGCGTCAAGCAAGTGGTCAACAACATCGAGATCAAGGCGCACGTCTCGGGTAAATGACGCGCGCGGCCCGATTCTCCTTCGCTGCCCTTACGCTTGCGTTGCCGGTCCTGTGCCAGGGACTCGGAGAGTTCAAATTCGAGCGCCTGTCGCAAGGGTATCGCTTCACCGAAGGGCCGGCGTGGTCCAAGGAGGGCGGCTACCTGATTTTCAGCGATACTCCCAGCGATCGCCTGTTTAAGTGGACGCCGGGCAGCGAGGTGGCGGTCTACCGTACGGATGCACACGGTCCCGCGGGCAATGCGTTCGACGCGCAGGGCCGGCTGTACACTTGCGAGACGCGTGCGCGACGCGTGACCCGCACCGACAAGAACGGCAAGATCGAGGTGCTGGCCGAATCCTGGGAAGGCAAGAAATTGAACGCGCCGTCGCAGATCGTGGTCAGCAAGACGGGACACGTCTACTTCACCGACCCCGCCTTTGGGGAACAAAGCGACCATAAGGAACTCGACTTCCACGGCGTGTACCATATTCCGCCGAAGGGGCCGATGACGCTGGTGGCGAGATCGGCGAGCCGCCCGCGCGGCATCGCACTTTCGCCGAATGGACGGACGCTCTACGTATCCAACGCCGACGATCACGACATACGCGCGTGGGATTTGGATCACAACGGCGAGGCGGCGAACGGGCGCGTGCTGGCGTCCAAGATCGAAGGCGCCCCCGCCGGTATGACGGTGGACGTACAGGGCAATCTGTGGGTGGCCGCCAAAGGCATCGCCATTTACAGTCCCGAAGGCAAGCGGCTTCAACTGATCGAGATGCACGATGTGGCGGCCGGCCTGGCGTTCGGAGAGGCCGACTTGAAGACGCTTTTTATTGCCGCGCGCGCCCTGGTCTTCCGGGCGCGTCCGGACACGCAGTGACCGACGACCGGCGGTATCCGAAGCGCCCGCTGATCGGTGTGGGTGCGCTGATCTTCGACCGCGGTCGCATCCTCATGGCGCAGCGCGGCAAGGCGCCGCTCATAGGCTGGTGGTCGCTTCCCGGCGGCGCGCTGGAGGTGGGCGAGAGCCTGGATTGTGCCATCCGGCGCGAGGTGCGGGAAGAGACCGGACTCGAGATTGAGCCTCTCGGCGTGTTCGAGATCTTCGAGCGAATCATGCGCGATGATCAGGGTGCGGCCGAGTACCACTACGTGCTGATCGACTATATCTGCCGCGTCACGGGCGGCACGTTGTGCGCAGGAGACGACGTCTGCCGCGTGGAATGGGTGAAGCCGGAAGGCTTGAAAGACTTCGAAATCACCGAAGGCACGCTGGGCGTGATTGAAAAGGCTTTCCGCAAACGTCGAGGATGGCGGCCGACCGGAAATCTCAGGAAGATTTGATAACGGATTGACCGGGTCTCCGTATATGATCCAAGGGGTGTAACATGTCTCATCTCACACGCAGGGCCGGCTGCATCGCAGCATTGGGCGCCGGATTGGTTTGTTCCGCGATGGCGCAGTCCGCAGCCGCCAAATTTACGGTGCCGATTACGTATTACAAGCTGCCCAACGGGCTGAAGGTGGCGCTTTCGAGGGACACCACGGCGCCGCTCGTGGTAGTGGGCGTCTACTACAACATCGGCTTTCGCATCGAGCCGCGCAATCGAACGGGGTTCGCGCACCTGTTCGAGCACCTTATGTTCGAAGGCTCAAAGAACCTGGCAAAGGGCGAGTTCGACAAGCTGATCGAAGGCAACGGCGGTGTGATGAACGGCAGCACGCGCTTCGATTTCACCAATTACTTCGAAGTGGTGCCTTCGCACGCGCTCGAAACCATGCTGTGGGGCGAGGCCGACCGCATGAAGAATCTCACGGTCACCGAGGAGACTCTCAAGAATCAGCAGGGCGTGGTGGGCAATGAGGTGAAGGTCAACGTCCTTAACCAACCCTATGGAGGCTTCCCCTGGCTCGACATGCCGCAGTACGCCAACAAAAACTGGTACAACTCGCATAACTTCTACGGCGACCTGAAGGACATTGAAGCAGCCACGCTGGCCGACGCCAAGAGCTTCTCGCAGACCTACTACTCTCCCAACAACGCGGCCCTGGCGCTGGTGGGCGATTTCGACGAGGCGCAGGCGAAGAGGTGGGTGGAGAAGTACTTCGGCTCCATTCCGGCGTCGAAGCTGCCACCCAAGCCCGATCTCAGCGAGCCGCGGCAGGAGGCGGAACAGCGCTTCAGCAGGATCGACAAGCTGGCGAACAAGCCGGCGCTGGGAATCGCGTACCAGATGCCGCCGCGCCTCACACCGGAACACTACGCCATGGTGCTGCTGGACCAGATGCTGATCGAAGGCGACGACAGCCTGCTAACGCAGGAACTGGTGAAGAAGCGCGGTTACACCGATTCCGTGGATGGCGGCATCAACCTGCTGGGCAGCCAGTTCAACTACAACGGGCCCATGTTGTGGATCGCGAGCATGATTCACGATTCCAGCGTGAAGCCCGATCAGATATTGGCGGCGGCCGACCCGATCATCGAGGCACTGCGCGAGAAGCCCGTGACTAAGGAGATGCTCGACCGCTCGATGGTGAAGCTGCGATCACAGTATTACCAGTCGCTGACGCAATTCGGCGGGTTCGGGAGAGCCGACCTGATGGCGAGCTTTGCGCTCTTCGACGATAATCCGGGGTTGATCAACAGCCTGGAGGACAATCTGCGGAAGGTGACGCCCCAGCTGGTGATGAAGACCGCGCAGGAATATTTGCGGCCGACCAACCGCACGGTGCTGGTGGTGGAAGCCGGCGCAGCGGCAAAACAGGCGGCGCCGGCCACCGGAGGTGTGAAATGAGAACGCTGGCTGTTGTGGGCTTACTCGCGGCCTCGTGCTTCGCGCAGGACAGAGAGGCGCCGCCGCCCCTCGGCACGCCGAAAGCGTTCGCGCTGCCTGCCGCCGACACGTTTACCTTGAAGAACGGGATGAAGGTGACGCTGGCTCAATATGGCTCGGTGCCGCTGGTGAGCATTAGAGCCGACATAGCGTTCGGCAAATCCACTGAGACGGCGGACCAGGTGTGGCTCTCGAACGTGACCATCCAATTGATGCGCGAGGGCACACAGACGATGAGCGCCGTGCAAGTGGCCAACGAAGCGGCGCGGATGGGCGGCCAGCTACAAGTGACCCCCGGCACCGACCTGTCGTCGGTGAGTATCGACGTGCTGGGTGAGTTTGCCGCAGACGCGGTCAAGCTGATCGCGGACGTCGTGGAGCATCCCAAGCTGCCGGAAAGCGAACTCGATCGGGTGCGAAACGACTCGCTGCGTCAACTGGCGGTCCAACTGGCCACTCCGCAGGCGCAGGCCACTCAGGCGTTCGTCGGGAAGATGTTTCCGGGGCATCCGTACGGCAGGATGTTTCCCACGGAAGGCCAGCTCAAGGGATATGGAATAGCGGACTTGCGGAAGTTCTATGCCGACAACGTCGGGGCGCAGCGGACCCATCTGTATGTTGTGGGGCGCTTCGACCCCGGCGTAAAGAAAGCGATCGAAGCGGCATTCGAAGGCTGGCCGGCCGGGCCCGCGGTGAAGCGCACCCCTCCCGCTCCCACGCCGAGGGGACAGATGGTTCTGCTAGACCGGCCCGACGCGGTGCAATCCACGCTGCAGATCGGCCTGCCGATCAGCGTCAAGCCCGGCGACGCAGACTACCTTCCGATGCAGGTGACGAATACGCTGCTTGGCGGCTCTTTCACGTCGCGCATCACCAACAATATCCGCGAGCAGAAGGGCTACACGTATTCGCCCTTCAGCCAGGTAACGAGCCGGTACCACACCGCGTACTGGCAGGAGTCGGCGGATGTCACCACGAAGGTGACGGGGGATTCCATCCACGAAATCCTGTTCGAGATCGACCGGCTGCGCAAAGACCCTCCCGATGCGAAGGAGTTGAAGGGCGTGCAGAATTACATGGGCGGAATCTTCGTTTTGCAGAACACGTCGAACCAGGGAATCATCGGGCAGCTCTCTTTTGTCGACCTGCACGGGCTGAAGGACGACTACCTGAAGACCTACGTGCAGAAGGTAAATTCCGTGACGCGACAGGACGTGCAGCGCATTACGGAGACCTATTTGAATCCCGCCAGGATGACTTATGTGGTGGTGGGAGACAAGGCGAAAATCGAGGAGTCGCTGAAGGCTTATCCGCCGAAGTAGGGCGCGCCGGGGACGACCCCAGCGCTAAAGTCAGATAGTAGGTTCACTTGAAGACAAGCGCTGAAGTTCTGGAATTTGAAGCCCTGCGGCAACTGGTAGGCCGCTACATCGGGAGCCCGCTGGGCAAACGCGAACTGGAGAAAGTGCGCCCGATCGCCGACCGGGCCGAACTCGACACCGCCCTCGCCGAGGTAGGAGAGGCGATTCAATACTTGCACGCCGCGTTGCATCCGCAAGCCGGCGGGCGCGGTGCCGCGCTGCGCATCGAGTTCGGCGGCATCCCCGATGTGGAACCCGCGGTACACAAACTGCGCATCGAAGGCGCGGGGCTGGAGCCCAAGGAAATTTTCGAGCTGTTCACGCTGCTGGATGTTGCCGCCGATGCCAAGTCGCACCTGGCCGCGGCTGCGGAGCGCTTTCCGCTGCTGGGACGGCGCGCGGGGACGATCGGCGAGTTTCGCGCCTTGCTGCGCGAACTGGATGGCAAGATTCTGCCCGACGGCAGCGTGGCGGACCATGCCAGTGTCGCGTTGGGGAGACTGCGCCGCGATATCGAGCGGCAGAAGAAATCGATTCACGAATCGCTGGAGCGCTTCCTGCGTTCCCACCGCGAGGAAGGCGTGCTGCAGGAGGAGTTCGTTACCATCCGCAACGATCGCTTCGTGGTTCCGGTGATTGCGGGTCAGCGCCGCAAGATCGATGGCGTGATTCATGCCGCGAGTTCCAGCGGACACACGCTGTTTGTGGAGCCGCTGGAGACGATCGACCTCAACAACGAACTGGTGCGCCTCACCGAAGAAGAGATGCGCGAGGTCTACCGCGTGCTGCTGGAGATGACCAACCGCCTGCGCGCGTACGGCGATTCCATCCGGCAGACTTTGGTCACCATGGCGGAGCTGGAATTGATCTTCGGCAAAGCGCGCTTCGCCAACGATTTCGATTGCGCGATCCCGCGCTTCGGCGAGCGCCTTTACCTGAAGGACGCGCGCCACCCGCTGCTGGCCGACGTGCTGCGGCGGAGGCGCAAGAGCGCGGTTCCCATTTCGCTCGAGCTCACACACGAACGCCGCACGCTGCTGATCTCCGGCCCCAACACCGGAGGCAAGACGGTGACCCTGAAAACCGTCGGATTGCTCAGCCTGATGGCGCAGGCCGGACTGCCCGTGCCGGCGGCTGAAGCGGAGTTCCCACTTTTCGGAGCGGTGCTCGCCGACATCGGCGATTACCAATCGATTCAGGAAAACCTCAGCACCTTTTCGGCGCACGTGTCCAATATTCGCGAGATGGCGCTGGATGTCACGCCGAATTCGCTGGTGCTGCTGGACGAGTTGGGGGCCGCTACCGACCCCGAAGAAGGCGGCGCACTGGGAGTGGCGCTGGTGGAGCACTTCCGCGCCGCCGGCGCATTCACGCTGGTCTCCACGCACCTGATGGCGCTGAAGATTTACGGCGCAGCCACGGAAGGCGTGGTCAACGGGTCGATGGGCTTCGACGAGGAGACCTTTGAGCCGACCTTCCATCTGCAATTAGGCTTGCCGGGAAAATCGGCCGGTCTCGAAATCGCCACGCGGCTCGGCATGCCGGAGGACATTATGCGGCGCGCGCGGCTCTCCATGAGCGATCGCGAGCGCGATGTCACGCGCTTCCTCAGCGAGTTGCATCATCGCATCGAGGAGACCCAGGCGCTGGAGATCAAACTGCGCGAGAAGATCATCGAAGCCGACCGGCGCGAGAAGGAAATTGCGCGTGAGTGGGAGAAGCGCGAGACGGCGAAGATTAAGGAGCTGGAGCGCCGCACCGATGAGGCGCTGGCTAAATTCGAGGAACAGGCGCAGGATGCCATCGGCCGGATCGTGCAGGGCGGCGACCGGCGCAAGGCGGACCAGGACGCGCTGCGGCGCATTGCCAAGACCAAGCGCGAGCTGCGCGAGGATTTCCAGACGACGGTGCTCTCCACGCAGGACGATTCGCGGCAGGACCGCATTCAGCCGTTGCGCGTCGAAGAAGGCGCGCGCGTGAGATTGAAGGATGTCCGCGACCCGGCGCGGGTGCGACGTCTTCTGGGTAACGGTCGCTTCGAGGTGGAGGTCGGTTTCATGAAGATGCAGATCTCGATCGACGATGTGATCGAAGTGCTGCCGGAAGGCGGCGGCGGGGCGGGCAAGCTGCCGAAGAACGTGAGTTACAAGCCGGCGCCTGAACTGGCGCCCGTCCACCAGGAGATTAATGTGATCGGGCAGCGGGCGGAAGAGGCGCGCGACGCGATCGATGAATTCCTGGATCGCGCAGTGATGGCCACCGCCAGCCGCGTGCGCATCGTGCACGGTCACGGGATGGGCGTGCTGAAGAGGATGGTGGCGGAGATGCTGGGCAAGCATCCGCACGTGGCGTGCTTCTATCCGGCGCCGCAACAGGAAGGCGGCGCTGGGGCTACTATCGTGGAACTACGGGAGTAGGGGTTCTCGCAAAGGCGCTACGTGGGCAAGATGACTGCGAAGAATGCGAAGGCACCTAAGCTGTGATATCGGGCGTGATCCCTCGGGATAACTCTCTCTGAGGGATTGGGACAGGCCGCGGGCAGCCTCTCCGATTACTTGGAGGTAGTGGATCGCCCAGACCTGTAGCATCTCGTCGCCTTGAAAAGCGTCGACGCTATCCGTGACGCGTTCCCTGATCTTCGCAGCGGCTTCGAGAATGTCGCTGACGCGATCCGCGTCACTCCTCATAGAGAGATCGCATCCCGATAGACCGATTCCCGGATGGAGGGTTTTACCCAGCCGTCACTCGCGATATCGACCTTTCGGCCCAACAGGCTTTCGAGTTCGAGCATGAGAGCGGCTTGGTCCAGGAGACTGGTGCCCTCGCTCCATGTCACGAGCAGATCGACGTCGCTATCGGCGCGAGCCTCGAGCGACAGATCCGATTAAGCGCACCTGCGAGGCGCCGTGCCTGGCGGCAATGCGGACGATCAACTCTCGCTTTTCGCGTATCGTGTCTCCGACAGTCAGGCCTGCCACGCCTTTCTTCTCCTTCTGAAGTATAACGCCGCGTCCGAGAGCCCGCTCCGCACCTATCCATCGTTATCGCCAGCCTATAACCTATTTCCAATCTTGTAACTCCTGGGTATACCGTCCTAGAGTCTACCTGTAGCTATGCGACTATTTTTCATCTCGGTGTGTGCGATGGGGCTCGGCGCGTCCATTGTCAGTGCGCAGCAGATTGCGCGCAAGGAACCGGCCCGGTACGACGGAGCGGAACGTGTTTCACGCATCGAGGCGCGTCCGCCGGGCATGCGGCTCGGGCTGCGCAAGCCGCGGGAGTTCGCGCTGGCTCCGCTCAGCGAGAGCGAGCTGGCCCAACTGGCCGCGCCGGGCGGCGGGCTGAAGACGGGGATCCGGCGTACGCTGGCGCCCCACGCGCTGGCTTCGGGCACGTGGGAAACCACGTCCGAGGGCACGCGCATCTGGCGCATGGCGATCCAATCTCCGGCTTCCCACGGCATGCGCGTGGAATTCGACAATTTCTCCGCCGGCGCGGGCCGCGTCTGGGTGCACGACGGCGTCCACACCGCCGGTCCGTACACGGGCCGCGGGCTGTTCGACGACGGGCACTTCTGGAGCGCCGCTGTATTCTCGGGATCGATTGTCGTGGAGTACGAACCCGCGTCCGATGCCCCCCGCGAGCTCGAACCGCCGTTCACGATCCGCGCCATTTCCCACCAGGTGCGTACCGCGGTGGACGCCACCGCCGGGACGAAGGACCCCGCGGACTTCTGCGAACTCGACGCCAACTGCTATCCCGACTGGCACAGTACCATGAGCAGCGTGGCGCAAATCTCATTCGTGGATGGCGGCGACGAATTTTTGTGCTCCGGTTCGCTGGTCTCCACGCGCGACAACAGCTTCAAGCCCTATTTGCTGACCGCCGGCCACTGCATCAACAACGAGGCCGCCGCGCGCACCGTCGAGGCTTACTGGACCTACCAGACTCCGGCCTGCGGCGGCGTTCCCCCGGCCAGCCGCGACACGAGTGCCAAATCCACCGTGGGCGCGCACTTGATCTCGAGCGCCGCCTTGTCCGACGGCGATTTCAGCCTGGTCCTGCTGCAGGACGTGCCCGCGGGTACCACCTTCGCGGGATGGGATATCACCGACCCGCCGAACGCCAGCGATCTGACGGCCATTCATCATCCCTCCGGCTCATGGAAGCGTATTTCTTTCGGCGAACGCGTGGCCGATGCCGCCCACCTGGTCAGCGGGGTCCCGGCACCGGCAAATCTCTTCCTCCAGGTGCAGTGGGACGAGGGCCGCGTGGAGCATGGCTCCTCCGGATCGCCGCTGTTTTCCGCGCCCGGCGTGATCGTCGGCTCGCTGAGTTACGCCGAAGTCCTGGACGACGGCACGGTGTGCACCATCAACCCCAGCGTGGCCGGGTACTCGCGTTTCTCCAACACTTACGCACACGTTTCGGATTACCTCGAGAACCTGCCGGCCGACCTGATCACGCCATCTAAAGCGGCGCTGAGTTTTGCCATTGCCAATCACGCCGCCCCGGCCGCGCAGACCGTGCAACTGGCGACGCAATCCACCGGCCAGGTGACTTATAAGCTCCGCGCCGACGCACCCTGGATCACTCTTCCCAGCGTCACCGGCAACGTTTCGGCCAAGACACCGGCTACGCTGACCATCTCGGTGGATGCAGCGCAGCTCGTGCAGCCCGGCGACTATTCGAGCACGGTAACCATCCTTTCCGGGGCCGCGCCGCCGCAGTTCGTGCGCGTCACCGCCACCGTCCACATGGATCAATCCAACGTGGTGGCCGGCATTACGCCCAATCCGG
Organism: uncultured Solibacteraceae bacterium; assembly: GCA_963805775.1. Lineage (GTDB taxonomy): Bacteria > Acidobacteriota > Terriglobia > Bryobacterales > Bryobacteraceae > Solibacter. The sequence continues at coordinate 6,640 of CAWDWK010000029.1, read as the reverse complement.
TTGTGCAATCCAGCGCGCAATGGAGCTTCCAGATCCGCCTACAGGAGACCGCCGGGGCGCCCACGCGCGTGACTGCGTTGAAATTCAATGGCGCGGACGAATCGGCCAATATCGTCAGCTGGTTCGGCACGGACCGCATCCCGGCCAGCGGCACCATTGTGGCACCCCTGAGCGGGGCCGGCGTGTTCCCGCACGGTGCTCAATACTTCGAGTTCTGGGGAGTGGACGACGCCAGCGGCCAACCGTGGTACCGCGTCGCCACCGTGACGTTCCAGTAGGCAGCGGACCCCGGGCTGCGAACCACCTCGCGGAGGCCCGGCGGAGGTAAGATATCGCAAGCAGCTATGCGAATCCGCTGTCTTGCCCTTTGCTTCGCGGCCACCGTCGCCGCCGCCGCCCAAAACTATACCGGACCGCGGCCTCCCCATCCCGATCTGCCCTATCTCAAGCACGCCGAGAACCTGGTGCCCACCGAGGTGCTGGAGGCCAAGGAAGAGAAGGGCAAGAAGGACGAGACCACCTATATCATCGCCGGAGCGGCATCGAGCGCCAGAACGCCGCTGGCCTCGCCGATCCTGCTGCTGCAAGAGGATAAGGTGGTGGCCGCCAAGCTGGCGCTCTACAAACTGGAATCCAGGAACGGCCGCCGCGAGATCGTCTTCTCTCCGAAGAAGCCGCCCAAAGCGATCCGCGTGGAGCTCACTCGTTTGAGCGGTGACAAGCTCTACCGCCTGGAAGTGGACGAAAGCCTCGAGCCCGGAGAATATGCGCTCAGCGCCGAGGGTTCCAACCAGGTTTTCTGTTTCCAAGTGTATTGATCGGCGGGCGCGCTGAAATACTTTATAAAGCTTTTCGCGGGATCTGTCGATAGGATCACTGCGGGCGGTTTTCGCCTCCAACAGAATGATGCAAGATCCCGACATACTCCAGGAGTTCCTCATCGAGAGCGCGGAAAACCTAACGCGCCTGGACCACGAAATGGTGGAACTGGAGCGACGCCCGCAGGATCGCGAGCTGTTGGCCAGCATCTTCCGTGTCATCCACACCATAAAAGGTACCTGTGGATTCTTCGGCTACCAGCGGCTGGAAGCTGTCGCGCACATCGCGGAGAACATCCTGAACGAGCTGCGCAATGGAACCCGGGATCTCGATACGCCGCTGGCCAGTCTGCTGCTCGCCGCCGTCGATGCTATCAAGAAGATACTGGCTTCGATCGAGGCGAATCAAACCGAGGGTGAGGTGTTCGAGCAGGAGCTCTTGCGGGAGCTCGAAGAGGCCTGGAAGGGTCCGGGGGCCTCTGCGCCTCCGCAGCGAGCCGCGCCAGTTCTTCCGCCGGCGCCGACAACGCCACCGCCCGCGCAGCAGGGCGCCGAAACGCCTGCCCCGCCGGCCAGGGAGCAGGAGGTCCACGCCACCCTGCGCGTGGACGTCGGTCTCTTGGACCGGCTGATGAATCTGGTGGGGGAACTGGTGCTCACACGCAACCAAGTACTTCAGTTCAACACCGCCCACGACGATACGGTGCTTAACGGGATCACTCATCGCCTCAACCTGATCACCGCCGAACTCCAGGAACGCGTCATGAAGACGCGCATGCAGCCAATCAGCCGGATCTTCAATCAGTTCCCCCGCGTGGTCCGCGATCTGGCGACATCGCTGAACAAGCAGATCACGCTCGACATGGTGGGCGCCGAGACGGAGCTCGACCGCACGCTGGTGGATGCCATCAAGGACCCGCTCACCCACATCGTGCGCAATTCCTGCGATCACGGCATCGAGCCGCCCGAGGAGCGCATCCGGCAAGGCAAGCCGGCCGGCGGGCGGCTGCTGTTGCGCGCTTTTCACGAAGGCGGTCAGGTCAATATCGAAATTGCCGATGACGGCGCGGGTATCGATCCACAGCGTGTTCGCGCCAAGACGGTCGAACGGGGGATCCTGACCGACGAACAGGCGGCGCGCCTCTCCGATCGCGAGGCGGTCAATCTGGTCTTCCTGCCGGGGTTCTCTACGGCGCAAGCGGTCACTAAGGTCTCCGGGCGCGGCGTCGGAATGGACGTCGTGCGCACCCACATCGAAGGTATCGGCGGCACCGTCGATCTGCTCAGCCGCCGCGGCGAGGGCACCACCGTGCTGATCCGAATTCCGCTCACGCTAGCCATCGTACCTGGCCTGCTGGTCAATGCAGGCGGCGAACGCTTCGTGATTCCGCAGCTCAACTTGCACGAACTCATCCAGCTGGAAGGCGATGCGGCGCGTACCGCCATCGAATACGTCCACGCCACTCCCGTACTGCGCCGCCGTAATGTCCTGCTTCCTTTGGCCGACCTCTGCCACGTGTTCAGACTCCCCGAGCGGCGCCAACCCGACGAACTCAATATCGTGGTGGTCCAAGTCGACGGGCGATGCTTCGGCCTGGTTGTCGACGCGATTAACGACACCGAGGAAATCGTGGTCAAGCCGTTGTGGCAGCAACTGAAGAACCTGAACTGTTATGCCGGGGCCACCATCATGGGGGATGGCGGGATCGCGCTGATCCTGGACGTTGCCGGCATCGGCATCCGTTCCGGCGTGACCGCCCCCACAGGACAAAGATCGAGAGCTCCCGAACCGGCCAATTCAGCCGTCCGACAGGCCGATCCGCTTCGATCGCTGCTGTTGCTGCGCGCGGGCGGGTTCAAGCGCCTGGCCATGCCGCTCGCCAAGGTGGCGCGGCTGGAGAATATACCAGCGGCGCAAGTGGAGTTCGCCGCCGGACGAAGCGTCGTGCAGTATCGCAATGGGGTACTTCCGCTGGTCTCGGTGGCCCAGATGCTGGAGGGTGTGCCGTCGCCGGAGACCGAGGTGCTGCGAGCTGTTGTCTACCGTGACGGCACGACGGATATCGGCCTGGTGGTGGACGAGATCGTGGACATCGTAGAGGAAAGCGTGAGTAGCCCGGTAGCGACCGACCGTCCGGGTTTGCTGGGCTCCGCCGTGGTGGGCGGGTTGGTGACCGACTTTCTGGATCTCGATGCGGTGGCGCCCTGGGCGGCATCTGCCGGCATCGAATCGCTGGCAAGACTGGAGGCGGCGCTCTTCACCGAAGAGCGGTTGCTGGCCGCGGAGGTGACGCGATGAGCACCTTTTACGCCACGTTCCTGGTGGCCGGCCACTATCTCGGCATCGACGTGCTGGAAATGCAGGAGGTTTTGCGCGGGCAGCGCCTGACACCGGTGCCCCTGGCTCCCGAAGTGGTCGAAGGGCTGATCAATCTGCGGGGGCAGATTGTGCCGGCAATCGACTTGCGCCGCGTGCTGAAACTCGCGCCAGCGGATTCGGGGCAAGATCGCTTCAGCGTAGTGGCGCGCAGTCATCACGGGCTGGTCAGCCTGCAGGTGGATGAAATCGGTGACGTGGTGGAGTTGGACACCGCCGGATTCGAGCTGCCGCCCGACAACGTGGACCCCGCCATCGGCTGCCTGCTGCGTGGCGTGTACAAGTTGAAAGACCGTTTACTGCTCGTGCTGGACACTGCGCGGGCTACAGAGATTGTCCCAGCCGCCACAGGTGCGGCAAACAGGAGTCAAAATGACGCGAAAACAGAGTAATGCGGCTGTATTAGAGCCTCCCACAAATCATTCCACGGCCGTCGTGAAGCCGCATCCGGCCACCCAGCCGAGTCACCGCGCGGGCCGGGCGCTCGCCCCTCGCTTCGGCATTGGCGAGAGCAACCTGGCGATCCGGCGCGAGTTCATTCGCCTTGGTGAAGACGATCGCAACCTGCTTGCCAAGCTCGAACCCTGGGCGGGACGTGTGGCCGCCGATATCGCCCGCGAGTTTTATGACTGGCAGTTCCAGTTCCCGCCGACGCTGGCATTTTTCGAGGCGTTCGCTACTTCGCATAAAATGCCGCTGCCCGCCGTGCGCCAGCTATTGGAAACGTCGCAGGCCGGGTACATCCATCGCATCTTCAGCGGCGCCGCGCAGAATTGGGGAGTGGCGTACTTCGAAGACCGGCTCAACGTGGGCTGGGTGCACGACCAGATCAATCTTCCGTTCAAGTGGTACATCGGCTCCTACACGGAAATGCAGCGCTTGTTGCGCATCCACCTGCACCGCGATTTCAAAGGGCCTATGGCGGCGCAGGCCGAAGAGGCCATCTTCAAGGTCTTCAACTACGATATGCAGGCTATCGGCGATTCGTTCCTGCTCAACACTCTGGAATCGATGGGGCTCAACGTCGAAGCCATCGAGCAAACCGGCGGCGGAGACAAGACCGAAAGCATCTGCCAGGTCAAAGATGCCATCCATATACTCACCGAGCAATGCACGGCACTGGCCGAAGGCCGGCTGAATGACGCCGTCTTCAACACGGAAGCACCGTGTGCCGGCCGTTTCGGAGAAGCTTTTGCCCGCATCCGGGAGAACTTCCGCGAGAGCATGCTTCGGATCTCGCAGAGCGCCTCGGCGCTTTCCGCTTCCGCCGAAGAACTTACCGCGGTCAGCCAGCAGATGGCGGGCAATGCGGAGGAGACGGCGGTGCAGGCCAATGTAGTAGCCAATGCCAGCGACGATGTTTCCGGCCGGGTGAGCATCGTAGCCACCAGCAGTGAAGAGATGCAGGCGTCCATTCGCGAGATCTCCAAGGCTGCCAATGGGTCGGCTGCAGTGGCGCGCAACGCCGTGGCAGCCGCCGAATCGGCCAATGGGACCATCCAGCGGCTGGGAGAATCCAGCGTGGGGATCGGTAAGGTGATCAAGGTCATTACATCGATTGCACAGCAAACCAATCTGCTGGCGCTCAACGCCACCATCGAAGCTGCCCGTGCCGGAGAGGCCGGACGGGGGTTCGCCGTGGTCGCGAATGAGGTCAAAGAACTCGCCAAAGGCACTGCCCGGGCTACCGAGGAGATCGGCCAGAAGATCGAAGCGATCCAAAAAGATACGCAGGGCGCGGTCGAAGCCATTGCGCAGATCCGCAACATCATACAGGAGGTCAACGACATCTCCAACAACATTGCGGCCGCCGTGGAAGAGCAAACCGTAACCACCAACGAGATCAGCCGCAACGCGAGCGAAGCCGCCGGCGGGACGGTGCAGATCGCGCATAACATTTCCGGTGTCGCCACGGCGGCGCAGGACACTACCAAGGGCGCCGCCGATACCCAAACGGCCGCGCGCGCACTCAGCGAGATGGCTTCGGAACTCCAGAACCTAGTGGGGCGTTTCCGCTTCTGAGTCACAAAGAAGGATTTGCCATGTCCAGAGCTCTTGTCGTCGACGATTCGCGTGCCATGCGGGCGATTCTCTCCGAAGCCCTCGTCGAATCCGGTTTCGAAGTTGTGCAGGCCGCCAATGGACGGGAGGCGATCGAAACGATGGACCGCGAGGGCCTCACCTTTAGCCTGGTGCTGCTCGATCGGAATATGCCGGAGATCTCCGGAATCGAAGTCCTGGAAAAACTTCGGTCGCGGAGCGAACTCCGCGGCGTTCGTATAGTGATGGTGACTACCGAAACCGAGATCGAACAGATGGCTCGCGCACTGCAGGCAGGCGCGGATGAATACGTCATGAAGCCCTTCACACGCGAGGCACTTGAGGACAAACTGTGCCTGATCGGAGTGCTGCCATGAGTTCGAGTACCTGGACAGCGCTGCGTGGCACGCGGACGGCAAAGGGAAAGATCCGGGTTCTGGTGGTGGACGATTCCGTGGTCATCCGGCACCTGGTGATGCACGCGCTGCGGGAAGAAGCGGATATCGAGGTGGTGGGGGCCGAGCCGAACGGCGCTGCCGCACTGGCGCGCATCCCGGAGGTGCAGCCCGACGTCGTAACCCTGGATATCGAGATGCCCGTGATGGACGGACTCACCGCGCTTCGTGAGATACGAAAGCTGCATCCCCGGCTGCGCACCATCATGTTCAGTACGCTGACTACTCGGGGCGCTTCCTCCACCTTCGAAGCGCTCGCCCTGGGAGCGGACGACTACGTTGCCAAGGCCTCCAACGCCGGGTCTCTGGATCAGTCGATGGCCAGCCTGCGCGGCGAACTGGTTCCCAAGATCCGTCAATTCTTCGCGCCCGCAACGGCGCCCGTTCCTGTGCTTACGCCTAAGCGGGCACCCGCCGTGACGCTCGGCCAGGCGGGATCAGGCAGCCGGTTCGTAAGCAGTCGCGCGCCTTTCCAGATCCTGGGGATAGGAGTTTCCACGGGAGGCCCCCAGGCGCTCGCCAGCTTGATCCCGAAGCTTCCGGCCAGGCTGCGGGTGCCGGTGTTAGTGGTACAGCACATGCCGCCGATGTTTACGCGCCTGCTGGCCGAGCGCCTGGATTCGCTGAGCCGCCTGCGCGTGGTCGAGGCCGCCGACGGTATGGAGATTCTCCCGGGGACGGTCTACATCGCGACGGGCGATTATCACCTGCGCGTGCGCCGGTCCGGCAACTCCGTGTTTACCGCCCTGGACCAGGGGCCGCATGAGAACTCCTGCCGCCCGGCCGTAGATGTGCTCTTCCGGTCGCTCTCCGAGAACTTCGGCAAGCACATTCTCTCCGTTGTACTCACCGGGATGGGCTCGGACGGTATGCGTGGCACGCAGGCCGTCAAGGCCTGCGGCGGGTATAGCCTGGTGCAGGATCAAGCTTCCAGTGTGGTTTGGGGAATG
>CAWDWK010000028.1:0-88198 GCA_963805775.1 uncultured Solibacteraceae bacterium | reverse complement strand
TCGTCCGCACTAAACTCCAACATTGCTACGACCTATCCAAGGTCTGTAGCGCGAAGTATCGGATGCTCCGCGTTGGCTTCTGGGTTGGATCGATAGGGGCAACCACAGCACTCCTCTTCCTCCTCTTGGCGAAGAGCGCCTCGCCATAGTCCAGACAACCCTTTTCCGAAGCTAGCGGCCAATCTCGTCGGCGGTATCCGGGCGCGCTAACGACTTGTGGGGAGTAATCCGGGGGGGTGGTAGAATCAGCTCCGCCGACGCCACCCCACAACGATTTCGCGGTAGCGCTTCGATACGAAATCGCCCTGCTCCCGTCGCAGAAGGTCAAGCTGTTCCGCGGACAGTTTAAGGTGATCTCGCCTCGCGCGCGGAAGTGCAAAAGCTATGGAAACGATCGCACTCAGAAGCAAAACAGCTGCCGTACAAGCCAGACTTGTGTCGGATCCGAGAACGGCGGCAACCGCGTAGCAGAACCCCGCAAAGCCGCAGATCAGATAAACATCGATTGCGGTCGAATAGATGACACCGTTGGCGTAAAAATGCTCTTTGTGGGACTTCAGCAATTCGTTTCGATCAATCGCTTCCCAAAAGACGCCCGTCAGAGCTTGGTAAATCTGTGTATCCCCAAGCTGCGAGCGTTCGTCAGCCGTGACTTCCAGGTCTGTCGGAATCATATCCAGCAGGGACGCCCGGATCTGCTTTCCGACATACCTATTCATCTCCCGCTTCCAGCGCGATTTGCGAATGCCGAGCCCTACATAGGCAGCACACAAGAGCAGGGCAGCTACGGTTGCGATGACCTTGATGCGAAGGTCGGCCTCGTTCAGACTCTTCGACGGCAGGACGAATATCGGCACCAGACAAGCCAGAAAGATGAAGTAAGGGAACGTCCATCTCGCCTTGTGTAGTTCACTTACGTCATCTCTGTCCCACTCCCGTTGGATTTCTGAAAGTTCGTCTGAATCAATTAGCTGTAATCCGGATTCGTGTTGTGCTTTGAGTAACCTTCGAAGGGCCATCCGCCTCCATGTCAGTGTCATTGGACCCAGGCCAGATCTGCCGTTCCGGCGTTTAGGCCAGCGGTATCGAGGGTTGTTGCGTTCCTTCTCCATCCATAATCGAAACCGAAGTAGAGGCTTCAAGCTGTCATTGCCACTCGCGATCAGATTGCGGAGAGTGACACCATTTTTCGCAACGGTGCACGTCCAGCACCCAAACCTGGCTTTCCCACACGGGGCACCCTTCACGTCACGCACTGTCGGACATTCGCCCGACGCGCTCGCGTAAAGCTCAGCGACGTCCTTGGCCCGCAGTGCTCGGGGACGATCGACGAGGAGGTTTGCAAGCCAGACGTCCTGAATGGAGTAGTCCAGTATTGGCATGAAAAGCCGTCGGTTCCTTGCTCCACGTTGCGTCTTCCAGAATCGGTCGTCCGTACCGTTTTCAATGAGAGTCAATTTCCTCGTGGCACTTTCCGATTCGCGAACGCCCAGGACCACCGTTGCCGAATTGACGTGCTCTGAAGCCAGAAAGTCGGAGACGGGATCAATACGGAGACGGTCTGTGCACCAACGGAACTTGTCTGTGGGCGGCGGGAACCCACGGCCGATCACCTTTACGAAAAACCTCTCAGTAATTAGCGGCGAGAGAATGCGAACAGATATCGGCAAGTCAAAGCCGCGGGCCTCTGCCTCAAGGCCAATCAAGGCGTTGCGAGCCAGAGTCGATGCAAGCGGGATTTCGACGCCCGTATCACAATAGATGACGGTGACGTGTCTCTGCCGTTCCTCAATGCGAAGCAGACTCTGGAAAATGAGTTTGACCAGAGCAGTCGAGTCTTTGCCGCCGCTGTACCCAACTACCCACGGTTCCGCATCGCTCTTATAAGCGTTGACAATGCGGTTTATGGCGCTCAGAAGTTGGAAACTGTTTGGGAGTCGCCGCAAGCACTGTAGCATCTCGCTCGCTGAAGAAGCTCGCGCATTCGTCACAGTTGCTCCGAGCCTTCAGGAACCGGCATTAACGTGAGAGTATGGGCCATGCATCACGAATAGCATGATGCGTTTCGTGGTGCAAGAAAGCGAGAAACAAACGAAGAGCAGTGCCTGCTAACTGCGGCGATGTACGTTCCGAGCCCGACTGGCCTTCAATAAGTTGTGACCCGATACCGCATCTTCCGCAACACCGTCAATGACTCTATCGGGATCGAGCCGCAACGAGCATGCCATGCCTGATATTAGCCGACTTCTCTTCGCAGATGAGGACGATTTCTCCGATGAGGACGGTACGTCAATCTGGCATTCGTGTTTGGAGTGGCTTTTCCGCTTAGGTTCAAGCCGGGCTGTATCTTAGTTCAAGGAAGTACGATCCGCCGTTGCGCCCATACGGTCTCTTCACGACGCGGAAAAGCCCATCACCGGCGGGCCTCTGCCACTCACCCTCGGCAACCTTCATGACGCCCCAACTCCTGAGCGCGGAGGTCCTCGCCACCCAAGTCTTCGCCCTGGAGTACAATTTCGGGGGATCCGCGATCCCTTTGAGTGTCGGGGCTGTAGATGCAGGCCCTGATTTGCTCTTCTCCCCGAACTTCGCGCACAAAGATCAGTGCGAAATAGTCTGCCTTGACCCTCTCTGTAGCGTTGGAGTTCATCACCCGGTGAATCAGAACCTCTGGAGAAACGCGGAAAGTTCGAGCAAGCCGCAGAACGGTGTCGAGTGAATCCACCGTTTCCAATGGACCAAGCGCTTGGCTGTGTCTCAGACCAGTCGGAGGAACCAGAATAAGACCGGCAGCAATTTGGCAGAAGATTTCGAGGCTCTGTGCTGCATCTCTGCCTCCTGCACGGCGACTACCCTGGGGAGCAGTGGCAGAATGACCCCGGCGACGCTTCGCTATCTTGAGGGGCCGGGCGTCGAGTGAGACTCGACGCGGCACGCACGAGTGCGTGCGCCACGGGTTTCATCCAGGTTCGCGGGGTGAAGGCCCATCCCAACAGATGGCGATGGCATTTCCCGGTGGGGCAAACAGGGGACAGACAGCGCATTTCCGGCAAAGTGCGCCGGAAATGCATGTCAGTCCCCAGTTTGCGGCGTCCGTGGCCGGTTTGCCGCAAAACAGTTAAGGACCCTGCCTTGCCTTCCGAATCGTGCGGATATCGAGGAACATTCTCTGAGGGCCTTTGGCCGCGGCTCCCCTGATTGGGATAAAACCGTATCGCGCGTACCAACTCGTCCGTCCGCGATAAGCATCCGTAATCACGCAACGGCATCCAACTTCGCGCGAGACCCGGAGGCTGATGCGAAACGCTTCAGAGATGAGTGCGTGCCCAATCCCTTTTCCTGCAAATCGTAGATCCACGGCAAGACGCGCCAGGAGAATCAGGGGCAGGTCGTAATTTGGCAGCCCCCTTACATATTTTTGGGGAAGCGCTTCCCGAGGGACACTGGACATCGCTATGGTGAAGTAACCCAACACCGTGCGCTGTGCAGCCTCCTCGACCGCGACGTACGTGACTCCGATGGAACTCTTCTCCTGGTTCACCCACGCATGTTTGTTCAGGTAATTGTTCAGCGGTGCGTCGCCACAATCGAAGTTGCCTGTCTCGTCGGATTCCTCAAGACGGCGAATGATTACTGCCATTCAATCGCGCACGGCCCGGACGAGAGCCTCGGTGGGAGGTTGAGGGTCGGGTGACGACACAAGTTCCGCAAGGCTTGCGAGTTCGCTTGCAGTCCAGGCGATTTCGGTTCTTGGCAGATTTGCTTCGGGTGCCACTCGTTCCAATCGAGGGAAGACCAGGACGTTTCGTTCCCCGGTGAGGGTTTCGGCGATAATGCGGTGTCCTAATCTGCGTTCTGAAACTGCCCAACGAAAGAGGGCGACGGCGTCGGACAGAAAATCGGTGTTGCTGCGGAGCTGGAGAGCCTCCTTGAGGGTGCGAAGGGCGCGATCGTCCGCCGGCGCCAGGTCGGCTTGGAACTTTGTGTTTCGCGGTCGCCGGGTTGTTGTGAGCTGATTTCGTTTCGGCTTCATAAGGGGTGGGCTCTCACTCCGATTATATTCCTTTAGGGGTGGGTTTTCGAGTTGAATGGGATCGGTTGGGGAACGTCCGAGCTGCGTTCGGATGGCCCGATTGGTAATCGGCCGCAGGTTAATCAACCTGCCCCGCACATCTCGATATCCCACTTGCTGTCCAGGCTCTGGAGCCGCCCTTCGGCCGGCGGGACCCGCAGAATGGGGTCCGCACTGGATAGGCTGCCTCACAACCACACCTATCTGCCAGGTTGAACAACCACACCTATCTGCCAGGTTGAGTAAAGCGGCAAGCTGCAAACAGGGTGTGCGGCGGACCTTCCGCCCCGTCCCGGAACTGGGTACGGGATCGGCTTGGACTCACGACAAATCGTCGCGGCGCACGAGGCTGGAGCGGGCAGACCGGTGAGTCGACATGCGACGACGTGTACTGGTGTAGACTCAGATCATGAAGGCAGCGCAACGTTTGACCGCGATTATCGAGCGTGAGGACGACGGTTTTGTGGCGTTGTGCCCTGAACTCGATGTTGCCAGCCAGGGCGCGTCGATTGACGAAGCGCGAATCAATCTGATCGAGGCGCTAACGCTGTTTTTCGAAACGGCGGCCCCTTCCGAAGTTGCCCGCCGCCTTCACGACGAGGTTTTTATCACTCAGGTTGAGGTGCCGGTTGGGTAGACTCCGGGTTCTTTCGGGCTCGGAGGTTTGTCGGATTCTCGAAAAACATGGATTCGTGGCAGTCCGGCAGCAAGGCAGCCACCGAATCATGCAAAGAACATTTGGAGGGAACGACATTAACCGTTCCTGTTCCTCTTCACGACCCGCTGCGACGTGGCACGCTGAGGAGCATCATACGGCAATCGGAACTTCCGAAATCGTTGTTTGAAGCCGAAAGCTAGGCAAGGCGAAACCGCCTGCCCCACCAGGGCAGACACGATTGCTCATTTTGCACGAAGACAGGTCAAGTGTTGGGCCAGGCGCTCGACCGCTTGTGCAACTTCCGCGGAAGGTGGGGCGCCCCGCGCCGGTGCGGGCGGGTGCCGGCTGTGCGGCCACCGAAGCGCCCCGCGGCACTCTCTATCACCGCTACGAGATCGACGACCGGGGTCTGATTCGCCTGCAGTTCCGCGTCGCTCTGGCGCTGCGACGTTGGCCAACGCAATTCGGCGCGAAATCAACGAGCAAGGGCGGCGTTGATTTCACCAGACTCTTGGAACAACCGCGAAATCAGAAGCGCAGGCGCAGGCCGAACTCGAGCGAGCGGCTTTGGGCGCCATTGGGCGTGGTGAACTGGTTGGTCACGACGCCGAAGGTGCTGGCGGAATCGATACTGGTGGTGGGATCGGCCGGCACGAAGTGGTTCAGGATATTCACGAACTGGAAGGACAGGGTGGCGCCGATGCGCTCGGTGGCCTTGAAGTCCTTGGAGATGGTGGCGTCGAGGTTCCAGAATCCGAAGCCGCGGAGCGAGCCCGCGCCGCCGGAATTGGTGTCTTCGCCAAGAATCGGGCGGCGGAATTCGTTGTAGACGGTGCAGGGATTGGCGAAGATATTCAGGCCGGTGTTGCCGGATGTGCCGGCGCAGAGGCCCGCGGTCTGGACGTTGTAGTTGGGGCTGTTTCCGCCGGTGAAGGGCGTCAATCCGGCGGCCTGTTGGTAGTTCGCGGTCTGGCCGGAGTAGACTTCGCCGAAGTCTTCGCCATTGGAGGACGTCGAGAGCCGCAGTGGCAGGCCCGAGCGGGCGGTGAATAGCGGTGCGATGGTCCAGCCGCCCAGGATGCGTCCAGCGATGCCTCTCTGGCTCTTGAAGAACGGCGACTGATAAAGCATCAGCAGGCTGTAAGTGTATTTCACGTCGAACGGCTGCACGCCATAAGTGCCGAAGGTTTTGAAGTTATACGGATCGGGCACCGAGATAGAACTGCTGGCCTGTACAACGCTGCCCGTGCCGAGCGATTTGCCCCAGGTGAAGTTAGAGCGCGCGGTGAGGCCGTGCCAGTCGTGGGCCGTGAAGGAAACAAAGCCGGCGTTGTAATTGCCGTGACCAAGCGAGTTGATGAAATCGAAGGCGCCGGTAAGTTGCTGTCCGGCTCCCGGCTGCGCCAGCAGGCTGCGGGCAAGCACCCAACTGGATTTCTGGGCGAGATCGACCCAGACCTGATACACGTTGGTGGCTTTGATATTGCTGGCTTCGTTCTTGACCATGGCCGCGGTGCAATTCGGGGAGCCGGTACAGTAGACGGAGCCTGGTCCGCCGAGGGCCGCCTCGAAGAAAGGCTGCGCGGTGACGTTCGCCGTATTGGGGGTACAGGTGGGTCCGGCGCCGGCGCAAATCTGGTTGTAGACGTTGGCCCACGCGTTCGCGAAGGTCTGGCCGTTGAGGGTGGTCATGTACGGCACCGCGTCGAGATTGATTTCCTGGAACTCATTGGCGATCTTGCGGCCGATGTAGCCGAGTTCGATGGTCATCTTCTGCGAGATCTGACGCTGGATGGTGAGGGTGAACTCATCGGAATGGTTGGGCTTGAAATTCGGATCGAGCTGCGAGCCATCGGCCGCGGCCGCGTTGACGATACCGTTTTGAGTGAGGCCCGGATAGAACGGCTGGGGCAATGTCTGGGTGACGGCGGGCAGTGGAGCATTGTTGCCGTCGACGCCGATGCGGAATGCATTGGCCGGGGTTGCGCCACCGGCTCCGGCGCACGCGCCGCCGATGGTGGGGGCGACGCAGGATACGGCCTGGAGCAAGCCCGGGCCCAGCAGCGGCACCAGCATCAGGTCCACGCCATTCAGACGGCCGTAGATGCGGGCATAACCGCCGCGGATTACAGTCTTATTCCGGCCTACCAGTGCGCCGAGCGGTCCGCTGTCGTAACCGGGACTCCATGCGAGTGAAACGCGCGGGCTGAATCCGCCATAGAACGGGTTGTAAGGGTACTTACTTGTGTCGCCGTTGATGTTGCGGATGGTCTCAAAGCCTATGGTCGGATTGTAGACCTGCCCTTGTAAGGCGGCTTGCGCCTTGGTGAGCATGTAGCCCTGTATGTTGATGGGATTGCCGCCGGCGTCCACCATCTGCACCTGCTTACCGTTGATTTCGTAAGGCGGCATCGCCAGGCTCCAGCTCATACCGTAAGTCATCGTCAAGGTGGGCCTGAGATGCCAGGTATCGGAGAAGTACACGTCGTAAGTGGGAACCACACTCTGGTCGAAGCCAGGGGTACCCAGGGGATTGAGTTGAAGGTTCGAACCGCTGCGGGTGTACATCACCTGGGTCTGATTGACGACGCCCATAAGTTCGTTGAACAGGATGGGATAGGCCGCGGCCGCACTCGCTGCTGTGCCGTCCGGGGGCGTGTAAGCGGCGGCGTTGAGGCCGGTGCCGGCCACCTGGTAAGTGGGCGAGGTGTCGATTCCGACTCCGTTATCGTTGCGCCCATGAAATAAGAACTGGCGTAAGTAAGATCCGCCGAACTGGAACAGGTGGTTTCCCTTGAGCTTGCTCACGGTGTCCGAGAAGAAGTAGTCGTGGCCGTCCCAGAAGCGCTGGCGGACGTCCTGGGAGTCCACGTTGTAAGGGATTAGCGATCCGGTCTGGCTTTCACCGCCGATCTCAACGACACCGCCGAGTCCGGCGAACTGCGGCGGACCCGCTTGTGTGGACCATTGCCAGAAATTGCGAATGTAGCTGAAGCGGAAATCGTTGGTGGTGTTCGATGTGATGGTCGTGGTCAGGCCGGCGACCCAGAATGAGGGCTTCACGGGCCGGGGGGCAAAGGACGTATATTGCCCTTGTTTGGCGCCGGACAGTAAGCCGCCGACATCGGTCTGTGTATTCACGAGCTGATTGAACGTATAGTACCGGTAACTCGACATGAACTTCCACTTATCGCTGAAATCGTGGTCGATCCGGCCTACCACGAAATTGGACGTTTGGGGGAGTGCGAGATTGCCGAGATAGCCTTGTGCGTTAGCTCCATCGACATATCCTGTAGTGGTGCTGCTGACGGTGAAATTGGGATCGTTGGGCAGCGGCATGGTGTTCCAGATCTTCTGTATGAGGGGGTTGACACCGATTCCGCGCGGATCGCAAGGTTGGCCGCCGCAGGTGGCCGGCTGATAAGTGGTGCCATTGACGGTCACCGCAAAGGGGTTGAGGTTGTATTCGCCGACGCCGCCACTTGCTTTCGGAAGAGTCAGGACACCGGCGCGCATCAATGCGGTGGGGGAGGCGCGCTCGAAGCTGGCCACGTTGGGGAAACGGCTCCCCTCATAGTTAACGAAGAAGTAAGTCTTTCCGCCCCAGAACTTCGGCGTGATCGGGCCGCCTATGGCGCCGCCGAAACGGTTGCGATGGGTGTCCGGGAGGGGCGTGGCCTGCCCGTTCACCAGTGTGTGGTTATTCTTCCAAAGATTGGCGGCGCCCACGCTGCTGCCGAAATAGTATTCGTAAAGGGCGCCGTGGAAATCGTTGGTTCCGCGCTTGGTCACCATCTGGATCTGGCTACCCGCGGCGCTGTTGAAGTCCGCGGCCTGGTTACTGGTGCCAACCTTGAACTCTTCGATGCTTTCGATGGGCGTGGGCATCACGCCGGTCGGCGTGCCGCCGGTCGAAGCCGTGCCGCTATAACCGTTGCCGATGGTGTAGGTGGTATTGCCGCCCGCCATGTCGTCGCTGTTATATCCGCCATCCAATTGGAAGCCGTTCTGGTCGGTAGCAGCTCCGGCCACGTTGCCGGACAGAGATACGCCGACCTGGAGAACCGACAAGCTGGAGGCGTCGCGGCCGAGGTTTGGCAGAAGCTGAAGCTGGTCGTTATGAAGGGTCGAACCGATGGTCGCGTTGAGCGTCTGTAACTCCGCGCCCGCCGCCGCGGTGACTTCGACGACGGTGTTAGTGGCGCCAACCTGCAGGGTAACGTTCAGGCTCAATGCCGAGCCGACGTCCACTTTTTGTCCCTGCAGTTTGGCCTGAGTAAAACCGGGGCGCGTGAAGGACAAGTTATAAACGCCGGGTTCGACATTAATGAAAGTGTAACGTCCAACCTCATTGGTAATTGTGGTTCGCGCTGAGTTTGTGGTGGGGTCCACCATTTTCACTTCAGCGCCGGCGACGGCCGCGGTCTGCTGGTCGGTTACCAGCCCGCTGATGGTACCTGCCGAGGTTGCTTGTGCCCGGGCCGAAGCTGTCGCGAAGCACGCGATCAGCAGCCACAGGAGCAAGGAAGAAAGACGAAACCTTTTGAGCGTGACATCCCGATTCATAAACCCCTCCTTAACGTAGGTCGACATTCCCATCCTTCCGCTACTTCGAGCGGACGGCCGAAAATAAGGACTGTATGCGGAAGCGTATTCGCCAGGACGGGAATGTTAAGAGCCCAGAATCTCCTTTACGTAGACTAAACTCGAGCAACCCTCTGTTAGGGGATTCCCCCCAAACGCAGTTGATTTGACCGATGATATTTCCGGCGCGGGGATCTTGTCAAGTAAATAATGGGAATTCCGGACTTGTCAGTCACTTAGTCGCCGTCAGGCGTTTGGGTGCGCGTTTTCGCCATGCGGTGCGCAAGGCGGCTTCCAGGATAGCGGGAGGCACCTTGGCAAGCAGGACGCGGGTGGAACCCTTGCGGCCCCAGCCGCCGGGAACGGGAGAAAATAGTTCCGGAGCATCCTCCACCATTCCCGACTGCTGTTCGGGGGAGAGAAGAAGAACGCCGAAGCCCTCTTTTTCCAGCGCCAGTGTAGCGAAGATTTTTCCGCCCACGCGGAAGTCGGGGTTACCGAAGTGAGCGCCCTGCACGGCCTCCGGCATGGAAAGCGCGATCCGTCGAAAGTCGGCGCCAGTCATGAGGTCCCTCCCGGTCTTAGGAATCAGTGTCGCATGAAGGTGCAGGTGGCTCTTTAGGGCTATACGCACTACTTCGCCTGGCAGCCGGTCTCTTAGACCTACCTTCTATAATCGTTCGATGGACCATCACCTGGCGGCGGCCATCAGTCTCGCCGGAATTTTTCTGGACGTATTGGGCAGCCTGTACCTGGCGTACGATTTGCTGGGCGGGCAACACGGTCCTTTGCGGCTGCTGACCCGGGTGGTGACTTACTCGATCGTATTCGGAATCGGCTACGGCATCGGCCTTGGGTTGTTCTTTGGCATCGCTTCCGGGGCCGCAACCGGGATTACCATCTCGATCGAACTGCATCGAGCCGCGCATAAGCACGATCATTATCCATTGCGGTGGGAGGCGGTATTCAGCGCGATTCGTGCGTTGGCGTTCAGCGCGGGACTCTATAGGCGTTTGGGCCTGCCGTTCGCCATCGCGTTCGCCGTTCTGATTACCGCCGGACAGATATTTGCTTATACACAGGGCATGCGTCCCGGTCTGGATTATGAAGCGGCTCGCCGGCATCGCCTGACACGCCGGCATATACGGGGAGCCCTGATCCGGACCGTCGGGTACATCGCGACCGCGCTCCTCTGCAGCGCTGTGGTACGCCATGTCGAACACCCATGGCTGTTTGCGCTTCGAGTAGGCCTGGTCACGGGCATCGTGACAGCGGCGGGATCGGCGGTCAATCCCTACATCGAGTATTATGCCGACAATCTGCCGGAGCGGCGCCTGGGAGTATTCGGCATATGGCTCATGTTGGGTGGTTTTGTGCTGCAATCGCTGCAGTATTGGCTGGCGATACTGGATGTCCATATAACCTGAGCGGCGGTGTCCAGGAGTTACAATCCTGAGTGATGCCGTTTCCTATTCACCGCCTACGCCGTTTGAGAGTCTCCGAATCGATGCGCAACCTGGTACGCGAAACGCGCCTGAACCCGGCGCAGTTTGTGTTGCCGCTGTTCGTGTGCCCGGGCGAGGGCATCAAGCGCGAAATCAGCTCGATGCCGAATAACTACCAGATGTCGATCGACCAGATCGTCAAGGAGTGCGCGGAGGTGGAGGCGCTGGGAATCGGCGGGGTGATCCTGTTCGGCCTGCCGGAGACCAAGGACGAGATGGCGACGGGCGCGTACGACGAGAACGGGATTGTGCAGAAGGCGATCCGGGCGATCAAGCGCGAGAGCAGTTCGCTGCTGGTGATGACGGACGTGTGCAACTGCGAGTACACCAGCCACGGGCATTGCGGATACGTGAAGAACGGCGACGTGGATAACGACACGACGCTGCAGTGGCTGGCGAAATCGGCATTGTCGCACGCGCGCGCCGGGGCGGATATAGTGGCGCCGTCGGACATGATGGACGGCAGGGTGTGGGCGATCCGGCAGGCGCTGGATGCGAACGGGTTCGAGCGGACGGCGATTCTGGCGTATGCGGCGAAGTTCGCGAGCGTGTTTTACGGACCCTTCCGCGAGGCTGCGGAATCGGCGCCGCAGTTCGGGGACCGGCGGAGCTACCAGATGGACCCGGCGAACGGACGCGAGGCGATGCGCGAGATCGAGCTGGACCTGCAGGAAGGCGCGGACATGATCATGGTGAAGCCGGCGCTGTCTTACCTGGACCTGATCTGGCAGGCGCGCCAGCGGTTCGACGTGCCGGTGGCGGCGTACCAGGTGAGCGGCGAGTACTCGATGATTGTGGCGGCGGCGCGCAACGGATGGATCGATCACGACCGGGCGATGATGGAAACGTTGACTTCGATCACACGGGCAGGAGCGGCAATCATATTGACGTATTTCGCAAAGCCGGCGGCACGGCTGCTGGGGTAAATCGGGGACGGGCCGGTGGGCTCCGGCTTCTACGCCTCGAACAATCGCGGCAGATTCTCTCCGATGATCAGGCGCGCGTCGCTGGAGCTGATGCCCAGATCGAGCATCGCGCGCGTCTGCGCCTCGAAGATCTCGTAATTCCAACCACGGGGGAAATATGAGGAGTCCGTGCCGAACAGCAGACGGTGCGCGCCCGTCACATCCAGCGCGCGCCGGAAGACGGTCTTCAGGTCCAGGCCTTCATACCGCATCCACGAATTGCTGCTCGAAGTATCCAGGTAGACGTTCGGGCAAAGGTCGGCCAGCATCAGCGCTTCCCGCAGGTAGCCGGCACCGAAATGCGGCAGTACGAACTTCAGGCCCGGATTGCGCAGCGCCATGGCATGGAGTTCCAGCGGGTTGGAGAACCGCATGTCGAATTGCGAGCCCAGCCCAAGCTTCTGACGGATCCCCACCTTCAGCACGCCGCAATGCACGAATACCGCACGCCCGCCGAAGCCGGCCGCCGTGCGGATGACCGCCTCCGCGCGCGAGTCCGACAATGCGTAGCGGTGCATGCCGGGGAACAGGCAAACCGCGTGCAGGCCGCAGCGCAGCGCGATCTGCACCCGCTCCACCGCGCCCTCTTCGAGGGGATTCACCATGAAGAATCCGAAAAAACGGCCCGGGCATTCCGCCACGGCGCTCTCCACGGACGACTCATCGCCCGGGACACTGGCAATCAGCGCCGCGCGCGCCACTCCGTGCCCGTCGAGCTCAGCCGCCCACGCGCGCCCCAGCGCCGCCGGATCCTCCTCCGGCAGCACCCATTCGGCCATCTCGGCCACCTGCGCGGCCGTCTTGC
Organism: uncultured Solibacteraceae bacterium; assembly: GCA_963805775.1. Lineage (GTDB taxonomy): Bacteria > Acidobacteriota > Terriglobia > Bryobacterales > Bryobacteraceae > Solibacter. Next base: position 75,609 of record CAWDWK010000028.1, on the reverse strand, counting down.
CCGCCTGAGAACCCAGCGCGGAAAAGAACTTTCTTGAAAAAAAGTGAACGTGCGCGTCTGCGACAGCGATGTCACCCCAGGGAGTTTGCATCGGGTTTGTTCCAGTGCGTAATGCCTGCGGCCAGCGCAAGCTGCGTCAGCCCGGCCACATTGTTGACGCCGAGCTTTTTCATCATCGTCTTCCGGTAACTGCGTATGGTTTGCAGGCCGAGATCCAACAGCACGGCGATATCCTTGCTGGTCTTGCCCTCTGCTACCAGGCGCAGCACCTGCAGCTCGCGCGGAGAAAGCGATTCCAGCGGGCTGCGATCGTGCGTATCCAGGTCGCCGCGTTGAATGCGCTGCAGCAACCGGTCGGAAACCTGCGAGCTCAGGTAGCTTCCGCCGCGCGCCACGGTGCGCAGGGCGTCGAGCAGTTCGCCCGACGATGCCTTCTTCAGCACGAACGCGCGCGCGCCGCTGCGGATGGCGCTCACCACCGAGTTCTCATCGTCGTACATCGAGAGAATCACAATCTTCACGCCGGGACAGTGCCGCAGTAACTCCGTGGTCGCCTCGATGCCGTTCATCCCGGGCAGCCCGATATCCATGAGCACGATGTCCGGCGTCGTCTTCTTGCAGAGTTGCACGGCGTCGGCGCCGTTTTCGGCTTCGCCCACCACATGAAATTCCGCCCCGCGCTCCAGTATGGTTCGGACGCCATCGCGCACCAGTTTGTGATCATCGACAAGTACAATGTCGAACGGCATAGTTATCTCTCCGCGGCTTCCGTCGTCGCGGCCCGCACCGTTGTTCCTGCTTCCCGCGTACTCGAAATTGTCAGCTCCAGACCGGCTTGCGCGGCGTAGTGCTCCATACTCAACAGCCCGAGCCCCCTCCGTCCGGACACCAGGTCCGCCGGATCAAAGCCCCGCCCATTATCGCGCACTTCCAGAACGGTGCCGGTACGTGTGGACTTTACCGCGATTTCAATCGCCGAGCAACCGGAATGTTGCACGGCGTTCTCCACGCCCTCCTGCAAAATCTGAAACAGGGCGCTCGCCAGTTTCGGATCCAGTTTCAGGGAAGGATCCACATTCAGCCGCAGCGAGCCCGGAAAGCGTGACCGGATCCGTCCCGCCAGGCGGTCCAGCGCCGGCCGGAGCCCGGCCCGCTCCACCGTCGAGGGGTTCAGTTCATAGCTGTACTCCCTCACGCTCTCCATCATTTCTTCCAGCAGTTTCTGGATTTCGCCAATGCGCTTGCAGGTATCCGGCGAGATGCTCTCCAGGTCCATCCGGATCAAATCCAGTTGCAGCCCGAGCGCGGTGAGATTCTGTCCCACCGAATCGTGCAGGAACTTGGACACCATGGTGCGCTCGAATTCCTGCGCCTTCAGTGCGCTCAGCACCGTGTGGCGCAACTCCTGTTCGGCCGAAGTCCACGGTGTGATTTCCCGCGCGATGCCGCCGGCGAACGTGGTCTCGCCGTCAATCCGCAGGGGGAATATGGTCACGTACCAGGTGTCCTTGCCGCGCCGCTCGCGGAGCAGCATCGTCTCGCCGCCCATGGCGCGCGCGAAGCGACCGCGCCAGGCCGTGGCCTCGTCGGCGCCCAGCACGTCTCCGGGAAGGCGTCCCACAAGCTCCGCCTCCGACCGTCCGAACAGAGGCAACGAGTCGCCGTACACGCGCGTAAATCTGCCGTCCGCCGAAACCATCCACTGGCACGCCGGACTTTGCTGAAGAAATATCTCCGCTAGCGATCCGGCATCGGGCATGGACGGTTAGCGCTTGCGCGCCAGCGCCTTCCGCGCGGCCGCCGCGATGTCGCGCGCCACCAGGCCGTATTTCTCGAGCAGCTCATCGGGCTGCCCGGACTCCGCGTACCGGTCGTGAATTCCCACGAACTCCATCACGCACGGGTTGCTTTCCGCTACCGCCTGCGCCACGCGCACGCCCAGCCCGCCGTCCACCAGATGCTCTTCGGCCACCACGATGGCGCCCGTTTCCGCGGCTGCGCGGCTGATCGCTTCGCGGTCCAGCGGCTTCACGGTATGCATGTCGATCACTCGGGCCGAGATGCCTTCGGCTTCGAGCGTGTCCGCCGCCAGTAGTGCCTGGGCCACCAGCAATCCGTTGGCGATCAAAGTGATGTCCGTGCCCGCCGCTACCTCGATCGGCTTTGCCGATCTCGAACTTCTGGTCCGCTGCGTACACCACCGGCGCCTTCGGCCGTCCCGTGCGGATGAAGACCGGCCCGTCGTAGGCCGCCGCGGCGCGCACCAGCGCCTTGGCCGATATCTCATCGGCCGGCGCAATTACCACAAACCCGGCCAGCGAACACGCGAGGCCGATTTCTTCCACGCTCATCTGCGACGGCCCGTCTTCGCCAATCGAGATGCCGCTGTGCGTACCCACCACCTTCAGGTTCGAACGCCCGTAGGCCGCGCCGATGCGCATCTGCTCGAAACCCTTATTCATGGCGAAAACGCTGAAACTGGAGACAAACGGAATTTTACCCGCCATGGCAAGGCCCGCTCCCACACCCACCATGTTGGCTTCGGCGATGCCGCAGGAGAAAAAGCGGTCGGGAAATTCCTTCGCAAAATAGGTTGTCATGGTGGATTTCGAAAGATCCGCGTCCACCACTACAACGTCCTTGTTCTCGCGCCCCAGTTCCACCAGCGCGCGCCCGAAGGCTTCGCGCGTGGCCGCGCCCAGTTTGATTTCAAATTTGGTTTTGGTAGCCATGGTTAGTTGAGCTCCTGCAGCGCCAGCTTCAATTCGTCTTGCGTGGGCGCCACGCCGTGGAACTTGGGATTGTTCTCCATGAACGATACGCCCTTACCCTTAATCGTGTGCGCCACCAGGCACGTCGGTTTGCCCTTCGTGGCCGCGGCCTCCGCCAGCGCGCCTTCGATGGCCGCGAAATCGTGCCCGTCGATCTCCAGCGTGTGCCAGCCGAACGACCGCCACTTGTCGGCCAGCGGGTCGACCGCCATGATGTCGGCCACGAAGCCGTCCAACTGGATGCGGTTGTTGTCCACGATGGCCACCAGGTTGTCCGCCTTGTGGAACGCCCCGGCCATCGCCGCTTCCCAGATCTGGCCTTCCTGAATCTCGCCGTCGCCCATCATCACGAAAGTTCGAGAGGACCGCGCGTCCAGGCGAGCGGCCAACGCCATGCCCAAGCCCAGCGACAGCCCCTGTCCGAGCGACCCGGTGGAGGCTTCCAGGCTGGGTATGAACCGCCTGTCCGGATGCCCCTGGTAGACACTGCCGAACTTCCGCAGCGTGTTCAGCTTGTCCTTCGGCGTATCCGCATAGCCGCGCTCCGCCATCACGCTGTAGAGTACGGGCGCTGCGTGCCCCTTGGATAGAATGAACCGGTCGCGGTCCACCCACTTCGGGTTCGCCGGGTCAATCCGCATGTGATTGAAGTAGAGTTCCACTACCAGTTCAACCGCCGAAAGCGAGCCACCGGGATGCCCCGATTTGGCGGCAGTGATCATCTCGACGATGTCGCGCCGTACACGCTTAGCTATAGTCTGCAGTTCGTCTATGGATTTGGCCATGTGAAAGTACGATTCTAGCACTGGAAGGGTTTAAGTTTTTGCTATAGTGTCGAGACATGAGCCGGACTTTTTTCGCACGAGTTTCCACCGCCGCCCTGCTTCTGGCAGGCTGCTGGATCGCGTTCACCCAAACTCAGGCGCCGCCCAAGCTGAGCACCAGCAAGGTCAAAGACGATCTGTACATGATCGAAGGCGACGGTGGCAACGTCGCCGTGTATGTCACCAACGAGGGCGTCATCCTCGTGGACGACAAGTACGACCAGGATCACGATGCGATCGTGACTCAGGTCAAGAGCGTGACCGATCAGCCGGTGAAGTACATTCTCAGCACGCACTATCACGCCGATCACAGCGGCGGCAACGCCAAATTCCTGTCCTCGGCCGAGATCATCTCCACCGCCAACGCGCGGGCCAACATCGTCAATAAGGTCCAGTCGAATGCCCCGCCCAATATGGCAGCGGCGCGCGTGACCTTCACCGACGAGACCGCGGTATACCTGGGCGGCAAGGAAGTCCGCGCGCGCTACTTTGGCCGCGGCCACACCAACGGCGACGCGATCATTTATTTCCCCGCTCTACGCACCATCCATACCGGCGATATGATGGCGGGCGTTACCCCGCTGATCGACTATCCCGGCGGCGGTAGCGTGGTCGAGTGGACCAAAACGCTCGATGCCGCGATGAAGCTGGATTTCGACACCGTGATTCCCGGCCATGGCGCCGTGACCAACAAAGCCGGCCTGCTCAATTACCGCAACAACGTGGAGAAACTGCGCACGCGCGCCACGGGGTTGATCCATGAGGGTAAGAGTCAGGACGACGTTGGCGAAGGTCATGACCGCCGAATTCGGCTGGGCTCCCACCAGTCTGCAGATGCAATGGAGCCTCCCCGGCATGATGAAAGAGCTGAAGTAGGACAGGCCATCGTTTTTTGTGGCCTGTCATGCTTCGCTAAGAACAGTTAGTTGACAGACGACGCAAGGCGATCGTCTGTCCCACTGCCTACTTCTTCACGGCCACCGTCTGATCGCCGTCGAAGTACGCCAGGTACGTGCTCCCCGCGAGCGCCAGCGACTCCTTTCCGCGATGTCCCGGCGGCTCGATATTGTGTTCGTTCTTGTCCGAACTCCGTCCCGGCGCCGACTTCACTTTCAGCTTCGTTCCGTCCACCGCGTCCGCCGTCATCAGCCGGAATACCGGCTTGCCCCCGCGCCCCAGAATACCCTTCCTGCCCGCGCCGACCACCTCGCCCGTCACCGCCGCGCCTTTGGCGATCGCCACCGCGCCATCCACCCGATAATCCTTCGCCGCCTGGAAGTGTAACTCGAGTCCCGGCGCGGGATCGTTCGGCACCTCCTCCATCAACGTGATCTCGAATGGAACGCCGCCTAGCAGCGGCACCAATCGCGTGTCCGCAGCCGCTACCGCAGCCGCCGGAATCGCTGTCGCGACAGCCGCCCCCTTGCCCGTGGGATTGCGCATCGCCTCGATCACCGCCGGCGGCACGTCGTTCTTGGACAGCGTGATGATGGCCTCCGTCGAAAGATCGAACTTCGTCTTCGACGCGCGTATGTGCCCGATGATCACCGCCTCCGGCACCTCGGCCCCCACCATCTCGATGATGCTCTGGTTGGTGAGTACGCTGGAGTCCTTCTTTTCCGGAACCGGGGCGTCCGGCGCGCCCGGTATAGCAGACGGCGAGGCCTCGATCGACACGCCGGGAGCGTCCACCCTCCGCCTGCTTACGTGCACTTCCCTGGACGACCGCCCGCAGGTTCCCCAATAGGCGAAACTGAGCCCGATCGCGATCCAGATCCACTTGTTGCCGCGCTTCCGCCGCGGCGCCTCCGGCGGCCCTTGTGCCGGCGCCTGCGAAGGCGGCCGCCACGGCGGTTGGGATGCCGGCCTTCCCACCGGCGGCGCGAATCCGGGATTGCTGATCACGCCCGAATCGAACTTCGCCTTCTGCACCGCCAGCACCGTGTACATCACCTGCATGCTTTGCCAGCGGTCCTTGGGATCTTTGCGCAGCGCCAGCCCGATGATCTCCACCACCTCGGGCGGTACGTCCGGCACCATTTCCGTAATCGGCTTGACATCGTCGCGCAGAATCGCCGTCAGCGTGGTGATTGCCGAGTCGCCCGGGAACGCCTTCGTCCCCGTCAGCATCTCGTACATCACCACGCCGAACGAGAAAATATCGCTTCGCGCGTCCACCTTCTTGCCCTGCGCCTGCTCCGGCGACATGTAGGCCACCGTCCCGAGAATCGACCCTTCCACCGTCAGCGGCGCTGCCCCGATGGTCTGCGTCTCCTCGGTCAATTCCGTCGCCACGTTGATCTTCGCCAGGCCGAAATCCAGAATCTTCACCAGCCCCGAATCCGTAACCATCACGTTGCCCGGTTTGAGATCGCGGTGCACGATCCCCGCCGCGTGCGCCGCGCGCAATGCATCCGCCATCTGCGTGCTGTATTGCAGCGTCTTCGCCACACCCACGCCGCCTGGAGGAATCAGATCGGCCAGCGTCTTTCCCGACACCAGTTCCATCACCATGTACTCGGAGTCGTCCTGCGACACGATGTCGTAGATGGTGATGATGTTGGGGTGGTTCAATCCGGAGGCCGCCTGTGCCTCCTGTATGAACCGACGGCGCCGGTCCGAATCGCCCGCGCTCGCATTGGTCAACACCTTAATCGCGACGGTGCGATTCAAGCGTGCGTCCTGAGCCTTGTAAATATCGCCCATGCCGCCCGCGCCCAGCTTTTCAGTAACCCTGTAATGCGAAATCGTCCGACCAATCACCAAACCAGTTTGTCACACCCGTCATGCTTTCAGCAGCGCGCCCTTGCGATCCGTCGCCTTCGGCCACCACGCTCCCGGCACGAAGAAATCCTGCCAGCCCAGCTTGCACTCGTCGATCATCTTCAGCCCGTACTCGCTGCGCCCCAAGTCGTTCCGGACCCGTATTATTCGTGCCGAAGGTGAATTTGCAGCCCGCCGCCTTCGCCATTTTCACGAACGCCGCTCCCGGCAACTTGTAGCGGTCGTTCAGTTCGATCGCGACATGATTGCGCTCGGCCGCGTCCACCACCTTGCGCATACGCTCCTCGGTCCACAGCTTGTCGTAGTCCTTGGCCAGTTGATCCGGAATGTAGGTCGGGTTCACGTAGATGTCGATCGGCTCGTGTTCCAGAATCCCCACGGCACGCTCCACCAGCGTGTCCATGAACTCCTGCGGGTCGGCGATCACGCCCACTTCCTCGGGGATCCACGTCCGCATGCGCTTGCCGTGGCGATCGGTCCACGTCATGGAGTCGGTGAAGATGTAGTCGAACAACCCCGCCGCCTTGCGCGAGATCATCTGCATCCACTCGCGCCCCTCGGCCTGCATGGCGATGAAGCAGGGCTGTCCCTTCATGCTCTCGTAGAACGCGATCACCCCCGCGTCGCTCTCGATGGGAATCCCTTGCCGCAGTTGACGGCGATCCCGTACCCGATGCCGTCGCGCCGCGATTTCGCTAGCGCCTGTTCCAGCGTCAGTCCGAGCTTCAGGTGCACGTGGTAATCCACCACCGGGTAATTATTCCGGCCCACCTCGATCAGCTTGCGGAACGTCGCGTCCACCACCGGCGCCGTGGCCTCCGGCGCCGTGGCATCGTCCGGCAGCGGGCGCACGCGGACGCTGCGGAAGCGCGCCACGCTCCCCGGATTGTGGCCTTGCAGCGCGAACGTGCCGTGGTCCAGGAAGCGCTCCTTCTCCGCGCCTGGCGGAATCACGGGCGGCGTGGGCTCGGTGTAGTCCACCACCAGCATGTTGTCCAGCCGCACCTGCACGTTTTTCCCGCGCACCAGCACGCGCATCTTGAACCACTGGCCGTCGTTGACGAATTGTTTGTAGACATTGCGAATCCCATACAGGGAACCCGTCTTCTTGCGCTCGCGATACGTGCCTTCGCCCCCGGCGGTGTTATTGATCTGGACTTCGAAGCCCTTCGTCGGGAACCCGGTCTCCTGGTAGGCCGTGTGAAAATAGACTCCCGAGTTGCACGCCGTTTGCGCCAGCGCTTCCACTTCGAGCTCGAAGTTTTTGAAATCGCGCCCCGTGTAGAAGAGGTGCGAACGCGCCCCGTCCGCCACAATCTGCCCGTCGCGAACGCTCCATGCGTCCTTGTGCTCGCTGGGCCGCCACCCGTCCAGATCTTTCCCGTTGAACAACGGGATCCATCCCTCGTCCGCCGCCAACAACGGCAACGATGCCAGTCCGCCCACAAACTCACGCCGCGAAAGTTTCACAAGCTCAGTATATGTCCATGAAGTAAACGCATGAGTGCCCTGACGGTGTCACCCAATCCGAGCCGCGACCGTTAGGGAGCGGTCGTCGCGTACTGCGATCAGGCGTCAGGAGCTTCGAACACCGACATGGCATCGCCCTGCTCCCTAACGACATACTCTATGGCCGCCGAAATATGCTGTGGCTTCCACAACCATCGCGTGCTGCCGTGGCGCGCCCATCGCTTCCGGTTCGCTTCATCCAGCCTCATGCGATTCAGGCGGCGGCTACCGTAAGCCTTGAAGGCGCTCATCACTTGCTCCGGCGGCGCCTCCGCTTCCACCACTACGTGCACGTGATTAGTTCGCACGTGGGCCGCCAGCAGACTCCATCTGCGATGCGCACACACCCCGTGAATCGCTTCCAACACGGCGTCGCGTCTGACCTGATCCAGGTGATAGGGAGCCTGATCCATGCGTTCCGCCTCAGCCGCGGCGCGGGTGGAATCCTCTTCCAGGATAGGGGTTCCAAGCACATTATGCCGGCGATCGACGGAGCCCGACTGGCTGCTGTGCAGGTGGCATCCGTAGCAAGCAAAAGTAATCAGGTAAATCATTGGCCGTGACGAAAATTCTACCGCTCCCTAACGGTCGCGGCTCCGCTTGGCGTACTCTAACCCGAGGATTGTCTCGGTTGGCGCTGCTTCCCGGTTTCCCAGCTATTCGGGATACAAAACCTCCCGCAGCTTTTGGCCCAACTGTGCCGGAGTGAAGGGCTTCTGGATGAAGGCAGCGCCAGCGTCCTGTTCGAGCGGTACGGTCCGATCGGTGTATCCAGACATATAGACGACTTTTAATTCGGGGCGGGTCTCCCGGAGCCGGGTGATTAGCTCTGGCCCACCGACCCCAGGCATGACTACGTCCGTCAATACGAGATCAATCTCCCCCTGGTTCTCGTCGATCTTCATCAAAGCTTCGCCGCCGTTGATCGCTTCCAATACCTGATAGCCATCTTCTTCCAGGATTTTCCGCACCAGCTTCCGTACAGGCTCCTCATCTTCCACCACTAAAACCGTTCTAACGCCACCGGGTCTTGCAACAGCCGGTACCAGTTCCGCTTCTTCAACAGGCACACCCGTAGCGACCGGGAAAACAATCTTGAACGTAGTCCCACGACCCGGTTCGCTGTAGACGAAAATCGCGCCGTTGGCTTGCTTTACGATGCCGTACACGGTTGCAAGGCCCAGACCGGTGCCTTTCCCTGCCGGCTTGGTAGTGAAGAATGGTTCGAAAATATGACTCTGCACCTCCGGCGTCATTCCAGTTCCGGAATCGGTGATCGCCAGCATGATGTGCGGCCCCTGCCGGACTTCAAAATGCGAAGCGGCGTAGGCTTCGGCCAAATCCAATACAGCCGTCTCAATGAGCAGGCGCCCGCCCTTCGGCATGGCGTCGCGGGCGTTCACCACCAGGTTGATAATCACCTGATCGACCTGTCCGGGGTCTGCCAGGATCTCGCCGATATTTTCTCCCAGAGCCAATTCAAGCTGGATATCCTCGCCGATTAACCGTTTCAGGATTCTGTGCGTCTCAATCACCCGCTGGTTAATATCGAACCGTTTCGGCTGGATGACCTGATGTCTGCTGAATGCCAGCAACTGTTGCGTAAGCACTGCCGCACGATCTGCCGCGTTGGAGATTTCCTCGATTGATCCCACTAGCTGGCTATCCGGCTCAAGGTCACCCAAAAGCATTTTGCTGTAACCCGAAATCACCGTAAGCAGGTTGTTGAAGTCATGAGCTACTCCGCCCGCAAGTTGACCCACAGCCTCCATTTTTTGCGACTGCCGCAGTTGGCGCTCCATCTTCGTGCGCTCGCTAATGTCGGTAATGAAGCTGATGGCTATCGCATCCCCATCCACTTCCAGGTGGTTGAGACTGATTTCGATTGGAAACTCCGCCCCATCGCGGCGCCTTCCCTGTAGGTTTTGACCGAGTCCCATCGGCCGCGCGCGTGGATGCGCGAAGTAGCCGGCACGATCCGCTATATGTTTCCCACGGAGGCCCTCCGGCAGCAGCATCTCCAACGTCTGGCCCAGCAACTCTTCCCTGGAGTAATCGAACAGGGTCTCCGCCTGGCGGTTGACGAGTTGGATCACGCCATCCCGATTGACTCCGACGATTCCTTGCGCAGCGGACTCCATCATGGTCCGAAAGCGAGCCTCGCTTGCCTGCAAGAGCTGTGTAGTCTCCCGAGTGCGCTTCAGCTCAAGTTGTAGCGTCAACTCATCCATCACCATCGCGGCAATATCCTGTAGCATACCCCTCTCGTCGGCGCTCAACTCAGGTCTCGGGCGGGTATCAAACAAGGACAGTGCCCCGATTCGGTAACCCTCCGGGCTGATCAACGGAGCTCCCGCATAAAACCCCACGAGGATGCCGCCGATGGTTGGTTGGTGGGGGAGACGCGCGTCTGATTTTGCGTCGGGCATGACTACTACGTCGTCACTACCCTCAACCACAAGAGCGGATGGGGAACCCTCGCGGTTGACCTGCTGAACGTTGACGCCGAAATGCGATTTGAACCAGACGTGGTTTTCGTCCACCAGAGAGACTGAGGCGAAGGGGACCCGGTATATCCGCGAAGCCAGATCGGTGATTCGGTCGAATGAGGGGTCCGCGCCGGTGCCGAGGATTCGATAGGCGTGTAGAGCGGCGAGCCGCAGGCGTTCGGTTTGAGAGTTTCCCACTGCAGACAGTTCCCTTCCAGGCTGTGCCTATATATAGCATTATAGAAATAGTCCATTTAACACTTGGATTGACTCCCATCACGCAGTGGTCTATCGTCACAACTTGGGGAACAGATGATTCGCACCACTGCCCTGCTCTTCGCCTGCGCCCTGGCCGCTGCTTGGTATGCCGTTTGAGAAATTCACGAACGCATTAGGCAACCGCTTGCTTACGCGCGCGGCTCCGATCAGGGAGAGGTCACCACGCAGCACGCCGCCCTCACTCCGCAGGACAACATTATGAAACTCTCACGACGCAAGTTCGCACTGACCGTAGCAGCCGCGCCCTACATCCTGCGCGGACAACCGGTCGCCCTCCACGCCCGCATCAAGATCGATACCGAGCGCGTCATCGGCGACATCGATCCCATGATCTACGGCAACTTCGTCGAGCACCTTGGCCGCTGCATCGATGGCGGCATCTTCGAAGAGAAGTCACCCCTCTCCGATTCCAACGGCTTCCGCAAGGACGTCCTGGAGGCGGTCCGCAAGCTCAATGTCACCCTTCTGCGCTGGCCCGGCGGCAACTTCTCCTCCAACTACAATTGGCGCGACGGCATCGGCCCGCGCGACCAGCGTCCGCCGCGCCTCGAAATGGCGTGGGGCACCGTCGAATCCAATCGCTTCGGCACCCACGAGTTCCTCAACTACGTCGAGATGCTCGGCACCCAGGCCTACATCTGCGCCAACCTCGGCACCGGCACGTGGACCGACGCGCAGCAGTGGGTGGAGTATTGCAATTCCGCCGAAGACACCGCCATGACCCGCCTGCGCCGCCAGAACGGACGCCGCGATCCGTGGAAGGTCAAGATGTGGGGACTCGGCAATGAGATGGATGGCCCCTGGCAAATGGGTCACCGCAGCGCGGACGACTACGGCAAGTTCGCCCTGGAAGCCGCCAAGCTGATGAAGTGGACCGACCCCTCGGTCAAGCTGATCGCCGCCGGTTCTTCCAACTTCGGTCCCGGCTCGGATTGGACCGCCTGGAACCGCACCATCCTCGAATACCTGCGCCAACATGCCGACTACCTCTCGCTTCACACCTACGTCGGCAATCCCAGCGACGATTTCGGCGATTTCATGGCCAGTTCCATCGAACTCGACCATCGCACCAAGACCGCCGAGGGCATCATCGATGCCGCCCTCTCCGGCCAGCCCGGCAAACGCAAAATCTACATCGCCTGGGACGAATGGAATGTCTGGTATCGCGCCCGCGGCTCCCAGCAGCGCGGCCGCCGCATTCTGGAAGAACACTACAATCTCGAAGATGCGCTCGTCGTTGCGACTTTCCTCAACTCCTTCGTCAATCACGCCAACATCGTCAAAATCGCCAACATGGCGCAACTGGTCAACGTCATCGCGCCCATTTTCAGCAATGACAGCGGCATCTTCCTGCAGACCATCTATCATCCCCTGGCCCTCTTCGCCAATCACGTGAAAGGCAAGGCTCTCCAACTTTTCGTGGAGAGTCCCAAGTACAAAACCAAACGCTTCGACGATGTGCCATACCTCGACGTGTCAGCGGCCATCGATAACGGACGGCTTGTCATCAACGCCGTCAACCGCCACCCCGATCAACCCCTCAGCGCCGATTTCGAACTCGAGGACACGCAGTTCTCCGGCCCCGTCGCCGTTTCCGAAGTCACCGGCCCGAACATCAAATCGGAGAACGATTTCGACAAGACCATGGTGAAGACCGTCGAGCGCTCCGCAACCGCCGAAGGGCGCCGCCTGCGCTACACCTTCCCGCCGCACTCCTACACGATGCTGAAGGTCAACACCGTTTGAAGAGACGCTACATCGTAGGCCGGTAGACCTGGCCGGCCTTAATGACGATCTCGATGCGTTCGGTGTTCCGCAGCGACTCCAACGGGTTCGCGCCAAGAACCACCAGATCCGCCTCTTTGCCGGGCTCGACTGACCCAATGTTCAGCTTCAGGGCGACACCGGCATTGATCGTGGCCATGCGAATCACGGCTGCGGTCGGAATACCCGCGTCGGCCAGCAGACGCAGTTCCTCGTGAAAACTCACACCGGGCACGATCCAGGGAAACGGGGTGTCCGTGCCGGCTGTCAGCAACACGCCGCGATCGTACATCAGTTTCACCAGCGCGAGCAGCTTGGGCCACTGCAGGCGCGCCGCGCGATACTGGTCGGCCGTCCAGGCGGCAGTGTTGCTGCGGCGGGCGAATCCATCCCAGAGCTTCGGCGGTGCCGCAGTGCGACGCGGATTCTCCGTGTATTGGGGGTCGTCGCCCCAGAACTTCGTGCGGAAAGCTATGAGCGTAGGGTCCACCGAAACGTGATGCGAGACGAGCGCCGCAATCATCTCCTGCACGCTGGCGGCGTTGAGATCCAAATGTTCCAGCCAGTAGACGCGGCCGAACATATCCGGCTGGTAGATGGCCCGCGAAGCTGGCGGCAGGTACTCGGGCGCCCAAGGTGCGGCGTGGGCGATGAAGTCGATCCCCGCACGCGCAGCCTCGGTCCACGTGGTGGACTGCACGTGGCCGATGACGCGCAGGCCGTGACGGTGGGCTTCGTCGATGGCGGCACGGACGAGAGCGGGCGGCATGTCCTGGTACACCTTAATGAAATCCACGCCTGCGCGCGCCTGCCAGGCGACCTCTTCGCGCACCTGGCGCTCATCGGTCACGGATGCATAGATGGCATGGCGCATGGGCGCGACCGTGAGGATGCGGCCGGCGGTTAACAGGCGCGGGCCAACAATCGTGCCCCGTGCGAGCATGCCGCGCACAGCGACCGCGGCCTCGGTGGCATCGCCCGGGTCGCGCACGGTGGTAATCCCGGAAAACAGCAGTGTCCGGAGCAGCGCGAGCGAGGTCTCGCGATCGAATGAAGGAAGCGGGCGACCGTCCCCGTCAAGCGGCGGGAACAGAACATGCGCATGCATGTCGATGAAGCCCGGCAGGACGTACCGGCCCGGCAGATCGAAGACGGAGGCGCCGCCCGGTGCGCGATACCCGGCGGACGGGAGAACGGCTCGAATATGAGTGCCTTCGATTTCGACCGCGCGATCAGCATCCGCCACGCCATGGACAACGTCGATTACGGTGACGTGGTTGAGGACCAACAGCGCCAGGGCGAGCATGCTTCCAGGGTAATGGATCCGTGGTGGGGCGGACGCCCTCGTCCGCAGCCGGCGCCCTCGCCGGCTTGCTTCGCGCGGAGGCATCTGATTTTGTTCACGAGAGGCGGTCCTCCTGTGCGGCATTGTGTCGCATCAACCGCCAAACTGGAAGGGCCAGGAGTTAAACGGCGACACCGGAAAAGTAACGAACAGCGTCCATCGCCGGACGGCCACGGCGTTTCGTTAGGGGCGGCGAGACCGGTATGCAATTCCGAGTTCGCTGGCCAGCCTGGCCAAATGCTCGTCCGCTGTCCAGAGAGACGTGTCGGCGACAAGGGCGGAAGCGAGCAGATGCGCATCGATCCACCCAATGCCTCTGCCGTGCAACTTGTGCGACCGCACGAAGGTTGCGACGTCCGTATGACCGACAGCCGGAACCCGGTGAATGAGGTCGTACGAATTCAACAGCTGGGTTCGCCCGCGGGAATCTCCGATCAGCAACTCGCCATACACGAGGTCGTGCCCGGCGGCTTCGTCTCTCTCGAGCAAGCGGTCCAGTTCGGCAGCGTACGGCATGCGGTTGGCGAGAAAACGGATCCAGACGGAAGTGTCTACCAAAACCATCAGGCCGCCGTTTTTGTTTTGCGGGTCTCCGGCCGGCGCCTCGGAACGTCTTTCGCGTCCGCATCGGAACCCCTGAGCTTTCGCAATCTCTCATAGGCTGCATGTCGGATCAGAGCTTCGAGACCGAGCCGCACGGTTTGTGTATCGGTCGCTGCGCCACAGGCTTTCTTCGCGTCGCGAAGGGTGACCTCATCAATGTGGAGCGTCTTCTTCATACATCTAACATTACCATATCCATACAGATCGATCAGCCATACCCGATCGGCCTGTTTTCAATGGAACGAAGGACGGCGTTGTCTTCCATTAATGGCATTCGGCCCCACCATAAGTTTGGGTAATGGATGGAAACGCCACTTTGTCCACAACCTTGCTCGATCCGCCGCGATGTGCAACCGCGCGGGCGGCGATTGTGTACTGCGCCGGATGGCCGCGGCCGGTGGCGAGCAGTCGAACTAAGCCTGGCGACACCCCTTACTCCCAACCCTTGACGCGGCCCAGCCCCGCGATTCCCCACCAAAAAATGCATAATAGAGTGATTTACGAGGGTGAAGCATGGAACACGCATCGGTCGAGTCCAAGATCTCGAAGGACAGCAGTAAGCAGAACGTAGACCTCCAGGATCGGCAGCAGGCGGCTCCCACTTCCTCTGTCCATCGCATTCTGGAACTACAGCGCACCATTGGCAACCGGCCCGTGGCGCGCCTCATTCACACAAAGCTGGATCGGATTCCAGATCCCACCACTGGCAACCTCCTCGGCGCCGGTGACGAAGCCGAGGCTCAGGCCCTCAAGGCTCCCCTGCAGATCGACACCGTCTCCGTGCAGACCGACCGCAGCCGTGTGGGCGAACTCATCGCCGACATCGACAAGCAAGTCACCAACCTCGGACTGGCGGAAAAACAAAACTCGGACCTGGAATCGAAGTTCGCACCGGTGGCCACCAACACCGCCACCAGGGCCCTCCTCTCCGTGCTTGATGACAAGCTCGACGTCTCTGCCGTCGATACCACCGCTTTCGCCGCACAATACCGGGTCGCCTTTGCCGACTACCACCGTCTCACCGCCGAAGCCACCGAGGCCCTGTCGGTCGTCGGCGCCCACAGCGACGACCCGCTCGGAGCCGTGGGGACGGCCTTTGGGAACACGCCCGGCCTCAAGATGGGGGCCGGCCAGGCAGGTCTCGAACGCTTCCGCGCTGCCCGGACGAACCTGAACACCGCCGGTAAGAAGATGGAAGGACAACTTACCGCCGCCCGCGGCGCCGCCAATCTGCTCCAAGGCGCCGTCAACAAGGCGAAGGCCGCCGCAGCCAAGGCCAACGGCGCCGATGCCGCCACCAAGCTCGCCGCCGTGCGCGCGGAGATCGATCAGGTGGCCAGCGGTGTCGGTAAGGTCGTCAAGATCTGCTCCGCGGTGGCGGGCCTCGCCGGCGGAGGCGGTGCCACCAACGCCCTCGCCATCCCCAAGGAGGCCGGAGGCAGCGTCGATATCGACCCCAGCATCAGCGGGCTTCGCCCGGGTGCCACCGTCTCGACCCCCGAGGACCCTTCGAAGGCGGCCATCCTCAAGGCAATGGGCACCGACGCCGCGTCGGTCCTCGGCGACGGTGGTGGCCCCGACAAGATGGCCGAGTCCCTGGTGAAGGCCATCGGCGAGTACGCCAATAAAGACAAGATCGCCAACCTCCAGCAGTTGATCATCAAGGCCGCCGCCGAGGAGACCACCTTCAACGCGGCCGGCGATGCGCAGAACATGGTCGGCTACCAGGATCAGATGGACGCTGCGGCCAAGCAACTCTCGCTGCTGATCCAGACCTTCGCCAGCGCCAAGCAGGAGTTGGCCGAAGCCAGCCAGGCCCTCATGGAAGAGCTCAATAAGGGCGGTAAGAAGGGCAAGGACCAGGCGAAGGGCGTCCTGTTCCTCACCGATGCCGATCGCTTCCTGGCTCAGGTGGAGAACGCGATCTCGGTCGGCAAGAATCAACAGGAGAACCTCAAGCAGGCTGCCAGCGATCGCAAGACACTGCGCGGCACCACCGCCGCCGTCGAGGGCGGGCAGGATTCCCAGTCACAGTACTACTTCCGCTGCACCAAGACCACCGTCCCCGGCAAAATCTATGGGACCAACGATCTCTTCAAGCTCGATAAGGTCTTCGTCACCTTCCAGGACAGTGGCGGCTTCGGCCAGAACGACATCAACCAGGGCGGCGCCGGCACCGTGGAGGGCACCGGCTCCGCGTCCGACGAGGTCGCCAAAAAGATCGATGTTCTCACCAAGGCCAAGGATCAGGTGACCGTGCTCCAGACCAAGGTCCAGGGCGCGCTCGGCCTGGGCGGTCCCAAACTCAACGCCTGATCGTTTGTTGACCATTCAATCGCCCTCCTGTACGCTGCAACGAAATACATTGTTGCCAAATGTGGGGTGAAATCAGACCTCGCGGAACGTGCAGATAAGAATCCTCACGAAACCCACGAAGCAGTGAATCGGGGCACATGAAGCCGTTAGTGCCGATGAACGCCAAGCCGTTTCCGATGGTGGTCACGTCGGGGTAGCTCAATCGGAATCAGAAGCTCGGCGGGTATTCCGGGAAACGAGCTTATTTTAACGCCTATGCGCGGACCCCGGGGTCCGCCCCACCAGGCTACGCAATCACTCCGCGAGTTTCTTAAACGCTTTCCCATACCGCTGGTGTGCCAACTCCTGGCCCGCCTCGAACTTCTTTCGCCGCAGCGACGCCTCGGCCGGCGCGACGATCAGCCGTTTGCCGTCCGTACTGACATCCAGCGTCGTGTCCGGATCGATCTTCAGCAAGTCGAGGATTGGACGATCAATAACCAGCGCCAGGCTATTTCCATGTTTCGTCAGCTTCTTCATGCATCTCCTGGAGATACGCAATGCGGCGTCCCCATCATAGCTGGCACAATAGTGGAGTGACAACCCCAGGCCTCCGGGCCTTCAACAAGCTGTTCGAACCATTACAGCAGCGTCTGGCACGAGTGGATCTTCGAGAGCATGAGGACAAGATTCTCCTCCTCCTGGCCCTCGTCATCAGCGCCGTGGTCGGCCTGATTGTCGTCGCCTTCGTCGCTCTCACCGAGCGCATGGGCCGGGTTCTGCTGACCGCCGGAAGCGTACAGCGACTCCTCAGCCCGCTATTAGGTTCGCTGGTGGGGGGCTGGCTGCTCTTCAAATATTTCCCCGACGCACGGGGCAGCGGCATCCCACAGACGCGCGTGGCTCTCGTCCTCCAAAACGGCGTCATCCACATGCGTACGGTCATTGGGAAATTCATCTGCTCTGCCATCACCCTGGGCAGCGGTGTGGCCCTCGGCCGCGAAGGCCCTTCGGTCCATATCGGCGCCGGAATCGCCTCCGCGGCCGGCCGGCGCCTCGGCCTGAGCGAGGCCCACGTTCGCTCGTTGATTCCGGTCGGTACGGCGGCCGCGGTAGCCGCCGCCTTCAACACGCCGCTGGCGGCCGTCCTCTTCACGCTTGAAGAGATCCTGGCCGATCTGCACGCCCGCGTGGTGGGCTCCGTCGTGATCGGCGCGTGCACATCGTGGATCGTCCTCCGCCTGATTCTGGGCGACGAGCCCCTCTTTCACGTCCCGGCTTACCAGTTGGTGCACCCGGTGGAGTTCCTGATCTACGCCCTGCTGGGACTGCTCGGAGGTCTCGTATCCACCGCCTTCGTGAAGCTCCTGCTCTGGCAGCGTGCCAAGTTTCTCATGGCGCCCAAGCGATGGCAGCCGTTCACACCCGCCGCCGGCGGCCTGGTGGTGGGCTTGCTGGCGCTCGCCGCTCCGGGAGTGCTGGGCGTCGGCTATAACCTGGTCAGCGACGCGCTCAACGGCCAGATGGCGTTCAAGATGATGCTGCTGCTCCTCGTGTTGAAGCTCGTGGCCACCAGCACAAGCTACGGCTCGGGCAACGCAGGAGGCATCTTCGGGCCGGCCCTCTTCATCGGGGCCATGCTCGGCGGCTCCGTGGGACATGTCGCCCATTTCCTGATGCCCGACCACACTGGTAACGCTGGCGCCTACGCCCTGGTAGGTATGGGCGCAGCCTTCGCCGGCATCGTGCGCACCCCGATGACCAGTGTGATCATGATTTTCGAAGTCACGCGCGATTACACCATCATCGTGCCGTTGATGATCGCCAACATGTGCAGTTACGTCCTGGCGCAGAAGTTGCAGCGGCTGCCGATCTATGAGGCGCTATCCCACCAGGACGGCATCACGATGCCTTCCGCGGGTCACCGGCCCGAGCCCTTGACCGTTGAGCCGGCCATGCGGCCGCTGCCGGCCGGATCCTCCGTCGCCGCTCCCGCGGATGTTCCTCAAGTCCATCCTGACCACCCGTTGGACCTGGCATTGCAGCGTATGGGGGAGGCCGGCGTAGACGAAGTCATTGTCGTCAGCCGCGCCGGGGGAACCCGAATTGGTGTGCTGAATTCCCAGGACGCTCTGGGCGCTTACAAAAACCTGGCCGCTTCCAAGGAACAGGAACGGAGCGCTGCCGAGGCCGCCCAGAACTGGCTCCCCGCGGTGGCCGCCATCACTGTTGCGGCCGTGCTCATCGTGTCCGGGTTCGTCTTCTGGCAGCGCTCCCGCCGCTCCGATCTGGGCGTTCAGGCCTATCGCAGCGGCGAAAAGATGCTCGCGCAAGGACAGGTTGATGAAGCCGTCTCGGCATTCCGCAATGCCCTTGCCCACTCTCCTCAGGACGTCAAGGCGCGCGCCGCGCTTGGTCTCGCCCTCCTACAGTCGGGTCAGTTCGAGGACGCTTCCTCCTATCTCTCCGGAGTGGTGAAAGCCGATCCTCAGAACGGCCCTGTCTGGATGGGATTGGCCGAGATCGCTCTCGCCGAGGGAGACAAAAAACAGGCGCTCGAACTCCTGAGGCAGGCGCTCGCTAAAGATTGGCCCGCATCCGAGGAGGCCCGGCGTCGCGCCGCCCAATTGAAATACGCTTCCTTACTCTCCGATGCCGGACGGCGCGACGAGGCTGTCTCCCTTTTGCTCTCAATCATCGCGCAGCGCGGAGACGATTACGCCGTAGGGAAAGAGGCAGCGAACCTCGTGAAGACCATCGGCACGCCGGAGCAGGTAGAGGAAGCCTACGCCGAACTGGCCGGACACTTCCCGGCGGATGCAAGTGTCTGGATGACGCTCGGCGACACCAGGTTCGCCGCGGACAAAGACGCGCCCGCATTGGACGCCTACCGGAACGCCGCGGAGGCGGATCCCGGCAACGCGGATGCGCGCGCCGCCGTGGATCGGGTGGAAGAAATTCTTCGCCTGGACCCCACCCGGAAGGGGCTCTCCGTGAGACAACGCGCGCGACGTTGGGACGAGATCCTGCAGCGCGTCCTGGCCGCGGCCTCCGCCTGCGGACCGTCGCCGGAGATCGAGAAGGCCATGCCCCTTCTGAAGAAGCCGGCGGTCAGCCTTGAAGTCTCGGACCAGAAAATGGAGACGGCTATTCGCATCTGGAAAGCCGCGCCCCCATCCTGTAAAACCGACGCAGTGCTGGACCACATCCTCTCCAAGCTCCAGTCAGACCCGCACCAGTAACTCTGTATTTAACCATCCCCCATAAGGTCCCGACAGGATGCGCCGACCGGCCCCCTGTCACGTCAATCAATACGGAAGGAGTCGAACATGCGACTTAGAACATTGTTATGCAGCGGTTGTATTTCTGCCGCATTGGCCCTATGTGCCGTTCCGGCGTCCGCCGCCACGGCGTCCCACCAGTGCGTAGCGGCGGAACCGACCGCCGCCTCGTACACATGGGACTTCAAGGGCGAAGCCAACACCATCTTTAAGGACATTCAATCCGACGCCCAGGACGCCTTGTATCATGCCGACATGCTGCAAAGCTTTGCCCGCGATAACCAGATGACCTGGGACGCCCACGCGGACGAACTGGAGTACCTGAAAGCAGAGATCAACGACATTGGCGCCAAACTCTGCCGCCTGCAAACCATACGCCGAGTCGTGGCCCCATGGCAGCAGAACGAAATCGACCAGATCGTGACCGACACTCAATTGATGGCCGACAACGCGCAGGACGCCATCGTCTTCGGCAACACTCATCGGAATGAACTCTGGCTCGCCGCGTACCAGAATAACCTGAACAACCTCGAGGATGAAGCCACCGCCCTTTCACATTCCGTCGGGCACGCAGTCCAGTTCGCGGGTGTTTCGAAAGAATACCGGGAACTTAGGCAAGACGTGGGAGAGGACTAACTCTCAGAAGGAGGTAAAATCATGACGATTATACAACGTTCGTTACTGGCCATATCCACCTGCGCCCTGATGTCGGCGATCCCGCTGGCCGCCGCGGGCATGCGCGGTAACTGGCCGCCGGAATTCCTGTCCGGGAAGATCACCAGCGTCGATCCCGATCGGAACTTAGTAGTGGTTCAAACTCCGGAAGGCATTCCCTTCGACATGTATGTCAACGCGAAAACCCTGATCAAGTCCGGCGATCAGACCATCGCCCTGAAGGACCTGACCCGGGATACGAATCAGCGCGTCTCGGTAAAATTTATTCCCGAGCGTCGCGGCGACGTGGCCAAATCGATCCGCCTCAATGGATAACTACGCCGCGCGCAAGGGCATCACGAAATGATGCCCTTGCGTACCGCATAAAGGATCAGTTCCGGAATGCCGTGGATATCCAGCTTCTGCAGAATGTGTCCGCGATGAGTTTCCACCGTAGTCAGGCTGATATTCAGCAGGGCGGCGACTTCCTTGTTGGATCGCCCCTCGGCGATGATTTGCAGCACCTCGCGCTCGCGATCCGACAGCAAATCGTAACGGTCTTCCAGGCCGCGCTGCTGCAGCCGCCCTATGTAGTCCTCCTGCAAAATCCGGGCCACCTTGCGGGTCAGGAAAGAGCGCCCCTGCGACGCTGCCCGAATCGCCTGCACCACTTCGCCGCGCATCGAATCCTTCAGCAAATATCCTTTCGCTCCCGCCTTCAAAGCGCCCAGTACGTAGCTCTCGTCCTGGTGCATGCTCAGGATCACGACGCCCACGCGTGAGTTCGCCGCCAGTATGCGCCGTGTGGCCTCCATGCCGTTCATGTTCGGCATCGCCAGGTCCATCACCACCACATCGGGCGCTTCCGTCTCCGCCAGCCGGATGCTCTCCCGGCCGTCCGCCGCTTCCCCCACCACGGTCATATCACTCTCGCGCTCCAGCAGGGCCCGCAGGCCGTCGCGCACTACCGTGTGGTCGTCAGCCAACAAGATACGAATTGCCTTCATGTCCATTCCTTTGGTAGAGTTCGGCCACCGGCAGGACGGCTTGAACCAGCGTCCCGCGCCCCGGCTCCGAACTGATCTTGAGGCGCCCTCCCAGCCGGCGCACCCGCTCTTCCATGCCCAGCAGCCCAAGGCCGCGCATGAATCGCGTATCGAAACCGGCCCCGTCGTCCTGCACGGTGACATTCACCTTGCGGCCATCCTTGCGCACCGAGACGTCGACGGCCCGCGCGTTGGCGTGGCGCACGGCATTGTTCACCGCCTCCTGCACCAACCGGTAGATGCACGTGCGGTGCTCGTCGGGCAGGCTGTCGAGGGCGTCGTCGGCATCGACCACCACGTTCAGTCCGGTGCGTTTGCTGGTTTCCCGCGCGTGCCAGTTCAACGCCGGCGCCAAGCCGAGATCGTCCAGCATCGACGGCCGCAGCAGCAGCGCCAGGTCGCGTACCTGGTTGACCGTTTTTTCCGCCAGTCCCTTGATCGAATCGAGGTGCCCGCGGACATTGCCCGACGGGTTACCGCACTCGGCGCCCTCCGTCTCCATCAGGATCGCTGAGAGCGACTGCCCGATTTCGTCGTGAAGTTCGCGCGCCAGCGAGCGGCGTTCGTTTTCCTGTGCGCGCAGCAGCAGCGTCGAGAGTTCCTGCAAGTCCGCCCGGCGCAGGTCGAGTTCCCGCTCCAGCCGGAGCGTGAAGCCGATGGTCAACAGCGCCAGCACCAGGCCGCCTGCCAGCGTGCCCGCGAAGGTCCACATGAGGTAGCGCCGCAGACTGTCCGCCGAGGCGGCCGACCGGTCTTCCGACCGCGTCAGGCCAAGTTCGTTTACTGAGGCGATACGGTCCGCAATCTGCAGCATGGCCGTACGCCGCGGGACCAGTTCGTTATAAAAGAACGACATCCGCAGGCGGTCTCTCTCCTGCGGCGACCATCCGATGGTGGCATCAAGCACTTTCCAGTAGGCATCGATCTGGTTGCGCAGCGTGAGAAACGGCTCCCGCTCCTCTGCCTCCAACTCGCGCCCGTACACATCCAGTGCCTGGTAGGTTTCCTGCTTCAGCGTGGCCAGGTGCGCCGCCTGCACCTTGGCGGTGTCGGGGTCGGGCGAGAGCAGCAAGTCGCGTACGTACGTCCCCGACAGGTAGATCTGCGCGCGAATCTGATCCAGTCCGCTGAGCCGGGTCACGAACGCCTTCCGCGCGTGCGCCTCGGTGTCGCGAACCCGCTGCAACGTGACCAGCGTATCCACGGCGGCCGCCACGATACAGATCAGCAGCCCTCCGAAGCCCAGGGACAGGATCAGCCACGAGGGCTTGCGGCGCCTCTCCTCAGACCCGGCCACCGGACTGCCCGTGTAAGAAAGCAAATGGGAGCGCGACCCTTTCCAGTCTTGAGTGTAGTTCAACCTACGTCCTCTAAAAATCCTGTGTAGACAGGATTCCGCCCGTACCCCAAATCCGGTTTCAATCGAAATTAGGAAGGAACACGATGATTCACGCTCCCAAACGTACTTTGATCGCCGTTGCTGCCATCGCTTTGCTCGGCGCGGCTTGCGCCAAAAAGAAGGTAGCGGCTGCTCCACCGCCGCCGCCGCCACCTCCGGCCGCCACGTCCACGGCAACCTCCAGGCCTGCTCCTCCGCCAAGGAGTACCGCGACCACGCAATCCGCCGCGGCAAAGGCGCCGGAGCGATATCCCAATGCCACCACCCGCGCCCGCATCGATGAGCTCCTGGCCAAAATCGAAGACGCCTATTTCGACTACGACAAGGCCTCGCTGCGTCCCGACGCCGTGACAGCCCTGAAGGCCGACTCCACGGAACTGCGCGACATTCTGAAGGATTACCCGAACTATAAGCTGACCATCGAGGGCCACTGCGACGAGCGCGGCTCCGCCGAGTACAACGTCGCACTGGGCGACCGGCGCGCCGGGGCCGCCAAGGACTACCTGGTCCAGGTAGGTATTCCCTCCGCGCAACTCGACGTGATCAGCTTCGGCAAAGAAAAGCCGGTCTGCGAAGACCACGACGAAGCCTGCTGGCAGCGCAACCGCCGCATCCACATCGTGGCTATGGCGCAGTCCCATTAGGAACTGTTCGGGTATAACGATACCAACCAGGCGCTTGGGGTCGAAAACCAGCGTGGCGCACACACTCGGAGGTGTGCGCCACAACGCTGGTAAAAGTCCGTCGGGCGCCGCGAGTTAAACTGGCGTGGTATGCAACGCCGCACGTTTCTCGCTTCCGCGCTTGCCCTGCCCGCGATGCGCGCCCCTCGAGCCGCCGAAAAGCTTGACCTCGCCGCCATCGAACGGCCGCGCGTGCTGAAGGCCGCCGATAAGTACCTCAATGAGGCGCCGGTCACCGTGACCGCGGCCGGTAGTCCACGGAGCGCAGGGGGCAAGCACGATTTTTTCAGCGAAGGCGATTACTGGTGGCCCGACCCGGCGAATCCGAAAGCTCCGTATATACAGCGCGACGGGATGACCAATCCCGATAACTTCGTGGAACACCGGCGTGCCATGATCCGGCTCAGCCTGGCGGTGCCCGCGCTGGCGGCGGCGTACAAAATCACCAGGGACCGGAAGTACGCCGAACATGCCGCCGGGCACCTCCGCGCCTGGTTTGTGGACGAGGCCACGCGCATGAACCCGAACCTGCAATACGCGCAGGCCATCCAGGGTCGATTCACGGGCCGGGGTACAGGGATCATCGACACGCTGCACCTGGTGGAAGTGGCGCGCGCCGCCGGGCAGCTCGACATGAAACCGGCCGACCTGGCGGGTGTAAAGAGCTGGTTCGCGTCTTATATCGGCTGGATGACCACGCACCCTTACGGCATCACGGAGCGCGACGCCAAGAACAATCACGGCACGTGCTGGTGCACCCAGGTGGCGGCGTTTGCGCAACTCACCGGCAACCAGGAACAGATGGAGTGGTGCCGTAAGCGCTATAAGACGGTGCTGATTCCGAACCAGGAAGCCGCCGACGGCAGTTTCCCGTTGGAAATGGCGCGCACCAAGCCCTACGGATACTCGCTCTTCAACCTGGATGCGATGGCGATTCTGGTACAGACGCTGAGCACTGGGGAAGACAATCTCTGGACATGGCAAATGCCCGACGGGCGCGGCATGGCGAAGGCGATGGCGTGGATGGTACCGTTCATCGCCGACAAGAAGAAGTGGCCCAAACCGCCGGATGTCATGTACGACAAAGAGTGGCCCGTGCGCCAGCCCTGTCTCGTGTTTGCCGGCGTGGCATTGGACAAACCGGAATACATCGCGCTCTGGAAGAAACTGGAGGCCGACCCGACAGTGGAAGAAGTGCTGCGCAATCTTCCGGTCCGGCAGCCGGTACTCTGGCTATAAGTAAGTGGACAGGCCAGGAGGCGCCAGGAGGCCTGTCCTACTGCTGGTCCGAGTTCCAGTTCTTACCGTTGAACGCGCCGTGTACCATGGCGAAAATCATTGGTATGCCGCGCTGTTTCTGATCGGCCTCCAGCACCGACACGGCCTTCGCGAAGGCGTGCAATTCGATTGAGGTCATCTGCGTGTCCAGGTCCGCTTCGCTGTGGACCGCCTTATCGATTTCTTCCTGGCTCTTGCCCGCGGCGATGGCTGCGGCAATCGTCAGCCGGCCTTCCATCATCTGCTCATGGATCGGGGTGGCCTCCTTCTGCGCATCGTCCATGGCCGCCTTGACATCCCTCTTCTGGTCCTTAGAGAGCTTGAGCGCGTCGGACATGCGGTCGAGGCGCGTCCCGCCGAAGGCCATGCCGGGCATGTTCGAGCCGCCGTTCTTGCCGCCGCCACCGCCGCCTCGTCCGCCCTGGGCCAATGCCATCGCCGACGCCAAGAGTCCTGCCAACAGAATTCGTTTGAGCATCTATTGCCTCCCCTCACCGCCGCCCTGGCCGCCTCTGCCGCGACCGCCGCCCTGCATGCCGCCGCCGGCGAACATGCCGGCCAGCAGTTCAAATGCCTGCGGCGCTTTGGCCTGCTGGTTGGGCTTGAGCAGCGCATAGAGTTTGGCGAAGACGTCAGCCTCAATGCCTGTCATGGTCGTGCTGACGGCGGCGTACTCGCCCAACATCTTCTTGACTTCGTCTTCGCTTGCCTTGCCTGTGATGGCGTTGGCGATCACGACACGGCCTTTGGTGAGCAGGTCGCGCGTGGGAGCTGCTTTCTCCATCGCCGCCGAAAGAATCTGGGTCGCCTGTTCCTTCTGTTCCTTGTTGAGCTTGAGCTTGTCGAACAGCATGTCCTGCCTGCTCTGCCGCCGCATCTGCGGCATTCCGCCGCCCATGCCGCCTCCGCCGCCCATCCCTTCTTCGCCGCCGCCACCGCCGCCACCGCCACGACCGCCTTGCGCGGAAGCGAAACCGGCGGCCAGTATTACCGTCAGGAACAATCGCACCAACATAGAATCTCCATTAGCGCGAAAGCGCTGGGACACACTTTCGTTCCCACACTCCGCGTCATGCCAGATGAACAGGCTTCCCCACGATTAAATCACGATTTCAGTTTGGATGGTGTTTTCAGACCTTATTGCGGATGGAATAAGGCTGAGCGAAAATAAGGGCGCCGCATTCCGTTCATGGAGGTGCTCCCCGTGATGAGCGATTCGAAATCTACGAAACTAACCCGCAGGCAAATGCTCGGAAGAACGGGCAAGGCCGCGGTGGGATCGGTAGCAATGACGCCGCTGATCCAAAGTGCGATACTCTCCTGCGCCGCGGCGGCGGAAGCCGGACTGAAAGGCGTGGCGGGCGTCGACCGCGTGGCCATACTGCCGGGGAAGACTTATCTGCGCGGATGGGCCGGGTACGGCGATCCGCCGCGATCGAACCAGAGTCGCGGACGGCAGGACACGCCGCCTTCCCCGCCCTCCGGGCCGGCGTTCACCGCGATGTGGACCAAAGATTCCGGACCGGGCGACGTCAGTTTCGCCGACGCAAAGGCGCTGATCACCACGGCGACGTTCTCGACGCCCGGCGCGTACGTGCTGCGGCTGACGGTGGACAACGGACAATCCAAAGCCGCGTCCACGTTGACCGTCTCGGTGGAGACGCCGCCCCCGGCGAAGCAACTCGACGCGGTCTACACGAAGAATTTCAAGATCGACAGTCCGCTGTGGAACGCGCGCGCGAAAGCCCTCATGGTGAGCTGGATTCCGCACTGCATCGACCAGATCAACCGTACCGACCTGACGCAGGGACCGGGCGGAATCGATAATTTCGTGGAAGCCGGGCGAGCGCTGCGCGGTGAGCCGCACGGCGCGCACAAGGGATATGTGTTCTGCAACGCCTGGGTGCACCAGACGGTGGAGGCGATGAGCATCGCGCTGATGATCGACCCGCAAGGCGATGCGGAGATCGTCGCAGCGCACGAGAAGATGCGTGCCACGCTGGCGGACTGGATTCCCACGATCCTCGCGGCGCAGGAACCGGACGGCTATCTGCAGACGGCGTTCACGCTGCCCCGCGTGGACGCGCGCGGCAACATCGACCCCGGCCCGTTCGCGCACTGGCAACGGCGCGGCGATCACGAAGGCTACACCGCGGGCTACTTTCTGGAATCGGCCATCAACCACTACCTGATGACCAATAAGAAGGACGCCCGCCTGTACAACGCCGCGAAGAAGCTGGCGGACTGCTGGTGCGCCAACCTCGGGCCGGCGCCCAAGAAGGCCTGGTACGACGGCCACCAGGAAATGGAGCAGGCGCTGGTGCGCTTCGGCCGCTTCGTGAACGATATGGAGGGAGGCGGAAAGGGCACGAAGTACGTCGAACTCGCCAAGTTCCTGCTGGACGGGCGCTACAACGCGGCGCGCAACGATCGCGAACGGCAGGAATACGATCAGAGTCACCTGCCGGTGACCCAGCAGTACGAGGCGGTGGGGCACGCCGTCCGCGCCATGTACAACTATTCGGGAATGGCGGACGTCGCCGTGGAAACGCATGACCCCGATTACCAGAGCGCGGTGAAATCGCTGTGGGACAACATGGTCAACAGGAAATATTATGTGACCGGCGGAGTGGGCAGCGGCGAAACGTCCGAGGGCTTCGGTCCGAACTACTCGTTGAGGAACCGCGCCTATTGCGAATCGTGCTCCAGTTGCGGCGAGATTTTCTTCCAGTGGAAGATGAACCTGGCCTACCACGATGCGAAGTACGCCGACCTCTACGAACAGACCATGTACAACGCCCTGCTGGGCAGCACGGACCTGGCGGGGAAGAATTTCTATTACACGAATCCGCTGGATGCCAACGTCGGCCGCGCGCCGTGGCACACCTGCCCCTGCTGCGTGGGCAACATTCCGCGAACGCTGCTGATGATGCCGACCTGGGTGTATGCCAAGAGCGCGGAAGGCGTATACGTCAACCTGTTCGTGGGCAGCACGATCACGCTGGAGAACGTGGTCGGGACCGATGTCGAGATGGTGCAGGCCACCGACTATCCCTGGAGCGGCAAGATTGGCATTACGGTGAACCCGAAGACGGCGAAGAGTTTCAGCGTCCGGATCCGCGTGCCCGATCGCGGCGTCAGCAGCCTCTACAAGAACACTCCCGAGGCCAACGGCGTCGTTTCGCTCGCAGTGAACGGCCAGGCGGTGAAGCCCGCGATCGAAAAAGGCTACGCCGTGATTACGCGCGCATGGAAGGCCGGCGACAAAGTGGACGTGGTGCTGCCGATGAAGGTGCAGCGTGTGCGCGCCAGCGAAAAGATCGAAGACGCGCGCAACAAGGTGGCGCTGCGCTACGGCCCGCTGATTTATAACATCGAGCAGGTGGACCAGAGTATCGACAAGGTCCTCAGCCCGAATGCCCCCCTAACTGCCGAATGGAAGGGAGACCTGTTGGGCGGAGTAATGGTAATCAAGGGTAAGTTCGCCGATGGGAGCCCGATGATGGCGATTCCCAATTACGCACGCACTAACCGCGATAAGGAACTGCCTCTCGAGGGCGCGCTGCCGATTGGCGCCGATGGAGCAGTGAGGCCGGCGCCGCGTCCACCCACGTCAATCGTTTGGATGCGGGAGGGTTGACGTCGTGCTGACGCGCGCGCTCCCGTTCCTGCTTGCCGCCTCCGCATTGGCCCAACAGAGTCCGCTGATCTTTTCCGGAGGGCACGGGCCCGGCCGCGGGAAGCACGTGGTGCTGATCGCCGGCGATCAGGAATACCGCTCCGAAGAGTCCATCCCCGCGCTCGCGCAGATCCTGGCCGAGCGCCACGGTTTCCATTGCACGGTACTGTTTTCCGTCAACCGCGAGACGGGACGGATCGACCCCAACACCATCGACAACATCCCCGGCCTGGAAGCGCTGCGCCACGCGGACCTGGTAGTCCTGTTCGCACGCTGGCTGGAACTGCCCGACCCGCAGATGAAAGAGATCATCGACTATACCGAGTCCGGCCGGCCCATCGTCGGCTTGCGCACTTCCACGCATCCGTTCAACTATCAGAAGCACCGAGACAGCCCGTACGCGAAGTATAGCTACAACGACAAACAGTTTTCCGGCGGCTATGGCAGGCAGGTGCTCGGCGAGACGTGGATCGCACATTACGGAGCGCATCAGAAGCAGAGCACGCGCGGCGTAATCGCGGCGGGGATGGAGCAGCATCCCATCCTGCGCGGAGTGCGCGATTTGTGGGGAGAGTCCGACGTGTACGAGATTACCGCGCTCTCCGGCGACAGCCGGCCGCTGGTGATGGGACAGGTGCTGATGGGGATGGACCCTGCCTCGCCGCCCGATCCGTCGAAGAAACAAATGCCCGTCGCGTGGACCAAAACCTACACCGGCAGTTCGGGCAAGCCGGATCGCATCTTCACCACCACCATGGGCCACCCCATGGATTTCCGTAACGAGGGCTTCCGGCGCATGATCGTCAACGCCTGCTATTGGGCCGTGGGGCTGGAGAAAAAAATCTCCGGCACGAGCAATGTGGAGTTCGTTGCACCCTACGCTCCCCACCCCATCGGCGTGCGCCGCGCCGCGCCCTAGACGTGACGGACCGCCAACTCTTCCAGCGACCACTCCGGCACCGCCCCTGCCCGCGAGGCTACCGTCGCGCCCAAACGGTTGGCGAAATCACCGGTCTTCGCCGCACTCCATCCCGCTGCGAGGCCATGCAGAAATGCCGCCGCGAACGCATCGCCCGCGCCCACCGTGTCCACCACCTTCACCGCGTAACCCGGGCACTCCGCCCGATCGTTGCCGATGCGCACTATGGAGCCTCGTTCACCACGAGTGACGGCCACCGAAGGCGCCTCGCCCAAGTCAGGGAACAGTTCCGCCTCGTCGTCATTCATCTTCACCGCGTCAGCCCGTGCGAGCAGATCGCGAACTAACTCGCCGGTATAACAGCCGCGACGCAGATTCACGTCGTAGAAGCGTCGCGCGCGCGGCACGGCATCCAACAGGCGGCGCAATAAGTCGTGAGCACGGCCTTCCATCGCATACAAGGTCCCGAAATAAATCCAGTCGGGCTCTAGCGCCGCCAGTCGCTGTAGCTGCTGTTCGGAAAGCGAAAGATAATCGTAAGCGGCGGGCCGGTGAATCGTGAAGTCGGGGTGCCCCTCCGCATCCAGCCGCACGGATACGGTTCCCGTCGGCTGGTCCGCCACCTGGATGAAGTCCGTCTCCAGTCCCAGCGCCGCGGCTCGCGCCAGGGCCGCTCGGCCGCGTTCGTCATCTCCGATGGCGCTCAGGAAAATCACGCGGTGTCCCAGCCGGTGGGCGTGCACCGCGAAGTTAAAAGGCGCTCCGCCGAGGCGTACCGTGTCGGGAAATACGTCCCACAAAATTTCACCAATGCTGAAGATTGTCATCTCATTCTCAAGTTGCCAGCCTATCATTCAGTTAGGGCCCGCGCCATGCCGCCGGGTTCGTATCGCAGCCATAAATAGTTTCGATTGGCCCTGCCGGCGCGTTTCCCTTATTCTGATACGGTAGGCAGATTTGTCCACGCCGACAGCTCCCAATCTCAAAAACTAATAAAACGGAGGAAGACTGTGAGCAACAGGTGTCTGCGGCCCCTGGCCGTGTTTACGGCGATCGTGTATCTATCCATTCCCGGACGATCGCAACAACCCCCCGAGGTAGTTTCCACTATCAAAGGAGAACTGCGCAGCGATTCAACTGTCCCTTATCACGACTATCTGATCGAAGTGGCCGACCTGGGTCGTTCCACCGATACCCGTCGCACCGAAGTTCAGTTCGATGGCACTTTCCAATTACGCGACATTCACTCCGGCACATACACGCTGCGCGTAATTACTCTCCATGGTGAACTCGTACATCAGGAGTTGGTGACCGTGGCACCGCAGACCGGACCCTTGACCGTGCGTCTCCCGGAGGGGCCTGTAAAACCTTCGGCGCCGGGTACCATTTCATTCACCCAGTTGCGCCACCCGCCGTCACGAAAGGCATTTCAGGCGATGGAAGCCGCGCAGCGATACTCAGAATCCGGCCAGACTGAAAAAGCAGTGGAAGAACTCGAAAAGGCCGTACGCATCTCTCCGGAGTATGCGGACGCCTACAATAACCTCGCCGTGCAACATATCCGCATGGGCCATTTTGCGGAAGCCTGCGAGGAACTCTCGCACGCCATCGCCATCGCCGGACCCAACTCGCCGCGGCTCACCAATCTGGCTTACGTGCAAGGCCAGCTCCATCGCTTCCCGGAGGCCATCGAATCCGCGCGGGCCGCACTGCGCATCGATCCCGGCTCTCCGCAGGCGCACCTGATTCTGGGATCGCTCCTCGCCGTCGATGCGCGCACGCGGGCCGAATCCATCCCGCACCTGGAACGCGCCGCCGAAACTATGCCGTCGGCGCGCACCATCCTGGAGAAGGTCCGGGAATTGCGCTAGACGCCTACTTCAGCCACCACTTCCTGGTCCACGTAGCACCAGACCCAACTTTCGCCGGGCTCGATCGACCGTATCAGCGGGTGCTGTGTCCGGTGAAAATGTTTCGTCGCGTGCTTGTTCTTGGACGAGTCGCAGCAGCCCACGTGCCCGCACTCCATGCACAGGCGCAGGTGCACCCACGTATCTCCGGTCTTCAAGCACTCCTCGCATCCACGCTTGTCCGTGGTGCTTACGCGGATCTGATCCAAATGCGTACAACCGATACTCATCCCGCTCCTCCTAGCGCGGCGGAGTCCTCCTCCAGGGCCGCGCGATCCCACTTCGCCAGTCTTGCGCCCGCCTCGTACGTGCTCTGCAAAAATTCCAGCAGCGCATCGCGGGGCGATTCCGATTGGCGCACGTCATCGTACATCAGAACAAACTCACCCAACTTCTTGTTCCACCCGGCCCGATCGGGCCGCACCCGTTCCAGTTCGAGCCCCACCGGCGCCGGCGCCGAATACGCATAAAATGCCGGTCCGTCGAAACCGGCGCCCGGCCAGAAGCCCGCGCTGATCACTTCGTGCGAGTAGGCCGGCCCCGTGATCGTGCCATGGCGCGGCGGCGCCGCCCGGCGTCCGCAAAACCGCGTGCACGCCAGGTCGAAACTGCCCCAGAAAAAATGAACCGGACTGGATTTCCCGATGAAGCGCCCGCGGAATTCCTGCATCACATTCTGCGTCGAAACCAGCACCTGAAAGAATCGCCGCGCAAACTCGGGGTCGTAGGACGCATGCTCGTAGTCCTCTTCGAACGGCGTTGTCACCGCCAGTTCCTGCGGCTTGGTGTTGATTGCGACTTCGATGCCCATGCCGTGCAGTGTCTTCATGAGCGTCGCATAGAACTCCGCCACGGATATTGGTCCCAGAGGAAATGCACGCTGCCCGCCGCCGCTCGTGAAAATCTCCAGGCGGTGTTCTACAAGGTTGAACTGGATCTCAAACGCGCCGTCGCGATACGGGATCGGTGAAGTAGTCAGACCGCGAGTGTTGACGTACAACGTCGTGTGCCACCAGTGGTTCAGCGGCGGGCTCAGAGTCATGCGAACCTTGCCCACGATTTGAGTCCACAACTGGAGCGTCTGGTAAGTGTTCTGCCACGCCTCTAGCGGCAAGGCCGGCCACAACGGATCCGAGTGCGCCATGCATTTCCCTCTCAGGGCCGGTGGGCCCGCCTACTTCGTCCGCGTCGCGTCCATCTTCGCCTTCATCGTTTGTCCGCCCGCCGACATCGTCACATCTCCTGTAAGATGATCGCCTTCGAGTGCGACAGCAAACTTGAAAGCGCCATCGGGAACCGGCACTTCCATCGTGACCTTGTTCCCCTCGACGACACCCTTCTGAATTGGCAACTGCTCGCTCGCGCTCGGCCCGGCCGTACCCGTGAGCTTGCCGCCATCCTGTTTCAAAATCATGTGGATCGTGTCGTCCTGCATCTGCCCGTCCGGCCTGGCGATCTTCAAAGTGCCGCTCCATGTCCCTGAAATATCGGACGCGGTCGCCGCCAGAACCAACACAAGAGAAAGAAGAATTGCGCTAAATACTTTCATGAATCCTCTATTTCAGGTTAGCGCAGCGGGAAGAACCGCCCCCACGCGCAGCGGCCGCGTAGTAGCCTTAAAGTATAAATGAACACGTCGCGCCGCGGGCTTCTGGCGTTTTTACTTGTCGCCGCATTCCCTGCCGCCGCCCAGGAGAGCGCTGCTACGCTGCTCGCCAAAGCCGTAGCCGCGTTCGAGAACAACCAGAAAAACGAGAAGCAATGGAACTGGAGCATCGTGGAGACGCGCCAACTCCTGAATAAGTCCGGCGAGACCCTCCAGACTTTCCCCTCGGTCACCTCCGAATCCGTGATCCGCAGCGACGGCCGCCGCTGCAATGCCGTCACCGCGTGGGGCGATGGCCGCAGACCTTACATGAAGGATGCGGATCCCGACGAACGCTGTCAAGCCTTCAACGCCCTGGGCACGCCATTTGATGTCGCGCTTCTACTCAAGAGCGCCAACGCCAAACTGGTTGACCGGTCCAGGTCCGTCATCCGGATCGACGTCCTCCCCGATCGCTCGCGTACGAAATCGCCCGACTACAGCGTCCGTTGCGCGGCATCCATCAAGGCCACGATTCAGCTCGATCCCGCGACCTTCTTCCCGCTGCGTATCGAGGGCGAAGTCACCGAGTCCGGTTGTAACGGCGAGTTCCAGCCGGTGGTCCATTACGAGACCGTGACGCGTCAGCCCATGGTCAGCCAGTTCCGCAAAGGCGCAACCTTCCTGGTGGCCTACACCTTGCAAAAGGATAAGTTCGACAACCCCGCCAATAGTTTTTGGATCTCTTCCGAGCAGCATTACTCGCAGCCCTGGAATGCGGATGCGCAGGTGCTTTACTATTGGGGACGCCAGATTCCGGTAATCCGCACCACAGGCCATCGGCTGGTCAAGGACATAAAAACCACCGCTAAGGAGTTCGGCGCGGGCTCGCAGCTGCGCTTCGACAAATAACCCGTGAGAGCCGCCATCCTAATCGTCTTCGCCTCCGTCCTCTGCCTGGCATTTTTCTGGGACGGTCCCGAAGCGCGTCTTCCCGCCGGCGTACTGGTGCCGTACGAACCCGACCAGGAAAACCTCCCTACTCCACGCCAGTGGGACTTTAAGAATTCCCAGGTCACTGGACTGGCCAATTTCCGTGTCCGCGCGCGGGTACTTCTCACCGAGCATTACTGGTGGGGCCGAGAGGCGGATGTCGCTCCCGTCGATCTGACTCTCGGCTGGCGTATCATGTCGAACCAGGATGTTCTCGACGGGCTTCGCATCTACCGTATGCGCCGCGCCTACGCCTGGATGCCACGCGACGGCCGCCTTCCCGCCTCTGAAGCGGACATCATCGCCCATTCCGCGAACATGCACATGGTCCCGTCTACGCCCGAACTGGCCGACAGCCTGCGCGCCATCCACGCCGGCGACCTGGTGGACATACGCGGCTACCTCATCGAAATCAAGTTTCCCGATGGCGGCACATGGCGCAGTTCACTTACGCGTACCGACACCGGTAACGGCGCGTGCGAGTTAGTCTGGGTCGACGACGTTACTAAGTTGTAGTTCTATCATTCAGCGCCTCGAATTGCGAGTCCGCCAGACGGAATTTCACCCCCAATTCCCTAAGTCGCATGCCGACCGAGAGAAGGTGGCGGTTGCGCGCCACATCGGACCGGTTCACCGTCCCGGCGATGATCGTTGTGTCGGACGCAGGCTCGGTGACCGCCAGATCCATTACGTCAACCTGGGGCATCGTCTCAAACAGTCCGGCGATGACGGCTTCCGTATCGGCCAGAGTCTGCGCGACAAGAGCTGCCGCGTTTCTTTCCACCGGAAGGTTGCGATCCCAGGGATGAATGTCGCGCGCCCGCCAGTGAATTTCCACGCGATTGCAGACCTTGTTCAGTTGTAAGCCATCGCACCTGACTTCGCCCCGGCCCACCAGTCCCAGGACGCGCTCGATGCGACGGCGGTACCAGCGATATCTCGACCGATTCAGTCCGGCTCTCAGAATTCGCCAAATACCCATGGTTATCGGGAGTTAGAGAGCCGCCTCGCCGCGGTCGAAATTGCGTATTCGAACGGCTTCGGCGACATCGAAGATGAAGATCTTGCCGTCGCCGATTTTGCCTGTCTGGGCGGCGCGGGCCAGGGTCTGCACTACTTCTTCACAGCGGCTGGCGGGAACCACCATTTCCAGCTTCACTTTAGGCAGCAGGTCGACCTTGTATTCCGTGCCACGGTACGCCTCCTTGTGTCCCTTCTGGCGTCCGTGGCCGCGGACTTCCGTGATGGTCATGCCATCGATTCCGATAGCTTCCAGCGCCTCTTTGACCCCATCGAGTTTGAAAGGCTGAATGATCGCGTCAATTTTTTTCATCTCAGCGCGCCGCCTCACTTGCACTCAATTGCGCCCTTGCAGGGACGACCGCTTTGTCCGCCTGTTGGACCACCATCGCGGCGGGCGAAGCAACGGAAGAAATTACGTACTCCGGATAGGCCGAAATCCCGTGCTCGTGCAGATCCAGACCCAAGGTCTCGCCCTCTGGGGAGACGCGTAACAAACCTGTAGCATTCACCAGGTACATCACGGCCATCGCGACGCTGAAAGTAGCGGTAGTAATAATAGCGCTGCCGATAAGCTGCGCGACCAGTACGGTGGTTCCGCCGCCATAGAACAGACCCTTCAGGGGCGCAGAGTTATCCGCTGCGAGGGGCCCTGTGGAGCCGTACTTACCGCAGGCAAACAGGCCCAGGGAGATGGTTCCCAAATGCCGCAGATGCCGTGAACTGGCACTGCGCCAATCGGGTCGTCGATGCGCAGCCATTCGAGTAAGTCGACCGCCATTACCACGATCACTCCGGCGATCCCGCCCAGCAGGATCGCACCCGCGGGACTAACCCAGTAACACGGGCGGGTAATGGCGACCAGCCCCGCCAGAAATCCATTTACCGTGAAACTCACATCCCAAGTCTTTTGCTTGAAGTAAGCTACCGCCATGGCCGTTAGTCCCGCGGCGCAGGCTGCCAGGGTCGTGTTGGTTGCAACGCGGCCGATGCCCTCGAAATCCATGGCCGAGAGCGTGCTGCCCGGGTTGAATCCGTACCAGCCGAACCACAGGAGCAAGCCTCCGGAAGCGGCGATGGTCAAATCGTGGGGCAGCATCGGGCCGCCGCCATCGCGTTTGAATCTGCGGCCCAGGCGCGGGCCCAGCACGATCGCGCCCGCCAGGGCAATGAAGCCGCCGATCGTGTGCACCACTGTGGATCCGGCGAAATCGTGAAAGCCGGTCCCGAGCGAAGGCAGGAAGTTGCCCGCGCTGCCATGGTCGCCAGGAAGCCATCGGGGCCCCAGGCCCAGTGGCCGACGATTGGATAGATGAAGCCCGAGACAGCCACGCTGTAAAGCAGATCGCCGGCGAAACCCGTGCGGCCGATCATCGCTCCCGAAGTGATGGTGGAGCAGGTGTCGGCAAAAGCAAATTGGAAAAGCCAGAACGCGAGGAACGCAACGCCGGTGGTTTCATAGGTTGCAGGCACGTCCTGCAGCATGAACCAGTGATAACCAATGAACCCGTTGCCGTGACTGAACATGAAGGAGAAAGTCCGGGATTGAGAAACGCGGCCACCAGCAGCAGCAGCCCGATCCCGGTCAGCTTCCCGGCCAGCAATAGCGTCCCATACCTGCGCCACTCGGGCTCACGCAAGGGGCTGCGCAATCGAGCAATCCTATGCGATAGTGACAGTCTTTCCCTCATTAGGCACACCTTTCCTCAAGTGAATTTGATCTGCTTTTCCGCGGAAGTCCGTGGAAATACCGACGTGGGTATTTGCGCCCGTACGCTGCAAGCGGCACTAAATTCGAAAGCAGCGTGCGGGTGTTTCAAGTGGAGTCTACAGGGAACCCGGGGGGCGTGTCCAATCAAATATTTGAATTCCTGTCTTTCGATTTTTCACTTTTTTCGACCGAAAGAAAGGTCATTGTGACCGAAAGAAAGGTACCTTTCGGTCAAGAATGTTGCGCTGTATCAGAGTTTTGTTCGGCTTCCCCGGAAGGGCCGGTACCGAAAGATAGTCTTCCGTTCCCAAGCGGTCTTGCAGGCGCCGCCTCCGCAACCTTATCTTGAAGGAGTGCTCGATCTGGAAAGCGTGGTTGCAAGTTTCCTGAAGGCAGGCAAGATCAGAGTCTTGTCCCTCACGGCCGCCACCATATTGCCCATCGCCCTGGCGGATTGGTACATCGGGTCGAGAGCGTCGCTGGGTGTACTCTACATCCTGCCGATGATGCTGGCGGCCACGGTGTTGCCACCGGCCGGGACTGTGGCGCTGGCGTTTCTCTGCTCATTTCTGCGGTCGCTGTTCGACCTTCCGAGCCCACACCTGGAGGCGATGCTGCGGTTCATTTTTGCAGTTCTCGCATACTCGGGTTCCGGGCTCTTCGTAACGGCGCTGATCCGCAATCGCGATCTTGTGCTGGAGCATCTCAGCCGGATGAGCCGCGAGCAGGAACTCCGGCGCCGCGTCGAAGAGCAGTTGCGGATCCTGGTGGAGAGCAGTCCCGCGGCGATTCTGACCACCGATGCCGTGGGCTGCGTGCTGGCGTGCAATCAGGCTGCGGACCTGCTGTTTCTGATCGGCGAAGGAGGCACGCTGCGCGACCGTTCGATCGGGGACTACATCCCGCTGCTGGCGGATGCGCTCAAACTCGATCCCGGTGTGGAGGGGCTTCATACCGCGGCGCAGTGCCAGGGCCGTAGAGACAATGGCGAGATTTTCCTGGCGCACATCTGGTTTTCGTCGTACGTTGGCCAGGAAGGGCGGCGATTGGCGGCCATCGTGGTGGATTCCTCAGAGGAAATGCGCGACCGCGAAGAGGAAGGACTCCGGCAGTTGATGAGGGGCAACCGGATCGCGGCGGCCGCGGTTTCCCATGAGGTCCGCAATCTTTGCGGGGCGATCTCGTTGATCTGCTCCAACCTCGGAAAGAAATATCAGTTTGGCCAGGATGAGGATTTACGCGGCCTCGCCACGCTGGTTACCGGGCTCGAAAAGATTGCATCGTGCGAATTGCAGGTGAGGGTGCACGATGAATTAGAAAAGATCGCATTGCAGGAAGTATTAGACGACCTTCGAATTGTGATCGAACCCGACTGGCGGGAGATCGATGGCAAAATCCATTGGAGCTTGCCTCCGGATATGCCCGCGGTTCTGGGCCAGCGCAGTGGGCTATTGCAGGCGTTCCTCAATCTTGCTCACAATAGCCACCGCGCCGTGCAGGCGTGCTCCAATCGCCAATTGCACATTACTGCGTCGGTGGAAGAACGCGTCGCCAACGTTCGCTTCCGGGATAGTGGACCAGGCATCTCCGACACGAAACTTCTGTTTGAACCGTTCCAGTCGGGAAGTGACGGCAGCGGACTGGGGCTATATGTTTCCCGCGCCGTGGTAAGGAGCTACGGCGGCGATTTGTGCTACGAACCGCAAGAGGACGGCACTTGCTTCCGCGTGGAGTTACCCATCGTTTAGACTCGTGGAGGGTGGCGGCTTTGATCAAACTGGTTATCATCGACGATCACACGATGTTTCGCGAAGGCCTCGCCAGATCTATTGAAAGTCAGGAAGATCTCAAGGTTGTCGGGCAGTTCGCTTCGTCCGCCGAGGCGCTGAAGGCACTCTCCGTCAGTGGCGCCGGCGTCGTACTGCTGGATATCGACCTGGGAGCGGAAAAGGCCCTCGACTTTGTGATTGCGGCGAAACAAAACTTGTTCGAAGGCCGGATTCTCATTGTCACGGCAGGCGCCAGCGATCAGGAGGCGGTTCAACTGATTCAAGCCGGCGTGGCCGGTATTCTGCACAAACATCACTCGACCGAGGAGCTGTGCGACACCATACGCCAGGTTGCCGCCGGCGAGGTTTGCCTGGAAAACAAGTATCTCAGCCCGTTATTTCGAGTGATGGACCGGTCGCATCCGCCCAGCGGTCCCAGGCTGACCGATCGCGACAGGGCCATACTCCGTTTCATCCTGCAGGGGTTGACCAATAGAGGCATCGCGGCGCGACTGGAAGTGTCGGAAGGAGCGGTCAAGGCATCGCTCCGCCAGGTATTCACTAAGTTGGCAGTAAGGACCCGCGCGCAGTTGGTGAAGGTCGCCTTAGAGCAATACCGCGATCAACTGTGACCTCAGGGCAGTAGCACCACCGGCGACCGCCACACCGCGAACTTCCGCTCCGACGGATCGAGCACGCTTACCTGGCAGGTATATCTCCCCGGTTGTAACTTGCCGAGCGGCACACTGAAGCCCATTGGCACTGCCTTCGATTTCGCATTCAACCCCGCCGCGATCTTCAGCGGCGCGGTCTCAAACGCCTTCACCTTGCCGCGAAAGAAGCTCACGGTGGCCACCATGAGTTCCGTCTTCTGTGCAGCCGGCTGATAGGCTTCCAGGTAAACGTACATCTCCTGATCTTTGCGAAACACGCGCGTGACACTGGGAATCAGTTTCTGGTTGTCCTGGATCAGCGGGTTGGCAGCCAGCAATTTCTTGTCGCGTTCGGCGTTGCCGACGGCTGCCGCCAGGTTTTCGCGCTGCGAACTCAGCACCACGGAACTCAACGGAAGAGAGTCCTGCTCCGCGGTCAGATCTGGAATCACAAAGCTGGTTTCGAAGGTCCCCATCTTCCCGGTTTGGTTCTCGCGCGCCAGGAATTTCAGCGTGTAGGTGCCGGGCTGTAGCGTGAAGGCGGTATCGTATTCCAGGCTGCGCGCAGCCAGCTGGCCGGCCGTCTCGCCTTTCAGTTTGACCGCGATATCGTCTCTCACGGTGCTTTGCAGCACGCCTTTAGAGTCCTTCACCTCGCCGATGAAATCCAGCCGCGTGGTTTCCGCACCGCCTTTTCGGGCCAGTTCGATATCGCTGCCCGGTATCTTCACCGCTATGGGAACGAAGTAGCGATCGCGCGCCAGCCGGAAGTAATTGACTTCCACGGCTACGGTAAGGTCCGTCACGGGGTCGCCGAGCATCAACGCCTGCTGCAGTTGGCGCTCCCGGTCGCTGGACGTGAATTGCTTAAATTCCTTGCCGGCAAAGTAGCCCGACCGATAGTCGAGCCTGGCACCGGGGTTCCCGCTAAGTTGCACTTTGATGCGCCGGTAGCGTCCGTCGGTGGCAGAGTTAGTGCTGTAGTAGCCGAGGATGTAGTAACTGGAGATATCCTGCTGTGCTTGCACCATGCCCATGGAAAGGTCGTTGTTATCCAGCAGCGCCTTGCCGCCCGTATCGGCAGCCAGCGTGTATAGCGTCTCCTGCTGACCCTGGAATTTGCTTTGCCCGGTGCGCATCGAACTGCCGGAGTACAAACCCTGTCCGCCTGGCGAGCCCTGCGTGGCATCGCCTAGCGGGGCGGTAGCCACCAGGCCGCGCGCGTCCACCGGATAGAACACAACGTTGTTACGGATGGCCGCGTTGATGGTGGCGCGCAGTTGCGCCTGGTTATCGATTCCGGTGCGTGTCATGCCGCTGGCGAAGTAAACCAGCGCCTTTTTCTCCGCGAGGGTGCCCAGCATCTTCACCGCCGATTCCAAAGCGCCCAGTTGGCGATCCGTATTGAAGATGTTGAACTCGGTATCGTCCGCCGTGTAGGCGGCGCCGGTGTCGGCCTCGCTGTCGTCGCCCACACTGCCGTTCGCCATCCCGTTATCCGACTGCGATCAGACTTCGGATCGCCTTGGTAAGCGCATCGCGGTCCGCCGTGAAATCCTGCAGCACGTCCAGGTCGGTGGTGTATACCATGACGGC
The DNA here is from genome assembly GCA_963805775.1 of uncultured Solibacteraceae bacterium. Lineage (GTDB taxonomy): Bacteria > Acidobacteriota > Terriglobia > Bryobacterales > Bryobacteraceae > Solibacter. The sequence goes on along the minus strand of CAWDWK010000028.1, from coordinate 34,770 downwards.
CACCAGGTCGGCCGCGGTGATCTGGCTCTTCACGAACTTCAACGCTGCTTGCTGCGCGCGAATCTGATCGGCGACGGGCATGCCGGCGCGGTCGAAGAACATCACCAGGAGGCGACGGTCTTTGTACTTGACCTCTCCGGCTTTGGCGGGCGCGATGGTGTTGGGGGCTTTCACCGGCGACGCGAGGGGCGCTGGATTCGCTTTCGAGGCAGCCGTCGCATCGGGTGGCGGCAGGGCCGTATTGTTCAGTCTCTGAAACTCGAAAACTTTGATCTCCTGGGGTTTGCCGTCTTCGGCGACGGTGAAATCGGAGGAGTTGAGCCCGTTGAGTGGTACTCCGTTCTTGTCCTTCACGGAAACGTTGACTACCACCAATTGGCTGTTGGCTTCAAATTTGAAGCTCTTTTTGCTGCCGGATTGTTGCGCCCAAGTTGCGGTGTGCGCGATCAGTAGGGTGCCGATTAGTGCTCGCATGGCTTCAAAACCTGAACCTCAGACTTATCGTGATTCTGCGCATCGGTGCCGCGGTAGTCGCCAGACCGTAGTTGACGGAACTCAACACGGTGCTCCAGTTGGTGACAGTGACGTGGTTGAGCATGTTCTGTGCCTGGACTTGTAAGTCGGCGCTAAGCCGCTCCCCCAGGCGGAAGATACGGCTCACCGACCCGTTGAGCGAAAAGACTGTCGGCCCCGGGATAGTGTTCCGTCCCGCAGTGCCCCATTGTCCGGGTGCGGGCGGGGCGAACGCAGCGGTGTTGAACAGCAACCCGGGCGCTTCCACCGGCAGGCCCGTCGCGTCGGCTCGGAGCGTATTGTTCACGCCGGTTCCGCTCACCTGCGAAAGGTTGCCGCCCATGATCGCCGTGAACGGGTTCCCCGTGTGGGCGGTCAAGCCGGAAGCTACGGTCCAATCCTTGCGGAGAGCGCCCTTCCAGCCGTTGACCAGCGTGCCGCCGGCTTTGCCCATGCCGGTGCTGTACTGAAACTGGAGAGTGAGATTGTGGCGGGCGTCGAAGCTGGAGAGCCCGCGTTCGGCCGAGAGATCCAGCCAGTTCTGAGCCACCGGTGTATTGCCCTGTCCGCGCCCGCCAGTGCCCGCGTCGTCGATGGATTTCGAGAACTGATACGAGAGGTTGGCCAGGAGTCCGCTGCTGAATCGCCGGATCAACTGGAGTTGCGCCGCATTGTAAGTCGAGTCTCCGTTCGACATTTCGTAGATGAAGTTATTCGGCAGCGACGATTCCGGCGCTCCCGGAGGCACCGAGTTCGGAATGAACTGCTGGTCCAGGCGGGTGCCCTTGGTGCCCAGATAACCTACTGTCGCGAACATGCCGAAGGGTAGATCGCGCTGCACGGTCAGCGTCCAGATCTGCGCATACCCGATACGATAGTTCGGATCGACGGCAAAGGTGTTATTGGAGGGTTGGTTAGACATCGCAAGGAATCCGGTATTGACGTTCAATGGAGTCGCCGGAGAGTTAGATACGCTGAGAGCCTGCGCGAAAGGCGGCTGTTGCGCCAGGTTGCCGGCGATGATGTTATAGACGGAAGTGTTGTAGTAAATGCCATATCCGCCGCGCACCACCATCGATCCTTTTTTGAACGGAGGTCGCCAGGCGAAGCCGACCCTCGGGGAGAAGTTTCTGCGGTCCGGACGGATGAGGGAATCGGGCAGGGGGCCGGAAAAGGGGCCGGCCTGGCCGGGCAGCACCGGCACTACAGCCGCGAAGCCGGGAGCGGCATCGAGGTTGACCAGCCGGTTGTACAGCTCCGAAATAGGCGTCGTGTAGTCCCAGCGAATGCCGATGTTCAGGGTAAATCTGGGGGCGATACGCCATTCGTCATTGGCGAAGAGATCGTAGCCCGAACTGCGAAAATACTTGTCGGGGTTGCCGAAGCGTACGGCGCTGGTGGTCGGGAGGCCCAGCAGGAAATCGGCCAGGTCGTAGCCTGTATCCGGCTGCGCCACGCCGTTCACTACAAGGCTTGTCGCCGAGCCATTGAAGCTGTAAGTGCCGCGCCCGTTGTTATCCGACAGCGGACTGTATTGCTGGCGCCGGTAATCGGCGCCGAAGGTGAAGCTGTGCAATCCGCGGACCCAGTTGACACTATCGCCGACCGCGCTCGTCTGGTTGCGATTGAGCGAGTAATTGCCGTCGGTAAGTGCGCCAAAGTTAGTGAAGGACAGGTTGGGCGGTCCCCAATTCGCGGGATCTTGCGAAGTGCCGGCGATGTTCAATTCCGCCGCCACGTTTTGGCGAAAGGCGAAAAACGGCGAGGCAAGCAGGCTGGAGTGGCTGAAGTTGTAGTGCAAGTTGTTGATCACGTGCGACGTGATGGTCCGCGACCACGCCACATTGGCGTTGACGCCGCTGCCGGAGCCGGTGTCGATGAACTGGAAGAGATTCGGCGTAACCGTACTGCTGTTCTGATAGCTGACGGCGAAGTTGATGGTATCCTTCGTGCCGATTTTGATGTTAGTAATTCGTGAGTTCAGGTTCTGTGTGTTGTTCAGGCCGCTCCAGGTGGTCTGAAAATTGCGCGCCGCGAACGGAAGGTTGGGACTTGGGAAAAACTGCAGCAACGCCGCCGATGTGGGATTGATGCGGTTCGACGGAATCTGATTGCCGGGAAATGGCAGGCCCGTCATCGGGTCGTAGATGGTCACCGGCACACCCTGCACGGTGGTCTTTGAAAAATCGCCGGAACGCTCCAGCGCGGTCGGCATAGTGACCGGATCTGAAGTAACACCGGTGCGAAAGCGCTGCATTTGATAGTTAAACGTGAACATCACGCGCCGGGCAGGGGTAAGGAGCTTGGGTATCTGCAACGGGCCGCCGAACATAAGGCTGCCGCGCGCATTGGCGTACGCCGGCTTGTTGACGGAGGCGCCGGTGACGGAGAACGTGTTTGCATCCCAGACCGAGTTATCGAGGGTGAATAGCAGACTGCCGTTATACATGTTGTGCGGGCCGAGCCGCCCGTTGCCAAACGACGCTGCATTGGGACGCCCTTGCCAGTTCGGACCACCGCGGTAACCTCTGCCTCCACCGCCGAAACCGCGGGGGCCACCGAAACCTCCGCGCCCTGGGCCCATGCCGGGACCGCCGGCCCCCGGTCCGCGTCCACCGGGCAAGATCTGCGGAATTCCGCCCGGTACGCCGACACCGGGCCCACCCATGTTGTCCGGAACGGCACCGGGTCCGCCGAATCCCCAGTCGTTCTGTTGCGGCATCCCGGCGGCGGAGCTTGTGCTGCCTTGCACGATGAGCGAATTCGCAGCGCTCTGATTGAGGTCGGTGATTTCCCCCTGCTTGAGCCCCCCTACGTTGTTTATGACACCGGCCTCCGCGGTCTGCCTGACGCTTAAGCGTTGATATGCCCCTTGCCGTTCGGGCGGCTTACCCGGCGCAGGCTGCGCCCTGGCCGGTACACTCTGGGGCGCCGGCTGGGTGGCTCCCAGGCTCTCCACCAGCGCCGCTTCGGAGAGCGGCGTCAATTGAAGTTCGGGAGGCGGAGCATCGTGCGCCACGCCGACTTCGCGCGTGAGTTTCGCGAAGCCCAGCATCTCCACTTGCAGGGTCCACGTGCCATCGGGTAGGTCCGCAAAAGAAAATACTCCGTGTTCATCGGTAGTGGTGGTCACTTTCTTATCACCCTGTATCGCGATGACCGTGGCGCCCGGAACGGGTAGCTTGCCCGCCTTCACGGTGCCGTGATATTCCGACGCCATCATTACGCCAACTACGATGCACACCGCGGGCAGGCGCACTAGAAACAGGCGCATTAAAAGGGGATAAATTCTGGCTCCCACCATTAAGGTCCTAATAAAAAGGCGTGGGCCGCGCGGATAAGGTTGCGGTGGGAGGGACGCGCGTAACCTCCTTAATAATTCTTTACCGGCGATTAGTGGCGCGTTTGACCCCAATCGGCGTAATGTGAAGACACGGCCAACTTAAACAGCATGAACAGCGGAAAGCATCGACGGCGCACGACGCTTTCCTGGCTCTTCGTAGCCGGGCTCTTTGCATTGTGCGGTGTGTTGGGTGTATTGCAATACCGCTGGATCGGCGAGGTCAGTATGGCCGCGCGCGATCGGCTTCGCGGAAGCCTGCAGGCCAACCTCAACCGGCTCAGTCTGGACTTCAGCACGGAGCTCGCTGCAGCCTGCCGTGCGCTGCTGCCCGAGAGCTCCGGGCCTGACAGCAAGGCCGACGAAACCGAAGTGGCGGAGCGCTATGCCCAATGGAAAAAAACGACCCGGCACGGCGGGATGTTTCGCCACATCGCGATCGCCGAACCGCGGAACCAGACCTTGGTTTTGCGCAACCTCGATCTGGATCAGGCTGTCTTCCAGACCGCCGAGTGGCCGTCGGATTGGGGGCCCGTCAAAACGCATTTGGAAAGCATGATGCCGTCACAGGCGCGGCAGAAACACGGTTTTCAGCTTCCTCCGGAAGATCAGGGAACGGTCTTCGACCTTCCAGCCTTCCGGGCCCCCAAACCCGGAGGCCCCCGCGAATTCGTGCCGGGCGAATCCCCTTCCCTCATTTTCGATGTGAACCCGGAGTATGTCCGCGATGTCCTGCTGCCCGAACTTCTTCAGCGTCATCTGGAAACCGGCGGAACCCTCGAATACCAGGTGGAAGTCCTGACCCGGCAGCATCCTCCGCTAGTCATCTATCAATCCGATCCGGGAGCGCAGGTGGCTGCCGGCGCCGACGCATCGGTCGGCCTCTTCGACATCTCCTACGACCAGATCTTCCGCCGTTCGTCCGGACCCGGCGGACGCGGCCGTGGATCCGGGCGCGGTGGTCCCGGCAGCGATTCGGGACGCTGGCAGATGTTTGTGCGCCATCGCGCCGGCTCACTCGAGGCCGTGGTGGCGCAGGCGCGTTGGCGCAACGTGGCGGTCACTGCCGGCGTGCTCCTCCTGATGATGGCGAGCGTCGCGGCACTTATTACTTACACCCGACGCGCGCAGAGACTGGCCGACCTACAGATGGATTTCGTCGCCGGCATATCGCATGAGCTCAGCACTCCGCTTACCGTCATACACACCGCCGCCTACAATCTGCGGGGTAAACTCGCCGCCAACCCGGCTCAGGTGGAGCGATACGGCGTCCTGATCCAGCAGGAGAGCGGACGTCTCAAGGAACTGGTGCAACAGGTGCTTCGCTTTTCGAGCGCTTCCGCGGGGCGCGCGATTCAAAATCCCGAACCGCTGTCCATCCCGGATGTTCTCGAAGAGACGCTGGAATCGGCCCAGGCGGTTCTCCAGCAGGCCGGATGCGTGGTCGAGAAGAATATCCAGTCGGACCTTCCCCTGGTCATGGGAGACCCCATGGCGCTCAAGCAGGCGCTGCAAAACCTGCTTCACAACGCGGCGAAATACGGCGCCGGAGAGAGCCACTGGGTCGGCATTTCGGCATGCCGAACCGGCGGCGAGTCTGATCCGGGGGTGGAAATTCGCGTGGCCGATCGCGGCCCCGGGATCCCTGCCGATGAGCAGGCACACATCTTCGAACCGTTCTTTCGCGGGCGGAGCGCACTGCAGGACCAGATACACGGCACGGGCCTCGGCTTAAACCTGGCGAAGAAAATCGTCGAGGCGCACGGAGGTAGCATACAGGTAAAGAGTGTCGTAATGAAGGGATCCGAGTTTATCATACGCCTGCCTGCCATGCCTGATGGGGCCTCCGCATGAGCGCGCGGATACTGCTGGTGGAGGACGAACCCGGCCTGGTAATGACCCTGTCCGACCTGCTGGGCGCGGAGGGCTACGAAATCGAAAGCGCCACCGACGGACCCGCGGGATTGTCGAAGGCCCTGAAGGAAAAGTTCGACCTGATCGTGCTCGATGTGATGCTTCCCGGCAAGAGCGGCCTCGAGGTGTGCCGGGAACTGCGTGAGCAGGGCAGCGATGTGGCCGTCCTCATGCTGACCGCGAAGACTCAGTTGTACGATCGCGTGGCAGGTTTGAAAATAGGGGCTGACGACTACCTCACCAAACCGTTCGAGCCGCCCGAACTACTGGCGCGCATCGAGGCCCTATTGCGCCGGGTGAAGCCAGACGCCGCTTCGGTGACGCGCTTCCAGTTCGGCGATGTTGAGATCGATTTCGAAAGGGGCGAGGTGCGCAAAGGCGACGCGGAGGTGAACCTGGCCGCTAAGGAGCTCGATCTTCTGCACTATCTGATCGATCGCCGGGGCAACGTGGTTTCACGCGACGAGCTTCTGGAAGCGGTATGGGAGTATCAACCCGGCGTGTCCAGCCGCACGATCGACGTGCACGTCGCCTGGCTCCGTCAAAAGTTGGAAGACACGCCGCAGAACCCGCGCCACATTCACACTGTCCGCGGCGTGGGCTACCGCTTCGCGGCGTAGTCCCGCTCTAGGCGCGCCGGGCCTCTCAACCGCGCATCCACCGAGTAGTAGCCGGCGCCCGCGATGCCAATGGCCGTGACGGCGATCAGGTACACGGCCGGCAGTTCGATCGCGGCGCTGTGCTTGGAAAGCTCCAGGCCCACTGCAACCGCCAGATTGATGCCCACCACGAGCGCCGCCCATCGAGTGCCCAGGCCGGCGATGAGCAATAGCGCTCCGAACGATTCGGCGAGTGCGGAAGCGACCGCGAACGCAGCCGGCATGGGAAAGCCCATACGCTGCACCAGGGCGACGAACGTCCATTGCTGTCCCAGGAAGAGGTAGCCGAAGGCCTTCATCAGGCGCGCCCAGCCGTGCACGCCCAACAGCGTGCCGCCGATTCCGACGCGCAGAAACAACAGGCCCGTGTCCGTTAAGCGTCGCACAGCTTCACCGCCTCCGCCAGTCCTTCAACCGGATCGCGCGTCGGAATGAACTCCTGTCCGACGTAACCCTGATAGCCGATTTCGAGCAGCACACGCATGACGCCAGGATAGTTGATCTCCTGCCGCGCGTCGAGTTCACCGCGTCCTGGTACCCCCGCCACATGTACGTGGCCGATCCAGGGGGCGTACTGCCGCAGACGGCGCATCACGTCGCCGTTCATGATGGCCACGTGGTACACATCGAACAGCAATTTCGCGTGCGGCGAAGCCACCTGGCGGACGATTTCGGCGCAGTAATCGATGTCGTCACCCTGGTATCCCGGATGGCCCTTCATGGGATGTGACGTGTCGCGGGTGTTGAGCTGCTCCAGGACTATGGTGACGTTGCGGGGCGCGGCGTAGCGGGCCAGTTCGCGGAGACCGGCGACAGTGTTGTCCGCCCCTTCGCGCGGAGAGATTTCGCCGCTCGCGGGATCGAAGGGGTCGATCCATTTGTAGCCCGTGAAGGCGATCACGTTGGGGATGTTGAAATCGGCGCACTGATCGATGATGGCCTTGGTGCGGGCGAAAATCTCCTCGTGATTGCGCGGATTGTTCAGTCCTTTGGCGAACGGGGGGTCGGGCATGCCGTTGAGCACCAGGGCGTTGCTCAGGCCGTATTTGGCCACGACGGGCCATAACTCAGGCGGCGCCAGCTCGACGCTCGGACAGCCCAGATGGATTGCGGTCTCGCAGATGCGATCGATATTCCAGTTCCACTCAGTGGCGTTGAGGCACCAGTATGCCAGCGACTGTTTGATGCGGCAGTTTGTGACCACGCGCTTCCTCCGGATCGGTAAGAATATAGCACGCGTCAGGACCGCTCCCTAACGGTCGCGGCTCGGATGTCGCGGCTCGGATGCCGCGGCTCTAGATGCGCCCGAACTTGGCGACGGCTTCCTTGATGGACTTGAACTTCTCGATGAAGGGGAGCATGGTGTGCTCGGTGTTGTCCAATTCTTCGGCCTTCTTGAGCACGTCGGCGGCGCGCGCTTTGGGGACCACCGCCACGCCATCCTCGTCGGCGACGATGATATCGCCGGGGTTTACGCGGGCGCCCGCGCAGGTCACCGGGATGTTCACACCGGCGAAGCGGAAGTGATTAATGGTGGTGGAGGGTGCGACTCCGCGGCTGAATACGGGGAACTGCAGGCGGCCGATTTGCGGCGTATCGCGCACCGAGCCATCGATTACGGCGCCGGTCAGGCCGCGCACCTTCATGGCGGTGGCCATGAGCCCGCCCATGCCGGCGTAGTCCAGGCCGTCTTCGAGCACCATCACGTACACCGAGCCGGGAGGGGCGGCGTCGATGGCATCGAGCATGCCTTGGGATGCCTTGGAGCCTTCCTTGTGCTCCTCCTTCTTCAGCAGCACGGTGACGGCGGGCCCGGCGAATTTGGTCTTCGCCAGGGGGCGCATATCGTGAGACATGTAAACTTTCTGGCCGTACAGTTGCTCCATGGCGTCAGCCACCGATGCCACTTCGACATTGCGGAGTCCCTCGATCAGAGGGTCCCCGGGAGTTTGCGCCATCGCCCAAACGGTGAGGCCCAGGACGGGGAGGAGCACAGCATACACCTTTCGGTTCATTTCGGATCCTTTCAGGCGATACTGTACCATCACGCAGCGGGCTGGGGAGGAGGACGGAGAGAAGAGTTCAACGCAGAGAGGGCAAGAGTCCGAGCTTCGCTCGGATTGACAGGCTAAAGCCTGCCCCACCACGGATTGGATACACTTATCCTGAGAAGGGGTGTCATAAGTTCGTTGCGGCGGCCGGGGCTACCTGGTGTTTGCAGGGCGTGTCCGGCCGCCAGTGATTTGGCTGGAATCTACGAAGACGTAGGAACCGTGCTTATGACCTTGAGCACATCGAGCGTCCCCTCGTTTCGATTCTCAACCTCTGTATCCAGTGGGTCGGCGACAAACGCTATCCGAACATCCACCGGCGATTATCCGTTCGAACGGAAGATCTTCCCGCCGGTCTCCTCCACGTAGGGGAACCACCGTTAGGCTTTAAGGGCCTACAGGAAGTCAGCACCACCACAAACGCAACGCATACTGGCCAGTATGAAACTTGTTGCGGCCGCGCGGTGTGGTGCGCGCGACCTCTCACAATTCGAACGTAGCATGCGAGGTCAAGGAGAAGGGCGGAGAAAAAGATGTAAGTGATTGAGAACGGCGCAAATATAATTTCAAATGTTGGCGCAATGGAATTACAGAACCGTCTCTAGGGCTTCGGCTTTGCGATCGATGTCACTTTTCCGTCCTGAACTTTCACTTGGAACATTCCGTCCTTGCCTGGATAGGTAAGCGACTTCTCGGTGCCGGAGGTGATCGACATAGCGGACGGGCCGAAGCGACGGACCAGGTCCTCGTAACTGAGGCCGGGCTCGATTCCGCCGGGATCCTCCCAACTTGCTACCGGCGCAGGCGCCGGCGCGGTGGAGGGAGCATTGGCGGAGGGAGTTTCGGCGGCAGTGGACTGTGCCTTGGGAGGCGCCGTCTTGAGTGCCTTGTCCAGGCTGCCGGCCAGTCCGTTCATCGACTTTCCGAGACCCTTGGCGGGCGCCGTGCCGGTTGCAGCGCGTGCCGCACCGAGGCCGGCCTCCACAGTCGCCTGTCCATAGGCGATGCCGGCCATCGCGAACCACAGAATCACAATCGATCGCGTCATTTTGCACCTCACGCGCCAGTTTGACAGGTCCCCTTTCCCGCGTCACTGCTGCACAAAGTTAGCGGGTTGATTGCGCCGGCCCCGCCCAACAGGCAAATGACAGGGTCGAAAAACCAGCATGACGCGACAGTTTCCGCACGAAGCAAGCCGACGGGGGCGTCGGCTGCGGACCAGGGGGTCCGCCCCACCATTGCACGTCCCACGTGCAGTTTTTCATGAAGTTTCGCGGGCGGAACGCCCATCCCAACCGACCACGAAAGGCGATGGTCTGTCCTACCGTGCGAAAATAGTATTTTGAAGATAGTATCCACAGGTATCTACTACGCGCTCGCGCTCTGCGCCGCCGGCGCGCTCGTCTTTTGGCTGGCGGGGCCCTGGTTCGCGATCCCCATGCCACTTCTGGCCCTCTTCTGCCTTTATTTCTTTCGCGATCCCGATCGCCAGATTCCCTCCGGGCCGGTCGCCGTTTCACCCGCCGACGGCAAAGTGGTCGCCATCAAACCGGAGGGCGGCCTTAACCGCCTGAGTATCTTTCTCAACGTTTTCGACGTCCACGTGAACCGCACCCCCATCGGCGGCGCGATCGAGAAGGTGCTCTATCAGGAGGGCAAGTTTCTGGTGGCCAGCCGCGAAGAATGCTCCAGCGATAACGAACAGAATATCGTCACGGTCACCGGCGACGGCACTACGGTTATCTTCAAGCAGATCGCCGGGCTGATCGCGCGGCGCATCGTCTTCACTAAGAAACCCGGCGACAAGGTCGCCATCGGCGAGCGCATCGGCCTGATCAAATTCGGCTCGCGCTGCGACGTTCTCTTCGGACCGGAGTGGGAAATCACCGTCCAGCCCGGCCAGCGGGTCTCCGCCGGCTCCAGCGTAATCGCGCGACGCCTCGATCGGAATTCCCAATGAGTCTCAAAGACCGGTTCGTAGACCCCAATTCGCCGGATCACCGGCCCCGCAAAGCGGCTTACGCGCTGCCCACCCTTTTCACCGCGGGCAACATCTTCCTGGGTTACATCTCCATCCTCCGCTCCTTTCAGGGAGCCATGCAGGCTGCCGGCGGATCCGCCTCTGCCTCCGATCACTTCACGGTGGCGGCACAGGCAATTGTTGCCGCAGTGGTGCTCGACGGTCTCGACGGACGCATCGCGCGCATGACCAACACCACCAGCGCATTCGGCCGCGAAATGGATTCGCTGGCGGATGTCATCAGTTTCGGACTGGCGCCGGCCGTACTCGCGTTCGCCTGGGGTGTGCAGTTCATCGACCCGATTATGGGTGAAAAGTTGCGCGGGCAGATCTTCAACGCCGGCTCGTTTGTCGCCTTCCTATTCCTACTCTGCGGCGCCTGCCGCCTGGCCCGGTTCAACGTGCAGGTCAACCCCATCCCCAAGAACCCCGGCCGGCCCGACCGCAAATATTTCGTCGGACTGCCCATCCCGGCCGCCGCAGCCATGGTGGCATCGGTGGTCTGGGCGAGCGACGCGCAACCCATCGCGTGGTGGCCGGTCTCCGTGGCGTGGCTCGGTCTGCTGGCCCTGCTCGGTTTCCTGATGGTGAGCACCTGGCGCTACTACAGCTTCAAAGGAATCAGTTTTAGTAAAGCCTATTCGCCGCTGGTTATCATACTGGTCGGCGCGTTCATTTACGGCGTGAGGAATTACCCGCAACTTCTGTTTCTCGCCATGGCCACCACCTACGTTGCCAGCGGAATTGTGATCCGTATTGGCGGCATCCTACGTCGCCGGTTGAGACACGCACCGCCGCCGCCCGCCCCGGAGATCAAGATTGCCTAACACACCGACGGTTGCCCTCATCGGCAGCGATTCCCTGCTGGCCCGCGAGGTCCGCGACATTGTATCCACCACCGGTGCGGATCTTGCGCTCCGCCTGGTGGCCGCCGTGGACGAAGAGTCCGGGGCGCTCACCCGCCTGGGCGACGAGCCCAGCGTGGTGAACCTGCTGAACGCGGAGAGCCTGCTGGACGCCCGCGCCGTCATCCTTGCCGGAAACCTGGAATCGAGCCGCCGCGCACTGGAACTGGTTGGCGACCCGCCCGATGCCGCGGTGATCGACCTCACCTACGCGGCGGAGGAGCGGCCCGATGCCCGCCTGCGCGCTCCGTCGGTGGAATCCGAACTGGAGGAAGATCCCGCCGATGTGGCGGTCCACGTCATCGCCCACCCAGCCGCCATCGCGCTGGCGCTTTTTCTGCGCCGCCTGCACGCCAACGATCCGATTCGCAGTTCGGTGATTCAGATCTTCGCCCCGGCGAGCGAACACGGCGCGCCGGGCGTACATGAGCTGCAGCAGCAGACCGTGAGCCTGCTTTCTTTCAAGAACCTGCCGAAGGACATCTTCGATACGCAACTCAGCTTCAACCTGCTGGCGCGCTATGGCGACGAAGCGCCGGTATCGCTGGAGGAAGCCGAATTGCGCATCGAGCGGCACCTGGCCAGCCTGCTAGCGCTGCCGGGCGATGGAGAAGGCGCGCCGATGCCCTCGCTGCGACTGATCCAGGCGCCGGTGTTTCACGGGTACAGCTTTTCCGCGTGGGTGGAGTTCGTGGACGCTCCCGATATGGAAGCGCTGGAAAGCTCGCTCTCCATTGAGTCGATCGAAGTCCGCGGCGGCGATTTCGAACCGCCGACCAACGTCGGCCAGGCGGGGCAGGGCGGTATCGCGGTGGGCGCCATCACGCCGGATCGCAATCACCCGGAGGCCGCGTGGCTGTGGTTCGTGGCCGACAACGTCCGCCTGGCCGCGGAGAACGCGGTCGCGGTAGCGCGGCAACTGGTATGAAACGGGAACCCATGAGGACGATTTTTCAACGCAGAGGTGCAGAGAACACAGTGGAAGAGTCCGAGCTACGCTCGGATTGGCAGGCTGAAGCCTGCCCCACCACGGATGGGTGTTCGGTTGTTTCTCCTCGGTCTCCGCGCTTCTGCGTTGAAATGGCCTCTCTCGTGTTGCTCGTCTCTCTTACGGGATGCGGCTACCATGTGTCGGGGCACGGCGATTTGATGCCGAAGGGCATCAAGACGGTTGCGATCCCAGCGTTCGGCAACCGGACTACACGCTATAAGCTTGCGCGCACGCTGCCCACGGACATTGGCCGCGAAATGCTGGCGCGCACCAAGTACTCGATCATCGCCGACCCTAAGGAGGCCGACGCCGTCCTGACCGGCACCGTTCACAACTTCGCCGCTTATCCCACCATTTCGGCGAACGGCACCGCCACCGTGGTGGAGGTGATCGTCACGCTCAACCTCACGCTCACTGAACGCGCCACGGGAACTGTCCTGTTCAACCGCCCCGGCGCCGAATTCCGCGAGCGCTACGAAATCTCTATCGAACCGCAAGCCTATTTCGACGAAAGCGGCACCGCCATGGAGCGCCTTAGCAAGAGCGTCGCCAGAAGCGTAGTCAGCGCCATCCTGGAGAAGTTCTGATGACCCCGGCACAATTCCAGGCTCGCGTGAAAAAGGGGACTGTCCCGCCGGCCACGCTGCTGCTCGGTCCGGAAGCCTACGAACGCCGCCGCATCAAGGACGCGCTGCTGCGCACCGTGCCCGCCGACGCGGTGAGCCAGCACGATCTCGGGGACCTCACGCTCTCCGAAATCCTGGACGACGCGCGCTCCCTATCGCTGTTCGCTGCGGAGCGCCTGATCTGGGTGGTCAACGCCGAACTCGCGCTACCGCGAGGGCGGGCCGCCGCCGAGGATGATGAGGGCGATTCCGCGGGCGCTGCCGGCACAGGCGACGCCGCTCCCCTGGCCGCCTACCTGAAGGACCCCACGCCAGGTGTCACGCTGATTTTCGAGGCCATCCGCCACGATTTCGAGGGCGAGGACAAACGCAAGCAGGATCGCGTTCGCAAATTCTACGCCGCCATCCCCGACGTGGTCGAATTGCAGAAGTATTCGGTGCAGGAAGCGCGCAGCGAGGCCGAATCGCTAATCCGCCAGGCCGGATTCCGCATGGACCCGGCCGCGCTGGACCTGCTGATCGAGGCGCTGGGTGCGGAGATCGCACGTGTCGCCGTGGAGATCGAGAAGCTCTCGTTGTTCGCCGGCAATCGCGTGATCGGCGTGGACGATATCGCCGCGATGGTGCCCGACGCAAGGGCCACGACGATTTTCGCCCTGGTGAACGCGCTGGGGCGCCGGGACCGCGCGCGCGCACTCGGCATCCTGGATACACTGACGCGCGAAGGCGAATACCTGCCGCTCGCGCTGGCCTTCCTCTCGACGCAGTTCCGCACCGCGCTGGTGGCGCGCGAAGCCGGACTCAAAACTTCACAGCAGATTCAGGGACACTTCTCCCGGCTGGGGGTGCCGATGTGGGGATCGCGCGCCGAACAGGTCGCGCAGACGGTAAGCAAGTTCAATAGAACTCAGATGGAACGCGCGCTGGGATTGATCTATAAAGCAGACAAAGGTCTCCGCGATGCGCGTCCGGACGACCGCACCGTCATGGAGACCTTCATTATGGAGCTGGTGAGCTAGTACGACCGACCTACCGGCCTGTCTCGTTGACCAACTTCTACGCGGCCAGCGCCTTCACCCGCAGGTGCAGCTTGCTCTTGTACCGCGCGGCGGTATTCTTCTTGATGATTCCGCTTTTCGCGGAACGGTCTATCACCGAGAACGTCGGCGACAGCAGCTCCGCGGCAGCCTTGGCATCTTTCGCGGTCAATGCGCGACGCATCGCGCGAATCTGGTGCCGCAGGCGCGATTTGTTCTTGCGATTGACTTCAGTGCGCCGTTCCGTCTGTCGCACTCGCTTGAGTGCGGAATATGTATTCGCCATCTTCGCTAAATCTAATCCTTACAGAGTGATCGAGATTTTAGAATAGCGCAATCGCACCCCTCGCGGCAACTCTCGGCTCCGGCTTCCGTCAGCCTCGGTCGCAAGAGGTCAAGTCATGACTGGCGGCTCAATTACTTCGCTTGGGACGACGGGAAGATCGCGGCGAGGAGATCTTCCATCGACGCCGTTTGATATCCCGGCGGCGCCTCGAAACGGGAGTCCGGCACCGGATCCGTCGAAAGCTCTGCCAGGTCCGAGGCGACTTCGGCGACCGGCTGATCGGCAGCCCCGCCGAAGGTCTGAGCCATCGACGGCATAAAAGTCGCCAACCGCATGCGGATCACCGCACCCCCGGAGGCCTTCATCATCTCCTGCATCGGCCCGCGCAGCTTCTCGCCGATTCCCGGCATGCCAGCCAGGACCTGAGTCACCACTTCCACGGGATCCATGCCGGCTTTCGGCCTCTCCGTCCAGACCGCAAGTTCGCGCAACGCCGGCATCGCTTTCAACTCGTCCAGGCCGGCCTTCCAGGTGTGGATCTCGGTGCGCATCTGCATCCCCGCCGTCAACTCCATCGTCAAGACGAGCAGGGTCTCCTCGGTATGAATCCCTTGAATGATCTCTTTCCGTCCAGTCTTCGAGATCTTCACATCCAGCTTCATGTTGTCGAGGATCCGCTGCGCGTCCGGCGACATTGGCGGCAATTTCTGCGCGGCCACGGCCTTAGCGGGGAAATCGGCAAGCGGCGCGGTGGCGAAGCGTTTGGTCTCGGAATCCACTACTGTGATCTGACCCGTGGAGTAATCCGCGATGGATACCATGCGGCCCATCGAGGTGTAGACACGGTCTCCCTTGATTTGGACCTTGGTCCCTTCCGGAATCCGGTTTCCCATTTGCTGCTTCATCGCATCCAGCATCTGGGGCGGGAGGAAAGTTCCGAGCTTATACGTAAGCGTGTATCGCATCGTCAGGTCGGCCCGACCCGCCTGCGCTGCGCACAACAGAATGAAGACCACGCCGGCAATTTTGCGCACCATGCCCTGAGTCTATCGCATCGATCGGCGCCACTTCCCCTTCCCACGCCTCCGCCAACCCAGTGCATCCCGCTGCGAACTACCAGGGCGAACTGCCAGTGGTTGGCCCTCCGATTGCTGCCTCAAAGGCTTACACGAAGTGTGTTCACCGGCGCCGCACAAGTCTTCCGCTTGAGCGTTACGTCACGGGTCAGCGGCTTTTTATCGTTACAACGTCCTTTCGTGTCTTGACAGTAGCGCACGACTGGGTCGAAAAGAAAAGAGAGAAGGACTGTATGGCAAGTCTGATGGACCAAATGTCAGAAAACCGCGAACCTCTTTTGACTACTCCGGCAATCTTGAAGTGACTTGGTCACGATATACGTTCGTGCCTTGGTAGCAGCGCACGACGGCCGGAAAAGAGAGAAAGACCAAATGGAAAAAATGTCAAATAACCGCGAACCTTTTTTAACTACTGAGGCTATCTCGAAATGGCTCGGTGTCTCTACCAGAACCCTTTGCCTTTGGGCGGAATGCAAGGAAATTCCCGCCATCAAGGTGGGCCGCCAATGGAGATTTCGTCAAAGTGAGCTCGCCGACTGGCTGCAAAGCCAGGACGCGTCAAAAGTAAAAAAGCTCACCCTCGTTGGTGCAGGCGCAAACCGCAGTGGAATGGCTTAGACAGATTTGCCGCAGTTGCGGAAACTGCGGCAACTGTCGCATACCAGTGTTCAGATCGTGTGGCAACATTGCCCTTGAGAGGCCGCTTGATCGGCCCGTTCCAAGAAAGAAAACGCGGAGAGGAGTTCGATTAATTATGATGACACACGATCCGTTTCAGAACTACCAGGCGTTCAGCCCTTACTCCGGCGTGCCTTACACGGCATTCCAACCCTTCGTCAATCCGATTGCTGGTCAATTAGCGAATCCGGGCATTGGCGGATACGCCATTTATCCGCAGCCGTTTCAGGGGGCTGGCTTGCAGGGCGCGGGCATTGCTGGTCAGCAAGGATATGGTCAGCCGATTCAGGCGCTGAACCCCCTAACCGCCAGCCTGCAGAACCAGTTGCTACAGAACCAGTTGTTACAGAACCAGTTGTTACAGAACCCGTTGTTGCAATATCCATTGGCGCAAGGTCCGTGGCAGAACCCGTTGCTGGCGGCAACCTTGCAAAATCAGCTACTCAATCCGATGATCGCGAATTACGGCTGGCCGCAGCAGCAACAGCAGCCTGCCTATCCGCTGGCTCCACAGAGCCTGATCGGTGCGGGCGGCGTTGGTGTGCCCTTTGGCCAGATTCACCCGCTGGCGCATGCGGCGCTCCGCCAGGCGACCGGCTACGGGTACTTCTAGCCGCGGAACTGGCATGTCAGGATCGAAGCAACAACGAGGCGGCGCCGGTGGTGTTCCACCGGCGCCTTCCATCGCGGGGCGGGCACCGGGTGCTCCCGGTCCGCCCACAGCCCCGGAAAAGAGTCAAAGAGAGGACAAAAAGAAGATGATGCCAGCATACGGAAGTCGAACCCAGACCCAGCCGATGGAGGGAATCGCAGTGGTTGGCGAAGCGCTGCGGCGGGTTGCGCCGGAGAGCGTTGAGTTTCTAATTGAGATCACAGCGGCCGGCGCTAGCGGTTCGCAGGCCACCCAAAACCATCAAACCAAAACTGCGCAGATCGCACAAACGGTTTCCGCGCTTGGCGTAAAGGATGCCGACCTGCAAACCGTCTCGCTGAATGTCGTGAACGGTTACGCCCCTTTCATGCAGGCGCTGCCGGCGTACGGTGGTTCGCAAATAGGGCATGGCGGCTTGGGTGCTCTTGCCGCGGCGTCCGCGTTGCAGCCCGAAGTCCAATTCGGACCCACCCACCAGGCGAGAAGCGTACTGCGAGTGAACGTGCGCGACGCAGCTCGCGCCGGGGAGATTGCTGACGCCCTTATCATGGCAGGCGCGACCCTTGCGAGTGGCCTGTCGTACCGTGCGGGAGATGAGGCCGGCGCGCGTCAGTTGGCACTAGATGCAGCGGTCAAGGATGCCCGGGCGAAGGCCGAAATAGTAGCCACAGCCGCCGGGAAGAAGCTGGGGGATCCCTTGGGTATTTTCGAGGATACCTGGACAGCCAACGCCATCTACCCGGCACTGCGCGCTCAGATGCCGTGGGCTTTCGGACCCGATACGTCGCTCGCAGCCGGCGACCTGGAGTACTATGCTCGTGTGACGGCGAGCTTCCGACTTCAGTAGCCTTGCGGGCCCGCCGCAGGCGCCAGCTCAGACAAGAAGCCGATTGGCTTCCGCGGGCTTGTCGCCTGCGGCTCGAAGAGCTTTCCGAGGTGAGCGAGCAGGGCGAGAATCTGTTGACTCTGTTCCTGCTGCCGGGCCTCGAGTTCGTCAACCTTACGCGCCAGCGCTGCTGCGGAAGCTGTCGCTCCGTTCGCCTGCCACACCGGATTGTGGGCTGCAATCAGTTCATTGCACAGCGCGCGACGTTGCGCGGCGGTGGAATAGGGCATGGGCAGCAGGGAAACCAGCAGCTCCCGGCCGACGTTCGAGGGTAAGCTGGTCCGGGCGCTCGCATCATTGCCGAATTCGCCAAAGTACAGCGGCTGTAACGGTTTTGGCGACCACTGCGGATTGCGCGCGAGAATCGCCACAATCCCAGCGCAACTGGGCAGACGCCAAGCGGTTAGCTGCACCGGTTCACTGAACAGGCAGTCGTTGAATCGGACTCCGGGCGGAACTACAAAGGATGGCATGGCTGACACCTGAAACACAAACTCGTTACTTTGTAATTTAAGCGACGTTGTGTCTCGAAGCAAGTAAAAAGTTCCCGGCAGGGCGGGCCCTGCCGGTTCGGCGCATCCCCACCGCGTCGTGGGAAGTAGCCGTTCGCACGGCTGCCATTGTAGTTGGTAATCTCCCGGAGCGCTCAACACTTCTGGGCGCCTTACCGCCGTGTGGACATCCCGGATGAACTGCAGCGGCAACAAATCTTCCGCCATCGCCGCGGACGCCAGCCACAACATCAAAGTCGCTTTAAACATCTGCAACTCTTACATCACGCGGCGCGTGCTATCAACGCCCTATGTCGATAGCATGTGCCGCGCGATATCACTGCCCGAGTTGCCGCTACAGCGATCTTAGGAAATTCAGCACCGCTTGCTGGTCGCTGGAACTGAGGTTGAAGAAGTTCTTCACCGTCGCGGCTGCCTCCGATGGCGGGTACTGCAAATTCGACGTCGCGGTGGGGCTTGTGGTGGGGCTCGAATGCGCGCGGATCGCTTCCACAAGATCGCTGGTCCGGCCGTCGTGCAGGAAGAACAGCCGCTGACCAAGGCCCCAGAGGGGCGCCGTACGGAATTCATCTCCGCCGGCCAACCCCTGGCTGACTCCGTCCGCCAGCCCCGGTCCCATGTGATGGATCGCAAAATCGGAGTAGGGGTGAATCGTCTGGTTGGCCAGCGGAGGAAATGGACTCGCGCCGGTCTGAAGGGTTACGGTGTGGCACCGGGCGCACCCCACGTTGAAAAATTGGTTGGAGCCTTGCGTCACGGCGTTGTCCGTCGGGCCGCGGCCCGGAGGCGCCAGGAATCGCATGAAATTGGCGAAGGCGTAGATGTCGTCGAACACAGCCGAGTCCATAAATCCGCCGAGATTGAAAATGCTGTTGGCAGGGGGTACCGGCGAACAATTCCTGGTCTCGTCCCTTTCGGTGTTGAACAGCAGGTTCGAGATTCCCATCTCCACGTTGTACGCCTCACCCGAGAAGAGCACCAGCGACTTGTTCTGGGCCTTCCAGCCAAAGCGGGTCACTGTGCCGTCGTTTCCATTGTGGTTCAAACGGCCGGTGATGCCCAGGGAGGCTCCTCCGCTAGAGGCGAGGTTTTGTGCCAGGGTGGAATCGGGGATGGCTTCAATCAACCCCAATCCGAATGTCGGAGTGGGAATCCGGAAAATGATGTTGGAGGCTTGGGAGAAGTCCTCCTGGACCAGATTGCAGCCGGACGGTTGGTCGGAACGGCCGCCGATGGTGAAGAGTGCGTGAACTCCGCCATCGGGCGTGCCATCCGGGTTCTTGACGAAACGGGCCTCTCGCACTGGCCCGCTGGACTGAATGAAAGAGGGAAGCTTGTTTTGGGAATTGGCGAATTGCACCTGCGGATTGCTGGCCGGACTGCTGCCGCCCACGGCGGGTTGGGCGTGGCACGAGACGCAAGAGTTGGAATTAAAGCGAGGCCCGAGTCCGCTGTGTGAAACGTCGTCAATTTCCTGGAAAGTCGCCTCTCCCGCGTTGTACGCCGCGTAGAGGGTGGAGATACTGCTCAGCCCTGCGACCGGTCCGCCCGCCGCGGGCGGACCGCCGCGAGGTCCGGGATCCGCGGGATTACCATTTCCCGAGGACGGATTACCTCCTCCAGATGTGGGTGTTGGCTGGGCATTTCCGAGCGAGACGAAACAGGCTGCTGCAAGAATCGCCAGGCCGGCGCGAATACTTCTGAGTGCACTATCGTGAGGACACATACACTGATCTCCTGGGTGTCGCAGATCGACACTGGTTGGCTAATCAATCACGGTTTATGTGGGACTCACAGCACAGCCTGGGCTAACTGGTCGTGATAGAATCTGGGAGTGTGACAACACCCTGGATTCGCTTTCGCACAGCGGCTCCAGTCATCGGCCCTCTCCCACGGCGGGGGCCGATTTTTTTTATTGAGCTCCTTTCCTGAGGTTCACCCGTTTTTGTTTCTACAGACGTGGACACAAGTCGGGGGCTCTGCCGATCCCGGTCCATTTTGTCTGATGAAGCATTGTTGCCTATATCGCAACCCAGCGCAACAATTATCGGGAATTGCAAAGTGCGATTAGTAACATCTATTTCCAATTAGCGTCCGAATACATAACTGCCACCGCCGCGGGCGACACCTGCGGCACAATGACGCCCTACCCTCGCAGCAATTCCGCAAAAATCGCGCGGTCCGCATTGCCGCCGGAGAGCACGGCCGCCACCCGTTTGCCGCGAAGTCCGTCGCGCTCCTGTAGAATTGCCGCGATTGCCGCCGCGCCGCTACCCTCCGCAATATTGTGCGTGTCGTCGAATATCGCGCGCATGGCCACGGCAATTTCGTCGTCGGTCACCATCACAATGCGCGAAACGTGCGCACACATGAGTTCGACCGCGCGCGCATCGGGAGTAGGAACCGCCATTCCGTCCGCCAGTAGCGTTCGCGCGGGTGATACCACAACTTCACGCCGCGCAAACGAGTCGTAATATGCCCGCGCGTGTGCCGACACCACTCCCACAATCTCCGTCTTCAACTCCAGCGCGTCGCGTGCCGCGCACATCCCCAAGATCCCCGACCCCATGCCGATCGGTACAAACGCCACATCGATTCCTTCCACCTCGCGCATCAATTCCCACGAATACGTGGCGGTTCCCTCCACCAGCCACTCGTGGTACGAGGGCACATAATGATGTCCGCCGGCCTCCGCCCACCGGCGCGCTTCCACTCGCGCCTCTTCGAAATCCTGGCCGTGTTCCACCAGCCTGGCGCCTAAGGATTGCATTGCCCGGTTCTTCCCGGGACTGTTGCCGTGCGGCACATACACCACCGCCTCCATCCCTTCGCGCCGCGCCGCGAACGCCACGGCCTGCCCGAAATTCCCGCGAGTTGCCGTCACCGCGACGTGCGGCGCGCCGCCTGTTTCCCGCAATCTCCGGAAATAAACCAGCGCGCTGCGTATCTTGAAAGCACCCAACGGCCCGTGATTCTCGTGCTTCAGCCACACTTCGCATTTCGCCCGCTCGCCCAGTAACGGCCAGCAATATTGCGCGGTGGGCGCCATCGCTTCATAAACAATCCGGCACGCGTTTTCGATTTTTTGACGTGAAGGAAGTGTCATTGTTCGCCAACATTATTTTTTATTTAGCTGCGTTTAAGGCAATGAAATTCCGTCCCAACCTACACACCGCTCTTGAAGCTGTACGCCCCCGATTCCACCTCGAATACCGCACTCCCACGTTCGCTGCGCACAAACGTTACGCCCTTCACGTCCGCCGGCTTCCTGCCCGATTCCGTCACCGCCGCCGCATCCTTGGCCGGCACCCACACGGTCGCCGTCGTGTTCGCCGGCACTGTGACGTCCAAGGTGAATTGCCCCTTGTCGCGTTTCCAGGAGCTGTTCAGCGCTCCGTACATCGTCTTATGCGTCCCCGAAACGAAGCTCAGGTCGCCCGCCGGATACGGCCGGATAATGGCGTGGCGGAAGCCCGGCTTGTCCGGGTCCGCGCGGATCCCCGCCAGGTACTCGTACATCCACACCGCCAGGTCGCCGATTTGCATCACGTGGTTGCCCGAATTCATGGCCGGGTCCGCCGTATTGCCGTTCCACAGTTCCCACACCGTAGTCGCGCCCTGCTCAACCATGTATCCCCAACCCGGGTACGTCTTCTGCGTGGCGATCTTGTAGGCCAGGTCCGCCTGCCCGTTATCGCTCAGCGTGCGCATGAGCCACTGCGCGCCCACCAGGCCCGTGCCCACGTGGCCGTCGCTCTTCTGCACGATATTGCGTACGAGGGTCTCCACCACCGCCGGACGGAAATCTTCCGGCACCATGCCGAAGTACAGCGGCAGTATGCTCGACGTTTGCGTGCCGTTGTCGTACATGCGGCTCTCGAGTTTAAAGAAGCGCCGCTGGAAGACGTCCTTCACCGCCGCGGAGAGCCGGTCGAATTCGGCCGCGTCGGTGGGCTTATCCAGAATCCGCGCATAGCGCGACATCTGGCGCAGCAGTTCGTAATAATAGCTGGTCGCGATCAGCGTCTTGTCGGTGACGCGCGTCGGATCCTGCGAGTGGATTAGCGTCGGATTCTCCGGCGGCACACACCAGTCGGCATATTGGTCCTTAGAGATCAGCCCGTCCTTGACGAAGGTCTTCTCATAGTCCACCCATTTTTTCATGGCGTCGTAGCCGCGCCCCAGGACGCGCTTGTCGGCGTACTGGTCGTAGAGCATGCCGTGGACGAAGATGATGGTGCCCGGCCACGTCAGATCGTCGTTGTACAAGGGCCAGTAGTTGGGCGAAACGTCCGGAATGCTGCCGTTTGGGTGCTCAGAGTCTTCCAGGTCGGTCATCCACTTGGAGTAGAATGCCGCCACGTCGAACATGTAACTTTCGCTGCGGCTTACCTGGCCGCGGTCTCCCAGCCAGCCCTGGCGTTCGTCGCGCTGCGGACAATCGGTCGGGATGCTGCGGTAGTTGCCGCGAATGCCCCAGAACATGTTGTGGTGGATTTTGTTCAGCATCTCGCTGGAGCTGGTGAACTCGCCGGCACGATCCATATCGTCGTGCACCACGCGCCCTTCCAGCGCCGCCAACGCCGGTTCGCCCGGGAATCCGGTGACCTCCACGAAACGGAATCCGTGATAAGTGAAACGCGGCTCGTAGATCTCCGGGCCGCCGCCCTTCAGGGTGTAGACATCGGTCGCCTTGGCGCTGCGCAGGTTGGCAATATACAGCGACCCATCGCGCTCGAGCGTCTCGGCATGGCGCAACGTCACCTGCGTCCCCTTGGGACCGTTGACACGCAGCCGGCACCAGCCCACCATGTTCTGCCCCATGTCGTAGATGTACACGCCGGGCCTGAGCTTCTTCACGCTGACAGGCTTCAGCGTCTGGGTGACGCGTAGCGGCTCGGCCATCTGCGCCGCGAGCAGACCGGCCGGCGCTGCCACCGCCTGCGCAGCTTCCCACTTGGAATCGTCGAACCCGGCGCGGCTCCAGCCGGCCAGTTCCATGCGCGCGTCGTACTCCTCGCCGTCGTACTCGTTGTTGGCGCGTATGGGACCGTTCGACGTCAGCTTCCAGCTTTCATCGCTCGCCACGGAAAGGCGGCTGCCGTCTTCGTACTCCACATTGAGTTGCAGCTTCGCTTTGGGATAGCCGAAATCCCGCGTTCGGGTCGGTATGTCGAGGCGCGGCGCATAGTAGCGGCCGTTGCCCAGCATCACGCCGATAGCGTTCTTCCCCTGCGCCAGCCGTCTGGTGACGTCGTAGGTCACGTAGAGCACGTGCTTGTCATAGTCCGTGAGGCCGGGAGAAAGTACGGCATCGCCCACCTTGGCCCCGTTTAGATACAGTTCGCTGCTCCCCAGGCCGGAGAAGTACACGCTGGCGCGCTTCACCTTCTTATCCACCGCGAATTCCTTGCGCAGCATGCGCGCGGGCAGGCGGTGCGCTCCGAGGTAGCCCACTTCTTTCCATGGCGCCATGCCGTATGCGCCGAGCACTTTGGCGGCCTGCCATGCGGAGTCGAGATACCCCGTCTTCTGCCATCCGTCCTCCACCTTCATGGCCGCGCGCCACTGATTCCCCGATGTAATCAGCAGCGGTTCGCCGCTCTCGAACTCGATTTTCACCGCACCGATCAAACCGGCGGGAGTGTCGGCGCGCTGGTGCGTGGCCTGCGCCGCGATCACGTTCGCGCCGGGCCGTATCAGGGTGGTGACGTCGTGATCCTCGGGCATCGACGCATTGGACGATACCGCAATTTTCTCGTCGTTGAACCAGACGTCGCACCGTTGTTCCGCACCCACTAGCGCGACGGCGTGCTTCACTTTGCGGCCCGCGGGCACCATGAACACCGCGCGGAAATAGCGGTCGCCCGCCGGCGCCTTGACCTGCGCGTTGGGCGCATCCCAGATCCACTGCGCGTGCTCCAGCGCCTGATAGCTGCTGCCCGGGTCCTTATAAACGCCCACCTCGTCGCGCCCGATCCACTTACCCTGCCAGTCCTGTGCCTGCAGGAGGCCCATCGACCATTGGGCGGCGGTGCTCCACTCGCTCGCCTGCCCGTCCTGGTCCCAGACCTGGACTTTCCACCAGGCGGACGCGCCGGAGTTCAACGCCTTGCCGCGATACACAATGTGGATCGAGTCCGCCGACTCTGTCTTCCCGCTGTCCCAGAGATCCCCCGTGTTGGCGTGCAGCGCGGCCTCGGACGAGGCCACCAGTAAGCGGTACGCCGTTTGCCGCAGGCCCCGCGCCTTCGGGTCGACCGGGGTCAGCACCCAGCTAAGCCGCGGTTCAGTAGCGTCGATTCCCTGCGGATTGACGCGATATTCGCAGCGTAACTGCTGCGGGCGAACGGATGCCGCACCGAACGCGGTGCAAGCCAGGACGAGAAAGAGGAGGAAGCGTTTCATGAAGGCACCTTAATCCCGCAACGTAGCACATTACGCATCAGAAGAATGAGAACCGAGGTGTACTTGCCGCCAAATCATGATTCGGGTTACACTTACAAGCTCCAAGGGGTTCGGGCTCATCGACAGGTGATCTGATACTGGGGAATGGATGCCAACACCAGCACAAGTTAGTGTAAGCACGCCTCCGCGCGAGGTACCCACTTACGATGTACACGAATTTCATCCCCGGCAATCCCGCTACGCGGTCCTGATTCCGGTGCTGGAAGAAGGCGAGCGACTCCTCAATCAACTGCGGCGCATGGAGTTTCTGCGCGGCAAAGGGGATATCGTGATCGGCGACGGGGGCAGTAAGGATACCTGCAGCGACCCCAACGCGCTCAAGACGTTTGCCGTTCGTACACTACTGGTGAAGACCTCGGCCGGAAAACAAAGCGCGCAGCTTCGCATGTTGCTCGATTACGCCAGCAACCAGGGCTATGAAGGCTTCGTTCTGATCGACGGCAACAACAAAGATGGCGTGGACGCGATACCCAACTTCTTCGAAGCCATGGATCAGGGTTTCGACTACATACAAGGCTCGCGATTTATTGAGGGCGGCGAGGAACTCAATACTCCCTGGGACCGCAAGCTGGCCGCGTCCCTGCTGCACGCGCCCCTGATCAGCCTGGCAGCGGGATTCCACTATACAGATACCACCAATGGCTTCCGCTCCCTGACGCGGCGGGTTGCGCTGGATCCGCGCCTGCAGCTCTTTCGCGATGTGTTTCAGAGTTACGAAATGCACTCTTACATGGCAGTGCGCATCCCGCGGCTGGGTTATCGCGTGAAGGAGTTGCCGGTCACGCGAGTCTATCCCAAGGGAGCCACGCCCAGCAAAATCCGAGGAATGGGCGGCAGGGTCGAGATGTTCAAGATCCTCTTTAGAGCGGCGCTTTCCCGCTACAATCCCAAATGACTGGATCCACCAACGCCTGGCTGCGTTGGATGGCGATCGCTTCGGCACTCTGCGCCATCCTGATATTACCCGTCGCCTGGGACGCGTCCCAAAGCTGGATTTTTCCGGACTCCACCTCCTACCTCGACATGGCCACCGGCGCGGTGCGCGATTCACCCGCGGTCCTGCTCAAGAATGCCTACTGGAGTCCCGCGTATCCGGCGGTGCTGGCGTTGGCGATGACGGCTGTCCGGCCTTCCCTGGCCGCGGAGGTGCCTGCGATGTATATCGTACACTGGCTGATTTTCGTTTTCGCGACGGCTTGTTTCAGCCTGCTTTTATGGACTTTCCTGCAGTGGCTGCGCCGTAACCGCTGGCCGGATCTCGCGTCGAACGACGCCCTGTTCAAATCCCTCGTGTGTTTGGTTTATGCCTTTTTCCTGCTGGCGAACATGAACCAGACGCTCTGGTACCTGACCCCCGACATGTTACTCCAGGGCCTGGTCTATTTATCGGCGGCATTCGCTTTGCGGCTCTTCCTGCCGGGTTCATCCTGGAAACATTCCGCGGTGCTGGGACTCGCTCTTGGCTTGGGATATTGGACGAAGGCGGCGACGTTTCCGGTTGCGATCGTGTTACTCGCCATGCTGTTTGTCAATCCACCCGGGGACAGTTGGCGACGACGCCACTCCGCCATCGCACTGGTCTGCTTCTGTCTGGTTGCCGCCCCGCTGGTGGTAAGCCTGAGTCGCGAGAAACACCGCTTTACTATCGGCGATTCCGGCAAACTGAATTACGCCTGGTTCGTCGCGGGCATCCCGATCTTCTCCGGATGGAACGGGCAGCCGGCGGAGAACGGGACACCGGTTCACGCACCCCGCAGGGTCAATGAAGCTCCCCTGATTCTCGAATTCCGCGCGCCGGTCAGCGGCACGCAACCACTCTGGTACGATCCGTCTTACTGGTGGGAGGGGCTGCGCGTTCCGCTCAGCGTTCAAACCCAACTCGCCGGATTGTTGCGGCCATTTACGCAGGCGCATTCGATGCAGACGGTATTCCTGGCGCTGGCCGCGGCGCTGGCGCCGCTGTGCCTCTTCAGCTCACGCGTCAGAACAATCATTCGGGGCGGCGGCATCCAGAACTGGATCCTGCTTGTGTGGCCGGCGGCGGCGTGCGTGATGTATTCCCTGGTGTTGTTCAATTTCCGCTACATCGCGCCCTATTTAGTGCTGATCGGTCTCGGCGCCGCGGCTCTCCTGCTGCAACCACTCCGCAGCGTCACCAGGAGCAGGGCGCTCTACGCCGCTACACTGGTGCTGGTTTTGGTGGGCGCCGTCCGGCTCCGTCCCGTCGTGCAAGCGGCATTCCGCCCCGACCGCGGCGGCCCGCTCACGCGTGAAGAGGGTAGAGACAACCAGCGATCCAGCGCGGCTGTGGCACAGGAACTGGCCCGGCTCGGCATACGGCCGGGGGACGAGATCAGCGTCCTCGGGCACAGCCTCGATTGTTACTACGCGCGCCTCGCCGGGGTGCGGATCGTGGCCCAGATCTGGGAAGACCCGGAACAGATGGCCGGCCTGAGCGCACCCCAGGTTCGCCAGGTGCTGTCCCAACTCAGGCAGATCGGCGTCAAGGCCCTCGTCTCGCGATCCAAGCCCGGCTTCGTCAACGACGAAGGTTGGAGCGCGATCCCGCGGACTGATGTTTTCATCCGCATGTTGTAGGCTGCGATGCAGACGCCGCCGGGCTGTTGTATACTTCTGGCAAAATGAATCTGACTCGACGCAGCCTCCTGGGGATGGCGGCAGCCGCCCCATTCGCCATGGCCGCCCCCGCGCCCGCCGTCAAACTCGGCATCGACCTGTTCAGCCTGCGCTCGCAGAACTGGACCCCATTTCAACTGTTGGACTACAGTTCCAAGCTCGGGGCCAAGGTGGTCCACTTTTCCGAGATCCGTTTTATCGGCAACCTGGAGCCCGAGAATCTGCGGGCCGTCCGGCGCTACGCCGAAGAGCGCGGCATCGAAATCGAGATCGGCATGCGGTCGATCTGCCCTACTTCGAAGATGTTCGATGCCAAGGCAGGCACCGCGGAAGAGCAGATCGGCCGCATGCTGGACTCCGCTACGCTGGCCGGCTCCCACATCGTGCGCGCGGTATTGGGCAGCTCGGAGGACCGGCGCCCCGGCCCCATCGAGATGCACATTGAGAACACGGTGAAGGTGCTCCGCAACGTGCGCGCGAAGGCGCAGGACCACAATTTGAAGATCGCCATCGAGAACCACTCGGGCGACATGCAGGCGCACGAGTTGAAACATCTGATCGAAGAATCCGGCAAGGATTTCGTCGGCGCCTGCCTGGATTCCGGCAACCCGTTGTGGACCCTGGAAGACCCGCACGTCACGCTGGACACACTCTACCCTTACGTGCTCACCAGCCACGTTCGCGACTCCGCCGTGTGGCGGGTGCCGGAGGGCGCGGCGGTATCGTGGGTGCGCATGGGGCAAGGCAACGTGGCCATCGATGAGTACTGCCGCAAGTACGCGGAACTCTGCCCCGGGCGCGCGCTTTCGCTGGAATCCATCGTCACTAATCCGCGGATCTTCGCGTTCCGCGATCCGAAGTTCTGGGACGCTTACCGCGACATTCCGGCGTGGTCGTTCACGCGCTTCCTGGAAATCGCCGATCGCGGCAAGCCGCACCCGGCAGAACCCCGGCCGCCCGACGCGGAGAGCGGACGGCAGCGCGAGCGCGAAGACCTGGAAGCAAGCATCGATTACACAAAGAAGCTGCTAGGTCTGTAAGTCATGAAGATCGTCTTGCGTCGTCTGTCATCAACTCAACCGTGGCGCACGCACTCTTGCGTGCCGCGTCGAGTCTCACTCGACGCCCGGGCGTCCAGGGTAGTGAGCGTCGCCATGAGTGGCGACGCGGCACGCAAGAGTGCGTGCGCCACGGTGTCCTACACAGGAGAACACGCATGAATCGCCGCCAATTTATCCAGACCGGGGCCGCCGGCCTCGGGGCCGCCGCACTGGGATTCGCCGGGCAGGCCGGTAGCGCAAAGCCGCTGCGCGTTGGCCTGATCGGCTGTGGGTGGTACGGGAAATGCGACCTCTTCCGCCTGATACAGGTGTCGCCGGTGGAGGTAGTGTCGCTGTGCGACGTCGATCGCCGCATGCTCTCGGAAGCCACGGAAATGGTGTCCGTGCGCCAGACGTCGCACAAGAAGCCGCGCACCTTCAGCGACTACCGCACCATGCTCGCCGAGAAAGATCTGGATATCGTGCTGGTGGGCACGCCCGACCACTGGCACGCGCTGCCTATGATCGCCGCTGTAAAGGCCGGGGCGCATGTCTACTGCCAGAAGCCGATCAGCGTGGACGTGGTGGAAGGCCAGGCGATGCTCGCGGCGGCACGAAAATACAACCGTGTGGTACAGATCGGTACGCAACGGCGCAGCACGCCGCACCTCATGGAGGCGCGCGACCGCATCGTGCGA
The DNA here is from genome assembly GCA_963805775.1 of uncultured Solibacteraceae bacterium. Classification (GTDB taxonomy): domain Bacteria; phylum Acidobacteriota; class Terriglobia; order Bryobacterales; family Bryobacteraceae; genus Solibacter. Next base: position 5,781 of record CAWDWK010000028.1, on the reverse strand, counting down.
GAGGGCAAACTCGGTAAGATCGGGCTGGTCGAAATCTGCTGCTATTACCACATGCGCGACGAGACGAATCCGCCCGACACCGCGCCGCCCGATTATCTCGACTACAACATGTGGACCGGCCCCGCGCCCATGCGCCCGTACAACCGCATCGTGCATCCGCGCGGCTGGCGCGCCTTTATGGAGTACGGCAACGGCATCGTCGGCGACATGTGCGTCCACATGCTCGACATGACGCGCTGGATGATGGATCTCGGCTGGCCGAAGCGTGTGGAATCGAGCGGCGGCATACTGCTGTCGAAGGGCAGCAAGGCGAATATCACCGACACGCAGCTTGCCACCTTCGACTACGGCGATGTCAAAGTGGTCTGGCAGCACCGCTCCTGGGGCACCGAGCCAGACCCCAAGTATCCCTGGGGCGCCACGTTTTACGGAGACAAGGGCACGCTGAAGGCGAGCGTTTTCAGCTACGACTTTACCCCTGCGGGGCCGGGCCAGGCAGCCATCCACAAAGACGTCACATACGAACTGGAACAGTATCCCGAGGATAAGACCGAGAAGGACCTGGAACAGCACTGCGCCCCCGCCATCCGCGGCCACATGAAGGACATGTTGAACGCGATCGCCAACGGCGGCCGTCCCGTGGCCGATATCGAGCAGGGATACATCTCTACGGCGAGCTGCATTCTGGCCAACCTCTCGATGAAACTGGGCCGCACCCTGGCCTGGGACGAAAAGACGGGGCGCGTCATCGGCGACGACGAGGCCAACCGCCTGCTGCTGCGCCCCTACCGCAATCCGTGGGTACACCCGACGCCGTCGAGTGTGTGACTATTTCGGTCCATGGCAGCGCTAACAGTACCATTGATACTGCAGTACCCTAACCAAACCTAACAGTACTGATTCGGGCACCGCCGTGCACTGATACTTGTGTAATGGATCGTCCGAGCGAACGGCGGGTACCGGTTCCGAAGGACACCAAGCCGGAACGCCGAAGCAGCGTGCGGTTTCCACTTACATTGGACGTCCGTTACTCGGTCTTACACCGCAATGGACCAATGGAAACGGGCTCTGGAAAGCTGATCGATGTAAGCAGTTCGGGACTCCGCTTTACGGCTGAACAACCGCTGGGGACCGGGCTGAAGCTCGACGTCGCTATAAACTGGCCAGTACTATTGGACGGGCGCATCCAGCTTCAACTCACCGTGTCGGGCGTGGTGGTCAGAAGTTCCGGGACCGAGATCTCGATGCGAATCCAAAAGCATGATTTCCGAACGCGAAGCGTGCAACTGAAGCCCGCCCTTCCAAAAGAATCGAACGGTTGAACGGGTGGCGGGACAGACGATCGCCTTTCGTCGTCTGTCACTGCGCGTTAGGGCCGCACGACAGACCACAAGGAGCGATGGTCTGCCCTACCTCTTTGAGTAAGTCGGCGGCTTTGTAGACACGATCTAGTGCTTCCACGATGCCGCGGACGTCGACGTGAACGGCGCGGGCCTGTTCGTCGCTGTAAAGGTAAGTTACGGGGAGGCTCTCCAGGTTACCGTCGAAGGTGACGCCGACCAGTTCGCCGCGCTGATTTACGGCCGCGCTTCCGTAATCGCCGCCGCCGATATCGGCAGTACTCACGAAATTGAGCCGAGTTACCGGATTCAAGGACTCACGGGCTTCGACCCAGCGTGGCGGAAGCAGCCACGGACCTTCGTTGTCCTTGCGATAGTAGAGGCCGCTGAAGGTGGCGGCATAGGGCTGCGGTACGGCGGCGCGATCGGTATAGCCTTTGACCACGCCGAACTCGACGCGCGGGGTGCCGGTGCCGTCGGGGTAGTCGGCGGCGCCGAAAAGTTTGAGGCGGAACTGGGCGATCTTTTCGGTGGACGAGACCTCGAGCGTGCCGATGATGTCGTCGTGCTGTTTGCGCAGACGCAGCGCGGGGGCGTCGATGGCGGCGGCGAGAGCAATCACCGGGTCGTCCGATTTGAGGGCGGCATCGCGATTGGCCGCCAGAGCCTTGCGTCCGGCGGCATCTTTCAGTTTACTGGCCTTCACCATTTTTTCCGCGGCCTGTGCGGGAGTGGCGCCGGCGAGGACTGCCTTCAGCGGCAACTCTTTCTCGCCCAGGGCGACCAACTCCGTCAGGTACTGGGTGAGCATCATGGTCTCGATGGTTTCATTGACGGCATCGCCGGAATCGTCGAGCGGTTCCGAACGGACGATCTGGCGGGCCATGCGGAAGAGGCGCGAACCGGGAGCGGGCGAACCCTCCAGAATTTCGTACGGCTTGTCGTATGGCTTCCACTTGCGGTAGGCGGTGGTGATTTCGTCCCACACCTTACCCGCCTCGGCGCCGAGTTTGGCATTGCCTTCGACAGCGCGCCGGATCTTCCCTTCGAAGGAGGTCTTGCGCGTCACCAGGCGATCGTCGCGCAGCCCGATAAGTTGGCCCGCGTCCGTTTTGTACTCGGTGAGCAGGCGGCTGAGGGTGGATTGCGCGGCGCGCAGGTTGCCCTCACTGGCGGCGGCGAAGGCGTTCAACTGCACAACACGGGGCTGCAGGCGGGTAAGGCGAAGAGGCAGCGCGGTGTCGCGCAGGAAGGTGAGTTGCGAGGCGGTGGAGAGGCGTCCGGTGGGGCCGGGATTACCGCCGAGAAATACCAGGTCGCCTTCCTTCACGCCCTCGGGACTCCATTTCAGATAGGCAGGAGTGGCGGCGGGCTTGCCGTTTTCATAGGCGCGCAGAAAGGCGATGTTGAGCCCATAGCGAAGGTAGGAGATGCTGTCGCGTTCGCGGCCAAAAAATGCGATGGCGTATTCGGGAGCGAATACCAGACGGATGTCGTTGTAGCGGCGGTACTGGTAGAGATCGTAGCGGCCGCCGGAAAACAGGCGGACTACGGAGCAGACATTGCCGGACTTGGCGGCGCACTCCTTCTCGATGCGGGTGATGGCAGCATTGCGCAAGGCAAGCGTCGTGCCGGCAGCCTTGACGGGTTCGGTGACGTCTTCGATGGTCAACAGGACGTTGGCGTCCATGTGTGGACACGGCAGTTCCGCTGACTGGCCGGACGCCTGGTAACCGTCGCGAAAGTAATCGTGCTGAGGAGTGCTGAGGCCGGAAAGGCAGTCCGCGGCCAGTTGGCGGGTGGTCAACAGGAGGCCCGCGGGCGAGACGAAAGAGCCCGAGCCACCGGCCAGCTTTACGGAGGCGAGGCGGAGGTGATCGAGAAACGCAGGCTCGACCTCAAAACCGAGCTTCTGTTTTACGGTATCTTTGGGGAATTGGTTGTATGGCCACAAGCCCTCACCGGCGTGGGCCGGGACGGCCCAGAGGCAGGCGATCAGGAATAAATGCAATCTCATCGACAGGCTGATTTTCGTTGATCGACGTACCGCAGGTCAAGAAGAAACGGCATTTCGGACCGGAATGCACACGCATCAACGGAAATTCAATCGCAGGCCACATTCTTTTGAACTTATTGGCGGGAAAAGGGAATCAACTTTGATGGATTCTGTGACCCGGACTTCACCCCTCCTCCTTTTGATCGCGACCGTTTGCTGCCCATGGGTGCTGGGCGCGGCGCAGTTCAGCGGTCAGGTGCGGGCCGCGGATCAGATTGTGCCCGGGGCGACCGTGACTGCGCTGCAGGGCGGAGCCAAGTTGACGGCGTTCACCGACGAAAACGGACGGTACACGTTGGAACTGACGCCGGGCGTGTGGCAGATCGAAGTCAGCATGTTCGAGTTCACGACGGCCAAAGGGCAAGTCACGATCGGCGACGGCGGCGTCGCGAAGGATTGGGTGTTGAACATGCCCAAGCTGTCTGAACGCGGTGGTCCACAGGCCGCGGCGGGCGCCTCCACGGCAGCGACTCCGCTGCCCGCCGCTCCGGGGATCGGACGGGGAACTCGCGGCGCGCGCGGCAATCGTGGTGCGGACGGCCAGGGCGGACAGCGGGGCTACGGCAACTTCCCGGGACGCGGCGGGGCAGGCGGGCAAACGACAGAAGGAGCACAGGGCGCAGCGGGTGTCCGGGGCCAGGGCCGCGGCGGCGCAACCGGTCAAGCGCAAGGGGGCTTTCAGAGTGCCGCGGTGCGCGCGACTCCGGAAGGCCAGCAGGCCAACGCACAGCAGCAGGATGCGCAACAGAACATCGATTTGAGCGGCGATGCCGACGAATCGCTGCTGGTGAATGGAAGCGTGAGCGGCGGGCTGGAGCAATCGAGCGACGACGAGGCGCGGCGTCAGCGCGCCATGGCGGGGCGCGGCGGTCCCGGTGGGCCGGGCGGACCCGGCGGCCCGGGCGGCGCGGTGTCGGCGGCGCAGGGTTTGCAGATGACCGCCGGCCTGCCGCCGGGTATGACTGCCAGTTTGACGAATGACAGCTTGGGTCTGGGCGGCTTCGGCGCCAGCGCAATCAATGGCGGATTCGGAATTGGCGCGGCGGCTCCGCCCGATGGCGGCGGTGGTCGGGGCGGAGGCGGAGGGTTTGGCGCTGCTAGCGGCGGGTTCCCGGGCGGCTTCGGCGGCGCGGGCGGTGGTGGCGGCGGAGGAGACGTGGCGGTGGTGGCGGTGGACGCGGCGGCGGATTAGGACAGAACGCCAACGGGCGAGACAGAACGGGCGCGCGGGACGTGGTCCGTTCAACGGACAATTCAACAGCATCGGCAACCGGCGGCGCACGACACCTCCGGTGCAGGGTTCAATCGCAATCACGGTGCGCAATTCGGCATTCAATGCGGCGCCCTATTCGCTGAACGGATTGACCGCGCAGAAACCGTATTCGGCCAACAACACACTGAACGCGAATATCGGCGGGCCGCTGCACATTCCCAAACTCGTCAACTGGCAGCGCGCGCAGTACACTATCAACTTCGCCACTACGATCAACCGCAACGGCAAGAGCATGGTGGGATCCGTGCCGACGGCGGCGGAACGCTCCGGCGATTTCTCGCAGGCCCTGACCACCACGCCGGTGACGATCTTCGATCCGCTCGCCGGTTCGCCATTTCCGAACAATGTCATTCCCACCTCGCGATTCGACAGCGCCTCGGCGGGACTGCTGCAATATTTCCCGAATCCGACTTACCCAGGGATCGTACAGAATTACCGCTTCGTGATTACAGACCCGAGCAACAGCCGCAACATCGGAGTGCGCTTCAACGCGCCGCTGAACAACAAAGACCGGCTGAATTTCAATTTCCAGAAACAGAACCAGAATTCGAATTCGCACCAGTTGTTCGGCTTTCTGGATACGGGCAGCAGCTCCGGGCTGAGTTTCTCCAGCGGCTGGAGCCACAGCTTCCGGCCGCGCATCAACAACAGCGCGACCTTCACCCTCAGCCGCAGCCGCAGCCTGAATCAGCCGTTCTTCGCATACACACAGAACATCGCCGAGGAGTTAGGGATCGTGGGGACTTCGCAGGACCCGGTCAACTACGGGCCGCCGGGACTTTCGTTTACCAATTTCTCGAGCCTCAGCGACAGCACGCCAAGCCTGAACCGCAACCAGACAGCGACCTTCAGCGATAACTTCACTTACGTGCTGAAGCGCAGGCACAACCTGACGTTCGGCTACACTTACAACCGCCTGCAACAGAACAGCGAGAACTATCAGAATGCGCGCGGCTCGTTTTCCTTCAGCGGCCTGTTGACCAGTCAGTTAGATTCCGCCGGGCAGCCGGTGAAGGGCACGGGTTACGATTTCGCCGATTTCCTGCTGGGGTTGCCGCAATCGAGCTCCCTGCGCTTCGGCAGTGCGAATAACTACTTCCGGAGCTGGAGCA
>CAWDWK010000027.1:0-156362 GCA_963805775.1 uncultured Solibacteraceae bacterium | reverse complement strand
TAGGTCCGGGCGCGCGACTAGCTGTCCGCCCGCGCTCGGATCGTCAAGAAGGAGGCCGACTGTGTTACTGCTTCACCGCTGCCTCAATCGCCTCCAGCTCCCTGCCCGCTTCGCTCCATTTACCTTGCGAGGCGAGTTCCCGATAGCGGCGTAGATGCTCGCGCACCTGTTGCAGGCGCGCGTCCCCTGTAGGGGGCGGAGCGCCCGGCGCCGCTTTCGCCGGCGTCGTCGTGGCCTGCGTGATCAACTCCTGCGCGCCTCCCGAAAGTTGCGCCAAAGCCTCGTCGTAGGTGTCGGCGTAGATCAGGCGATTGCCCACCGCGAGCACCACCTTCTTCAACTGCGGCATGCGCGCTTCGGTAGCCTGAATGTAGATCGGGTCCACATAGAGGAACGTGTTGCCCACCGGGAGCACCAACATCTGGCCGCGCAGGACTTGCGAGCCTTGCTGGTTCCAAAGCGTCAGATCCTTGGAGATCGTCTGGTCCTGATTGATGCGCGCGCCGATTTGCATCGGGCCGAAAATCAGCTCCTGCTTGGAGAGCAGCAGCACCACCATTTCGCCCAGATGTTCGCCGTCGCAGCGCGCCGCCATGACGCCGATCAGGTTGTCCTTATTGCGCGGCGTGAACGAGATGATCAGCAGGAACTCGGCCTTCGTCTCGCCGGGCAGCGTGGTCACCACATAGGTCGGGTTCACCGGTTCGGCGCCGCCGGCCTGCGCGGTGGTGTGACGCGCCAGGTCCCAGAGATCCTCCTTGTTGTAGAACGATTGCGGGTCGAGCATGTGGTACGTGCGGTAAATCTCGGCCTGCACGCGGAACAGAGTCTCGGGATAGCGCGCATGACGCCGCAGATCGGCGGGCATCTTGTCGGAGCTCCGGAAAAGATCGGGAAACAGGCGCTGGTACGCGGCGATGATCGGGTCGTCCGGCGCGAAGACGTACATGTGCGTTTCGCCGTCATAGGCGTCGACAGTGGCTTTGACCGCATTGCGAATGTAATTCATGCGGCCCATGTCGGGCACGTCCACGCTGTGCGCGTAAGGGTGGGCCTCGGATGTGGTGTAGCCGTCGATCATCCATACCAGGCGGCCTTCGTCGGTGATCACCAGATAGGGGTCGGGATCCCAGGAGAGGAAGCCCGCGAGTTGATTAAGCCGGTCGGTCACCTTGCGGTGAATCATCATGCGACTGTTGTCGGTGAGATAGCTGGTCAGCAGGATGTTCGGCTCGCCTTCATTGATCGCGGCGGCGAGGCGCATGCCGATACCGGAGACCGGAAAACCGCCCTTGCCTTCGTAGCGCGAGGATACATTGGTTTCCCCGCTGGGATAGTTGAACTCTTCGCGCGATGTGTGGACGAACACCGGCTCGTGGGTGACTTCGCCGTAATAGATTTCGGGACGCGTCAGCTTGAGGGATTGGGTCTTCACCTCGGGCGGAGCGTTTTCGATCAACAACACGGGGAGGCCGTCCGGCGTAATCTGGCTGACCGGCGCGAGCACCACGCCGTAACCGTGCGTATAGATGAAGGCCGGATTGATCCAGTTGGCGCGCGCCGCCGGCAGTTGCCGCAGGTCCAGCTCGCGCGGCGTCATGAGCGTTTGGCGGTACTGGCCGTCGATCGTGTAACGGTCCACGTCGGTGTCGGCGAACACGTAGTACGGGCGCAACGCCTGGATCTGGGTGACCGTGTCGTGAAAGGCGCGCGTGTCCCACAGGCGGACGTTATCGAGGGTCGGCTTGTTCGCGGCCACGTCGATGGGTGCATCGGGCCGGGCTTTGAACTCCACCTCCTTAAACTCCTGTTCGATGCCGAAGGCCGAGCGCGTCGCATGGATATGAGTTTGGATGTAAGGCCGCTGCAGTGAGATCTCGTTGGGGCGCACATAGAGCGCGCTCACCAGCCGCGGAGCGGCGAAATCCACCACCAGCGCGAGCGCCATCAGGCCGGCGAGGAACCAGCGGCCCATCCACACGAATACGGCGGCGGCGAGGCAGGCGAAGATGACCAGCCATTGCAGTGGCAGGCCGATGTTTTGATCCACATAATCGATTCCCACCAGGAAGCTGCCGTGCTCGTTATAAACCATTTCGAAACGGCCCAGGTAAAACTTCAGCGCGAAGGCGAGCAGCAGGACCACCGCGGCGCCGCGCAGGAACCGCGATTCCAGGCCGCCCTCAAGCTTGAAAAGGCTCGGATCGAGTTCGCGGGCATCGCGCAGGTCCGGCATCCTGTAGCGCAGTTGCCAGCCGCGTGCGGCCACCCAGTAGACCAGGATGCAGACGATGATCAATGCCAGAAGATAACCGCGCAGCAGCGAATAGAACGGAAGATCGAAGAGATAAAAGGAGAGTGGCTGGTTGAACACGGCGTCGTGCCAAGCGGTAGTGGCGGGGGGCAGCCCGCGCGAGCCGGCGAAGCGGACCACGGTCCAGTTGTCGATGGCCCCGGCGGCGATGAACCAGCCGACGACGAGCAGCGCAAGAGTGGAGATTCTGGAGTAGAGGCGGTGCTCGGCGAGACGCGTGCCGGCGAACTTGAGGGCGCGCGCGTGCGAGATCCACAGCGCGGCAAACGCCAGCAGTGTCGCCGCGGCCACAGGCGCGATGCTGTAGTACAGCATGCTGAACCAGGTGTTGAGCTGGCCCAATTCCTTCCACCATTCAATCTCGATGGCATAGCTGGAAAACGAGCGTATGCCGAATAAGAGGATGATCAAAAGAATCAGGAGTGTCACGCGGGTCGCGGGCGAACGGCGGCCGGAAGAAATTTCATACCGGGGCATCCCTTGAGCGTAGCACCCGACGAGGTGCGCCAGTCAGAGTTCACATCCGATTAACGGAGCCAAGGCCAATCTTCATCGTCTATTCGGGCAGAAGCCGGAGGGCGGCAATGCACCGTTTACTCATCGGACTACTCACTGCGATCACCGCGGCGGCACAGTCCCCGCAAGAGATGGCGAAAAACTTGAACAACGAAGCAAACCGTGTAGCCGATCTCGGCAACTACGCCGAAGCGGAACGGTTATACCAGCAGTCGATCGACATCTGGCGGTCGCTAGGGCCGGGGTTCGAAGCGCACACCGCCTGCTACACTGGTGAATCTCGCAGTGGCCTTATCCGGCGAGGGCCGGCGCCAGGCGGCCACCAAGCTGTTCCAGGAGGCGCTCGCCCTGCACCTGCGCGCGCTAGGGCCCAGGCATCTCCGCACAATCACTAACATGAATGAGTTGGCCACCAATTACCTGATGACGGGCGACCCCGAACGCGGCGAGGCGCTCTACAGGGAGGCTCTACCTGTCGAGCGCGAACTCTTTCCGCACGACCTGCAATTGGCGCACACGCTCGAAGGGCTGGCCTACGACTTCGTGCGCCGGAAAGTGGGGCAGGAAGCGCTGCCGTTGGCCGAGGAGGCGCTCCGCATCGCGATCGAAAAGACCGGCGAAAACAGCTTGGAGGCGGCGTTGGCTTATTCCACCGTCGCCGAGTCGTACCGCATAATGAATGCCGGCGAACGGGCGCTGCCTTTGTACCGCAAAGCGCGACTCTTGTACGAAAAGGCGCTCGGTCCCGACCATCCCAGGGTGGCGTCTCTTCTCAGCCAGGAAGGACTGATCCTGATGCACGACGGCAAGTTCGCACTGGCGGATCAAGCCATGACGCAAGCTGTGAAGTCTCTGAAGAAAAGGTGTCCCGACTGCCAGGCGGAACTGGCGATCACGCAGAGCAATCTCGGGCTGCTGCGCCTGCGGCAGAAACGCTACCGGGATGCCGACGAGGCGTTTTCCGCCGTCATCGAACTCCGCGAAAAGGTCAACGCAAGTACCGCGCCCGAATTAGCTGATGCGCTGCAGAATCTGGCCGCCGTTCGCGAGAAAGAGCACCTGCTGGAGGATGCGGCCCGCCTGAACTCGCGAGCGCAAATGATCCGCGCCTACCGCTAGCCCTCCAATCAGAACCGCGACCGTTGTCGCCGGTTTGCCCCCAGATCCAACGTCCTGCTACACTTAAGTCTTAATCTCAACTTCGGGGGATAATCATTGAAGTTCCGTCTTTTCCTGGGTACTACCTTTCTTAGTCTGCTTGCCGTCGCCGCCGAACCTTCGTCCGCACCGGTGGATGTGATTGTAGAGAACTACTGTACTGCCTCTCAAGCTCAAGCACAGTTGGTGCGCGGCGCGTCGATGGATGTCGAAATCGACGCCTCGCTTCCCAAATTGAAAAAGCATGGCCGTCTCCATGCTTTGCGCCGCATTTCTCCGCTCGGCCTCATTAAGTACGAAAAAGCCCAGTTCGAGGGCGACGGGATGGTCAACAAGGAGATCATCTCCCGTTACCTCACCGCCGAGGTGGAGGCGCAAAAACAGCAGTCACCCGCGATCGCCGTCACTCCGGAGAACTATAAGTTCAAGTACAAGGGCATGAAATTGGATGCCGGCCAGAACGTGCACGTTTTCGCAGTCAGTCCCCGGCAAAAGCGCGAGGGCCTGTTCAAGGGCGAAGTTTGGATTGATGCGCGCACCTATCTCAAGGTGCAGGAGTCGGGCTACCTGGTGAAGAATCCTTCCATCTTCCTCAAGAAGGTGGCATTCGTAAGGAAGTACGAAATCCGCGACGGAATCTCGGTGCCCCTCCAGGTGCAGAGCGTTGCGGACGTGCGGTTTGTCGGCAAGGCCGAGTTGACCATCGATTTCAGCAACTTTTCTATCGACGCCCTGAAGCGCGGGTCGGCCGGCGAAGTCGACGGCCAGTAGACCGTTCCGCCAGTTCACGGGAGATTGCATGAGAACACTGTTTCTGAATCCGCCGTCCTTTGAAGGTTTCGACGGCGGCGCCAGTTCGCGCTGGCCGGCATCGCGTGAAATCGAGTCGTACTGGTATCCGGTGTGGCTTTGCTATCCGGCGGGGATGCTGCCCGACAGCAAGGTTGTCGACGCGCCGCCGCACAGGATCTCGATCGAACAGACCGTGGCGATGGGCAAGGATTTCGAACTGCTCGTGCTCTATACATCGACTCCGGGTTTTCACGTGGACGTGAAGATGGCGGAGATGATGAAGGACGTCAACCCGAAATTGAAGGTGGCGTTCGTCGGGCCTCCGGTCACCACTGAACCGGACAAGACCCTGCTCGGCACCAAGGCGATCGATTTCGTCGTGCGCCGCGAGTTCGACCACCAGATTGTGGATTACGCCAAGGGCAAGCCCCTGGAAGAACTGCCCGGCGTGAGTTTCCGCAGGAACGGGCAGGTGGTCAACAATCCGGAAGGGCCGGCCATCGAAGACCTGGATTCGCTGCCCTGGGTGACCAAAGTCTACAAGCGCGATCTCGACATCACGCGCTACAACGTTCCCTTCCTGTTGAACCCGTTTGTTTCGCTGTACACCTCGCGCGGATGCCCGGCGCTGTGCACGTTCTGCCTGTGGCCGCAGACGCACTCCGGCCACCGCTGGCGGTTGCGCAGCAGCGACGACGTGGCGAATGAAGTGCGCTACGCCCTCGAACAGTTCCCGCAGATGAAGGAAGTCTTCTTCGACGACGATACCTTCAACTACCGCAAGGAGCGCACCATCGAGCTCTGCAAGAAGCTCAAGCCGCTCAACTTTACCTGGTCCTGCACGTCGCGCGTGACCACCGATTACGAAACCCTGAAGGCCATGAAGGAAGCCGGCTGCCGGCTGCTGATCGTGGGCTACGAATCGGGCGACCCGCAGATTCTCAAGAACATCAAGAAGGGCGCCACGGTGGATATGGCGCAGCGCTTCACGGCGAACTGCAAGAAGCTGGGCCTCGTGATCCACGGCGATTTCATCATCGGGCTGCCGGGCGAGACGCGCGAAAGCATTCGCAAGACCATCGATTTCGCCAAGAGGCTCGATACGGAAACCATTCAGGTCTCCATCGCCCATCCCTTACCCGGGCACCGAGTTTTACGATTACGTCAAGAAGAACGGCCTGATCACCATCGATTCGATGACCGACGACACCGGACACCAATTGCCCAACGTGGTGTATCCGGGCCTCGACCGCGGCGAACTGGTGGATTTCGTGGAGCGCTTCTACGGCGAGTATTTCTTCCGCCCGCGCGTGGTCTGGCGCATCGTCCGCAAGGCCATCTTCAACTCCGACGAACGACGCCGTCTCAGCAAGGAAGCTCGCGAATACATGGCGCTGCGCACCAAACGGAAAAAGTTTGTGGCCGAGCAGAAGGCTGCCAAGCCCTCGCCGCTACCCGCCAATTCGGGCGATTAGCGCACGGCGCATGACCTCCGAAACCGCACGCCTCCGGCTCAAGACCTGGGTCTGTACCCTGATCGTGGTCTTCTCCAATGCGTTCGGCGATTTCTTCATGAAGCGCGGGCTGCCGGAATCGGCGCACCTCACCGCCCCGTTGGAATACGTGGGCGCGCTGTTCCAACCCTGGGTGGCGCTCGGTGTAGTGTTGTTGATTGTCTGGCAACTGTCGCGCATGGCGATGTTGAGCTGGGCGGACCTGAGCTATGTGCTGCCGGTGACCAGCGTGGGCTACGTGGTGGTGGCGCTGCTCGGCAAAGTGATGCTCAACGAGGCCATTACGGGCCGCCGGTGGGCCGGCATCGTCCTGATCATGGCCGGCGTGGCCCTGGTGAGCGCCGGCAGCGCTCCTTCCACCACGCACCGCGATGCGGAAGCCGCCGGAGGCGCCCGATGAAATGGATGCTGGTGGCGCTGATGGTCCTCGCGACCGCCGCCGGCGAGGTGTTGCAGGCGGCGGGCATGCGGCGCCACGGCGAGATTCACGACTTTCGTCCCGGGGCCATCGGCCGCGCGCTCGCCCTGCTGGCGCGCAATCGCTTCATCATCGGCGGAGTGGCCGGCATGGCGATTTCGTTTTTCGCCTTCATGAAGCTGCTCTCCATGACCGAGCTGAGTTTCGCGGTGCCCGTCTCGGCGGTCACCTACGTGATGGAGACGGTGCTGGCGAAATACCTTCTCAAAGAGCGGGTCAACGGGCTGCGCTGGGCGGGCGCCGCGCTGGTGATCTGCGGGGTGACCCTGGTATCCCTGTGATCTGGCTGGCCATTCCGGCAATTGCGGCGGCGGCGTACTATTGCCTCGTCATGATCGCCGCGGCGCGCTGGCGGCCGGTGCGCGCGGCGTCGCCTTCGCCCCTGCCGCCGCTCTCCATCCTCAAACCAATCCACGGACGCGATCCGCGCTTCTACGAAGCCATCCTTTCGCACGCCGCGCAGGACTATCCCGAGTTCGAAATTCTCTTCGGCATGAACACTCCCGACGATCCGGCGCTGCAGGATATCGAGCGCCTGCAGCCGCGAGTTTCCCAAACTGCGCATCGAGATCGCGATCGTTCCCACCACCGCGCCCAATGCCAAGGTCGGCGTGCTGGAGGAACTGGCGCGCCGCGCGCGGCACGGCGTCTTCCTGGTGAACGATAGCGACATCGTGGTGGAACCGGGGTATCTGCGCGCCGTGACGGCGCCGCTGGCAGACCCGGGCGTCGGCATGGTGACCTGCCTGTACCGCGCGGCGGCCGAATCCTGGGCCTCGCGTTTTGAAGCGCTGGGCATCGCCACCGAGTTCGCGCCCAGCGTCCTGGTGGCCCGCCTGCTTGGCGTCGCGGAGTTCGCCCTGGGGTCCACCATGGTGTTCCGCGCCGAAGCGCTGCGACGCATCGGAGGCTTCGCCGCGATCGCCAATTACCTGGCCGACGATTACCAGTTGGGCCGCCACATCGCGCAACTCGGATACCGCATCGAGTTCGCGCCGGTGGTGGTGGAGACGCACCTCGGTGCCGCATCCTGGGCGCAGACCTGGCGGCACCAGTTGCGCTGGTCGCGCACCATCCGCGTCTCGCGGTCCTCGGGCTATTACGGCTACGTCGTCACCCACGCCACGCTGTGGGGCCTGGTGGCGCTGGCGGCGCACCAGTGGCAGGCCGGCGTGGCGGCGCTGGCGGTGCGCGTCCTGGCGGGCGTCTGGGTGGGCGCCGGGATTCTCGGCGACCGCAAAGTGCTGCGCGATTTCTGGCTGATTCCCTTCCGCGATCTGTTCGGCTTTGCGGTGTGGGCCGCCGGCATTTTCGGCGACACCGTACAGTGGCGCGACCGCCAGCTCAAACTCCGTCCCGACGGCCGCATCGTCGATGAAGTCGATGAAGTCCACCCCATTGACGACGGCGCCGCCAACTCGCTAGTCTTTATTCAGACGTTTAGGTCTGGTTTACCTTAACTGCTTTTTTATTTTACTTTTTACCGGACCGGCGCCAGTCATAGGGAGGTTTTGAGTGATCTTATTGCTGTTCGGGCCCCCGGGTTGCGGTAAGGGTACGCAGGCTGTCTATCTGGCAGAGCGGTTCCACATCCCCGCAATCTCCACCGGGGAGATGTTCCGCGCCGAGTGTAAAGCCGGTACGGAACTGGGCAAGGCCGCTTGCTCCATCTTGTCCAGGGGCGGGCTGGTGAGCGATGACCTCGTCAACGGAATCGTTGCCAATCGGATTGCGCGGCCCGATTGTAAGGAAGGCTTCCTGCTGGATGGCTACCCGCGCACGGTGCCCCAGGCGATCTGGTTTTCCGCCCTCCTGCGCGACCGCCGATTGCCCACGCCGGTGGTGATTCACCTGGACGTTCCGGACGAGGCCCTGGTCACGCGCCTTACCGCGCGCCGCCAGTGTCCCCAATGCAAGCACATTTACAACGCGGTGTTGCAACCGCCGAAGGTCGCCGGTGTCTGCGACGTGGATGGCGCCGCGCTCCTCACCCGTGAGGACGACCGCGAAGATGTGGTCCGCCAGCGCCTGCGCGCCTATGACGAGTTGACCGGACCCATTCTGAAATGGTTCGGCCCCTCCGTAGTGCGCAGCGTCGATGGCACCCGCCCCGCCGACGCCGTTGCCCTAACCGTGGAACGCGTAGTCCTCGACGCCTATTGCGAAATCGCCGTCCGCTAAGCCCGACGCAATCCACTAGTGCCAGTAACGCACATTCTGCCTTTGGTGGGGCGGACCCCTGGTCCGCGCGGGTCCCCCCGGGACCCGCTTCTCGCCCACGGAATCCGCTGCGTCCGCGCGAAGAACTGCCGTGCCGGTGTTATGGAGTTAAGATTGTGGAAACACAAAAGGAGCCTCGTATGCGCCGACTTTCTGTTATCAAACTGACGATCGCCTGGTTAGCGACCGCCGCCGTGACCTGTTGGGGACAGGATCGCGGAACCATTCTGGGCCGCGTGACCGACCCGAGCAGTGCGGTCATCGCCGGAGCCACCATCACCGTAACCAATTCAGACACCGGCATCAAAACTACCACCAGCACCAACGAGGCCGGCAACTACGTGGTACGCGGGCTCGCATTCGGCCGATATGAGATCTCCTGCGAAGCCAAGGGATTTCGAAAGTACGTCGGCAAGGACAATACCGTGGATGTTGCCCAGACCCTGACGCTCGATATCGCGCTGCAAGTCGGCGCCGTGGAGCAGACTGTGGAGGTCTCCGGTGCCGCGCCCCTGGTGGAAAGCAGCACCTCCGATCTCGGCACCGTGGTCGATCAGAAACAGGTCGCGGACCTCCCGCTGTCGGTCTCCGGCAACGTGCGAAATCCCGAATCCTTCGTATTACTGGCGCCAGGCGTGAGCGGCGACACGGCCAACACCGAGGTCAACGGCTCCCAGGATCGCGCCAAGGAGGTCCTGGTAGATGGAGTGCAATCCACCGGCCCCGAGAGCGGAGGCACGGTAGGCACCTACCCGCCCGTCGAAGCCATCGGCGAGTTCAAACTCGCTGGCCGCCAACTTCAGCGCCGAATACGGAAAGACCGGCGGAGGCTTCGAGATCTTCACCACCAAGAGCGGCAATAACCAATATCACGGGTCGCTCTTCGAATACCTGCGCAACGACCAGTTCGACGCCCGCGGCTTCATCTCGCCCACCACGCCCGTCAACCGGCAGAACGAATTCGGCGCAGCCCTCGGCGGGCCCGTGATCGTGCCGAAGTACAACGGCCGGAATCACACGTTCTTCTACTTCGTTTACGACGGCTTCCGCTACCGCGCCGGCGCCACCAACCAACTGCTGACCCTGCCCAATGCCGCGCAGCGCGCCGGCGATTTTTCCGGTCTCGTCAAGGGCGGTGCGCCGCTGGCCATCTACGACCCGTACTCCACGCGCTCCGATGGTGCGGGCGGCTTTACGCGCGATCTGTTTCCCAGTGCGCGCATCCCTGTGAACCGCTTCAGCAAGGTTTCCGCCGCCACGCTGCAAATGCTGCCCGCGGCCAACACGAACCAGGCCACCGCCAACTATCACGGCGGTCGGCGCCACCACCTTTAATCGCAATGTCGTCACCATCAAGGGAGACCACGCCTTCTCGGACCGCAACCGCGTCAGCCTCTTCGTCTACGTCAGCAACGAAGCCAACATCGCGGCGGCCACCATCGACGGCGCATTAAGCCCGGCCCTCAACCAGCAGCGCCCCGCGCGATGGACCCGCCTCAACCACGACTACCAGTTCACGCCCACCACGCTCAACAACTTCCGTGTGGGCTACACGCGGGAGCCGCAGAAGTGGTTCCGCGTCACGTCGGATCAGGGCTACCTGCAAAAGACCGGGCTCGCCGGAGTCAATCCGCCGGGCGACATCGTGCCGCGCGTACAGTTCACCGATACCTATCAGAATTGGGGCGATGAAACCAAGAACAAGGGACTGCAGGTCAACAACACGCTTCAGTTCGGCGACACGGTCTCTGTGTTCAAGGGCAACCACAACATGAAATTCGGCGCCGACATGCGCTGGCAGCAGACCAACGGCGCCGATAGCGCCGGGCAGCAGGGGCTCTTCGCGTTCAGCCCCAACGAGACGGCCCTACCCACCGCGGCCGGACGCGCCGCCACCGGCAACGCGTTCGCCAGCTACCTGCTCGGCGCGGTGGACAACGCCAGCTACAACGGTCTGTACGTCGTGCCGGGCCTTCGCTATCAATATAAGGCGCTGTTCGCGCAGGACGATTGGAAGGTCAGCCGCAAACTGACGCTCAATATCGGGCTGCGCTGGGATCTGTTCATGCCCCGCCACGAACACAACACCAACATTTCGGGCTTCGACCCCAGCCTGCCCAATCCCGGCGCCGGCAACCTGCCCGGCGCCATTCGCTTCCTGGGCAACGGTCCGGGACGCGACAACACGCGTTCGAGCTTTGCGGACACTTACTACAAGGCCTTCGGCCCGCGCATCGGATTCGCCTACCAACTGGACCCGCACACCGTGGTGCGCGGCGGCTACGGCGTTTCCTACGGACAGGGCAACGCCAACGCCGGACTGCGCGACTCGCAGAAATTCATTTACGGATTCAACGCCGCGCCCAGCTACGCCTCCACCGACGCCGGCGTGACTCCGGCCTTCAACTGGGACAGCGGCTTTCCCACCAACTGGCCGCATCCTCCGTTCATCGACCCCACCGTCCAGAACGGCACCAACGTCACCATGGTCGGCAAGGGCGATGGCCGTCCGCCTTATTTCCAGAACTACCAGATCAGCGTGCAGCGGGAGCTTGCCTCGAAGACCTCCATCGAGGCCGCCTACGTAGGCGTCAAAGGCACGCGTCTCGGCACCGCCCTGATCAATCTCAACCAGGACGATCCGAAATATCTGGCGCTCGGCTCGGTGCTGACGCAGAGCGTAACTTCCGCCGCGGCACAGGCAGCCGGAATCAAGATTCCCTACGCCGGCTTTACCGGCTCCGTGGCGCAGGCCCTACGGCCGTACCCGCAGTTCCTGAACATCGTCAGCAACTCCAATCCCAACGGCAATTCCACATACAACGCTCTCCAGGTCAAGCTCACCAAGCGTCTCTCGCACGGCCTCACCATGCAGGGCGCCTACACCTGGGCGAAAACGCTCTCCGACGGCAATATCGCCGCCGGAGGCGGTCCCGCTGGACAGGATTTCTACAATCGCCGCCTGGAGAAAGGGCTGAGCACCAACGACGTGCCGCAGATCCTCGTGCTGGCATACACCTACGAAATGCCCTTCGGCAAGGGCAAGGCGCTGCTCAATCACGGTGGCGTCGCGAGTATGATTCTCGGCGGCTGGCAGTTGAGCGCCATCCAGCAGTATTCGGTGGGCAAACCGGTGCAGTTGACCGCCAACAATGGCTTGCCCATCTTCAACGGCGCCCTGCGCCCCAACGTGGTCCCCGGCGCTTCCATGACGCTCGATCATCCGGATCCGCTGGCGAATCCCTGGTACGACAAGAACGCTTTTACGGTCCCCGCCAGCTACACGTTCGGCAATGCCGCGCGTTCGTACACCCAGTTGCGCGCGCCGAATTCCTACAACGAGTCGTTCGGTCTCATGCGCCACATCAAACTCGGCGAGAAAGCCACGCTTATGCTGCGCGGCGAATTCTTCAATACGTTTAACCGCGTGGTGTTTGGCGCGCCTGTGTCGAACCTCTCCGCCTCCAACTTCGGCCGCGTCACCAGCCAGGCGAACGCGCCGCGCCAGGGTCAGGTGGCCGCCCGGATCGACTTTTGAGGATCGCCTTCGCGTGCGGCGCCGCCCTCGCGGCGCTTGCCCTGTGGACGCTCGCTTCAGCCGGAGAGCCGCTCTGGACGGCCGGACCGCCGCTCTTCCTGCCCGGTCCGCACGGCAGCTTTGACGAGACCGCCGTCAAAGATCCCAGCATCGTTTTCGCCGCGGGCCTCTGGCACCTCTTCTACACCGCCCGGGGCGGAAATCGCTATACCCTCGGCTACGCCGCCGCGCCCGCGCTCCAGGAACTGCGGAACGCGCGCCGCCATCAGCTCACGCAGTTGCGAGCGGACAAGGAACCCTACGCCGCTGCGCCCCAGGTCTTCTACTTTCGCCCCCAGAAAAAGTGGTATCTCATCTTTCAGACCACCGATGGCTGGTATCAGCCCGTCTACTCGACCACCTCAACCATCGATCAGCCCGAAAGCTGGACCCCTCCGAAGCCCCTCGCCGATCACCGCGACCGCGAGAAATGGATCGATTTCTGGGTGATCTGCGACGCTGGAAACGCCTATCTGTTCTTTACCCGTTCACATCGCGATGTGGTGGTGATGACCACCGCCATCGCCGATTTCCCGTCCGGGTTTCACGATCCCCGCGTGGTGTACTCGCCCCTCATCGAAGCGGCGCACGTCTACCGCATTCAGGGTGCTGCGGAACGATATGAGATGCTGTTCGAATTGGCGGACGGCCGGCTTCGGAAGTACGGCCTGGCAACCGCCGGCGCGCTGTCCGGCCCGTGGCGCACTGAAACCGCCGAATTCGCCGCGGGCAGTCAGCTGAGTTTCGAATCGGGAATGCCGGCTTGGACCAGCGAGGTATCGCACGGAGAATTACTCAGGGCCGGATACGATGAGCGGCTCGAAGTGGCCGCGCATCCCGTACGGTTTCTGATTCAAGGCATGCCGGCCGCGCAGCATGAAGGCGATTATCCCGCCTTGCCGTGGCGGCTCGGGTTGCTGACCCGGTAAGAAATGAAACCGCCTATCCGCCTGCTCCACCCCCCTTTTTCCTCCCGCAGCCACTCTTTTGGGCAGGATTTGCAAGGATATGGCAGAATGGGGGATTGGGCACAACCGAGCGACTTGCGGAAAATCCCCGAAGGTAGCTAAAATCAACGCGTTCACAAAAATCCCAGGAGGAATCATGGCAGTTGAGCAGAAGGTGAAGCAGATTATTGTCGAGCAACTGGGCGTCGATGAAAGCCAGGTGGATAGCAACGCGTCCTTCGTGGACGACCTGGGCGCCGATTCGCTAGATATCGTCGAACTCGTGATGGCTTTTGAAGAAGCTTTCGAGCTTGAAATCCCGGACGAAGATGCCGAGAAGATCACCACCGTCAAAGATGCGGTCGAATATATTGAAGGCAAGACGACGAAGAAATAATAATCTTTAGGTCGGCCCGGGGAGATGAGTTTTGTCACGAAGAGTCGTAGTGACCGGCGTCGGCTTGCTGACGCCGCTGGGGATTGGAACGGAAGTTTCGTGGGATGCCATTCTGGCTTCAAAGAGCGGCATCGCCGGAATCACAGCGTTTGACGCCACGGCCTTCTCCTGCAGGATTGCAGGAGAGGTCAAAGGGTTCGATCCGGCCAGCTACATCGAGAAGAAAGAAATCAAGAAGATGGGGCGCTTCATCCAGTTCGCCATTGCGGCGGCGGATTTCGCCCTGAAAGATTCCGGCTTGACCGTGACGCCGGATATCGCCGAGGAAGTTGGGGTCTACATCGGCAGCGGGATCGGCGGATTTGAAGTCATCGAGCGCGAGCACCAGACCCTGCTGGAACACGGGCCGCGCCGCATTTCACCGTTTTTCATTCCCGCCACCATCATCAATCTGGCCTCCGGCTACGTCTCCATCAAGAGCGGAGCCAAGGGACCGAATTCGGCGACCGCCACCGCGTGTACCACCAGCGCCCACTCGATTGGCGATTCGTTTCGTATGATTCAGCGCGGCGACGCCATCGCAATGATTTGCGGCGGCACGGAGGCGGCGGTCACGCCCATGGGCATCGGCGGGTTTGCGGCGATGCGGGCCCTCTCCACGCGCAATGAGGAGCCCCTGCGGGCGTCCCGCCCGTGGGACAAGGATCGCGACGGCTTCGTGGTTGGCGAAGGCGCCGGGATTCTGGTCATCGAAGAGTTGGAATTCGCCCGGGCGCGGGGTGCCAAGATTCTGGCGGAAGTTGTGGGTTACGGGATGAGCGCCGATGCCTTCCACGTGACCGCGCCGCCCGCCGATGGCGACGGCGCATTCCGCGTCATGCGCAACGCCCTCAAGGACGCCAAACTGGCTCCTGAGCAGATCGATTACATCAACGCGCACGGCACGTCCACCGAAGTGGGCGACCGCGCGGAGACCATGGCGATCAAGCGCGCCTTCGGCGAGCACGCCTACAAGGTGGCGGTGAGTTCCACCAAGTCGATGACCGGGCACCTGCTCGGCGGCGCAGGCGGGCTCGAGGCCGGCATCACGGTGCTGGCCATCCGCGATCAGGTGGCGCCGCCCACGGTCAACCACGAATGTCCCGATCCGGAATGCGATCTGGATTACGTGCCCAATCAGGCGCGGCCCATGAAGATCGATCACGCGCTGTCGAACAGTTTCGGTTTTGGCGGCACCAACGGCTGCCTGATTTTCAAACGCTATGCCGAATAGATGAGCACTCCGATCGGAGCCGCGACCGGAGTACCCTCGGGTCCGGAGCGATTCTTAGGTGACCGTAATTCTATGAAGATTCTGGTAGCGATCAAACAGGTTCCGGCTCGGGACTCGCAGTTGAAGATCGCCTCCTCCGCCCGCTGGATTGCGGAAGAGGATCTCACCTATGAGATCAACGAGCCCGACGCGTACGCCCTGGAAGAGGGCCTCCAACTCAAGGAGAAGCACGGCGGGGAAGTGGTCGCCCTCTGTTTCGGACCCGCGCGCGCCGGCCAGACCATTCGCGAAGCCCTGGCCAAAGGCGCCGACCGGGCGCTCCACATTGAGGCCGAAGAACCCGGCGCCTACGATCCCCTCGCGGCCGCGCGCCTGCTCGCGGCGGCGATCCGCGCCGAGGCTCCGGACCTGGTCCTGACCGGCATCCAAAGCGACGACCTTGGTTACGGGCAAACCGGCCCCATCCTGGCGGAATTGCTCGGCCTGCCGCACGCCACCCTGATCATGGAAGTGGAGAAGCACGAGGGCGGAATCCGCGTGAAGCGCGAACTGGAGGATGGCTGGTTCCAGCACGTGGAGATGCCGCTGCCCGCGCTGCTGACCATTCAATCCGGCATCAGCAAGCTGCGCTACGCCACCCTCATGGGAATCAAGAAGGCCAAAACCAAAGAAGTGAAGCGCCTGACGCCCGCTGAACTCGGCGGCGGCGAGTCCGCCGCCAGCATCCAGCTCGACCGCGTGTACCTGCCCGAACGGGCCAAACATACCCAGCTCTTCGAGGGCAATCCCAAGGAAGCCGCGGCCAAACTCGTGGAAAAACTCAAATTCGAGGCGCGCGTCATATGAGCATCCTGACCGTGATGGAGCAGCGCGGGGGCGTCTGGAACCGCATGTCGTTTGAAACCCTCGCCGCCGCCCAGCAATTGGCCGGGGAACTCAACACCACCGCGAGCGCGGCCGTGCTCGGACAGGGCATCGAGGCGCTGGCCGGGGAACTGGCCGGTAAGCAGCTCGAAAAAGTCTACCGTGTCGAACACGAACTCCTGAAGGAGTACACGCCGGACGCCTACACTTCGGCACTAAGACAACTGCTGTCGAAGGTGAACCCGGAGTACGTACTGCTACCGCACACCTACCAGGTTCGCGATTTTCTGCCCAAGCTCGCGACCGCCCTGGGCACCGTGGCCATCAGCGACGTGGTGGCGCATCGCGTGGATTCCGGCGCGCTGGTGCTGGTCCGCCAGTTGTTCCAGGGCAAAATAAACTCCGATGTGCGCTTCGCCGGCGCCGCGCCCCATTTCGCTTCCCTGCAGGCCGGGGCGTACCGCGCGGACAAGCTGGTCGAAGGTTCCGCGCCGGTGGAGGAGTTCACGCCGGCGATCTCCCCGGGCGATGTGCGTACCACGCCGCAGGAGCGCTTCCGGGAATCCGCGCGCGCCGTGGATCTGAGCGCCGCCGAACTGATCGTCTCGGTCGGCCGCGGCATCAAGGAAGCGGAGAATATCGCGCTGATCCAGGAACTGGCCGACGTCATCGGCGCGGAACTGGCCGCGTCGCGGCCCATCTGCGATGCCGGCTGGCTCCCCATGGAACGCCAGGTGGGCAGTTCGGGACAAACCGTCGGTCCTAAGATGTACATGGCCATCGGCATCTCCGGGGCGATCCAGCACCTGGTCGGCATGAAGGGGTCGCGCACCATCGTAGCCATCAATAAAGACCCGAATGCTCCGATATTCGAAGTTGCCGACTATGGGATTGTCGGCGACCTGTTCCAGGTCGTTCCCGAACTGATCGAAGCGTTCAAAAAGGCGAAATAGCAAGGCCGGCGGCGCCCCTTCGTAAAGACTTGTTTCGCGAAGTACTTTGTAAAACTGTGTAAATTGCGCCGCTAGTTTGACATTAGTCCGCCAGTCCAGCTATACTTTTCAATCCGCTCCCGCAAAGCCCCCTTTCAATCTTTGCAACTTTTGGAAGTGGCCCTGCGTCTTATCCATCTGAACTAATTTGGATAGCGTACTTATAGAAGAGAAATTATGAAACCCAAGACCTCCCCATACCGCAAGATTCTGGAGAAGAAAGCGGAGGAAGTTCGTTACAGCATGTCCGCCCAGAAGGCGGCCCAAGTGGTATCCCGTTTGGATACTCCGTCGGACGAAGGCGACCTCAGCCAGCACCACCACGAAGAGTGGATCTTTCTCAACCGCAACACCATCGACATGAAATTGTTGCGTGAAATTGCCGACGCCCTGCATCGCATGGATATCGGCCAGTACGGCGTCTGTCCGGAGTGTGAAGAGCCCATCTCGCCGAAGCGCCTGGATGCGGTGCCCTGGGCACGCTACTGCGTGACCTGCCAGGAGCAGATCGCCGCCCGGATCGCCGACGGCGAAGTGATCGACGAGTTTCAGGAAGCCGGCCGATGACCCTGGTGGACCTGCGCAAACTGGCAATTCGCAGGCAATCCAAGATACGCTTCAACTTGCGCAACGGCATGGAGTGCGTCGTTTCCGAGGATGGAATTGCGCGCGTTCCCGACCTCAAATCTGTACCCGATTTCAACCTGGAACAGGAACTCGCGGCCGCCACCGCGTTCGTGATGGAAGCCGCGATTCCTGCCGGAATGAAGAACCCTCCCAAGCCCAAACCGGCATCGTTGGGACGCTCGGAAATGACCGCCCTGGCCCTGGATTCCCACGCCGCCGCCGCGCCGCACGACGAGCACGACGACGAGTAGACCACTCCGTGGCGCCCGCACTCGTGCGTGCCGCGTCGAGTCTCACTCGACGCCCGGAGCCCCATCCGAGTCCTCGACAGTCCTCAGGGATACCCCCTTGCCGCCGTTGAATAGTTGTACAATAAACTTGCCGTTCGTTGCTATTGTTTTACTTGCCCGTTAGGGCTTTTTTGGGGGATGGAATGGACAAACCGGCGCAGAATATCCAAGATAGCTTTCTAAATAATGCCAGGAAGGACAAGATTGTCCTGACGATCTACCTGATGAGCGGCGTCAAGCTGTCCGGTCGAATCAAGAGCTTCGACAAGTACTCACTGGTGCTGGAGACCAACAATCAGGAGCAGCTGATTTTCAAGCACGCCATCTCGACAGTGGTCACGCAGAAAACCACGCACTCCTATGTGAGCGGTCCGCCGTCCGCGGTGCACACCGCATCGGCCGCCAACGCTCCGGGCGCGCCGGTTCACGCCGACGCCACGGAGGCATAGAACACGCCACTGCCTAACGCCGCATCCGAGCGGGCCATCCTGGTCGGGCTGGAGTGGAAAACGCGTTCCAACGCGGGGCGCGGCAATGCGCTTCGCGCCGAGGAATCCCTGGAAGAGCTCGCCGAGCTTGCCGCCAGCGCCGGCGCCGTGATTATCCAGCGCGCCATGCAGACCCGCCCGGCGCCCGAAGCCGCCACCCTCATCGGCCGCGGCAAGGTGGATGAACTCGCGGCCGCCGTCAAAAGCGGCGACGCCGACGTCGTCATCTTCGACCAGGACCTCAGTCCCACCCAGCAGCGCAATCTCGAAAAGGCGCTGGCCACCAAAGTCATCGATCGCACGCAGCTCATCCTCGACATTTTCGCTTCGCGCGCCCGCACACGTGAAGGCCGTCTCCAGGTGGAACTGGCGCAGCTCAACTACATGTTGCCCCGCCTGGCGGGTCACGGCGTGGAAATGACGCGGCAGGGCGGAGGCATCGGCACCCGCGGACCCGGCGAAACCCAGTTGGAAACAGACCGCCGGCGCATCGCCAAGCGCATCAAAACCGTGGAAGTCGAACTCGAGGGCGTACGCGCCGGCCGCGCCCTGCATCGCCGCCGCCGCACCGCTGTGCCGCTGGCCACTCTCGCCCTGGCCGGGTACACCAACGCTGGGAAATCGACCCTGTTCAACCGTCTCACCCAGGCCGGAGTCCTGACCGACGCCAAAATGTTTGCCACGCTCGACCCCACCGTCCGGCCGCTGATTCTGCCTTCGCGCCGCCGTGTGCTGGTCAGCGACACGGTCGGTTTCATCCGCAACCTGCCCACCACCTTGGTAAAGGCTTTTCGCGCCACCCTCGAAGAAGTCAACGAGGCGGCCCTCGTCCTCCACGTGGTGGACGCTTCCTCGCCGGTTGCCGCCGAGCATACCGCCCATGTGCTCAAAGTGCTCGCTGAGATCGGTGCGGCGCAGGTTCCCCAGATCCTCGTGCTCAACAAAATCGACCTGTTGGATTCCGCCGAAGCCGACGCCGGCACCCTGCAGCGCCGCCTGCTGGGCGAGGCTGGCGGGCACATCGAGATGCGCGCGGTGACAATCTCGGCGGCCGGCGGCGCAGGCATCGACGGTCTCCTCGCCGCCATCGACGACGTGCTGCCCATGGATCCGCTGGTGCGCACCCGGCTGGATTTGAACGCGGGAGACGGCGCCACCCTCGCCCTGCTCCATGAGTTCGGGCGCGTGCTTTCCACCCGCTACGAAGAAAATCGCGTGGTAGTGGAAGCCGAAGTCCCCGAGTCGCTCGAACGCCGCCTGCGTGCCCGCTAGCCCAAGATCCACAGATCTGTGGAAAACGTTGTGGGAAAGTGACCTGTTCGCTCCGTAAAGTATCGTAAAAATCAGCACTTACGACGAATTGAACCATCCGGCAGCAATTCGTGTTACTGATTGATTGGCCTTGGGTTTAGGTGCTCCGGAGGCCAATCAAAGCAAGCGTGACAATTGAATAACAATCACGCCAGCCGCATTTGCCGAGATTTCCACAATCCAATCGGGAGAATTCCTTGTTTACGATAGTTTGGATCACCCTGATAAATCACGCAGATTGACGAAAAATCGCCCGAGTCGTGAGAAATCAGCCATTGGCGCAGGCCAAGCGCAGTTTGGTAGACTGGAATTCTCCCAAGTGGCGGCGTAGCTCAGCTGGTTAGAGCGACGGTCTCATAATCCGTAGGTCCGCGGTTCGAGTCCGCGCGCCGCCACCAAGTTTCTCAAAAATTACTGCGCCTTCCGCCTCTCGCCAGCGTCATCTATAGTACGATTATCGGTATCGGTAAAAGGGGATTGAAACGGGTGAAACCTAAGGTGGGATTGGCCCTCACGGCTCTGTTGGCTTTGGGAGCGGCGTGGGCTGCTCCGCCACAGGCTGGCCTGCAAGATCGAAGTCTCGGTGATCGACCAGAGTAAGCTGGCCGTACCGGCGGTGCGCGTAGAGTTGAAAGCCGGCGACGCTGCCGCAATTTCCCTCGACACTGGTGAAGACGGGCGCGCCGTATTCCTCGAATTGCGTCCCCGGAAGTACCACCTTTCGCTTACACAAAAGGGCTTCGAGCCCATAGAGCGCGATCTCGACCTCTCGCCGGGCGTTTCCCTAAAACTGGAATTGACGCTGGTCCCGGCCCTGGAGCGAACCCAAATTGAAGTCAAGGGCCAGGGCAGCGCGGTGGAGCAGGGATCCTCGCCCGCCACCACCGTGTCCGGCCAGCTCGCCAAGGAGATGCCCACCCGCCCGGCCACCGTTTCCGACGCCCTCCCGCTGATCCCCGGAGTGGTCCGCGAACCCGGCGGCGCCTTGCGTATCTCCGACAGTCCCGAGAATCGCAGCGCCCTCATCGTGAACTCCGCCGACGTCACCGATCCCGGCACGGGGCAGTTCGGCATCACCGTCCCCATGGACAGCGTGCAGACGATCAACGTCTACCAGACCGCCTTCCTCGCCGAGTATGGGCGTTTTACCGCCGGTCTCGTGTCGGTGGAAACCAAACGCGGCGGCGATAAATGGAAATGGGAATTGAACGATCCGTTCCCCGAATTTCGTATCCGCAGCTGGCAATTGCGAGGTCTCAAGACGGCCACGCCGCGGCTCAATTTCGAAGGCCCCATCGTGCCCGGCAAACTCTATCTGGCCGAAGGCTTCGAATACGAACTCCGCAAGACCGAGGTTTACACCCTGCCGTTTCCGCGCAATCAGAAGCTTGTCGAAGGGCTGAATTCCTTCACGCAGCTGGATTGGGTGGCCACCGCCAAGCAACTCCTCACCGCCACGTTCCACGTCGTGCCGCAGCGCCTGGGCCACGTGAACATCAACTACTTCAACCCCGAGGAGACTTCGCCCGACGCCAGCACTCACAACTACACCGGGACCATAGCGCATCGCATGACGCTCGGCCAGTCCCTGCTCGAAAGCACGTATTCCGTGACCAGTTTCGACGTCTCGGTGTGGGGGCAGGGCGATGCGGACCTCGTAATGGCGCCCGGCGGCAACAGCGGAAATTATTTTGCCCAGAAACAGCGTTCCGCGATTCGCCAGTCCGGGCTCAGCACGTTCAGCTTCGCGCCGCTGAACCGTTTCGGCACGCACCACTTCAAGATCGGCCTCTACGTCGCTTCCAGCGAAGAAGACGGCCAGATCACCGAAAACCCGGTAGATATCGTCAACGCCGAGGGGCTGCTCACCCGGCGCATCACCTTCGCCCGCCTGCGCCCATTTGAAATCTCCGATATCGAGCTGAACTTCTTCGCGCAGGACCACTGGATCCTCTCCCCGCGGCTCAGCCTCGATCTGGGAACGCGCGTCGAATCGCAGCAGATCTCCGGGGCGTTTCGCGTCGCTCCGCGCGTGGGACTGGCCTGGAATCCGATACCGGGGCAGGGAACCACCGTGCGCGGCGGCTTCGGCTTCTTCTACGATCACGTGCCGCTCAACGTCTACGTGTTCAACAAGTTTCCCGACGAAACCATCACTTACTACGATGCCGAAGGGAATGTCTCCGCGGGACCGTACCTCTACCTGAATACCCTGGGGCAGACCAAGGTCAGGCACCCCTTCATTTTTCAGGAGCCCATCGACGGCAACTTCTCGCCGCGCAGCATCAACTGGACCTTGCAGGTGGAGCAGCCCGTCGGCCGCTATCTGAAACTGCGCACCGGCTTCATGCAGACCCTGTCCGATGGCCTGGTGATCCTCGACCCGGTGGCGCCCGATCCGGCCACCGGCCTGGGCGCCAATCTGCTATCCGGAACCGGTGGCGCACGCTACCGCCAGTTCGAGCTCTCCGCGCGATTTCGCGCCGGCGAGACCCGCGAGTTGATGTTCTCTTACATACGTAGCAAGGGTCGGGGAGATCTGAACGATTTCGGGACCTTCCTGGGGACCTTTCCTTTCGCCATCGTGCGGCCCAACCAGTTTGGCGATCTGCCCGCCGACCTGCCCAACCGCTTCCTGACCTGGGGACTGGTGCAGTTGCCCTGGAAATTCAGCATCGCCCCGGTGATCGAATACCGCAGCGGTTTCCCCTACGTGGTGACCAACGCCGCCCAGGACTATGTGGGAATTCCCAACTCCACCAGGTTCCCACGCTTCTTTTCCGTGGATTCCCGCCTCTCCAAGGATTTTCAGGTAACTCCGCAGTACGCCCTTCGGCTATCGGTGAGCGCTTTCAACCTGACCAACCACTTCAATCCGGAAGCCGTGCACTCCAATGTGGACGATCCGGCCTTCGGCTACTTCTTCGGCCACCGCGGCCGCCGCTTCACCCTGGACTTCGACGTCCTCTTCTAACGCTGCAAACTGGGGACAGACATGATTTTCCGGCGCCTTTTGCCGGAAATTCGCTGTCTGTCCCCGAGTTTGCCCAGGTGGGGCTATCCCGCACCTAACTGATAGATGCTAAGCTAATTCCTTCTAAATCGCCCACAGCCCGCGGAAACCTGCCTGGCACGGACGGCTTGCGCAGGAATTTTCTAGTTCTTAAGGGCTATAAAAAACTGAACTTTTGAGCTATCCGGGATAACCTTTCGGAGCCCGATATCGTCTTCTCGATGGACGCAACCGTACAAATGGCGCCAATCGACTGGCGCGTTGGAAGGACTTCATGCAACCCACTCCGAGTCGTGTGCCCGCTCCAGGCGGGCCTCAGGAACAACCGCAACCGGGACCATCCGCGCTACCGCCCAAGCACGTCCCCGTGCCGAAAAGGCGGACCGGGATGTGGGGCATCCTCATCGTCGTGCTGTTTCTCGGCTCCGGCGCGGCGTATTACCTAAAAACCCAGAACGACGCCAAAGTTGCGGCTAAAGGGTCGCTGGTCTCGGTTTCCACCACGGTGGTCGGGCTGGGCGATCTGCATGCCACGGTCCGCGTGAACGGCACCGTGAATGCCCAGAACTTCGCCGCCCTCATGGCGCCGCGCATTCTGGGCAGCCGCAGCGGTCTGAATCGTGGCGGCGATAGCGGCAGTGTAAACAGCGGCGGCGGTGGGGGCGGTGGCGGCGGCCCGATGGGCGATTTCAGCCTCGTGCTGATGAAGCTGGCCAAGCCCGGAGTTCATGTGAAAACCGGCGAAGTAGTCGCCGAATTCGATCCGCAAAACCAGTTGCAGCGCCTCGACGATTATAAAGACAGCGCCGTCCAGCAGGAAAACATGGTCAAGAAGATGTTGGCCAACCTGGCTGCGGTCAAGGAAGCTCACGATCAATCCGTCCGCGCCGCCAAGGCAGATTGGCAAAAGGCTGTTCTCGATCTCCAGACCGCCGACGTACGCAGCGCCATCGATGCCGAGAAGTTCAAGCTCACGGTGGAAGAGAGCAGCGCCACCTACAAGCAGTTGCTGGCGGAGGCGGATCTTGTGGACGCATCCCAGATCGCCCAGATCCGCGTCTCGCAGCTCAACCGCGACCAATCCAAAATCGAAGTAGCCCGCGCCGATGCCAACGTTAAGAAGATGACCGTCAAGGCGCCCATGGATGGCATCGTGGTGATGCAGAGCATCGTGCGCAACGGCGAATTCGGCCAGATCCGCGAAGGCGACCAGGTGGCTGCCGGCCAGCCCTTCGTTTCGATCGTCGACCCCACCTCGATGGTTCTCAACGCCACCGTCAACCAGGTGGACGCCGAGAAATTGCGCTTGGGCATGAAGTCCGTAATCCACCTCGACGCGTATCCCGATATCGAACTGCCCGGAACTCTGGTGGGCATCGGCGCCATGGCCAAGGCAAGCACGTTCCGCGCCCGCTTCGTGGGTGAAATCCCCATCCGCCTCAAACTGGAAAAGACCGACCCGCGCGTCATTCCAGATCTTACCGGCAGCGCGGAAATCATTCTCAACGTGGAACGCAACACCATGATGGCGCCCCTCTCGTCGGTCTTCGCCGAGGAAAGCGGTGCCTACGTATTCGTTCAAGGCTCCGAAGGCTGGATCAAGAAAAAGGTGGAACTCGGTCTGCCCAGTTTCACCATGGTGGCGATCCGCTCCGGATTGCAAAAAGGGGACGTAATCGCGCTCCAGCGTCCCATGTAGCAACGGGTTTTCTACAGGAAACGAAAATGCCATCGAAAGACCAAAGACCCAGCCAGCGGTTGGGCAAATCGAACCCGCGAAGAGTCAAAATCATCACCTGGATCGTGGGCTTGGCCGTGTGCGGCGGCGGAGCCATTACGGCCTACCGCTACACCGGCACCACCGAGGTCGAAGTGCCGGTAGCTCGTGTGCGGCGCGGCGAATTCATCATCAGCGTCCGCACCCGCGGCGACATCAAGAGCGCCCGTTCCGTCATCCTGAAGGCGCCCCAGGTGCCCGGTCTGCGTATCGTCCACCTGGCCGAAGCCGGCCGTCCGGTCAAAAAGGGCGAAGTGGTGGTGGAGTTCGACGGCTCGCAGCAGGACCAGAACGTCATCAGCCGCACCACCACCGTGCGCGCAGCCGATGGCAACATCGTGCAGACCCTGGCTTCGCAGACCATCGACAACGAAGCCGACTCCATGAGTAAGATGTCCGGTGAGTACGATCTGGAACGCGCCAAGCTCGACGCCAGCAAGGCCGAAGTGTTGTCGGCCATCGATGGCGAGAAGAACCGGATTCAGGTGGGTGTGTCCGAGGGCTCGCTGCAAACCGTCAAGGCTTCGATCAACGCTCACCAGGTGGGCCACGATGCCGACCTCAACCGCCTCAATCAAGCCAAAGATAAGGCGGTCCGCGATTTGAAGACGGCGCAAAGCTACCTGGGCATGATGCAGCTTCGCGCGCCCAACGACGGCATCGTGAATGTGTTGCCCAATTTCCGCTCGTCAGGGTCGTTCGGCCAGGCCACGCCTCCTTTTAAAGAGGGCGACAATGCCTGGACCGGCGCCGAGATCGCCGAAATCCCAGACCTCTCCGAAATGTATGTCGATCTCAAGCTCGAAGAGGTGGACCGCGGCAAACTCAAACTCGGGCAGGACGTCCGCATTCGCGTGGATGCCATTCCGGACAAGGAATTCACCGCCACGCTGGATTGGATCAGCCCCATCGCCGCCCTGATTTTTAAAGGCGGCTCCACCGCCGAAAAAACGTTCCCGGCGCGCGCCACTATAACCAAACTCGACCCCCGGCTGCGTCCCGGCATGAGCGCGTCTACCGAGATCATCATCGAACGCGCGCCCAACTCGCTCCTGATCCCGTCGCGCGCCAGCTTCTCTAAGGACGGCAAACCGGCGGTGTTTGAACAGGTGGGCAAGTCGTTTGTCACACGCCCCATCCAGCTCGGCAGGCAGAACGACGAGGATGTCATCGTGACCGGCGGATTGAAGGAAGGCGACGTCGTAACGCTGGAAAATCCAGCCGAATCGGCGAAGCGGGCCAAGAAAAAACTGTAGACATGCCGGCGGGCGCCCCGCGGTTTGAGGCGTGCCGGAGGAATTTCGATCTTCCATGAAAAAGGCAATTTATCGTACTCTCGGGTTGGCGATCCTGGTGGCAGGCGGCTGGTACGGCTTCCGCTATTACAAGCAAATGCCGGAACGGCAGGATTCGATCCCAACCGCCAAGGTGCAACGCGGCGATGTGGTGATTCGCGCGTATTCCCGCGGCGAACTGCGTGCCGCGCGCACCGTGACGCTGACCGCGCCCAATCTCTTCGGAACGGTGCAGGTAACCGATCTGGCGCCCATGGGGTCGCTCGCCAAAGAGAAGGACCTGATCGTCGAGTATGACGACAGCGAACGCCAGAGCGCGCTCGAAGAAGCGCGCCTCAGTGTCGAGTCCGTGGACGAGCAGATCAAGAAGGCCAAAGCGGATTTGGCCATCACGCAGAGCCAGGACGCGGTCACCCTGCTGAAGACGCGGTATAACGTGCGCCGCGCCGAGCTCGACGTGCAGAGCAACCCCATCCTCGCCGAAATCGACGCCAAGAAGAACATCCTCAACCTCGAACAGCAAAAGCGTGCGTTAAAAGAACTGGAAAGCGACATCAAGTCCCGTCAGGAGCAGGCCGATTCGCAACTCGCCGTGCTTCGGGAGCAGCGCAACCGCAGCCTGATCGATGTGCAGCGCGAGCTGCAGCGCATCGCGCTGTGCAAGACCCTCGCGCCCATCACCGGCCTTGTGGCCATCAAACAGAATCGCGCCGGCAACTTCAACTTCGGACAGTCGATGCCGGACATTCGCGAAGGCGATACCCTGCAGCCGGGCATGCCGGTGGCGGACCTTCTCGACCTTTCCGAGGTCGAAGTCTGGGCCAAAGTCGGAGAACTCGACCGCGCCAATCTCAAGGAAGGCCAGGAAGCCACCTTGCAGCTCGATGCCATTCCCGATAAGCGATTCGGCGGCACCATCAAGGCCATGAGCGGCACTGCGACTTCAGACGTTTTCAGCGGTGATCCGTCCAAGAAGTTCGACGTGATCTTTTCCGTGGATATGCGGCAGCTCCTGACCGGCGTTGGCATGAAGCCCGCCGACATCGAACGCATCATGGCCACGGCGGCAGCCAATGCGAAAAAGGGAATCAACGCCGGGGTCAACCCGTTCGCGCCGCCTCCGGCCGAAGGTGCGGCGGACGATTCCGGGGGTCGGGGCGGACGCGGCGGAGGCGGACGGCGTAGCGGAGACGCCGGCGCCGGCGCACAGGGAAGCGGCGGCGCGGATGCGCAGGGTCGCGGCGGACGCGGCGCCTTCGGCAATATGTCCGACGAGGACCGCAAGAAGATGAGCGATTTGCGCCAGAAAATGCAGGCGGCCTCTCCCGAAGAACGCGAAAAGCTCCAGAAGCAGATGAGCGACCTCATGGCCAAGGCGGGAATTACCCCGGGCCAGGGACGCGGCGAGACCGCCGGACGCGGAAGCTTTGGCGGGCAAGGTCGCGGCGGCCCCGGTGGTCTGTCTGCCGACGACCCCATCGCGGCCCTCTTGCGCCGCGTCTCCAACGTAGGCGGCTACACCGACGAAGACCGCAAGAACGCTAAACTACCTCTCCCTCCCGAGCAGGATTCGCAGGTTCAGTTGCTGCTCCGTCCCGGCTTGCTCGCCGACGTGGAGATCCAGGTGGAAAAACTGCCCGACGTGATCCACGTTCCGGCGCAGTCCGTCTTCCAGAAGAACGGACAGTTCCTGGTCTACGTGCACGGCAAGGACGGCAAGTTCGAGCCCCGGCCGGTCAAACTGGTCAAGCAGAGTGAATCCATGATGGTGATTGCCAGCGGCGTCGAAGCTGGTGAGATTGTAGCCATGGCCGACCCCACCGCCGACAAAAAGAAGAACGGCGACAAGAAATCCCAGGGCTCCGGTGGCGCAATGGGCGGAATGGGCGGGGGGAAATAGTCATGGGACTCTCCAATATCGGTCCTGAATTATTGATGGGGATGGCCAGCCTGTTCGCGCACAAACTGCGTAGCCTGCTGACCATGCTCGGTATGATCTTCGGCGTTGGCGCGGTCGTCGCCATGCTTTCCATCACTGCCGGCGCGCAGAAAGAGATGATGAGCTTCATCGACCAGTTGGGCGTCAACAACATCATCGTGGAAGCCCACGAGTCGGTGGATCGCAACGAGCTGCAAACCGTGCGCGCGGTCTCCCCGGGGCTTTCCTTCCGCGACTATCGCGCCATTTCCGAGAACGTCTCGGGCCTTGTAGCGATTACCCCGCGCAAGCGCTTCAAGCCGCAAAAGCTGCTGCCTAAGACCAGCCAGGAACAGCCGCAACTGATCGGCGTATACCCCAATTTCCTGGAGATCAACAGCCTGAAGCTGGTGCAGGGCCGCTTCTTCACCGATGACGAAAATACCGCCTCGGCGCCGGTCTGCGTGCTCGGCGAAACCACCAAGGTCAACCTGCTGGGTTACGACAATGCCATCGGGAAATATGTCAAAGTCAACGACACCTGGCTCCAGGTGATCGGCGTCCTCACCCCGCAGGCCACCAGCGATACCGACGTGGAAGGCGTGCAGGCGATGAACAAGAATAACCTGATCATCTCGCCGCTCAACACCGTGATGCGCCGCTTCGAAGACAACACCAGCTATCTCAAGGACGAAATCGACGGAATCTACATGAAGGTGGGGACCGGCGTGGATTCCATCGAGACCGCCAACGTCGTGCGCGCCATCCTGGCCGCCACCCATAAGGATGCGGGCGATTTCACCGTGGTTGTGCCCGCCGGATTGCTCGAAGAGCGCCGCCGCACGTCCTTCATTTTTGAAATTGTCATGATCTGTATCGCTGGAATTTCGCTCCTCGTCGGCGGTATCGGCATTATGAACATCATGCTCGCCACGGTTTTGGAGCGCACCCGCGAAATTGGCATCCGCCGCGCTATTGGTGCACGCCAGGGCGATATTGTGCGTCAGTTCCTCACGGAGGCGGTGCTGATCTCGATCGTCGGAGGTTTGATCGGCATTGCGTTCGGCTTTACGTTGTCGCGCGTGATTGCGACTGCGGCCGGCTGGTCTACCGTAGTCACCACGTCCTCCATCGTGGTGGCGTTCGGCGTCTCGGTTTTTATCGGTTTGTTATTTGGAATTTATCCGGCCGTCCAGGCCGCGAAACTGGATCCCATTGAGGCCATTCGTTACGAGTAAGCATATGCTGTTGAGAACCCTGATTACCGGCATCCTTCTGGCGGCGGGCGCGTTTGCGCAGATGTCGTCGTTTCCCAAGCCTTCCTATTTCCGCGAGACGTTCAGCAAGACGCAGCCCAGGGTCGAGCTCAAAGACCCCGTGCGCCTGAAGGATTTCGTGGTCGGCGGCAAGCTGGAATTGTCGCTCAAGAACTACCTGGCGCTGGTCATGTCCAACAACACGGACATCCAGATTCAGATGCTCGGGCTGGAGATGCCCAAGAATGCCATCCAGCGCGCTTTTGGCGCGTGGGATCCCCGCGCGACGGCGAGTTTTAACAGCACGAGATCGACCACGCCGAATACCAGCGCCCTGGACGGGGCCACCGAACTGAAGACCCTGAGCCAGCCGCTGGCCATGAGCGTCACGCAAACGCTGCCCGAAGGTATCAACTACACGGTCGCCTGGGGCGGAAGTAAGTCCACCAGCAACAGTTCGTTCAACAGCTTACAACCCGGCGATGGCCAGCAACTTTGCCATCACCGTTCTCACAGCCCTTGATCCAGAACCGCGGTGCGTACGTCAACCGCCTCAGCCTGATGACCGCGCGGAGCCGCCTGAAAATCAGCGAATTCGGCCTGAAGGTCCAACTGCTGGGTCTGGTTTCGACCGCCGAGTCCGCCTACTGGGACGTGGTTTCGGCGCGCGAGAGCCTCAAGGTCGCCGAGGGAGCCCGCGACGTCGCCGCGGCGTTCCTCAAGCTTTCGCAAAAGCAATTGGAGTTGGGCGCTCTTTCCCCGCTCGACATTTTTAATCCGGAGCAGCAGTTGGCCACTAATGAAGTCGGCGTCGCGCAGGCCCGCTTCAACCTGGTGCAGAAGGAAGACGCCTTGCGCAAGCAGATTAGCGCCGATCTCGATCCCGATGTCCGCAAGTTGCCCATCGTGCTCACCGATTTGGCGGACATGCCGCTCGAATCCATCAATTTCGATACTGAGGAGTCCGTCAAGCTGGCGATGCAGAATCGCCCCGATCTCAAGCAGGCCGTGCAGACCCTGGACGTGGACGATCTGGGTATCCAGATGGCGCGTAATGAGCTGCTGCCGAACCTGGCATTGACCGGCAATTACAGCGTCAACGGCCGTGGCGGCGTCTACCTGACGCGCACCAATGTGTTCGACCCCAGTGGGAACGCATCCTCGGTGCTGACCACGGTGCCCGGCGGAATCGCCGACGCCTTGAGTCAGATGTTCGGCTTTGGATTCTCCTCCTACCAGTTGGGACTCCGCCTGTCGCTGCCCATCAAGTCCCGCGCGGCGTCCGCCGACATGGCCGATGCCGTCGTGCGCAGAAAACAGGACACCCTGACCCTGCGTACCACGCAGCAGGGCATCCGCCTGGACATCCTGAACGGGATCACCAATGTGGAATCCAGCAAGGAATCGGTGAAGCTGGCCAAAGTCGCCCGCGATTTTGCCCAAAAGGCGCTCGATGCCGAAAATAAGAAGTACGAGTTGGGCACCGAATTATCCCAGAACGTGCTCCTGGCCCAGAACGCCCTGGCCGCCGCCGAGTCCACGCTGGTCACCAACCAGATCGCCCTCCGCAAAAATCTCCTCAACCTATGGATGAAGATCGGAACCCTGCTCGACGAGCGAGGCATCGTCATCCAACCGTAATATTTTCCGTGGTGGGGCAGGCCTTCAGCCTGCCAATCCGAGCGAAGCTCGGACTTTTCTAGTCGAACCGTTTTCGGTACGTATCGTCCCACAAGCGGACACCCCAAATTCACTCCTATCCGTCCTTCTACTTGAAACGTCATATGTTACGCTAGACGGCGATTGGCAGGCGCCGTGCCCTAAGGGCACGGGAACTCAAATGGATATACAACGCAAAGACGCCGGCAAGAAGCGGCTCATCCGTCGGATCGTGATTGGCATTGTCCTGGTAGCGGCGGTTGCCGGCACCAGTGTCGTGGTCGGCCGCCTCAAGCCGGCAGCGCCTTCCGTCGATCTCTCCGTGGTTTGGCGGGACACCGTCAAGCGCGGCCCCATGACCCGCGAAGTCCGCGGTCTGGGAACCCTCGTGCCGATCGATACCATGTTGGTACCAGCCACCACCGAAGGCAGGGTGCAGCGCATTCTGATCTACCCGGGAACCCCGGTTAGGGCAGATTCGGTAATCATGGTCCTCACCAGCCAGGAATTGGAAACCGACCTGCTCAATGCGGAGTACGCCCTGAAAGCCGCCGAAGCGGATTATGCCAACTTGAAGGTAACACTGGAGAAGCTCGGTCTCGACATGCAGTCCACAGTGGCACAGGTGGATGCCGACTACAACACTGCCAAGCTCCAGGGAGACCGCGATGCGGCACTGGCCAAGGAAGGTCTGTTCAGCGAAGTGGACGCCAAAATCTCCGCCGTGAAGGCCGAACAACTCGGCAGCCGCCTGCAACTTGAGCAGAAGCGCATCCGCATCAACTCCTCCGCCGACGAAGCGCAGCTGGCCGCCGCCAAGGTCAAGGTGGATCAGTTGCGCGGCCAGTTCAGCCTGAAGAAAAGCCAGGTGGATCAGCTCAACGTCCGGGCCGGATTCGACGGCGTATTGCAGCAGCTTCCCACGCCGGTGGAGGTGGGCCAGAAAGTGGCCGCCGGTACCGCACTGGGAAAAGTGGCGCAGGCCTCCAAACTCAAAGCAGAGCTGAAAATCGCCGAAACACAAGTAAAAGATGTCGTAATCGGTCAACACGCGGTCATCGATACGCGTAATGGTCTGATTGAGGGCCGGGTTTCGCGCATCGATCCTTCGATCCTCAACGGCACCGTGACCGTGGATGTGGCGCTGATCATGGGTAAGGACGCACCGCCGCCGGGCGTGCTTCGCCCCGATCTCAGTGTGGACGGCACCATCGAACTGGAGCGTTTGAACGACGTGGTATTCGTGGGGCGGCCGGTCTTCGGTCAGCAGGACAGCACGGTGCAGCTCTTCAAGCTCGAGGGAGACGGCAAGTACGCGAACAAAGTGAAAGTGGTGTTAGGACGGAGTTCGGTTAACACCATCGAAATCAAGGACGGACTCAAAGTGGGAGACCAGGTGATTCTCTCGGATATGTCGGCCTACGACAGTTACGACCGAATTAAGTTGAACTAACACTACTCGACTCTCGTAAAAGGGGTAAATGACAATGGAAAACGGATCGCAACCGCTGATTCGACTGGACGCCGTGAGTAAGGTTTTCGTCACCGACGAAGTGGAGACTCACGCCCTGCAGAGTATTCACTTTGACGTGAAGAAGGGCGAATACCTGTCGATATCGGGTCCTTCCGGCTGTGGAAAGTCGACTCTTCTCGCCATCCTCGGGCTGCTCGATACGCCGACGGACGGCACTTACTATCTCAATGGCAAGCCGGTTACCGGCCTGAAGCTGAGCGAGCGCGCGCGCATACGCAATCGCGAAATCGGTTTCATCTTCCAGGCCTTCAACCTTATCGGCGATCTTACCGTCTACGAGAATGTGGAACTGCCGCTCACTTATCGCGGCATGCCCGGGGCGGAGCGCAAACGGCGCGTCCAGGAAGCCCTCGAGCGCGTCGGTATGTCGCACCGCATGAAGCACTACCCGTCGCAACTTTCCGGCGGCCAGCAGCAGCGCGTCGCCGTGGCTCGCGCTTTGAGCGGCGATCCCTTGATCCTGCTTGCCGACGAGCCCACCGGGAATTTGGATTCGGCCAACGGTGAGGCGGTGATGAGCCTCCTCCGCGAACTCCACGCTGCCGGTTCCACCATCTGTATGGTTACGCACGATCCGCGGTATGCCAACTTCGCAGACCGCCAGGTGAGGCTGTTCGACGGCCGGGTTGTGGAAGAAGAAAGTATCCAAGCGGCCAAGAACTAAGCGGCGCGTATCGGCGCTGAATTTTGGAGGGGGCGCGATGACTGCAATACTCAAGGGGACAAGTGTATTACTGCTGGCCCTGTTCGCCGGCGGTTTGAATGCCAAGGTGATCGTCACTCCGCGCGCGGAGTTTTGCGCCAGCTACTCGCTGGCTCCCAACGGGCGCGTCGCCATTCAGAACCTCTACGGTGACGTCCAGATCACGGCGTGGGACCGCGACGAAGTCCTGGTGCGTGCCACCAAGCACTCAAGCGATGCCGGCCGGCTGAACGATGCCCAGATCGTGGTGGATACCTCGGCGGGCATGGTTTCCATCCACACCCTGTATACCGGCGGCGATGCCGAGCACCCCGCCAGCGTCGAGTACCATATCATGGTGCCGCGCGGTGCCAATCTGGAGAACGTCAAGCTGGTCAACGGCGGCCTTTCCCTCAGCGGAATGGCCGGCCCGGTAAAGGCATCCTCTGTCAACGGCAGCATCAAGGCAGAGCGGATGGAAGGTCAGGTCGAACTCTCCACCGTGAACGGCTTTCTGGACGCCGGCTTCCAGCGCATCAGCCGCAGCAACCCCATCTCACTCAGTTCCGTCAACGGCCCCATCAAGGTTTCGCTGCCTTCGGGCGCCGGCGCCAACGTGAGCGCCCACAACCTCTCCGGCGGAATCGACGCCGATTTCGGCCGCGCGTGGAGAGCTCCGGGAGGCCATCGCCTGGAGGCCGCGGTCAACGGCGGCGGCACCCAGATTCGCCTGCACAATGTCAACGGGGGCATTTCCATCCACTCCACTTGGACCCGCCGTTCGCTGCGCCCTGCCTCTTAAGGGCTACCTTCGGACTACGGTGAATCCCCTAAGTGCTGTCCCGGTCAGTACACTTTCTGCTAGCCTGACCGATGATGCAGTATTCTGGGCGGGATTTGCGTTACGGGGCTCGCCTGCTATGGAAGTCCCCTGCGTTCACGACCGTCGCACTGCTCACCCTGGCGCTCGGCATGGGCGCTGCTACCGCAATTTTCAGCGTTGTGGACACGGTGCTGCTTAAGCCATTGCCCTTTCGTGACGCGGAGCGTCTGCTTGTGATCTGGGAGAAAAACCCCTCGCAAAATCGGAATAAAATGCCCGTCGCGCCCGCCAATTTCCTGGCGTGGCAAACCGACGGCCATGCGCTGGAACAGATGGCGGCAATCCAGGACAATACGCGACTCAGCCTCACCGGCGGTCCCAACGGGCACGTTGACCCGGAGGAACTCAAGGCCGAGCGCGTCTCCGCCGGTTTGTTCCCGCTGCTCGGCGTGCAACCGGTGGCCGGGCGCGCGTTCCGCCCCGAGGAAGATCAGCCGGGGCGCGCCAACTTTGCGATGCTCAGCTACTCCTTGTGGCAGCGCCGTTTCGCCGGCGACCCCAACATCCCTGGCAAAACGATCCGCCTGCGCGACCAGCTCTACACGGTGGTGGGTGTCCTGCCGCCGGCCTTCGCCGTGATCGAAACCGGCGTCGACGTGTTCATTCCCCTGGCCCTCAACACCGGCGATCCCCGCACCGTCAACAACCGCTTCCTCACCGTGATCGCGCGCCGCCGCGGCTCCCTCGAACAGGTGCGCACCGAACTCGATTCCATCGGAGCGCGTATGGAGCAGGACCTGCCCGCCCTGGATAAAGGCTGGCGTCCCTCAGTCTTCGTCCTGGATGACGAACTGGTGGGAGGCGTCCGACGCGCCCTCTGGGTGCTGATGGCCGCCGTGGGATGCCTTCTGCTGATGGCGTGTGTCAATGTCGCCAATCTCCTTCTGGTCCGCGGTACCAGGCGCCGCAAAGAGATCGCGCTGCGTTGCGCGCTCGGTGCGGACCGCGCACACATCGTCGCCCAACTTCTCACCGAAAGCTTTCTGCTGGCCTTGGGAGGCGGCGCTTTGGGCCTGCTCTCGTCCGCGGTTGTCATCCGCGTCCTCGCCCACGCCGGGCCGGCCAGCGTACCGCGACTGGCGCAGGCGGCCATCGATCTGCGCCTCTTCGCCTTCAGCCTCGTAGTTTCGCTGGCAACGGGAATCCTCTTCGGTCTGGCCCCCGCCATGCAAGGTTCGGGATGCAGCCTCAGTATGGCCCTCAATGAAGTCGGCCGCGGCGGCACCACCGGACGTGCCGGACGCCGCCTGCGCAATACCCTGGCGATCACCGAAGTCGCCCTCGCCATGGTCGTGCTGATCGGTGCCGGCCTCCTGATCCAGAGCTTCATCCGGCTTCGCAGCGTAGACCCCGGCTTTCAGCCCGCTCACGTATTGACCGTCCGCGTCCCGCTGGCTGGCGGGCGGAATGCGGCGACGGACCGGCGCATCGCCTTCTTCCGGCAGATATCCGATCGTATCGCCACGTTGCCCGGCGTCCGCGCAGTGGGTGCGGTGAACTCCCTGCCGCTCACTGGTGAGGGAATGGGTTCGCTTTTCGCCGTCGAGGGGCGCCCCGCCCCCGGCCCCGGCCAGCGTCCGCTCGCCCTCCTCCGCTCGGTCAGCCCCACCTATTTCGGCGCCATCGGGATTCCTCTCCTGGCCGGGCGCGCCCTGGCCGATTCGGATACCGCGCAAGCCCCCGCGGTGATCCTGATCAATCAGACCCTGGCACGTCGCTTCTGGCCGGACGGCAGCGCCATCGGTGGGCGCGTTGCCATCGACCAGATCCCTGGACGCGTGGCGGACGTCGTCGGCGTTGTGGGCGACGTCAAGGCGGACCGCCTGGATGGCGACGACTGGCCCGCCATCTATAGCCCCTACGCGCAGGCACCTTCGTACTTCATGACACTCGTCGTGCGCACTACGGGACCGCCGCTCGGGCTCGCCTCCGCCGTTATCCGCGAGGTCCATCAACTCGACCCCGATCAACCGGTGGCCGACGTGCGAACCCTCGAAGACGTGGTGAACCTGGCCGTCTCCGGAGCCCGCTTCAACACCGTGCTTCTGGTGACCTTCGCCGGCATAGCGTCCCTGCTGGCCGCCGTCGGCATCTACGGCGTCATCTCCTACGACGTCACCCAGCGCACCCACGAAATCGGCATCCGGATGGCGCTCGGCGCGCAACCCGCCGCCGTCCGCCGCCTCATTCTGTTACAAGGCGCGCGTCTCGCCGTCTATGGTATTGGAACTGGATTGCTGGGGGCCTTCGTGGTCACCCGTTGGATGGGCACGATGCTCTTCGGCGTGAAACCCGCCGATCCCTGGACATTCATCGCAATTTCGATTTTACTGGCAGTGGTGGCTTTAGCGGCCAGCTACCGGCCCGCGCGCCGGGCCATGTCGTTGGAACCGGTCGGCGCGCTACGGCACGAATAGGAAAACTCATGATCATACTCCGCAATTTAGAAAAGTTTTACGAAGGCGGCTACGGCAGAAGCTACGTCCTGCGCCGCGTCAACGTCGAAATCAAAGAGGGCGAGTTCGTCACCATCATGGGCCCGTCCGGGGCGGGGAAGTCCACCCTGTTGAGCATCCTCGGCATGCTGGACGGCGCTTGGACCGGGGAGTTCGAATTCTTCAGCAACATGGTTCACCGTATGAAACCCAAGGACCGCGTGGAGCTCAACAAGAAGTACATCGGCTTCGTGTTTCAGAGCTATCACCTCATCGATAACCTCACCGTGTACGAGAACCTCGACATTCCCCTCTCCTACCGCAACGTGAAGGGCAGCGAACGCGCGTCCATGGTCTGCGACACGCTGGATCGCTTCCACATCGTCGGCAAGCGCGATCTCTACCCCAGCCAGCTTTCCGGCGGCCAGCAGCAACTCGTCGCCGTGGCGCGCGCCGTCATCGCCCACCCCAAGCTGATTCTGGCCGACGAGCCTACCGGCAACCTGCATTCCAGCCAGGGTAAGGAAATCATGGAGCTCTTCAAAAAATTGAACGACGAGGGCACTACCATCGTCCAGGTCACCCACTCCGTGGACAACGCGGCCTACGGCAATCGTGTCATCCAACTCGCCGACGGCTGGGTAGTCAGCGGAGGCACCGAAGCCGGCCAGGGAACAGCGGTATAAAGCTCATTCCGGGCCGCCGATAAACGCCGATGAACGCCGATGAACGCCGATAAGCAAACACCTTGAACGCTTTTGTTTTATCGGCGTTCATCGGCGTTCATCGGCGGCCAAATCCTTCTTTTCTTCTGCCTCCCAACCAAACAAGCCGCCGCCCCCGCCAAAGCCAGCCAACTCAACCACCGGCAGATCCGCAGCTCCCATCCGCCGTCATAATCCAGCACCACCTCGCACGCGCCGGCGACATCCGGACGCAGCCACATCAACCCCAACCCGTCTTTCCGTAACTCGCGCCGCTGCCCGGCCATCGTGGCATGCCACCCCGGGTGATACGACACCTGCACGCTCAACGCCTGTCCCGGCGCGGCCATCGTGCGTATGCGGATCCGGTTCCGGCCCTCCCACTGAAACTGCGTGCCGGCCAGCGCGGCGTCATCCAGCGCCGCCACATACTTCTCCACTTCCGCGATATCGTCCGGCGCCTTCGGCGCACCCCGCACCACCGCGCCCTCAGGCACCATGTGCGCCAATCCGAACTCGCGCAACGGTACGCGATACATCGTCACGCCCGATTCCTTCCACAGCGCCGGCAGCACCCCATCGAATTTCTCCGGATGCGTGAAAGGGCGCCAGTATTCCCCGCTCTCCTTGCCGCTGATCGCGACCACCCCCACGCCGTACGCCTTGAGCCACGTCAGCGTCAGATGCACGTCTTCCTGCACGTTGGCCGCGCCGAATCCGATCGCCGTGTCCGCCCTCTGCTGCACCTGGTTGGTCGCCATGCTGAAGGAACTCCCGGTGAACTGCTGTATATCCGTATAAGTGTTGCCCCACTGTGCCATCGAACCGGGCAGGAAGAAGCGTATGTTGGGGAAGCTCTTCCGCGCCCACGCGGCGCCGCGATATTCCACCGTCCCTGTGACGTCCTGCGGGAAGCTGAATTTCTTCTCCAGCTTGCGAAACTCCACCGTCTGTTCCGCACCCATGGCGAGCGCGACCAGCAGCAGCGAGCGGCGTACCGAGGGCGGCATGCGATCGAGCCACGGCCGCAGGCTGAACACTACCGCCAGGCACAGCGCCATCTCCATTTCGAACTTGTAACGGTTCGGCTGCGGCAGGAAGTGGCGGTGGAGCGCCAGTTGGATTAACGGAATGCTGCTGGTGAGCCACGCCAGCAACACGAAGAAGCGCAGCCGCCAGTCGTCCGTCCAGCGCCGCAAGAGCTGCCAGAACACCGCCCAGACGAAGATCACGACCGCCACCGCCGTGACCGATCCCAGCGTCCAGCCTTCGCCGTCGCTCGCCGCGGAAGCTTCGCGGATGGCGCGCATCAACGAGGGCGACAGGAACGGCGCCGCAATCGCCCAGCCCCAGGCGCCGATCCCCGCGACAAGCAGCGCGCCGCCCGGCCTGTCCCGGCGCGGTTGCACGAATACGAGGCACGCCGCCGCCAGCGCCACCATCACCGGTCCGAATGCGCTCGCCAGGGCGGCCAGGCCGATGCAAAGCGCCGCGCCCGCGTAATACACCGCCCGCCGCGTTTCCAGCGAGCGCGCCAGGAACAGAATCGCCAGGGGCAGAAACGTCAGGGCCGCCATGTGGGGTGTGTCGTCCCATACCGCGACCACGTACAGCCGGCGCGCGTCCAGAACTTTGCCCCACATGAAGTCAGTGTCCGGCACCAGGATCTGCGTCACCGAGGTCAGCGAATAAGCCAGGCCGGCGAGGAAGCTGTACCCCGGCGCGCGCGTCAGCCGCCACGCCATCAGGAAGAGCGTGCAAGGTCCCAGAATGTAGAACAACCCCGTGACGCTGTGAAACCCGATCGCAGGCGTCACCCCGCGCAGCGCGCTGATTGCCGCCGCCAACGCCGGCACCAGCGGCGGATAAGTGGATTCAAACGGAATCCCGTTGTCCCAATAAGGCCACCACGTAGCCTGAAACCAGCTGCTGCCGGCGCGCGTGGCCAGCGCCGTCCAGAATCCGTGCATCGACCCCATGCGCGCCGTGGACCCGAAAAACATGTCGCGGCACACATAAGCGTTGATCCACAGCAAGGCCAGTGCATAGAGTGCGGCGCGCACTTTCTCCGCGCGTCCCGAGGGCGGAACCGCCGAGCGAAGCCATGGTTCTAACTCTGGTGTAGCCGCGGCGTGCTGCATATCGGATGGAAGGACCAGTGTATC
The DNA here is from genome assembly GCA_963805775.1 of uncultured Solibacteraceae bacterium. Lineage (GTDB taxonomy): Bacteria > Acidobacteriota > Terriglobia > Bryobacterales > Bryobacteraceae > Solibacter. The sequence continues at coordinate 117,283 of CAWDWK010000027.1, read as the reverse complement.
CTTCTTGAGAAGAAATCCGTCTTTTCACTCCCTTCCCGCTAAGATCGCCTTCCAGCCTGCGCTACAATGGCCCTTCGATCATGCAGGTACTCCAGGCCGGGCAGCACAAATTTATCTACCTCGAACTCCAGCCGGAGATGGTGGCCAGTATCGCGCGCCAGGCCGGGTTCGAAACCAAGGCCAAGGATTCGCAACGGACCATCCATCTCGACCTGAGCGCCCCGGTCCGCCAGGGCCCTCTCCTGCTCTTCGATGCCGCCGACCCGGCCAATCTAGGCTGGTTCTCTCGCTGCCAGTTCTACGTGGACGGGCGTACCGGAAGCATCATGCAAACGCCCATGACGCTCGCCAACAAACGCGATCGCGGCGGCAAGGCCCAGCTACACGCTGTGCGCCTGACCATCTGCAAGGAACTCCCCGCCACCTTCCGCCTGCCCGGAAACCAGGCCCTGACGGAGCAGGTGTTCTATCACCTCTTCCTGAATTTTCTGAACGCGCTCACCAAAAACGGAGTCGCAGTATGCGGCGCCGGTTCCGTCCAACCCCTGGCCGGCCGCTCGGAAACCGTCGGTTCGCGAAATTAAGCCACCACCGCTGGTCGTAAGTTGTTGGTATCGCGCGCGGCTCCGCAACAGAGCCGCGACGTAAGGGGTCAGACCTCGGAAAGACTAGCGAAAGGCGGAAACTTGGGTCAGTGACGCGTTTTGGGTTCACGCGATCACGAGCCGTCATTATCTCGGCCCGTAAGGCTGAAAAAAATGACATCCGACGATATCAGGAACAGGAAATGGAGTGAGGAGGAGCGGCAAACGCTTCGGCGCCAAGCCGAGAAGCAGGCGGCAGGGGACGATTCCGACATCAACTTCGAAGACATTCCCCGTCTGACAGATGAGCAGTTAGCTCAGATGGTGCGATTGCGTGACATTAGGCCGAAAGTGCCCGTGAGCGTCCGCCTCGAACCGAGAGTCCTCGCCTGGCTTAAGTCGAAGGGTGAAGGCCACTTGACCCGAATAAACGATATTCTGAAGAACATCATGGAAGCGGAGCAACGCATCGCGCACCGGTAGTGCGCGTCAAGCCACGCTCTGCGCCCGCTGCTTCGCTGCCTCCACCACCGCTTCGATTTCCCTGCGGTATTCCTCCAGCAGTTCCGGCGTCGTCGCTTCAAACCGCATCACCAGCACCGGCTGCGTGTTGGATGCCCGCACCAGCCCCCACCCGTGCGGAAACAGCACGCGCACGCCGTCCACATCCTCCGTCTTGTGCCGCGCGCGCAACACCGCGATCGCCTCGCTGACCACCGCGAACTTCAGCTCGTCCGGACAATCGAATCGTATCTCGGGCGTCACCACCGTGACCGGCAGGTCCGCCAGTTGGTGGGACAGCGGCCGCCCCGAATCTGCCACAATCTCCATCAGCCGGCAGGCGGAATAGAGCGCGTCGTCGAAACCGTAGTACCGGTCGGCGAAGAAAATGTGGCCGCTCATTTCGCCCGCCAGTTCCGCCTGCGTCTCTTTCATCTTGGCCTTGATCAACGAGTGGCCCGTCTTCCACATGATCGGATTGCCGCCGCGTGCCCGCAGATCGTCGTACATCAATTGCGAGCATTTCACTTCGCCGATGAACGTCGCGCCCGGCTTCCGTGTCAGAATTTCCCGCCCGTAGATGATCATCAATTGATCGCCCCAGATGATCGTGCCGCCGTCGTCCACCGCGCCGACGCGGTCCGTATCGCCGTCGAACGCGATACCTAGATCGGCCTTCGATTCGCGCACCTTTTCGATTAGCGCCTGCAGGTTCGCGGGCACGGTCGGGTCGGGATGGTGGTTAGGGAAGCGCCCATTCATTTCAAAAAACATCTCGATGGCATCCACGTTCAGGTTTTCCAGAATGCGGTGCATCACCGGACCCCCAGTGCCATTGCCCGCGTCGAAGACCACGCGAATCCTCCGCGGGAAATGGAACTGCGCGGAGACCTCCGCCACGTACGGCGTCACTACGTCCGCCGTCGTCTCGCTGCCCTCGCCTCTCGCCAGGTCGCCGCTCTCGATCATGCGGCGGATCTCCTGGATCGCCTCGCCGTGAATCGTGGACGCGCCGCACACCGTCTTGAAGCCATTGAACTCGGGCGGATTGTGGCTGCCCGTGATCATCACCGCGCCATCCGTTTTCAGGTGGAAGACCGAATAGTAAAGCACCGGAGTCGGCACCACACCCAGGTCGATCACGTCGCAGCCGCTGGCCACCAACCCGCGCATCAGCGCGTCGCGCAGGCGCGGCGAGCTCAGGCGCGTGTCGCGTCCCAGGCTGATCCGCCTCCCCGAATGACGCTGCATGTACGTGCCGAACGCGCGGCCGAGCTGCTCCACATCGGCGTCCAGAAGCTCCACATCGGCGGCGCCGCGGATGTCGTACTCTCGAAAAATCGTAGGCTTGAACATGTATGTTTCGTTCTTAAATATAGCGCGCACGGAATCCGGCGCTAAGATGGGACGTTAAGATAGGGATAGCTGCATATTCATGAAAACCGCCGAACGCCAGTTTACGACCATTAGCGGCGTACCGGTCGAGCCCGTGTACGGTCCGAATGGCATACAGAACCCGCCGCCCGGAGAGTTTCCATATACGCGCGGTATCCATCGCGATATGTATCGCGGCAAACTCTGGACCATGCGCCAGTTCTCCGGCTTCGCCACGCCCGAGGAGACCAACCAGCGCTACCACTATCTGCTCGAGCAGGGTCAGACCGGCCTCTCCGTAGCCTTCGATCTCCCCACCCTGATGGGCTACGACGCCGACCACTCTCTCAGCGAAGGCGAAGTCGGTAAGTGCGGCGCGCCCATTTCCTCGCTCGAAGATATGGAGATCCTCTTCCACGGTATTCCGCTGGGCGAAGTCTCTGTCTCCATGACCATCAACTCGCCGGCGTCCGTGCTCTGGGCCATGTACCTGGCTGTCGCCGAGCAGCAGGGCGTGCCTTGGTCGCGTCTCTCCGGCACTCTGCAAAACGACATCCTGAAGGAATACATCGCGCAGAAGGAGTACATCTACCCGCCGCGCGCCTCCATGCGGCTGGTCACCGACACCATCGAATTCGGCGCTCTGCACACGCCGAAATTCAACCCGGTTTCGATCAGCGGCTATCACATTCGCGAAGCCGGCTCCACGGCCGTGCAGGAACTCGCCTTCACCTTGCGCGACGGTATCGAATATGTGGATTGGGCCCTCGAACGCGGACTCGCCATCGACGATTTCGCCCCGCGCCTCAGCTTCTTCTTCAACGCGCACAGCGATTTCTTCGAAGAGATCGCCAAATATCGCGCCGCGCGCAAAATCTGGGCCTACGTCATGCGCGATCGGTACGGTGCCCAAAACGAGCGTAGCCTCAAGCTGCGCTTCCACGCCCAGACCGCCGGCTGTTCGCTCACCTGGCAGCAGCCCTATAACAACGTGGTGCGCACCGCGCTGCAGGCCATGGCCGCCGTGCTCGGCGGCGCCCAGTCGCTGCACACCAACTCGCTCGACGAGGCCTACGCGCTGCCCGGCGAGCACGCCGTCACCATCGCGCTGCGCACCCAGCAGGTACTCGCCTATGAGAGCGGAGTCGTCAACGCGGCCGATCCCCTCGGCGGCAGCTACTTCCTGGAACAACTGACCGTCGACACCGAAGCCGCCGCCAATAATTACATCCGCCGCATCGACGAAATGGGCGGCATGATCGCCGCTATCGAAGCCGGTTTCCCGCAGACCGAAATCGCCTCCGCGAGCTACCGCTACCAGCGCGAAATCGAATCCGGCGAGCGCACCATCGTTGGTGTCAACCGCTTCCAGAGTGACGATCAGCCCATCGAACTCCTCCAAGTCGACGAAACCAGCGCCCGCAGCCAGGTGGCCAAACTCGCGGCCCTCCGCGCACGGCGCGATAATGGCAAAGTGCAAAGGACCCTGGACGCGCTCCGCCGCGCCGCCGAAGGCGCCGAAAACACCATGCCGCTGCTGTTCGACGCGGTCCGCGCCTACGCCACCCTCGGCGAGATCTGCGACGCCCTACGCGAGGTCTTCGGCACTTACCAGGAGACGTCTCACATCTAGACCATGGCAAGACCCATTCGAGTACTGGTGGCCAAGCCCGGGCTGGACGGCCACGACCGCGGCGCCAAGGTGATCGCGCGCGCCCTGCGCGATGCCGGCATGGAGGTCATTTACACCGGCCTGCGCCAAACCCCGGAGATGATCGTCAACGCCGCATTACAGGAAGACGTACAGGTCATCGGCCTGTCCATCCTTTCCGGCGCCCACAACGCGATTGTTCCCCGCGTCCTGGAACTACTTCGCGAGAAGGAAATGACCGACGTGATGGTGATCGTCGGTGGCATCGTCCCCGACGAAGACGCCGCCGCCCTCAAGCGCCTTGGCGTCGCCGCCGTCTACCAGCCCGGCTCCTCCCTCGACGCCATCGTTGCTTTCATCAACGGAGCCGTGCCCGCGTAGGACAGGCCTCCCAGCCTGTCCAATCCGCGCAACTCGGACCGCATGCCTTTGAGAACCTTACCATCCCTTCTCCGTCATGGGCAGATTGGGATCCTGGCGGAGCGCCAATTGCATCGTTTTCTCACCCACATCATGCTGGCCCTGTTTCAGGTAGCACACCGCCAGGTGAAATTGGCGACGTGGGGTCGGCTCCTTTGCCACCGCCATCTCCAAATAGGTCACAGCTTTGCCATAGATCATTTTCTTGTAATAAACCCAGCCAAGCGTATCGTGCACCATGGCATTGTCGGGAGCGATTTCCGCCGCCTGCTGGGCGTATTTCAAAGCCTCATCCGGTTGCGACGAGGCAAGCGTGTAGGCCAGGTTGTTCAACGCAATCACGTTCGAGCTGTCGAGGTCAATCGCCGCGCGATAGCGTCGCAGGGCTTCCTCCTGGTCGCCCATCGCTCCCGCCACTTCGCCAAGCATCAGCAATGGTGCAACGTTTTTCGGGTAGGCGACGACAAACCAAAGTAAGCGCTCGCGTGCGGCATCTAGGTGCTTCTCCTGGGTATCGATTCCCGCCAGTGCCAAGCCTGCGTCCAGGAATTTGCGATCGGCCGCCAGCGCCGCCTCAAATGCTTTTCGCGCCTCGGAAAGTTTTCCGTCTTCCAGGTACCACAGCCCCAGCAAATTCGCCAGCGGCGCCGATTTAGGATGCGCCCCCAAAAGTTCCTTGAGACGCTGTTCCGCCTTAGCGGGTTGCTTCTGGGCCTGGTAAGCACCCGCCAGAAGCCGCGCCCCGCGCACGTCATTGTTTTTGATTGCCTCCTCGGCGTCGGCAATAGCGCCGGAGTAATCGGCCTGATGAAGCCGCAGAACACCATCCTGAACGACCAGTTCCGGTACACGCCGGACTCGCAGCGCCTGGTCCAGGGCGGATCTCATCTCTTTGGTTTCGCCGGTTCCTAACAGCGCCCAGTTGCGCTCCGTGACGACCGCTAACGTGTCCTTTTGGTTCGCCGGGGCATTGTTCAGGAGATCGAGTGCCGATTTCGAATCGTTCGCCTGGATATAGTTCCGGGCCAGCGCCACGCGCGCCTGAAGCAGCGCCGGATTAATCCGCAGCGCCTCGCTCAATTCGTGCCGCTCAGACAGAGTTAGCCCCTTCACCTTATCGACCTCCGCCAACGCGGTGTGCCCTTCGGCGAAATCCGGTTTGAAACGGAGGACCTCCGTGAGATCTTTCTCTGCCTCCTCGACGTTTCCGGATTGCAGCGAAAGGCCCGCCCTCTCCAACAACATATCGATGTCCTTCGGATTTTTCTTCAAAGCCGCGGCCACTAGATTTTGCGCAGCCTGGTCCTTCCCCATCTGGACATATGCGGTGAAAAGACGGCCTCGGGCAACCCGGTCCTCCGGATCCGCGTTAGCAAGCTTTTCAAACTCGGTCAATGCGGCAGCCCGTTTCCCATGCTTATAGAGGAACAGGGCGTGCTGCGGCTTGAATTCGGCCCCTGGAAGTGCCGCGATTTGGCGGTATGTCTGCTCTGCCTCCGCCATACGTTTCCCGGCTGTCTCGATCGCGGCAAGCCCCATCAGCGCCGTGCCGCTCTTCGAATCCAGCCGAATGGCGTTTCGCAACTCGGCCTCCGCCTTCGCAACCTGGTTCGTGACCAGATAGAGCTGTGCCAGCGCCAACTCCGCCAGCGAAGATCGCGGATCGCCCGCCACCGCCTGTTTCAATACCTGCTCAGCGCCCGCCAGGTCTTTCTGCCCGAGTTTCAATCGCGCGAGTTCTACTGAGGTATGCAGGCGGGACGGGAACTTTCGCAGCGTATCCTCCAGCCTGCCGACGGCTTCGTCCGTCTTGCCCAGTTTCCACTCAGCTAACGCCAGAGCATCCGTCGCATCGGCGTTGTTGGGCGAAACGGAAAGCACTTGCTCCAGCGGGATCGCCGCCCGTTGCACCACTTCTTTGTTTCCGCTCGCTGCCATCAGTTGGCCCAATTTCAACTGGGCGCGCTCGTCCTTTGGATTCAACTCAATTGCCCAGCGGATAGCTGCGGCTCCTTTTGCCAGGTCTCCCATTGCCAGATGTGCGAGGCCCGTCTGATACTTCGGCTCGCCGTCGTTCGGCATCACCTTCGACGCGTTCTTGAATTCCAGAAGGGCTCGCGAGTAGTCCTTCTTTGCCATGAGGTCTTTTCCCCGGCGCAGAAACCTGGCTTCTTTGGCCTGCGGAGAATTGCCGCAGCCAACGGATATAGCGAAAATAATCACGATGGCCCCGGCGGCAAACATGCGGCGGCTACGCGAAATCGATGTTTGAGAGATGCGAGTCATTTGTCAAAACGTGTCGATATGCACGTGGCATGCCACCGGTTGATATCCCGGCCTGACCGGCAGATTTGCCCCAATTGTAGGAAAATTAACCGACGGTTTATCGATTTTGTTGGATTTATATCACTTTAAAGCTCTGTGATTTTTGCCACTATCGTGCTAAGTACTTAACATCAGACGGTTTCGGTATTTGGTTACAGATGTGCCTAAGTTTAATCCCGAGGGAAAAGACTCTGGGTGGTTGATCCGTCTCAGCTTCATTTACCTAACTCGAAACTCACCGTTCTTCCAGATCTTCGTCGCGCGTTAAGGCCATAAACCTTAAAAGGGGGGAAATACAATGCGTAGTATACTGCGAAAATCGTGCGCCTTCGGCTTCTTTGCCGTGGGCATGTCACTCATCACCCATTCGGCTCAGGCGGACACGCCTCTTCCGAACCTGGTTAATCTCAACTTCCTCAATTACACAGGGAGTGCACCCAAAAACTATTTCTCGAACGTTCAGCCGGTCGGTTGGACTGGTGGGACGAACCTCATCTTTATCGATGCGCCCGGCACTTCTTCATCCGATCCGACGACCGCGTGCGGACCTACTTATCTCAGCACGTACGGTTGTCCCAGCAATCTGGCCATTCCCGGGGGCTACAACGAGGTGGAGGCAGACGGTAATCCCGATTACGAGGAAGGTTTTAACTATCTCGTTACCGGGCTGAATCCGGGAACGACTTATACCCTGAGCTTCTATCAGGCGGCCAGCCAGCAAAGGGGTTTTACCGGCGACACGACCGAGCAATGGATTGTCTCGTTGGGAACCTCTGGGCTTACCACCACTATAAGCGGTGGTTTCGGTACGTACCATAACGCGGATGCGAGCGCTACTGTCGTGGCTACGCCTTTGATGAGTACGCCGTCGGGCGGCATGACGGATTGGAACTATGTCACCGTCAATCTCACTGCCGACGCCACCAGCGACCTGCTGAGTTTCCTGGCTTGGGGTGACAACGGCAACACTGTTAATCTTCCGCCGATGGTGTTCCTGACCGGTGTCAATTCAGCACCCGGCCTTAACACACCTGAGCCGGGAAGCGTTGTGCTCTTGGGTACTATCCTCACGGGCGTTGTCATGGCCATTCGGCGTCGTCGAGGCGTGGCCGCAGTCTAATTACCCAAGCGAGCCTCAGTGTATTATCAGGGACGGCCTCGCCCGGCTGTCTGCCTCCCAATAATGCACTGAGGCTCACGGTATAACATCTGTGCCTGATTTCCTGGATGTGCCGCAGCTTCTTTCGTTCCTGCTGGAGGTGGCAAGGCTTTGCACGTGGCTCCTGCTTCTCGCCCTGATCTTTGTGCCGCTTGAGCGCCTGTTTGCGGTGCATCCGCAAAAGTTCTTCCGCAAGGCCCTGGCCCAAGATCTAGGCTATTATTTCCTCAGCGGCCTGGTCCCCGGCATGCTGCTCGCCTTACCGCTTTCTCTTGTCGCGTTGGGCGCACACGCGATCGTCCCCTATCGCATGCAGGCTGCGGTCGCGGCCTGGCATCTGTGGCAGCGAATTCTCGCGGGACTGGTGGTCGGCGAGATCGGCTTCTACTGGGGCCATCGCTGGGCGCACGAAATCCCCTTTCTGTGGCGTTTCCATTCCATCCATCACAGCGCCGAGCATGTCTACTTTCTGACCAGTTCGCGCGCCCATCCGCTCGACAACGTGTTCATCCGGTTGTGCGGTCTGATTCCGGCCTACATTCTGGGAGTGGCGAGTCCCTTAACCCCGACGGGCAGCCTGGTCCCGGTGCTCATCGTGCTGGTTGCTACCTTGTGGGGATTCTTCATCCATTCGAATTTGCGCTGGCGGCTGGGCCCGCTGGAATGGCTGATCGCCACCCCCGGCTTCCATCACTGGCACCACACCCTGCGCGAGCCCCTGGACCGCAACTACGCCTCCATGCTGCCTTGCATGGACTGGATCTTCGGGACCTACTATCTGCCGAAGCAATGGCCCTCCGCCTACGGCACGGAGACGGAGGTACCTGCTTCGTTGGGCCAACAACTGCTCTACCCGGTACTTCCACAGCCGCCACACGTCAGTGCGGTTCCCTCGAAAAATGCCCCTCCACTACCCCAAAAAAGCTGTGCCAACCCTTCACACCTGTAGCCTGCTACACTCTTGTTGATTGTCCCGAAGATCCGCTAAAATAATGGCTTACCACCTTTGGAACCTCAACTGTACTTGTGAAACCGGTGCTAGTGTCCCAACGTCATCCTAACTGCGCAAAGTTGGAAAGGTATGTTTGCATGAAGTTTTTCAGGCGTCTCCGCCTGGTCGTGATCCCGGCCTGTTTCTGTGCGCTGTCCCTCTCGCCGGCGCTGCTTGCACAGCAGCAGCCGCCGGCCCAACCGCCTGCGCAGCCGCAGCAACAGACGCCTCCCGCGACCCCGCCGAAGCCCAGTCCCTTCGAGACCATTCCAACCGCGCCGCAGGCTACGCCGCCCGCGGCCACTCCGACCGCTCCGGCGGCCCCCGCCGCCCAACCGGTCCAGCGACCGCAATTGGAAACGCCTAAACAAGAGGCCGCCCCACCCGTCAACCTGAACGGGCAGACGATTGAAAGTTTTGAATTCCGAGGCGCCAAGCGCGTTCCCCAGGACACCCTGAAGGCGCTCATCCTTTCCAAGCCGGGCGACATTTACAACGAAGAGACGCTGCGCCGCGACTTCATGATTCTCTGGAACACCGGGCGCTTCGACGATATCCGCCTGGAGACCGAACCCGGCCGCAACGGCCTCATCGTGCGCTTCGTAGTCACCGAGCGCCGCGTCATCCGCTCCATCGAGTACCCCGGCGCCAAGAGCGTGACCGTTTCCGAAATCCTCGACCGCTTCAAGGAACGCAAGGTCGGCCTCAGCGTGGAATCGCAGTACGATCCCAACAAGGTCCAGCGCGCTGCGGTGGTCCTCAAGGAATTTCTCGCCGAGCGCGGCCGCCAGTACGCTACGGTGGAACCGCAGATCGAGCAGATTCCGCCTTCGTCCCTCAAGGTTTCGTTCGTGGTCAATGAAGGTCCCAAGGTGAAGGTGGGCCACATCGAGATCACCGGCAACACCGCCCGCGACGACCGTTGGGTCATCCGCAACATGAAAAACCTGCATGGCATCGGCGTGCCGCACTCGATTCTGTTCGAGAGCATCTTCCCCGCCACCTTCGACCGCGCCAAGCTGGAAGAGGACAAGGAGCGCATCCGCCAGGCCTATCAGGATGCCGGATACTTCACGGCCAAGACATTGGAAGACACGGTGGACATCCAACACCGCGGCGGTCATGGCTGGCGCCTGCCGCTCTTCAAGATGAGCCAACCCGGCATCACCGCCGATATCACCATCCCGGTCGAGGAAGGCAAGCTCTATCATCTGCGCAATATGAACTTCACCGGGGTGAAGCTATTCCGCACTCCTGAAGTGCTCATGAAGCCGCTCTTCGGGATGACGACCGGCGATGTCTTCTCCACCGACAAGCTGCGCAAAGGCATCGAGAACATGCGCAAGCTTTACGGCAAGTTCGGTTATATCGATTTCGTCCCCGAACCCGATTTCCATCCGGCAGAGGACGGCTCGGACCAGATCGACCTCACCCTGACGGCCGACGAAGGCAAACAGTTTTTCATCCGCCGCATCGATTTTTCAGGTAACACCACCACGCGCGATAAGGTGATCCGCCGCGAAATCCTGCTGGACGAAGGCGACATGTTCAACACCGAGCTCTGGGACTACAGTATTCTGCGCCTCAACCAGCTCGGCTATTTCGAAATGTTGAAGAAGGAAGAAGCCGCCGATATCAAGCGCAACCCGCAGTCCAACACCGTGGACATCACCCTCAAGGTGAAAGAGCGCGGCAAGAACTCCATCGGCCTCAACGGCGGCGTCAGCGGCATTGCGGGCAGCTTCGTCGGGTTCAATTATTCCACCAACAACTTCCTCGGCCTCGGTGAAACCCTGTCGCTCGAAAGCCAACTCGGCACGCGTATGCGCGATGTCAGCCTGGGGTTCACCGAACCCTACTTCCTGGATCGCCCGCTGCAGTTGGGCTTCGTCGTGTACCTCAAGCGTTTTAACTTCGACCAGGGTCGCGAGGCTTCGATTCTGTCGGGCACCAACCTGATCCCGCTCTACAACCAGTTGGGCCAGCAGAACCTGCTGAACTACACGCAGAACAGTCACGGCTTTTCGGTGTCGGCCACGTATCCCATTAAGCGCAGTTTCGCACGCGTGGGCGTCACTTATGGGTTTGACATTTCCAACGTAGTTACCCAGACCACGGCCGCGCAGAATTATTTCCAGTACATCAATTTCAGCGGCGTCGCCGGACCGAATTCGCTCACCGGAATCCGCACCAGCCACGTCGTTCCGTCGTATTCGTATAACACGGTGAATCATCCCATCTCGCCCACCGCCGGGCGGAGCCTGTTCATCTCCACCGATTTCGCGGGCAGCGTCCTGGGCGGCAACATCAATACCATCCGGCCGTCCATCGACATGAAGTACTTCAAGCAGGCGCCGTGGCATCGCAGCCACATCCTGGCTTTCCACTTGATGGGTTCCCTGATCACCGGCTACGGCGGCAAATACATCGCGCCGTTCTCGCGTACCTTCATCGGCGGAGAGCAGGACGTCCGCGGTTTTGAGATCTGGGGCATCACGCCCATCGCATTTATCGCCTCCAGCACCAGCGTCAACGTGTTGAACGACGATGGCAGCCCCCGCACGCAAAAAGTGGTTTCCAACGGTGTCGTGACCAGCCAGAACGTGACTATGTCCGTTCCCAGTTATCAGCTCATCACACCCGGCGGCGACGCCCAATCCGTGGCTAACTTCGAGTACCGCATTCCAATCGTCGGTCCTGTTACGCTGGCGATCTTTGGCGATGCCGGCATCAACAAGATCCTGCGCTCCAGCCAGCTCACCATGGATCCCACCCAGGTTTCAAATCTGAACAATCAGTTCCCGCAGGCCGGTTTCAACGGCCAGGTGCTGGTAGCTCCGGGCACGCAAAAGTTACGGGCTTCCACCGGCCTGGAACTTCAGGTGATGCTGCCCGTGGTCAACGCACCTTTCCGCGTCTACTTTGCCTATAACCCGTCGGTCGTCCGCGAGTATATTCAGCCCCCCATCGTGGCGGACCGCTCCTCGTTCCCGAACAATGCGACATTCCTCAATTCCATTACGACGTTCGGACAGGCGTTTCCCTACTTCGAAAAACGGACGATGTTCCGTTTTACAATTGGTAGGACGTTCTAGCCTCGAGCGGTCGACGGCACTATGGTAGTATTCTCACACTTAGGAGTTTTCAGCTTGAAGAAGAATTTAGTTGTTTTTCCCGCTTTGGTTCTCGGCATGGCCGCGATGGTTCATGCCCAGACCCCGACCAAGGTGGCCATCATTCACGTGCAGAACGCCATATTGCAGACGAAGGACGGGCAGAAGGCCGCCGGCGAGCTGCAGGGCCGGTTTGCACCCAAGAAGGCGGATCTCGATAAGAAGCAGGCCGATATTGCGAGCCTGCAGGACCAGTTGCGCAAAGGCAGCGCCACCATGAGCGAAGAGGCCAAGGCGAAGCTCATGCGCGATATCGATGCCAATAACAAGAGCTTGCAGCGCGATACCGAAGATGCCCAGGCCGATCTGGACCAGGAACAGGGCAAGATCATGCAGGAGTTGGGCAATAAGGTGATGGCGGTGCTCGAGAAGTATGCTACCGCTAATGGCTATGCCATTGTGCTGGACGTGAGCAATCCGCAGACCCCCGTGCTCTGGGCGGCTTCGGCCATCGACATTACCAATGACATTGTGAAACTCTACGACCAAGCCCATCCGGCAACCAGCGCCCCGTCCGCGGCGAAGGCCCCCGGCACCGCCGCCCCGGCTGCACCGAAGCCGGCGACCCCTGGAACCCTTACGCCGAACCCGCTCGCGCCTGCTCCCAAGAAGAAGTAACCTGTTGGGCGGAGTTTCCTCCGCCCATCCCTTCCCATTAAGCGGTACAATCCGGTCAGGGAGGTTCCGATGAGAGCACTCGCTGTTGTACTTCCTCTGGCCTTAAGCACAGGTGTGTTCGGCCAGGTGCACCGCAGCTTTGGCAGCGTCGTCTTCCCTGGTGGTGCTACCAACCCGGCCGCAGGCGTTGTACGCAATTTCGGCAGCACCGTCTTTCCTGGTGGATCCCAGGTGGCGCCAGTGTTCGGCGGCGCACCAATCGTTGGCGCGCGACCCGGAGTGGGCGTAATAAATCCTGGCGGCATCAATGTTGGCCGGGGAAACTTTCTCCCCATAGTTAACGGTAATCGGTCGAATAACCGCCGCAATTCCAATAACTTTAATAATGGTCGCGGCTTCCGTTCCAACGCCACGCCCTTCGTATTCGCATACCCGGTGTTTGTCGGCGGCGGCTACGACAGTTCCTATGACCCGAATGCCTATGGTCCAAATGGCTACGGTCCAAATGGTTATGGCCCGCAGGACATGATGCCCCCACAGCAGCCGCCGCAGCAGCCCAACATGACGGTGGTCTTTCCCCCGCAACAGCAACCGCCGCAGCAGGCGAACCCGGTAATGATCCAGCCCGGACCGGACGGCCAATACACGACTACCGGGCCTCGCCCAGGCCCCGGCGGGACGATTTACGATGTGCCGCAAGGCAACACGGCCCAGGGCCAAGATCCCTCTGCCGACGCCCCCCGCTTCCTGCTGGCCTTTAAAGACCGCACCATTTACTCCGTGATCGCTTATTGGACCGATGGCGACACCCTGCACTACTTTACGCCCGGCAACGTACATAATCAGGCATCGATGTCGCTGATCGATCGCGAACTCACCGAACGCCTGAACCGGGAACTCGGCATCGACTTCAAGCTCCCTGCCGCCAAATAGCGCCTTACTCCCACTCGATTGTGCCGGGGGGCTTGTGCGTGAGATCGTAAAATACGCCCGCAATCCCCTCTAGTACCAGTAACTCCGCAGAGATCCGCTCGCGCAGCTCGGCTTTCATCAACACCGATTGGGCCGTCATCCCATCCACCGAATCCACCGGGCGCAGGACCACCGAATCGGGCCGCTCCGACGACCCCAGGGGAATCAGGATCACCGGGAATTGCCACACTTCGTGGTCGTATCCCGTTTCGTGAGTCAGCCGGCGTACGATAGCGTCCGCCTTGCGCAGGCGTTCGAGCCGCTCCGCCGTGAGCGAACACGCGCGCACCTCCATCGTCCCCACGGGCACCCGCGTCTCCACCGGAGCAATCACGCGATTCACTCCGGAGATTGCGTTGATCAGCTCCGTCGCGCGCGCATGGTCCAGTCTATCGATGGCCAGTACCGGCGCGTAAGTTCGGGAATCGCCCTGTACGCCCACCGAATTCACCGGCACGATGTATCCCTCGTCCGTCTCACGCAGCGGAGCGTCGAACTCCGAGCACAGGCAGCGGATCGCCAGGCCCGGTCCCGGGAACGGATGCCGATCCAGTAGCTCGTCCGCCAGCCCGATTTCGCGCCCTACCGCGCGAACTTCATCCTTGTAAAAAGATTTGAGCGGCTCCACGATGCGCCCGCTCTCCATCAGCCTCTGAATCCCGGCCACGCGATTGTGATGCGTCTTGATCAGCGCCGCCTTGGCCGTACCGCCGCTTTCGATCGTGTCCGGGTAGATGGTACCCTGTCCCAGAATCCAGTGCTCGTCCAGGAGCCGGCGCGACTCGATGATGCGCTCCTGCACCTGCACGAATTCCTCGCCGATAATGTGGCGCTTGCTCTCCGGGTCCGTGACCCCGGCCAGCGCCGTCAGAAACTGCTCCTCGGCGTGCTCTACCGTGAGGTTGCCCATGCGCCGCACGAAATCGGTTTCGCCCTCGCGCATCAGGCCGGTGTCCACATAAACACCGCGCACGCGGTCCGCTCCCAACGCCCGCGTGCAGAGCGCGAACGCGACGCTCGAATCCACCCCGCCGCTCACGAAGAAAAACACGCTGCGGTCGCCTACGCATTCGCGGATTTCCTGTTCCAGCAGCGGCGCGCGGTGCCGCACGTCCCAATCCTTCCGGCACCCGCAGACGTTGAACGCGAAATTGGCGAGGTACTCTTTGCCGCGCGTCGTGTGGACAACTTCCAGATGGAACTGCACAGCGTAGAACCCGCGCGCGGGTGCCGCCATGGCCGCCACCGCGCAAGTGCCGGTGCGCCCGGCGACGGAGAACCCTTCCGGCACCCGACCCACCACATCGCGATGGCTCATCCAGACCTGCTGCGTACCTCCCAGTCCGCCGAACAGCGCGTCGGATGCAGCATCGAGTTCGAGCGTCGCCAGCCCGTATTCGCCCTTCACTCCCTTGCGGACTTCCCCGCCGAGCAGGTGCGCCATGAGCTGCTGCCCGTAGCAGATACCGAGTACGGGGACGCCCAGCGAAAAGATCTCCGGGTCCACCGTAGGGCTCTCCGGGTCGTATACCGAACTTGGGCCGCCCGAGATGATCAGCCCCTTCGCGGACGCGAGTTCACTCGCCGGGGTCTCGCTGGCGCGGACCTCCGCGTACACCCCGAGGTCGCGGACCTTTCGGGCAATCAGGTGGCAATACTGCCCCCCGGCATCGAGGACGATAATTTGCGCTGTAGGGTTCAACTTCCGATGGTAGCAAGTTCGCGCGGCACGGCGAGTGACGTCGCCCGCGCCTACCGGAATCGCCGGCCGACCGGACAAACGTGTCCGGTTTTGACCACCCCTTGTGCATGTAACTCGTTTATTATCAATAAAACAGGCCAAAAATCGACGGACACAACTGTCCTGTCGCAGTCCTATGGCGCCCGCAACACCAGCACCGCATTCAATCCCCCGAACGCGAACGAGTTGGAAAGCGCGTACTCCACCTGCTGTCGCCGCGCGACGTTCGGAATCACGTCGAGATCGCACTCCGGGTCGGGCTCATTAAAATTGACAGTGGGCGGCAGGACGCCATCGCGCAGCGCAATCACTGTCGCGAGGCACTCCAGCGCCGCTGCCGCGCCCAGCGCGTGGCCGTGCATGGATTTGGTCGAACTGATGGCCAGCCGGTCCGCGTGCGCTCCGAATACCTGGCGGATGGCCGCCGTCTCCGTGAGGTCGTTGGCCAGCGTGGCAGTGCCGTGAGCGTTGATGTACCCGATCTGCTCCGGCCCGAGCTTCGCGCTGCGCAGCGCCGCCCGCATGGCCCGCGCCGCTCCATCGATGGATGGCTGGGTAATGTGGCACGCATCGGCGCTCATGCCGAATCCCACCACTTCCGCGTGGACCCGCGCGCCGCGCGCCAGCGCTTCTTCCAGCGGTTCCAGCACGAACATGGCGCCGCCTTCGCCCAGGATCATGCCGCGGCGATCTTTCGAGAATGGCCGGCAGGTCTCCGGCGACACTACCCGCATCGCCTCCCAGGCCTTCAAAATGCCTATGCTGAACGGAGATTCGCTGCCTCCCGTGATGGCCAGGTCGGTGCCCCCGGTGGCGATCATCTGATACGCCTGCCCGATGGCGTGTGCCGCCGAAGAGCACGCCGTCGAAATCGTGTAGGCCGGCCCGGTGATGCCGTACTCCATCGAAATATGGCTCGCGCCCGCGTTGGCCATCGTCTTGGGGATGGTCAGCGGGTGTACCCGGTTGGTCCCTTTCTTATAAATCTCCACGAACCCCGCGTCTTCGGTGGATTGGCCGCCCACACACGACCCGGTGATGATCGCCGAGGTCTCGCGCAGATACGGCGTCCACTCCACGCCGGCTTCTTCCACCGCCTCGCGCGCGGCAATCAGCGCGAACTGCGCGAAGCGATCCATGAAGTCCGCGCGCCGGTCGTCGAAGTATGGCTGGTGACTGTAGTTCCTGACCTGCGCGACATTCTGAAAACGCAGGCACTCGGCGCCGGGGTATTCAATTTGCCCGATGCCGCAGCGCCCTTCGCGCAGCGACTCGGCGAACTCGGTGGTATTGCGGCCCAGCGCACTGATGGCGCCTGTGCCGGTGATGGCGACGCGTCGCATCGCTTAATTGCCGGCCGGTGCGTCCGCGTTCTTCGCGGCCACCAGCCTTTCCACGCCGGCGCACATATCGCGGACGTTGCGCACGGTGCGCACTTCCTCGTCGGGTATGCTGATATCGAACTCGCCCTCGAGGGCGAACAGGATCTCCACGGCGTCCATCGAATCTATTCCCAACTGCACGAACTCGCTATCGATGGTCACGGTTTCGGGGGGAATGCGCTTGGAGGTGGCGATCACCTTCGTCACGCGCTGGATCAGGTCTTCGGACATATGAGTCGGCCAATCGTTTCAAATTTATAGCCCCGGTCCAGCAATACGGGAACCAGGCGCCGGACGGCCTCCACGGTGGCGCGAACGTCGGGCTTCTCTCGAAGCTCCCGCCCATCGTGAAGACAGAGGATGGCGCCGTTAGACGCCGATGCCGTCATGCGTGCGACCACCTCATCCGCCCTTCGATTCCAATCATAGCCGATTGCGCTCCACATCACGCCGGTCAGTTGCATTTTCTGCTGCGCCCGCCCCACTCCGAACCAGCGCGCGCCATACGGCGCCCGGAACCATTTGGGCCTCGTGCCGGTGTGCCGCTCGATGGTTTCCTGCGCGCGCCGCACTTCCTCTTCGATCGCGCCCGGCGAACGCAGGAACAGGTAGGGATGGCTGTAGCTGTGATTGCCGATCTCATGCCCGCGCTCCGCCACTTCGCGGGCAATCTCCGGCAGCCGGTCCACATTGGCGCCGCACTGAAAAAACGTAGCGGGCACACCGTGTTCCGCAAGGATGTCGAGGATGTCCGGCGTGCCTTCACTCGGCCCATCGTCGAACGTCAGCGCGAGCGATTGCCGGCCCCGCGCTCCGCGCCACACCGAACGCCCGAAAACCGAGGCCGAGCGCCCGCGGACCGCCCACGCCATGAAGGATGCCGCACTGATCCCCATCAGAGCCGCGACTGTAAGGGAGCGGTTTTCCGCCAGGCTAGTGATCTCTTGAAACGGCATACCTACGTCACCGGGAACTCCAGATCGATCCGCAGGCCCGGGTTGGCATTGCTCGCGTGGATGGCCCCGCGGTGGAGCTCGACCGCCCGCCGCGCGATGGAGAGACCCAGCCCGATGCCGCCGCTCAGGCGGTTGCGGTCGGACTCCACGCGATAGAAGGGGTCGAAGATGCGCGGCAGGGCATCCTCGGGCACCCCGGGTCCGCGATCGCGTATTTCCACCACGGCGCCGGCGTCGCGGCGCGATAGCGCGACTTCTACCGTAGTGTCGCGCGGCGCGTAGCGGATGGCGTTGCGCAAGACGTTCTCCACGGCCCGGCGGAGCAGTTCCGGATCCCCTGCAATCGTGACCGGTTCGCCGGGCTGGTACTGCAGGCTGCAACCGTGGGCGGCGGCTTCGATCGCCGAATCGTCCACCAGCTGCTGTACCAGTTGGTCGAGGCGCACCGGATTGCGGTGCAGCGACGCGGGGTCGCCCTCGGCGCGCGTGACCTGCAGGAGCTGGCCCACCAGCGAATTGAGGCGGTCGGATTCCTTCTGGATGCGGTTGAGCGCCGCATCGGTATCGTCGCCGGAGCGAGCCAGTTCGATCGCAACCCCGAGGCGCGCGAGCGGTGAGCGGAGTTCGTGCGAGATGTCCAGCAGCAGGCGCCGTTCGGCGGCCAGCAGGGTTTCGATCCGGTCGGCCATACGGTCGAACGTGCGGGCCAACTGCCCCAGTTCGTCGCGGCGGACGCTCTGCGCGCGGGCGGAGAGATCGCCGCGGCCGAAGCGCTCCACCGCCTTCTGCAGTTTGCGAACCGGGCGTGTGAGATATAAAGCCAGCCAGTAGCAGAGCCCCACCGCGGCGACCATCACGTAAAGGTGTTCGGGCTGCAGGAACCAGGAGCCGACGTGGACGCGCGGCACGATGAAGAAGAACCAGAAGCGGCCGTCGTCGCTCTTGCGGGCGACCGTGGAATCGCCGGTACGGAATATCTGGTACAGCACACGGCGCTGCGCGTGGCGGATCAGGTCTGAGCGGTCCTCGTTGGTCAGCAGGTCGCGCCCGTTTTCGTCGGTGAGTACGCCGCGGGCGTCATACACACGATGCAGGGTATCGAGAAAGGCCTGCAGCGCGGGGCGGCCGCCGGTCTCGTAGGCGCCGGTGGCTTCTTCCAGTTCGAAGCGGACCAGGCGGGCGACCGGGGCGCTTTCGTCGCTGGCGTTTTCATTGACGTTGAGCGCCGAGATGAAAGCCGACCCGACCACCGTAATGGCGAGCGCGAACCAGAACCACAGCAGGATTTTGGCGAAGAGCGAATTCATTCGGTGAGGGCGTCCTCCGGCGTGCTGCAGAACTGGTAACCCACGCCGCGGATGGTTTTGATGAGATCGTCGCCGCCCTCCAGCTTCTTGCGCAGGTGGCTGATGTGCATGTCGATGGAGCGATCGAAGGGTGTGGCCTTACGGTTATAGAAATTCTCCATCAGGGCGTCGCGCGAAAGCACGCGACCGGCGGAGCGCATGAGCATTTCGAGAATATCGAATTCGAAGGTGGTCAGTTCGACGCGCTTGCCGTGGGCGAAGACTTCGCGGGCGCCGGGGTCGAGCACGATGCCGTTGGTCTCGATGCGGTTGGCAGGCATGGCGGAGCGGGGCTCGAAGCGCCGCAGGATGGCGCGGATCCGGGCGGCGAGTTCGCGCGGGTTGAAGGGCTTCGCAAGGTAGTCGTCGGCGCCGAGATCGAGGCCCACAATGCGATCCACATCTTCGCCGCGGGCGGTGAGCATGATGACGGGGACTTGCGATTTCTCGCGGAGGCGGCGCAGGATTTCGAAACCGTCGATTCCCGGTAGCATGACGTCCAGCACCACGAGGTCGACTCCGGGCTGCAGAGCTTTCTCGAGGCCGCGGTTGCCTTCATGCGCCGCTTCGATGGTAAAGCCTTCACGGCGCAGGAATTCACCCAGGAGAGAGGTCAGTTCGGCGTCATCATCGACCAGCAGTATGTTCACGGCTCGAATTTACCACGTGTGAGATCCCAGGTCATCTCCCCAGCGTCTTGCCCAGGTATTCGACAATCGCCTGCACGTCGGCTTGTTCCGGTTCAGTTGGAAATGGAGACGGCGTTCCCACAGTAAGCCAACGGAGAGAACGCATGAAGAAGCAACGCAAGCAATACACGCCGGAAGGTCTCCATTCTGAGGCGGCATTTGCTGAAAAAGGAGCCGATCTCGAAGCGGTGCGATGAAGTGGGACTCCAACCGACGGTCTTCTACCGCTGGCAGAAGGAATTTTTCGAGAAAGCACGGCCGAACCATTCCGCCGAGCAGGAACGGATCGCCTGCCTGGAGAAAAGATCCAGACGAAGGACGAGGGTTTGGCCGAGCAGATGGCCGAGGAACTCTGACCGGGAGCTGGGTCCCGCACGATACGCGTGATTCAGATCGTGGATTTCGTCAGGCGCTGGTGGGCGGGAGTCGATGACCGAGTCGGACATTGAGATCATCCTGGACCGGGCCAGGGAACCTCATCCGGAGGCGCGGCGCGGCGACGGGATCATCTCCGACAACGGACCGCAGTTCATTGCCAAGGACTTCAAGAAGTTCATTCGGATCTCGCGCATGACGCTAGTATCCTCAATCGAACGGCAAGATCGAACGTTGGCACAAATCGCTCAAGGGAGAGTGCATTCTGCCGGGAGCGCCATTGTCGCTGGACGATGCGCGGCATCTGGTGGAGGGCTACGTCGAGCATTGCATCAATGTTCGGCTAAGCAGCGCCGGTGGCTACATTACCCCGACTTTCCGCCAAGTGGGCCCGGAGCTGGCTAACCACTACGCCGTTTATGGCGGGCGACCCGGTCACCACATTTGGTCCGCATGGGGCCCGTGTACGAGAACGCGGTTTCACGGCCTGGATCTCGCAGGGGCACCCAGCCCGCGCCGCTCGAGATCAACACTGGGCACATGTTCAGGAGCTATCCCTGGGCCCGGTATGGCGACTCGGCAGACCTAAATACCTTGGCGCGGGCGATCAGATCCGCAGTATCGTTCCAGCTGGACCACCGCCCGCGACAGAGCCGTTATGGTCTGGAGTTGCCTCCTCTGGAAATCGATCCCTTAAACTCCCCTGTCTCCGTAAAAAAGACGGGGTTGTGCAAGGCATCGCTCAATATGGGCGTCGACGCCTCGGTAAAGCTCAGGACGCCGGTGGCCCCCTCGAAACGGCCGGTTCCGCCGGTGACTTGGAAGGTCAGAGTACACAGGGCCTGATTCGCCGCGAAATCGATGCAATCGCCTCCGTCCGTGAGATTGACAATCAACAGACTCCCGTCAACGAAGCGAAACAGGCCGGCGCCAGCCACACTTTGAAAAAAGAGCTTGGTCGGGCCCGAGCAAGTGGTGGAAGGTTGTGGAGCAGCGGTGCTCGCCCTGACCAGTCGAAACGTGAACTGGCCCTGCGAGCCGCTCCCGGCAAGATTCTCTTCAGAGGTATTTGTATTGGGCTGCTTTAGATCGATCACGCTCGGAGTCCCATCTCCCGAAAACGTCATATTCACCGGAATCTGTTGTGCGTAGATGCCTGCGACACCAAGAGTGAGCATCAGCGCCATGGTTGCTGTGTGTTTCATTCGTTCTTCCTGCTTTCTGGAGGAGATATGAGAGACTTTGTTCTCCTTCGCTGGTACAGGCGGCACTAGACCTCCAAAACCCGCCACGCATTTTGTATATTTGTGGGTGCCACGGAGAACGGCTATCCATCGACCCGCGCACGACGGAAATCACGAAGCTTTTGAAGGCTTGGGGCGGCGGTGACGAAGCCGCCCTGGCGCAGCTCACGGAGCACGTCTACCCCGAACTGCGCCTGATGGCCCGCCGGTACATGAAAAACGAAGTCCCGGGGAATAGCCTGCAAGCCACTGTATTAGTCCACGAGGTCTATCTCCGCCTTGTCGACGTGACCAACGTGGAATGGCAGGCGCGTGCGCAGTTCTTTGCGATCGCGGCGCAGATGATGCGGCGCATTCTGGTAGACGCCTCTCGCGCGCGCGGGTCACGCCGGAGCGACGGAATCCCGCTCAAAGTGAGTCTGGACGAATCCGCGGTCCTCGCGCCTGAGTCCGACCGATCGATTCTCGGTCTCGACGATGCGCTGACCGCGTTCTCCCAGTTGGCGCCACGGCAGGCCAAAGTGGTCGAGCTACGTTACTTCGGCGGATTGACGGAGGAGGAGATCGCAACGGTCCTGAAGATTTCGCGGCGGACCGTTGAACGCGATTGGGGGCTGGCCAAGGCATGGCTACTGCGGGAGCTAGGCCGTACAATAGAAAAGCCGTCGGGACCATAGATATGAGTGCGGAGCGTTTCCGGCAGATCGCGGAGCTATACCACGCGGCTCGAGAGGGCACTGCCGATGAGCGCGCAGCCTTGCTGGAGCGGGCCGACCCTGCATTACGCCGCGAAGTGGAGTCCCTGTTGGCGCAACCCGACAGCGGCGAACTGCCAGATCGTCCCGTGATCGAGAATCTTCCGGAACTGCTGGAAGACGCTACTGTTACCGGATTGGTTTGGGGCACGTGTCTAGGACCCTACCGTATCGAAAGCAAGCTCGGCGAGGGCGGCATGGGCGAAGTCTTTCGGGCGATCGACACGCGATTAGGTCGCGCCGTCGCCATCAAGATGACTCGCAAGCAGTTCAGCACCCGTTTCGAGCGCGAGGCGCGCGCGATTTCGTCGCTGAACCACCCCAATATCTGCACGGTGCACGACGTGGGGCCGAACTATCTCGTGATGGAACTGGTGGAGGGGGAAACGATCGCGACCCTGCTCAAGAATGGTCCTCTTCCGCAGAAGACGGCGCTGCTCTATGCCTCCCAGATTCTGGCCGCGCTGGTCGAGGCGCATGCCAAGGGCATTATTCATCGGGATCTCAAGCCCGGCAATATCATGATCGCGAAGTCCAGCGTGAAGGTTCTGGATTTTGGGTTGGCGAAGTCCGAACAGGACGAAACTGTCACCGCAACCCACATGGTGATTGGGACGCCGGCTTATATGGCGCCGGAGCAGAGAGAGGGCAAACCTGCCGACGCGCGATCGGATATTTATTCGTTCGGCTGTGTCCTCTATGAGATGCTGACCGGCGGACGGATTGGCGCCCCGCGCAGACGCATCCCCTCCCGAACGCTGGGAAAAATCGTAAACCGGTGTTTGGAAGGCGAACCGGAACGCCGGTGGCAATCGGTTGGCGATCTGGAGCAGGAGTTGACGAAGTTCACTGCCCATCCAAGCCCCTGGAAAGTTATTTCGGCTGCGGCCGCGATTTTGGCGTTGGGCGCTGTAGCGTACGCCTATATTCATCGTGCTCCGAGACTCACCGACAAGGACACCATTGTCCTCGCCGATTTCGACAATAAGACCGGCAATCCGGTGTTCGACGAGACACTTCGCCAGGGCTTGGTGACCCAGTTGGAACAATCGCCTTTCCTGAGCCTCCTTTCCGATCAACGCATCCAGAAGACGCTCGGTCTCATGGGCCAGCCTGCGGATGCGCGGCTCACCTCTGAGATCGCCAAGGACATCTGCGAGCGAAACGGCAGTGCCGCCGTACTGGATGGCTCCATCACCCGCCTTGGAAGCCAATTCGTCTTAGGATTGCGCGCCAGAAACTGTCGCACCAGCGAGGTTCTCGATCAGGAGCAGGTGCAAGCCGCCAGGATCGAAGACGTGATGAGCGCGCTGAGTCAAATCGCGATCAAGTTTCGCACCAAGGTCGGCGAGTCTCTCGCCACGGTGAAAAAGTACGACACGCCGCTCGAAGAGGCCACCACACCGTCACTCCAAGCCTTGAAAGATTTCAGCACCGCCCAGAGGATTCTCTACAGGAATGGCTGGGACGCCGCTCTTCCCCTGATGAAGCGTGTCACGGAGACCTATCCGAACTTCGCCATAGCGCATGCGTCTCTGGGGCTTCTCTACGGCGGTATCGAGTCCGAGCTTTCCGCTAGAAGCGCTGCCACGGCCTACCGGTTGCGGGACCGAGTCAGCGAACGTGAGAAGTTCAATATCGAGGCCACCTACTATACACAAGTAACGGGGAACTACGAAAAGGCGCAGCAGACGTTTGAGCTGTGGGAGCAAGCCTACCCTCGCGACTACGAACCGCCGGGCCTCCTGTCGGGCATGATTTACCCTACCTTCGGCAAATATGAACAGACGATCGAGCAGGCCAAGCGAGCGATTGCCGTCGATCCGGATGTCCCCTTCAGCTATGTGAATCTTGCAACAGCTCATCAATTCCTTGGCCGGCCGGCCGAAGCGGAAGCAGTTTTCCGGCAAGCCTTCGAGCGCAATGCCGTATTCCACTACACTCTGGTCGCAAGGTTCAATCTCGCCTTTGTGAAAGGGGACCAGGCCGAAATGGAACAGTCAGCGAGCGTAGCTCGGAAAAGCCCCGCAGCCGCGGACCTGCTTACCGTGACGGAGGGTTTTGTCCTGGCGTACTCCGGCCGCTTGAGAGAGGCGAGGAAGAAGTGGCAACTCGCGGCGGACCTTGCGCGCAAGCGGGGCGCTCAGGAACGGGCGGCAACCATCGAAGTAACCGAGGCGCTGTGGGAAGCATTCTACGGCAACGCGACGGAGGCAACGCGGGGCGCGACCGAGGCGCTGAAAGTCTCCAGGGCCCGAATCGTTGAATATGGCGCTGCGCTGGCACTGGCCATCTCGCGCGATTCGTCCGCGGCGCAAAAACTCGTCGATCATCTGGCCAGAAGCTTTCCCGAGGATACGTGCGTTCAAACCAGTTACCTTCCGGTACTGCGCGCGCGTCTTGCCCTGAACCAGAGTTTGAACGGCAGCGAGTCCGCAAGGGCCGTCAAGCTGCTTGAAATTTCCGCCCCGTATGAACTGGGCGTGCCATTCAGCCGGTTTGTTGCTGAATTTGGAGCTCTCTATCCTGTGTACATGCGCGGCGAGGCTTATCTGGACGCGAAGCAAGGCCGCGAAGCCGCCGCGGAGTTTCAGAAGATTCTCGATAACCGCGGGATCGTTACCAGCGATCCCATCGGCGCCCTAGCGCACCTTCAGCTAGGCCGCGCGTGGCATGCGGCGGGGAACGAAGATAAGGCCAAGGCCGCCTACCGCGATTTCCTTGCGCTCTGGAAAGACGCCGATAACAGCCCGATCCTTAAACAAGCCTCTGCGGAATACGCAAGGCTGCAGTAGCACCAGCCTGGAAACCTCACTCACTGCTGCATTGGGCTCTCTTTTGGGAGTGACGTTGCAATTGGAGTCATTGTGGATTGTCCCGAGTTACTCGAAGTGATTCATCTGGCCGTGTCCCCGTCTCGGACTTCGGCGGTGATGGCAAAAAACTCGCCGTTCTGGGCGATAAATCCTGCCTTGTCGCCAGGTGGCGAGTTATCTCCCTTGGGTGCACGGTTCGCCTTGGGCCGTCGGCCAAACCTCGCTACTACGCCGTTATGGAGGACTTAACCGCCCAGCGAACATGGGCAACGAGACTTTCGCGCCGACCTGTCTGCCAAGCCGAGGCCGGAGGCGGTTTGCGGGTACGTGTAAGGCGTCTGAACGTACTTTCCAGCGTGGACGCACACGGATGGTCACTGCACCTTCGGAGGCCTCCTGTCGATGATCATAGGTAGCCGTGACCTTTTTTCGCAGCATGCGTATAATATATGCGATACGCCCTGGTCGATAATCGATACGAGAAGATGCCGAGACGCCAATCTCCCCTCCAATCCGAGATGGTTCAGGGAACCCTGGACATGCTGATCCTCCAGACACTGGTCCTGGGTCCCGCCCATGGCCAGACAATCGCCCACGCTATCGAACGGGGTTCGGAGGACGTGCTTCAGGTCGAACACGGATCGCTCTACCCAGCCTTGCACCGCTTAACGAATCGAGGCTGGATCGCCGCGTTCTGGGGGACCTCGGAGAACAACCGGAAAGCCAGGTATTACCGGCTCACGCCCGAGGGCAAAAAGCAACTCGTAGCGCAGACGTCGCGCTGGAACCAGATCGTCCGGGCTATCGGCCGCATCCTCAATCCGGTTACGGAGGAGCAGGGATGAACTGGCGGCGGTTCTTACGGCGTGACGAAGCCGATTCCGAACAAGTTGAGGAGCTCGATTTCTATGTGGATACCACGGCGCAGGAATACATCGAGCGCGGAATGGAACCAGCCGAGGCCCGGGAGGCGGCGCGGAGGAAGCTCGGCAACACGACCCATTTACGCGAGGAGATTTATCGCATGAATACACTCACTTTCCTGGAAGGTCTGCTACGCGACGCGCGCCATGCGATACGAATGATCCGCACGAAGCCCGGTTTCAGCCTGGCCGTTTTGCTTTCGCTCGCTTTGGGCATCGGAGCCAATACGGCAATCTTCAGCGTATTGAACGCGGTCCTGATTCGGCCGTTGCCGTATGCCGCATCGGAACGGCTGGTGGGCGTATTCAACCGGATTTCGATTCAGGGACAGGTCTTCGAAGACTCGGAGCTGTCGGCCAAGATGTACGCTGCGTGTAAAGAGAGCGCGAGAGTTTTTGAAAGTTTCGGCGTCTGGACTCCCGGCGGTGCTACCGTGACCGGGCGGGGAGATCCGGAACAACTGGCGACGATCACCGTGACGCAGGGAGTTCTGCCCACGCTGGGTGTACCGGCATATATCGGCCGATGGTTCTCGGACGAAGACGATACCCCAGGCTCGCCGGAGACCGTAATTCTGAGTTACGGATATTGGCAGCGGAGGTTCGGTGGCGATCGCGATGTGGTTGGCCGCACGGTTGCGATCGATTTCGTCCCTCACCGCGTGCTTGGAGTGATGCCCCGGAGCTTTCGATTTGTGAACTTTGCGCCTGACATGCTGCTGCCGCAGCGTTTTCCCAAGACGCCTGTCGGACCGGATGAGTTGAGCCATCCCGGCATCGCGCGGCTCAAGCCCGGTGTTACGATCGCGGCGGCGAATCGGGATTTGGCGCGTGTTTGGAAGATCTGGGCGGAAACGGAGGGCGCGACCAAGACGCTCGATGCATTCCACATCACGCCCAATTTGCGACCACTCAAGAAGGAAGTGGTGGGAGACGTTGGCTCTGTACTGAGCGTTCTGATGGGAGCGCTCGGGCTGGTGCTCTTGCTGGTTTGTGCCAACGTCGCGAACCTGGTGCTGGTGCGGGCGCAGTCGCGGCAGCATGAGTTTGCCGTGCGCGCGGCGCTTGGCGCTGGTTGGGGAAGGCTTGCGCGAGATCTGCTGGTGGAGAGCCTGACCCTTGGCGTCCTTGGTGGCGGGCTGGGCGTGGTGCTGGCGTATGGGGGCCTGCGAGTTCTGGTGGGGCAGGGCCCCGACACTCTTCCCAGGCTCCAGGAAATCTCGCTGGACGGAACCGCTCTGGCTTTCGCGCTGGCATGTTCGCTAGGGACGAGCCTGCTGTTCGGGTTAGCCGCCATCCTGAGGTTTGGCGTCCCCGGTCGAATTCAAAGCGTAAGGGGCGCGACCCAAGGAGCGAAACAGCTTCGAGTCCAGAATGCGCTCGTAGTCTCGCAGGTGGCCATCGCGTTCGTGCTGCTGGTGGCCTCCGGGTTGACGATTCGGACCTTCTTCGCCCTGCGTGCCGTAACACCAGGTTTTACACATCCCGAGTGGATTCAGACGGTCCGCATTGTAATCCCGGAGGCGCGGACGGCGGATACCGACCGCATCATCCGCATGCAGTCCGATATTCTGAGCAGGCTTTCGGCGATTCCCGGAGTCGCCGCGGCCGGCTTCGCTAGCGGCTTACCGATGGAATGGGAATACCGGAATGGCGTCCTCATCGACGTGGAAGGAAAGACTTCGCCGGACGGGGTCTCTCCGAACCGGGCCGTCGTAAGAATTTCCCCTGGCCTCTTGGCAGCGCAGGGTACGCGGCTAATAGCCGGGCGCGATTTCACCTGGGAGGAGGTTTTCGCACACCACGGAGTCGCGCTCGTGTCCGAGAATATGGCCCGCGAGAACTGGGGCGAGCCTGCCAAGGCGCTGGGTAAGCGGATCCGCCAGGGCTCGGGCAGTCCGTGGCTCGAAGTTGTGGGCGTAGTGGAGGATGTTCGCAGGGAGGGATTGAATGTATCCGCACCGGCGACGGTCTATTTCCGCGCGGGAGGTCGCGGAGCCACGTTTGCGATTCGAAGCGAACGTGCTGGCACGGAAGCGTTTCGACGCGAGGTTGCCGCTGCAATCCACGCCGTGAGTCCTGATTTGCCTCTGGCGAAGGTGCGGACGCTGAACGATGTCTACAGCCGGTCCCTGGCGCGCACATCTTTCACGCTGATCCTGCTTGGGATCGCGGGCGCGATGGCGCTGGCACTGGCGACGATCGGAGTATACGGCGTGCTTGCCTATGCGGTAGGGCAGCGGCGCCGTGAGGTCGGCATTCGCGTTGCCCTGGGTGCCGAGCCCAGGGTGCTCAAATGGCTGTTCGTGCGAAAAGGGTTGACTCTGAACTTCGCCGGTGGTGTGATTGGACTGGCATTAGCGGGAGGGTTGTCTCGCTGGATGTCTTCGCTGTTGTTCGGTGTCGCGCCGGTCGATCCGCTGACATACCTTGCGTCGGGAGCGCTTATCGGGGCGGCAGCCATGACTGCAAGCTACATTCCAGCCCGCCGGGCTGCGTCCGTGGACCCGATGGAGACGCTCCGCAGCGAGTAAAAGGCTTCTGGCGAGATCGCCCCAGTTCAAGCGGTGGATCAGACTTTAGAGCGCAAGCGGCGCTGAAGGGCTTACGACCATGTTGAGGGTTTTTCGCCGTGTCGGACTCTCTTCTGGTTGGTTCACCCATTGGCAGCGTCCTGAGCGATAACTCCTCCCCGGTAGTCGCGAAGCGTTTACCAACACCGTCCGGCCAGCCTGCGGGATCGGGTTCCCGAAACCTCCATCTACGGAAAATGGCCACAGGGCCGGAAGTTGCCTGGTGGGAACTTGACCGTCAGGGAACCCGGCGAGCCGCTATCCACAAGCCGTGCCGGAGCCGACTTCCGTAACCGTCCCGCCGATCTTCTTGAATCTGGGCCCACAACCTTTTCAGAATGACAGTGGGCGGTGTCTGAGCGTTCGCGCCGTGCCTCCTCGACGGCTGCAACGCCACCGATCTGTCCGACCTTTTCAAGGCGGGCTCAATCCCGTCGCCACGCCTGAACCCGCGACATTTGGCGTCCTGATATTCAGTCGCGCCATCTTGATCGCCTGGAAGCGATCCGTCGCAAGAAGCGCTCCCCCGCCGCTGGCTTACTTCCCCAGCGTCTTGCCCAGGTATTCGACAATGGCCTTCACGTCCGCGTCCGATGCCTGGGCGCCGCGCGCCACCATGTTCTGCACCACTGCATTCCAATCGGCGGCATTCTTACGCTGGCTGGTTACTACCTCCACGCTATGACAGCCCGTACCGCAGGTCTTATCGACCAATGCCTTGGCGCCGCCCGGGGGCAGGACGGCCGGGGCGAAGGCTCCTACCTGCGGCAGGCCCCGACGAGCCGCGGCCGCGGCGGAAACCGCCTTCGAGACCGCCGCCGGCAAGGGCTTGCGGGGCACATCGGGCAGCGCGAAGGACACCAGCGTGTTGCTGACCTGCCCGCCAAAATAAGCTCCGCCGTTGGCCGCCATCAGCGCCACATACTGGCGGCCGTCGCGGCCCATGTATGTCATCGGGCTGCTGTGCCCATTGGCCTCAAGCTTCGTCTCCCACAACACCTTGCCGGCCTTAGAATCGAAGGCGCGGAAGCGCGCGTCGTTCGTGGCACCGATGAATACGAGTCCTCCGGCCGTGGCGATGCTGCCGCCGAGATTGAGCGTCCCGGTGTCACGCACGCCGGCCGCTTCCAGTTCCTCGATTCGGCCCAGCGGCGCGCGCCACGCGATGTCGCCCGACGCCAGGTCCACCGCGATCATCTCTCCGAAGGGCGGATTCTGGCACGGGATGTGGGTCTCGCGATTCCAGAAGCGCGCGTACGGCCCGTAGGCCGAGGTCCGCGTGTAGTCCTCGCCCCGCTTCTCCATGTGCCCCCACTGGCCGATGTGCATTACGTTGACGAACAGCCGGCCGAGCGAAGGGTCGATGGATACGCCGCCCCAATTTCCGCCGCCCAGCGTGCTGGGGAAGAACAGGGCGTTGCCTTCCAGCGGTAGCGGCGTAAAGGGCGCGCCGATCTTCATCTGGTTGGTTTCGAACAGCTCTTTACAGAAGGCGGCTTGTTCGGGCGACCGGTCATACAAGTCTTCCAATCGGAACGTGTTCCTGCCTAGCGGCGGCGGCTTCAGGGGAAACGGCTGCGTCGGTGACGTCGCTTCGCCCGGTATGGTGGATTGCGGCACGGGGCGTTCTTCCACGCCGTACACGGGCTCCCCGGTCACACGGTCGAATACGAATAGCAGGCCCATCTTGGTGATCTGCGCCACCGCCGGAATGACGCGCCCTCCGCGCCGTATGTCGAAGAGTGCCGGAGGCGCGGCCAGGTCGTAGTCCCACAAGTCGTGATGCACCAGTTGGCGATGCCACTTTTTGGCGCCCGTACGTGCGTCGAGCGCCACCAGGGAGTTTCCATACAGCCCGTCACCCACGCGATCTTTGCCGTAGAAGTCGGACGTCGGCGAACCGAGCGGCGCGTATACGATGCCGCGCTTCACATCCACCGTGAAGAAGCCCCACGCGTTCGTGCCGGAGCGATTTTTCCAGGCATCGCGCGGCCACGTCTCCGACCCCGGTTCTCCGGGGCGTGGGACCGTGTGAAAGGTCCATAGCAGCTTGCCGGTGCGAGCGTCCCAGCCGCGTATGTCGCCATAGGCGCCGGCGGTGGGCGAACCTTCGCCGTTGCTGCAGCCCGTGATCACGACATCGCCGAACACCGCGGGCGGCGACTGCAGCGCGTACCTTCCGTCCTTCAAATCGCCGAGGACGCCCGCCTTCAGGTCAACGCGTCCTTCATCGCCGAAGCCCGGTGCGGGTTTACCGGTTGTGACGTCGAGCGCCAGCAGATACGGTCCGTTCCCTGCGAATACGCGCGGGTGCAAGCCGCCCGACCCCGGCCAATATGCCAGGCCGCGCAGCGCCACCGGCGATGCGTCGTGCTTCCACAGCAGTTCGCCGGTCTCGGGCACCAACGCATATACGCCATCGGGAGCGGTCACGTACATAACACCGCCGATCACCACCGGCACGGCTTCCGACCCGGGCTTGCCGGTGCGGAAGGTCCAGGCCGGCTGCAGGCGTGCGACGTTGCCCGTATCGATCTGCCGCAGGGAGGAGTACCGCATCGCGCCCGGATCGTTTCCGAAGGACGGCCAATCGGTCTGCGCGAAAGCGCCGCTGGTAAAGAGGAGCAGTGCCGCGTATCGAGTCACCTCACCACTCTAATCGAAAATCATGTGCTGCAAAGCCCACTTCGATACCTTTATATACCTTGACAAGTATATTCCCAGCGGAGTATATAAAAAGAGTGGAATCTGTTTTCGAAATCATCGCGGAGCCGAACCGCCGCGCGATATTGAGCCTGCTGGTCTCGTCACAACAGTCGGTTGGAGAGATCGAGCGTCAACTTCGCATGCCGCAGCCGACTGTGTCCAAGCATCTGCGAGTGCTGCGGGAGGCCGGTTTCGTCGAATCCACGGTGGACGCACAGCGGCGTCTCTACCGGTTGAAGCCTGAACCACTTCAAGAGATCGATGCCTGGCTGGCCCCGTTCCGCCGGTTCTGGTTGGTTCACGTAGATGCTCTCGAACGCCACCTCGACCGCATGGAGAAATCCACACCAATAAAAGGGAAAGACAAAAAGCAGACGGCGCGGAACAAACCGCGAACGTGACAGAGGAGAAACGAAATGAAAATCAAATTGACCAGCGTATTCGTAGACGACCAGGACAAGGCCCTGCGCTTTTATACAGAAGTACTGGGCTTTGCGAAGAAGACCGATTTCAGCCAGGGCCCATTTCGCTGGCTAACCGTGGCCTCGCCAGAGGAGCCGGACGGAGTTCAACTGCAACTGGCGCTCAACAACAACCCAGCTGCCAAAACGTATCAGCAGGCGATCTTCCAACAGGGCCAGCCCGCGGCCATGTTTAACACGGACGACGTCAAGGGCGACTACGAGCGGATCCAGGCCCGCGGCGCCCAGTTCACGATGCCGCCCACGGCAGTGACCGGCTCGACCATTGCGATGCTGAACGACACCTGCGGCAACCTCATTCAGCTGGTCCAACTGGCGCGCTATTAAAATGTGGCGGGTCCGCACGATGGCGCAGCTCCGCCGGTTGTGGTCCGCTTACGTCGATGCTCTCGAGCGCCACCTCAACCGCATGGATAAGTCCACGCCGACGAAGAAGAAGACAAGGAGAAGAAGATGACCGAACGTGAACAGTACATACCGGGTCCGGCCAGCGGGGCGCAGGTACGCAAGGACGGAGAGAAGTGGACGCTCATCCTCGTCAGGGAACTGCGCCACCCGCCGGAAAAAGTCTGGCAGGCGCTAACCGAGCCGGCGCACCTGTGCGAGTGGGCTCCCTTCGTAGCCGATGGGAGCCTGGGTACGGTGGGAGCCACGGTGAAGCTCACCTGGATGGGAGCGCCCGGGCCGATCGAAACGACGGTGACGCGAGCCGACGCTCCCAGGTTGCTTGAGTACAACGATATACGGTGGGAACTCGAGGCCCTGGGCAGCGGCACGCGCCTGACGCTGTGGCACAGCATCGATCGCCGCTTCATCTCGTGGGGCGCCGCGGGCTGGCACATCTGCTTCGATGTTCTGGAGCGGTTGCTCACGGGTGAGCCGATCGGACGCATCGCCGGCGCCGACGCCATGAAGTTCGACGGGTGGCAGCGATTGAACGCCGAGTACGCCAGGCAGTTCGGCGTGGAGAACCCCGGTTGGCCGCCCGGCGCCGCGAACGTTGAAGAGTTGGAGGAAGAACTGACGCCCACGTCGGCTTGCTTCGCGCGGGTGCGACTGATTTCGTTGGCGAGAAGCGGGTCCAGGGGGACCCGCGCGGACCAGGGGGTCCGCCCCACCAGGCTAAAATAGGTCCGAGAGTTGGAGCTTTACATGAAGAGACCCGTTCCCGTAGAATCTGCTTCTGTACTAATCGACGAGAAGATCAGGGAACTTGCGGACTGGCGCGGGAAGACGCTTGCGAAAGTGCGCGAAATCATACGCGAGGCAGACCCTGAGATTGTCGAAGAGTGGAAGTGGATGGGCACTCCCGTCTGGTCCCACGGCGGCATCGTCTGCACGGGAGAGACATACAAGAAAGTCGTCAAGATGACATTTGCCAAGGGAGCGGGGTTGAAGGACCCTTCCGGCCTGTTCAACTCCAGCCTCGAAGGGAATGTCAGGCGCGCCATCGACATCCACGAAGGCGACCAGGTCGATGAGGCGGCATTGAAGGACCTCATCCGTGCCGCAGTGGGGCTGAATCTGATGGTCATGAGCAAGTCGAAGCCCCGCCGCCCCGATGCCGCCTCCCGTCACCTGCTAAAATGAAGGTTATCCACGCCCTGGGAGGAAAAGCCTAAATTGACCACTGCAATACTCGCCCTGGAGGACGGGAACGTCTTCGAGGGCCGGAGCTTTGGTGCGCCCACCGAGCGAAGCGGAGAAGTTGTTTTCAATACCGCTCTCACCGGATATCAGGAGGTCTTCACGGACCCTTCCTATTCCGGCCAGATTGTCATCCTCACCAATCCCCAAATCGGCAACTACGGAACCAGCGCCACCGACAACGAATCGAGCGGTCCCTACATTGAAGGGCTCGTAGTCCGCGAGTTTTCGCCCATCGCCAGCAATTGGCGCAGCGATTCCGCCGCCGACGGCTTCCTCGCCCGCGCCGGCGTACCCATCATCAGCGATCTTGACACCCGCGCCCTGGTTCGCCACCTGCGGACCCGCGGCGTCATGCGCGGCGTGCTCTCTTCGCTCGAAAGCGACGGGCAGAAGCTGGTGGAAAAAGCGCGGCAGATTCCCACTATGTCCGGACTCGATCTCGCCACGCGCGTCAGCACCCGCGAACCCTACCAGTGGACCGAAACCGTCGAACCGTGTTCGCCCTCCGACCAGATCGGGCGTCAGGCCGAGCCAAACTACAACGTGGTGGCCTACGATTACGGCATCAAGCACAACATTCTCCGCCGCCTGGTGCACTCCGGTTGCCGCGTCACCGTCGTGCCATCGCTCACCAGCGCGGAAGATGTGCTGGCCCTCAATCCCGACGGAATCTTCCTCTCCAACGGTCCCGGCGATCCGGAACCGCTCGTCACCCAGGTCGCCAACATCCGCAAGCTCATCGGCAAGAAACCAATCTTCGGCATCTGCCTGGGCAACCAGTTGCTCGGCCTGGCCCTCGGCGGCAAGACTTATAAATTGAAGTTCGGACATCGCGGCGCCAACCACCCGGTGCGCAACGAAATCACCGGCCGCGTGGAGATCACCTCGCACAATCACGGGTTCGCCGTGGACCCGGATTCGCTCAACCTGAGCGAGGTCGAAATCACTCACGTCAATCTGAACGATCAGACGCTGGAGGGCTTCCGCCACCGCAGCGAGCCGGTGTTCTGCGTGCAGTACCATCCCGAAGCAGCGCCCGGACCGCACGATTCGCACTACCTGTTCAACGACTTTATCAAACTGATGCGGGAGGCGAAATAACATGCCGCGGCGCAACGATCTCCACCGCATTCTCATCATCGGCTCCGGCCCCATCATCATCGGCCAGGCCTGCGAATTCGATTACTCCGGCACCCAGGCCGCCAAGGCCCTGCGCGCCGACGGTTTCGAAGTCATCCTGGTGAATTCCAATCCGGCCACCATCATGACGGATCCGAACCTCGCCGACAAAACCTATGTCGAACCGCTGACCCTGCCGTATCTCGAAGAGATCATTCGCCGCGAGCGGCCCGATGCGCTGCTCTCCACGGTGGGCGGCCAGACCGGCCTGAATCTCTCGGTGGAGCTCGCCGAAGCGGGCGTGCTGGAAAAATACGGTGTGGAACTGATCGGCGCGAAGATCGACGCTATCAAGAAGGCCGAAGACCGCCTGCTGTTCAAAGACGCGATGCGCAAGATCGGCCTGGAGACGCCGCAATCGCAGCTCGTCAATTCCGTTACCGCGGGCCTGGCGTTCGCCGATCGGATCGGCTATCCGTGCATCCTGCGTGCCAGTTTTACCATGGGCGGCACCGGCGGCGGCATCGCGTACAACAAGGAAGAGCTGGTCGAAATTCTGGAGCGCGGGCTTGCCCTCAGCCCGGTCCACGAGGTGCTGATCGAGGAGAGCGCGCTTGGCTGGAAGGAATACGAGCTGGAGGTGATGCGCGATCTGGCCGACAATTGCATCATCATCTGCTCCATCGAGAATTTCGACCCCATGGGCGTGCACACCGGCGATTCCATCACCGTAGCGCCGGCGCAGACCCTGACCGATCGCGAATACCAGATGATGCGCGACGCCGCGCTGCGTTGCCTGCGCGAGATCGGCGTGGACACGGGCGGCAGCAACGTGCAGTTCGCCATCAACCCGGCTAACGGGCGGATGGTGATCATTGAGATGAACCCGCGCGTGTCGCGCAGTTCCGCGCTGGCGTCCAAGGCCACCGGCTTCCCGATCGCCAAGATCGCCGCCAAGCTTGCAGTGGGCTACCGGCTGGACGAGATCCGCAACGACATCACGCTCAAGACACCGGCCTGCTTCGAGCCGACTATCGATTACGTGGTGGTCAAGATTCCCAAGTGGGCGTTCGAGAAATTCCCCGGCGCGGACACCACGCTCGGCACCCAGATGAAATCGGTCGGCGAGGTGATGGCCATCGGGCGCACCTTCAAAGCCGCCATGTGGAAAGGCATACGCAGCCTGGAAACCGGTAAGGCCTTCGGCAGCGAGAAGTACGACAAGAGCCTGATCGCCAACAAGCTGATCACGCCCACGCCGGACCGTCTCAACTACATACGCTTCGCCATGGCCAGCGGCTACAGCGTGGCCGATATACATGAGATGACGTCCATCGACCCCTGGTTCCTCGAGCAGATGAAAGAGGTGGTGGATCTCGAAGGCGAGTTGGCGAAGTCCACTCTTGCCACTGCCACCCGGGAGCAATTCCGCACTGCCAAGCGGTTCGGCATCAGCGATTCGCAACTGGCCAAGTCGTGGGGCGCAGGCGAGATCGAGGTGCGCAATCGCCGCAAGGAACTCGGCGTCAAGGCCGTCTTCAGCCGCGTGGACACCTGCGCCGCGGAGTTTGAGAGCTTCACGCCGTACCTCTATTCGAATTACGAAAGCGCCTGCGAGGCCGACCCCGGAACGGGCAAGAAGGTCATGATTCTGGGCAGCGGACCCAATCGCATCGGGCAGGGAATCGAGTTCGATTACTGCTGCTGCCACGCCAGTTTCTCGCTACAGGAAATGGGCGTCGAATCGATCATGGTCAATTGCAATCCTGAGACCGTGTCCACGGATTACGACACCAGCGATCGATTGTACTTCGAGCCGCTCACGCTGGAGAACGTGCTCAATATCGTCGATACCGAAAAGCCCGATGGCGTGATCGTGCAGTTCGGTGGCCAGACGCCGCTCAATCTGGCGCTGCCGCTGAAGCGTCTTGGCGTGCCCATCATCGGCACCGACCCGGCGGATATCGATCTGGCGGAAGATCGCAAGCAGTTCGGCGCCCTGCTCGACGAACTGAAAATTCCATGCCCCGCCAACGGCACTGCCACCAGTGTGGAGGAAGCCTGTGCGGTCGCCGCGCGCATCGGCTATCCCGTGCTGGTGCGCCCCAGCTATGTGTTGGGCGGCCGCGCCATGGTGATCGCTTACGACGAGGAGAT
Organism: uncultured Solibacteraceae bacterium; assembly: GCA_963805775.1. Lineage (GTDB taxonomy): Bacteria > Acidobacteriota > Terriglobia > Bryobacterales > Bryobacteraceae > Solibacter. Next base: position 80,601 of record CAWDWK010000027.1, on the reverse strand, counting down.
GGTGCGCCAGTACATGCGCGAGGCCGTAACCTTTTCGCAGGACCGCCCCGTGCTGGTGGATCGCTTCCTGGACGATGCCACCGAAGTGGACGTGGACGCGCTCGGCGACGGCACCGACGTCCTGATCGCCGGCATCATGGAGCACATCGAAGAAGCCGGCGTGCATTCCGGCGACAGCTCCTGCGTGCTGCCGCCGCAATCGCTCTCCGAAGAGACGCTGCGCACCATCGAAGACTACACCGTCCGCCTGGCGAAAGCGCTGCGCGTCATCGGCCTGATGAACGTGCAGTATGCGATTCAGAACGGCGTGGTGTATGTGCTGGAAGTGAATCCGCGCGCCTCGCGGACCGTGCCGTACGTCAGCAAGGCGACGGGGGTCGCGCTGCCCAACATCGCGGTGGGCCTGATGTGGGGCCGCAAGTTAAAGGATTACGGCTTCGGCTCGGGCAAGCTCAGCGTGCCGCAGGAGTTCGTCAAGTCGCCCGTCTTCCCGTTCAACAAGTTTCACGGCGTGGACCCGGTGCTCGGCCCGGAAATGCGCTCCACCGGCGAGGTGATGGGAGTCGGCATCAACTTCGGGGAAGCGTTCCTGAAGGCGCAGATTTCGGCGGGAAGTCCGCTTCCGGAGAAGGGCACGGTTTTCATCAGCGTCAACGATCATCACAAGGCGGAGGCCGTCGCGGTGGCCAAGCGCTTCGCCGAGCTCGGCTTCACGCTGACGGCCACGCGCGGTACCGCGACTGCGCTGCGCAATGCCGGCGTGCCCTGCCGCACCGTGCTCAAAGTGAATGAAGGCCGTCCCAACGCGGTCGATTTGCTGAAGGGCGGGAACATTCAACTCGCCATTTACACCACCGCCGGCGCGTCTGCCTTCTCCGACGAGAAATCCATCCGGCGCAGCGCCGTCACTTACCGCGTCCCGTGTATTACTACGATGAGCGGCGCGCGCGCTGCCGCCGAGGGCGTCGCTGCCCGCCTGCGCGACCCCATACGCGTGTGGAGCCTGCAGGAAATCCACGAGAAGAAGACCGTCGTGTAGTCACGGTGGTTCTTGCTTCAGCGAAGCACGACAGACCACGAAAGGCGATGGTCTGTCCCACCAAAAAAGAACCCGGCGGATGTTTCACCGCCGGGCCGCGTCGTTTCAATTTGACCCTGTATTGATAACTTCCTGGTCCCCTTCGTATCGGGGACAGGGCCGTTACCAATATATCATTGAATCGTTGCCTTTTTGATGTAATCCAGCCGGGGGAATTTGGCATCCAGGTAAGCGTTACCCTGCACCTCGATTTTTGATGGATCGGGCCCCTGGCCGCGCGGCGCCATGTCTCCGTAGGCGCTGTAGAAGCCCTCCACGACGTCCATCCCGGTGACCACTTTGCCGATCGGCGCAAAGCCCTGTTTATCCAGGTCTTTGTTGTTTTTCATGTTGAAAAACAACTGCGTGGTACGCGTGTTCGGCCCCAGGTGCGCGAAGCTCACGGTGCCCTTGACATTGCTCTGTTTCACCTTGTCGTCGGGCAGCCTGGCGGTGGACCACAATCCGTTGGTCTGCGGGTCGCCGTTGATGCCGAACTGTACGTAACTGTGCGTTACGCGGAAGAAGCGATTGCCGTCGTAATAGCCCGTCTGCAGCAGCGAGAAAAAGTGATCCACGCCCACCGGCGCCCAGTCGCGATGCACCTCGATTACAACCTTGCCCTTCGATGTGTCGAACACGGCCTGGAATACGTCCGGCGTCTTCTCGATCTTTGGCGCGGCTTTCGGCGTTTCTGCTTTCTTACTCTCGTCCGACGACGAACATCCGCCGAGCGCCAGGCCGACAGCCGCGCTCACGGCAAGCCACCACGTTCTCCGCATCGTCCCCCAGTATGCCATGCTGAAATCACCGGCATCGATGGCACTCTACGATGATTTCGCCTGGTTCTACAATCGCTACTGGAACGAGGAGTTCCACAGCCTCGCGTTTCCGATACTGGAGCGTATCTGGTTGCCGCGACTGGCGCCCAAAGGCCGGGTTCTCGACGTCTGCTGCGGCACGGGCTACCTCGCCGGACTATTGACCGCGCGCGGCTACCGGGTCACCGGCATCGACGCCTCCCCGGAGATGATCGCGCACGCCCGCGAGAATGTGCCCGACGCCGCGTTCCAGGTGGCTGACGCCAGCGCCTTCCGCGTGCTTGGCAAGTTCGATGGCGCCGTCTCCACCTTCGACAGCCTCAACCACATTCTGAGTGAGGAAGCCTTGCAGGCCGCCTTTCAACGCACCGCGGCGGCGCTGAAACCGGGCGCGCCGTTTGCCTTCGACATGCTGCTCGAATCCGCCTACCAGACCGACTGGTCGGATGCCTTCACCCTGATACGCGACGACCACGTGCTGCTGCTCTCCGGCTCGGGCTTCGATTTCCGGACGCGCCAGGCGCAGTGCCGCGTCACCATGTTCCGCCTGCTCGACGGGGAATGGCGGCGCAGCGACGTCGAGGTCCACGAACGCTGCTATACGACGAAGGAAATCGACGCCGCGTTGTGCCGCGCAGGCTTCGAAGGCACTGCGTGCTACGATGCACGCGACCTGGGAATGAGCGGGCAGCTCGGCCAGGGGCGGACGTTTGTCGTCACTACACGGGCTACGACGCGACCGAAGTGTTGAAGAGCAGATGGTTGCGCAGATAGGCGCCCATCATGCGGTCGGCCACGCTCATGTGATCGCGCAGCCATGCCGAAAGGAACTGGAGTAACTCCTCGGCAGCCGCCGTGTCGCCGCTTTCGATCCGCCCGGCCAGGGCTTTCGCCCTTTTGCGCGCCGCGTTGTGCTGCCGCTTGTGCCACTCAAAAGAGGGGTAATGCATGGCGCGCATCAGGCGCTCTTCGTGTCGAAAATGCTCTTCCGCCGTCTCCAGCAGGTTCGCCGCGATCGGTTTCAGATGGGCCGGATCGGCACCTGCCAGGAGCGCCTTGTGTAATTCGTCCCCCAACAGGTATATTGCGCGGTGTTCGGCGTCGATCTCGGGCAGGTAAATCGAATGAGCACCGCTCCATTTAAAGAGACTCATCCCGACTATTATAGCCTGATTTAGGAGTTGCGGAACTGATGGGTGCTTTACGCGCGCAAAACCCGGGGACAGACAGCGAATTTCCGGCAAAAGGCGCCGGAAATTCATGTCAGTCCCCTGGGTTAGCTTGCTACCACGACTGGTACCTCGACCTTGTGTTTGCAGTCGGCGTTGGGGCATTGCCAGAAGGCGCCCGCCTTGACGAATTTCTCGATCATGTAGGGGCTGCCGCACTCCGGGCATTTTTCGGGCACGGGTTTACCCCACGCGACGAACGTGCAATCGGGGTAGCGATTGCAGCCGTAAAACGTCTTGCCCTTTTTTGAGCGGCGCTCGATGATCTCGCCCTCCGAGCACTCCGGGCACTTCACGCCGATGGTCTTCTGCTTGACGTACTTGCAGGTGGGGTAATTGCTGCACGCGGTGAACTCGCCGAACCGGCCGTATTTCATGACCAGGTTGCTGTCGCACTGCGGGCACTTCTCATCCAGCGGCACGTCCTTCGTCTGCGTCCCGCCGATCTGCTTGGTAGTTTTGCAATCCGGGTACTCCGAACACGCGAAGAAGGTGCCGAAGCGCCCCTTCTTTAACACCATCGGGCGTCCGCAGTTCTCGCACAATTCCTCGTCGCCCTGGTCGCTCAGGTCTGCCCCTTCCAGGTCCGGAAGGTCAACGGTCAACTCGCGTGTATAGGTGCAGAATTCTTCCTTTCTCCGGACAGTTAACGCAACGCCCTCGCCGGTGTCGCGCAGATCCAGGTCGTAGAACCCCTTCATCTGGGGATAGCGCGCCTGCAGCCTCTCCAGGCGCTGCTCGATCTTTTCGCGATCTTCCAGCCGCTTGGCGGTGACTTCCTTTTCCAGTTTCCGCAGCGCGGTTTCGAGCGTCTTGATGCGCGGAGAGGCGGGCGTCACGATGAACTCGCCATCCCCGCCCCACGCGATCGCTACTTGGGGATACTTCGCCTGAAGCTTGGCGCGTTTGATCTCGATATTCTTGAGCGCGCGCTGACGGCGGACCTCGATATCCTTCTGCACCTTCTCCAGATCGCTTTCGATGTTTTTGGAGGAGAAGTCGGGATAACCGGTGCAGGCGATGAAGCTGCCGTGCTTGCCCCACTTGATCACCAGGGGCCTGCCGCACTTTTCGCAGGTCAAGTCGGTGGGCTTCTCCATCCGCTTGATATCGGTCATGTGCGTTTCGGCGTGCTTCAGGTCCTTGTCGAAGCGCTTGTAAAACTCGTCCATTGCCACGCGCCAGTCGAGCTTGCCGTCTTCAATCTCGTCGAGCTCTTCTTCCATCCGCGCCGTATACTTCACGTCGAAGATGTCGTCGAAACTCTCGAGCAGCAGGTCCGTCACCACCATGCCCAACTCGGTGGGCGTGAAGCGGCCGCTTTCCTTGTTCACGTATTCGCGTTCCTGAATGGTGGACAGGATGGTCGCATACGTGGAAGGACGTCCGACCCCGTCCGCTTCGAGGCGCTTTACGAGAGTCGCTTCGTTGTAGCGCGGCGGCGGTTCGGTGAAATGCTGTTCGGGCTTGATGGTCTGGAAACGCAGCACCTCGCCTTCGGAGACGGCCGGCAGGCGGTGCTTCAACTCTTCGTCGTCTTCGTCCGTCTGATCTTTGCCTTCCTGGTAGACCTTGAGGAAGCCGTCGAATTTGGGAACGCTGCCGGTGGCGCGGAAGGTATAGTCCGCGCCGTTCTTGCCCCGTGCCGAAACGTCGATGGTGGTCTGGTCAAAGAGCGCCGGCATCATCTGGGTGGCTACGAAGCGATTCCAGATCAGCCGGTAGAGCTTCATCTCGTCTTCCGGCAGATAGGCCTCGACCACTTCCGGCGAGTAGGCCATGGAGGTGGGACGTATGGCCTCGTGCGCGTCCTGCGCTTCCTTTTTGCTCTTATAAACGTTGGGCGAGGCCGGCAGGAAATTGGCGCCGTATCGCTCGGTGATATATTGCCGGACGTCGGCGATGGCATCGTCGCTGATGCGCGTGGAGTCGGTACGCATGTAGGTGATGAGACCCACGGCGCCTTCCTTGCCGATCTCGATGCCTTCATAAAGGCGCTGCGCGAGCGTCATGGTGCGCTTCACGCTAAAACGCAATTTGCGCGCCGATTCCTGTTGCAGGGTGGAGGTGATGAACGGCGCGACCGGATTGCGCTTCTTTTCGCGCGTGGCCACGCTCTTGACTATGTAGTCGACGCCGGCCAGTTGCGCCACGAGCGAATCGGTGGCTTCCTGGTTGGCGAGCTCGGGGGTTTCGTCGTTGGCCTTGATCAGCCGCGCGCTCAGCACGGGATTCTCTTTGGCCAGAAGGTCGACATCGACCGACCAGTATTCCCGCTTGAGGAACGCGCGGATCTCGCGTTCGCGCTCCACGATGACGCGCAGGGCCACGGTCTGCACGCGGCCGGCAGAGAGGCCGCGGCGAACTTTGTCCCACAGCAGCGGCGAGATCTTGTAGCCCACCAGCCGGTCCAAAACGCGGCGCGCCTGCTGCGCGTCCACCAGGTGCTGGTCGACCTGTTTTGGAACTTCGAAGGCCTTCATGACGGCCTTCTTGGTGATTTCGTTGAACATCACACGGAAGATCTTGGTGATGCCCTTCTTGTCCTGCAGTTCTTCCTGCAGGTGGTAGCAGATCGCTTCGCCTTCGCGATCCGGATCGGCCGCCAGGTAGATTTCATCCACCTTTTTGGCGGCGGCTTTCAACTCACCGATGAGCTTCTTCTTGCCTTCGATAACTTCATAACGGGGTTCAAAATCGTGTTCGATATCGACCGCGAGATCGCGCTTAGGGAGATCTTTAATATGACCGAGCGAAGCTTTGACGACGTAATCTTTACCCAGGTATTTGTTAATGGTCTTCGCCTTTGCAGGCGATTCCACGATTACCAGAGATTTTGCCATAGGAGACTTTCGAAACGCGGCGCCCTCCGCCGCATGCTAGATGAAACGCGAAATACGAAGACGACGTTACCACACTTTAACAAAGTTCTTTCCCGGAAGTTGCTTGACCAGACCCAGCATTTCCAGTTCGAAAAGTGCGGCGATCAACTCTGAAGGGGACGTATCTTCTACTTTTTCAAGCAGATCGTCCAAATGTATGGCAGCGTCCACTTGCAGTACTCCGAGCGCCCGGCGAGCGCTATTGCCCAGCTCCGGCGCTTGTTCATTTAATAATGATGCCTGCTCTCCCCCTAAAGATGCATTCTCGCTGCCAAGCAACTGCCTTCGGCCCTGATCGATCAGGTGCCGGCGCGATTCCGGGGGGAGCTCGGCGACAACGTCATTCCAGTCCTGGACCAGCCGGGCGCCCTGCTTAATCAGCAGGTTAGGACCCCAACTGAGCTTCGAGGTGATGTTTCCAGGCACAGCGAATACCTCGCGGCCCTGATCGATGGCGAGCTTGGCCGTAATCGCCGACCCAGAATACTGGGCGCCTTCCACCACCAGCACGCCGACGCTGATTCCGCTGACAATGCGGTTGCGAATCGGGAAATTCTGGGGGAAGGCAACGGCGCCCATGGGAAATTCGGAAATAATCAGTCCCTTAACCGCGAGGTCCGCCGCCAACTTGCGGTTCTCCGAAGGATACACCACGTCCACGCCGCATCCCAGCACCGCCACCGTATTCCCGCCGTGCGCCATCGCGCCTTTGTGAGCGGCGGTATCGATGCCGCGCGCCATCCCGCTGACGATGGTCAGGCCTGCGTGTGCCAGATCCCCCGACATGCGCTCGGCCACCGCGAGACCATAAGGCGTCGGACGGCGGGTTCCTACGACGCCCAGGCAGATGGTTTGCAGCAGCTCGACACGTCCGCGGGCGAAGAGCAAAATCGGCGGATCGAAAATCTCGCGCAGCGCCTGCGGATAGCGTGGATCGCCGATGGTGACCGCCACGGCGCCGCACTGCGCCATCTTCTCGTGCTGGGTCGCGGCGTCTTCGAAGGTGCAGCCGCTGGCGATGGATTGGGCAATGGCGCCGGAGACGCCCGCGCCCTCCAACTCCGTCCGCGAGGCGCGAAAAATGGCTTGGGGAGTGCGGAAGCGGTCCAGCAGTTTTCCCGAAGTTCTGGAACCCAGACCCGGGACGAGTTTCAATGCGAGCCAGTAAAGTTCTTCTTCCCGGCTGAGAACAGGAGATTGCATGACGCGAGGCTTGTCGACCTCGACGATAACAGCCGGCGACCGGAATGCGCAAGCGGGGAAGGAAGAAGGTTTCTCGCAAAGGCGCGAAGAGCGCAAAGAAAGGCATTGGGAGGTGGGGGCTTGGGTTCCTCGGGTTCGTTGGGTTCTGTGAGACGAGGTTGGCAGGCGAAAGCGTCTGCGCCACGGTCGGCGTGATCCTAGGACTCCCGCGAGCGAGCGATCATCTCTTCCACTTTGCGTCCGAGCTCGTCCGGCGTGAAAGGCTTCTGCAGGAAAGCCACCGCGGGGTCCCGCAGCGCGCGGCCGGCGATGTCGTGTTCCGTGTAGCCGGAGATGTACAGCACCCTGGTTTCCGGGTGCAGCGGCGCAATGCGCCTGGCGAGTTCCGGCCCGCCCAAGCCGGGCATCACGACATCGCTCACCATCAGGTCGATACGGTCCGGGTGACTCCGCGCCGCGAGAAGCGCCGCTTCGGAATCGGCGGCCTCTAGCACGAAGTACCCGAAGCCCCTCAGGATCTCCCGTGTCAGTTGCCGTACCTCCGCATTATCTTCCACCAACAGGATCGTCGCGGCGCCTCCGGGAACTTCTTGAGGAATGGCGTGTGCCGGCGCTTTCGGCAGGCCCTCCGCACGAGGGAGGTAGACTTCGAAGGTCGAGCCTTGCCCGGGTTCGCTGTGGACCCGCAGATGGCCCTTGTGGTTCTTGACGATTCCGTAGATGGTCGACAAGCCGAGACCCGTGCCCTTACCCGCTTCCTTCGTGGTGAAGAAAGGTTCGAACATGCGCAGTCTCGTCTGAGGACCGATGCCGATTCCGGTGTCCTTCACGGAAAGCACAGCGTGCCAGCCGGGCTGCACCTCGGGAGCCTGACCCGCAACGTTCTCGTCCGGCCCTTTCACCGCGGTTTGCAGCGTCAGGCTGCCGCCGCCGGGCATGGCGTCGCGAGCATTGGTTGCGAGGTTCATGATCACCTGTTCGATCTGGCCGGCGTCCGCCGTCACGCATAGCGGTTCGCGGGTCAGGATGGTGACCAGCTCGATATCCTCCCCGATCAGCCGGCGGAGCATCGCCTCGACGTTGGCGACGACGTGATTCAGATCTATGACTTCGAGTTTCAACGGCTGGCCGCGGCTGAAGGCCAGGAGTTGTTTCGTCAGTCCGGCGGCCTGTTGTCCGGCCTTGAGGATTTCCTCGATAGCGCCGCGCTCGGGACTCTCCAGATCGGTCTGCCTCAGTACAAGGTCGGCGTAGCCGTTGATGACGGTCAGTAGATTGTTGAAGTCGTGTGCCACGCCGCCGGCGAGCCGCCCGACCGCTTCCAGTCGCTGCGCCTGCAAGAGCTGGCGCTCCGACTCCAGCAAAGCGGACTCGTTCTGTTTACGGCGCGTGGCGTCGCGAAACACCAGGATCGCGCCGACGATCCTTCCCGTATCGGTCTGAATCGGCGCCATGGAATCGTCGACGGGCACACGGCCGCTGGATTTTGAGATCAGGCAAGTGTTCTCCGGCAGCAAAACGACACTCCGCAGATTCCCGACCGCCGGCGCAGGCACGTTTTCACCGGTCTGTGCGTGGACGCATTGAAACACCTCCGCCAGCGGCCTCCCTTTCGCCTGGTCCTGCGACCAGCCGGTAAGCGTCTCCGCCATTGGATTGATAAAGCGGACACAGCCGCGGCGGTCCGTGGCGATCACGGCATCACCGATGCTTCTGAGCGTGGCCGTCATCGTCCCCTGGTTTTCCTTCAGCGCGCCGCTCAGCCAGGCAACGAATGCCCCGGAAATCGTGAAGGTCGCCAGCCGGATCAAGTCAGCTGTGTCTCCCACTGCGAATCCCGCTGGCGGCATGTGGAAGTAAGCGGTGCCGAGCGCGAGGGCTGTGGTGGAGATGAGCCCTCCCAACCTTCCCCCGATCCACGCGCTCAACGCCACGGCGGGAAACAGGACCGGGAAAATGTTGTGCTCCATCCAGGTCTGGACGTATATGGAAATCAGGAGAAACCCGGCACTGACAAGCCGATGGTGGCGATTCGAACATGGTAGTTGTAGTACCTTGGAATGTTCATCACACTCACCCTCTTCGCCCTCGATTAGAGTGGGTCCTGCTCCAATAGTACCCCGCGAAGAGCGAAGAGGGCGAGCGTTGGACCTAGCCCATGATCGTGGAGACCGCGGCGGTGAACTTGTCCATCTCCGCCTGCGTTCCGACGGTGACCCGGACCTTGGTGGGCCATGCCGGCCATACACGACCGATGATCACCTTCTGCGCGGCCATCGCCTGGGCGAATTCCGTGCCCGGACGGTTGACCTCCATCATGAAGAAGTTGGTCTCGCTCGGAATGAACTTGATCCCCTTCTTCTCCAGGAACGCGAACGTATTCTCGCGGACCTTCTTGTTGAGGGCGCGGCGCTCCGCCACCAGACCTTTCACCTTGAGGCTGGCGGTGGCGCAGGCCAGGCCGGTGACGGGCATGAATCCCACTCCGAAGGAGCGCAATTTCCCGAGCAGATCGGGACGTCCCAAGGCAAAGCCGGCGCGCAGGCCCGCCATGCCGTACACCTTGGAGAAGGTGCGCAGGACCACCACGTCCTTGTCGGCCGCCACCAGGTCGTTGCACGGCTGCGCGCTCTCGGAGAAGTGGATGTAAGCTTCATCCACCACCACCACGGCATCCTTCTTCTTGTTGGCCAGCAGGTACTCGATATCTTTGCGCGGCGTGACGGTGCCCGAAGGATTGTTGGGATTGCAGACGTAGAAGACGCCGCCGTCGGGGTCGGCCTTGATCATGGCTTCCACGTCGTGGCTGAAATCATCGCGCAGCGGAACGCGGGTGGTCTTGGAGCCGATGAACTCGGGCGCTCCGCCGCCATAGCCCGGATTCCCCATCACCCAGCTCCGCGTCGGCGAGGTGAACGCGCAACTGACGCGATGCAGCGGGTCGCTCGACCCGGCGAAGGGCGCGACGTAGTTTTCCTTGACGCCTTCCATCTCGGCGACCGCGGTGATGAAGTCGCCCTGTTCGCCGAAGGGGGAATAGCGCCAGCCGTGCGGCGCCACCTTGGCGATGGCCTCCAGCCCTTCCTTGCACGGGCCCATCGGGTTCTCGTTGGACGAAATGCGCACGGTATCCGGATCGTTGGCGCGGCGGGCGCCTGGAGTGCCGCGGAGCATGCGTTGTTGCGCGTCCTGCGCCATGGCGTATTCGTTGAAGAAGGGCATAGTCGCGCCGGCGGTCAGCAGGCTGGCCATGCGGCCCAGATCGCGGCGCGAAAACCCACGCTGCAGAAGGGAATCGTTGAGTTTGGCGGAAAGGGACATCTGACACTCCTCGATATCGAAATGTTGCTCGACTGGGAGCGGCCTGGACGGGTTTCTCAGAAGATACTCCGCGGGAGGGCCGATGTCAATAGCGCTGGTGGGGCGCTGGTGGGGCGGACCCCCCCGGTCGCCCCTTCCTACGATGGACCTCATTCAGTTGGCGAGAAGCGGGTCCAGGGGGGACCCGCGCGGACCAGGGGGTCCGCCCCACCAGGCGCTCGACCAGCGATACTCGCTTGACTCCTTTACTAAGCCCGCCCGCACCGGATTTTCCTCGATGTGGTTCCGGATCTTCTCGAACTCACGTTCATGGCGCACTGCGTGGTCGTAGCTTTCTTCCTGCCAGAAGCGATTCCCTGTCAGCGCCAATATCTGATTGGCCCGCTTTGAGGTGATGCCTTTCAGGGACTTCGTCAGTTTGGGGAGTGGGACCCTGGGACTTGCCAGGAGGTGAACGTGGTTTGGCATGACTGCGAAGGCGTGCACGACGTAGTGTCCCAGGACAATGGCGTTGTACTGGATAGCCTCCACGATCATGTCTGCGATGGCGGGTTGGCGAAGGTAGAAGGTGCCGTCGCGGGCTTCGTCCAGCAATCGATCCATGGCGGCGAACGCCTGGCCTGAACTGAGGGTGACCGGCGGGAAGGCCCGATTAGGCGGCAAACTGTCGTGCAGCCTCCACGTCAGGAAAATGGCGCGCTCCGTCTCATAGTCGTGCGGCAAACGGCGATGATAGAACGTCATGTCGGAATCGTTGGACGAAGAAGGCGGAATTCTCATTAAAGTGCGGGCCGACCAGGGGGTCGGCCGCGGACCAGGGGGTCCGCCCCACCAGCTGATATTGGGGTAAACTGGTACTATTCTAAGGCCTAACCAATTGCTCCGTCCCGCACTTACGGTCCTCCTGCTGGCTGCCCTACCGGCGCTGGCGACTCCCGCCGATACCGGCCAACTGGATGCCAGCCCGAGTTTGTTCACCGTTATGGCCGCCATCAACGCGGCCGGATACAAAGCGGAATGGTCGTCACCGAATAACCACCCCATCCGCGCCGCCATCCAGGCCGAACTCGCCAAACGCAACATTCCGTCGCTCGGCCCGTTGAAGGAGTTCTTCGAGAGCCATCGCAAACGCACCGACGCGCAGGAACTCAGCCAGTACATCTCCTTCGCGCTCTCCTGCGCCGGTCCGCCCTCTTTCGAATTCGCCATCCGCGACGTGGAGATTCCACCCGACGCAATCGGGCTGCGCGATCTTTCGCACCTCCTCGCCGCCTTTTATAAGGAAGCCGACATCGCCGATCTGTGGAAGCGCTCGCAGCCGGCCATCGAACAGTACATTGCGCGCTATCACGAGCCGGTGACCAACGCTGTGCTCCAGGTTAACGGCTACATGCGCCAGATGACGTCAGGGTTCAAGAACCGGCGTTTCCAGATCGATATCGAATTGCAGGCGGCGCCCAACCAGATCCAGACGCGCAGTTATAGCGACAACTACACCATCGTGGTGACCCCCTCGCCCGACGTGCGTGTATTCGATATACGGCACGCCTATCTGCACTACCTCCTGGACCCTTTGGCGACCCGCAACGAGGAGATCCTCAACCGCAAGAAGAGCCTGGTGGATCACGCCATGCGCGCCCAGGCGTTGAGCGATGCCTATAAGCAGGATTACCTGCTGCTGGTTACCGAATCGCTGATCAAGGTGATCGAATCGCGGCTGGATCACAAGCCAGCGATGATCCAGGACGCGCTCAAAGAGGGATACATTCTGGCACCGTATTTTTCCGAGGCGCTGCCGGTTTTCGAAAAACAGGAAAGCTCGATGTATATCTACTACACCGAGATGATGCAGGCCATAGATCTGGTGAAGGAAGATCGCCGGCTCACCGGAGTGGAATTCAGTAAGGAGAGCGCCGCGCGCCCCGCGGTGAGAATGCCCGCGCAGGCGCCCCCACCGGTCATCACCGGCGCAGCTAAGACGCTCGAAGAAGCCGAGCAGGCCTACAGTTCGCGCGAACTCGGCAAAGCCAAGAAGCTTTTCCTGAAGACTCTCGAGGAGACCGAAAAGCCTAGCATGCACGCTTCGGCGTATTATGGGTTGGCGCGGATCGCTCTGCTGGAGAAAGATCTGGACGCGGCGGAACAGCTCTTCCAGAAGTCTCTCGATTCGGACCCCCAGCCTTTCGACAAGGCATGGGACCTGGTATATCTGGGACGGCTCTCCGTGGCGGCAGGCGATCGCGACAAAGCAGCAGAGTATTTCCAAAGCGCTCTTCAACTGGAAGGTGCCACCGAGAAGGCGCGCCAGGAAGCGAAGCAGGGCCTGGAACTGACCAAGAAGCAGCAGTAAGGAAACCTGAAGGAGTTTTTACCCATGAAACGAATGATTCTCACCGGCCTCCTGGCAATCGGCGCCGGTGCTACGTGCCTCATCGCGCAGGCCCCGCCCCCGGCCCAAGCGAAGGCGCCTGCGCCCAAATCGAAAGCCGAACTGGAAGCCCTGCAGGCGCTGCAAGCGGCGGCCAACGATCCGGATAAAGCGATCGCGGCGTGCGAAAACCTGATCACTAAATTCGCCGATACGGATTTCAAGGCCATCGCCCTCTACATCGAGGCGGACTCCTACCAGAGAAAGGGTGACTTCGACCACATGGTGATTTTCGCCGAGCGCACTCTGGAGGCGAATCCGCAGGATTTCCGCGCCACGTTGATGCTGGCCAATTACTATGCCACGCACACGCGTGAAAACGATCTGGACCGCGAAGAAAAGTTGGGTAAGGCGGAGAAGTACGCTAATTCGGTCATCGAGATGATGAAGACCCTTCCCAAACCGAGTCCGCAGATTACCGACGAGCAGTGGGCGGAAGCGAAGAAGGACACTACCGCCGAAGGCTACAACGCCATCGGCCTGGCGAACCTGACCCGCAAGAAGTACGATGCGGCGGCCGCGTCTTTCAAGAGCGCGGTAGACGCCAATTCGCGCCCCGAACCGGCGTACATGGTGCGCGAAGCGTCTGCGCTGCAATCGGCCGGCAAGAATGACGAAGCCATCGCGTTGTGCGACAAAGTGACGGCCATGCCGGACGCACACCCGCAGGTCAAATCCGTTGCCGCAAACATTCGCGCCGCGGCCATCAAAGCGGGCGGTAAGGGTCCGGGCGGCGAGGCGAAGTAATCTCCCCCTTCATGCGCGCGGAGCCCGCACTTCTTGAGGTAAAGCTGAAGCATCGGTTTACCAATCCGGAATTGCTGCGCCGCGCGCTTACTCACAGTTCCCTGGCCAGCGAAACGCGCAGCGGCGGCGGAGCCGCGGTGAGCGACAATGAGCAGATGGAGTTCCTGGGTGATGCTGTGCTCGGCCTGGTGGTGAGCGACGTTCTTTTCCGCCGCTTCCCACTTTCCAAGGAAGGTGAACTCTCCACGCTAAAGGCCCGCCTGGTCAGCGCCGCGCATTTGCATGGAGTCGCGCGCCGGTTGGAATTGGGCAGTCACCTGGAACTCGGCCGCGGCGAGGAAATGAGCGGCGGGCGCGGCAAAAAGACGCTGCTGGTGGATGCGCTCGAGGCCATCATTGCGGCGATTTATCTGGATGGCGGCCTGGAAGCGGCCTGTACCTTTATCATCGAACACGTGATGGACGGCCAAACCGTGTTCGACAAGGAGGCCGGCACCGACATACAACCCGCGGTCACCAATTTCAAAGAGGCGTTGCGCGAACTGGCCAAGGCCCGCAAGCTGCCGGAACCGCGCTACGCCACTATCCGCGAGCAGGGTCCGGAGCATTCCAAGACTTTCACCATCGAAGTGCGCGTAGGCAAGGAGTGGAGCGGGCAGGCCGACGCGCGCACCAAGAAGATCGCTGCCCAGCGTGCCGCCCGAGGCGTATATGAGCGCCTGCTGGAGGACGCTCCGCCGGTTCCGCTTGAAGAAGCCGACACCAGCGGGGTCGCTCCCGTATGCCATCAGAGCCGCACGTAAGGACGTTCTCGCCGTGAAACAAGAAAACGAATTGGCCACGGATGAACACGGATGAACACGGATAACACAAACCTGCTTATCCGTGTTCATCCGTGTTCATCCGTGGCCCATCTCTTTTATTGTTTTCCGTTCGCACGTGAAGCGCCTCGGGAGCCGCTCATGAGCGCCCTCATGAACCCGGCGGAATTTGCCAATATCCGCCAGTCCGAGGAACACTTCTGGTGGTATCGGGGCATGCGCGGGATCCTCTTCCGGACCCTGCAGCCGCATCTTGCGGGGCGCCGGATCGACCGCGCCCTCGAGGCCGGCTGCGGCACTGGCTACCTCTCGCAGCTTCTGCAGCGCGAGCGCGGCTGGCCCATCGTGCCGTTGGATTATAGCGGCGACGGCCTACGCTATGCCCGCGAACTGGGAGTTGGGAATCCCGTGCAGGGCGACATACGGTCGCTGCCGTTCACTGATGCCGTCTTCGATCTGGTGATGTCGCTGGACGTGATCGCGCACATGCCGCCGGGCGAAGAACAGGTGGCAGCGCGGGAACTGGCGAGAGTCGCGCGGCGCGGCGGCCTGGTGGTGGTCCGCACCTCGGCGCTCGACATCCTGCGCAGCCGTCACGGCGCATTCGCCTTCGAACGCCAGCGCTTCACGCGCCGCCGGCTGATGGGGTTGTTCGCCGGCGCGGGTATACGGGTGCTTCGCTGCACCTACCTTAACTCGCTGCTCATGCCGATAGCGCTCGTCAAGTTCCGCGTCTGGGAACCGCTGTTGCGCAAGCCGCCGGAGAGCGGCGTGCAACCCGTGGCGCCCTGGCTGGACCGCCTGCTCTTCGCACCGCTGGCCTTGGAAGCGGGATGGCTTGGCGCCGGCAAAAATTTTCCAGCGGGACAATCGCTGCTGCTAATCGGAGAGAAAATGCTGTGATGGCGCGAACCGGCCCTTTCCCATCGCTGAGCGTCTTCTTCCCCGCCTACAACGACGCTCCTTCCCTGCCCAAGTTGCTCGCCAAGACGTTCGACGCGCTGGAACTCCACGTGGCGGATTACGAAGTCATCGTGGTCAACGACGGCAGCTACGACGATACGGCCGCAGTGCTAGAACAGTTGCGCGCAGAATATGGCGCGCGCCTGCGCGTGGTCACGCATCCGCAGAATCGCGGTTATGGTGGCGCCCTGCGCAGCGGGTTTGAGGCGGCCCGCAAGGAGTTCGTCTTCTATACCGATGGCGACAGCCAGTACGATGTCGGCGAACTGCCGCGCCTGCTGGATCTGGTCGGTCCCGATACCGGCCTTGTCAACGGCTTCAAGCTGGAACGCCACGACCCCGCGCACCGCGTCTGGATCGGCAAGACGTACAACTTCTGCGCCCGGCTCCTGTTCCGCATTCGCATACGCGATATCGATTGCGATTACCGCCTGATCCGGCGTTCGCTGTTGCAGCAGATCCATCTCACTTCCACCAGCGGCACCATCTGCGTGGAACTGGTCCGCAAGCTGGAAATGACGGGCTGCGGAGTGCTGGAAACAGGGGTGCATCACTACCCGCGGTTGTACGGAAAATCGCAATTCTTCCGCCTGCGCAGCCTGGCGACTACGCTCTACGAATTAGTGCGGTTGTGGGTGCGGGTGGTGATTCTGCGCCAGACGGCGTACTGAAGTCCGGAGGGCCGCTCCGGCGGCAGCCTCTGCACCGAAAGCGTGAAAGAGCGAGTGGCCACCGTGCCGTCGAACCCTTCCGCCAGCAGTGTGTAGTGAGTGGTATGTTCGGGCACCACGTCGAAGCAGCGGTCCTGTGCCGGCCACGCGCTCTGCATGGGCGAAATGCGCACCACTTTGGCATTTTCCACCGAGTAGCAAAGCTTCGCGGTCTGCCCGGGCGTGAGGGTTCCCACGCTGGCGTAGAAACGTAGAATGCGCACCGGCCCGGGACGCGTATCCAGCGGATGGACCCACACCCGGCCATCGGGCCGGCGTGCCATGCTGAGGCCCCACAGGGCCACCAGCAGGCCCACTGCAAGAAATATCCTGGCGAACCGGGACAGCATTCTCTAGTTGGACTCCATCATCGCCGGTTTAGTTTCGAAAATGGTAACCTGCAAGATTATGGCCATTCGAATTGTGCAGGTGGATGCTTTCACAAACCGTCCGTTTGCGGGGAATCCCGCAGCAGTGTGCGTGCTCCATGAGGCAGCGGCGCACCATTCTGAACACCTCTCCGAGCAATGGATGCGTGACGTGGCACGGGAAATGAATCTCTCCGAAACCGCTTTCCTGGTCCCGTACGACGGTGGCTACAATCTCCGCTGGTTCACCCCGGCGGTGGAAATCGATCTTTGCGGCCACGCCACAGTGGCCAGCGCGCACGTCCTGTGGCAGGACGGACACCTTCCCGAAGGCCGGCAGGCGCGTTTCTACACGCGTAGCGGTCTGCTGACCGCCGACCGGCGCGGCGACTGGATCGAATTGGATTTTCCCGCCAAGATCGCTGTTCCGGCCGAACCGCCGGCCGAGTTACTCCCGGCGCTGGGAGTCGCTAAGGCAAAGTTCGTGGGCAAGAACGCCTTCGATTACCTGGTGGAAGTGGATTCCGAGGAAACTTTGCGCGCCCTCTCGCCGGACCACTCCACACTGCGCCGGATGCCGGTGCGCGGAGTCATCGTGACGGCGCGCTCCTCCAGCCCGGAATTCGATTTCGTATCGCGCTTTTTCGCTCCCGGATCGGGCATCGATGAGGACCCGGTCACCGGTTCCGCGCACACGGCCCTCGGACCCTATTGGGCAGGCGTCCTGGGCAAGAGCGAGTTCACCGCATTTCAGGCGTCGGCCCGCGGCGGCGTCGTGCGCGTGCGCATGAATGGCGACCGCGTGCTACTCGGCGGACAGGCGGTCACCGTGATGACTGGCGAGTTGATGGCGTAGTTGGCGGCCAACCGCTCCCTTACGGTCGCGGCTCCGATTGGAATGCGCCCGCAAAGCGGGCGAGGCAAGCTAAAGCATGCCCCACCACGGAGCACACACGCCGCGGCTCCGATCCGAGCCCAGCGCTACCCCACAATCTTGTTCACCGCTTTGGCGAGATCTTTAAATTCCGTCCGCGAAACGGAATTGGGCGCGTACTCGCAGACCGTCAGGCCGCTCATCACCGCCTCGGCCACCACGATTCGCTGCCCGATGGGTGGCAGCACCTTCTTGCCCATCTCCTCCAATGACGAGGAAAGATTGCGTCCCAGGTTCGTGTTCAGTAGCACCTTGGAAGGCACGAAGCGGATGCGCGGCCTCTTGGAGCGCCTTTCCGCGCGCGCCTTGAGGGCCAGCGAAAGCGCCTCCTTCAAGGAAAACAGATCCAACGGAGAAGGTCCGCACGGCAGCAGAAAAAGGTCGGCCACCAGCGCCGCCTGGTAGGTGATTTCCGGCATCCCTGGGGGCGTGTCGATCAGCACTACGTCGGCGGTTTTCTCCGCGGCGCGCGCCTTGACGCGCAGGGTTTCCGCGTCCCAGCCTTTTACTTTCTCCACGCACCGCGAGAGCATTCCTTCGCCCTGCGCCGCCCATGCGGCAAGGCTGTGCTGCGGGTCGGCATCCAGTACGGCGACACTGCGGCCCATGTCGGAGAGTTCGCCCGCGAGATTCCCGACGATGGTCGATTTCCCCACGCCCCCCTTGCGCCCGGCCACCGCGATAATTGCCATAGAAATATTATGATATCGCCGCGAGGCTGTCCTGGTGTCCGCAGAAGAGCCAGGGAGGCGCCATGATAAACTGATAAGCTCCCTGCATGCCGGATACTCGCGATGTCCCCGATGAACCGCCGCCTTTTCTGCGCACCTGGCGGCGCGTCTACATCGGGACTCTGATCTACCTCGTGTTCATCATTTTCGTCTGTTACCTGTTCACCCGGGTCTATCGATGAGTTCCCTCGACTGGGTCGTCCTTGTCACCGCCCTCGTCTCCATCGTGGCCTATGGTCTCTACCGCAGCCGCGGCAGCAACACAGTCGACCGCTACCTGCTCGCCGGCAAGAGTATGCCGTGGTACGCCATGGCGCTCTCCATCATGGCCACCCAGGCCAGCGCCATCACCTTCATCTCCACCACGGGACAATCGTATGTGGATGGCATGCGCTTCGTGCAGTTCTATTTCGGACTGCCCCTGGCCATGGTCATCCTCTGCGCCACCGTGGTCCCGGTATTCCATCACGCCCGCGTCTACACGGCGTACGAATACCTGGAGAAGCGCTTCGACGCTAAGACGCGTGCCCTGGCCAGCATCATCTTCCTCTGCCAGCGCGGTCTCTCCGCCGGCCTGACCATCTATGCGCCGGCGCTGGTGCTCTCCGTCATCCTGGGGTGGCCGGAGCGCGCCACCACCATCATGATGGGCGCCACGGTAGTCACCTACACCGTGCTGGGCGGTATCAAGGCGGTCACCTGGAGCGACGTGCAGCAGATGTGCATCATCTTCGCCGGGTTGGTGATTTCGCTGGTGACTGTGATTCTGCTCCTGCCCCAGTCCGTCTCATTCAGCGACGCCGTATTCCTGGCGGGCGCGGCGGGCCGGCTCAACGCGGTCACCACCCATTTCGATTGGAACGACCGCTTCAACATCTGGAGCGGCCTGATCGGCGGCACTTTTCTATTCCTCTCGTATTTCGGCTGCGATCAATCGCAGGTGCAGCGCTACCTCACCGGCAAATCCATCGCGCAAAGCCGCTTGAGCCTGCTGTTCAACGCGGTAGCCAAGATCCCCATGCAGTTCTTCATCCTGTTCATCGGGGCGATGGTCTTTGTCTTCTACCTGTTCGTGCAGCCGCCGGTGCTGTTCCAGCGGATCGAGCTGAATCGCATCGCGAAGTTGAGCGAATTCCAGCCGTTGTCGGAGGGGTACCAGCGCGCCTTTGAGCATCGCAAGCAGGCCGCCCTGGCGCTGGCGGAAGCGCACCGCACCGGCAATACGCCTGGAGTGATCCGAGGGAAGAATGAGTACCGCACGGCGCAGGCCGAGCTCGACGCTGTGCGTACCAGCGCCGCCAAACTGGTGGAGAGCACGGGCGGCGAAAAGGGCTTCAACGATACCAACTATATTTTTCTATCGTTCGTCACGCGGTATCTGCCTTCGGGAATTGTCGGGCTCGTGATCGCCGTGATCTTCGCCGCAACCATGTCGGCCAGTTCGGGCGAAATCAATTCGCTCGCCACGGTCACGGTGATCGACATCTACCAGCGCCACTTCAAACGCAATGCCGGCGACCGGCATTATCTGCTGGCGTCCCGCTGGTTCACGCTCTTCTGGGGCGTGTATGCGGTGGTGTTCGCGGGCTGGGCCAAGCGGTTGGGCTCGCTGATCGTCGCGGTGAATAAGGTGGGGTCGCTGTTCTACGGGTCGCTGCTGGGATGCTTCGTGCTGGCATTCCTCTTCCCCAAGGTGCGCGGCACAGCGGTGTTCTGCGGGATGCTGGCCGGCGAAGCAGCCATCTTCGCGACGGCTTACTACACGGATGTTTCCTGGCTTTGGTACAACGTAATCGGCTGCGCGGTGGTGATGGGCGTCGCCCTCGGCATCACGTTCGTGGCTCCCGGAACCACATCCGCCACGCCAGATACGCAAGCGCAAGAATGACAGCGGCAATCACTCCGCCCAACAGGTACTTGTCGATGTTTTGCTGTACCACTTTCCATTGCTCGCCCAGCAAGTAGCCCAGCGCGATGAACGTGCCCGCCCAGAGCGCGGCGCCGCAATAGGCGAATAGCGCGAAGGTGGGATATTCCAGATCGCTCATTCCCGCGGCATAAGCCGTGAAATGCCGCACGCCGGGAATGAAATATCCGAAGGTGAGGCTCCAGTGCCCGGCGCGCCGGAACCAGGAGTGCGCCTTCTCTACGTGGTCTTCGGTGATCCGCAGATACCTGCCGTAGCGGTGAATCAATTTGAGCCCGAACGTACGCCCCAGAATGTAGCTGAGCGTGATGCCGCAGGCGCTGCCGGCGAATCCGCTGAGGAACGTCAGGGGCAGGGAAAGGTGGCCCTGGTACACCAGGTAGCCGGAGAAGGTCAGCAGGGTCTCATCGGGGACCGGCAACCCTACGATGCCCAGCACCAGCAGGGAAAAAATCGCCAGGTATCCATAATGAGTAATCCACCCGAGTACCTGCTGCTCCATTTACACCACGAGGCCCGTGATATCGACGTGGCTGCGCTCGCCGGCAATCACCACCAGGCCGCTGTCGGTAATGTGATAACCGCGGGTGCGGTCCGCCTCCAGGTCGTAGCCGATCATGACATCTTCCGGAATTTTGACATTCTTATCGAGGATGGCGCCCCGAATCTTGGCGCGGCGGCCGATGTCGCAGTTGTCCATGATGACGCAATCCTCGACTAGCGCCCCGGCGTGAACCCTCACGCTGCGTCCCAGCACGGAATTGCGCACCACGCCGCCAGAGAGAATGCAGCCGCCGGACACGATGCTGTCGATGGCCTGGCCGCGGCGGTTGGCGTCGTCGAAGGTGAACTTCGCGGGCGGATCGGAATAGCTGGTGCTGCGCAGGGGCCACTCCCGGTTGTAGAGGTTCAGGGCCGGGCTGACGTAGCGCAGGTCCATGTTGGCCTCGTAATAGGCGTCGATGGTCCCGACGTCGCGCCAGTAAGGAACGGCATCGGCGGGTTCGCCAGGGATGCGGTTGCTCTGGAAATTATAGGCGAACATGCGCCCGTTGCCGGCCAGTTTCGGCAGAATATCCTTGCCGAAATCGTGGTGGCTGTGCGGATTTTTGGCATCTTCTTCCAGCAGGTCCAGCAGAACGCGGGTGGAGAAGACGTAGTTGCCCATGGAGGCGAAGACCTGTTCGGAATCGGCGGGCATGGTGGGCGCGTCGGGATTCTTCTCGTGGAAGGCGAGGATCCGGTCTTCCTGGTCGACTTCGATGACGCCGAATTCCACGGCATGTTTCCTCGGGGTGGGAATGGCGGCGATGGTGACCTCGGAACGCCTCTCCACGTGGTACTCGATCATGCTGGCGATGTTCATGCGGTAAATATGATCGCCGCCGAAGATGGCCACCACGTGCGGGTCGGCCTGCTCCACCAGGTTGATGTTCTGATAAATCGCGTCGGCCGTGCCCTGGTACCAGGTTTCATCCTCGGAGCGCATCTGCGCCGGCACCGGGATCACGAATTGATTTTTCAGGAGGCCGCCGAATTGCCAGCCCTCGCTGAGGTGCTGCAGCAGCGACTGGCTGCGGAACTGCGTCAGCACATAGATGGAGTAGATCCCCGAGTTGATGAAATTGCTCAACACGAAGTCGATGATCCGGTATTTGCCTCCAAACGGCACGGCCGGTTTGGCCCGTTCGTTGGTTAGCGGCGCCAGCCGTGTTCCCTTACCGCCGGCGAGGACGATGCCTAATACGCGTATCCGCATAGGTTTTAAGCCCTATTGTTCCAGGCACGCGTGCTTCTGGCAAGCACAAAATCACTTCCTTCTTCCATGATTAATTGAGTGACACACTTTGGCGCGTGCGGAGATGATGCGACTCCTAAAGTAGTGGACCAGTCCATCCGATAAGACGGGTGGTGCTAAACATCAAATGTTCGCAATCATAGGGATCGTGATCGTCCTCGGGGCGATTGCCGCCGGCTACACCATGGAGCACGGAAACTTCAAGGTGCTGATGCAACCGGCGGAGCTGGTGATCATCTTCGGCGCCGCAGTGGGGACCGTGGTAATCGCCAATCCGCTTCCGACCTTGATTCAGATCGGGAAGGGGCTGGCTGGAGTTTTTGCCGGCAGCAGGTATACCAAGGCACTCTATCTGGAATCGCTCAAGATGCTCTATGAGCTCTTCGCGCTCTCCCGCAAGGCGGGCACAGCGAAGCTGGAAGAGGAAGTCGATAATCCTTCCAAGGGAGTGGTATTCACCAAGTACCCGAAATTTGTGAAGGACCATCACGCCCTGCACTTCCTGTGCGACACGCTGCGCATGGCCGTGTCGGGCGGCGTGGACCCGATGGAGATCGACACGATGATGGAGATGGATCTCGAAGTGCATCACCGCGAATCTGCCAAGCCCATCGCCGCGTTAGGCACCATGGCGGACGCCCTGCCGGGATTGGGCATTGTGGCTGCGGTCCTGGGAGTGGTCTTAACCATGGGCGCGCTGGGCGGCCCCAAAGAGGCAATCGGGGAGAAGGTGGCGGCTGCCCTCGTCGGCACGTTTCTGGGGATTTTGCTCTGCTACGGGATTTTCGGGCCGCTGTCCGTTGCCATGGGAAAAAACAGCGAGGCGGAGTCCGAATATCTGGGCTTTCTGCGCATGGCGTCGCTGGGGTTCATCAAGGAACTGAGCCCGATCATGGCGGTGGAACTGGCGCGTCGCGCCATTCCCAATGAAGTCCGTCCCACATTCCAGGAAATGGAAGGCAGTTGCCGCGGCGGTGGCGCGGTAGCCTCCAAAGCGGCATAACCGAATGACGCCGCAACCCGAACCACCCCCTCCGCCGCCGCCTCCACCGCGGCCCATCTTCATCATCAAGAGGAAAAAGGTGGTCCATGGCGGCCACCACGGCGGCGCCTGGAAGGTGGCCTATGCCGATTTCGTCACCGCCATGATGGCGCTGTTCATCGTGCTGTGGCTGATGAGCGCCGATGAAAAAGTCAAAGAGGCGATCAGCGCCTTCTTCAATAATCCGACCGGTCCCGGCACACAGACCGGCACCGCCGCCGCCGGGGCGGGCAACGCCCTTCAAGTGACGAAGGAGGACATGGCGAAGCTGCGCGAGAAGATGGAGCAGGCGCTCAAGACCATGCCCAACTTCAGCGCCTTGAAAGAACACGTGGAGATGACCATCACCGTAGATGGTTTGCGTATCGAACTGCTCGAAACCGAGGCCGGAATGTTTTTCGAATCCGGGCGGCCGCTCCCTTCGCCATCCGGTGCCGAGTTGTTGACGCGCCTGGCGGAGGAACTCGGCAAACTGCCCAATCATTTGCTGATCGAAGGACACACGGACGCCAAGCCTTTCGCCGTCGACGGCGGCTATGGTAATTGGGAGCTCTCCACCGACCGCGCCAACGCGGCCCGCCGCCTGATGGAGGCGCATGGAGTCCGTCACGAGCAGGTGAATCAGGTGCGAGGCTTCGCCGAGCGGCAATTGCGGCATCCCGAAGATCCCGAAAATGCGTCCAACCGCAGAATCTCGGTGATCGTGCAATATCTGACTCCTCCACCGGAACCGCCCAAAGCGCCGGCCGAAGCGGCGAAGGGAACAGCGGAACCGGCGAAGGCCGCCGAACCTTCGAAGGCCCCGGCCGAAGCGGCAAAGAAGTCAGCCCATTAGCGGTGGGACAGACGATCGGTTTGAGTCGGCTGTCAGCTAACTCTGCATTTAGCGAAGCCCGTCAGACCACGGAAAGCGATGGTCTGTCCTACCGCACTGCGGTTATAATCCATTTGTAAGGGAGGATCATCAATGGCCAAGGACAGAAGTCCAAAGAAGGAAGTCAAAAAGCCCAAGAAAAAGAAGTAGCCGGGAATCGCGTTGTACCCGTGGACGCGCGCGCCGCTTGCCGCCTCGCGCGTCCGCAGTCATTAGCCAACCATCAGGGGAGCCGTCATGCGCACAGACTGGGTAGCCAAACGTCAGAACGATTCAATCCGCACGCAAATGCATTACGCCCGCAAGGGCATTATCACCGAGGAGATGCACTATATTGCCCAGCGCGAGAGCCTTGCTCCCGAGCTGGTACGCTCCGAGGTGGCCCGCGGCCGGATGATTATCCCCGCCAACATCCATCACACCAACCTGGAACCGATGTGCATCGGCGTTGCCTCCAAGTGCAAGATCAATTCCAATATTGGCAACTCCTCGGTCACCAGCGATATCTCCGGCGAACTCGAAAAGCTCGATGCCTCCGTCAAGTATGGCGCCGACACGGTGATGGATCTCTCCACCGGCGGCGATATCCCGGCCATCCGTAAGGCCATCATCGGCGCATCGCCCATCCCCATTGGCACCGTGCCGATCTACGAAGCGCTTTCCCGCGTGCGCCGCGTGGAAGATCTCTCGGCCCAAGTCATGCTCGAAGTCATCGAAGAACAAGCCGAGCAGGGCGTGGACTACATGACGATACACGCCGGCATCCTGGTGCAGCACATCCCGCTGACCACGCGGCGCGTCACCGGAATCGTCAGCCGCGGCGGCTCCATCCTGGCCGAATGGATGGTCAAGAACCACAAGCAGAACTTCCTGTATGAGTGCTTTGAAGATATCTGCAAGATCCTCCAGAAGCACGATGTCAGCTTCTCGCTCGGCGACGGCCTGCGTCCGGGCAGCATCGCCGATGCCAGCGACGCGGCGCAGTTCGCGGAACTCAAGACGCTCGGCGAACTCACCCAGATCGCCTGGAAGTACGATGTCCAGACCATGATCGAAGGTCCCGGCCACATTCCCATGGACCAGATCGAAATGCAGGTCACCAAGGAAAAGGAGATGTGCTTCGAGGCGCCTTTCTATACCCTCGGCCCGCTGGTCACCGATATCGCGCCCGGCTACGATCACATCACCAGCGCGATTGGCGCGGCCATGATCGGCTGGTATGGCGCGTCCATGCTCTGCTACGTGACGCCGAAGGAACATCTGGGACTGCCCAACCGCGAGGATGTCAAGGCAGGCATCATCGCCTATAAAATCGCCGCCCATGCCGCCGACATCGCCCGTCACCGCCCCGGCGTGCGCGATCGCGACGACGCGCTCTCCCGCGCGCGCTACCGCTTCGACTGGAAGGAACAGTTTGCGCTCTCGCTCGACCCCGAAACCGCGCGGAGCATGCACGACGAAACCCTCCCCGAGGACGGTTTCAAGGACGCGCATTTCTGCTCCATGTGCGGGCCGAAATTCTGCTCAATGAACATCTCCGCCAAGGTGGAAACTTTTACCGCCGACGATGCCGCCGCCGTATTGAGCGGAACCGCACCGGAGGCCTTGGTCGACATCAAGCTGTAGCACTAAAATGGTGGCCGAGTTGCACCACAAGGTGCGGAGGAGGCCAAATGACACGATTTGCACTAAAGAGCGGCGTCTTCGCACTCGCCGCATTCCTGACGCTTGTACCGCTGCAAGCTCAGAAGAATAAAGATAAAGGTAACGCCGCTGCCAATTCGGGCGCGAAAGGACAGGACCGCATCACTCGTGAAGTGCGTCACGAACTGGTGATGCTGCCCTACTACGGAGTTTTCGACAACCTGACGTACCGCGTGGATGGCACCACCGTCACGCTGATGGGCCAGGTCACCAAGCCCACGCTGAAGAGCGATGCCGGCAATGTAGTGAAGGGCATCGAAGGCGTGGAGCGCGTGGATAACAAGATTCAAGTTCTCCCACTGTCTTCCATAGACGATGGCATTCGCCTGGCGGAGTATCGCGCCATCTACGGGACTCCCGGCCTGGACCGCTACGCCATGCAAGCCGTGCCGCCGATTCACATCATCGTGGAAAACGGCAAGGTGACACTCGAAGGGGTAGTTTCCACGCAAGCCGACAAAGACACGGCCGGCGTTCGCGCCAATACGGTGAACGGCGTCTTTTCAGTCGTCAACAACCTGCGGCTGGAAAGCGATAAGAGTTAGTCTTACTGCTTCGTCCCCAGCCAATATCCGGGGCGGGTTTGCGTCTTGTACGGGCCTACTGTGACGTCCAGGGTGTGAAATCCGCCCTCATCCTTATTGTTCGGCGTGTAGCTCACAAAATATTGCGAGTGTAACTCGGCGCCAATCTTCTGGATGGCCTCTTCCAGCCCGCGCTGTTTGTAAAATGTGTACTCCGTCCCGCCTGTACCCTTAGTGAACGCTTCCACCGGATTGTCCCTGAAGATCGCCTTCACGTCTTTGAACATCTCCACCATCAGCGGGATGAATTCGGCGCGGCCGCCGCCCCCGATGCCATATGTCTGCTGCACCGAAGTGGGCGTCGCCGGAACTCCGGAAGGCATGGGATGCATGGCGGGCGGCAGATTGTCCTGGCGGCCGGGATCGGGCTTGGCGCTCAAGGTCGAAAACAGCCGGGACATGTCCACCGGGTAGAACATGACATTGGCATACTGCAGGTCCATCAGGGCCTCGCGCAGGCGAGTTTCGCTTGAGATATCGCGCGTCTCCCCGATGTAAAGGATGATGCGCCGCCGGTTGGTGGGCCGCGTACGCAGCATGCGCGTGGCGGCCGAAACCGCGTCGATCATGCGGTTGGCATTGCTGCCGGCTGTGAGTCCCTTCACCGCCTTGGTGATCAACTCGCTGTCGGAAGTGAAGTCCTGCAGGGTTCGAATCCGCGAATCGAAGGCGATGATGGCCGCCTCCCCCTGGTCACCGATCAAGAGCGGCGCGATCAGGCCGCCGATCTTTTTGACCTGCGGCAAGATGAATTCCACGTGCGCGTTGGCCTGCAGCACGATCACCAGGGAGATCGGCTGGTACGTCACATCGACGTTGATATTCTGCTCTTTGCCGTTGTCGAACAGGTGGAACTGGTGGGGTTGCAGCCCGTCCACGTAATTTCCGTCGCGGTCGAAGACCAGCACCGGCGCCTGCACCACCTCGACGCCGCCGCGGAATATCGTGGCCGGCTGATTGGAATCGGGCTGCGGTTGCTGCGACTGCGGCTGTTGGGCACGCAGAAGGCCGCACAGAAAAGTGAGAAGTATCAATCGAGACATGCAGCTCCTATTTAAGTGTGCTCAGTATTTCCCCTGAGGAGTTCGAGCACGTGAGGTACCAACTCTACGATAGCATCCAGGGATTCCACTGCTCCCTTGGGCGACCCCGGCAGGCTCACGATCAGCACCTTTCCGCGGGTTCCCGCCAGCGACCGGGAAAGCACTGCCAGCGGCGTCGTGGCCCGGCCCTGCAGGCGCATTAACTCGCCAAAGCCGGGGATTTCGCGGTCCAAAATAGCGCGCGTGGCCTCGGGGGTCACGTCGCGCGTCGCCACGCCAGTACCGCCGGTGGTGAAAATCGCCGCCACCTGCCCGCCGTCGGACAGGGTCGCCAGGCGCTCGCTGATTTCAGAGATTACATCCGGGATGGCCTCCATGACTGCGACGCTCCAGCCCAGTTGTTCCAGCCGTTCACGCACCGCCGGCCCGGAGCGATCCACGCGCGTGCCCCGGCTTACGGAATCGCTGATGGTCAGGACGGCGGCGCTAATCATGTTTCCCCATGCCTTTTTTTCGGCGAAAATCTCCGCTCTTTCCCCCGGTTTTCTCCAGCAGGTATAAATCCTGTATTTCGATAGCTTTATCCAAGGCTTTGGTCATATCGTATACGGTGAGCGCGGCCACCCCGGCGGCCGTCAGCGCCTCCATTTCGACTCCGGTTTGACCGGTAGTGGCGGCGCTGGCCACAATGCGCACGCCCTTCTTCTCGAGCGTCACCTCGACATCGGCGTGGGTCAGCATCAGGGGGTGGCACAGCGGAATCAGGTCGCTGGTGCGCTTGGCCGCGGCGATTCCGGCGATGCGCGCGATCTCCAGCGGATTCCCCTTGGGATTGCGCGGCAGTTCGCCGAGCACCGCGGGCGTGATGCGCACGAAGGCGTGAGCGCGCGCCGTCCGGCGCGTCTCCTGCTTGGCGGAAACATCCACCATGCGAGCGCTGCCCGCGGAATCGTAGTGCGAGAGTTTTTTCATTTCGCGAGTATCCGTATGAGTTCGCCGGCGGCATACGCGGCGCGATCGGGGTCGGCTACCAGATAACAGTTGGCGCGGGCCAGGGAAGGAATGTCGCCGGACCCGTGCCAGTGCACCGGCGTCACCTCGCTAGCGTCCGCGCTCAGGCGTGCCGGCAGAAAGCGCGTCAGGCCGATGCGGTGGCGAAACTCGCAGGTCAGGCGCGCCAGCGGCAGATGCAGCGCGATCTCCTCCTGCCCGGCGAGCAGTTCCAGCGCGGCACGCGCGAAGATCTCGAACGTCACCATGGTCGAGGACGGATTCCCGGGCAGCCCGAAAAAGTACTTTCCGCTGGCGCGTCCGAAAACCAGTGGCTGCCCCGGCTGGATTAGCACGCGGTCGAAATAGAATTCGGCGCCGAATTCGGCCAGGACTTCTTCCACCACGTCGTACTTGCCCGCCGACACCCCGCCGGAGAGCAGCAGCAGGTCGGCGGCGAGGCCGCGAGCGATCATCTCCCGCGTATGCTCGATTGTGTCGCGCGCCACGGGCAGCACGTGCGGCATGCCGCCGGCGCGCGCCACCTGTGCCGCCAGCGAATAAGCGTTGGAATTGCGAATTTGAAATTCCTCGGGAACCTGGTCCACTTCCACGATTTCGTCGCCGGTGGCGATAATCGCCACGATCGGGCGCCGGTAAACCGTGACGCAGGGGCACCCGACCGCCGCCAGCAGCGCGACGTCGGCATAATCCAGCCGCTTGCCGGCGTGCAGGACCACCTCGTGCGCCGCCGCCTCGCAGCCCTGTGGATTGATGAACTGCTGCGCTTCGGCCGCGCGGTCGATCAATACGCGTCCACCGTCGCGCCGTGTGTGCTCGATCATTACGACGGCGTCGGCGCCGGACGGAATCGGCGCGCCGGTCATGATCTCCACGGCCTGCCCCTTGGCCACCTGTCCGGCGAAGCGCTGGCCGGCGCGCACTTCGCCGACGATCTCGAGTTGCCCCGGCAGATCGATGGCGCGCACCGCATAGCCGTCGCGCACCGATCGCGCCACCGCGGGCGAATCGCGGTCCGCGGCGACGTCCTCCGCGAGCACGCGTCCGGCGGCATCGGCAAAGGAGATTTGCTCGATGGCGGGCTGGGTGCGCCCCTGGCGCACGGTGCGGAGAACAGTTTCGCGAGCATCCACAAATGTCAGCGCGGGCACGCTTCCATTATCGCGCTTCGCGAAAGCGGGGCAGGAGTGGCGGAAGACAAGCAGGCCGACGAGGGCGTCGGCCGCGGACCAGGGGGTCCGCCCCACCCTTGCCTGATACAAATAGAAAAAGGGCAACCGTTTCCGGCTGCCCTTTTTTCAACTTAGGAGCGTTCCTGATACTAATAGCGGGTCACGACCGGACGCAGCGGCGGTCCGAAGCGCTGCGGTTCCTGCTGCACACGCTGCTGTTCGAGCGGCCGATCTAGCACGAGCGAGCGCAGGCCGGGCATGGAACTGGCGCCGAGACGTTGTCCCTTCTCGCCCACCGGAAGTTGTCCCGTGGTGAGATTCTTCAAGCCGAACAGGGCCAGCTCGAAGCGGTCCTTCACGCCGACCTTCTGGAAGAGGCGCGAGAGGTACACCTTGACAGTGCCTTCGGAGATCATCAGCGTGGTGGCGATTTCCTTGTTCTTCAAACCCTGCGAGAGCAGGCTGACCAACTGGCCTTCGCGCTGCGTCAACGCGACGCGGCGGGCGCACAGGAAGCTGTCGGTGAGCGCTTTCTCGAACCACAACTCGCCGGCCTGGACCTTTTGCAGGCATTTGACCTGAAGTTCGGTCGGCAGGGTCTTGCGTAAAATGCCGCGAACTCCCAACCCCATCGCCTGGAACGCCAGTTCCGTCGAAATGGAGTTTACCCAAAGCACGATCCGCGAGCGATTCATGGCGTGCTTCATGTCGCTCAATACCGCGAAGGTGATCTCCGCCGTCAGGTCCATCAGAACCAGATCCGGTGCACCTTGGGTTATCTGCTCCATCAGGGAGGCCAGCGAATTGGCAGTGGGCAGCAGGTCGAAGCCCTCGATCTGGCGCAGTACGGATTCGAGGCCCTTTGCCAGGATTGGTTCATCGCTATAAAGAAGAACGCGCGTCATGATACTCCACCTCTTCAGAAAGCAAATTTAACCGTTTTACCTACTCGTGGTCCGAAATTCCGCTCGGGATTTTCGCGTTTCTAAAAATTCGCTTTTCACTGAGATTGTCCGTTTATTTACTTCGGTTGTCAATAACATTTTTGCAAAAAATACCCAAGAGTATCATTGATATCCCGTACCACCTTTGGTCGAAGAGCACGATTTATGCAGTGCTGAGATGCATGTTATATTATTTATTATCAATAACTTAGACCATGAATCCTTACGAAGGTTAGGGGCCCGTTAATACGTCATAAATACCCGATAATATTCGCGCATTATCTTCCTAAGGAAAATCTGTAATCTCCCCTGGTTTTGCCACTTAGCCAGTCCCAGTACCCCTGTTACCGTTTTGAAACGGTCCACGCCGGGCGAAATCCGTCTGACTGGCATTTTTCCCTGCTATCCTTCGGCAACATAAGGTTATAGCCCATTTACGGCATTGATGCGTTAGCCCGACAGAGCTAAATTCGGCAGTGTCGAAGCAAAGAAATGAAAAACATTAATCGACGTGAGAGCCCGCGAATCGAAATCAAGCTTCGTTGCCACGTCTCTTCGCCGGCGCTCTGGATGCAAAGCGCAATGTATACGGAAAACATTAGCCGTAGCGGCGTTTTCATCGCCTGGCGCGGGCTGGAAACGGAGCTTCCGCTCCCGTCGGTGGGCCAGATAGTCACGGTCGAAATAGAATTACCGGCCAATCATGGATTTGGCCAAAAATGCATTCATTGTCAGGGCACGGTCATCCGGATTACGAATTCGGCGGAGAATTTCCCGCTAATTGCCTTGCGCGTTAATTACATGGATTTCCGGTCATTTCACGACCGGATCCGAGCGTTTGAAGCCATGCGGCCTGTGGCCAATTCCTGGATGGCCTGAAGAAGTATAGAAATGGAAGCCCGTTCCCAATTCGCCGTGAAGTTTCTGCCTTCGCTGGCCGACTTCGCTTTCCTCATGCCCATCGCGTTCCTTTTCGGACGCATGGACGGAGTGAAGACGCTGCTGGGCGACTGCGACACCGGCTGGCACATTCGAACCGGCGAGTGGATTATCGCCAACGGATGGGTGCCCGTGCGCGACATCTTCTCCTTTTCCAAACCGGGCGCCCCCTGGTACGCGTGGGAGTGGCTTTCCGACGTACTGTTCGCGAAGTTAAACGCGCTGGGCGGATTGCAGGCGGTGGTGATGTTCACCATCCTCTTGCTCTCGGTCATCTTCACCGTAATGTTTCTGCTGGTGCGGCGCAAGGCAAATCCGATCATCGCGGTTGGAGTCACGATGATCGCGGCCGCCGCCTCGTCGATTCACTGGCTGGCGCGGCCGCACTTGTTCACGCTGTTGTTCCTGATCCTTTTTTATTGGGCACTGGAACTGGTGCAGGAAGGCCGCACGCGACTACTGGGTGTGCCGATTCTGGCGGCGCTCCCCGTCCTCACGATTCTCTGGACCAACTTGCATGGCGGTTTCTTTGTCGGCGCGCTGATGATTATGGCTTACGGCGGGGGCGAGACGCTGCGCCTGGTCTTCTCTCCTAACGACGAAGATCGCGTGCCGGCCTGGCTGAAGGCCCGCAGCTATTTTCTAAGCGGCATGGCCTGCATGGCAACCAGCCTGGTTAACCCGTACACGTATCACTTGCACGTACACATGGCGCAGTACCTGCGGGACCCGTGGAATTCGCAGCACATCATGGAATTCCTCTCGCCCAGCTTTCACAATCCGACGGCGATTTTCTTCGAAGCGATGCTGGTGCTGGCCGTGGCCACCGCGGTGTGGAACCTGCGGCACGGCCGCTTTACAGAGGCGCTGCTGATGATGGTGTGGGCGCACGGCGGGTTGCTTGCCGCGCGCAATATTCCGATTTTCGTGATTGCCGCGGCTCCGCCAGTGGCTGCCGCGATTCAACAGTGGCTGCTGCGTGCGCCGGAGATGAATGTGGCCGTGTGGCTTCGCACTGTGGCCGGCCGCTTCAACAGGCTGGCTGAGGAGACCGGAGAGACCGACGCCATCGGCCGCCTGCACCTGGTAAGTGCGCTCGGGGTGCTGCTAGTTGCCGCACTGGTTTTCGCACCGCACCCGCCCAGGAAATTCCGTTCGGAGTTCGATCCCAAAGTTTACCCGGCCGGCGCCCTGGCTACACTGCGCAGCGACCCGGCCGGGCGCATTTTTACGCACGACGAATGGGGCGACTATCTGATCTATCGCCTCTACCCCGGCCACAAGGTCTTCGTTGATGGCCGCAGCGATTTTTACGGTGACGATTTCGAAGAGAAGTACGTGGACGTCCTGAATGTGAAGTACGGCTGGGAGAAAATCCTCGGCGGCTTCGGCGTCAACACGATTTTATTGCCCCCCAGTTCGCCCTTGTGCGGCGCGCTGAAGGAATCCAGCCGCTGGCGCGTCGTTTACGACGACGGCATCGCGCTGGTGTTCCGGTCCGCACCGTGGACCGCGGGCATACAAGTATCCGCCGCCAACAGCGGAGGCGGAGAAGGCCGTGATCGCGAGGTCACGAAAACCCTGACAAGTGATCCCGCGATCACTGAAACCAAACCCAAAACTTAGGAGCGAACACAATGACGTTTTTGCGCAATTTATGGAACGAAGAACAGGGCCAGGATTTGATCGAATATACCCTGCTCATGGCATTCGTGGCGTTGGCTTCGGCGGCTCTTTTCCTGGGCGCCGGCGGCAGCATCAAGGGCATTTGGTCGACGACGAACAGCCAGCTCGTGGCTGCCAACACTTCGGCCAGCTAGAGACTCCCGGGAAATGCCGGTCCTCTTACGGTGGTCGCCGGCATGACCTGGAAACAAGCAGTTGGAAACGGGCAACTGGCCGCAACGCGCAGGTAAAACCTCAAATATCGGAGGCGCGTTGCGGCGAAGTTGCCCAAGGACGACCGTGATTAGAGCTTTCCGGCAGCCGGCGCCGGTGCATCGAGTCGGGTGAGCAGGGATCCAGATGAATAAAAGATTCGTAGGTGTTTTGACTTTCGCGTTTCTCGTGGCAGCTGGCGCCAGCCTGGTGCTGTACCGCGTACTGATCAACCGGCCGGCGAATGCCAAGCCCGGTCCTGCGCTGGCGCAAGTTGCGCTGGCAACCAAAGATCTCGAAGTCGGCAGCGTCGTAAAAGAGGAAGACGTCAAGGTGGCCGAATGGCCGGGCGCCGTCCCGATAGGCGCTACAACACAGGTAAAAGACATCGTCGGACGGGGCGTGATCACAGCCATCTTCGCTAAAGAGCCGATCATCGAATCGCGCCTGGCGCCGAAGGGCGCAGGGGGTGGAATGGCCGCCATGATACCGCCGGGAATGCGCGCGGTAGCCGTCCGGGTTAACGAAGTAGTGGGCGTCGCCGGTTTCGTTGTGCCCGGCACGCACGTGGACATCCTGATCTCCGGCAATACGCCCGGGGGGAACGGGAACCTGGGTACCCTCACGCAAACGTTGCTACAGAACATCGAAGTGCTTTCCGCCGGCCAGGATTTCAAAAAGGACGCGGAAGGCAAGCCAGTCATGGTGCAGGTGGTGAATATGCTGGTGACCCCGACGCAGGCCGAGCAACTCAGCCTGGCCGCCAGCCAGACCAGCATTCAACTGGTGCTGCGCAATCCGTTGGATCACGATATCGCCAAGACGCCCGGGACCGCGCTTCAGCATCTCTTCGCCGGTGGAAGAACGCAGTCGCTTCCATCGGAAATCGCACCGCGTCCGCGCAGCACACAACCGCGAGTCATTCCGGTTCGTGCCGTGGCGCCTCCCGCCCCGCCCAAGGAAATTCCCTTCGTGATGGAGATCATTTCCGGGCCCACCAAGCGGGAACAAAAATTCGGCGGAACTCCGGAGGTCAAATAAGTGTCACGACTTCGAATTGCAAGTGTCCTGCTGACGGCAACCGCCGTCTGGCTCTGGAACGTCCCTGCGAGCCGCGCGGGCGGCGACGATGATATTCCGAAGCCCCAGGAAGCGGCTTCCCCGGCGGGGCCGGGCAAACTGATGGTCACTGTCGGCAAGAGCCTGATCATCGACAGCCCGATGAAGATCATGCGCATCTCCGTGGCTGACGGCGGGCTGATCGAAGCCGTCGCCGTGAACCCCAAGGAAGTGCTGATCAACGGGAAGGCGGCGGGCGAAACCTCGCTGATCATCTGGCAGGAAGGCGGCAACCGCCTGCTCTACGATCTCACGGTGCGCCTGAGTCCCGTACACCTGGATGTAGTGCGGCAGCAACTGGCGCGCGATTTCCCCAACGACGACATTAACGTCACCTTCGACAATGAAACCGCATTTGTGCGCGGCACGGTAAAAGATGTGGTGGCCGCGGATCGCGTGATGGCGATTGTCAGCTCACTCGGCAAATCAATCAACCTGTTGCGCGTGGAAGTGCCTCCGGTCGAGGAGCAGATCCTGTTGAAAGTGCGCTTCTGCAACGTGGACCGCAGCGCCAGCCAGGATCTCGGCGTCAGTTTCGCGTCAGGCGCCTTCAATCAGTCCACGACCATCGGCACCGGGCAGTTCAGCGGTCCGGTTGCCAGCAGCTCGGGAATCGTCAGCCTTTCCGATGCGCTCAGCGTTTTATTGTTCCGCAGAGACATCAACCTTGCGGCCTCCATAAAGGCGCTGGAAGGCAAGAGCCTGCTGGAAACCCTGGCCGAGCCGAATCTTCTGGCGATCAATGGGAAAGAGGCGAGCTTCGTGGCGGGCGGCGAGTTTCCATTCCCGATGGTACAGCCCAGCGCCACCGGAAATGTGATCACCATAGCCTTCCGAGAGTTTGGTATCCGCATCCATTTCATGCCGAAAGTGACGCCACGCGGGACGATTCAACTGCAGGTCGCGCCGGAGGTCAGCTCGCTCGATTACTCCAACTCAGTCATTATCGCCGGCACTACCATCCCCGCCTTGAGCACGCGCCGCGTGCAGACGGAAGTAGAGCTCGAGAGCGGACAGAGCTTTGTGATTGCCGGACTGATGGACAACCGGATGACGGAGACCATCAGCAAGATTCCGGGCCTGGCCAGCATCCCGCTGCTCGGCAAGCTGTTCACCAGCCGCGCTAGGTCGCGCAACAACTCCGAACTGTTGGTTATCGTGACGCCCGAAGTGGTGCGGCCGATTCCCACCGGGCAGCCCGTGCCCTCGCTGAAATATCCGCTGCCCTTCATGACCAAAAACAGCGATATCGATATGCGCACGCCGGGTATCGATAAGACCGGACCCGTACCGGTGAAACCGGCGTCGGAAACCATGCCCATCGAGTTGTTGATCCAGCAGCGCAAGGAAGGCCAGGCGGCTCCGCCCGCCACGATGCAGCAGATCCAACTGGTGCCGGCACCCGTGGCCGCTCCTCCCGTGAACCCGGGCTTGGCGCCGACCCCGGCCAGCGGAGGCGCGGGCAAGTGAACGGGCGAGGGGGAGACACCACATGTATCCGCTGACCATCGGACTAGCAATTGAAAACCGGGAACTCTGGGACCAGGCGCAGGCGACGCTTGCCGACCTGCCGTTCCGCATCATCGTCGAACACCAGGACGTAGGCGATGTGAGCAATTTCCTGGACCGTCTGGAGCGCATGCGCCCCGACGTCGTGCTGGTGGATATCAGCGGTTGGAAGGAACCCCTCGAAGGTCTGGTAGCATCCATACGGGCCGCGGCCGGCGACCCGATGATCATCGCGCTCAACACCACCGCGGAGTCCGAGGCCATTCTTTCCTCGCTGCGCGCGGGCATCAACGAATACCTCTATCCGCCGCTGCAGGAGCCGCTCAAGAAGTCTCTGGAGCGGCGCAGCATGGAACGCAGCCGGCGGCGCGAGGGCGCCAAGGGCAGCGGCAAGTCGCTCGGTTTCATGTCCGCCAAGGGTGGCTGCGGCGCCACCACGCTGATCTGTCATGTGGCTGCCGAACTGGGCCGGATGAACCAGAGAGTTCTGCTGGCCGACCTCGATCTCGACGCAGGCATGGTGGCGTTCATCACCAAAACCAAGTCGGTGTACTCGATTCTGGACGCGGTCAACAACCTGCACCGGCTGGACATTCATTATTGGAAGGCGCTGGTCTCCAACGGCATCCCGGGAGTGGAAATTGTTTCCAGTCCGCTGGCGCTGGCATCCAAGCAGCAGCCCAAGGACGAGCAGATCCGGCAGGTGCTTTCCTTCGCGCGGCCGCACTACGATTGGACGCTGGTGGACCTGGGCCGCAGCCTGACGCACATGGGGATGGCGGCGCTGGAAGAGATCGACGAAGCCTGTCTGGTGACCACGCTGGAAGTGCCTGCGCTGCACCAATCCAAACAGATCATACAGACTTTGATTGATAGCGGCTACGGCAAACACCGCATCAAGCTGATTCTCAACCGGGCTCCCAAGCGGCTGGACATCACGCCGGCGGAACTCGAAAAAATGCTGGGCACGCCGATCTTTTGTACGGTGGCCAATGATTATCCCGAGTTGTACGAAACCTACGCGGAGGGCCGTATGCTCTCGCGCACTTCCGAACTGGGGAAACAGATTGCCAAGCTGGCGCTGAAGCTGGCGAATCTCGAAGAGGACAAGTCGGCGCCAACCGTTAAGAAGCGATTCCAATTGTTCGGATAAAGGCAAATCAAAATGGCTTCCATGTTAGATTCCGGAGGAAGGTCCGGGGAGAGCCGGGAAACCGGCTGGGTAAATCGGCTGTTCACGAAAGAGGGCTCCACTCCGGAATACCAGGAGTTGAAGTTCACGCTTCACCGCAAGTTGCTGGACCGCATCAACCTGGAAGCGCTTTCTTCCATGGCGGGCGAGCGGGTGCGCGCGGAAATCCGCGCCGCCGTGGCCAAGCTGGTGGAAGAAGAGAAGACGCCGCTCAGCCTGGTGGAAAAGGACCGCGTCATCGAGGAAATTCTAGATGAGGTTTTCGGTCTAGGCCCTCTCGAGCCGCTGCTGCAAGACCCCACCATCAGTGACATCCTGGTCACCACGCCGCACCTGGTCTACGTGGAGCGCGGCGGCAAACTCTACCGCACGCCGGTGGAATTCAAAGACGACGCGCACCTGCTGCGCATCATCGAAAAAGTAGTTTCGCGAGTGGGACGCCGCGTGGACGAATCGTCGCCCCTGGTGGATGCGCGCCTGCCCGATGGTTCGCGCGTCAACGCCGCCATTCCGCCGGTGGCCGTGGATGGCCCGCTGCTCTCTATCCGCCGCTTCGGCCGCCACGCCTTGAAGGGCGAGGACCTGGTGTCGAAACTGGCCCTGACCGAGGGCATGCTGGAACTGTTGAAGGGCTGCGTCAAGGCGCGCCTCAACATTCTGATCTGCGGCGGCACCGGTTCCGGTAAAACGACCCTGCTCAACGCGCTCTCCTCCTACATTCCTGAAGACGAGCGCATCGTGACCATCGAGGACGCGGCCGAGTTGCGGCTGCAGCAGACTCACGTGGCGCGCATGGAAACCAGGCCGCCCAACGTGGAAGGCACCGGCGCCATACACATCCGCCAACTGGTGATCAATGCCCTGCGTATGCGGCCGGACCGCATCATCGTCGGTGAAGTCCGTTCAGAAGAGGCGCTGGATATGTTGCAGGCCATGAACACGGGTCACGACGGATCGCTCACCACGATCCACGCGAACACCCCGCGCGACGGTCTGGGCCGCCTGGAAGTCATGGTGGGCATGGCCAACGCCAACATGGGAATCCGTTCCATCCGCCAGCAGATTGCGAGCGCGGTGGATTTATTCGTGCAAACGTCGCGCTTCAGCGATGGTGCGCGCCGCATCACGCACATTACAGAAGTGATCGGCATGGAGCAGGACGTGATCACGCTGCAGGATGTCTTCCTGTTTGAGAAGACCGGCATCAGCGAGGCAGGCAAGGTGAAGGGGCGTTTCCGCGCCACCGGCATCCGGCCCAAGTTCTACGAGCGGCTCAAGCAGTGCGGCATCGTCCTCCCGACACAGATGTTCCAGACGGTTGTGGAGATTAACTAAATGCCGTTGACCGTGGTGGTTTCCTTCGTCGTCGTGTTTGCGCTCAGCCTTTTGGCTGTCAGCGTGGGACTGAAGTATTTTGACGCCCGGCGAAAAAACCAGGTGGTGGACATGCTGCACACGGCCGCGGGCGAAGCCGCGATCAATGTCAGCAACCTGCTCAAGGAAATCGAGTCCGAAACGCCCTCGGGGATGAAGCGGCTGTTCGCCAGCATGCACTTTTCCAAGCATGCCGAGGAGATGATTCAGCAGGCGGGATTGAACTGGTCGTCTTCGCGCCTGTTGACCGCCATGGTGCTGATGATGATTCCGGGTGTGGGCCTGGGCCTGATGATGCCGTTTCTGTTCAACGCCGCGACTACGGCAATCGCCCTGGGCCTCTTCTTCGGCTCGATTCCGTACCTGGTGGTGCGAAGCAAGCGGACTAAGCGCCTGAACACGCTGGAAGAGCAATTTCCGGAGTCGCTGGACTTTCTGGCGCGCTCCATGCGGGCCGGCCACGCCTTCTCGATCAGCCTGGAAATGCTGGGCGAGGAGATGGCGGATCCGCTGGGGCAGGAATTCCGCGCACTGTTCAACGAACAGAACCTGGGCGCGCCGATCGATGTGGCGCTGCGCAATTTCACGATGCGCGTTCCGCTGCTCGACGTTCGTTTCTTTACGTCGTCGGTTCTGCTGCAGAAGCAGACGGGCGGCAACCTGAGCGAGATTCTGTCGCGCCTGGCGTACGTCATCCGTGAGCGTTTCCGCCTGAAGGGGCAAGTCAAGGCAGCCAGCGCCCACGGGCGCCTGACCGCTTCCATTCTCACCCTGCTGCCGGTGGCCACCATGTTGTGCCTGCTGTTTGTGGCCCCTGGTTACCTGCAGGGCATGGCCAACGACCCCGATGGCAAGTATCTGATTGGGGGCGCCATCGTGGCGCAGGTGCTGGGTAATTTCTTCATTAAGAAGATCATCAACATAAAGGTCTGATATGGCTCATCCGGCATTATTCGCTTCGTGCGCGTTCCTCATGCTGATGCTCATCCTCAGTTGGGTGGGCTATCGCCTGGTCTACAAGCCCGGGAGGTTCCTGCACCAGTTGGGGAGGCCGGTGATCACCACCGATTCACAGCGCGTGTTGGACCCCCTCGGCGAGCCCGAGCCCAGCACCCTGGTGACGTTCCTCAACGTCGTCGGGTCGCGCGTGCCTTCTTCGGAAGCCGAAGTCGCTACCTTGAAAGCCGACCTGATGCGCGCGGGCTTCCGCTCGGAGAACGTGCTTCCGGTCTTTTATGGCATACGCATCATGGTCACGCTGGTGATGCTGGTGTTGTGCATCATGCTGGAAGCCAAGATGCCGCCCAACCCGGTGATGAAGCTCGGACTGATGGCATCGGGCATTGGAGCCGGCTGGGTTCTGCCGCGCTTTTTCCTGGAAAAGAAAGTAGCCAAGCGGCAGGAGACCCTTCGCCTCGCGCTGCCCGACGCGTTGGATCTGATGGTGGTTTCAATCGAAGCCGGACTGGGTTTGGACCAGGCCATCCAGCACGTGGCCCGGGAACTCCATGGCAGCCATCCGGAGCTGAGCGACGAGATGTCGCTGGTCACGCTCGAGATGCGTCATGGCAAGCGGCGCAGTGAAGCGCTGCGAAATTTTGCCGAACGAACCGGCGAGGCCGAGTTCCGGAAGCTGGTCGCGATTCTGGTTCAGAACGACCGCTTCGGCACCAGCATGGGCGAGAGCCTCCGCACCCATTCCGATTTCCTGCGGGTGCGCCGCCGTCAGGAAGCCGAAGAGCGCGCCGGCAAGGTGGGCGTCAAACTCGTATTTCCGATTTTCTTTTTCATATTGCCGTCCATGCTGATTGTGGCGGCGGGGCCAGGCATCCTACAGATCTTCAAATACCTCTTCCCCATGATGAAATCAGTAGGCTGACACGTAAAGGAGCATAGAAACGATGACTGACACAATTATGCAGGCTGGCATTTGGATCGCGGCCGGGGGCATCATGATCCTCTTTTTGAAACGCCGCCGGTCTCGCAGAAGCACAAGATAGCAAAAAAAAACAAACCATTACCACGAAGGGAGGAACGAAATGGAATTCGCGTTGCAAGGAGCGATCTGGCTGGGCGCGGGCATTACCCTGGTTATGTTGCTCTCGCGCCGCCGCAGGCGCCGTATCGTACGCTGATCTTCCAAATGGGGATAGCTGGCGTACAGCGGGCAGCCCGTTAGCTTGCGCCAGCCGCGGTATTTCGATGTCGATCCAACTAGTGGTGAGCAAACAGAATCGGGATGGCGGCTGGCCCTACGTCCGTGGAAGCTCGCGGACGGAGCCGACGGTCTATGCCATCCTGGCTCTACTAGCCGCGGGCGAAGTGGAACCGGCCCGCCGCGGGCTCGCCTGGCTGCGCGCCGCGCAGCTGCCGGACGGAGGCTGGCCTCCACAAACCGGATTCGACGAAAGTACATGGGTGACTGCGCTGGTGGCCCTGCTTCCCGGAGAGCAACTGGGAAGCGCGATCCATGCGCGCGCCATCGACTGGCTGTTGGGCACGACCGGGGAAGAATCGTCCTGGACCTATCGTGCACGCATGTGGCTTCTGGGCACAACACCCTTGCCCGAGCAAGAGTTCCCGGGGTGGCCGTGGATCCCCGGCTCGGCGGCGTGGGTGGGCCCTACTTCGCTGGCGATTTTGGCGCTGGAAAGAGAAACCGCCCGCCGGCCCTCGGCGGCGATCCGGCGTCGTGTCGAGGAAGGCCGCAACTTCCTGCTGCGGCGCATGTGCCATGGCGGCGGCTGGAACCACGGATCTGTGCGCGCACTCGGCTATGAATCGACGCCTTACCCGGAGACCACCGGCCTCGCGCTGGCGGCCCTGCGCGGCATGCGCACCAGCGAAATCGAGAACTCCCTGGCTGTGGCGGAACGCTTCCTCGGCGAATGCCGGTCGGCCGACGCCATGAACTGGCTGCGTATCGGGCTCATGGCCCACGACCGCCTGCCCGATGGATACTGTCCGCCCGCCCAACTGGCTTGCCGGACCTTGCCTGAAACGTCGCTCGACATGTTGGTGGCGGGAACGCAAAAAGGCGTGGACTTCTTTTGGGTCTGAGAATGGCACAGCAACTCACCAGACGCCAACTGTTGACCGCCGCCGCGGGTGCCGCCGTGATGTCCGGGTGCGGCATGCAAACGCGGACGATTGCACCGGCGCGGGTTTCCATCGTCAAGGCGCCCGCCTACGACCAGACCGTCTACGACACCATGCGCCGCCTACTGGCGGAGCACCTGGGCGACGTGCGTGGACGCAACATCCTGCTCAAACCGAACCTGGTGGAATTCGAACCCCAGAGCAGCATCAACACCCATCCCATATTGGTTCACGCCGCTTGCGAGGCATTCCGCGCCATGGGCGCCGCCACGGTTCGCATCGCCGAGGGACCCGGCCATCGGCGCAATACACTGGACCTGGCGGAGGCCGCCGGGTACTTCCGGACCATCCCGGAGTTCGAAGATCGCTTCGTCGATCTCAATCTGGATGAGGTCACGCGGGTCCGGCCCAGCGCGCAGGTCTCGCGCATCAAGAAGCTCTACCTGCCCAACACCGCCCTGGGCGCCGACCTGCTGGTCTCCATGGCCAAGATGAAGACGCACCACTGGGTGGGCGCGACGCTTTCCATGAAGAACCTGTTCGGCGTGGTGCCGGGCGGCATTTACGGTTGGCCCAAGAACGTGCTTCACTGGGCGGGAATCGAGGAATCGATTGCCGACCTGCACGACGCCTTCCCGCGCCACTTCGCCATCGTCGACGGCATCGTCGGCATGGAGGGCAATGGTCCCATACAAGGTACTCCCAAATACGCCGGTGTGCTGGTGGCGGGACGCGACCCGGTGGCTGTGGACGCCACGTGTTGCCGCATCATGAAGATCGACCCCATGAAGATTCGTTATCTGCAACTGGCCTCGCGCCGCGGCACGGAGGCGCAGATTACCGAAGGCGATATACAGCAAACCGGAGAATCTATCCAGAGTGTGTCTACGCCTTTCGAACTGATTCCACTGTTCCAGAAACTGCGGTTGGAGAATAGCTAGATGCGAAAGTGGTGGTACGCCGTGTTGTCGATCTTCCTGCTGGTGCCGGTTTACTGGCAGCCGCGAGTGCAGGCGGGGGATCTATCCAGTCATATATACAATGCGTGGCTGGCCCAGTTGATCGAAACCGGGCGCGCACACGGGCTGGTGATCGTCAGCCAGACCACGAATATTCTGTTCGACCTGATGCTGAGCGGCCTGTTCCGTCTGTTCGGGGCCGAACTGGCGCAGCGCATTTCGGTCTCGATAGCGGTTCTTGTGTTCGTATGGGGGGCCTTCCGGTTTATTTCCGCCGTGGGTGGACGGGCTGCGTGGCACCTGCTGCCCTGCATCGCCATGCTGGCGTACGGCTGGGTCTTCCACATGGGCTTTTTCAATTTCTACCTCAGTATGGGTCTGTGCTTCTGGACGCTCGCTCTTACCTGGGAATGGCGTGCGCGATCGGTGGCGATCGCGCTGCCTCTTCTCTGCCTGGCTTACGTGGCACACGCGCTGCCGGTGGTGTGGACCGTCAGCCTGATGGCGTACCAATGGCTGGCGCGCAGGATGTCGCCGCGCGCGCGGGTTTACATTACCGCGGGCTGCCTGCTGGGCATGGTCGTGGTGCAGATTCTGGTGGCGCATGCGACGTTCTCGCGATGGTCGATCCAGCAGATCCGGATGACCAGCGGCGCGGACCAGCTCTGGGTCTTCGACGGCAAGTACTACATGGTGCTGGTAGCGCTGCTGATAGTCTGGGCGATGTTGTTTCTGGATTTGTTGCAGGATCCCGGCCCGCGATGGGTAGTGTCGAGCATTCCCTTCCAGTTTTGCGTGATCAGCGCGGCGGTGGTCTTCATTCTACCGACTACGATTTTGCTGCCGGGCTTCCATCAATCCCTGGTGTATATCGCGGAGCGCATGTCGCTGGGGGTGGGCGTCTGCGTCTGTGCGCTGCTTGCCGCTGCCCACCCGCGAAACTTCCATCGCCATGCAATGGTGGTGGTGGCGGTGGTGTTCTTCGGATTCCTTTACCGCGACGAGAAAATTCTCAATGCCATCGAGGACCGTATGGATAGCGTCATTGCCCAGATCCCGGCCGGACAGCGCATCGTCAGCGGGGTGGACGACCCCTTCCTGCACACTTTTGGGGTGACTCATATGATCGACCGGGTATGCCTGGGACGCTGTTTCAGTTATGCGAACTATGAGCCATCGACGGCGGCGTTCCGGATCCGCGCCGTGGCGGAAAACCCCTATGTCACTGCCAGGTATGTCGATTCCTGGCGGATGCAGACAGGTAGTTACGTGGTGCAGGAGCGCGACCTGCCCCTGTTGCAATTGGTTCTTGACGAGGGCGGCCGCATGGTCGTCCGCAGTTTGAAAGCAGGTACGCCGTGTGGAAGCACATCGCTGAAGGCATTACCGGGTTTGTTCCCGCAGAGTTAAATCAGACACGCCTCGCAGAGTGGCCGTGGCGAAAGCTCCTCGCCGATGCCGGGCTGCTCGCGGCGTTTGCGCTGGCGTCTTCCTGGCTGCTTCGCAGGTAAGGGCGGCCTCAACCCCGCGCGGCCAGCATTACCATCAGGTTCCAGATCACCAGCCCGCCGTACCAATAGGAAATCCAGCGGATGACGTGCGCTTTGTGCAGGTAAACGCAAAGGGCGCCGATTCCCAATGCGAGAACTTTCGAGGCAATCACCCCCACCGCCGGTCCGGCAGCCATCATCATCCGGATGAACGGGCTGCCTTCCGCCGCGCCCAACCGAAAACCGAGGAGCGTGGTCAGTAAATCCAGCAATTGGAGGTATATGAAGATCTGGTAAATACTCATTCAGTGATTTCCCTGATAACCAATCGGCGGTTCTCTGGAATTAGTTTAGCCCGTCTCACAAAAAAAGAAATCGGGAATTCGTACCGGCAGTACCGTGAAAACACAGTACAAAGAGATAATTACGGTCTGGAATACT
The DNA here is from genome assembly GCA_963805775.1 of uncultured Solibacteraceae bacterium. Taxonomy (GTDB): domain Bacteria; phylum Acidobacteriota; class Terriglobia; order Bryobacterales; family Bryobacteraceae; genus Solibacter. The sequence goes on along the minus strand of CAWDWK010000027.1, from coordinate 36,266 downwards.
ATTGGGACGGAATACTAACTTGACCGGAAGAACTTACGCCACGCCGCTTGCCAGTTCCAGGGTGTCGGAGCCGACGCCTTCGTTGGGAAGGCGGATGATGAAGCGCGTGCCCTTGCCCGGCGTGCTTTCGACTTCGATCTTGCCGTTGTGGGCCTTCACGATCCAGGCGACGAAACTCAGGCCGAGGCCAAGGCCCTGTTCCGGCGTGGGCGCGGTACCCTGGCCGGGGACGCGGTAGAAGCGATCGAAGATATGCGGCAAGTGTTCGGTGGGAATGCCGCTGCCGTTATCCTCCACCACCATTTCGACGAACTGGGGCTGCAGGTGGAGCGACATCTTCACCACGCCGCCTTCGGGAGTGAACTTCAGGGCGTTGGACAGCAGGTTAGTGATCATGCGCTCGATCTGCACGCGGTCCACCTCGGCGGAACACTCGGGCGGCAATTCGGCGCTGAGGTGGACGCCGGCGGCCTCGGCGGGAATCTGGAACTGCTCGACCAGGTCGTCCACGATTTCGCATAGGTTGAGGCGCGACTTCTGGAGAACGATCTGGCCGCTCTCGGCTTGGGAGAGCAGCAGCAGCGCGCGCACGATCTGGCTGAGGCGGTCGATATCGGTGAGGGCGTTGAACATGGCCTCGCGGTACTGATCGGTGGTCTTGGCGGTGAACAGAGCCACTTCCAGTTGTCCCCGGATGGCGGTGATGGGTGTGCGCAGCTCGTGAGAGACGTCGGCGGAGAACTGGCGCATCTGCTGGAAACTGGCTTCCAGGCGCTCGATCATGCGGTTGAAGGTGAGGATCAGGTAGTCCAGTTCGTCGCCGGCGTTGCGCGTGGGAATGCGCAGGCTGAGATTGGAGCCGGAGATGCGCTGCGCGGCCTGCGCCACGGCCAGCACGGGGGTAAGCGCGCGGCCCGCCATGTAATATCCCAGCAGCGAGCCGAGCAGGAGCGCACCCGGGATGACGGCGGCGAAAACCCAGGTATAATCGCGCAGAGTCTTGACGTTATCCGCATAGGACGCGCCGATGGCGACGTAGTAAGGCGCGCCGTGGCCCTCCGAATAGACGATGCCGGCGCGAATCCGGACGGGCTCGCCTTTGGAAGTCTTGCGGTCTTCCCAGAAAATCCTTGGTTTGGAGGATGCCACCGCTTCCAGCACCTTCTTGCGTATGTCGGCCGGCTTATCGACTCCGATGTCGTCATAGGTGGTGGAGACGGCGGGTTCGTGAGTGATGGAATCGGGAATCGGGTTGCCGAACTGGTCGGCCACCATGTAGATCTTGCGTGTGTCCAGAACGATGGTGGTTTCGTCCGGATCGTCCGCATCGTAATACCAGGCCGAGCAGATCTTGTTGCCGAAATCGAGGACGGGCTCGATGCGCATGTAGCCCTTCATGGCGCCCCAGTCGGCGTTGAGTTCTTCCTGTAGCTGGTCGTCCAGCTTGGTGGAGAGCCGCGCGCGGAAGGCGAGCGCGACACCGGTGAGGAGCACCGTAAACAGCACGGCGTAGCTGATGGCGAGGCGGAAGCGGAGCCCGCGAAAGAGGCGGCGGAGATCGCGCTTGCGGCTCACATCACACCTGCGGAACAGCGGCCGGGCCAGCGGGCTTTTCGGCGGATTTCTCAGGCGCTTCGATCATGTAGCCGATGCCGCGCACGGTTTGGATGAGCTTCTGCGGGTAACGGTCGTCGATCTTGCTGCGCAGGTGACGGATGTAGACGTCCACGATGTTGGTGAGCCCGTCATAGTCCATATCCCACACGTGCTCGACGATCATGGTGCGGCTGAGGGGGCGGCCCTTGTTGCGCATCATGTATTCGAGGATGCCGAATTCCTTGGGGGCAAGGTCGATGGTCTCGTTGCCGCGAATGACCTTGCGGCGGATGCAGTCGAGCGTGAGTTCGGCCACCTGCAGGCGCTCCGGAGTGGGCTGGCCCCGGCGCAAGAGGGCGCGGACGCGGGCCAGGAGTTCGACGAAAGCGAAAGGCTTGACCAGGTAATCGTCGGCGCCCTGTTCCAGGCCTTTCACGCGATCGTCGAGCGCGCCGCGGGCGCTCAGGATGAGCACCGGGGGCCCGACTTTGCGATTGCGGATCTTCTCCAGAACCTGCAGGCCATCCATATCGGGCAGCATGCGGTCCAGAATCACCAGGTCGTAATCGGTGGCGTGGATGCATTCGAGCGCGGCGCCCCCGGTAAGGGCGGCATCCACCGCGTATCCGGCGCCTTCGAGGCCCCGGCAGAGGAAGTCAGCGATGCGCTTTTCGTCCTCGACAACTAGAAGTCTCATGTGATTACAGCTTAACCCAAAGGCCGCTATTCCAGCCCGCTATGCCAGGATTCCGAGCTTCTTTCCCACCTTCTGGAACACTTCGAGCGCGGTATCGAGTTCCGCCCTCGTGTGCGTGGACGCCACGATGGTGCGCACGCGCGCCTTGTCCCTGGCCACCGTCGGGAAGCCGATGCCCGTCGCCAGCACGCCTTCGTTGAACAGCTCGCGCGAGAGCCGATGCGCCAGGGCGGCCTCGCCTACAATCACCGGAGTGATCGGCGTCTCGCTGATCCCCGTGTTGAATCCGGCCGACTTCAGGCCCGCTTTGAAGTAGCGCGTATTGTCCCAAAGCTGTTCGATGCGCTCGGGCTCCTGTTCGAGTACGTCGAAGGCGGCCAGGCAGGCGGCGGCCACCGCGGGCGGGTGCGAAGTCGAAAACAGGAACGGGCGCGCCCGGTGGTAAAGAAACTCGATCAGGTCGCGGCTGCCGCAGACATACCCGCCGAGCACGCCGATGGCTTTCGAGAGCGTCCCCACCTGGATGTGCACGCGCCCATCCAGGCCGAAATGGTCGATGGTCCCGCGGCCGTTGCGGCCCAGCACGCCCGAGGAGTGCGCGTCGTCCACCATCATCATGGCGCCGTGGCGCTCGGCGGCTTCCGCCAGGCTGGGCAGCGCGCCGATATCGCCGTCCATGGAGAACACGCCGTCGGTGATCAACAGCTTGCGGCCGGGGACGGAATCGAGCTCGGCCAGAATTTTCTCTGCGGCAGCGGCGTCCTTGTGCGGGAAGACGTGGATCTTGGCGCGCGACAGGCGGCAGCCATCGATGATGCTGGCATGGTTCAGCTCGTCGCTGACGATATGGTCTTCGGGACTGAGAATCGCGGAGACAGTCCCGGCGTTGGCGGCAAAGCCGGATTGGAAAACTACGCAGGCTTCCACGTTCTTGAAAGCCGCGATGCGCTCCTCCAATTGCATGTGAATGCTCATGGTGCCGGAGATGGTGCGCACGGCGCCGCTGCCCACGCCGAACTTGCGAATCGCGTCGAGCGCCGCTTCGCGCAGTTTGGGATGCGTGGTCAACCCCAGGTAGTTGTTGGATGCCAGGTTGATCACCTGTTTGCCATCGAAGCGCGCTTCCGCCGCGCTCGCAGTTTCCAGGATCCGCAGACGCTGGTAGGTGCCCTCGGCGCGCCACTGTTCCAACTGATCGTGAAGATAACAGAGAGGATTCGACATGGTGTCTCCTGACCGGTTGCCACCGCCGGCCTTTACAATTGTCCCTGCATTTTCCGGTAGCAGCCGGCAAAATGGAGCAGGGGCTCGCCCGGGTGAACCTGCATGTGCACCATTTCACCCACCAGAATATCGTGATCTCCCATGGGTACGATCCGGTGGACGGCGCATTCGATGGCGGCCAGTACGCCCGGTATCAGCGGCACGCCGGTGATCCCGGCGAACCACTCCACGCCGTCGAAACGGTCGTAGCCCTTGCGTGCGAAGCGTTCCGAGACCGTCCGCTGCCCTTCCGATAAAATATTGATTCCAAAATGGGTTGCGGTACGGAAATGGTGAATCGCGGTGACCGCGTGGCCCAGGCAGATGAGGATCAGCGGCGGGTCCAACGACACCGAAGTGAAGCTGCTCACGGTGAGCCCGTGCGGCGCGCCTTTGGCGTCCAGCACGCTCGCGACGGTGACACCGGTAGCGAAACGTCCGCAGGCCCGCCGGAATTCCTCGCTGCTGACCGGCGTGCCCCGGCCCGGATACCTCTCGCTTGACATGGGAATAAATTCAATCTTATCATGTGGTTGACTGATGCGGGAATGGAGATCGTCCCGCGCCCTGGACCTGGAGGCTGTTTTGATCAAGCTGGACATCATCAACGAAGTCGTGAATCGCACCGGCATCACCAAGACCAAAGCTGAAATGGCAGTCGAGACGGTCTTCGAATCTATGAAGAAAGCGCTCGAACAGGGCGACCGCATCGAATTGCGTGGCTTCGGAGTATTCAACGTGAAACCTCGCAAAACGGGGATTGGACGCAATCCGCGCACCGGCGCGGAAGTCTCCATCCCGCCCGGCAAGGCCGTGCGTTTCAAGCCCGGCAAGGAGTTACAGACGCTGCAGTAGGCTTGCTGCGCGCCGCAGTTTATTGTGTCACCCCAGGAATCCTCTCCTGCGCCGTACCCTGACTCTGCCGAATTCGGTACGGGCGGCGCGCACGTGTATGTTCCCTCCCGCACCCGCGAGCGTTACTGGCTGTATTCTCTTCTGTTTGCGCTCACGCTGATCTCCACGTGCATGGTGGGGGCCGCCATGCAGATGGATTTCGAACGCAACGTCCCGTTTGAACTGGACCACAGCCTCGCATTGTGGGGATTTTTCTGGAGCCATCCTGCCGCCCTCCTCCAAGGCTTGCCCTATTCGCTGACCCTGCTGTTGATTCTGCTGGCCCACGAGTTCGGCCATTACGTGGCTTCGGTCTTCCACCGCGTTGATTCCAGCCTTCCGTATTTTCTGCCCTCGCCGGTTTTGGGAACCTTCGGAGCCTTCATCCGCATTCGTTCCCCCATCTTCTCGCGAAGGGCGCTCTTCGATATCGGAATCGCGGGACCGCTGGCAGGCTTCGTTTTTCTGGTGCCCGCGCTGGCGGTGGGCATCGCCTTCTCCAAGGTAATTCCGGGCATCGCCCACCAGGGCACCTGGCACTTCGGCGTGCCGGCTTTGCAGTGGCTACTCGAGTCTGCCATCTTCCCGGGGATCGCATCGCGCGATATCTACCTGCACCCGGTAGCGCGCGCCGCCTGGGTGGGCATGTTCGCCACCGCCATGAATCTGCTGCCCATTGGACAGCTGGACGGCGGCCACATCTTGTATTCCTTCTTTCCTGCGCGCCACCGCCAGGTCAGCAGGGCGATCTGCCTCATGATGCTGCCGCTCGGCATCTTCTGGAACGCGTGGTTTGTCTGGGCGATCATCCTGTGGTGGCTCGGTCGGCGCCATCCGGCGATCTACGATGCCACTGAGCTCGGCGAGTCGCGGATCAAACTGGGCTGGCTGGCGCTCGCCATTTTCATTCTCTGCTTCACTTATCAGCCCTTCGCCGACGGCGGGCTCTGATGAAGATTACCGCGACGATCATTACGCTCGATGAAGAGCGCAATATCGCGCGTGCCATCGAAAGCCTCCGCTGCTGCGAGGAGATCCTGATCCTGGACAGCGGATCCACTGACCGCACGGTGGAACTGGCGGGCAACCTGGGTGCGCGCGTGATCGAGGCCGGATGGCGCGGTTACGCCGGCCAGAAGAATTGGGCCGCCGAACAGGCCGCTCACGATTGGATCCTGTCGCTCGATGCCGATGAGGCGCTGAGCGAAGCACTGGAAGCCGAAATCCTGAACCTGAAGAAATCCGGCCCGCGCTTCGATGCCTACACCATGCCCCGGCTGGCCCGCTACCTGGGACGCTGGATCTATCACGCCGGCTGGTATCCGGATCGCAAGATTCGACTGTACGACCGGCGCAAAGCCAAGTGGGTGGGCGAGTTCGTGCATGAGAGCGTGCGCAGCCAGGGGCGCATCGGCAACCTGGAAAGCGACATCCTGCACTTCACCTGCGATTCGCTCTCCGAACATCTCAAGACGCTGGACCGCTACACCACCCTCGCCGCGCAGGAACTGGCGGCCGGCAAGGTGCCGGTGCCGATGTGGAGCCTGATCTTCGATCCGCCGTGGAATTTCGTCAAGGCCTACATCATCCAGCGCGGTTTCCTGGACGGCTTGGAGGGCCTGATCATCTCTTACATGGCGGCATTCTATACGTTTCTGAAATACTCCAAAGCGAGAAACATGAGCTGATGCGCATTCTTCATCTCGACGCCGGGAGAGAAATGCGCGGCGGCCAGTGGCAGGTGCTGCGCCTGGTGGAAGGTCTGGCGGCGGCGGGCGTGGAATCGACCCTGCTGGCGCGCCAGGATGCTCCGCTCTACACCGCCGCCCGCAAATTAGGCTGGCGCGTGGAACCCCTCGGTATCACGCGGGCAATGGGCTGCCTGCGCGGCCACACTCTGATCCACGCCCACGACGCGCGCAGCCACTCGCTGGGCGCTTTCCTGCGCGGCCGACCACTCGTGGTCTCGCGCCGCGTATCGTTCCCGGTGGGCTCGCGCTGGAAATACGGCCGCGCGCGGCGCTACCTGGCGGTCTCGGAGTTCGTCAAGAAAGTGTTGATGCAGGGCGGCGTCCCCGAGGAGAAGATCAGCGTGGTCTACGACGGCGTGCCCGTGCTCGAAGTCTCCCACGGCAAGCAGGTACTGGGGCTGGAAAAGGATTCCGGATTGCTGGCGCACATGGGGCTGAAGATGGTCACGCGCCTGGAAGACGAGATTCCCAACGCGGCGATGCTGGTCTATGTCACCAACAGCGAGGGACTCGGCTCGGGCGCCATGCTGGCGATGTCGGCGGCGGTGCCGGTAATCGCGAGCAATGTCGGCGGGCTGCCCGAAGTGATCCACCACGGCGAAAACGGGCTGCTGGTGGAGAACGACGAAGCCGCCATCGCGGGCGCCATTCGCCAACTTCTGGACCATCCGGAACAGGCCCGGCGAATCGGCGCCGCGGCACGCCGCACCATCATCGAGCGATTCACGGTGGACCGCATGGTGGCGAGCACCCTGGAAGCCTACCGCCGGGTACTCGCCTGACGCTATCCAATTGCAGCATAGGCAAAATGCGATCGCCGCGCGTCATAATCATGTTTGCTCCCAAAATAAAGAGATGGTGACCCCGTGATCGACGCCCTCATCGCGCTTGTCTTCGGACTGCTCATCGGCAGCTTTCTCAACGTGTGCATTCACCGCTGGCCGCGCAACCGGAGTGTCGTTAAACCGCGCTCCCATTGCGTGCGCTGCCGCAAGCCGATCGCCTGGTACGACAACATTCCGCTGGTGAGCTACGTCGTGCTGGGCGGACGCTGCCGGCACTGCGGCGCCAGAATCTCCCTGCGCTATCCGCTGGTGGAGTTCCTCACCGCGATCTTTTTCTTCTACGAGGTGAGCACGCTGGGCCCCACCCTGACGGCTGTCAAGATGTGCGTCTTCTGCGCCATCGCCATCGCGCTGATTTTTTGCGATCTGGAAAAGCGCATTCTGCCGGATGAATTCACGATAGGGGGAATCGTTATCGGCCTCGTCTTCGCGATCTTCGTCAAGGTGCCCGACATCACCGCGCAGGCGATTCTATGGATGGCCGGCAGCGACTTGCCCGAATGGTCGCGATCCATCGCGGAAGCGGTGCTCGGCGCGGTGCTGCCCGCATTCTTCCTGTGGCTTGGCGGATGGCTGTACTTCAAGATGCGGCATCGCGAAGGGCTGGGCCTGGGCGATGTCAAGCTGGTGGCGATGGTGGGCAGCTTTCTCGGCTTGCGCGGCGCCCTGCTCACGTTGATTCTGGGATCGATCAGCGGCTCGATCATCGGCTACAGCTACATCAAGCTCGCCCACAAAGATCCCGATACCTACGAACTCCCCTTCGGCAGTTTCCTGGGCGCTGCCGCCCTGGTGGCGGCCCTCCTGGGCAATCAGGTCTTCCCGATGTAGCTCCACTTCTCAAGCAACTCGCCGTCACCCCAGGCAAAAACTGCGCATCGACAGATTCCCATGATGGAATCCCGCGTAGATCGTCTCCAGGCCATCGTCGGGCCAAGCCGCTCCCATCACCACGAATAGCGGGTCGAAATGCTCCGGCGTGGGCACCGACAGGCGTCCGTGCGGCGCCGAACGGCGGTACTCGTACAGCTTCCCGATGTCGCGCTTCTCCACCTGCTCCGCCACCCAACCGTCGAATTCCGCCGCCCATTCGTCCACCGGCGCGTTCTTATCCGCCATGCGCACGCGCGACAGATTATGCACGATTCCCCCGCTGCCTACCACCAGCACGCCGTCGTCGCGCAACGGCCGCAAAGCACGCCCCATTTGAAACAGTTGCGGAGGATCCAGAAATGGCATCGAAACCTCCAGCACCGGGAGTTTCGCTTCCGGCCACGCCAGCCGCGCCGGAACCCATGCGCCGTGATCCAGCCCGCGCACGGTGTCGAACGTGGTGTCCTGGTCGCCGGCCTGCAGCACGCCCGCGATCCGGGCCGCCAGGCCCGGATCTCCCGGCGAAGGATATTGGATGTGATAGAGCTCGTCCGGAAAGCCGCCGAAATCATAGAGCAGCGGCATACGGTCCCAAGCCGTCACGCGCAGCGGCCGCGACACCTGCCAGTGCGCCGAAATGATGAGGATGCCCCGCGCGTCCAGGTGCCTGTCTCCAAACGCGCGCAACGCCGCCGCGTGGGCGTCGCCGCCCAACGCCGACATGGGCGACCCGTGAGCCAGAAATACCGCCGGTTTCCGCATAAAAAGAAAATGGGGGCAGGTGCATTTCCCACGAACCGCCGGAAAACGCCCCTGCCCCTTTCTTGGTACTCGACTATTCTTCTTTCGCGACTACCACGGTGATTTCCACCGGGACGTCCTTGTGCAGCCGCACCGTCACCTTGTACTCGCCTAATTGCCGGATGGGTTCTTCCAGCTGAATCCTGCGACGGTCGATGTTATAGTTTTGCGCGGCCAGAGCCTCAGCGATATCCTTGCTCGTCACCGAGCCGAAGAGCTGGTCGTTCTCGCCGGCCTTTTGCGCGATCCGCACGGTCGCCCCGGTCATGATCTTGGCCAACTCCTGGGCCTCACCCTGTACCTTGGCTTCCTTGCGTAGATACGCCTGGCGTTCCTGCTCCACAATCTTCTTGTTGGCTTCGGTGGCCGCCACGGCCATGCGCTTCGGCAGCAGGAAATTGCGGGCGTACCCCGGCGCGACTTTGACTACCTGCCCGCGGGTGCCCAGTTTTTCGATGTCTTCTCTGAGAATGACTTCCATATTTCCTCCTGCTTAGAACGCGGCCGCGAACGGCAGCAGCGCGATGTTCCGCGCCTTCTTGATCGCGTCCGTGAGCCGCCGCTGGTGCGGCGCGCACACGCCCGAAATGCGGCGCGGCACAATCTTGCCCCGCTCCGCCACGAACGCGTGCAGCATCTTCACGTCCTTGTAGTTGATATCGTCGATCTTCTCGACGCAGAACCGGCATACTTTCTTGCGCCGGAAATATTGCTTCTTCTGGGTGGCAACCGCCTTGTCGCCGCCGGTGGGGCGCTGCGACGCGCTGCCTGGTCTTCCTTTAGATTCTGGCATGGCTTATGCCTCCTTCGGCAGGCCCGGAAGGGGCGCGCCCGGTACTGGTCCTGCTGCTGGTGGTTCCGTCATCTGTTGCGCCAGGGAAGGCTGCGCCGGAACCGGCGTGGCCGGGGCATTCAACGCGCGCTTCGCCGCCCGCTTGTCCCGTTCCTTCTTGCGCTTGTCCAACCGCTTCAGCGTCTCGTCGATGCGCACCGTGAGGAACTTCAAAACCACGTCCGAAACTCGCAGACGCCGTTCCAATTCCCTCACCACCGTGGGCTCGCTTGAGAACTGGAAGAGCACGTATGTCCCCTCCCGGTACTTGTCCACGCGGTAAGCCAGCCTTCGCTTGCCCCACTTATCGACTTTGTCTACCGTAGCGCCTGCCGTGGTCAATTGAGTCTTGATGGTCTCAACGAACGCATCGACCTCTTCGTCCGGCGCATCCGGCTTTACTATGAACAGCTCTTCGTAAATCCGTGTCATGCTTCCTCTGTGTTTAAGCCTGGGGCGCGACGATTGTATCTCGTCATGGACTTTTCGACGCCTTCGGCAATTATTGAACGAACCGCGTCCGCCGCGAAGCCGACGAATTCGTCCAATTCCTTCATTTGCGAGCGCTTGATCGGCGCCAGCACAAATTCCGCGCCATCCCGAATCGGATGGCCCGGATGAATTCCTAACCGTACCCGCACGATCTCGCTGGTCTTCAAGCTCTGAATCGCCGATTTCATCCCGTTGTGCCCGGCGGCCGAGCCCTTCGGTTTGATCCTCAACGCCCTCCAGGGCAGGTCCAACTCGTCATATACAACCACCAGCCGGCCCAGTTCGATCCCGTGCTTTTCCATCAGCGGCGCAAGCGATGTACCGCTGAGATTCATAAACGTTTGCGGCTTGGCCAGCATCACCTCGCGCCCATCGATTTCGCCTGTACCGATTAGCGCTTTCGAATCCCTGCGGGTGACGCGGATACCATGCTGCTCCGCCAGCCGGTCCACTGTAAGAAACCCAAGGTTATGCGGCGTGAGCGCATACTCCTCGCCCGGGTTTCCCAAACCGGCAACCAGGAACATGGCGCCTTACTTCTTCTTGCCCTTGTCCTTTTCGGCCGCCTCTTCTTCCTTCTTGCCCTTCTTGACCACTTCGGGCTCGGCGGCAGTGGTGGCTTCGGCAGCCGGAGCGGCGCCTTCCGCCGGCGTGGCGACTTCTTCGGCGCGCAGCGCAACGATGTGCGCGATTACAGTCTGCGGATCGCTGACCAGCTTCATCGAGCCGCTGACCTCTACGTCGCTGGCGCGCTTGCTCTGGCCGATCATCAGCTCGCTCACGTTTACCGTGAAGCTCTCCGGAATCTCGTCCGGCAGGCATTCGATTTCAATGGCGCGCGAAATGATTTCGAGCAGTCCGCCCTGCACCTTCACACCGGCCGGCTCGCCTGTTGTGCCAACAGGAACGGTGACACGGATGCGCTTGGTCAAGTCGATGCGCTTGAGATCGGCGTGCAGCAGCAGGCCCTTGATCGGGTCCACCTGACGGTCCACCACCATGACCGGGGTATTCTCGCCGCCGGCAATCGCCAGCGTGAAGATGGTATTCAGTCCGGTCGAGGAACGGATGATCTTGCTGAGTTCACGCGGGTTGACCGCTACGCTGATGGGGTCCTGGTATGCACCGTAGACAATCGCCGGGATGTTTCCCGCGGCGCGTGTCCGGCGCGCTTCATTCTTGCCGCGCGAAGTACGCACTTCGGCAGCTACCGTAATATCTTTTCTCAAGTTCGCTTCTCCTGTATCGGGTCTTCGAAGTCCGATTCGCCGGTACGACAGGCCTCCCGGCCTGCCGCGCAGCTAACGTGGGTTCGAATACCCGTAAAATCTCAAACTACACAAACAAAGTACTCACCGAAGTCTCTTCGTGAATCGACCGTATGGCATCCGCCATCAACTTCGCGATCGACAACGATTTAACCCGGCTCGATTTCCGTGCCGCTTCCGAGAGCGGGATCGAATTCGTAACCACTACTTCCTTCAGCGCGGATTCTTCAATCCGGCTCAGCGCGGGTCCCGAAAGCACCGCGTGCGTGGCGCAGGCCGAAACACTGGCCGCCCCTTTTTCGAGCAAAGCCTCCGCGCCTTTCACCAGCGTCCCCGCCGTATCGATCAGATCGTCCACCAGCAAACAATTCCGCCCGCTCACGTCGCCCACCACGTTCATAACTTCGGCGACGTTGGCTTCCTCCCGCCGCTTATCGATAATCGCCAGCGGAGCGCCCAATCTCTTGGCGAACGCCCGCGCACGCTCCACGCCCCCCGCATCCGGCGATACCACCGTCTTTTTGGGGATATCCTGCGAGCGGAAGTAGTCGATCATCACCGGCATGGCGAACAAATGATCCACCGGGATATCGAAGAACCCCTGAATCTGCGCGGCGTGCAAATCGAGGGTCAGGACCCGGTTGGCCCCCGCCGTTTCCAGCAGCGCTGCTACCAGCTTCGCCGAAATCGGTACCCGGGGTTTGTCCTTACGGTCCTGCCTAGCGTACCCATAATAGGGTAACACTGCCGTGATGCGCTGTGCTGAGCTGCGCTTGAGCGCGTCGATCATCAGCAGCAGTTCCATCATGTTGCGATCCACCGGCGTGCAGGTCGGCTGGATCACGAAAACGTCCGCACCGCGCACGTTTTCCTTGAGTTGAAGATAGATCTCGCCGTCGGAGAACAGCTTCACCATCGCCTGGCTCTGCTCGAGTTCCAGGGCTTGGCAGATCTCTGTCGCCAACGCTGGATTCGCGTTTCCGGCGAATACTTTGAGACGGTCGCGATCGTGAGTCATCCTGAGTACCGGCTTTGAAGCGGCCATAATCCTGGGGTCGTATGCTGTTTCAGTGACCGCCGCCACATTGCGCGATACCGCGCGCGGCCGACCAGCCAAATTGGAAACGTCTGTATCTCTCCCAACAACTCCTTTGCGCGGGAAATCCCGTTACAGTCCGGGAACAGCCCAAACAGAGCGCTGCCGCTGCCCGTCATTAATGCCGCGGTCGCACCCGCACGCACCAGTCGTTTCTTGAGCGTTGCCAGCTTCCGATGCTGTTCGAATACCACCGATTCAAAATCGTTCCGGGCGGAAGCCAGACTGCTCGTATCCCACGTAACCGACTGGAAACTAACTATTTTATTTTGTTGTAATTCGATTGTCAAACGGGGGCTCAGCTGGCGATAGGCCTCGGCCGTGTTCACGTGGATGCCGGGAGCCACCAGAATGCCCTGCTGGGCCTTCGTGTCCGGCAGCGGAAAAAGCTCCGATCCGCGTCCGATTCCCACCGCCGTTCCGCCCAATAAAAAGAACGGAACGTCGCTGCCCAACTGCTCCGCGATGGAACACAACTTCGGCAGATCTATGGCGCGGCCCGCCAGTGCCGGCAGCGCCAGCAGCACCGCCGCCGCGTCGCTCGATCCGCCGCCCAGGCCCGCGCCCATCGGGATGCGTTTGGTCAGCCGCATCTCGACTCGACCGGTGGCGCGCATCGCCTCCATCGCCAGCCGAGCGGCGCGCACCACCAGGTTATCGGCGATCGCGAGAGGGTCCACCAGCGAGATCTCGGTCTTCCGCGCCGGCGTGTAGGCGATCTCCAGCGTGTCCGCCAGCGAGATGGTCTGGAAGACGGTGCGCAGCTCGTGGAAGCCGTCGGGCCGTTTGCCGAGCACGCGCAGATCGAGATTGATTTTGGCCAGCGCGCGCACACGCGCCCGGCGCGTGGGACTCATTTGTCGTATTGCAGCAGCGAGAAGACGTCGTGCCCGCTCAACCGCCCGCGCCCTCGGAGGAAGGTCAACTCCACCACGAAACCCATTCCCACAACCACGCCGCCGTTATCCTGCACCATGCGGCCTGCCGCTGCCGCCGTGCCGCCCGTAGCCAGCAGGTCGTCGATGATCAGCACGCGGTCGCCCTTGCGCAGCGCGTCCGAATGCATTTCGAGAGTATCCGTGCCGTACTCCAGGTCGTAGGTCACCTGCACGCATTGCGAGGGCAGCTTTTTCGGCTTGCGCACCGGCACGAAGCCCGCGCCCAGGGCATACGCCAGGGCCGGAGCGAAGATGAAACCGCGCGCTTCGATGCCCAGCACCACGTCTACCTGCGTATCGCGGTAGTGGTCCTTCAGGCCGTCGATGACGCCGCGGAAGCCGGTCTTGTCCTTGAGCAGCGTCGTGATGTCGTAGAAGAGAATGCCGGGCTTGGGAAAGTCGGGCACCTCGCGAATGAGTGTCTTAAGATCTGGCATACGGGGAACGACCCGTATTGTCACATGCGGCAGGTCAGGGTTCAACTTCCGGGCAGAGAACTGCGCGAGAGTCTACCTCCAGGCCTGAGTTTCTCCGACCGGCTTTAGGGGCACGATTCGGGCAACGCGTTGCATGACTTTCTTGTCTTGCTCCGCATTCTTCAGGTCGTAGGCTGCCTGTAACCTCATCCAGACTTCCGGGGAGCCACCAAAAAGGCGTGACAGCTTCAGACACATTACGACGGATAGGGGCTTGCGCCCCGCCAGAATATCGTGCAGCATCTGTCGAGATACGCCCAAAGATTTCGCGGCGGCCGTCACGGACAGGCCGACGGAGGGCAGGATGTCCTCCTTGAGAATCTCGCCCGGGTGAACGGGCGGTAGGCCGTTCTTTCTCTCCACGACTTCCTCCCTCTCAATGGTAGTCTTCAAAATCGATATCCAAGGCGTTTTCGCCCGACCAGCCGAACGTGATGCGGTAATTCCCTGTCACTCGCACCGACCAGCGTTTCGGCTTGCTGTGCAGACCGTGAAAGTGTAAGCCTGCGATGTTCATTTCTTCTGGCCGCCCAGCTACTTCCAGTAATTGCAGAAGGCGCACGCACTTCCTGACATGCTCGGCGCTTATCCTGCGTGTTTTGCCGGCGAGATAAAGTTCCTCGAGCCCCTTATGCCTGAAACTACCGACCACTCCCTCAGTGTAAATGTTTTAGTTTACAGTGTCAAACGGGGAAAGGTTTAACTTCCGTGCAGCGAGTTCCACACCATCATGATGGTCAGGCCGATCATCACCACGCTGGTGGTTGCCGCGATGACGTTGGCCCATACCCCGTTTTTCCAGTCGCCCATCAGGCCGCGCTTGTTCACCAGGATCAGCATGAAGACCAGCACGAACGGAATCAGTACGCCATTGGCGACCTGGGACAGCAGAATCAGTTTCAACAGCGGCAAACCTGGAATCAGCACGCACCCCGCGCCCACCACGATCAGGAACGTGTAGAGGCCGTAGAAAATCGGCGCCTCGTTCATCCGCTTGTCGACTCCCGATTCGAAGCCCAATCCTTCGCAAACGTTGTAGGCCGTCGCCAGGGGCAGAATCGCCGCCGAGAGCATCGACGCGTTGACCAGTCCGATGGCGAAGAGCAGTGTGGCGAACCGGCCGGCGAATGGCGCCAGGGCCATCGCCGCTTCCGATGCGTCGGTAATATTCCGTTGACCCGATTGGAACAACGTGGCCGCGCACGCCACTACGATGAAGAATGCGATCACGTCGGTCACGATGCAGCCGATGATGACGTCCCATCGCGAAAGCGAGAAATGCTTTTCGGTGATCCCCTTCTCCACGATCGACGCCTGCAGGTAGAACTGCATCCATGGTGTGACCGTGGTGCCGATCAGCCCGACGATCATCACGATGTAATCCGGATTCGAATTCCACTCCGGGATTACCGTCCGCCGCAGAGCTTCCGGCCAGTTCGGGTGCGCCAGGAAGGCCGAAATCGGGTAGGTGAAATAAATCAGGGAGAGGAGGATGAGGATCCGTTCCACCGGTTTGTAGGAGCCGCGAACGATGACAACCCACACCACCGCCGCGCCTATCGGTACCGTGAGGTATTTCGAGATCCCGAAGATCCCCATGCCGCTCGCGATGCCGGCGAATTCGGCGGCGATGTTTCCCAGATCGGCGAGGCCCAGCACCACCATGGTGAAGAAGGTGATGCGCAGGCCGAACTCTTCGCGGATCAGGTCCGAGAGGCCTTTGCCGGTCACCGCGCCCATGCGCGCCGCCATCTCCTGCACGACGATTAAGGCGACAGTGGTCGGGATCAGCGTCCAGAGCAGGGAATAGCCGAATTTGGCCCCTGCCTGCGAGTAAGTGAGGATTCCACCGGGATCGTTATCCACGTTGGCTGTGATGAAGCCGGGGCCCATCACGGCCAGGAAGGCAGCCAGGCGAAGCCAGACAAGTTTCCACCCCGCCCGCCGAACGCGGTGCAGTTTCTTGACAGGAGTATCGGTTACGGAGTGCATGCAGGCTATTTGTAAAGTGTAGCCTGCATGCATGGCGGTGCAACCGCTCCCTCACGGTCGCGGCTGATGGGTACTACTTAGCGCTGGATGCGGGCGGAGCCGCCCTTGGCGAAGGCGCGCACCTGATCTACGGTCGCCATGGTGGTATCGCCCGGGAAGGTGGTCAGCAGCGCGCCGTGCGCCCAACCGAGTTTCACTGCTTCTTCCGGCGCTTCGCCGGTCAGCAAACCGTAGAAGAAGCCCGAAGCATAGCCATCGCCGCCGCCGACGCGATCGTACACGTCCAGCTCGGCCGTGGGCGAGGTGTAGGTCTTGCCGTTGATCCACGCCACCGCGCCCCAGCTATGCCGGTTGGTGGAGTGCACCTCTCGCAGCGTGGTCGCCACGATCTTGACGTGCGGGTGCTTCTTCACCACGGTGTCGATCATGCCGAAGAACGCGCTCGGGTCCAGCTTCGATTTCGCCGCCACTTCCGGTCCGGGAATGCCGAGACCCTTTTGCAGATCCTCT
The DNA here is from genome assembly GCA_963805775.1 of uncultured Solibacteraceae bacterium. Taxonomy (GTDB): domain Bacteria; phylum Acidobacteriota; class Terriglobia; order Bryobacterales; family Bryobacteraceae; genus Solibacter. Next base: position 19,942 of record CAWDWK010000027.1, on the reverse strand, counting down.
TCGTTGCCGACCAGGACATCGACGTTCTTCACGATGCGGTCCAGCACTGCCACGGCGCGCTCTTCGCCGCCCGAAATGTTCCACAGCTTGGCGCGATAGTTCAAATCGAACGACGTGACCGCACCAGCCGCTTTCGCGGCCTGCATAGCTTCGATGATGACTTCCGCCGTGGTGGGCGAAAGCGCCGCGAAAATCCCGCCCGAGTGGAACCAGCGCACCCCACCGGCGAAGATGGTCTTCCAATCGAAATCGCCGGGCTTCAACTGGGCGGCGGCTTCGTTGCAGCGATTGTAGAATACCACCGGAGCGCGGACGCCGAGGCCGCGATCGCTGTATACGGCGGCCATGTTGGGACCGTTCACGCCGTTGTGCTTGAACTGCTTGTAGAAAGGCTTCACTCCCATGGCGCGCACGCGCTCGGCAATCAGGGCGCCGATCGGGTAATCCACCATCGCGCTCGCGACAGCCGTGTTCAGGCCGAAACAATCGGCCAGGTTCGCGGCGCAATTAAATTCGCCGCCGCTCACGTGGATCTTGCATTCGGTCGCCTTGCGGAACGGGATGATCCCGGGGTCCAGGCGATGCACCAGCGCGCCCAGCGATAGGAAATCCAGCGCGCCTTCTTTGCGAATATTCAGGCCAGTGCTCATCGATTCATTTCTCCAGACAAATCTCGTAATGTTTTAGAATTCCGTCCCACTTGCCCTGCGCTTTAAGCAGCAGTTCGATGACTTCCCGAACCGCTCCCTGGCCGCCGGGCGCCTGGGTGACGTAGTGCGCGATCGGCTTCACTTCGGCCCGCGCGTTGGCCGTGGCAATCGCAAAGCCGACGCGGCGCATCACCACCACGTCGGTGAAATCGTCGCCGATGTAGGCCACCTCTTCGGGCGCGAGTTTGGCATCCGCCAGAATCTCTTCGAGAATCGGAATTTTTTCCGTGTGACCTTGATAGACGTATTTGAATTTGCACTGCGCGGCGCGTTCCACCGTTGCCGGTGAAACGCGCCCGCTGATCAAGCCCGTGGCGATTCCCACGCGCGCCATCCATTGCAGCGCGATGCCGTCCTGGGAATCGAAGCCCTTGGTCTCGACCATTTTGCCGTCGGGCCCGGGCACGTTGTACAGCTTGCCGTCGGTGAGGACGCCATCCACGTCCATCAGCAGCAGGCGAACTTTGGATGCCAGTTGGGTTAGGTCTGCGCTCATGCCGGTCCTAAACGGTATAAGTGCCGGCCGAAACGTTGCCGCCTTTGCCTGTCCAGTTGGTGTGGAAGAATTTGCCGCGCGGCTGGTCCACGCGCTCGTAGGTATGGGCGCCGAAGTAATCGCGCTGCGCCTGCAGCAGGTTGGCCGGCAGCCGTTCGCTGCGGTAGCCGTCGAAGAACGCGATGGCCGTCATGAACGCCGGTATCGGGACTCCCGTCTCTACGGCCTTGGCCACCACGCGGCGCCAGGAAGGCTGGCAGCGGGCGATGACATCCTTGAAATACCCGTCGAGCAGCAGATTGCTGAGATTCGCGTCGGTGGCAAACGCGGCCTTGATCTTGCCGAGGAAGGCGCTGCGGATGATGCAGCCGGCGCGCCACATCATGGCGATTTCGCCGTAGTGCAGATCCCACTTGTACTCTTTCGCCGCCTCGCGCAGCAGCATGAAGCCCTGGGCGTAGCTGACGATCTTCGAAGCCAGCAGCGCCTGCCGGACATCTTCGATATACGCCTTACGGTCGCCGTCGAACTTGACCTTCGGCCCCGACAGAATCTTGCTGGCCGCGACGCGATCATCCTTCATCGCGCTGAGACACCGCGCGTAGACGGCCTCGCCGATCAGTGTGACGGGCATGCCGAGATCGAGCGAACTTTCGCTGGTCCACTTGCCCGTGCCTTTCTGCCCGGCGGTATCCAGAATCTTGTCCACGACGGCCTCGCCGGTTGCCGGATCTTTGTAGCCCAGGATGTCGCGCGTGATTTCGATCAGGTAGCTGTCGAGCTCGCCCTTGTTCCACTCGGTGAAGACGGCGTGCATTTCTTCGTTGCTCAGGCCCGAGCCCTTCCTTCATGAGCTGGTAGGCCTCGCAGATCAACTGCATGTCGCCATACTCGATGCCGTTGTGCACCATCTTGACGAAGTGTCCGGCGCCGTCGCGGCCGACCCATTCGCAGCAGGGTTCGCCGTCGGGAGTTTTGGCGCAGATGGCCTGGAAAATGTCCTTCACGAGCGGCCATGCGGCGACGCTGCCGCCGGGCATCATGGAGGGGCCGAAGCGCGCGCCTTCCTCACCGCCGGAAACGCCGGTGCCGATGAACATCAGTCCTTTGCTCTCGAGGTAGTTGGTGCGGCGGATGGTATCGGGAAAGTGCGAATTCCCACCGTCGATGATCAGATCGCCGGGTTCGAGATACGGCAGCAGGGTCTCGATAAAATCGTCCACCGGCTTGCCCGCCTTGACCATGAGCATGATCTTGCGCGGCCGCTTGAGCAGCTTCATCATCTCTTCGATGGAGTGAGCGCCCAGGATGGTCTTTCGACCCTTAGCGGCGTCGTTCAGAAACTCGTCGACCTTGGACGTCGTCCGGTTGTAGGCGACCACCGTGTAGCCGTGGTCGTTCATATTCATAATGAGGTTCTGGCCCATGACTGCCAGACCGATCAATGCGATATCTGCCGTTTGTTCCATGATCTGCTCCAAACCCGATCCCGCACGCCGCAAACTCGCACTACGACTTGGTAGGAGAAACTCTCGGAGAGTTCCGGCGCGCCGGGGAAATTTTTAAGGGAAAAGCTCCGCTATTCCAGATGCCAATCTCCCTTATAACATGTGGCAGGAGCGTGGGGCCATGCACTCGCGACTGGGGCGGGGGAAACTCGCGGACAGACAGCTTATTTCCGGCAAAATGCTCCGGAAATTCATGTCAGTCGCGTTATGAGGAAAGCCTCATCCGGGAGGATGAAAATAGGGAGCCGTGTGGCCGTGAACCCGGTGACAGACGGGGCTGGCGGCGGGTTCCGCAAAGGCGGCGGAACCCATGCCAGTCTCGTTTGTCACCGGGGGCGGCTCGCATTTTCGAGAGAGTCCCCTCGCGGGACATAGATGTCCCACTTAGGTTATGGCGAATTGCAGAAATTCAATGTTGGTGTGTGACTGCCTCACGAATTGCGCAATACCACCACGGGATCTACCTTGGTGGCGCGCCGCGCCGGCAGATAACTCGCGAGCAGGGCAATGGCGCCGAGGAACAGCGCGGAGCCCGCAATGGCCACGGGATCGCCGGGGCTGACGCCTACCAGTAGCCCGGGCCGTCAGGCGCATCGCCGCAATGGCCAGTGCCGTCCCGACCACAATGCCCGCCAGAGTCAGCGCCATACCGCGGCGCAGCACCAACTGTGCCCTCTGTTCCGGGTTTTGACAGAACGTATCGAGGTGATATTGAGCGAACAGTACGTTGTTCGCATCGAAGCCTGGATGAATGGCCCGCGCGTTTTGAAAGCTCCGTGTGAACAGCGTTGTGCCCACGAGCGCCACCAGCGCCAGTGCCACCTCCGAAACAACCAGCAGGCCGCGCGTGCGGTTCTGGCGGGCGCCGGCGGTCCCGCCCCTGCCTCCTTCGTTCAGAGCTACCATCAAAGCGCCTGTCACCGAGTGCACGGCGGGCGCGAGGCCGGTGAGCACAGAAGCGGCGCAGCACAACAGCACGATGAACCCGAGCACGTCGGCGTTCAGGGTGAAATCGAACTCCACCGGAAACCCGAACGGCGGCATCATCCAGAGGAGCGAGCGTCCCAGCCAGGCCGCCAGGGCAACGCCCGCCAGCGCGCCCATCGACGCCATCAAGAGGCTTTCGGTAAGAAGCTGCCGCACCAGACGCCAACGGTCCGCGCCCAGGGCCATGCGCACGCTCAGCTCCCTGCGCCGGGCAGTGGCGCGGGCAAACTGCAGGTTGGCTAGGTTGGCGCCGACAATTAGGAATAGTACGAAGCGGACGGCCATCAGAATCCGCAGGGGGGCAAGCAGCACCGTCTGCATTCCGAGGTGCGCCTGCCAAACCGGCATCAGGCTGGCGAGGAAGCCCTCGCTGGTCCGAGGCGATCCCTGGGCCAGACGGCGCGCGCACGCCTCCACTTCGGAGTTGGCCTGTGCGAGCGACACGCCGGGTTGGAGCCGTGCGGTCACCCACATCTGCCGCACGCCGCGATCTTCCAGCAGCCACCCGTCCTGGCCGTTCAGCTGGGGCGCCATGCTCATGGGAATCCAGATCTCCATGCGCATGCCGGGCATGGTGCCGCGGAACTCGTCGGGCACGATGCCGGCTATGGTCAGTTCGTAACGATTCACGCGGATGGTCTTACCCACCGCGTCCGGATCGCCCTGGAAGAGGGTCCGCCAGAGCCGGTAGCTGATCACCGCCTCCGGAAACGCGCCCGGTTTGTCGCCCTGTTCCGACGGCAGGAAGGCGCGTCCGCGTACGGGCTTGACGCCGAGCACCGCAAAGTAGTTGACGGAGACGTATTCGCCGTAAATCCGCCGCGGGTTGTCGGACGCTGCCGACGTTGAACCCGTTCAGGAGCGAGGCGGCGAGAGCGGAAAGGGACTTCAGAGCGTCGCGATGATCGCGGTAATCACGGTAGGAAGTATTGAAATATTCGCCGGTCGGCGATACGGTTTCGAGCGCCGCCAACTGTCCGCCGCCAGCCACGCCGGGGAACCCGAATGCCAATCCTAAGTTGCGGGTTTTGGAGCTGGTGAGGGTGCGCGGGCGTTCACTTTCGGACCTCCGTGTCCGCTACTGGGACGCTAATTGCGTGGAAAAAGAGTCCGAGCTTCGCTCGGATTGACAGACTGAAGCCTGTCGGGCCCGCGGGTGGTAAAGTGATGACCAAAACCACCCAGGGTTTAAACTCCAAAAGGGGGATCCGCTCCCGCCGACGGTTGCTCCACCTCCGCCGATGTGGGTAAACAAACGCTGGTGCCGTACTCCGCCGACTACTGTTTCTTCCGCAAGGACCAATAGCCCGGATGTGAGTATCTACCTTGTCCGCGGGGCCCTCCCCCGGACATACTTAATGTTTCATGCGAACTAGCAAGACTTTGGTTGTAAGAGTCGTTTTGGCCGGCACCGCGTTGTTGCGGCTTACGCCGGGTTGTTAAGCATTCCACAGCCGTTCTTCCCGTATTCCGTGCGAGTCGAGAGTTTGGTTCTTCGCTCCGACAGGCCGTTTTCGCAGGCCGCGGCCAGACGAATACTGGAGCTGGCGGGGAGGAAGCTGGCGCATCGCAAGATGTGGATGATCAAGGCGCTCATTTTTTCTCTCTCGCCGGCGCCGCTGTGCATCTAACAGCAATGGAGCTTCGACCAAAATTTCAGGAGAGGGCTACATGTGCGCCACTAGCGCAATTAAGATAAGACCGGTTAGGGCTTCTGGCGAGGAAATGCCTCGCATGGAGGATCGATATGCGAACACAGGGCAAGCCAGGACTCTGGCTCGGTTTATTGAGCGGATTGTTCCTGACCCTTCCGTTGGTAGCCATCTTCTACCTGGGCTATCGGCTCGCCGCCCTTTCGTTCCCGCCCTTTAGTCTTTTCGATTGGCAAACCCGAATTCTGCCGGGTTCAGTCCTGGCGAAGGGCATCAACACCATGGTCCGTGTCATTGGATGGACGCACGCGACCGATACCTCTCGCGTCGCCAAATTGGCCGAGCAGTCGATAGCCGTCTCCGAGTTCATCCTGGTTGGGATGGCAATCAGTGCGCTGTTCTTCACGTTTTTGCGGTTGGGAAGCCGGAAGGCGGCCCTGCTGGCCGGTCGGATCCTGGGCGTCGCGCTCGGCTTGGCGATAGCCTGGGCCAGCAACCTCATCGAGTCAAGCTCGACCGTCAGCCCTGCGGCCCGCGCCGTCTGGATTGTGTTGCTGTTCGTGGCTTGGGGCGCCGCTCTGGGGTGGGTTTGCCAACGCTTGAGGCGGGACCAGGTCGCAGCCACGACCGGAGAGTCCGCGGCCGCTTCGGCTGCGGAACGGGCTGACCGCCGCCGGTTTTTGGCACGATTCGTTGGGATTGCGAGTGTTATCACCGTGGTCGCAGCCGCTGTTGGTAAGGTTGGCAGTCGCCGCGAGACGGCTGCCCCAACGACACGGGGAGAACCCTGGTCCGCCACCCATCCCTTGCCGAATGCCGGCGCCGCCGTGCAGCCTGCCGCAGGCACACGGCCGGAGCTGACGCCGGTGAGCCGACATTACCGGATCGATATCGATACCTCTCCGCCGTCGATCCGCGAAACCGCATGGCGTTTGAGGATCCAAGGTCTGGTCGCCAAGCCGCTCGAATGGACTCTTGCCGACCTCCGGGCCCGGCCCGCCATGCACCAGTTCATCACGCTCTCGTGCATTTCCAACACAGTCGGAGGCGACCTGACCGGCACCACGCGCTGGAGCGGTGTGAGCTTTCAACAACTCCTTCCCGATTTGGGCTTGCAGCCGAACGCAACACATCTAAAAATCCAGTCGGCTGACGGCTTCTTTGAAGTCGTCGCGCTGGACGCCATCCGGGGGGACGGCCGCGTCATGCTGACCTACGCCTGGGATGGTCTTCCGCTTCCGGAAAAGCATGGTTTCCCGTTGCGGATCTATATCCCCGACCGCTATGGCATGAAACAACCCAAATGGATCGAATCCATCGAGGCAACCGATCATTGGGAACCCGGCTACTGGGTCGTGCGCGGCTGGGACCGCGAGGCGCGGATGAAAGCGACGTCCGTCATCGATACCATCGCGACAAATATGATGATTGCAAAGCCGGCACAGGAGATGCGCGTGCCCATCGGAGGCATTGCCCACGCGGGGGTTCGCGGCATATCGAAGGTCGAGCTCCGCGTGGACAATGGAGAGTGGATGCCGGCGGAGCTCCGCACTCCCTTGTCCGGCCAGACTTGGGTGGTATGGCGCTACGGCTGGCCCCTGCAAAGAGGCAAGCACACCTTTACTGTCCGTTGCTTCGAGGGGGACGACACGCCGCAGATCGCACGGGAAGCTCCCCCGGACCCGAGCGGCGCAAGCGGGCTCGACACACGCTCCGTCATGCTCTGAAGAAGCGATTCCGAACCGGCCGGAACTCACGCCGAACACCATTGAGGCAGGCCTCCCGAACCTTCACAACTCCGCGGTGTCCGGCGACGCCGATGCCGTGAGAAGGGAAATACGTTCCGCCCGGATCGTCGGCATCCGGATGTTGGCCCCAAACGGCCTTCCGCGAAAGAACGTGCGCTTTGACGAATCCAGTTCGCGCTCGAACAGGGGGCAGCCCCATCGATCTGAACGCGTTCAAAATAATTCTTGACGGCTGTCTCTGCTGGGCTCATACTCTTATTGAACACGTTCAAATCTATGGCCTCCACACACAAAGCCGAAGAGACGGGCCGCCGGATTCTGGATTCCGCGCTGGAGCTTTTCCGGTTGGAAGGCTTCGACACCGCGACCATGCGGGACGTTGCCCGAAAGGCCGGCGTCGCCACCGGGGCCGCCTATTACTACTACCCTTCCAAAGATGCCATCGTCATGGCCTTCTACCGGCGCGCCTGCGAAGAGATGCAGCCGCGGATCGAGGCAGCCCTCCAACCGCGGGCGAACCTGGAAACCAGGCTACGCGAGTTGATTCGCGTGAAGCTTGCTTACTTTGCGCCGGACCGGGGAATTCTGCGCGCCCTGCTGCGTAACGGCGCGGATCCAAAGCATCCCCTGTCGCCGTTCAGCCCGCAAACCAGTGAGATCCGCGAAATCGACATCGCCTGGTTCCGTCGGATCCTCATCGATTGCGGCATGAAGATTCCGCGCGACATCGAACCTCGTTTACCCGGCGTGCTCTGGTTTTTTCAGATGGGCATCATCTTCTTCTGGGTGATCGACGAATCGGCGGATCAAACCAGAACCGCGCGGCTGCTCGAACTGGCTGCAAAGAGCGTTGTGTTCCTGATCCGCATGTCTGGATTGCCGCTCATGCGGCCTTTGCGGAAGACTGCGCTGGAATTGATCGCAATTGTGGAGGGGAGGTCATGAGCGTCCGGGCGCGCCGCATCGTTGGAGCGTTGCTTCTGGTCATTCTGATCGCCGGCGGAATCGCGCTGCTGCGCAGCGGCGTGTACGGCTGGACGGTCTTCGTCATGTTCCCCGTGATTCTGGGCGGTCTGGGATCCTGGGTCTTTCGACCCACAAGCGCAGGGGGGGCCGTGGCAACCGGCGCAATCACGGTGGCGGTGGCCACGTGTTCGCTGTTGATTCTCGGACTGGAGGGGGTGATCTGCGTCGGGATGGCCTTACCGCTGACTGCGCCACTGGGAGCGTTGGGCGGTTGGCTAATGTACCACGCCGCACTTTCCAGGCTGGCCACGGGCGGCGGCGTGGCGATGCTGTTGCTGCTGCCGCCAGCCGGAGTGATCTGGGATACCCAGGCGCGGCCCCCGGTGTTCGAAGTGCACAGCACGATGGAGATTGACGCGCCCCCTGAACGAGTCTGGAAGTACGTGGTGAGCTTCCCGGATTTGCCGGAGCCGCGCGAGTGGTTCTTTCGGGCTGGGCTGGCTTATCCGCGGCGAGCCCGCATTGAGGGAACCGGTGCTGGCGCGGTACGGTATTGCGAGTTCTCGACCGGACCGTTCGTGGAGCCGATCGAGATCTGGGATGAGCCGCGACTGCTCCGATTCCGCGTCACGGAGAATCCCGCGCCCATGCACGAATGGAGCCCCTACGGCCAGGTAGCACCCAAACACTTGCACGGATACCTGATTTCCAAAATGGGGCAGTTCCGGCTCACGCGATTGTCCGGCAACCGTACGCTGCTGGAGGGCGCCACGTGGTACCGGCACGGGCTATGGCCGGCGGAATACTGGCGGTGGTGGTCGGATGCGATCATTCATCGCATCCATTTGCGCGTACTCAATCACATCCGGACGTTGGCGGAAGCCGGCGGCAAGGACTGAGCGCATGGTGACACTGGAAGATCGCAGGATCATCCGCGCGCCGATCGAGCGATGCTTCGACCTCGCACGAAGCGTGGAGGTGCACCTCGCCGGAAATATCCACTGGGGAGAATCGGCTGTGGTACTGGCGGGGGTCACCTCCGGACTGCTCGATATGGCGCAGCAGGTCACCTGGCGGGCAAAGCACTTTGGTGTGTGGCACGACCTCACGAGCGAGATCACCGCGATGGAGCGGCCTGCCTGGTTTCAGGACACGATGACTCGCGGCATCTTCCGTTTCATGCGGCACGACCACTATTTTCGATGCGTATCCGGCGATGAAACGGAGATGCGCGACGTTTTTTGCTTCGCCGCGCCGTTGCCCGTTCTGGGACGCCTGGCCGAGACCATATTCCTACGCCGCTACATGCGGATGCTGCTTCGCGAGCGGAATGCGGTGATCCAGGAGATCGCCGAATCTTCGCGGTGGCGGGAGTATCTTCGGTGAAGATCATCATACCCGGAGGCAGCGGGCAGGTGGGTCAGGTGCTAGCGCGCCATTTCCACGCACAGGGGCACGCGGTTACGGTGCTTAGCCGGTTTCCCAAGCCGGCGCCGTGGCGCGTGGATTACTGGGACGGCCTTACGCCCGGCGGATGGCTTGCCGAGATCGAGCACAGCGACGTGTGTATCAATCTGGCCGGCCGGAGCGTCAATTGCAGGTATACGGCGGCCAATCGCCGCCTCATCCGGGAATCGAGAATTCGTAGCACGCGCCTGTTGAACGAAGTCATCGCCTCGCTACGCCAGCCGCCGCGGCTCTGGGTGAATGCCAGCACGGCGACCATTTACCGACACTCGCTGGATCGCGCCATGAGTGAGTGCGACGGCGAATTGGGCGGCAACGAGCCCGGCGCTCCGAACACCTGGAACTTTTCCATCGATGTGGCGAAGGCGTGGGAAGACGCTTTCTTCTCGACCCCTACACCGCTGACACGCAAGGTGGCGATCCGCAGCGCGATGACCTTCAGCCCGGATCGAGGCGGAGTGTTCGATGTGTTACTGACCCTTGTCCGCCACGGCCTGGGCGGCAGGCAGGGGGCCGGCACGCAGTTCGTTTCCTGGATTCACGAAGTCGATTTTGTACGGGCGGTCGAGCTGTTGATCACGTGTGAGAAGTTTGAGGGTGTGGTGAATCTTGCTTCTCCCAACCCGCTACCCAACTGTGAATTTATGCGAACCCTGCGCGAGGCATGGGGCATCCGCGCTGGCTTGCCCGCCCCGCAGTGGATGCTCGAAATCGGTACCCTGCTGATGCGGACCGAGTCGGAACTCGTGCTCAAAAGCCGCCGTGTGGTGCCGGGCCGTCTTTTGGCTGCCGGATTCCAGTTTCAATTTCCGGAGTGGCCGGGCGCCGCGCGCGACCTGGCGGATCGCTGGCGCAAGAACTCATTGTAAGATTCATCACTCACGAAGAACGGCGACTTTGAGAGTCCTTGGATACACTGTCTCTTGCGTCGAGACGTACTAAGCACCAGCGAAAAACCAGGAAGGACCGGTGATATGGGAAAGCCAGCAGCGGGAGCACCGCCAGACAAGGTTGAGCTGTACGAAGAGTTGGTAGCGACCAACCCGAATGTCGAACGGAAGGGCGCTACCGTGCCGTATACGTCGCTGAACGGTCATATGTTCAGCTATCTGAGCAAACAGGGCAAGATGGCTCTCCGACTGCCTGCCGGGGAGCGTGAGGTATTTCTGAAGAAATACAAGGCTAAGTTGTGTGACGCGTATGGAAGAGTTCAGCCTGAATACGTGGAGTTTCCCGACTCGTTGTTCTCGTCAACACGGGAATTAAAGAAGTTCTTCGATTGCAGTTACGAGTACGTGAGTTCCCTCAAACCGAAGCCCACCGTAAGAAAGAAGCGGGCGAGTTAAGTTATGCCAAGAATCACCTATTTTGCGATCCCTGCCACGCACCCGACCGGGCGATCAATTTCTACCGTGAAGTGTTTGGATGGCAATTCGAGTTAGGCTGCCTCTCTCGCCGCAGCCCCAGGGGGAAAACAGAGAATAAGTACCCGCCGTGGATACGGCTGCCGTAACCCCGCCGCAGCTCATTTGAATAGTCGTTTGTGGAGGCCAGCAGACGGCGCCTTCAGATTGAAAGACACTATTCTGCGGTTCAGGGCAGCCGCACGGATCTGGAAATCACTCCTCGAGTCTGGGTTCCGAGTGCACAGGCGACGCGATTCCGCCTCAATTTCCTTCGCTTCCTCGATCCACGCCGGCGCGAACCCGTTGTTCTTTAACAATCGATAGGTAAGGCGGTCCGAGGGATCCTCGAATGGATTCTCGTTGAGATCGAGTGGCTTGCCCGCGCCATCCAGGTGGTCGAAAGCACCTTCCTCCATAGCCTCCCGAATCTTACGCTCGGCAATGAAGTGCCACGCGTCCATAACGTCAGTTTACCGTAAAGCGGTCCAGGCACGGCCCCAGTTTGCGCATCCGTGTGAAGGCGCGGCGCCGAATGATCCGCGCAGCGGCGACCGCCACGGTTGCAACCCACAAGACCACGATCGACTCGCGCACGTGTGCCGCGGCCGCTGAAGAGACGCCGACTCCCGCGACGACCGTGAGCCAGGCTGCGAGGCACAACGGGCATTTCGGCAGCAAGACCAGCACTGCCCCGGGCAGCATGGAAGCCGTGGCCCCGGCCCACCGGCGGGCGAGGCGGCGCGATGGCCCCTCGCCCGTGCAGCACTGCCCGGCCATCACGCACCCTCCTCGTGTTTGCAGCATGCGGCCGTTTCGCGCGGCTTCTCATAGCCGGCCGCGGGATCGAGCACGTAATCGTCGCCGTACTTGTCGTGGTGCCGGACCCACGCCATCGAGAATGCCAGGCCATCTTCGTCGCGACCCTTGGGAACCAGATCGAGGAATTGATAGGTCCCGACCATGGCATCGAGCCCGCGCCCGTACGTGGAGTAGGTGTGGAAGATCTCGCCCGCTTCGTCCTTGTAGAACACGCTCAGGCCGGGCGCTTCCTCCGAGCCGAAACGGGTTTTGCCGTAGTTGTACTCGACCTCGCCCGTGAGTTCCTCTTTGGTGAAGTGCACACCGTAATCGCGATTGAAATCGGTACCGAACGCCGAAACCCAGGGGAAGCGCCAACCCATACGATTTTGAAACGCCTGGATATGAGGCATCGGGGCACGGGAGACGGCGGTGAAGGCGACGTCGCGATGCGCCAGGTGGATGCGGATGGCATCGAAGTGGTCGGCCAGAAAGGAGCAGCATTTGCAGCCCTCTTCCCAATCGGGGCCGAGCATGAAGTGGTAAACGACAAGCTGGCTGCGGCCGGCGAAGAGACCGGCCAGGGTCTGGGTGCCGTCAGGTCCTTCAAAGGCGTAATTCTTGTCGACTTTTTCCCACGGCAGTTCGCGGCGCTGCCGTGCCAGCTCGTCGCGGCGGCGGGTGAATTCTTTTTCGGCGGCCAGGTGCGCCATGCGCGCTTTCAGCCATTCGTTTCTGGTTGCCACTTTGTGGCGGGGTTGTGTTGCAGTCATCGGACTCTCCTCTCTTTGGTGGTTGCGAGCAAACACACTGATCCTGCCGGTGTGCGTGCGCAGCGTTGCGGGTCAGCCCTTGTTCGGGCGCTTCTTGGCAGTTTGGCTTTCGGCATCCTCTTTGATGCGGAGCAGGTGGCTTGACCACAGCTCCTCGAAGCGTCCGACCCAGCGTTCGTAAATCTGCCGGATAGGCACTACGTTCAAAGAGTTGATCCGCTGCCGGCCGTCCTCACGTGTGTGAATCAGGCCGGCGGCGCGGAGCACGTCGATGTGTTTCATGACGCCGAAACGGGTCAGGTGCGGGAAGGCGTCCACAATCTCGGTAGTGGTGCGGACGCCCTGGCGCAACAGATCGAGAATCGAGCGGCGGGTGCTGTCGGACAAGGCCTTCCACACGCCGTCGAGGTCGTCATCAGGCATCTAGGTTCGCTGCACGCTGGCGTGCGGCGCGCAGTCCTGGGCGATGCCTTCCAGGATGTGCTGCCAACCAGTGGTGATGCCCTGCCGGTGAGCGGGGTCGATGAAGCCGATGGCGCGGTGGTGCAGGTCGACATGAGTTCCGCCGGGCTTCTGTTCCAACTTTACTTCAATGTGATTGAGGGCCGGGTACGACATGAACATGGGGCCGCTCAGTTCCAGAAGCACCGGGGGTTTGATTACCTGCACGTGCCCCCAGAGGTGGCCGATGCCGTTGCCGCGGTCACGGAACCAGCGGCCGCCCGGCCACTCCTCCAACGTCATCTGCATCGATTCGCCTTGCCCGTTGGTGCTGCCTTGTCCCAAACGGTACAGGACGCTGCGGAAGACGTCGCCGATGTCGGCTTTCACGTCAATGCTCTGAGTGATGTCCAGTGTAAGATCGTCGATTTTCATATTTCGGTTGGCTCCTAACGTGATTTAATAGTAACGTGACTAAATGGTCACGTCAATGGGAATTTTGGAAGGCGTGGCTGGAAAAGGGCGTTATGGCACCAAAAATAGTGGCGGGAGTCAGCGAATGGGAGTGATCGCAAGCTGCTGGCAGATCTTGCGCGCCAGGCGATTGTCGATCTCGGCGTGACGCGGCACTGGAGCTTTCGCGCCGTTGGCCGGATTCGTATACTTCGTATATATCGTGTGACGGCCGCCTTCACGGTCCAACCGGCACCCTACTGCCGCAGCATTCGGTGGCGGAGGCAGATTATCCCTGTTTCTCCGCTGCCATGAGATTGGCCAGCATGCGGCCGTGGGGACCGCCGGGCAGGAGGGCGATCTTGGCGCTGCTGCCCAGGATCCGCTGCGTCTCCAACACGTCGAAGAGTGCTGCGGCCACCTCGGGTTCGCGGGCGATCTCCTGAAAGGCCTGTCCCAGGGTGGCAGGGCGGATGGCCGCTGCTTTGGCGAACTCGATGGCCGCCTCACGCTCGGCCGAACTGGTGATTACGCTGACCTGATTCGACCCGGCCTGGCGGATAGCAGACGTCACTTGGCGCAGGCGGTTCACCACCTTCTCTTCGATCTGATGAATCATTCCGACATCGCGGAAATGCACCTTGCGGATGTAGACGCTGCCGAGTTGATAGCCCCATGCCTGCGATTTGTCGGTGACTTCGGCGCGCACGGTCTGGCTCATGTTGTGACGTGTCTCCATCATTTCCGACAGCTTCATATTGCTGAGGCAGCGGACGGTGGCGTTGCTCACGTTGGCGCGCAGCGATCCGCGCGGATCGGTGTTTTTGAACAAGTAGGAAACGGGATCGCTGATCCACATCTCGTACCAGATGCCGATTCCCATGGGCGCGCCTTCTTCGGAATTCACGGGCTGACTGCGCAGATACTCCTGGTCCAGGCGCATATCCAGCACGTAGACGTTGCCCATCAGGTTGATTACGAACGCTGCCGGCCCGAGTTTGCCGGGCAGAAAATGGAGCCCCGGTTCGTCGAGCACTCCGATAACTTTGCCGAATAACATGTAGACGCGGCAGGTGCGCTCCTGCACCAACGCGTAGAGTCCGAAAATCCGGCCCAGGCCGAGGAGGACCGGCTCGGCGAGGAAGGCGCCCACGAAGGTGAATAGCGCGGCCGCGAGAAGTGCGGTAAAAGGTTGGTCGGTCATTTCCCCGCCTCCAGGTAGATTTGTTGGGCTTTGTCGTAGAGCGCCAGGCGCACGTTGCGCAGATAGGATGCCAGGATGCCCGGTCCGGTCCGATGGAGCGCGCCCAGTTCGGCCGCGAGCGATTTCACCGGCTCGACTTCGGCTTGGGCGCGCAGGGTTTCGATTTCGACGGCGCGCCGCGATTGCACGACGCGTTGATCGGCGGCGGCTTGCGCGAGGCTGATGTCGCTGGACACCTGGTTGTGCGCGGTGTTGATGGCGGCGAGCGCCGATTCCACTTCGGGCGGCGGGTCGATGCCGGTGATCAGCGAGGCGTCGAGGATGACACCGTAGCGCGCCGGAGCGGAGCGGCATTCGTTATCCATGTACTCGTTCAGGTCGCGGAGGTTCTTGCGCAGGTCGTTGATGGAGATGCCTGTCATCTCGCTGCCGGCGAGCGCCGGCTGGGCGCCGGCAGCCACTGCCCCGACGGCGAGTGCCGCCTCCTTGGCCTCGAAGCTGGCGATGCGCTGGCGGAGGACCGAGACGAAATACGCCACCACGTGTACGAAGGGCCGCTTGATGCCGAACAGGAAGGCGTAGAGATTGGCTTCGCTCACGCGGTAGCGGATCTGGCCGGTCAGTCCCGTATTCAGTTGATCTTTGGTGACAGCTTCGAGGCGGGTCCCGTTGTCGTTGGCCGCGGGGCTTTCGGGGTCGAGCGCCATGTTCACGGTCATGGTGGCGATGGAGACCTTGTAGATTTTCTCCCACGGCATTTTGAAGTACGGTCCGCCGGGCGGGATGACGCGCACTTGCGGATAGGTGTATCGGGCCCGCTCCTCGGGGCGGAGCATTTCGGCGACGGGATCGTCGAGGGTAGTCTTGCCTCCGGGAACGCGGACTGCGCGTCCGAATCGAGTCTTGACGGCGCGCTCGTTCTGATCGACGGTGTACACGCCCATCAGAAGAATTCGCAGGAGGAACCAGGCTATGAGTCCGAGGACAATGCCGGCTAGTATTTGCATAGGTCAGCTCACCGGTAAGTATACCCTTTCGGACGTTACGGTATGGTTTAAGGTGTGTTCGTGAGGCAAACCGGGGACAGAGTGCGAATTTCCGGAAAGGCGCCGGAAATTCATGTGAGTCCTTGGTTTGCGAGAGTTCTTACAATGAGAGCAGATTGAAAAGCATGTTGTTGGAACGCGTTGTGGATACGATCGAGCGGTATCGCATGTTGACGGTGGGGGATCGGGTGGGTGTCGCGGTCTCCGGCGGCGCCGATTCCGTTTGCCTGCTCCATGCATTGATCGAGCTCGCTCCGCGATGGCAGTTGGGGCTTCGCGTGCTGCATGTCAACCACAACCTTCGCGGCGATGCGTCACGCGGCGACGCTGAGTTTGTCCGCTGCCTCGCCGCGTCGCTCCATCTTCCGTTTACGCTTTACGATCTGGATCTTTCCAACGCGGGCGGAAACCTGGAGCAAGCCGCGCGCAACGGGCGTCTCGCTTTCTTCCACGAATATCTGGCCGGCGGACTGGCTGCCCTGATTGCGCTGGGACATACACGGTCCGATCAGGCCGAAACCGTACTTTTTCGCTTTTTGCGCGGCAGCGGCGCCACCGGACTGGCTGCCATCCACCCGGTTACGGATAGCGGCATTGTCCGGCCCTTGATCGAGATCGAGCGGGCAGAAATTTTTGATTTCCTACGGGAGCGTGGCATTGCGTGGCGCGAAGACGCCACGAACGCCAGCCTGGATTTCGCACGCAATCGTATCCGCCACGAACTGCTGCCTCAACTTGCGCGGGAGTGGAACCCCGCAATTGCCGAAACCCTGGCCCACACGGCCGACCTCTCGCTGGCGGAAGAGGCGTACTGGCAGGGGGAGATCGAGCGGTTGGATGGACTTCATCTCACGCGCCGCGGCGATGCCGTGTTGATTTCCGCCGCGGCGCTGTCGGGACTGCCGCTGGCTGCCGCCCGGCGCCTGGTCCGGCACGCTATACAGGTGGCCGGTGAAAAACATGACAGACCACACAAAGCGATGGTCTGTCCTGCCGATTTCCGCCACATCGCGGCGGTGCTCGAACTCGCGGGGCGCCCCGAGGGGACGGGGCGCACACAACTCCCGGGGTTGGAAGTCCGCCGCTCGTTCGATTGGCTGCGGTTCGCCCCTCCAGGCCGGGTCGAGGCTTACTGCGTTTGCCCCGCCTTGCCGGGTTTAACGCGAATTCCTGGTACCGATTCCGCGATTTCACTGGAACTGCTTGAAAACTCGGGAACTACACGATGCGCAGAGAACGTATATAATAAATGGATGGGTGGTATCGACTGGAATCGGCTGTCCGGTCCGCTTGAGTTGCGGAACTGGCGGCCGGGAGACCAGTACCAGCCCATCGGGATCCCCGCCGCGAAAAAGATCAAAACGCTCTTCCAGCAGGCACGTATTCCTATCTGGGAGCGAGCGCAGTGGCCGGTCCTGACGGATGCGGAATCCATCGTCTGGGTACGAGGGTTCGGGGCTGCGACAGGGGTTGCAGCCGGTGCAGCGAGCTCGAGGGTTCTGGCCGTCGGCGAGTTGGAAGTCCGGTGATCGGAGAGTATTGGAATCGCGATCGCATCGGGCGGCGTCTATTAGAGTGGCGTCTATTGAAGTAATGACCGGTACGGAGGTTTCGTGAACTCGAATATAAAGACATTAATCTTCTGGGTAGTTCTTATCTGTGTTGCGGTGCTGCTTTTTGCGGTAGTCCGAACCGGTCAGGGCATCAAGGAAGACAACATCAGCTTTACGCAGTTCCTGGAAAAGGTGAAGGCTGGTGAAGTGAAAGAAGTTACTATTGCGGACCGCGATGTCCACGGAGTGTACCAGAATCCTCAACTGGGATTCCATACGCAGGTGCCAGCAAACTATCCCCCGTTGTACGACCTTTTGAACGACAAGAAGGTTAACGTCAACATCAAGGACACCTCGTCCGGCGGTTGGGTCTCAATTCTACTCAATGCGTCTCCGTTCATTGTCCTGCTCGCCTTCTGGATCTTTATGATGCGCCAGATGCAGAGCGGCGGGAACAAGGCGCTGAGTTTCGGCAAGAGCCGGGCCCGGCTGCACTCCACCCAGCAGAAAAAGGTCACCTTTAAGGATGTCGCCGGCGTGGAAGAGGCCAAGGAAGAACTGCAGGAGATTATCGAATTTCTGCGGGAGCCGCAGAAATTCCAAAAACTCGGCGGACGCATTCCCAAGGGTGTGCTGCTGATCGGGCCTCCGGGAACCGGCAAGACCCTGCTGGCCCGCGCGATTGCGGGCGAAGCCAGTGTTCCGTTCTTCTCGATTTCAGGCTCGGACTTCGTCGAGATGTTCGTCGGCGTGGGTGCCAGTCGCGTACGCGACCTGTTCGAACAGGGCAAGAAGAATGCGCCGTGCATCATCTTCATCGATGAAATCGACGCGGTGGGCCGCCATCGCGGCGCCGGCCTGGGCGGTGGACACGACGAACGCGAACAGACCCTGAACCAGTTGCTGGTGGAGATGGATGGTTTTGAATCCAACGAGGGCGTGATTCTGGTGGCCGCCACCAACCGCCCCGACGTGCTGGATCCCGCACTGCTTCGCCCCGGCCGTTTCGACCGACGTGTGGTAGTGGGCCGTCCCGACGTGCAGGGCAGGGAAGCCATCCTTCGCGTGCACACCAAGAAGATTCCGCTGGGCGATAACGTGGATCTCAGCGTTCTCGCGCGCGGCACACCCGGACTGGCGGGCGCCGACCTGGCGAACCTGGTGAACGAATCGGCGCTGAATGCGGCGCGGCAGAATCGCAAGGTCGTCATGATGCTCGATTTCGAGCTCGCCAAGGACAAAATCCTGATGGGCGCCGAGCGCAAGAGCATGGTCATGAGCGAGGCCGAGAAGCGCAACACGGCCTATCACGAAGCCGGACATGCGCTGGTGGCGGCCAGCCTGCCCAATGCCGACCCGCTGCACAAGGTCACGATCATCCCGCGCGGCATGGCGCTGGGCGTCACGATGCAGTTGCCGATCGACGATAAGCACTCCTACGACAAGGAATACCTGCTGGCCCAACTCGCCATCCTGATGGCGGGCCGCATCGCCGAAGAGAAGTACATGCACCACATGACCACCGGCGCGGGCAACGATATCGAGCGCGCCACCGACTTGGCCCGCAAGATGGTCTGCGAGTGGGGCATGAGCGAACTCGGGCCGATGAGCTACGGCAAGAAGGAAGAGCAGATCTTCCTGGGCAGGGAGATCGCGCAGCACCGCGATTATTCCGAAGACACCGCGATCCGTATTGATGAGCAGGTGAAGAAGCTCGTACAAGGCGGCTACGATACGGCGGAAGCGGTGATCAACCAGCACTCCGAAGCGCTGGTGACGATCGCCGAAATGCTGCTGGTGCGCGAGATCCTGGATGGCAACGAAGTCACCCAGCTGATCAAGGGCCAGACGCTGGCGCCGCAAGCGCCGAAAGAGACTCCCGGCGGAGGCGTGCAGCAAGTGATCCGGCCGGAGAGCGGACGCCGCGTTCCCGGCCTCAACGAAGGTTCCCAGCCGGCGTGATCCCTGCGTTCCCGGTTTATCTGTTCGATATCGACGGCACCCTGCTGGACAGCGCCCAGGACATCTGCGGCGCTGTCCAGCAAGTGCTTGCAGTCAATCCCTCCCGTCCGGTCACCTTCGACTACCTCAAGAGCTACATCGGCCGCCACCTCTTCGATCTCTTTGCCGATGTAATCCCGGACCCCACGCAGGAGCGTATGGACGAGATGCTCGCGCAATATCGCAAGGTGTACCTGGCGCGGGACACAGCCTGACCAAGGTTTATCCCGGCGTGGCGGAAGGGCTCGCGAGCTGGGCGGCCGCAAGGGCACGGCTACCACAAAGGGCAGTCCGACCACCCGCGCCATCCTGGAGCAATTCGGCCTGATCCAGCATTTCGACCATGTGCAGGGCACCGACGGCTTCCCATGCAAGCCGGCCCCGGACGTCCTGTTCACGGCGCTGGCAGCGATGGGCGCCCAACCGAAGGACTGCCTGTTCGTGGGCGATTCCGCCGCCGATATGGAAGCAGGCCGCCGCGCGGGAGTGGCGACTTGCGCGGTCACTTACGGCTATGGCAAGCGCGAAGACCTGGCGCAATTCACCCCGGATTACTGGATCGACGACCTGCGCGAACTTACGGTGCAGGCTGAGGCAACCGCTCCCTGACGGTCGTGGCTCTGACTGGGGCGGTCGGGTGGCCGCCCAGGGTGATATGCGCAATTACTGCTGGACGGGTGGTTGTTCGTCGGACAGGGTGTAATTGACGTCGATCTGGGTGAGGACTTCCACG
>CAWDWK010000026.1:0-84545 GCA_963805775.1 uncultured Solibacteraceae bacterium | reverse complement strand
ACCTGGTTGCTGACGTACTTCAGCATGGCCGCCACGCTGTCGGGCTGGCGCAAGGGTTGATGAAGCGTGTCCTGCAGGTTGTCTAATTCGCCAGCCGTCCGCGCGCTGTAGATCGCGGAGAATGGGCCGTTGAAGTTGGTACCCATGAGGGTAGCGATAGCGCTGCTGAACTTCGAATAGTCCACCAGCGTGTAGCCGTTGGTCCCCAGGTCGGTCACGGTAACGGAAGCCTGGTTACGGATGCCCCGTGGCGCGGGAGCCGTGCCGCTACCGTACAGGGCCGCGGAGTCGAGTTGAAGCGCTAACGACTTGGTGATGCTCCGGCCCACGATGGTATCGAGGTTCGGAGCGTCCTCGACCACTTCGATAGACAGTTTCGAACCGGCCACAAGCATCTGAGCCGTGAAGGTCACGGTGTCGAAGTTTGCGTCTGAGAACGTGATCGCGGACGATTCCGTCTTCCACGCGGAGGTGACATCCTGGGTCTGGCGCGCGATTTTCAGCGTCTGGCTGTCCATCGGAATCGTCATATCGCCAGCGCGAATCACTTGGGCCTGGTTGCGTACCAAGTCGATATGGTAACCGGCCAGCGGGGTGGGCACCAGATAGGAACCGGGAGTGCTGCCCTCAGCCAGGGCGCGCAGTTCCTCCGCGCCGTTCCATTTTCCAGTGACAATGCCGCGAACGTAAGCGCCGAGGCCTGCCTTGATAGCGCATCTCGGAAATGGCTTCGTTGCCCTTGTAGGAGCGCACTTCGCCGGCGTTGATGTTGCGCGGTACGTAGACCAGGCCGTCCGGATCACGCGAAGTGACGGGTCCGGCCGTGATGGGCCTTTCCAGGTCGGCCCGCATTTCTCCGAGGGTTGCAGCGCGAGACAAGGGTCTCGTTGATATCGTCTATCTTCGCTTTGAGTCCGTCGAAGTCTTTCGTACTCCGCAGTCCTCAGACTGCGGTTCTCGGAAGTGGCGCGATCCAGAATGCCCCTCATGGTGTTCAGGTAGGCTTCCTTTTTCGCGCGAAGTTCTTTGAGGTCCATAAAATCTCCCAGTGTGTTGATTTGTTGCCGCAGAACGGCAGTCCGCGCCGCCATCGGGCCGCCTGGCCAGATGTCGGAGCGCACGAAACCCCATCACGCGCCGCCTGGTGCTGTTGGGGTATCACTGGAGCCTAAAGTTTTCGGACGTTGTGCTCTTGGTCCGTGAAAGCAATACCGCGCCGACGCCTGCCGGTCTGGGGTTGCCGTGGTTGAGGAATAGAACCGCTTAGCGCGCGGTCCTAAAACGGAAGGTGAACCATGTCCGCCCCGTCCATTGCGACTCGCGCAGCCTTGTACTTCGCCAGGTCCGCGTTGACCTGGCGTACCTGCGCCGAGTATAAATCGAACGATCTCCGCTCATCCGCCGTCAGTCCGCGCGATTGTTTCTCCGCCGCGTCGAACAGATCGCCGCATGCGTCCGTCAGTGCGGCACGTGCGCCAAGGAGGGGAAGCGGGTTATGTCCGCCACTGTCGCGGAACTTCTTAAGCAGGTACGGAATGTCCTTCAGTTCCCAATCGCCGTTGTTTTTCATGCCTGCACCTCCGCCGCCGCGCCCGCGTGGATCGCGCTCAGTTGCGGATGACAACAGGGGCAACAGCTCGGACATAGAACAATTTCGGAGTCTAGTGGAACGTGGTATCCGTCCGCCGCCGCATGGCATACATGGCAAAAACCGAACCGCATCAGCGCGCGGTGGTATACGGCGGACGCCGTATTCGGGCGGGTCTGGCAGGGCGACGCTTCCAGGGGGGAAGTGGGGGACTCATGCCGCGGATCCCATCTCACGAAATGCGCGTCGGAGGTCGGGGCCGATGTCATACCGGGCCACGCGACTGGGTGGTGCGCCTTCCGGTACCGGATAGTCTGGCACGCTCGCATCCACGAACTCGCCCGCCGTTCCGTCTGCCATGCTGTTCTGGATGAACGCATCAGCCGTCCGTGAATCGCCAGCATACAGGAACACACCAAAAGCCTGCGAGTTATAAAACACCGTGAAGATGTATACGTGGGCTTCGCCGCGCGCGCATTCATCGAGCGCCGCCCGCCAGTACTGCGCCTGCGTCTCTTCGATGCGCCTCAGCGTTTCCGCCGCCCGGAACACGGGGACTCCATGCCCCATCGGGCTACGAACCACGGTGAACCGCAGCGCATCTGCCCTGGTGTAGTCCGTGGCCGTCGTCGGCACCACGCCACGCCGGGTCCAGTCTTCAACTGTACTCGGGTCCAAGTCCGCGATGCGGGCCACGTCCGCAGCGGTCAATCGTGTCTCGTTCATAGGTTTTTCGTTTGCTCCCACCCCTATTAACAGGAATTCGGATCGGAATTATCACGCGTCGGCGAGAAAAGTTCGCATTTTTTCTTCCGCACGAGCAAGTACCCCACTTACCCACGCCTGGGATGCGCGAAGTTCGCGCCCTATTTGCTTTTAGTCGCGGTCCCTGCGGTGATAAAGATCAAAAACGCGCCGCTCGGTGGGGTCAAGGTGCCCCTCCGCGAGCTTGATTGATAGCTTCAGGTTCGCGCGATCCAGCCAAAGCGAAACGGGCGCCCGCTGTCGTGGTGCCCCCCAGCCGATGCGGTCTTTTGAGTCATCGGCGCCAGGCGCCGGGCTGACACGCGCACCTGGTCGCCAGTCACCCTCCGGGTAACCGCACGCTCGATCCAGGGATACGGCGGGCAGGATTGTTTCGCGCGAAATCACCGTCTTGACACGCTTGTTGAGGCACCCCCAAACGTAGGTGTCCATCGTGGCATCATGTCGTGGTCGATAGTCCCGTAGGATGTCCTCCAGTTCTACGAGTAGGGCGTGCTCGATTTCGCGCCGGTCAACATGACGCGGGATTTTCTTTTCCCGAAGTGCCACGCTGACGCATCTCGCCAACGTGTCCCGGTATTGCTCTAACAGTTCGGACAATTCCTCCGCAGTGAGGTGCTTTGACACCTTGGCGGGTCTGCCCTGGGTTACTGCGGTACGGGCGCGGTTACGCTCCCGCGCTTCCCGAAGTCCGGGACAGGCGGGCGTGCGGGGCGTTCTGACACTGCGACCGAATTTGCCCACCCATACCTCAGACGGAGCACATCGGGCCTCCGCGTTGAACACAATGCAATCGGTGAACCCCGTTGCGATTGCGGTTCCTTTTTCGAGAGTGACTACGGGCGCAGTGGTGCGCACGGTCGGATTGATTGAAAATGCGACTTCCATTCGTTGGCCTATAACGACTGGTTTTGAGATGCCGCGCCCGAAACGCTCCGGCTTGCGGTTCAATGCTCTAAAGTGGAGTCTCCCGGTCGGATCGGTTTTAGGCGCGATGCGCGACGGAAGAGAAAACCGGCACGGTGCTGTCCGATTTCCTCTTTCACCTTATTCCCGATGTGCAAAAAGGTCAATTTATTTTTGCGCATCCCAAAATAAAAACCCCAACCTGTTCGCGGCAACTGGGGGGCGGAGTAGCGGAGCAGTGTGAGGTCACTGAGGTTCCGTGAATTCGCACGGGTCTTCTGCGTGGAGGTGGGTTTCGATCTCCAGAAAGAGCCTCGATACCACCGGGTCCGACTGCCCGGCCCTCGACTCACCCAGCAGCTTAAAGATGGCATCCATCTCGGCTCCATTGAGGAGTGTCGGGTCGAAGGTGGCGTCAATCGGCCTGCGCCCATCGATGAGTACCTCTTCGGCTGTGAGCGCCATGAATAGTCTGGACCAGAACGGGAATGTCTGCTTGGTGACGATAGTGCCTAGACTAGAATGGCGGACTGCGCCGCCGTTGCCTGGGAAGGGTTCAGCTTACCAAGGTATTGAACCAGGGAGTAAGTCATCCACTGGCCAGTGTAGCGAAAGGGCATCACCAAAAACCAAAGCCCTCACCCGTTCCAAACGGCGCGAGGGGCTTCTTCCCGGAAACACCACATGGGCTGGGGGACGCGTTTATGGTTGTGCGCCGAGTCCATTCATATCAATCGGAATTACAGGTTTACCAGATTGCGCCAGGTTGCCGAATTATTCCGAGGCGTTACACTTTCGCCCCGTGTACGCCGTATGTCTTTGCCTGGGGTATGCTTACATCAAGGCTGACCGTACACTGTGGCGTTGTGCTACAACCTGTCACGATTCTGAAAACTGGTAGCCGCTTGCGCGTGCCTCTCGCGCGGTCTACTGAGGGGGCATCGGAAAGAAAAAATCCGCCCCCTACCCCTTGGGGCGCTCTTATCTGGGTGGGCGCAGTCCCTTCCCAAAGCGAAGTAGCCTAGCCGCTGGACCAACAGAAGAAAAAGTAACCGTCAGTGGTTCCTCTGGAATGAACGGAGGACTAGTTCTCTGACCGCCTAGAAATATTGGAAAAACCATTTTTATGCAGAATTGTTTTGGCGCATACTCAGGGTATGGGCCGTCCACCGCTGCGTATTGATGTCACTCCCAAGGATCAGAAGGAGCTGACGAGGCTGCTCGCCGGCGGCGTGCAGCAAGTTCGGGTTGTTCTGCGCGCCATCACCCTGCTTCAACTGGCGAAGAGCAGTAGCCCGCCACAGATTGCCAAAGTCATCCCACTCACCGCGCAAGCCATTCGCACCATTGGCCATCGCTATCAGAAGGGTGGGCTGGAAGCCGCCCTGTTCGAAAAACAGCGCCCTGGCGCGACCGCTGTGCTCGACGACAGCCAAAAACAGCGGATCATTGCCTTGGTGTGTAGTGATCCTCCTGAAGGCCGCGCCCGCTGGACCGTGCGGTTGGTGGTCCAGGAAGCCGTGAAAAGAAAACTGGTCCCCCGTGTGGGGAGGGAAACCATCCGCATCCTGCTTCTTGCCCACGACCTCAAGCCGTGGCGGGAAAAAAATGTGGTGCGTGCCCGAACTCAATGACGAGTACATCACCAAGATGGAAGATGTGCTGGAGACTTACGAAAAACCGTATGATCCAGAGGAACCGGTGGTGTGTTTGGATGAGAAGCCCGTCACGCTCCATGCCGAGGTTCGTCCGGCTTCTGCCGCCCAGCCGGGGCGCGAAGCGCGGCGCGACAGCGAGTATGAACGCTGCGGCACTGCCAACGTCTTCTGCGCCGTAGAGCCGAAGGCCGGACGGCATTTCACTTTCGTGACACCCAACCGTTCCGCCTTCGAGTTCGCGCGCGTGGTCTGTGATCTTGCGCTGCAATACCCGAAAGCTAAGACTATCCATCTGGTGATGGACAACCTTAATATCCACTGTCGAAAGTCCTTGACGGACGCCTTCGGAGCGGAGATTGGCGGCGAGGTATGGAATCGGTTCACCGTTCATCACACGCCCACTCACGGGAGTTGGCTCAATCAGGCAGAAATCGAAATCGGCCTCTTCGCGCGACAATGCCTGGGAACTCGAAGAATACCGGATATCAAGACTCTGCGCCGCGAGAGCCGTGCCTGGAACCGCCGCACGAACCGCGACCAGATAAAGATCAATTGGAGGTTCGACCGAAAAGCCGCCCGCCGGAAATTCGGTTACAAAAGGAAACCCTTCAAGCGGTCAGAGAACTAGCCCAAAAAAGCCAAATGCTCCTTGGATTTGGCCTCCCTTCTGCGTCGTTTATCGTCCCCTGCCCACACATCATGCATGTTCCGTAACTATTTGATACGAGTTTAACGTCTGCATCGAACAATAGCACTATTGAAGCAGAATCGATCCTCCCGCTGGTTCTTACGGTAACCGTATTACCCTCTTGCCGTGCGGTCAACTGCGGATCTATATCTGCACTAATGCTAACCTGTGCCGCCGTAATACCCCCGGTTTGCCCTACCGACGCAACCCCTCCAGGCTGAACGGTAATAGTTCCTACTGCTGCCCCGCTCTGCGAACTAACTCCAGGCTGCATGGCCACGGGAGTTGCCTGGGTCTTCTTAGTCTCGCTCTGGCGAGCCTTGGGCACGGTAACATCCGCTCTTAGTTTTAGCGGTGGCGGCGACTCCTTGGGAGCAGGGGCTGGAGGTGCGGGGAGGCCGTCTGGGGCTACAGGTTTGCTTGTTGCCTGTGTGATTGGCTTAGATTCGGCTGTTTGATGGAACGCGAACCACAGCCCGATCCCCATAAGTACGATTACACAAGCACTCACAAGTGCCTTGTGGTGTGAGCGCAGATCGATGGTCCATTCAGATCTCCATATGAGATGGATGATTAGAACTATTGCGACCAGAATGAGTCCGCCACGCATCCGCCGATTCATAGGGAGCACCACGCTTACAATTGTGATGATCCCAAATCCATACGCTTCCACGGAAGATCTTCCGAGTGGCTTGGCCATTCTCCATAATACCGTGGCCCAATCACGGCTCAGCCACAGCCTTACGGTGCCGACGTGATCACGCCCATACCCCACATGGGCAGGCCCGCGCCGCGAAAGTGTTTGGCTTCCAGTTCTGCCCGCGTGACCCACGTTGGCCCGCGTCTCCGTGCCGCGCGCTCCACGACTTCCTCCAGACCGCCCGTCTTTGCTATTCTCTGCCCCCTGGCGCAATCGCAGGGTGTTCCGTCGAGTACTCGGACCGTCTGGCCTTCCACGGTGGTCATGTAGAGCGCGAGACGTACGCCGGTGCATACCCTTGCGTGTTCCATCCGCGCCGCGAATTCCTCGCGTGCCTTGCGTTCGTTATCCCGCCCTGCCTTACGCATTGCCGTTGTTCTCCTGTTTGCCTGTGATGATTGTGGTGTCGAAGTAGGGGGATGGTTTGGCCGCCGCCGCCTCTAATCGCCTGCGCGTTCTGGATCCGTGTGTCCTCCGCCGTGGATGGAGGGACTTGCCCCCGATTCTCCGTGCCCTCTCCGGTCCATGAGGTCCATTCCCCTGTGACGGTAACGTGCGCGCCTTACGTTTCGGCGGACGCCTACCGCCGTTCTCGATCCAACGCTGAGCATCGGCCAGGTAGAACGCGAATCCATCGCCCCTGATCTCTTTCGGGTCCACACCAGCACTTAAGCCGGTCACCCATTTCTGAAACTGGCCCATGCCTTCAAACTTGACGAGAATCTTTCGGGTGATGGTTGTGTCTGGTTCGTCTCCCCGTCCACGGTGAGCGCCGATGGCTTGTTTTGCTTCTGAGGTGTTTTCTTCCGTAAGGAACATCGCTTCGCCTCGATTCGACGTATACGTATCCGTATCCGACTCCGACTCCGAGCGCGCACTCGCGCGGATGTCCGCATTTGACGGCGGTTGCGCGCGGGTGTCAGACACATGACCGTCATTTGACGGACATCCGCCCGGAGGTTCTGGACACTTGGACGTGTTCGCGCGCGTCCGCTGCCGGAAGTCGATCATCTCCAGGTAGCGCTTGCCGGCGACTTCGTAAACCTGCAACAGCCTGGCCGCCTCGCATTGTCCAAGGAACTCCGCAATGCGTTCCTCGTTGTAGAGGTCCGGCTTGAGTGGGTACGCCGCAGACCGCAGCAACGTATGGTTGGCGGAGAATCGCCCGAAATCGTCAACAACAGACATCAGACGGCGATAGAATAACTCGCCCTCTGGCGGTAGTTCGTTTACACGCTCCGAGGTTAGTATTCCCTCCCGGAGTATCCTGGTGGGCATCCTTGTTTCCTTGCGGGCCGTGTACAGATTTTGTACCGATGGCCTAATATTCGGGGGATCTGTGCGAATGATGGCTTTATCGAATCAGTAAGTTACTGGCCCTAAGTGCCTTCACAAAATCTTGAGACAATCCCCTCTCTCGCGTGACTAGTTGTCAAAAGACAAAGAGAATGTCCTCCGTGGTGGGGCAATCCATGTGAATGCCCCGGCCATGGCACAGTTTGTCGTGTTTTATTCCCAAGTCCTGTCATTAGTAGCGGGCCGGAGTCATGCCCGGCCTTACAAATTTCGGTGCGGCGGCTTCCCATGTCGCGCACGTCCTTTTCCGGAACGTTTTATCGGGAACCGTCTGTTGCCTTTCGCCTCGGGCGGTGCGATAAAGAGTAACACGGCTGGCGTGAGGGCGTGCCGGTGGTTCTCCTTCACCCTCCGGCGAATTCATGGTCGAACCAAAAAAGAACACTGCAATCTTTTGGCAGCCGGCAAGGTTCGCGGTTCCGTTCTCCATTTGTGCGATCGTGGCGCTTTGCCTGGCGGTGGGACTCCCCACGGTTTTCCCCCGGCAGTGGTTCTTAGGGGACGATTTCGGCCTGGTCAAACATCTTCACCGCCTGCCGTTCCAAAGACTTCTCTCCTATTTCGGATCCGACTGGACGGAAGGTATCTATGGAATGCGATTGGATGAGTTGCGTCCCGTGCTCGCGTTCTCTTACGTTCTGGATGCCCATGTGTGGGGGGCGACGAATTCCGCGGGCTACCACGTGACTAATGTTCTTCTTCACGCGCTGAACGCACTTCTGGTGTTCGCGATCGCTGGCTCGGTTGCTCCCGCGAACCGATGGGCCGGCCTTATCGCGGGAGCGCTGTTTGCGATCATGCCGTGCCACGCGGAGCCGATCTCGTGGATCAGCGGGCGCGTCGACTCCTTGGCTGCCATGTTTTATCTGGGCGCTTTCCTTTGCTTTGTTCGCTTTCGCGCGCGGCACCTGTACGGCTACTATGCGGGAGCCTTGATTTTGTTTTTCATCGGGCTGTTTGCGAAACAATCGGTGGTGACGCTGCCGGTTCTGATGCTGGCTTACGATTTCGTCTCGGGGCGGATTTCGCGGTTCACGCCCCATTTGCCTTTCTTTGGTGTCCTCGTGTTCTACCTCGCGCTGCGGAGGGCATTGTTCGGGAACGCGCTGCGTGAAGACTCGCTGTACCCGGGCATGCTGACCGATTTTGCCCACAAGCAGGTTTTCTATGTGATCCATCTCCTGCCGTTGTCAATCGCGGAATCGCGCTCCGTGAAAATGGCTGTCGGTCTGGTCCTGCTACTAATTGCGGTTCTGTTGATCTGGTGGCTGTTCTCCCATCGCTCCAGGTACGCACACGTGCTTTATCTTCTTCTGTTCTTCGGGCCGGTCTGGTACGCCATTACCGTCAGCCCGATGATCGTTACCTATACCTCGGCGCGGCACCTCTACATCACAGCCGCCGGGTTGTGCGTCGCGGCTGCCTTACTCATTTCGCCCGAGGCTTCGGAGGGGATGATGCGGCGAGGCGCAGTGTTCGGGTGCCTGGTGCTGTTTTATGGCGCAGCGCTTACGAGGAGCATCCGGCCGTGGATCGACAATGGCCTGTATATGGCTCGGATCTCGTCCCAACTGCCGGCGGCTATGCGGTCGATCCCGCCCGGCAGTACCGTCTTTATGGCACTTCCCGCCATGCGGCACAAACGTTATTTCCTGGATTTCGCTCTTCCCTTTGCCTTGCAAACCCCGTTCCTGGAAGAAGACCTGTATGGCAAATTTTCGATGGTCGAACTCCACGGGGCCTATTGCTGCCCGCCGCCGCAATGGTGGGCCCGGGTGCGACCAGTCCTTCTCTCGCTTACGGATACCCGGCCGATTTACGTCGTGACGGCCGGTAGTGGCACCGAAGCGCTGGTGGTCGTTCAGAGAACGATTTCGGCGACGGCGCTGAGGGAACGAATCGAGAAGCTCTTGTCGAGACCGCTCGCTTCGCCATTCGAGATCAGCCCGAGCGACGCGGATCGCGTATCGCAAGTTCTCTTTCCGGGTTTGGAAGGGCCGCCGTAGTCGCCGCGCGAGGACGGTAGCACCACTGGCGGAACATAGAATATGGATATGAAATCAAGCGTTCCCAAGTCGGTTGACGAGTACATTGCCACGCAGAGCGAGGCGGTGCGGGCGAAGCTCGAACAGGTGCGCGCCGCTATTAAAAGAGCTGTTCCGGAGGCAGTGGAGGGCATCGGGTATCGAATGCCCGGATACAAGCTGCACGGAAAGCCGATGCTGTATTTCGCTGCCTTCAAGGAACACTATTCGCTGTTTGCCGCATCGGGGACGTTCTTTGCGGCTCTCGAAGGCGAGCTCAGCGGCTATGAGCTGCGAAAGGGGACGGTCCATTTCCCGCTCACCAAGCCGGTCCCGGTAAAGCTCATCAGCCGGATCGCGACGCTGCGTGCGGCTGGGATCGCCGCTACGGCGAAAAAAACGCTGCGGGGCCGGGAGAAAGAAGGGCGCAGGTCGACCCCAGAACGTACCGGTTCGCACAAATAAATGGAGGAATCAGAACTCCCAGTAGTTTCATCCTCAGCAATAGTACAACACGCACCTTGGTTGTTGACTTGCGCCGTGGAATAGCGCAGGATTGACACAACCCAGGAGGCAGAGATGGACCGATTAATTATCAGAAGCAAGGAACATCAGCAGGAGCTCTCCGGCATTGGTGCGCGGGAAAGCGAAATGGACATTCAAGACACGATCGGACAGCGAATCGATCGCGACGGCACAAAATTGGAAGACCTCGCCGGGACCGGCGAAGGCGATTCTCCCGGCGGCTAGGCTAACCGTCATCCCGGAGTACCCTTTAGTACAGCAAATACCGCGCGCGCATCGCGGCAAAGGCGTCCATTGCATCCTGGTAGGACTGTTCGATCGTGCGCGGATCTTCCGCGGCTTGTATGCGGCGGATGAGGTCGTCGCTCCCCATCAGGCGTTTACCTAAATTGAAATCCACCTTCCCGGGATACAGCTTCTGTATCCCCACCGCTAGTTCCAGGCCTACGCGGGTCCCGTCAAGCAGTTCGCGATTGGTGATTACAAAGCGCACGCCTTCCACCCTGACACCCTTGAACACGGATTCTGTTGGCGTGAAATTTGTAGGGTACACGCGGACGCCCGGAATCTGGCGCTGATTCAGGTAAGCCGCCAGTTCCCTGCCCCCGATGAAATCGGCGCCGATCTGTTCGAACGGTGCGTCGGTGCCGCGCCCCACCGAGAAGTTTTTGGAATATTCCATCAGGCAGAGCCCCGGGTAGAGCATCGCCGCGTTGAGGCTGCGCATGTTGGGCGACGGGTTAATCCACATAAGATTGGTGGAATCGAACCAGTCCCCGCGCTGCCAGTCCTGCATCGGGACCACGGTGAGATTGGCGCCGATTTTGTTTTCAGCGTTGAACATTTTCGCCAGTTCGCCTACGGTCATGCCGTGGCGCACCGGTTCGCCGGCCATATAGCCCACGAAGCTCTTGTTGCCCGCGTCCATCAGGGGCCCTTCGACACGCACGCCCGTGATCGGGTTCGGCCGGTCCAGAACATAAAAAGGCAGGCCAGCCTTGCCCGCCGCTTCGAGCGCGTAAGCCATCGTGGTTTCGAAAGTGTAGAAGCGGACGCCCACGTCCTGTATGTCGTACACCAACACATCGATCCCTTTCAGCATCTCCGCAGTCGGCCGGTTGGTAGCGCCGTAGAGGCTGAAAACTTTGATGTCGGTAGCGAAGTCGGTGGTGTCCTGAATTCCCGCGCGATCCTCCTTGCCGAGGAAACCGTGCTCCGGCGAGAAGATGGCGGCAATGTTCACGCCCGCGGCGCGCATCACGTCGATATTGCGCCGCCCCTGCCGGTCTAGCCCGCTTTGGTTGGTGATCAGTCCGACGCGCTTGCCGGCGAGGGGCTGGAATTTCGCAGCTTCCAGGACATCGAGGCCGGTAAGCGTGGCGCCGTTGCGGGCCACCTGGCGGCGCGCGCCGGGTCCGGAGAGAAGATCGTTATACCCGGTCAAGGTCACGGGCTGCGTTCCGGGACCGAATGCGGAGGCCACAATCGTCGCCACCTTGGCGCGCACGGGCGTCAGCGCGGGGCGCAGCTCCGGATGCACGCTATTGGCCAGCAGAATCACGTAAGTCTTGGTCGCCGGGTCGATCCAGATCGAGGTGCCGGTGAACCCGGTGTGTCCGTAGCTGCCGATGGGAAAGAGTTCCCCGCGGTTGCCCGAATGGGGCGAATCCAGATCCCAGCCCAGACCGCGCAGTATGGGCTGATCGGGCGGCGTCTGCGGTTCGATGAACTTGGCCACGGTCAGCGGGCCGAAGAGTCGTATGCCATTCAGCTCGCCCCCGTTGAGCATCATCTGCGCGAATCGGGAGAGGTCGTCCGCCGTCGAGAACAGTCCCGCGTGGCCGGCCACTCCACCCATATTGCGCGCCGTCGGGTCGTGCACCAGACCGCGCAGCGGCGGACCGGTTCTCACCGGCCAGCGCTCCGTGGGCGCGATTCGCGGTACCAGCGAAGCGGGCGGTTGGAACATACTCTCCTTCATGCCGATGGGCAGGAAGATATTCTCGCGCGCGTACTCGTTGAGCATCTGGCCGCTGAGGCGGTGTACCAGCTCGCCGAGCAATATAAAGTTGATGTCGCTGTACACATACCGCGTGCCGGGAGGGCCGCCGGGTTTGAACGTGCAGGCCAGCTTGATGCCGGTGTCGTAGCCGGTCCACGGCGTGTCCAGCGGCACGTCGGGTTGCAGTCCCGAGAAGTGCGTGAAAAGTTGGCGCAGCGTGATGTCGCTCTTGCCGCCTTGAAATTCGGGGATGTAGTCGGTGATCTTATCGTTCAGGCGGAACCGGCCTTCCTGAAAAAGTTTCATCAGGGAGGAGGTGGTCGCCACAACCTTGGTGAGCGAAGCGCAATCGAAGACGGTGTCGAGCGTCATCGCCTCGGGTGCCGGCACCAGCGCGCGTTTCCCGTAGGCCTTGCGGTAAACCACCGCGCCGTCATGCCCCACCACCACTACGGCTCCGGGCATACGGCCCTGTTCGATAGCCTGATTGATCACCTGATCGAGCGCGGCGGCTCCTGGGAAAGTCTGTGCAGAAAGAGCAGTGGCCGCGAGCGCGGCGCACCAGGAAAACTTCATATATTCTATGATACCGTGCCGCTCAATGGGAGCAGCGAACGGAGGGGACACACCGCGAGAAATCGGCGCGTCCCAGCGGGGGCAAACCGGGGACAGACATGAGGAAAGGCCCCATCCGGGGGAACGAAAATAGGGGGCCGTGTGGCCGAACCCGGTGACAGACGGGGCTGGCAGCGGGTTCCGCAAACGACGGCGGAACCCATGCCAGTCTCGTCTGTCACCGGGGGGGTCCCCAGTTTGCAGCGTCTCTTGCTAACCCGATCTCGTCTCCATAGTCTAACGTTGTATAGTTAGCCTATGGAAAGCCATCGCGATATTCCGCCCGGCACGTTGTACATGCTGATCCTGAAGACCCTGGCACGCCGCGGGAGTCTCCACGGGTACGGCATCGCGCAGCACATTCAACAGGTTTCCGAGGACGTCCTGCAGGTGGAGGAAGGTTCGCTCTACCCCGCCCTACAGCGCATGCTCGTCAAAGGCTGGGTGGTGGCAGAGTGGAAACAGTCCGACAACAACCGCCGCGCCCGCTTCTACAAGCTGACGCCCGATGGACGCAAACAACTCGCCCGCGAGCTTCGCGAGTTCGACCAGGTAATGGGAGCGATCGCACGCGTGATCGAAGCCGTATGAAAGAAGCTTTCCGCAGAGTCTGGTTTCTACTGCATCGCGCCCAACTCGAGCGCGAACTCGACGAAGAGATGCGCCATCACCTCGCGCTCGCCGCCGAGGAACGGGGGGGCGCAAACGCCGCCAGGCGGCAGTTCGGCAACATCACTTTACTTAAGGAGGAAAGCCGCGCCATGTGGACATGGACCTTCTGGGAGCAATTCGCGCAGGACATTCGCTACGGCCTGCGCGCGATGGCAGCCAACCCCCTCTTCACCGCGATGGCCGCGCTCTCGCTCGCGCTGGGCATCGGCGCGAACACCGCCATTTACAGCTTCATGGACGCCATCCTCCTGCGCTCGTTGCCTGTGCAGCATCCGGAGCAACTCGTCGTGGTCAACTGGCGTGCCAAGAACCCGGCAGTGATTCACGGCCAGAACGGCAGCCGGCGTAGCGACCCCACGGGCGGCACCACCAGCCCGAACTATCCCTTCGGCGCGTTTCAGCTTCTGCGCTCCAATCACGACCCGCTATCCACCCTCTTCGCCTATGCCACCGCGTGGGAAATCAATCTCGTGGCGGAGAACCAAGCCGAAATCGCCGATGGGCAACTCGTCTCGGGCGGTTTCTACAGCGGGCTCGGCGTGTCCCCCGCGGCCGGACGCCTCATAGCAGACGACGACGACCGCAGCGGGGCAGCGCCCGTGGCCGTCCTCAGTTACCAGTACTGGCAAAGCCGCTTCGCCGCCAGCCCGGCCGCCATCGGACGCCCGATCCTGATCAACAACACTCCGTTCACCATCGTCGGAGTTTCCGCGCCCGGCTTCTTCGGCGTCAACCCGGATGCCGCTCCCAAGGTATATTTGCCCTTGCACGCCGCCCCATTGCTCGCCGCCAACCCCGGCGAGGACGAGAAACGCAAGTTCTTCGATAACAATTATTACTGGCTGGAAATGATGGGCCGCCTGGGTCCCGGGGTGAGCACCACCCAGGCGCAGGCCGCTCTTGCGGGACGCTTCCGTTCCTTCGCGGACGGCACCGCAACCACCGCGAAGGAGAAAGCCGACCTGCCCGCACTGTGGCTCCAGGAAGGCGCGGGCGGCCTCGACTCGCTGCGGCGGCGCTATTCCAAGCCCCTTTACGTACTCATGGCGATGGTCGGTCTGATTCTCGCCATCGCGTGCGCCAACATCGCCAACCTCCTGTTGGCGCGCTCCACCGCCCGACGGCGCGAGATGGCCGTCCGCCTCAGCCTGGGCGCGGGACGTCTGCGCGTGGTGCGCCAACTGCTGACCGAAAGTGCGCTGTTATCCCTGCTGGGCGGACTACTCGGCGTGCTTGTGGCGCTCTGGGGAATCCGTTCGATTACCTGGCTGCTGGCCAACGGACGCGAAGATTTCACGCTTCACGCAAGCTTGAACTGGCCGGTACTGGGCTTCACGCTGGCACTGGCGCTCGCCACCGGGCTGGTCTTCGGCCTGGCTCCCGCCATACAGGCGACGAAAGTGGATCTCACGCCCGCGCTGAAGGAAACCCGCGCCGGTGCGCAGCGCGGACCGCGCCATCGTCTGGGCCTGGGGATCAGCCTCAGCCACGCGCTGGTTGCCTCGCAGATTGCCCTCTCGCTCCTGATTGTCGTGGCCGCCGGACTCTTCGGGCGCACGCTTTCCAATCTTCAGTCGGTAGAACTCGGTTTCAACAAAGAGAACGTGCTCCTGTTCGACCTCAATGCCCGGCAGGCGGGATACAGGAACGCCGCGCTGGCTCAATTCTACGCCGACCTGCTGGACCGCTTTCGAAGTCTTCCCGGCGTGCGCAGCGCCGCGCTTTCGCAGTTTCCCCTGGCCATCGGATCCTGGAACAGTCAGAGTCTCACCATTCCCGGCACCGCCCCCGCCGCGGGTCAGAAACTCGAGACCTGCTACGTGCCCGTGGACGCCTCGTTCCTGGCGACCATGCAGATCCCGATTGTGTTGGGCAGGGGGCTGGAACCGCGCGACATGTCTTCCGCCAGGGTTGCGGTGGTTACGGAGAAATTCGCCCGGAAGTTTTTTGCCGGCGAGAATCCGCTCGGACGGCGTATCGGAATCGGCAGTTCGAACGGTCCCGCCGACATAGAAATCGTCGGTGTGGCCAAAACCACGCTCTACAATTCGCTCAAAGAAAAGGACACCCCAACTGTCGCCTATGTGCCCTATACACAGGATCTTCGCGACCTGGGCCGTGTACACTTCGAACTGCGCGCAGCCGGCGACCCGCTCGCGTTGGTCAACGACGTCCGCCGTGCTGTCCACCAGGCCAGCGCCAGTGTGCCGCTCTCGGAGGTCACCACACAGGCCGCGCGTATCGATCGGACCATCAGCCAGGAGCGCACCTTCGCCTGGCTCTGCGCATGTTTTGCCGCTCTCGCGCTGGCCATCGCCTGCGTCGGCTTGTACGGCACCATGGCGTACACCGTTGCGCGGCGTACCAACGAAATCGGCATCCGCATGGCAATCGGGGCTGAACGCCGTAGCATCCTCTGGATGGTCCTCCGCGAAGTGTTCGCGCTGGGCGCCGCCGGACTCGCCATCGGTTTGGCAGTCGCCTGGACAAGCTCCCGATTTTTGGACTCGTTCCTGTTTGGCATCAAACATAACGATCCGTGGTCGCTCGCGGTCTCCGTTCTGGTGCTATTCGCGGTCGCGTTCCTCGCCGGTTATGCTCCCGCGTGGAAGGCATCGCGCATCGACCCGATGGCGGCCCTACGGCACGAATAGTCTGTGATCAAAACCACAGAACCAAAGTGGAACTACACCTGCATTGATAAAACTGGAGAGTTGTCGGGTGCGGCCCGTTGACAAGCTCCGACAACTCGGCGTATATTTGCTAACATACTGATCTCATAGTGGTTTGCTCGTGGTCTTGCCTCATGGTCTCGCTCAACGCTCTCCGACCCCACTGCATGCCCTCCGAGCCCTGTGAATCAGTCAGCGGTGGAGGCTGAATGGCCGTAGACCAAAACAACGGGCAAGTGGACCCTTCGGTCCCCGAGAGTTACGAGCACCTGCTCGAAGATTACAGTCAGTTTGCGCCCCCGGCAGCCGACGAAGTAGTCCAGGGTACCGTGCTCGGCATCACCGCTAAAGACGTCATCATCGATTTCGGATACAAGTCGGAAGGCGTCGTTCCGATCGAGCAGTTTCAATCCCCCACGGGCGAAGTAACGGTCAAACGCGGCGACGTGGTGGATGTCATGATCGACCGCAGCGAACAGGTGGAAGGCTATGTGTTGCTCTCGCACACCAAGGCCGCGCGCCTGCGCATCTGGGACGATCTCGAAAAGGCTTCCAACGATCAACTGGTTCTCTCCGGCCGCGTGCTTGGCCGCGTCAAAGGCGGGCTCGCCGTCGACGTCGGCGTCAAAGCCTTCATGCCCGGTTCGCAGGCCGATCCGCGACCGGTGCACAACCTGGATTCGTTAATCGGGCAGGATATCCCGGTTAAGATCATCAAGCTCAACCGGCGCCGCGGCAATGTCGTGGTCTCCCGCAAGCTCGCCATCGAGGAAGAAATCAATTCGCGCAAGAGCGTCACCCTCGAGCACCTTTCCGAGGGCGCCACAGTCGTGGGCACGGTAAAGAACCTCACCGAGTACGGCGCCTTCATCGATCTCGGCGGCATCGATGGCCTGCTGCACGTCACCGATATGTCCTACGGCCGCATCACGCATCCTTCGGAGATGCTGCAGGTGGGCCAGGAAGTGACCGTCAAAATTCTCAAGTTCGACCGCACCAAAGAGCGCGTCTCGCTGGGCATCAAACAGCTCGAGCCGGACCCTTGGGAGACGGTGCTGGAACGCTACCCGGTGGATAGCCGCGTGATCGGCCGCGTGGTCAACGTCACGGATTACGGCGCCTTCGTGGAACTCGAACCCGGCGTGGAAGGCCTCATACACATCAGCGAGATGACCTGGTCGCGGCGCATGAAACATCCTTCCAAGGTGGTGAAGCCCGGCGATCAGGTGGAAGCCGTAGTCCTGGAGGTGCACTCCAAGGACCGGCGGATTTCGCTCGGCCTGAAGCAGCTCGAACCCAACCCCTGGACCACGATCGACACGCGCTACAGCGTGGGCAGCGTGGTGGAGGGCCGCGTCCGCAATATGACCGATTTCGGCGCCTTCATCGAAATCGAGGAAGGCATCGACGGCCTGGTGCACGTTAGCGATCTGTCCTGGACCAAACGCGTCAAACATCCCAGTGAAATCCTCAAGAAGGGGATGATCGTGCAGGCGGTGATACTGAATATCGATTCCTCCCAGCACCGCCTTTCGCTCGGCATCAAGCAGTTGCAACCCGACGCCTGGGAGAGCTACTTTCAAAACCACCAGGTGGGCGATACGGTGCATGGGCGCGTCTGCCGGCTGGCCAGTTTTGGAGCCTTTGTCGAGCTGGCCGAAGGCGTGGAAGGCCTGTGCCATTTTTCCGAAGTTCCGGGTTATACCGGACGCCGTGGGGCCGAAGAACCGCCAATTCACGTGGGTGATGAGCACGATTTCAAAATCATTAAGATGAGCGAAGCCGAAAAGAAAATCGGACTCAGCCTGCGCGCCGTGACCGACGACGAAGAGAAGAACCGTCTGGAAGACTACCAACGCCAGGCCGCCGCCGCCACCACCACCATCGAGGAAGTACTGAGTTTGAAAGATCGCGGCCACGAGTAATAGTTGCAAATCTTTTAAATTCAGGAGATACTGCGGTTTCATGCCAGTTTTTCAATCCAGGAGAATGCGATGACGAAGGCCGATCTGATTGAAGAAGTCTCCCGCGTGGTGGAGATGACCCGGAAGGAATCCGAAGTCATCGTGGAGGCCATTTTCGACAGCATCGTACGTTCCCTCCGGTCCGGCGACAAGATCGAAATCCGCGGATTCGGCAGCTTCCGAACGCGCCAGCGTCAGCCGCGTATCGGCCGCAACCCGAAGACCGGCGCCCGAGTGGAAGTACCCGCCAAGAAGATTCCGTACTTCAAGCCGAGCAAGGAATTGAAGGACGTCGTCAACAATTCCGGCGCACCCGTCCCGACGCCCGCCCTGGCCCCCGCCACGACCGAGGTTCCCAACTCGTAACGTGGACTATCTTTGGACCCCGTGGCGCTATCAGTACGTAACTAAGGCCGAACCCATTTCAGGCTGTGTCTTCTGCACCGCCGCGGGCACTGCCGACGATCGTGAAAATTACATCGTTCACCGGGCGCGCCACAACTTCATCATCCTCAATCGATTTCCCTATACCAACGGGCACGTCATGGTGGTGCCGTTTCGGCACATCTCCACGCTGCTGGATATGCAGCAGGAACCACTGCAGGAAATGATGAGCCTGTTGCAGGAGTGTGAACAGCACCTGCGCGAGATCTACCGCCCCGATGGCCTGAACATCGGGATGAATCTCGGGCGGAGCGCGGGCGCCGGCATCGCCGATCACATACACATGCACGTTCTGCCCCGCTGGGCAGCCGACACCAACTTCATGACGGTGACCGGCGAGACGCGGGTTTTGCCAGAAGATCTTCCTGCCACCTGGGAAAAATTGCATAGCATCAACTGGGCGGTTTGAGACTTCCTTAGCTGCCCGCCAGACCGGGCATTCCGCGGAGTGGCGAATCTGCTTGAAAAAACATTAGATCAGACACGCGGGTAGGACATCCCAGACAGAAAACCAAGGGAGATTCCGATGTCTAGCCTAACTCGAAAAGTGGCTCTCGTTACCGGCGGCTCGCGGGGTATTGGTGCTGCAATCGCGAAACGCCTGGCTGCCGACGGCGCGAACGTGGCGATCACCTATACGAAGGGCGCAGATGCGGCCGCGTCGGTGGTCAAGGAGATTGAACGTGCCGGCGGAAAGGCGATCGCGATTCAGGCGGATGCCGCCGATGCCGGCGCCGTCGAAGCCGCGGTCGAAAAAACCGTGGCGACATTCGGGCGGCTCGACGTCCTGGTGAACAATGCCGGCACGGCCAACCCCAAGAAGTTCGAGGAGACCACGCTGGAGGAGTTGGACCGCCTGATTGACATCAACGTGCGCGGCACCTTCGTCGCGACAAAGGCGGCGCTGAAGCAAATGAACAACGGCGGCCGCATCATCATGATCGGCTCGTGCGTAGGCGAGCGCGCCATGACGCCCGGCCTCGTGCCCTACGCGGCCACAAAGGGAGCGGTCAAGATGTTCACTCAGGGATTGTCCAGAGAGGTGGGGAGCCGGGGCATCACGGTCAACAATATACAGCCGGGTCCGATCGACACGGATTTGAATCCGGCGGCCGGCGATTGGGCAGTACCGCAGAAGGCCGCCACAGCGCTCGACCGTTACGGATCGGTTGACGAAGTCGCCGCGTTGGTCGCGTTTGTGGCCGGTCCGGAGGCGTCGTATATCACCGGCGCGAGCCTGACTGTGGACGGCGGCACCAACGCTTGACCGCAAATGTAATCGACGATGAAACGGGAACGGCGGCATCTGAATGACGGTTGAAGAGAAGAATAAAGCGCTTGTCCTTGAGGCCTTCGACACACTGTTCAATAAGCGGGACTATGCGGCAGCGGAGCGTTATTGGTCGCCCAACTATATGCAGCACAGCGCTCATATCGAGCCTGGCCGCGACGGTCTGTTCAATCTCGTCAAGAGCCTGCCGCCGACGCTGAGGTATGAACCCGGAACGATTGTGGCGGAAAAAGATTTTGTGATCGTCCACGGCCGATTTTCGGGCTTCGGCCAGCCCGTGAACTGGATTGCGGCGGACATCCTTCGCATCAAGGATGGCGTTTTGATCGAGCATTGGGATGTCATCCAAGACGAGGCCACACAAGAACAATCAAAGAGTGGTCAACCAATGTTCGGCGACAAGTTCGCGAGCTAAGTACTCACGTTCGGAATTACAGTGACGTATCGAAGCACCGCTTGCTGACGCGCGCGGCTCGGATCGGAGCCGGGACCGTGAGGGTGCGGTTGCCGCGGAATATGAGGAGGTGGAACGGCATGAGAGCGGACATTGTCGTTGGCGCAGTTTTTCCCGATTATGAGCTGACCGATCACATGGGGAAACGGCGCAAGCTTTCGGATCTACAAGGGCCAGATCCTATGATCCTGGTGCTTAGCCGGGGAGGATACTGCCCGAAGGACCGGCGTCGAACGGCGTACGGCTCGCGCCCGGAGTTCGTTTCTCGCGGTCCAATCCGAATTCGGCGTAGAACTCCGCCAGGCGCTCGCTCCACCGCATTTCGCGCTCGGCTTGCGTCTCCGGAGGTCGGTGGCAAAAGAAATTCACATTAATGGGGCGCGCCGTGGAGCGCCGAATTCTCGCCAACTCCGCGCGGGTCTGCGCGTCAGCAAGCATCGCGCACGGCAGCGACCCTAATCCGCCGGCCTCCGACACCGCAATTGCGAGCTCACTTAGTCCCGCACCCGCCATCGGCGCCTGAATGATCGGAAGCGTGATTCCGATCAGGTCGATGATCCGCCTGTCTGGCCACTCCCGCCCGTCCGCCATAGGTCCATACTACCGCCGGGATGCCCCTCTGTCTGGAGCGGTCGCGTGTGACGGCGCACCCTTCTCGCCGGAACGAGTTGAGTCCTCATGCCAGGAGGGTGATCGCGCCCCCTTGCCGCCGGCGAGCCGCATCGGCAGCAAGACCTGCCGGCGCTACCCGGGACAGCATCAATTCTCCGTTGGCGTCTTCTCGACGTGATCGATCACCAGCAGGTCAACCGGTCCCTTCTTGGATTCCAGCTTGATGCCAAGTTGTTCTTGTAGGGCGTTGAAAATGCTGGGCGGCGGATCCCCGTCAGGGGCGATGCGGTTTGCTGGATCGCCGCCAGCCGGCCCTGGGCCCGGACCGTCCTTAATCATCATGATAGGGCCGCCGCGTCCTCCCGGCAAGCTCGATGGGTCGTAGCGCAGCTTCAAATCGTACTTGCCCTTCAAGCCGGTCTGGTCGATTACTGGGCGGTCGAACCGGTTGGAAAGCTGCGTAGCCAGGCCATCCATGGTCTGGCCGTTGGAGATCATGCACTCGCCGTTGGGTGTCATCATCATGAAATTGCCGGCTCGGCCGGCAACCATGGGCGGCATCTCGGGACAGCCATCGGGCCCGATTTTGATTCTGCCCTTTTCGAGACCTCGCGGGAGAGGCGGCGGAGGGGCAGCGGCCTGCGCCCCGGCTTCGCCGCGTCCACCCTCCTTGCGTTGCGAATCGGACGCCGGCGGCATGTCGGTGACGTTGGAGTCTTTAAGCTTGGGACCTTTGGCGCCCACCACCAGCGCGTACATCGACAGCTCTTTGGTTTCGCGATGCAGCGTGAGCTTGAAACGCTCCGCCAGGAGGTTTTGCAGCATGACCGTGACTTGTTCTTTCGTGGCGCCCTCGGGCACTTTGGCCACGATGTCAAATCGTTCGGAATCCAGCCACTTCGGGCCCGCCGAGACTTGGTAACGCTTTACGCTATAAGCATCCACCATCAGATCGCGGATCGTGCTGAAGGTGTAGGTGATGCGGCCGGGGTCGCCGCTGCCGGGACCGCCTGGCGGACCTTTCCGGATCACGCCGCGGCCGGGCGGCGCCGAGGGTTTTATCGAGGCCACTTCGAATTCCAGGTTCGCTTCCGCGGGTTTCGCATCCGCGGCGGACTGGGCGTTCACCAGAGAGCAAAGCCACGCCGCCAGAACCGTTCCTGCAATCGCCCGACTCATCTTTCGATCTCCTTTTTCGGGGTTGTGCTGGTATGGACGCATATCCGCCAGACTAGTTACGCTCCTCTAGGTTGACGACCTGCCAGTGGTCCGTCAAGAGGTAGGGTGTGGGTCCAGACCAGCGGGGCCCGAAATAACCCGCGTGAGCGTGTAGTCGCCGTTGCTGAGAAGTGGTCAGTTCCGCGGAAGAAGCTCATGTGGACGACACGGCGTAGAATGGCTGCCGACTTAAAACCGCGAACGCACAAAAACACTGACCGATGGACCGCACGCTTTGAGAAATGTGTCCGGTCGATGGCTGTCTGCTTTAGAATTGCACGCAGCGCTCCCCGTATCGACATGGTCCGATCATTTCTTTTCCGCCGGCGCCGGGGCCTGGCCGAATGTTGCGCCAACCACTTCAACGAAGTTTCTCTCTTCCCGCAGAATCAGGCGGTTGGATTGGGCCATCGTAAAATTCTCACGCGCTTCCGGATCTGACTTCAGGCGCGTGCGGTAGGTCTCATATGATGCGAGGCTATCGAACGCAATCAAACCCCAGGCCACATTGTTCGTGCCTTCGTATGGAAGAAAATACCCAACAAGGTGGCCGCCGCATCGAGGAATGATGCGGCCCCAATTCTCGGCGTACTTCTGGAATCGATCTCGCTGGAACGGATCGATCTCGTAGCGGATGATGCAGGTAATCTTCATTGGTACCCCTCTCGGAGCCGGTCCGGCAGGTGCATCGCAGCCGAGTGTAAGCGTGG
Source organism: uncultured Solibacteraceae bacterium (assembly GCA_963805775.1). Classification (GTDB taxonomy): domain Bacteria; phylum Acidobacteriota; class Terriglobia; order Bryobacterales; family Bryobacteraceae; genus Solibacter. The sequence continues at coordinate 61,681 of CAWDWK010000026.1, read as the reverse complement.
CGCCCGTAGCGGCGATCACGCCAAGGGCTGAGCGACGGTCGATTTGCCCGGCTGACGGTTTCTCCGGATGCATATCCGGCAGTATGCCAGTTGTCCGGCGATTATACTTCGTTTATGGTAAAAGTATGATTGTTAGCACTGACTCCGGCGCTGCGAGCATTGCGGCGGCAATCGGCGAGCCGGCACGAGCTCGTATGCTCTATTCCCTGGCGGATGGACACGCGCGAACCAGTACCGAACTCGCGCTGGTGGCCGGCGTGAGTCCGTCAACCGCAAGCGTACATTTGAATCGGTTGAAAATCGAGCGTCTGGTCAAAGTGGTTGTCCAGGGGAAGCATCGATACTACAGCCTGGAAGGGCCCAATGTGGCCTGCGTGCTTGAAGGTCTAAGTGTCCTCGCCGGAGGAGTCCCTGGCAAATTCGAACCAAACACGCCGAGCCGGCTTCGCGCCGCCCGGACCTGCTACGATCACATCGCTGGAACATTAGGCGTTTCGCTGCATGATCGCTTCAAGGCACTCAGATGGCTGTCGGCTGATTCGACGGGTGTCGACAATGCATATCGTCTGACTCCGGAAGGAGCGAATGCGTTTCAGGCTCTCGGCATCGATCTGGAGGCAACCCGGGCACTCCGCCGCCGGTTCGCCTATGCATGCCTGGATTGGAGCGAACGGCGTCCTCACGTCGGCGGAGCGCTGGGGGCAGCCGTTCTGAAGGTTGCACTGAAGCGAAGATGGGTCGTCCAGGATCTCAACGATAGGGCCTTGGGTATCACGAGTCTTGGGCGACGCGAAATGCTGAGCCGATTCGGCATAGGCGTTGAACTAATCGCAATCGTGTAGTCGGCGCCATCTTGTTTTTGCCATCCACCAGGTACTGCCGGCCACCCTGTGAAAAGCACGCAACCGGGCTGCCCAGAGAAAAGATAAATCCTGGTATGATCCAACAGCGTCCATCCAAGCTGGGAATCGAAGTGCGCCATTGCCTCGGAGCATCCTGTCCGGCATGCGTACGCAGCTTGAGGAAACATGAAGCAAACTGACAACCTTAAATATCGGGAATTACCGCTCGGCGGAGGATCCGGCAGAATGCCTGCCATAGGATTTGGCACGCTAATCGCCGACGCGTCCGAGACGAGAAGTGCAACCAAAACGGCGCTCGATGCCGGGTTCCGCCATCTCGACTGCGCGGAACGATACCGTAATGAAGAACAAGTAGGCGAGGCGATCAGGGAGAGCATTCGGGGCGGATCTTTCAAGCGCGGAGACCTTTTCGTCACGACCAAACTGTGGAATTCGAATCACCGTCCGGAGCGGGTCAAACCCGCTTTCGAAGCCAGCCTTGCCAGGCTCCAGGTGGATTACGTCGATCTCTACCTGATGCACACCCCGTTTGCCTTCCAGCCGGGGGACAACCAGGATCCAAGGGACGCTAACGGGAATGTGATTTACGATAACGGCGTCACACTGATGGACACCTGGCGAGCCATGGAAAGCCTGCTGGACTCGGGCAAATTGAAGGCAATCGGATTGTCCGATGTCGGCCTCGAACACGTGCAGGAGGTGGTGAAATCAGGGAGGGTCAAGCCTGCCGTGGTTCAGGTCGAATCGCATCCTTATCTTCCCCAGACCGAGCTTCTGGACTTCTGCAACAAGAACGGAATCGTGATGCTGGCCTTTGCACCGCTGGGCCACGGAACGAAGCCTGGTGTGCTGGAAGATCCGAAAATCGTGGCCATCGCCAAGCGCGTGAGCCAGACTCCTGCCCAGGTATTGCTCGCGTGGGCAGTGCAGCGCGGCACGGCTGTTCTGACTACACCAAAGACGCCGGCCCGCGCCGCCGAGAACTTTAACATCTCCGCGCTTCCTGAAGATGCGATGGGGGAGATCAACGCAATCCAGACACGACAAAGGTTCAACCTGGTCACGGGGACCGGCATCCCTGGATTCATTGCCAAAAGCAGCTGAGACACTCAGTGCGTCATCGCGTAAATCAGATAGTTGACGCCGTAGCGGTACGCCAGGGCCGTCATCGCCTCGGGATAGTCCGGGGAATCGGCGTACTCCCAGGCATCGCCGACATCGGTATTGAAATTGACCGCGACTAACATGCGCGCCTTGTCGTCGAAGATCGCACGCCACGCCGGTGCCGTGCCCTCGGGCTGCTGCACCGTGATTCCGCCGCCCGGGCCGCGGCGCAAATGGCGCGTACCGGGGATCCACGTGCGATCCTTCTCTTCGATATCGTAGAGCACGTGCATCACGGAATCGCTCTGCGCCAGGTCCACGATAGCGCGGTTGGGAAGCACGCGATCCATCGTCAGGCGGAAGATCTCCCACTGCTCCGGTCCCCAGAAATCGTCCACCACCAGGTAGCCGCCGCGCAGGAGATATTCGCGCAGGCATTTGGTTTCGGCATCGCTCAAGCCCCACCATCCGGTTTGCGTGGCGTAGATCCACGGATAGTCGAACAGGTGCGGATCGGTCAGCCGCAGGTGCCGCGGATCGCCGGTGTGTATGCGTGTGAGGCGCTGCACGCCCATGGAAAAGTGATTGTCGGCATCGGGCCAGTCCACAATCCACCATCCATCCCCGGTCGCATTTCGCGAGGCGAACCCGAAGCGGCGGTGATACTGCGGCAGGTCAGTATATTCGGTGCGGATGAAATGAAATTCGGCGCCGCTAGGGAACTCGGGAGGCGGGCCTTCGTCGCCGTGGCGTATGCCGCCGCTGAAGCGCTGGGCGAGCGCGGCAGCTGCGAGTAGGACCAGCGATGCCGATATCACGCCCGGACGCGCCTGCATGAGATTCCTCATGTTAGCGCATGCGGCCCGCTACCAGGTGGAGGGCGGATCGCTCGCGGGAAAGGAATCCTCGGAAGCTATATCGACCATGTCGCGCACGGGTATGCTCGGAACGCATGGCGCGGCAAACGCCCAGAGCAGCATGGTGGAACCGGCGGCGCTGCATCCGATATCCCACAGCGATCGCCGGCGCGTGCCGGCCGCCACCAGTGCCGCGCCCACCGCGGCCCAAACCAGTCTGGCCCCTCGATTCAATGCGAGTCTCTTCATCGATTCCTCCTGTTGCCACAACCGGGAATCTACACGCGGAGGCCCATTGTATGTTTTGGCGCAGGGCCGATTAGGTGAGGTCGAGGCCGTCGATTTTACCGGTGGAATCGCCGAAGTGGTCCGTGTGCACGCCCATGCGATCCATCATGCCTAGGAACAAATTGCACATGGGAGTTTCCTTGCGATAGACCACGCGGCGCCCAGTCTTAATGGTCTTGCCGGCACGGCCCACGATCAACGTGGGAAGGTCGTCGTGTATGTGGCGGTTGCCGTCCGAAAGGCCGGCGCCGTACACGATCATTGAGTTATCGAGCAGCGTGCCGTCCCCTTCCTTGATCGACTTGAGCTTCTCCACCCATCCGGCAAATTGCAGCATGTGATAGGAGTTGATCTGCGCCACCTTTTCCATCAGGTCGGGCTGATTGCGATGGTGGGTGAGCGGATGGTGGCCGTCGGGAATGCCGATCTCGCGATAGGCGCGCGAAGTGCCCTCGTGGGTTACCAGGAACGTCATGACACGCGTCAGGTCGGCCTGAAACGCGATGGTCATCATGGCGGTCATGAGCTTGAAATGCTCGGCGAAATCGGCCGGCACACCGTAGGGCTTTTCCATGTGCGGATCGATCTGCGCGTTGTCCTTCTCCGCTTTCTCGAGCTGCAGCTCGACTTCGCGAATGGAAGAAAGGTACTCGTCGAGCTTGCGGCGATCCGTGGGACCGAGGCCGGACTCGAGCTTCCGGGTATCGTCGGTGACGAAATCGAGGATGCTGCGACGGTATTTCGATTCACGCACGCGCGCTTCGGGACTGAGAATCACGCCATTGCCGAAGAGGCGTTCGAAAAGCGCCCGCGGATCCAGGATGGGCGGCAGCGGCTGGGTCTCGCTGCGCCACGCCAGGTTATTGGTGTACGCGCAGGAGTAGCCGGAATCGCAATCGCCCGACTGGCGCGAATCCTCCAGGCCGATTTCCATCGAAGGGAAGCGCGTCGCGCCGCCCACGTGGTTGGCGACAATCTGATCCATCGACACGCCGGCCTTGATATCCACCAGGCTCTTCTTGACCTGTATGCCGGTGAGGTAACTGCCGCAGCAGCGCCCATGATCGCCCGCGCCGTCGAGCAGAGCTCGCCCGGTATTGTGGGTCAGGTTGCCGAGCATGAGGATGTCGTCTTTAAACGGCTCGAGCGGCTTGAGGATGCGCGGCAGGGCGGCGAGTTTACCCTCGTAATCCGGGTTCCAGTTGCGCATGTCGATGCCGTTGGGCACGTAGACGAACGCCATGCGGACAGGTGGTTTGCCGGCGCGCGGCGCCGCAAAAGCGGGCACCATGGCATCCAGAAACGGAAGGGCGACGGCGGTTCCCATACCGCGCAAAAAGGTGCGCCTGGGTATCGACTTGCGAGTGATCATGGCTGTTGCTCCCCTCTTCGCGATTGAAACGGCAGACTGCGCACAATCTCGTAGATCAATGATTGGAAACCGTACCCGCCGGCGGCCAGTTTGCTGTCGATCCCATCCACCGTGCGCCGGTCGTAAGGACCCAGTCCTCTGCCTAAAGAGTATGTCAACATCTTCTCCACCATGCAACGGGAGAACTGGGGCAGTTGGCTCTTGAGGGCGGCGCGCATTTCTCCGGGAGTGGAAAAGTTGGTTCCGTTGGGCAGGACGCCCGAGGAATCCACCGGGAATTTTCCGTCCATGGCGCGCCACTTGCCAATGCCATCGTAGTTCTCGAGGCCGAAGCCGAGCGGATCCATCTTGTTGTGGCAGGAAGCGCACATGGCGTCGGCGCGGTGCTTCTCCATCTGCTGGCGCAGGGAGGCGGAGGTGCCGACGGCGGCTTCGTCGAGCAGCGGAACGTCGGCCGGCGGCGGTGGCGGCGGGCTGCCGAGAATGTTGTTCAGGATGTACTTTCCGCGAATCACCACGGAAGTGCGCGTGGGGTAGCTCGAGACGGTGAGCACGCTAGCCTGGCTCAGTATGCCGCCGCGCTGCGGGTTGGTGAGTTCGACCTTGCGGAACTCCGGCCCCTTCACGCCCTCAATGCCGTAATATTTGGCCAGGCGCTCGTTGAGGAAGGTGTAGCGCGCGTCGAGGAAGTCGCTGAGGGGGCGGTTCTCGCGCAGGATGGAGTCGAAGAAGAGGCGCGTCTCTTCCTTCATGGCATCGCGCAGTTCGGGGCTCCAGTCGGGGAACTTCTGCGGATCGGGCTTGACCACGTCGAGGTTGCGCAACTCCAGCCACTGGCCGGCGAAGTTATCGGCCAGCGCGGAAGAGCGCGGGTCGGCGAGCATGCGCTTCACCTGGGCGTCGAGGGTATCGGCGGCGTGTAGTTTGCCGGCCTCGGCGAGAGAGAGCAGTTCGTCGTCAGGCATCGAGCTCCACAGGAAGTAGCTGAGGCGTGATGCCAGTTCGAGATCGGTGACCGGGTGCGCTTTGGCGGCGTCGAGCGGGTTGGCGTCGTGTTCGATGCGGAAGAGGAAGTGGGGGGAGACCAGCATCGCCTGCAGCGCCAGTTGAATCCCCTGCTCCGTGGATTGGCCATTGGCTTTCGCCAGGGCGACGAACTTCACGAGCGACGCGGTTTCGGCCTTGGTGACCGGACGGCGCCAGGCATGATGCGCCAGGTTGGAAACGATCTTATCGACGCACACGGCTCCGGAATTCGGATCGCAGATGAGGACCTTGGCGCGGCTGGGCGGCGGCGTTTTCGGGGCGTACGGTCCGACGAAAGTGATGGAATCGACGAATTTGTTTTTCTTGCGATCGTAGGCTTCTTTGGCGGTGAGGCCTTTGACAAAATCGTCGTCGAGGAAGGCGGCGCGGAAGACGTGATCGCCTTCGGGGAGGAAGAGGCGCATCTGTTCTTCAGAGTAGGGATTGAAGTAGACCAGCTTGGAGGGCTTGGTCTCGGCGGACATGGTATTGAGCAGCTTGCCATCCATCCAGAAGGCGAGGGTCACGGGTTTGGCGTCGGCGGCGCGCTCGCCCTCGAGGCCGAAGCGGATGGTGTATTCGCCATCGAACTCGATGCGGCCGCGGGCCTCGATGGTGCTGAAATCGACGCGCCGGATTTTCTTGTCCTTGTTGGCGTACTGGGCTTCGAGCGGTTTGGGAAGCGGGTCGGCGCCCACGGCGCGCGACGCGATCTTGCCGGCGGCGGCGAGGTAGCGATCCATCAGTACGGGCGAGATGGTGAGGACGTCACCGATGTTGTCGAAGCCGTTACCCAGGTCGTCGGTGGGGAAGCTCTGTTCGGCGTGGAATTCGACGGCGAGAAGATCGCGGATGGTGTTGGAGTATTCGCTGCGATTGAGGCGGCGGGCAGTGACGCGGCCGGGATCGGGCTTGATATTGCGGTCGGCCTTCTCGAATTCGTCCTGCAGGTATTGGATGACAGCGTCCATCTGTGCGGGACGCGGAATGCCTTTGGGCGGCATCTCGCCGGAGCGGATCTTGCGCAGGATAATGTCCCACCCGTCGCGGCTGGTGGTGAGGGACGACGACTGGGTGAACTGGGCGATATTCACTCCCCCGGACGCCATGGTTTCGTTGTGGCAGGGAGTGCAAGTCTTGGTGAGAACGGGTGCGACGGTCTTATCGAAGGTGGGAGTGTCGGCGGCCGAAAGCGCGGCGCAGACGGACAGAAGTAGAGTGACAGCGCGAAATCCCGAACCCATTGGTAGACAGTCCCCCCTTCAGATAACGCTTACTGCTGAGAAAATGTTACAGCAGTACCTGAGATTCTCAACGCCCAATCTGCACCAAACAGTCAGCAGGCAGGGCTCCGTCCCGTGAGGGAAAGACCCTAAGCGGGCTAAATTTGGTCCGCCTTAGAGAGCTAACTAATTGATTCTATTAAGTACGACACCTCCAAAGCGGGCTAAATTTAGCCCGCTTTCCGGTGAAATCGAATTGCTGACCGAGCGAGTACTCGGCGCGGTCTTTGAAGTTTCTAACGTCCTGGGCGCCGGATTCCTAGAAAAGGTATACGAACGGGCCCTGCTTAAAGAACTCGGACTCCGGGGGATCCGCGCGACAAGCCAAGTCTCCTTTGCAGTGACATACAAGGGAGAGGCGGTAGGGAACTACCTTGCCGACATCCTGGTAGAAGACAAACTGGTCGTAGAACTCAAGTGTGTAGATCACCTAGGCAACGAACACACAGCGCAATGTCTCAACTATCTGAAGGCCTCCGGATTGCGTTATTGCCTGCTAATCAATTTCCAGAGACCCAAAGTGGAGTGGAAGCGTATCATCCATGGGTTTGAGCCGGAAAAGCAAATTGGGCCACGGATGAACACGGATGCACACGGATAAGCAAAAATTGTTTTATCCGTGTGCATCCGTGTTCATCCGTGGCCAAAATCTTTTTGCTTTCACTGCTGAATCGTAAGCGAGACGCCGCTCTGGGTAGGAACGCCACCGATGGTAGCCACCACGGCGGCATCGCCGTTCGCTAGAACAGGCACCGTCACGTTGAATTGATAGAGGCCCGCTTGCACGAGGCCGGCGTATTGCACGGAGGCTGTTTGACCTCCGATGGTGATCTGGACGTCGTTCGCCAGCGGGGTGGCAGTGGAGATCTGTTGTCCGGTGAGCTGAGGGGGGTTTGACGGTCCGAATCCCACGGCGTACATCTGGATGATCTCGCCGGGTTTGGCTGGGGTGCTGGCCGCCCCGGGCAGCAGGTTCGGCGAGCCCACCAGGCTGTAATCCAGGTGGAGAGCGGCTACGTGAGCACCGTCCAAGGTGAGGAAGGCGGGCGAAAACTGGCTCTTCTGCACGCTCAAGGCGTTGCTGGTCTGTTGCGCCGTGGTTACCTGAACCTGGACGGGGCCTACAGTGGCATCGTCGGGAGCGAGTACGTTGATTTGCGTGGGGCTGATGTAATCGATGTAGGCAGGGATGCCGTTGATGGTGACGGACACGCCCTGCAGGGATTTTGGGAGATTTCCATTCACGATATCGGCGGCCTGCCAGGTGTAAGTGCGCTGGGAAAGGTTCGTGCCGAAGATTGCGAGCCATGTGCCCGACGCGATGCCGGGCTGGTAGCTTCCGGCGTTCACGACGGCGGTAACGGTGCCGGCCGGTTGCGTGCCTTGCACGACGAGCGTTACCGCAATGGAAACTGGAGTGATGCTGGGATCCGTCGCGGCGACGGTGACGGTGGTCATGTAGGTTCCGGCCGCCAGATTGGCGGGGTTCACCGAGATCGACAGAGTACCCGGAGCATCGCCGGAGGTGGCGGAAAGGGTAGTCCAGAAGGCACTGCTGGAGGCGGTCCAGGAGAGCGTTCCGGCTCCGCCGTTGGTGATCGAAATGTCCTGCGCCGCGGGAGCGCCGCCGCCGGCGGTGAACTGGAATGTGGCGGCTTGAGGCGCGACTACCAGGGACGCGGGCAGAGCGGTTACAGTCAACGTTACGGGGACGGAGAGGGGGCTGTTGGCCGCCCCCGCCGCAGTTATCTGAACGGTGCCGGTATAGGTTCCGGCGCCGAGGCTGCCCGGCGAAACGGACACGGAGAGCGTCGATGGAGCTGTCCCCGAGGAGGTGGAAACGCTCAACCAGGACGCGCTCGCCGTAGCGGTCCAGACGAGCGTGCCTGTCCCGCCGTTGGCGATCTGGATGGATTGGGATGGTGGCGCGGCGCCGCCGGCGGTGTAGGTAAATTGCAGGTTCGCCGGATTCACGGAGACGGTGGAGGCGCCGGCCACCATGATGCCGATGGTATCGGCTCCCGTTGACGCGGCGACCCTGAGTGTTTGCAAGCCCGACAGGCTGGCCGGGAGCTTTACCGAAATCGCCGTACTCTGCCACGACGTAACGCTGAGCACCAGCGCCGTGCCGGAGCCCGCCGGAGTAGCCGAAACCTGGCAGCCGCTGCATTGCGAACCGAAGTTAGCGCCGGTCAGGGTGATGGTGGAGCCCGCGGTTACAACTCGCCCAGCTACGTTGGTGGCCAGCGGGGTGACGGAAAAAATGGCAGCGCCCAACTTACAACGTACCGCGTTGGAATAGCCCACCGGCGCCTTAACGGTGCCACAGGTGATGGTGTTCAGCGAGGTACTGGCAGCGGTGTAGACTCCGGACCCGAAGACAAAATCGTTGTAGAAAATCGTGCCGGTATCGCCGCCGCTCTGTAGTTGCACGGTTCCCCACGTGACTGAAGTCAGGTCCGAGACATAACTCGCGTTGGTATTCTGAACGGCGAAGAACATTCCCCCGTTGTTGGGTAAATAGGCATCCGTCGACGGCGTGTTTCCGATAGACGACCAGGCCGTGGTGTCCGCTAAAAAGGAGCGCACGATCTGGCCGGTGTAGTGCGTAGTGCTGGTGACATTGGCAATTCCGGCGGCGTTGCAGTTGAAGGTACCCCAGCTAGTGTTGGTAAACGCGGACGGGTCTACGTGGCAATAAGGTACAACGCGGGTCACCGCGGAATTCGTGGAGGCAAAACCGAGAGCGGCGCTGGTGAGCGATACCAGCCCGTCGCTGGCGTTGTTCAGCACGGTGCTTGACGACAGGCTGGGAGTATACGTACCGGCATTGCCGATGACGGCGATGGTGTTCACCCCTTGCAGATCGTCGCCAAACTGGTTCCAGGTCGCCAGGTTCCACAGGAATGCACTGCCTGGCAGCATTTCGGCGCTCTGTGTCCCGGCCACGATGGTGGAGGCATTATTGCCCGCGACAAACGAGCCGAAATTCGGCGTCGCGATGAGGACCAGTTTCCGAACCAGGGTGGTGGCAGGCGGCATGTAAGTCTGGTTGGACTGAAGTCCGGCCAGGTAAGCCCGGGCGATCAGACCCCCCATGCTGAAGGCGACGAGATCGAACTGCGGCACCTGGCTTCCATCGGAATATTTGATGGAGTTGAGAAAGGTGCCCAGGTCGGCGGCCAGAGTTTCGATGGGTTGGTTGGGGTCTTCCAGGCAGTTATCGAAGAGATACACGGAAGGCACGCCATCCGACACCAGGTACTGAGCCAGATTGCCGAATGTGGTGGCCGAGGTGGTGGCGACCGGGCAGGAGTTGGTAAAGCCGGTCTGCCAGCCGTTTATCAGCACTACGGGGACCCGCGTGGCGGCGGCTGGCACACTGGCACGGGGTTGCACCACTACGTCCAACGTGGTTTGCCGCTGCTCTCCGGTTGCGGCGGTGGCCGACAGGGTGACGGAATACTCGCCGGGTGTCGCCTTGGAGGTAGGAGCGAGCACGATTCCATCCTGCGTCTGGTTGGGTGCCACGACCAGTCCGGCGGTTCCCTGGCCTTCGATGGCGAGTTGGCGCGTCTTGGCGGTTGCCAGGAAATTGAGGGTCGCTTGCGGCGCGAGAATAGAGGTGGATTCGCCTATACGGACTTCATACCTGGTTTGCTGCAGGGCCATCGGCACGGCGGGGACGGCGCTTGCGGAACCCACGGTTTGGGATGCAGCCCAGATGGCACTGGACAAAAGCAACGCGGTGGTGGCTATGACGCGTTTTAACGCAGTAAGGCAACACTCCGTATTTTGACGAGACATCCTACAAGACAGACGAGCCAGGAGGGGAAAACGCGCAGGCGAGTTTAGAATGTGGGAGTTGGCAGGCGGAAGCGCCTGCCCCACCAACCAGTGTAGGTTCAGAGCGAGGCTGCGGCGGCATCGTTTTCACCCTGTCGAATCCATTGGCGCACACGTTCCTGATTCCAGCGGAGGGCTTCGCGAATGGACCCGAGCTGCGCGCTGGGACGGATTAGGACCACATCGAGAGAGGGCGTGGCGGCGTGAGTGGCCGTGGGCTTTGGACCCAGCCAGCGAACCACGCGGACCGCGACGCGCAGCGATCGCGAAGGCATGAGGGGAAGCGCATTCACGGCGATGACGCGGGTGGCGCCCATTTCGACGGCGGCCCAGATGGGCAGGATGTCCAACAGACCTCCATCGACGTATAGCTTGCCATCGATGCGTACGGGCGGGTATCCGAACGGCACCGCGCAGGAAGCCATGAGATGCGCCGGGGTTATGCTCTCATGCGGGATGCGCACCTGGCGTAAACCTGGAATTTCCACCAGGGTGGCCGAAAAGGGAATGCGCGGCTGGAAGCGCGCGTAGCACTCCTGCACATACCGGGCGAGCCCGGCGGGGTCGATAAACCCCTTCCAGGGGATGATGGGGAAGCGCAGCCGCATGGTCCCGGCGGTGGCCGGGTCGCGCCACATGGCGACGAGGTCGGCGGGGGAGCCTCCGCCGGCGATCACCCATCCGTTGAGGGCGCCGGCGGAAGTTCCTACGACCATGTCGGGCTGAAAGCGCTGCGACAGCACGTTCCAGGCGCCCGCCTGATAGGCGCCGAACATTCCACCCGCCGAAAGCACCAGTGCAGTGGGCATGGCGCGTCACCACTTATCGATATAGATGGGGGTCGCCGGCGGCTTGCCTTCGCACCAGTAGTGGTCGAAGGCGGTAATGCCTCCCAGGGTGGCGAGCGCGTCCTCATCGATCCACTGATGCCCGGTGCAGGTTCGCGGCTCCTGCGCAAAGATGGCGAGGGACGCGTCGCAGACGATCTCCGGCGTGCGCCACTGCGAGCGGTCGGCCATCTTCCAGGCGATGGATGCCTGGGTCTCGATGATGGTGCGCGGCCAGAGGGTGTTGCCGGCGATGTTGTCGCTCTTGTGCTCCGCGGCCACGCCCAGGGCGACGCGCGCCATGCCGAGTTTGGAGATCATGTACGCGACTTTTCCGGGAGAGGCCTGGGTGGTGAGCTGCGGGCACATGTTGAGGACGTGGCCCCACTGCTGGTTCACCATGTGCGGCAGGGCGTAGTAGCAGGCAAGATACGCGGCACGGACGTTGATGCCCATCATGAGGTCGAAGCGTTTAGGAGGAGTCTGAAGGATGGGCTGCGTCCAGATGGCTCCGGCGTTGTTGACCAGAATGTCGAGGCGGCCGAACTCGGCGACGGTGCGCTCGATCAGGTTGCGAATGGCGTCCTCGTCGCGAACGTCGGTGGGGATAGCGAGGGCGCGCCTGCCCATGGCGCGGATGGCGTCCGCAGTCTCATGGATGCTGCCGGGGAGGCGTTCGGTGGACTGCTCGCTCTTGGAGGCCACTACGACATCGGCGCCTTCCTGCGCGAGGCGGATGGCGAGTGCCTTGCCGATACCGCGGCTGGCTCCGGTGACGACGGCGACGCGGCCGGTCAGATTGGGATGGAGAACGGAATTGGACTCGGCCATATCAGGCGACTCTCGATGATACCGGTTCCGGCTGGACTGCTTCCAGCGCGGCGGGCGGCGGCTCTTCGAGTTTCGGCTGTTTGGGCCGCCTCGGTGCGGCGGGACGTTTGATTCCGGCGGCCTTGCAAAGCTCCTTGAAAGAGGCTTGGATGTAGTCGCGCAGGCGTGCGACGTCGGGGGCCACGTGGGCGTCGGCGGTGAGCCCGAAGAAGAGCTTGCCATCGTAGCTCTGCACGGCAACCCCGAGGCCCAACTCGTAACCCGTGGGTACATGCGGATAGGATGCGATGAGACGCCGCCCCACCGTATAGAGCGCCGAGGGCGAACCGGGCACGTTGGTGCAGATCACGTTGAGCAGCGGAAGCGGCAGGGGAACCAACGGCAGGCCGCGCCAGAACAGTTCCTGCACGGGCGCCGGAGTGGTGCCCAGGAAACTTGCAAAGATGGCGACCATCTCGGCGGCGCGAACGCTCTTCATGATTTCCATACGGGCGGACACGGCGTGCAGCATCTCCACCGGATCGCGCACGTCCAGGGGCAGGACCACGGGCAGAAAGGTGATACGGTTTCCGAGCGATTCGCCCTGCTCGTCACCGCGCAGGTTCACCGGACAGACGACACGCAGGAAGCGGCCATCGACCTTCTCCCCATGGAACCGTATGTAGCGCGAGATCGCGCGAACCACGACGCTGAGAATGCAATCGTTCACCTTGCCGCCCAGGGCCGCGCGAATGGCCTGCACATGGTTGAAATCAACTTCGGTCCAACAGAACTTGCGGTCGCCCGAACAAGGCTTGTTGAAGGCGAACCGCTCGGGCGGCTGGAGCAATTCCGGCAGCAGGGCGGTGAGTTCCTGAAGTGCGCCTTTGCCGCGATCGCTGAGCAGGCCATCGGCGAGGCTGAGCAGGCCCGCCTCGGCGGCGACCGCATTTTCGAGGGCGCTCTGAATGGCGCCGGCGATCTGCTCGGCAAGCGTGTGCTCAACGGGCGGGGGGACTGCGTGACGGGTTCGCGGCGGTCGTCCGACCTGAGAACCTTCCGGCGTGGAATCGAACAGGATTCTCAGCAACGCGGCTCCGGCGACGCCGTCGGCCAGCGCGTGATGTATGCGCACGATCATGGCGCCGCGCTCGTCCTGCAAGCCGTCCACTACATGGATTTCCCAGAGCGGCTTGCCACGGTCCAACGTCTGGCTGAGCAGGCGGGAGGCCAGCACCTGCAACTCGGCGTCGCCACCGGGCGCGTCCAGGTGCACGTGGAGGATATGACGATTGATGTCGAAATGCGGGTCGTACTCCCAAGTGGGATGCCCGAGGTTGAACGGCGGTGGCACGACGACCTGCCGGTAGCGCGGAACGAGGTCCAGTTTGGAATCGATATTGGCAACGAATTCGCGGAACGGGATGGGGCCATCGAAAATCCCGACGGCAGCGATGTTCAGCGGAATCTCTTTTCGTTCCAGATAGAGGAAGGCCGCGTCAATTCCGGACAGACGGCGGCTGAGGACCGGCTGTTTCTTATCCATTTGGTAGTCGCTCCAGACTTCGGGCTGTGACGATTACAGGCAACTGGCGTGGCTGGCCACGGTGTGCTGTTCGTCCGGCCATTCTTCGATGTCGGTGAGATCCGGGCAACTGCCCAGGTGCCAGAGTTCGAACGCGAGAATATCGAATTCCTGCTCCTCCATTCTGACCGGCGGGTCGTCGCTCCAGTGGGCGGTTTCGGCGAGTTGTTCGGCGAGAGGGATTTCCAGGGTTACCATGGCGTGCCTCCAGTATTAGTAGATTAAGACCTATATTTCCGTTTGTAGGTTATGCCGGATTCCTCTGCATGTCAACCCATAATGGGTAACGTGTATGCTTTCGCGCACATCTTTGTGCGCCAGCGTGAAGTTCCCATGTTATGCTTTCACCGTGCAATCGACGGGTGCGACCGATGTGTCACGGTTGGCTGCGCAGATCACTTTGGCGAGCGGGCCACATGAAACGATTACGGTCCGCGCGCCCTATACGGGCGCACAGATCGGCACGATCCCCGCGGGGACGGTGGCGGATCTGGAACTTGCCGTGGAGCGCGCACGGGTTGCGCAGACGGCCTGGAGCCAGCGTACGTTTTCCGACCGGGCGCGCATCTTTTTGCGCTTTCACGATCTGCTGCTTGAGCGCCAGGACGAAGTGCTGGATCTGATCCAATGGGAGACCGGCAAGGCGCGGCGGCACGCATTTGAAGAGATTCTCGACACGACGATCGTCACGCGTTATTACGCGAGGCGGGCGGAGCGATTGCTGCGTCCGGAGCGGCGCAAAGGCGCGCTTCCCCTGCTGACGCGGACGCGGGAACTCAAGTCTCCGGTGGGTGTGGTCGGCTTCATCGTGCCGTGGAATTATCCGCTGAATCTGGCGGTGACCGACGCGGTGCCGGCACTGATGGCGGGCAACGCCGCGGTGCTCAAGCCGGACGTGCAAACCAGTTTCACGGCGCTATGGGCGGTAGATCTGCTGCGGCAGGCCGGTCTTCCGCCGGACGTATTCAGCGTGGTCACGGGCGAAGGACCGCTGCTGGGTCCGGCGCTGGTAGATTGCGCGGATTACGTGATGTTCACGGGCAGTACGCGTACGGGGAGGCTGGTGGCGCGACAGGCGGCGCAGCGATTGATCGGGTGCTCGCTCGAACTCGGCGGGAAGAATCCGATGATCGTGCTGGCGGATGCCGATGTGGAGGCGGCGGTGTATGGCGCGATCCAGGGGTGCTTCGCGTCGGCGGGCCAGGTCTGCGTTTCGATCGAACGGATCTACGTACACGAATCGATCGCGGAGCGATTTGTGGACAGGCTGGCGGAGCGCACGCGCGCGCTGAAGGTGGGAGCGTCGCTGGACTACTCGATGGAGATGGGGTCGCTGACGGGAGAGCGGCAGTTGCAGCACGTGGAGGAGCACGTCCGCGATGCGGTGGAAAAGGGAGCGGTGGTGGTCGCGGGCGGACGGCGGCGAACGGACCTCGGGCCGCTGTTTTACGAGCCCACGATCCTGACCGGCGTTACGGAAAAGATGCAGGCGTTTGCCGAGGAGACTTTCGGTCCGGTGGTGGCGGTCTATCCGTTTGCGAGCGAGAGGGAGGCGGTGGAGCGCGCCAATGCCACGCGATACGGTTTGAACGCGAGCGTGTGGACGCGCGATGCCGGCCGTGGCGCGAGGTTGGCGCGGGAGATTCGCGCGGGCAACGTCAACGTGAACGAATCGTACGCGGCGACGTGGGGATCTGTGGATGCGCCTTGCGGCGGGCGGAAGGAATCGGGGCTGCGCGCTCGGCACGGGGCCGAAGGCATTTTGAAATTCACGGAGACGCAGACGGTGGCAGTGCAGCGAGTGATGCCGGTGGGAACTCCGCAGTGGATGGAGGCAGGGTTGCACGCGCGTTGGATGACTCGTTTGATGAAGGTGATGCGGTGGATTCGCGTGATGGATTAGGACAGGCTCCCGGAAGCGGGTCCAGGGGGACCCGCGCGGACCAGGGGGTCCGCCCCACTTTACACGGCCCAGGCGGGTGACTTGCCGGCTAAGCGGTGGGCTACTACGTCGAAGACGATGGGGTTGAAGGCCATTCCGATGTGGGTGGCCGAGACTTCGAAATCGACGTCGGGGTTGCCGGTGCGGCACACGCGCCAGTCTACAATTCCATCGGACTTGGTGTAGATGGCGGTTTCGAAGACGGACTTCGGCAGTTTGACCACGAGGGACTCGAGGAAATCGCAGGTACACCCGGCGGTGTAGCAGGTTGGCAGGACACCCGTGCCGTGGCGTTTCAGAATCTGCCCGCGCACCATTTGGGCTGCGCTGAGAATGGAAGAATGCACGGCGACGCCGCGAAAGGGCGCGCCCATGGTGATTACGGAAGCAACGCGGTCGGGCATTTGGGATGCGGCGGCGCGCGCGATGACACCGCCGAGGCTGTGTCCCACCAGGTGGATCTTCCTGCCGGTCTGCTTGTAGGCCTTCTGTATGGTCTCGGTCAGTTTCTGTTGGATGAGGAGATTCGGGCACTCGGCGTTCATGCCGATTCCGGAGAAATACGCCTTGTAGCCGATGCGATTGACCCAGGAGCGGAACTCGGTCAAGTACAGATCGGTCAGCAGGAAGCCCGGAATCACCACCACCGCCGATCCGTCTCCGGGAGGTATGCCGAAACCCCAATAAACAGGCGACAAACGAAGGTATACCATCTCGATGCCGACGAGCATCTCTTGCCAGATCGGCAGTGGGACGGAATGATTAGGAGTGCGGACTTCGGACTGCACGCTGGTGCGGGAGCGACGGAGTCCCATTGGGATCAGTTTACCCCAGGACTACTGATTTTGCCGGTGATTTATTTCACATGCCTTATTTCAAACGGAGGGGCCGGTCTGCTGCCAAGCCCCTCCGGTTGCCGAGGGCCGGTGCCAGCCTCACACGGCTTCGGCAACAGGCTTCCGCCGCGCCGCGACGGGGCGCTTGCGAGCCGGTTTCGGGTGCTCCGCAGCGGCGTGCGCCTTAGGTGCGGGCTTGACTATCAGGTTGAGTAAAGCCTGTTGGGATTCCACAAATCCCTCGACCGTGTGGCGGGCCAACTCCCCGAAGGTTTCCGCCGGAAGCGGATTCATGGCGCTGATGGCTTCGC
Organism: uncultured Solibacteraceae bacterium; assembly: GCA_963805775.1. GTDB lineage: Bacteria > Acidobacteriota > Terriglobia > Bryobacterales > Bryobacteraceae > Solibacter. Next base: position 44,731 of record CAWDWK010000026.1, on the reverse strand, counting down.
GGGCTGTCTTCGCGTTCACCTTGAGCTGCTGCGTGGCTACGTCGAGCAGTTTCTTCTGGGCATCGATATAGGCCTCCGCGCTCTGCCGCGCCAACTCGGTCAATTCGGTTTTCTTGGAAGCGGCGTGCTTGCCGTTGGTATCCTTGCCGGTGGCATGAGCGGTCTCTTCGGCGAGCACGTCCAGGAATTTCTTCTGGCTGCGCACGAAGGTTTCCATGCTCTCGCGCGCCAGGGCGGTGAGATGGATGCCTTCGAAGGGTTCGCCGGATTTGGCGGCATCGATCCACTCGTCGGCCTGCCGCGCGGCCATGGTGAGGAAGTGCTGTTGCATGCCGATGACGGTATCGACGCCACGGCTGAAAAGGTCAGTGACGGCTTCGACGGGTGCATATCCGCCGGTGCGTTCCTTGACCACGGTGGTGAGAAGTTCGTTCTGCCGCTGTGCCAGGTTCAGGAGGACACGCTGCGCGGCGATGAAGTTCGAAATGCCTTCTCCGGCCATTTCGGTGACTGCCGAGCCCGCAATGTGGCGCGCCTCGGTAAGCCGCCCCTGGAAGGCAGTGATGGTGTGAGCGTTTTGTCGCATCACCAGATCCATGAGGATCCGCTGAGAGGCGAAGAAGCTTTCAGTTCCCTGCCGCAGCCAGCCCGCCAACGTCGATATGGGGGAAGGCTCTCGAGCCGGAACGGTTTTCTCTGGCATGACAATTACTCCTTTTTGCTGCAATGCAGCATTGCATCTTTAATATAGACCTAAAGGCCTTTTTATGTCAATATGAAGTTGAGAGAACGCGGTGCAGCAAGCGTTCGCATGTAGAATCAGGTGTACGTGCTGATCAAAAAATACCCCAACCGCCGGCTTTACAACACCTCTTCGAGGGCTTATGTAAACCTCGGCGACCTGGCTGCGCTCATCCGGCAAGGTGAAGAGATTCAGGTGGTTGACGCGAAGACCGGCGAGGATCTCACGCGCGTGGTACTGACCCAGATCATCGTGGAAGATGCCAAGGATGCGCCGACCGGGCTGCCGCTGGAGCTGCTGCGACAGTTGATTAAAGCGAGCGACCGGGCCGGCCAGGAATTCATCATGTGGTATCTGAAGTCCGCTTTCGATACCTACGAAAAAGTACAGGATGCGGTGCAGGACCGGCTGAAAGATGTGCGCTCGGCCGCGATGACGCCGCTCAACCTGGTGAAGAACCTGTTGACGCCGGCGCCGGAGACGAAACCGGACGATGAATTGGAGCAATTGCGGCGGCGCGTGGCGGAGTTGGAGCAGCGGCAAGTGAAGCCCCGGGCCCGCCGGAAGAACGCTCCCTCACGGCCGCGGCTCTGATTGGGGCGCGGAATCAGAGCGTCGAGAAGAGTCTCGACGCGGCACGCAAGAGTGCGTGCGCCACAACGTAGTGATGAGGTTGTGCGATGGGATTATCGTTCCTGTCTGGAATCGACGTGGAGGCCGCACTGAAGAGCCGGCGCGGCGGGCACTGGCGGCGAGAGATCGGTAAGTGGATCAGCCGGCTGGTTCCAGTGGAGATCTTGGTCCCCGATTCGGCGGCGCGATGGCGTCCGCTGGTGCGGGACGCCTTCCAATTCACGTTCGAGCATCTCTCCGACCGGCGGCTGGCCACCAAGGTGACGCAGCAGTTCGAACTTTCCGCCGATACGGCGCCGGAACAACGCCTGCTGCGCCTGGTGAATAAGATGCCGGGCCTGCAGAAAGTAGGGCAGGTGCTGGCGCGCAATCGCCGCCTGGCGCCGAAGCTACGTAGCGCGCTCTCGGAGCTGGAGAACGGGATGTCGGACGTGACGGTGGAAGAGATCCGCGGCCTGATCCAAGAACGATTGGGAAAGAGGCTGACCGAGTACGCCGTGGAACTGGAGCCCGCGATTCTCTCCGAAGCCAGCGTCAGCGCGGTGATTCGCTTCACGTGGAATTACGAGGGACGGGAACGGGAGCAGGGCGTGTTCAAGGTGCTCAAGCCGTACGTTCCGGAATGCTTCGGCGAGGACATGAAGCTGCTTCAGGATTTGGGTGAGTTTCTGACTTCGCCCAATCGCGGCTACGGATTCGCGATACACGACGTGAAGGAGATGCTTGCCGAGGTACTGCTCTTGTTGGAGCACGAGCTGGATTTCCGGCGCGAGCAGGCCACCCTGCTGGAAGCCGTGAAGATGTATCGCGCCAGCATCGGCATTCGCGTTCCCCGCCTGATTGAGCCGCTGAGTACCAGCGACATCACGGCGATGAGCGCGGAGGCGGGCGTGAAAGTAACCGAGGCGTTCCCGCGTTCGCCGATCCGCCGCGCGCGGATTGCGGACCAATTGATCGAAGCGCTGGTGGCGGTTCCGTTCTTTTCGCGAGAGAAGGAGGCGATCTTCCACGCGGATCCGCATGCCGGAAACCTGTTGTACGACGAAACGAATCGGGAACTGGTAGTACTGGACTGGGCGCTGGCTGAGCGGCTGAGCCTGGAATCGCGGCGCCAGCTCGTGCTCCTTTCCGTGATGATGACGCTGCGCAATCCCGATGGCGTGCGGCAGGCGATTCGCGATCTCAGTCTCAGCGCGGACCGGCGGAATCATGCGCGGCTCGAAGTGATTGACGGCTGCGTCACGCGGTTTTTCGAGCAATTACCGGCCGACGCTTCTACTGGGACGCTGGATGCGATGCGGCTGCTGGACCGGATCGCGCTGGAAGGCGTGCATTTTCCCCCGCCCTTGTTCCTGTTCCGCAAGATCGTGCTGACGTTGGATGGGGTGCTGTACGACGTGGCCGGCCCCGACGTGCGGATCGACGAGGTGATCGCGCGCGAGTTCCTGACGCGCTGCGCGGCGAGCCTGGGGGTATTCCACGCGCCGCTCGAGTGGAAAGACTTCGCCGCCATCGAATGGAACGCGCTGCTGTACCCGGTCCGTCGCGGCATACATTTATTCTGAATCGCACGGAGCGGAGCGGCATCATGCTCGATGTTGGAGGGAGGTCCCCCAACTTCGTGAGCTGGGTTACATAAATCAGGATACAAATATCCAAAACTGGTGTAGTCTGTTTGTGACACAACGCGGATCCGTCTCCTGCCGGCCTGGTATCGATTTGGGAAGCGGGGTGGGACGTTTTCCGATATTACGCTGTGCGGTCTGCTAAGACCACGAGTCGATGCCGGCACGTTTTCCCGGTCCAGCCCTCCGGCTCGTGGAAACACCGCCAGCCCGAGGAGGCCGTTTATGGTGGGCCAGCCGCCCCTTCAAAGAGTCCTCGCAGCCCGTTCCCTGCGTGGAACAACGATCATTACGCCCGGCATTTTGCTCCTACTTTCTTTTCCCCTTTTCGGTCAACAGGACTACGTGACACGTTACGACGTGTATGGGGGCTACGCCTTTCTCAACAGCCCGTATGTCAACCTCTTCGAAAACGGCTTTGCGACGCAAATTGGCTTCAGGCCGAAGACCTGGCTCTCACTGGGCTTCGACTATACCTATGCGACGGGCAATCTGAAGATCGTGCCGTCGCAGCTGCTACCCACGCTGCAGACACAGCTACAGCAGGGGATCGTGGCGGGGATCATGGCGGGGGTGCTGCCTCCCAACTATCCTTACAGCACCTTAAGCGTCGTTGCGCATTCCAGGACGCAGACCTTCGCCGTGGGTCCGGAACTGGTGTACCGGCACTTCAAGCAGGCGACGTTCTTTGTGCGTCCGATCTATGCGGGAATTATCCATGAGACCGCGACGCCGGAACCGTCCGATCCGGTCATCAGGGCCCTGGTGAGCGAACTGATCTCCACGCCGACTAAGACGGACAATGTCTTTTTCTACGGTTTCGGCGGCGGCTTCGACCTTCTCTTCGGCAAGCATTTCGCGTGGAGGATGCAGGCCGACCTGGTGCACGATCACCTGTTCAACGACCTGTTGACGAACGGCCGCAACACGGTGCGTTTTTCCTGCGGCCCGGCCTTCAACTTCGGCAAGAATATCGCGGGCAAATCAACTGCCCAGCTCCAGCCCTCAAAGAAGTGAGAGATAGCCTACTTGCCGGGGGCAAACCGGGGACAGACAGCGAATTTCCGGCAAAAGGCGCCGGAAATTCATGTCAGTCCCCAGTTTGCGGCGTCCGTGGTCGGTTTGCCCCTGGTGTGCTCGCGGCGGGCGGAATGTGGCTCATCGCCCGTTCCGCGAGCGCGCAGATGGTAAGGCTGGGGTTGACGCCGAGATTGGCGGCGATCACGGACCCGTCGCAGACGTAGAGGTTCCGGTAGCCGAAGAGACGATTCCGCGAATCCACCACGCCGTCATCGGCCGAGGCGGCCATCGGGCATCCGCCCAGAATGTGAGCCGTACCCGGCACGTCAAAGAGGATCTCCGTCACCATACTCATGGGTGTGCCGCCGATGGCCTGGGCTAACTTGCGGGCGAACTGGTTGGCTTGGGGAATGAAGGTGGGTATGCGCGGGCCGTAGCTGCGCAGCACTCGCCGGAAGGGCCAGAACCAGGGGCGGCCGAGGCGCATATCGATATGGCCGTCGAGGGTTTGCATGCAGAGCAGGATGATGGATTCGCGCGCCCAGCCAAAGGGGTGCAGAATGCGCACGGTGCGGAGGGGATGGCGCAATAAAGAGGCGGCCAGACCGCGGAGCCAGAGGAGGATGCGTCCGCGGCCTGGCTTGCCTCCGGTGAGGACGGTGGCCAGCAGCCCCATGGCATCGGAGCCGGCGGGGTAGCGGGTGGCCTCGATGTGGGTGTACTGGTCGAGGTAGAAACCTGAGCCGATTGCAATGCCGTTGGACAAGTCGTCGCGGCCGGGGACGCGCACGCCGATCAGGGATTCGCAATTGGTGCGCACTCGGTTGCCCAGTTGCGTGCTGATTGCGGGCAGGGAGCCATTTTCCTTGAGGCGGAAGAGCAGGTCCAGGGTGCCCAGCGCAGAGGCCGCGAAGACTACGCCGCGGCAGGTGAAACTGCGGCGAGCGGCGGGTATGGCGGTAGAGGGGACCGTGAACACCTCGTAGCCTTTGCTACCGTCAGGAGTGCCATCCAGCGGGCGAACATCCACGACCTTGGTTTCGGCGAAGACCTGCGCTCCGGCCTTCTCGGCGAGGTAGAGGTAATTCTGGTCCAAGGTATTTTTGGCGCGGTAACGGCAGCCCATCATGCAGCCGCCGCAGGCGATGCAACTGGCGCGTTCCGGTCCGGCGCCGCCGAAATAGGGGTCGGGATAGGTCTGGCCGGGAGGTTCGCCCTCGGGACCTTCGAAGACCGCGACCTTGGTGCGATAGAAGGTATTCCCTACCCCGTGCTCTTGCGCCGCGCGACGGAGGATTTCATCCGCCGGACCCAGGATCCGATTTTCGGCGACGCCCAACATGCGCACCGCAGTCGCGTAGTGCGGCGGCATTTCGACTTTCCAGTCCGCGAGGCCGGCCCAGGAGCCGTTGTCCCAGATGGCGTCTCCGGGCACCAGCGACGTATTGGCGTAGGTGATGGAACCACCACCCACCGCGCAGCCATGCATGATCAAAACGTGGCGGAAGGGGTCGATATTGAAGAAGCCGCGCAGGCCGAGAGCGGGCCGCCAGATCCAGTCCCAGATTTTCCAATTCGTTTTGGGCAGGTTCTCGGGGGTCCAGCGGCGGCCCATTTCCATGACAGCGACGCGGTAGCCCTTCTCGGTAAGGCGGTGGGCGGAGACGCTGCCGCCGAAGCCGGAACCTACGACGATGAAGTCGAAATCCATCACTTGCTACCAGGCGCGGCGGCGCAGACGGAGCGCGGAACGGGTGCGCCGCACGCGGGCAATCCGACCGGTGGTTTGGAGATTTCGAGCGCCGGCTTCAAGACGCTTTCGCGCATGGACGCGAGGGAGTGCCTGAGGGATTTCTCGGGGTTTATGCCCAATAGCGCGGACCCGAGCATGCGCGTGAGGGACCCGAATTCATCGCTCAGCGTGATGGCTTCCGATTCCACGAAGACGCCCTTCGGGGTTTCGGCAAATCGCCAATAGGAATAGAGGCGGCGCAGATAACCGTGATCTTTGCCTACTTCGGCCACGTGCGTGGATTGGGAGCGGCAGCGCCAGCGCTGCGCGTCCACACGTTCCCACACCACATCGCTGTCGACGTCGAGGACGGCGGGTTCCTTCATTCGCATGGAGTATTGAAAATGATCGGGGGCGGTGACGCAAAGGAGCTTGGAGGCGGAGATGGTCTCGGGGAAGTTTTGCGCGCGGTGCTCGTAGTCCTGGAGGAGGGGGATCAGGCGGTCCAGGGTGGTGCCGGGAATGAAGGAGGTCGCGATCCAATCGTAGAGCTGGCCGCCGCCTGGCAGTTTGTGCGGATTCGCACCGTTGGCTTCGATGGTGCGGATTTTCTGGCCATCGACGATCTGCGCGGCGAGTGCAGTGTCGGTGTCGGCCAGAAGGAAGGCTTTGCGTGCATCCATGCGCGCTTCGGCGGAATGGACGTAGCAATCGAATGATTGTGCGGTTTGGGGCTTTAGCTGCTGCGCGCGGAGCGCGGCGAGAAACGACAGGCAAAGGAGAATGGCAAGTTTCATAGCTGGACGCCCGATTGATTATCGCTCCAGACGGGGGAATTGCAAATAGAGATTTCACGGTATTAATCTACTGGATTTCCGCGACGAGGTTGCGTAGTCTGGAAGCAGGAAACGGTCTGCCTTATGCACAAGCTTGCACCCGTGGAAGACGCGAAGGCGTTATTTGACGAAGCCAGGGACTGGTCGGTCTGGCGATGGCTACTTGAGAAGAAGCGGGCTCGCAGTACCGCGGACGCGGCGTGGGCGGCGCTGGAAGACTGCGAGGAAAGAGTCAGGGCGGGATGGCACGAGGAGTGGATTCAGGCTTACGGCCATCCTAAGTCCCGCCGTTATGCGGAACTCGATGCGGAGGTGAAAGAGGCACTGGAACGGTTACGTCAGGAGGATGAAAAGGCCCGGCAGGCTCGCGATGCGGCGGAGGCTCAGTTCGATGAGGCCGACCGGCGGATGAGCACGAGCATGGCTTGTGAAGGGGCGCAGATGGCTATCGAGGCTTGGGAGATGCGGGAGAAGGTTATACGGAGGGCGGAGGCTTTGGTGCGGAAGAAGTGAGCGCCCGCAAGCGGGCGAGGCAGGCGGAACCGCCTGCCCCACCACGGCAAACACACGATCAGTCTCACGGAGAGGAGACGACGCTACAGGGCGTATTTGCCGGCGGCCAGGACGTGTTTGGCGATCTGGCGGCCCAGGCCGATGGTGTCGGCTGGTTCGTGCTTGGAGAGGCGGCGGAGGATCGCCATCTGGGTCCGGAGCATGTCGCCTTCGGCGACGGTGGCTATTACCTTGCGCGCGGAAAGCTCCACAGTCTGCGCGGCTCTGACGGCATAGTAACGGGTCATGGCGATGGCTTGTTTGGCGGCGCCTTCTCCCTTGGCGGCGATCAATTTTTCGGCGCGGAGGATGCACGATTCGAGGGCGAATACTTCCATGATGCAATCGGCCAGGGCGCCCATGACTTCCTGCTCGTCGGAGAGGCCCATCATGTACTTCTGCGAGGCGGCGCCGGCGGCAAAGAGGGCGAGTTTCTTGACGTTGGCCAGCAGATGGTGTTCGGCGCTTAGGGGTCCCTCGCGTTCTTCGACAGCGCTGGGACCGGCCATCACCTCGTCCATCAGTTTCTTGATGGCGGCGAGCAGCGGGAGCTGTCCCGCGACGGCGCGCTTCATCAGCCATCCGGTGATGATGAGGCGGTTGATCTCGTTGGTGCCTTCGAAGATGCGGTTGATGCGCGAATCGCGGTAGGCGCGCTCGGCGGGATACTCTTCGACGTAGCCGTAGCCGGCGTAGATTTGCACGACGTGGTCCACCACCATATCGAGCATCTCCGAGGCCCAGACCTTGAGGATGGAGCATTCGACAGCGTACTCTTCGATCCGCTTTTGGATTTCGCGAGAGGCGCCGGCGGCGCTGGTATCGACGTCGGCGAGGGCCGCATCGATCATGCCGATGGTGCGATAGACCATGGCTTCGCCGGCGTAGATCCCGGCGGCGGATTCGGCCAGCTTCTCCTGGATGAGGCCGAATTCCGCGATGGACTTGCCGAAGGCCTTGCGCTCCTTGGCATAGCCGATGGCGTCCTGCAAGCCGTTGCGCGCGCCGCCGACGCAGGCCGCGCCTAGCTTGAAGCGCCCGATGTTCAGGATGTTGAAGGCGATGTGGTGTCCCTTGCCGACCTCGCCGAGGAGGTTCTCCACCGGCACCTGGCAATCGGCCAGAATCAGGGGGCAGGTGGAAGAACCGCGTATGCCGAGCTTGTGTTCTTCCGCGCCGATGGAGAAGCCCGGCGTGTTGCGCTCGATCAGGAAGGCGGAGAACTTTTCGCCATCGACCTTGGCGAATACGGTGAAGAGGTCGGCGAAGCCGCTGTTGGTGATCCACATTTTCTCGCCGTTGAGGACGTAGTGCTTGCCGTCGGGCGCGAGGACCGCGCGCGTGCGGCAGTTCATGGCATCGCTGGCGGAGGAGGATTCGGAGAGGGCATAGGCGCCGATCCACTCGCCGGTGCCGAGCTTGGGCAGATATTTGCGCTTTTGTTCCTCGGTGCCGTACCAGACGATAGGCAGTGTGCCGATTCCGACGTGCGCGCTGAAGGCCACCGAGAAGCTGGCCAGCTTGCTGATGGATTCGGCAACCAGCGCGGAGGTCACTTTGTCCATTTCCAGGCCGCCGTAGGCTTCGGGGATGTCCACGGACATCAGACCGAGTTCGCCGGCCTTGCGCAGGAGCGCCCTGGTCACCGCGAAGTTCTTGGCTTCGATTTCGGCGGCTGCGGGCAGCACTTCGTTTTGGGTGAAATCGATTGCGGTTTTGGCAATCTGCCGGTGTTCCCCGGAGAGGTCCTCGGGGGTGAATACGTCTTGCGGATCGCGTTCCTCGGTAAGGAAGCTGCCGCCTTTGACCCGTTTCGCCATCATTTGCACTTCACTGGTTGCCATAAATTTTTCCTCTCTAATTCAGATTCTCGAAGATCCCCGCGGCGCCCATGCCGCCGCCCACGCACATAGTGACAATCCCGTACCTGGCCTTGCGGCGTTTCAATTCCTGAAGCAGCGTTGCGGTCAGTTTGGCCCCGGTGCAGCCCAACGGATGCCCCAGGGCAATGGCGCCACCATTCACGTTTACGCGATCCATCGGAAGTCCCAAAGTTTTGATTACTGCCAGCGACTGCGCCGCGAAGGCTTCGTTCAGTTCGATGAGATCGATCTGGTCCAAAGTCAGTCCCGCGAGTTTCAGCGCTTTCGGGATGGCATAGACCGGACCGATGCCCATCTCTTCCGGCAGGACGCCAGCATAGGCGAAGGCCACGAAGCGCGCCATTGGCTGGATTCCAAGCGCGCGGGCGCGTTCGTCGGACATCACCACTGCGGCGGCGGCGCCGTCCGAGGTCTGCGAGGAGTTGCCCGCCGTCACCGTGCCTTTGGCGTGAAAGGCGGCTTTTAGTTTGCCCAACGCTTCCATGGAGGTATCGCCGCGCGGACCTTCGTCCACCTGGAAGACCACTTCGGTTTTGCGGATCTTCGACTTGGCATCGGGCGCGGAGAAGGTGACGGGCACCGGAACGATCTCCTGCTGGAACTTGCCGGCGGCCTGCGCGGCGAGCGCCTTGGTGTGACTGGCGAGGGCGAACTCGTCCGCCTGCTCGCGCGAGATTCCGTAGTGCTGCGCGACGCGCTCCGCGGTGAGCCCCATCGAGAGGTAAGAATCCGGATAGTTCTGCTGGAGCCAGGGATTGATGGAAATCTTATTGCCGCCGAAGGGAATGAAGGACATGGATTCCGTCCCGCCGGCTACGATCGCTTCGGCACCGCCGCCGCGTATGCGCTCGGCGGCGAGGGCGATGGATTGCAGCCCGGAGGCGCAGTAGCGGTTGATGGTCATGGCGGAGGATTCAACCGGCATGCCGGCGCGCAGGGCGGCGATTCGGGCCACGTTCATGCCCTGCTCGCCCTCCGGCATGGCGCAGCCTACGATGACATCCTCTACTTCCTTTTTGTCGAGGGCGGGGACGCGCTCCAGGGCGCCTTTGATGGCCACCGCCGCCAGGTCGTCGGGCCGCGTGGCGCGCAGCATCCCTTTGGGAGCTTTGCCGACGGCGGTGCGAACGGCACTTACGATTACTGCTTCTCTCATGGATATTTCTCCTAATTCCGAAAAACACAAAACAGATTTGGGCCACGGATGAACACGGATGAACGCGGATAAGCAAACACCTTGAACCTTCTTGTTTTATCCGTGTTCATCCGTGTTCATCCGTGGCCCCAAAATCTTCTTAGTTCCTTAGCGGCCTCCCTGTCTTCAATGTGTAGCCGATCCGCTCCTGAGTTTTCTTTTCTCCGCAAAGGGAGAGGAATGCTTCGCGTTCCAGGTCGAGGAGGTATTGCTCACTGACCAGGGTGCCGGGTGTTACCGGGCCTCCGCAGAGGACGTGGGCCACCCAGTTGGCCACCTTTACGTCGTGGTCGCTGATGAATTCGCCCTGGCGCATCATGTGGACTCCGAGTTTGAGGGATGCCAGCATGTTCTCGCCCGGGGCAGGAATATCGACGCGGGGCACCGGGGCGGAGTAGCCTTCCGCCGCCAGTTCGCGGGCCGTCTGCTTGGCGTCGTTGAGCAGTCGCTCTCGGTTCATGGTGATGCGGTCGGCAGGGAGCAGCATGCCCGTCTGGCGCGCCTCCACGGCCGACGTGGACACTTTCGCCATCGCGATCGTCTCGAAAGTCCGCCGCAGCGCGCCCAGCAGTTCCGGCGACTCATTGCGGGCGACCCCGTGGACCGCCTGCACGACATTCAGCGCGCGCAGCAGCATTTCCTTGCAGCCGCCTCCCGCGGGCACCACTCCGACTCCCGTCTCCACGAGGCCCATGTACAACTCGGCGTGGGCTTGGCGCATGGCTGCGTGAATGGCGATTTCGGCTCCTCCGCCGAGACAGAACGAGTATGGCGCGACGACTACCGGACGCGGGCAGAACTTGATCGACGAGGTCATGCGCTGGAAGGCGCGGACGGCGAAATCGACGTCGTCCCATTCCTCTTCCTGGGCGCTGAGCAGGAGTTGCATCAGGTTGGCGCCGACGGAGAAGTGCTCGGCGTCGCCGCTGACTACGAAGGCCTCGAAATCGCGTACGGCGTTGCTGCCCGGCGCGAAGGTTTCCGTCACCAGGCGTACGATGTCTTCGCCAACGGCGTTCTTCTTGGAGTGGAGCTCGAGGCAGGCCACTCCGTCACCGAGATCGATCAGCGAGGCGCCGGGGTTGTGGCGCACGACTCCGTTGGCCGCGCGGTATTTGGCGATGCGGGCGATGCCCTCGGGCTCGGCGATCTCGCGGTATTTGCCGCTGTTCACATCGAAGCACTCGCAGCCGTGGCGGCGATACCAGGCGTCGGCCCCCTTGGCCAGCATGCCTGCGACCACCGGGCTCACCGGCTCACCGGCGTCGCGCATGCGCTGCACGGTTCGCGGGACGCCGGCCGCGTCCCAGAGTTGGAACGGTCCCATTTCCCAGTTGAAGCCGGCGCGCATGGCGCGGTCAACGCTCGACACGTTGTCGGCGATTTCGGGCAGGCAATCGGCGGCGTAGTTCCAGAGGGCGCTCAAGAGGCGCCAGTGGAAGCGCGCGGCTTTGTCCTTGCGGACGTCGCCAGCGAGGAGTTGGGCGAGGCGGTCGGGCAACTGCTCGGCGTTCTTCGCCATTTCGAGCGAAGCGATCTTGGGCCGGACAGCCGGAACGTATTCCAGGGTCTTCCAATCGAGCACGAGGCGGACCTCTTTGCCCGCGGCATCCTTCTCTTTTTTGTAGAAGCCCTGTTTGGTTTTGTCGCCCAGCCAGCGGCGCTCCAGCATGGTTTTGACGAACGGCGGCATGGCACCCGAGCCCTCGAAGTTCGCGGCCACGTGCGCAAGCACATCGATACCGACGATGTCCGCCAGACGGAACGTGCCCGTGCGCGGCCAGCCGATGACGCTGCCGGTGAGGGCGTCCACCTCTTCGATGGTGAGGTCTTCCTGCTGCATGAGGCGCACGGATTCCAACATGATGAAGACGCCGATGCGGTTGGCGATGAAGTTCGGCGTGTCGCGGGCGAACACGACTTCCTTGCCCAGGAGCACGTCGGCAAAATGCGAGACGGCGGCGATCGCGGTGGGGTCCGCGTCGGGCGTGGGGATAATTTCCACGAGGCGCATGTAGCGCGGTGGATTGAAAAAGTGCGTGCCGAACCAGCGTCGGCGGACCGCTTCCGGAAATTTGGCGGCGATGGACGCGACCGGCAGCCCGCTGGTATTGGTGGTCAGGATAGCGTCGCGCTTGAGGTGAGGCACGACTTTGTCGAGCAGGTTTTGTTTGATGGCGAGGTTTTCCGAGACGGCTTCGATCACCCAATCGCAATCCGCCAGCAGGGCCATGTCGTCGTCGAAATTGCCCACGCTGACGCGCGCCGCGTAGGCGGCGTCGTAAAACGCCGCCGGTTTGCTTTTTTTGAGGGCGTCGAGCGCCTGGGCCGCAATGGCGCTGCGCGGCCCTTCCTTGGCGGGAATATCCAGGAGAACCACGGGCAGACCGGCATTCGCCAGGTGCGCCGCGATGCGCGATCCCATAGTTCCGGCACCCAGTACGGCCGCTCTGCGGATCACCCGGACGGGCGTGCGATCTGGAGAAGATGCTCCGGCTGGAATCGGACTGATAACTGTTTCAACGCTCATGCGAGTTACTCCTCTTTAGAAACAATGCGCACCCTGCCGGCACGCTTCCTGGCGACCAGCCCCTGTGTCAAGGTGCGCGCGAACTGTCCGGCAATCTCGTCCGGGGACAGGGCGCCGTCGGGTTCATACCACATACAAATCCAGTTCAACGCTCCGGCGATGGAAAACGCCGCGATCTTGGTATCGCACGGAGCAATGGATCCATCGTCGATACCTTCCTGGATGAAGGAGCGCAGGCGGCGATCGATTTTTCTTTTGTAGGTTCGCACTTCGGTGCGGGCGTCGGCGGTGAGGTCGCCCTCGTCCATGCGCATCACGCAGCGTCCGAAGTTGATGGTCATCACGCTGGCGTACGAGCGGATGAAGGCTTCTACCTTTTGCAATCCTGTGCCACAGTGATCGGCAATTTCGTTGAGAATCTCCTCGATCAGCCCGACGCCGAGGCGGTAGCACTCGATGAGAATATCTTCCTTGTTGGCGAAATAGTGGTAAAGGGCGGGCTTGGTGATATGCAGCCGATCGGCCACGTCGTTCATCGACGTCCGGCCATAGCTTTTTTCGAGAAAGAGTTGTGCGGCGGTTTTCAACACCGCCTCACGTTTGGTGGCAGGGTCGCGCCGCCGGTCGGCGAATGCCTTGCGGGGCGGCGGCGAAGCGGAGGCGTCTTTTGGCATGACGTTCTTTGCGTTCACCCATTGACATGAGGTGACGCTCCTGATATCTTACCCACGGGTAAGAAAAAAACGCAAGAGGGTTACTTGCGGGGCGCCCATCCACTCCTCTCTGTGCCGGCGCGAGCAGTCCTCCCAAGATGCCGTCATGAAGATCATCGTTGCCGTGAAACAGGTGCCGGTGCGGGACTCCGTGATCCGGATCGATTCAGCCGGTAAGTGGATCGAAGAACAGGACCTTAGCTTCGAGATCAACGAGCCGGACGCCTATGCGTTGGAAGAAGCGCTGCTTCTGAGGGAAAAGCACGGCGGTGAAGTGATCGTGCTTTGCGCGGGGCCGGCCCGCGCCGCGCAGACCATCCGCGAGGCTCTGGCGAAGGGCGCGGACCGTGCGATTTATATCCAGTGCGACGATTTGGTGAGTTTGGACACATTGGCCCTGGCCCGCCGTCTGGCCGGCGCCGCCCAAGCGGAAAATTTTGATCTGATTCTCACCGGTTTGCAGTCGGACGATTTAGGGCTGGGCCAGACCGGCGTGATGATGGCCGAGATGCTCGGCATTCCGCACGCCTCGATCGTCATGCAAGTTGAGGTTGTCGACAGTTCCGTGCGCGTGAAGCGCGAACTCGAAGACGGGTGGTTTCAGTGGCTGCGGATGCCGATGCCGGCGCTGTTGACCATCCAATCGGGAATCAGCCCGCTGCGCTACGCCACCCTGATGGGCATCAAAAAGGCGAAGACTAAGGAGGTCCGCCGCATCGTACCGGAAGAAACTCCGGGCGCGAAACCACCCACCGTCGCGCTGCATCGCATTTACCAGCCACACCGTAAGAAGGAGACGCAGATCCTCACCGGAACTCCGGCCGAGGCGGCGGCCAAGCTGGCGGATGTCCTGAAGTTCAAGGTGAGGGTCATATGAACGGCGTACTGGTAGTTCTGGAATACGGCGGCGCGTGGAACCGGATGTCCTGGGAAGCGCTGGCGGCGGGACAGGAGATCGCCAACCGGATCAACCAGCCGCTCATGGCGGCGGTGGCGGGCGGCAAGCTGGATGAAGCGGTCGCAGAGCTCGCGGGCAAACCGCTGGCCCGCGCCTTCGCCGTGCGGCATGCTCTGCTCGACGAATATACCTCCGACGGATTCGTGATCGCGCTCGAGCAGCTCATACAGGCCTTGGATCCGATTCTGGTGCTGTTCCCGCACACCTACCAGGTGCGCGACTTCGCGCCGCGTCTGGCCGCCAGGTTCGGGCAAACGCTGATCGCCGATGTAACCGGCATCGGTCTGGAGTCCGGCCGGCCCGTGTTCGTGCGCCAGTTATTGCAGGGAAAACTTAATGCGGATTACATCCACGACGGTGCGGGAGCGTGTTTCGCCTCCATCCAGGCGGGCGCTTTCCGCGCGGAGGCAGCGGCGGGGGCGCCCTCCGGACCCGCCTGCACCGTCGAAGAATTCATGCCCCGGCTGGAGGCGTCGCAGATCCGCAGCCAGCCCGGCGAGCGCTTTCGGGAATCCGCACAGACCGTGGATTTGTCCGCGGCCAGCGTGATTGTTTCCGTCGGCCGCGGCATAAAAGAAGAGGCGAACATTCCGATTGTTGAGGAACTCGCCACGTCGCTGGGTGCGGAACTTGCCGCGTCGCGGCCCATTTGCGATAACGGCTGGCTCCCGATGGAACGGCAGGTGGGCAGTTCCGGGCAAACGGTTTCGCCCAAGGTGTACATCGCGGTGGGGATTTCCGGCGCGATTCAACACCTGGTGGGGATGAAGGGATCCAAGGCGGTAGTTGCAATTAACAAGGACGAGAACGCACCCATCTTCGAAGTGGCCGATTACGGGATTGTAGGCGATCTCTTTGAAGTGGTGCCGGCCCTCACAGCCGCCGTGAGAAAGGCCGAAGACGCTTGATGGAGGACCGATGCCTGGCAATCTCAGTGCGGATGATCTGCCGCTGGAGCGCATCTACAGATGGGAGCGCGAGCGGCCCGAAGCTGTTTTCCTCACACAGCCTTATGGCGGCGGGAAGGTGCGCGACTGGACGTGGGGTCAGTCGGTAGCCGAGATCCGCCGCATCGCCGAATGGCTGAAGGCGCAGAACTGGGAACCGGGAAGCCGCGTGGCGATACTTTCCCGCAACTGCGCGTGGTGGATTATGGCGGACCTGGCGATCTGGATGACGGGGCATGTCACTGTCCCGATTTACCCCTCACTGAAGGCTCAATCGATACACCAGATTCTGGAGCACAGCGAGGCGAAAGCGTGCTTCCTCGGCGCCACCGACGACGCGGATGCCGTCGAGGCCGGCATCCCTGGCGGTGTGACGTGCATTCGCTTTCCCACGGCCGCGCCGAACGACTGGCCCACGTGGGAAGTTCTGGTCACGGCGAATCGTCCTATTGCCGGAAATCCGACTCGCGCTGGCGACGAGCTGGCCACCATCATTTACACGTCGGGCACTACCGGGTCGCCGAAAGGGGTGATGCACAGCTTCAACGCGCTCGGTTACGATGCCAAGGTGCTGGCCGAACTCATCAAGCTGAATGAGAAGGAACGGGTGCTCTCGTACCTGCCGCTGGCGCACATCGTGGAACGGGCCGGTATGGAGGGCACCGCGATCCACCTGGGATACCGCGTCTTCTTCAGCGAAGGCATCGATACGTTTCTGACCGACCTGGCGCGCGCCCGGCCCACGATCTTCCTGTCGGTGCCGCGGCTGCTGTTGAAGTTCCAGCAAGGCGTGTTCGCCAAGATTCCGGAGCGCAAACTGGAACGCCTGCTGCGTATCCCCATCTTGAATCGCGCCGTCAGGAAACGCGTGCTGCACAAACTCGGACTGGGTACGGTGATCAACGCCGCGAGCGGCGCCGCTCCGCTGCCCACCGAGATTCTGCTGTGGTATCGCAAGCTTGGCCTGAACCTGGCCGAGGGGTACGGGATGACCGAGACCCTGATTACGCATCTGCCGGCCCCCGGCTCCGTGCGGCCTGGCTACGTGGGCTCCGCGATCCCGGGCGTGGAGGCCAAGCTGAGTGAGGGCCAGGAACTCTTGATCCGCAGCCCGATGAACATGCTGGGGTACTACAAGAACCCCGAGGGCACGAAGGCTAGCTTCACGGCTGATGGATTCTTCCGGACCGGCGACCTGGCGCGAATCGATCCCGACGGGCAACTGAAGATTGTCGGACGGCTCAAGGAGCAATTCAAGACGAGCAAGGGCAAGTATGTGATGCCCACGCCGATCGAGAGTCAACTGCTGGCCCACCCCGTGGTGGATGCGTGCTGTCTCATGGGCGCCGGCATGGCCCATCCGTTCGCGGTGGTCCTGCTGGCGGAGGAGGCGCGCAAGTCCGCGGCTCGGGCGGCGGTGGAGCAGACGCTGTTGGACCTGATGAACACGGTCAATACCCAGCTGGATCCGCACGAGCAGTTGAGCTTTGTGGCGGTGGCCCAGGGGCCGTGGACGGTCGGCAACGGGTTCATCACTCCTACGCTGAAGATTAAGAGGAATGTTCTGGAGAGCCGGTATCAGCCTTGTGTGGATGAGTGGATGAAGCAGAATCGTCCGGTGGTGTGGGAAGCTCCGGGCGATGGTGCCTGTTCTACGGTGCAGTAGATACCAAATCTGCAACCAGCAGGTTGCATATCGGGGCTGGGGCTGTTATTATGCAACCTGGAGGTTGCGAATGACTTTAGCTGAACTGAGCCGCATCGATCGAACAATCGAGATCAAAGCTCCGCCCGAACGGGTCTGGCGCGCCCTGACCAGCGCCGCGGAACTTTCGGCGTGGTTCGAAGTGAAGATCGAAGGTGAGATCACTCCGGGCAACGAGGCGTGGATGACGTCGACACATCCGGGGCATGCCGGAATGCGCTTCCGGGTGCGGTTCGTCGAAATGACGCCGCCGGCGCGCTTCGCATGGCAGTGGTGCCCCGGCGCGGTGGATCCGGCGGTGGATTACTCAAAGGAACCGCAAACCACGGTGACGTTCACGCTGGAGCCCTACGAAGGCGGCACGCGGCTGAGCGTAGCCGAGACAGGCTTCGATCAGGTTGCGTTGTCACGGCGCGCGAAGGTCTATGCCGATAACACCCAGGGCTGGACCGAAGTGCTGGGCTGGCTGCGGCGATATGTCGAAGCGGCGAGTTGAGCTCGGGCTTGCGGAAGCCGCGCTGCTGTTCGCCGCGCTGGGAGATGAGACGCGGCTCGCACTGCTGCGCCGGTTATCCGAAGGCGGGCCGGCCTCCATTTCCACGCTCGCCGAGACCTTCCGCATCTCGCGGCAGGCCATTACGAAGCATCTGCAATTCCTGGCGGTTGCGGCTATCATCGACGGTAAGCGCTCGGGCCGGGAACATGTCTGGGCGTTGAATCCGGCGCGGCTGGCGGAGGCGCGGCGCTGCCTGGAGATCATCACGCGCAGTTGGGACGATGCTTTGGGGCGGTTGAAGGCGCACCTGGAAGCGGAGTGAAATCGTGCAGGCCGCCATTGGGTGTGGCGGAGAACTGGTCGTTCTCGGTAGAACCGGCGAGCGCGGCGGTGGAGCTGAGGCCGCCGGAGATCACCTGCTGGATTTCGTCGAAGTAGCCGGTGCCGACGAATCGCTGGTGGCGCACCGCGGAGTATCCCTCGCGCGAGAGTTCGAATTCCCGCTCTTGCAGGCTCGCGTAGGCTGACATTCCGCCGGCCGCATACTCGTGGGCCAGGGAGAACATGCTAAGGTTCAGTGCGTGGAATCCGGCCAGGGTGACGAACTGGAACTTATAGCCCATGGCACCGAGTTCCTGCTGGAAGTGCGCGATGGTGGCGTTGTCCAGCTTTTTCTTCCAGTGGAAGGAAGGCGAGCAGTTGTAGGCCAGCAGTTTGCGGGGGAAGTTGGTGTGGATGGCTTCGGCGAACACCCGCGCCTCTTCCAGATTCGGCTCGGAGGTCTCGCACCAGAGCATGTCCGCGTAGGGGGCGTAGGCCAGGCCGCGCGCGATGGCCGCCTCAATTCCGCCGCGGAAATAGAAAAAGCCTTCGGTGGTGCGTCCGCCAGTGAGGAACGGAGTGTCGCGCGGGTCGATGTCGCTGAGCAGCAGGCCGGCACTGTTGGCGTCGGTACGGGCTACCAGCAGTGTAGGAACCCCCATCACGTCCGCGGCCAGACGAGCAGCGATCAACTTCTGCACGAACTCGCAGATCGGCACGACAACCTTGCCGCCCATGTGGCCGCACTTCTTGGCGGAGGAGAGTTGGTCTTCGAAGTGCACCGCGGCGGCGCCCGCTTCGATCATGCCCTTCATCAATTCGAAAGCATTGAGCGGACCGCCAAATCCCGCTTCGGCATCCGCCACGATAGGGGCATACCAATAGCGGCCGTCCGCGTCTTCCGCGCGATGAATCTGGTCGGCGCGCTGCAGGGCGTTGTTGATAGCCCGCACCACGGCGGGCACGCTGTTGGCGGGATAGAGGCTCTGGTCGGGATACATCTGGCCGCCGAGATTGGCGTCGCCCGCCACCTGCCAGCCGCTCAGGTAGATCGCCTTGAGCCCGGCCTGCACCTGCTGCACCGCCTGATTGCCGGTGAGCGCGCCGAGCGCAGCCACGTAGGGCTCCGTGTGCAGCAGATGCCACAGCCGCCCCGCCCCCATGCGCGCCAGGGTGTACTCAATCCGGACGGTGCCGCGCAGGCGTTCGACATCCTCCGCGTGGTACGGCCGCACGATCCCTCTCCAACGCGGATCGATTTCCCAGGACCGCAAAAAGTCTTCAGCGTGATTCAACATACATTTCTTCTCCCCATCTTTCCGGCCGGCAAACGCGCGTGGCACCGCGGCCTTGCTCCTTTGTAGTAGATGCCGGATCGCGGCGATGGGCAAATGCGCTGGGACGAATTGGACCGCTGGTCCGGTTCGGACAACCGGAAGAGCGTATTTTCAAAGTCCGCGCTACATTACGTTCAAAAGGAAGTTGCATGTTTGCCACACAAGAAAAATCCATCCAGATCACCACCCCGCTGACGGAAGCGCAGCAATCGATGCTCAGCGACGAGGCCATACGCTTTCTGTGCAAGCTGGCGCGCGCCTTCGAACCGCGCCGGCGCCAACTGCTAACAGACCGGCGCGCGCGCCAACAGGAAATCGACAACGGAGCCATGCCCGAATTCCTGACGGAGACGACGCTGATCCGGGCCAGTGAGTGGCAGGCGGCGCCGATTCCGGCGGACCTGATGGATCGACGCGTCGAAATCACCGGGCCGGTGGAGCGCAAGATGATCATCAACGCGCTCAATTCCGGAGCCAACGTCTTCATGGCCGATTTTGAAGATTCCAACTCGCCCACGTGGAGCAATGTGATGCAGGGCCAGTTCAACCTGCGCGATGCCGTGAACGGCACCATCACGTACACCAGCCCCGAAGGAAAGCGCTACGAGGTGTGCGAAACGCCCGCGGTGCTGATGGCGCGCCCGCGCGGGTGGCACCTGGTGGAGAAACATTTTCTGATCGACGGGGAACCGATATCGGCTTCGCTGTTTGACTTCGGTCTGTACTTCTTCCACAATGCCCGGACCCTGATCGCCAACGGCACGGGCCCGTACTTCTACCTGGCTAAACTGGAAAGCCACCTGGAGGCTCGCCTGTGGAATGACGTCTTCCTGCTGGCGCAGCGGGAGCTGGGGATTTCGGCGGGCACGATCCGGGCGACGGTGCTGATCGAGACGATTTTCGCCGCCTTCGAGATGGACGAAATCCTATGGGAGCTTCGAGACCATTCGGCGGGACTGAACTGCGGGCGCTGGGACTACATTTTCAGCTTCATCAAGAAGTTCCGCAACGTGCCCGGGTTTGTGCTGCCGGACCGCGCTCAGGTCACGATGGACCGCCATTTTCTGCGCTCGTATGTGGACATGCTGATCCACACGTGCCACCGGCGCGGCGTGCACGCCATTGGCGGCATGGCGGCGCAGATTCCCATCAAGAACGATCCCGAGGCGAATCGGGCGGCGCTCGAGAAAGTGCGCGCGGACAAGCTCCGCGAGGTATGGGCCGGGCATGACGGCACGTGGGTGGCCCACCCCGGCCTGGTCCCGATTGCGCGCGAAGTGTTCGACACCTATATGCCGTTCCCCAACCAGATCGAGAAGAAACCGAAGGTCGAAGTCTGCGCCGCCGACCTGTTGACGGTTCCCAATGGCGAGATCACGGAGGAAGGCCTAAGTCGCAACATCGATGTGGGCCTTCAGTATCTGGCCACCTGGTTGGGCGGCAACGGCTGCGTGCCGATCTACAACCTGATGGAAGACGCGGCAACGGCCGAGATTTCGAGAGCGCAGGTGTGGCAGTGGATCAAATACGAGGCGCGCCTGTCCGACGGGCAATGCGTCACTGCCGGGATGGTGAGGAAGATTCTGCAGCACCACGGCGAGCGGCTCGGCAGTCAATTCGCGCCCCGCGAACTCTCGCTCGCCTGCCTGTTGTACGAAGAGATGATGACGACCGAGGAGTTCCCCGAGTTCCTGACCCTGAGCGCCTACGACTTGCTCGATTAGGATTGAAACGAGACTGCGCCATCCGGAATCGAGGTGGACAAGCCTGCCGGATCGCCGCATACTGACAGCATGGGGCCCCACGGCGGGCTGAGCCCGATCATCTCGCAACTTCGCGATCATCTGGCCTTTCGGCGGATGGAGTGCGGCATGCAGACGCTCGCTCTGCACACATGTGCGCTGGAGCGTTTGTCGCCGGCGGAGCCAAACGCCGGGATTCTCCTCGGGTTGATCGCGCAATGGGTGGATGCGGGATACGCCGGCCCCGGACTGGTTCGCGAACTGCTGGCGCGCTTCCCTGCCTCGTGCCGTGCGGCGCTTCCCCTTTTGGATTACCTGCACGTGCGCCTGGCCGAAGGCATGGTGGCGATGGCCGGCGAGGACTTTGCGCAGGCCGCGCAGCATTTCCGCTTCGTTCAGTCGCTGGAAGGCGAGGTGAACGATTGCGAACTGCTCGCTATCTCCTACTTCTGGACCGCCCGCTGCTTGCGCCATATGGGGCGCTATGACGATGCCCTCGGCTTCGCCCTGAAGGGAAAGCGACTGGCCCTCGATTCCGGCTTTTCACCAATGGCTGCGATCGTACAAGTGCTGGAAAGCTGGCTGGCTTTCCAAAAGGGCAAACTCCACGAAGCGGTGCGACTGCTACAGGAGGCGGAGACCGCGCTCGGCGGCACGGACGATTTCGTCACGCGCGGCAATATACAGTCCGCTTATGGGCGCATCGCACGGCGGCAGGGACGCCACGAAGCGGCGCTCGAATACTTCCACCACGCCATCACTGAATATCAGCGCCGCGATCCCCAGCACCTGCACCTGGCGCGGTCGCTGGTGAATATCGCGATTGTGGAGCGCCTGATCGCACTGCGGCAGCAGAGGGAGATCGACCAGGCTTCGGCCCGCCGGCGCGCCGATTCCGTCGAAAAGACCGGCGAGGCCTCGCGTGCCGGGCGAGCGGAGATTGAACGCCTGCGCGCGGATGCCCGCACGCAACTGGCGGCGGCGCTCGAGATTTATGGCAGGCACGGGCAGCATCGCGGAGTTGGCACGGTGTACATTAATTCGGGATTGCTCCATCTGGATGGGGGCGATCTGGAGAGCGCGGTCGCCGACGCCGCCCGGGCGTTCAGCCAGGGAGAGGAGCGGCGGGATTACATCCTGCTGGCGCGGGCGCGATTGCTGCAGTGCACCATCGAGAACACACGGCTGGAGGAGCAGATTGGAGAAGACCTCGCGACGCACGCCCAGCTCGCGGCCGGCTTCGCCGGCGATGCAGTGGAGTATGCCAGGCAAACCCAGAACGCGCGGTTGCTGGCGCGCGCCTATGTTTGGCAGGGCTTAACGTTCGCGGCGGAGCCGGCGGCGGATCTTGAAGCCGCTCGCAACTGCTGCCAGCAGGCGATGGGTCTGCTGCAGCCGGAGGGCCTGGAGCGCCAGTGCGGCTGGGACGACCTGGAAACTCTGAAAGCGCGCGTATTGCAGGCGCGGCCCATCGACCCGCTGCTGCGGGCATGGAGCAACGGTGCCGTGGAAAACAAGACTTTTCAGCAGATGACCGAGGAGTTCGCCCGCATCGTAATTCCCAAAGTGTGGGAGCGGGAAGACTGCAAAGTGGCGCGGGTCGCCAAGAAGCTTTCCATTTCACCCAAAAAAGTTCGTAGAATACTTCATTCCGCGGGAGTCAGTGAGCGAAGCCATGGTTGAAAACGCAGCGTCTGAAAA
The DNA here is from genome assembly GCA_963805775.1 of uncultured Solibacteraceae bacterium. Taxonomy (GTDB): domain Bacteria; phylum Acidobacteriota; class Terriglobia; order Bryobacterales; family Bryobacteraceae; genus Solibacter. The sequence continues at coordinate 22,063 of CAWDWK010000026.1, read as the reverse complement.
AGTAGCCGTATTCGACACCACATTGAGAGACGGAGAACAGGCCGCTGGAACGCGGCTGGGAAGCCGGGAGAAACTCATCATCGCCAGGCAACTGGCACAATTGAACGTGGACGTGATCGAAGCGGGCTATCCGAACTCCTCGCCGGAGGACTTCGAGGCGGTGCAACTGATCGGCCGCGAGATCCAGGGGCCCGCCATCTGCGCGCTCTCCCGCGCGGTGCCCGCCGACATCGAGGCGTGCGGCAAGGCGCTGGCGAAATGCAAGCGGCCGCGGATCCATACGGGGATCGGCGCCTCGGACATACACATCGGCGGCAAGTTCCAGGATGAACGGTACGGCAGGACGCTGGAAGAAAAGAAGCGCAAGATTCTGCAGATGGCGGTAGATGCCGTCAAGCTGGCGCGCCAGTTTGTGGATGAGGTGGAGTTCTATGCGGAAGACGCCGGGCGCGCCGATCCGGCCTACCTTTTCGAGATGATCGCGGCGGTGATTGCCGCCGGCGCGGGCGTGGTGAATATTCCCGACACCACGGGTTATACGGTGCCGGAACAGTACGGCGCGCTGATTCGCAGCTTGCGCGAGAACGTGCCGGGAATCGAGCGCACGGTGATCAGCGTGCATTGTCACGACGATCTCGGCATGGCGGTGGCCAATACGCTGCATGGCGTGCTCAACGGCGCGCGACAGGTGGAGGGCACCATTAACGGACTCGGCGAGAGGGCCGGCAACGCGGCGCTGGAAGAGATTGTGATGGCGCTGCGCACGCGCGCGGACTACTTTGGCGTGCACACCGGCGTGGACGCACGCGAGCTGTTTAAGACCAGCCGGCTGGTGGCCGATATGCTGGGCTCGCAGGTTCCACCGAATAAGGCGGTCATCGGCGCCAACGCGTTCTCGCACAGTTCGGGAATTCACGTAGACGGATTTCTGAAGCAGCGCGAGACCTACGAGATCATGCGGCCGGAAGACGTCGGCATGACGGAGAGCCGAGTGGTGCTGACCGCGCGCACAGGACGTCACGGGCTGCTCGATCGCCTGACGAAGCTGGGATACCCGCTCTCGGAACAGGAGCTCGATCAGGCGTATCGCCGGTTTTTGATCGTGGCCGACAAGAAGCAGGAGGTGTTCGACGAGGATCTCATGGCCATTTTGCACGACGAGATCCATCCCGTGCCGGCAACTTTCGAACTGCAGTACCTGCACATTTATAGCGGCACTTCGGCGATTCCCACGGCCACCGTCAGGCTCGTGGTAAAGGGCGTCACGCTCGAAGGCGCGGCGATTGGCGATGGTCCGGTGGACGCGGTCTGCCGGGCGATCGCGCAGGTCACGAAGACTTCCGCCCGGCTCAAGCGGTACGAGATTCGCGGGGTTACCAGCGGTACGGAAGCCATGGGAGAGGTCACCGCGATATTGGAGGACGGCGGTCGCAAAGTGGTGGGGCGCGGCGCTTCCACGGATGTCATCGAAGCCAGCGCAAAGGCTTATATCGATGGTTTGAACAAGCTGACGACTGCCTACCCGCCGGCCGCCGCGGCTGCCTCCTGATCGAAGGTTGAAAATGTCTGGCCGCCCGCGGCCAATCGCTGCAATAGCGGCGCCGGGCTCCACAAGGCGGCGCCGTGTTGCTTTTCGAATTGCTCGAGCCGGGCCAGAACATGATCCAGGCCTACAGTGTCGGCGTAGAACATGGGACCGCCGCGCCAGGCGGGGAATGCATAGCCGTTGAGGTAGACGACATCGATGTCGGAGGCGCGCAGCGCGATGCCCTCCTCTAGAAGCTTTGCGCCTTCGTTGATCAACGCGAACACGCATCGGTCTACGATTTCTTCCGCTGTGATGTGGCGGCACTCGATCCCCGCTTCGCGGGCGGTCTTTTCGATGAGCACTTCTGTTTCCGGGTCGGGCGACGGGTTTCGGTTCTCGTCGTACCGCGACCAGCCGCGGCCGGTCTTTTGTCCGTAGCGGCCCATCTGGCACAAAAGGTCGGCCACCAGGGGCTGGCGCACGCCGGGCCGCTCCAGGTGGCGGAATTCCTGCCGTATGCGCCAACCCACGTCGAGTCCGGCGAGATCGCTCATGGCGAGCGGACCCATCGCCATGCCGAAATCGTAAAGCGCCTGGTTGACGTCCGCCACCGTCGCGCCTTCTTCCACCAGGAACTGGGCTTCCCGCAGGTACGGTCCCAACATGCGATTGCCGATGAACCCGCGGCAGTTTCCGGCCAGCACGCCGACCTTCTTGAGTTTCCGGGCCAGCGCCATGCAAGTGACGATCGCCTCGGGACTGGTAGCCTTGCCGCGCACGATCTCGAGCAGACGCATTACGTTCGCCGGGCTGAAGAAGTGATTGCCCAGCACCATTCCAGGGCGGCTGGTGGCCGAGGCGATTTCGTCGATGTCGAGGTAAGAGGTGTTCGACGCCAGGATGCAGGACGGCTTGGCGATGCGAGCGATTTCCGCGAAGACCTGTTTCTTGAGCGCCATGCCTTCGAATACGGCCTCCACGATGATGTCGGCTTCGTCAAAGACGTCGTAGGTCAACTGCGGGGTGATGCGTGCCATGCGCTCGTCCATGGCGGCTTGCGTGAGACGACCTTTCTTGACGCTGCCCGCGTAGTTCTTGCTGATGGTCGCCATGCCGCGGCCGAGCGCCTCCTGGCTGGTCTCCTTGACGATCACCGGGATACCGGCATTGGCGTAGGTCATGGCGATGCCGCCGCCCATGGTGCCCACGCCGACGACTGCCGCACGCCGGATTTCCTGCGGCTGAATGCCCGCAAGGCCCGGAATCTTGGAGACGGCGCGCTCCGCGAAGAAGGCGTGGATCAGGGCCTTCGATTGCGTCGAGTGCAGGCACTTACGGAACAGTTCCGCCTCGTGCGCGCATCCTTCGTCGAAGGGGAGGCGCGTCGCTGCCTCCACGGCTTCGATGGCCGCGAGCGGAGCCGTCTGGCCTCGCTTCGTCTTTTGCGCATGCAGGCGCGCCGAGGCAAAAATTGCCGGATCGGTGCCGCTGAGTTTGGAGTCGCGGCGGCTGGTCCGGGGCGGCTCCTGGCCGGCGACTTCGCGGGCAAACGCGATGGCGCCGGCCAGGAGGTCGCCTTCGATGATGCGATCCACGATGCCCGCGGCGAGGGCGTCCGCGGCACCCACCGGTTCGCCGAACGCACACATTTCGACCGCCCTGGCGACTCCCGCGAGGCGCGGCAGGCGCTGCGTGCCCGCTGCGCCGGGAATGATGCCGAGCTTCACTTCCGGCTGTCCCACCAGCGCTCCGCTTGCCATCACGCGATAGTGCCCGGCCATGGCGACTTCGAGGCCGCCGCCGAAGGCCTGGCCGTGGATCGCCATGATCACCGGTTTCGGACAAGACTCGATTACCGCCAGGAACGGCAGCAGGCTGCGCCCGGGTTTTTCGCCGCTGACGATCTTGACGAACTCCCGTATGTCGGCGCCGGCGATGAAGGTCCGTCCGGCGCCGGTGACGATGATGGCACTGACGCCCGGATCGCCTGCGGCGGTTTCGATGACTGCTTGAATGGCTTCCGGAACTCCGGGGCTCAAGGCGTTCACCGGGGGGTTGTCGATGGCGATGACGGCGATCTCTTCGTGGCGGGTAAATCGAACGGTGTCGCTCATGTCGCACACAGTCTAGTGATCTCCCGGCGGGCGTGTCAAATGGTAAATTCCACACATGACTATTCCGGCTCTCACGTTGAAAGATAAAGTTGCCGTCGTCTCCGGCGCGAGCCGCGGCATCGGGCGCGCCATCGCCGAATCGTTCGCCCGGGAAGGAGCCACGGTCGTGATCTGCGGCCGCAAGCTGGAAACTTTGCAAGAGGCCGCGGCGGAAATGAAGGATTGCGCCGGCCGGGTGTACCCGCTGGCCTGCCATGTAGGGCGCGCCGCGGACATCCGGCAGTTGGTGGATACCACGCTTCGCGAGTTCGGGAGGATCGATATCCTGGTCAACAACGCGGCGACGAACATCGCGCAGGAGCCCGTATTGCAGGTAGATGAGGCTAAGTTCGATAAGATGATCGAGGTCAATTTGAAGAGCGCTTTTCGCTTCATTCAGGCGGTGGCCCCGGGGATGTGTGAACGCGGCTCGGGATCCATCATCAATATTGCGTCGATTGCCGGACTGCGGCCGCAGTTGCATGGGATGCTGTATAGCCTGACCAAGGCGGCTTTGATCATGATGACGCAGTCCTATGCGTTGGAGCTCGGGCCTAAGGGGGTGCGCGTGAACGCGATTGCTCCGGGACTGGTTCAGACCGTGCTCAGCGAGTACTTCTGGAAGGGGTCGGAGAAACTGCAGCGGATCATTGAGGATCAGCCCGTCAAGCATCTAGGCCAGCCGGATGAGATTGCGGAGAGTGGCGCTGCTGCTGGCCGGGGATCGCGGATCCTATCTGACCGGCCAGACTTTGGTGGTGGATGGCGGACGGCTGTTGGGGTGACTGCAGGAACGCTCCCTTACGGTCGCGGCTCGGATTGGAGCGCCCGCAAGCGGGCGAGGCAAGCTGAAGCATGCCCCACCACGGCACACAGACGTCGAGATTATTTCCCAGATGCTCACGATCGCGCCTCGGATTGGCGCGTGCCTCTTGATAAGCGGCGTGAAGCGGGCGATTATGGAGTACTCGCACGATCCACAGGAGCAAGCATGAACTACACAAGGCGCGACATCGGCAAACTGGCCCTGGCGGCATTACCAGCGGCGCGGATCTGGGCTGCCAAACCCAACTCGGTTTTCGGCGGCGTTCAGGTGGGCATCAATGCCCCGTATAGCTTCCACAACATACCGGGAAGCGCAGACGACATTCTCGAATACATGACGCAGCTCAATATCAGCGCTGCCGAATTGCGTCTGCAACCCGTGGAGGCCTACCTGAAGGCGCCGGCGCCGTGGGTTGCGCCCCGTGCGGCAGGCCGCGGCGCCGCCCACACACCGCTCACGCCGGAACAGAAGGCCGAGCAGGCAGCGGTGGCGGAGGCTCAGGAGAAATGGCGGCTATCCCAATCGATGGATGGATTCAAGGCGTTCCGCAAGAAATACGAGGACGCCGGAGTTCTGATCCAGATCGTCAAGTACGATGGCATCAACACGTTCAAGGACGACGTGGTGGACTATTGCTTCCAGGTGGCCAAGACACTGGGCGCCTACGCGATCTCCTGCGAGATTCCCGTCAGCCAGACCGAGCGGCTGGGTGCCTTCGCGGCGAAGCACAAGATGATGGTGGGCTACCACGGCCACGGCAACCTGACGGACCCGGAAGCGTTCGGCCGCCTGGGGGCTTGGGAGCAGGCTTTCACCTATTCCAAGTACAACGGCGCCAACGTGGATATCGGGCATTTTTTCGCGGCTACGGGAACATCTCCGGCGCCATGGATCAAGGAGCATCACGAGCGCGTCACACACGTACATATTAAGGATCGCAAGGCCAACAACGGGCCCAACATGCCTTTTGGCCAGGGCGACACGCCGATTAAGGAAATCCTCCTGATGATGAAGAAGGAGAAGTATAAATTCCAGGCCACGATCGAGATGGAATATCCGGTGCCGGAAGGCTCCACGCTGCTGGCGGAAATCGCCAAGTGCGTGCGCTACTGCCAGGACATTTTGAGTTAACGCCACCTGTAACGCGTGGTGGGCGCTGGCACCGGGATTGCAATATATCGTACTGTGTTAGCTACCCTCCTGCTAGTTCATTCAGTTACCTTGCCCGGCGCGGTCAGCGGCGTGACCCTTGCCACACAGGTGGGCCACCCTTTCGACAGCGCCGCCATCTCGAAGGACGTGCACACTCTTTGGAGCCTGGGCCGCTTCCACGACATCCGCGTAGAAACGGTTGACCGGCCGGAAGGCACGGACGTCAGTTTCGTCGCCACCCCCGAGCCGCGATACCCGCTGCATGAGATAAAAGTCACGCCGAATCCGTTCGGGATACAGCTATCCGTGCCGCCAGACTCGCAGCTCACCAATGACAACGCCCGCGACCTGGCGGCTACCGCCCAGCGCCAGCTTCTGGAGCGCGGTTACTACAAGGCCAAAGTCAACTGGGAGTTCCAGCCGGCCGCGCGCAGCCGCTACGACCTGGTGCTCTCGGTCACAGCCGGCACAAACCCGAAGGTGCGCGCCCATGGCGACACGTCGCTGCACCCTCCGAAGGTGTTCGCCGCCTCCGCCATCGATACCTACGCCGCGCGACTCACTTCGCACTACATCGCGACGGGCTACTACGACGCGACGGTCACCGTCACGCAGGAAATTCGGGATAAGGAAGCTCACGTCAACTTCGCGGTCAACCGCGGCACTTACTATCATCCCATCGACACCAAAACGATCTGCGGCTGCCTTTTCCAGCAGCGCCGGGAGGCGGAAAAGCGCGGCATCGTAGACTTCAGCGCGTCGATGGATCAATCCGGGGTCCCGGTGGTGCAACTCGGCAAGCCGTACACGGTGGGGCGAATCACTTTCTACGGATATAAGCACTACAGCGATACCACGATCCGCCGCAATCTGTTGATTGACGAAGGCGCGCCGCTCGATGCGATGCTGCTGCGCCGCAGCCTGGCGCGCCTCAATCGCGCGGGCATGTTTGAAGTGATTGACGAACGCCAGGTGCAGATCAAGGACACTATCCACCCGGGCGTGGCCGATATCGACATACACCTGAAAGAACGCAAGCATGGCAGCTGGAATTTCTCCGGCCCCATCCCGCTGAGCGCCACGATCATGGCGCGCCTGCCGGCGTGGGGACAGCAGGTAGTGGAGCTTTCCAGTTACGCCGTATCGTTCAACCTGCTGGCGTATTCCTCGATTCTGAAACTCACCACGGCGCGACGCTTTCTGCCGATCCTCTCGCTGGAGCGGCCGTTCACGCCTGGGGCCGGGTTTCTCAGCGGGTTCGCCTACTCGCCGCAAATCCCGTGGAAGCTGCAGGCGGGGAATTACGTGTTCACGCAGTTCGAGCGGCGCATACAACCGGTGCTGGCGGGGGAACGCGGTCCGGACATCACGGTGAGCTTCCAGCGCCCCGCGGGTGAAGCGGCGCTGATTTGCGAATCTCCCAAGCCGCGCTTTTCGACGGCACGCATGGTGGTGGGAGTCGGCCTGGAGCTGTTGCGATCGTTTGCCTCGTTCTGAGCAGCGTCGAGGGGTATAATACCCCCGACATGCCAGACAATGCCAACATCATCCTGAACGTTTACGACGGCAAACGCCAACTGCTGGATAAGGTAGTGAAATGGAGCGCCCGGGTGAGCGACGGGCGAGACCTCAGCTCACGCAAGACGCTATTCTTCGCCGACCTGCAAGGCGGGAGCCAGGCGTTCAACGTGCCGTTCTTCGATAACTTCGCAGACAACTATACGATCATCGTCAACGCGGATGGATTTCAAGATGGTGCGTGGTATCCGGTGACGGTGAATGATCGCGCTCCGGTCACGATCGATATCCTGCTGCTGCCCAAAAACGGGGCGTTCCATTTCGACGGGGCCACGTGGGACAAATTGAGCGTGGCGCGGCCTAACGTGGCGAGAATGATCCGGGCGTGCAGTGCGACGCCGGAGGCCGCGGCAGCGATGTACACGGCGGGCTTCGAGAGCCGTCCGAAATCCATCGCGTGCTTCCTCAATCTGGTGACGGCCATGGCCGATATGCAACTGCCTTCCGGGAAAAGTCCGCTGGACTATTACTGGAACGCCTGTTGGCCACAGGGAGACCCGACTACCGGCGCCTGGAGCCAGCAGTTCGACAACGTCATGAAGCAGGATCGCATTTTTTGCTACGTAGACCAGGCGATTCTCCCCGATGTCCAGGCCGCCAACCGGCAGGGCGCGTTCTCCAAGGAAGTGGACCCCGATCTATGGGGACATAGCGGCGCCACGGAGAGCTACAAACAGGTGCAGTTTGACGTGGCCAACGTGCAACTCACCTTTCATGGGCGCGATACGGCAACATTCCAGGATGAAAACCACAATGCGGTGCAGTGCCTGAAGATCGAACCCGACATCGACTACTACAAGGATCTGGGGGCTCACGGCCTGCTGGAAGTGATTCCCAACGCGGTTACTCATAACCTGACCGATCCGATGGTGGTTTATATGCTGCGCTGGATGGCCGCCAAGCGGGAGACTCATATTCCCGAATTCAATCCGTTGTACACGGTAGAGGCATAAAGCCCAAGACCTGCCTATTTTCGCGGATCGGGTTTGACGATCAAGGGCTGCGTGTAGGCGCGGCCATCGACGGTCAGCTTGACGGTGTAAACGCCGGGCGGCATCCATTCACCTTGTGTGCCGGGGGTGTCCTGGTAGATGGCGGAGATGGGATACTCGCCGCCGCGACGCCGCCCGGCGGCCGGCGCGGGGGCGGCGTGGAGATCCCAGATGAAGCGGTGCAAGCCGGTGGTGGTTGCGGGGCGCGTGAAAGGACGGATCCAGTAGGTGGGGACGTTGAGCGACGGGTCAGGCTGCGGCGGCTGGTCTGAGCTGTCGAAGCGGGACAGCACTTTGCCGGTGGAATCGAGGATGTCGATGACCACCGGGCCGGAGGAGGCGGATTTCAGGTTGTAATAGATGATGGCGCCATCGGGCGGATTCTGTCCGGCGGGCTCTTCGGGTGGCGGGGGCGTATCGGTGTTGGTGTTGCGCGGATAGCGATAGGCGGGGCTCGGTTCGTAGAGGTGGGTCTCCGCGGTGAGAGATCGGAGCGGAGTGATGTCGTCTAGGATCCAGAAGCCGCGGCCGTGCGTGCCGACGACGAGGTCGTTGCCGTGCACGACGAGATCGCGGATCGACGTCGCGGGCATATTGAGGCGCAGGGGCTGCCAATCGTCACCATCATTGAAGCTGACGAAGACGGCGAGTTCGGTGGCGGCGAAGAGGAGGCCTTTGCGCAGCGGGTCTTCGCGGACGGCGTTGACGGGGGCATCCGGCAGGCCGCGGACGGTTTCCTGCCAGGTGGCACCGCGGTCATGAGTGCGATAGATGTGGGGCTTGAGATCGTCCAGGCGCAGGCGATTGACGGCGGCGTAGGCGGTGTCGTCATCAAAGTGCGAGGTGTCAAGCTGCGCCACCTTGCTCCAGGGAGTCATGCCGGGCGGCGTGACGTTTTTCCAGGTCTTGCCGCCGTCGCGCGTGAGGTGAATGAGGCCATCGTCGGTGCCCGCCCAGAGGACGTTGACGTTGAAGCGCGAGGGGGCGAGTGAGTAGACGACGCCGCGGCGGGTGGACTGCTGCCTGGCGGCGTCGGGGTAGGCGGCAACGCTGGCAGGGGCGGCGTAGGTTTCGCGGCTGAGATCGGGGCTGATGGCTTCCCAGTTCCGGCCGCCATCGGTGGTCTTGAGGACCATCTGCGCACCGAGGTAGAGGACGTGCGGATCGACGTGACTGAAGAGGAGCGGCGCGGTGCGCAGGTAGCGATAGCTGCCGCGCGGTGCGACGTTTTCGACTTCGCCGGTGGTGCGGTTGAACTTCGTGCCGTGGCTGCCGTAGACGATGTTGGGATTGAGCGGGTCGGGCGCGATGTAATCGTACTCCTCGGCGCCGACGGGATGCCAATCGCGGAAGGTGATGGCGCCATCGTTGCCGCGGCTGGCGATGGCGACGGAGCCGCTCTCCTGCTGTCCGCCGTAGACCCAGTAGGGCGTCTGGCTATCAGTGACGACGTGATAGAACTGGGCGGTGGGTTGGTTGTACCAACTGCTCCAGGTTCGGCCGTGATTGACGGTGATGGTGGCGCCCTGATCGGCGGCGAGGAGGATGATGTCGGGGTTGAGGGGATTGATCCAGATGGAGTGGTAATCATCGCCTCCGGGGGCTCCTTTGATGGCGGTGAAGGTCTGGCCGGCGTCGTCGGAACGGTAGGTGGATGTGTTGGCGACGTAGATGACGTCCTTGTTTTTGGGGTCAACGCGGACGCCGGCAAAATCGCTGCCGCGGCCGTAGATGCGCTGCTCACCGTTGACGCGTTTCCAGGCGGCGCCGGCATCGTCGGACCGGTAGACGCCGCCGGCTTCGCCGCGGGCTTCGACGAGGGCGTACATGCGATTGGGCTCGCTGGGCGCGACGGCGATGCCGATGCGTCCGAGGCCACCCTGGGCGAAGGTGGGAAGGCCGTTGGTGAGCGGGTTCCAGGTGGTGCCGCCGTCGGTGGATTTGAAGAGACCGCTGTTGGGGCCGGAGAAGGCGCCGTTCTCCCAGGGTCCCTGTTGCGCCTGCCAGAGGACGGCGTAGACAGTCTGGGGATTATGGGGGTCGAAGGCGAGGTCGATGGCGCCGGTGCGTTCGTCCTTGTAGAGGACTTTCTGCCAGGACTGGCCGCCATCGGTGGAGCGGAAGACGCCGCGCTCGGGGTTGGGACCGTAGGGGTGGCCGAGGGCGGCGACGAAGAGGCGGTTGGGGTCGCGCGGATCGACGAGGATGGCGGGGATCTGCTGGGCGTCGCGAAGTCCGAGGTGGCGCCAGGTTCTGCCGGCATCGGTGGATTTGTACATGCCGTCGCCGACGGAGAGATCGGGGCGCTGGAGGCCTTCGCCGGAGCCCACGTAGATGGTGTTGGGGTCGGAGGGAGCGAGGGCGATGGCGCCGATGGAGCCGGTAGCCTGGTCGTCGAAGAGGGGCTTCCAGGTGCGGCCGAAGTCATCGGTCTTCCAGACGCCTCCGTTGTTGACGCCGATGTAGAAGATGTTGGGCTGGGCGGGGATGCCGGCGGCGCCGACGGTGCGTCCGCCGCGGTAGGGTCCGATATCGCGCCAGCGGAGTCCGGCGTAGTTGGCGGGAGTTTGGGCGGTAAGGAGGGGGGCGAGCAGGGCTAGCAGAAGGGGTCCACGAAGCATAGTTACAGAAGAGGATAGCACTGAGGGAGATTCGTTTCAGTCTGGACACATGGCTCGAAAGAGATTACTTCAAGGGGCGAAGGAGTGGAAAGCGGCTGATATAATTCAACCGTTCCCTTGACGCTGAAGGAGGCGAAAGATGAGCGGTATCCTGCACATCGACAAGGGCCCTTCACCAAATTGGTGGCTCAGCCCGGACATATGGGTCACGCACGTTGGCGACCCCACCACTTTCCCCGGCGTGGGCAATCCCATCGCAGGCGAGACTTACAATGTTTCGGTCAATGTACATGACAATTACAAAGAGTCGGTTAGCAAAGGATGGAACCTGTTCGTTTGCTGGGCGATTCCGACGGCGGGCCCGATCCCGATTCCCCCGGCCGCCCAAATACTGAACAATGTTCCAATCCCCGTCACGGTGCCCCCATTGGGTCTGGTTCAATTGGAAACGGCGTCGAAATGGACGCCGACTTTTGTCAACGGCGGCCATGAGTGCCTGATCGCGATGGCTTACAACGAGGGAGCGACCGGGTTCCCGGTTACGAGTCTGGACGGCAACGCGGCTGACACGGATACTTACAGCATCGCTCAGAAAAATCTAGGAGTGGTGCAGGTCAAGATGCATATGAAGTTACCGTTCCACTATGCATTCCAGGCTTGCAACGGTGCGGACGCGGAGAGCAGGTTCGTCCTCACGGCGCAGCAGGCGGCGCTCTCCGAAATTGCGGCTTTTCTTCCGGGTATGCCAGGCGGACGAACCATAGTGGACAGGCCCGGCAAGATCGCGGGCCTTGGCATCGCTGCATCCGCCACGCCTGGTGGTGGCGGAGCGGCGGTTCTTTCGGTCGGGATCGCTCCGCGAAGCTGTCAGGCATTTACGCTTAGCGGTGTCCTGCCGGAGGGCAATGCGCTGGTGCATGTTACGCAGAGTTTGAATGAGCGCGTGGTCGGCGGCCTTAGCGTGTTGGTTATGGCTGAGTAGGGCTCGAGGCGTGCGTGCGCCACGGTATTCCCGTTGGCGAGAAGCGGGTCCAGGGGGACCCGCGCGGACCAGGGGTCCGCCCCACCAGCACTTCAGTTTGCGGTTTCGAGGACCAGGACGGAATCGATGGCGTCCGGCGCCTTGGCAGGCAGCGTTACGCTTAGCTTGTCGCCGGTCTGCTTCATCTTTAGGGAAGAGTGTTTGGCATCGGCGAGGAGGTACGCTTTCTTCACTTTGCTTTCCACCTTGGATAGCTCGAAAGCTTCGGTCGGGTATTTGAAAAGGTGGATGTAGAGCTTGCCGGGCTTGGTGGTGCAGCGCCAGTCCTTGGCAATTTTGAAACCAGGGTTGCCCTTTTTGTCTTTGGTGGTGTTGTCGACTTCGCCGAGTTCCGGGCCGAACGGCGTGGGTCCGGCGCCGTAGATGGATTCGCCGTTCACCTTGAGCCATTTGCCGACGCCACGCAGGTTGTCCTGGCTGGCTTGCGGGATGACGCCTTCGGAGGTGGGGCCGACGTTCAGGAGGTAGTTGCCGCCCTTGCTGACGATGTCCACCAATTTGAAGGTGAGATCGTCGGTGGTCTTCCAATCGGTGTCGTCCTTCTTGAAGCCCCAGGTGTGATTGAGGGTGGCGGGGACTTCCCAATCTTCCTTGAGGACTTCGTTGGGGATCTGGTTGTCGCCCGTAGAGCGGTAATCGCCTTTGACGCCGAGGCGGCCATCGATCAGGGCGGCGGGCTGCAGGGTGTGCATGATGTCGATGAAGCGGGGGCCGCGATCGCCGGTCATCATGCGCGCGGTATCGAACCAGATCAGGGCGACGGGGCCGTAGCCGGTGAGGAGTTCCTTCACCTGCGGCTCGGCTTTGCCGCGCAGGTAGGAATCGTAGATGGAGTCTTTCTGCGCGTCGGGACCGAAGTCCCAGGTGTTGCCCATGCCGGCGGGCTCATGCCAGTCCTGCGATTGCGAGTAGTAGAAGCCGAACTTGATGTTGTGGCGGGCGCAGGCGGCGGAGAGCTCCTTCAGGGGATCGCGATGGAACGGGGTGGCGTCGACGATGTTGTACTTGCTGACCTCGGAGCCGTACATGGCGAAGCCGTCATGGTGCTTGGAGGTGATGACGATGTACTTCATGCCGGCGTCCTCGGCCATCTGGACCCACTCTTCGGCGTTGAACTTCACGGGGTTGAACTGCTTGGCGAGCTGTTCGTATTCGGCGACGGGGATCTTGGCGCGGTTCATGATCCACTCGCCGATGCCGGCGATGGGCTGGCCTTTCCATTCTCCGGCGGGGATGCAATAGAGGCCCCAGTGGATGAAGAGGCCGAACTTGGCCTGGCGGAACCACTGCATCTTCTCGTCTTGCGACTTGGGGGTGGGCAGCGGTTTGGCTCCGGGCTGCGCGAGGGCGGCGCCGGCAAAGGCGAGGCAGAAGTTTAGCGATAAAATTTGGGAAATTCCGCGCTTCATGGTTCACTCCTTGGTGATTCTCTATTCCCTCACAAAATGGTGCGAAATTCAAGGGTGGGGAGATGATTGTTCAACTGAAGAGCGTCCTCGCTTTGCTCGGATGGACAGGCCAGGAGGCCAGGCCTACTGGGTGATGGGGAGGTAGGCTCCGGCCGGGGTGGTGAAGGGGCCCACGGCTACGGTCAGGGGGACGTTGCCGTTGGGTGCGGTGGGGGGAAGCTGGATATTGATTTGGTAGAGGCCGGGGTTGAGAGGCGTCAGTCCTGCGTAGAGGATGTTGGCGGGCGGGAGTTGCTGGGCGCCTAAGGTCACGGTGGGTGGTGTGGTCAGCACGGCGGCGACCGGCGGTAGGACTCCTGCGTCATATTGCGGGTTGGTGGCGCCCAGGCCGGTCATGAAAATGGAGACGATGTCGCCGGCATATACTGCAGCGACGGGATTCTGGCCGTTGGCGTTGTGTGTGAAGAAAAAGAATTCGGGCGTGGCGGCCTGGGCGGGGACGGTCACCGTCGCGCTCCGGGCTTCGGTGGATTGGCCGCAGTTGACGACCACTTGCACGGTCACGGCGCCGGATTGGGGGATGGCGGGGATTTGGATGTTCAGTTGGCCCGGCGACACCAGGAAGATTGGGGCTCGCTGCGCGTTTACTTCGACACACACGCCGGCGAACTGGGTGGGCATTTTTCCGGCTACGAGATCGGCGGCGCCTACGATGGCGAGCGGCGATCCGGGCGGCGCGAAATTCTGTCCGAAGATGCTGACGATGGCGTTGGGCGAGACCTGTGTTACGAGGGGAACGCTCAGACCTGCTCCGACGATTCCTCCGGGCGAAATCTGTGGTCCGGTGTTGGCGGGCGGTGCGGTGGCGGTGAGGGTGAAGACCACGGACGGAATGCCTGGGGCGGCAGCGGTCACGGTGACTGGGCCGGGTGTGGACCCCAGCGTCACGGTGACGGCGGCCTGTCCGTTGGAATCGGTCACGGCGGAGGCGGCGCTCAATTGCGCGGTACCGGTGGTGACGGTGAAGGTGACGGTGACACCCGGGACGGGAACTCCCACGGCATCGAGCGGGGTGACGAGCAGTGGAATCGGCAGTTGTGTAGTCGCCGCCCCCGACTGGTTATTGCCGGAGACGATCTTCAGTTGGGAAGCGATGTTGGGCGTCAGCTTGCGAATTTCTTCGCCGATGTAGTCGGCAAAATAGATGACTCCGTTCGGACCGACGGCGATGCCGTAGCCGGTATCCACGGGTGCTCCGAGCGTGGCGGAAGTGGCCAGGCCGCCATCGCCGGTGGAGGAGCGGGTTCCGGAGCCTGCGATGGTCGAGATGGTGCCGGCGGAGTTGACCATGCGAATTCTTCCGTTGCCAGGATCGGCGATGAAGATCTGGCCCGTGCTATCCACGGCAACGGCGGGCACGCTTTGCAGGGCGGCTCCGGCGGCGGGGCCTCCGTCGCCGGAATAGGCGACCTGGCCGTTACCGATGATGGTGAATATCTGGCCGCGCGCGCTATCCACGCGGCGCACACGATAATTGGCGGTGTCGGCGATGTACAGATTGCCGGCGGAATCGAGCGCGACGCCGCCGGGATCACTGAACTGGGCGGAGGTGGCGGGTCCATTATCGCCGGCGAAGCCGTTGGCTCCGGTACCGGCCACCGTGGAAATGATGCCCTTGGGATTCACCATGCGAATCCGGTTGTTGCCTTGATCGGCGATGTAGACGTTGCCTGCGGGATCGACGGCCACGCCTTTCGGCAGGTTGAGTCCGGCGTTGATCGCGGGGCCTCCGTCGCCCGCTCCGCCGGCGATTCCGTTGCCGGCGATGGTGGTGATGAAGCCGCGAGAATTGATCATGCGGACGCGGGAGTTTCCGGTGTCCGCGATGTAGACGTTGCCGGCGGCGTCGACGGCGACTGCCGCGGGAGCGTTTAGCGTGGACGCAATGGCGGGCGCTCCATCACCGGAGAAGTCGCGGCGGCCGTTGCCGGCGATGGTGTGGATGGCGCTGTCGGGAGTGACTTTTCGAATGCGGTGATTCTGGCGATCGGCGATGTACAGATTGCCCAAGTTGTCGGCGGCTACGGATTCGGGGAAGGCGAGGCGCGCGGAGGAGGCGGGGCCTCCGTCTCCGGCGAAGTGCGTGGCGCCTGCGAAGGTGGTGATGATTCCGGCGGGGGTTACTTTGCGAATTCGCTGGCTGGCGCCGCCGTCGGCTACGTAGAGGTTTCCGGCGGCGTCGATGGCGACGCCCCAGGGTCCATCGAATTCGGCGTAGACGGCCGGTCCGTTATCGCCGAGGAAGCCGCCTGCTCCGGTTCCGGCGACGGTCTCGATGAATGCGCCCGCGGCGGTGGCGGTGATGCGGCGCACGCGGTTGCCGACGAATTCACTGACGTAGAGGCGGCCGGCTGAATCGAGGGCGAGGCCGGCGGGGTTATTCAACTGGGCGGCGCCGGGGCTGCCGTTGTCGCCGGCGGACCCGGCGGTGCCGTTTCCCGCGAAGGTGCTAATGGTGCCATCGGGGGTGATTCTGCGAATGCGGTTGTTGGAGCGGTCGGCGATATAGATGATGCCGGCGGGGTCCACGACGACATCGCTCGGTTGGTTGAGTTGAGCTGCGACGGCCGGGCCGCCGTCGCCGGAGAAACCTGCGGCGCCGGTTCCGGCGATCGTCGTAACGGTGTTGTTGGCGTCAATCTTGCGGATTTGGCTGTTGCCGGTGTCAGCGAGGTAGAGGTTGCCGGCCTGGTCAAAGGAGATGCCTTGAATTCCCGAGATCTTTGCGATGGTTGACAAGACGCCGGTGGAGGAAATTTTGCGGAGGTATAGTTCCGCGAAGTAGAGGTTACCGTTATTATCGAGGGTTACACCTTCGGCGGCGGCGAGGGGCGAAGCGGCGGCTGGCGCGCCGTCGGGACCGCTGGCGGCTACACCCGTACCGGCGACGGTGGCGATGGTGCCGTCGGGGGCGATCTTGCGGATGGTGTAGCCGAGGGCTTCGCTGACGTAGAGGTTGCCCGCGCGGTCGATGGCGATGTACTGGGGCTTTCGGAGAATGGCGGAGGTGGCGGGTCCGTTGTCTCCGGTCACGTGCGCGCTTCCGGCCGCGGCGGTGATGGAGTATCTGGTGGGCGCCGGTTGGGCCAGGCAGGCGAGGACAAAGCAGAGTACAGATAGGGGCCGGAAAACGGGCATGATGACCTTCCCTCCTTGGCGCCGCATGGATTCTCATTCTGCGCTACGTGGTTGCGGGGAATCAAGACAAATCGGGGGGACAGAGAGCGAATTTCCGGCTAGCAGTGGGGGGCTGCTCTCCGTGGGGCAAACCGGGGACAGACAGCCAATTTCCGGCAAAATGCGCGGAAATTGCATGTCAGTCCCCAGTTTGCGTTTCGGGGAGAAATCGGCTTCGATGCTAAATTTGAGGGGTGAAGCACGAGAACCGCGCGAAGAATCGCCGTCCCACGGAGACAGTTGTTGCTGCTTCCAAGGTGAAGTCACCAGCTATCAAGCGGGCGCTGCTGGTGGCGGCGGTCATCGGCTTCGCGTTTCTTGCCTACTCGAATTCGTTCCATGCGGGGTTTCTGCTGGATAACGACCCGATCATTTTGAAAGACACGCGCATACGCTCGGTCACGTCCGAGCATGTGCAGCGCATTTTAAATTCGGAGTACTGGCCGTTGGGGATGTCGGGTTTGTATCGGCCGCTGACCACGTTTTCCTTCCTGTTGAACTACACGATATTGGGGAATGGGGCCGATCCGTCGGGTTATCACTGGCTGAATTTCGCGCTGCACGCGGTGAACATGGGGCTGGTCTATTTATTGGGACTGGTGATCTTCGAGGAACTGCCGGCCGCATTGCTGCTGGCCGCGCTGTGGGGGATCCATCCGGTGCTGACCGAATCGGTGACGAATATTGTGGGGCGGGCGGACCTGTTGGGCGCGTTTGGCGTGCTGGCGGCGCTGCATGCCCATCGCAAGGCACTGGACGCGGCAGGCGGGAGAAAAGCGGCGTGGCTGGGGGCGATCGCGCTGGCGGTGACAGTGGGGATTTTTTCGAAAGAAAGCACGATCGTGGTGCTGGCGGCGATGGCGATCTACGATTTGACTTTCGGGCGGGCGGCGACGTGGAAGGCGCGCGTGCCGAGCTATGTGGCGGTGGCGATTCCGTGCGTGGTGTTCTTTTACCTGCGGGCGGGGGTGTTGGGCGGGGCGCCGGGGATCGAGTTTCCGTTCGGCGACAATCCGCTGATGGGCGCGATTTCTGGACGGCGCGGATGACGGCGGTCAAGGTGATCGGACGCTACCTGGCATTACTGGCGTGGCCGGCGGGGCTATCGTTCGATTATTCGTACAACGAGAATCCACTGTTCGGACAGGGCGGCAATTGGGAGGACGTGAAGGCCGTAATTTCGCTGCTGGTGTGCCTGGGAGCGGCGGCAGGGGCGGTGGTTTGCTGGCGGCGGCGGAAGCCGGTGTTCTTTGGAATCGCATTTTTCTTTGCGACGCTTTCGCCGACTTCGAACCTGGTGATCCGGATCGGCAGTATCATGGCGGAACGCTTTCTGTATCTTCCGTCGGTGGGTTTCGCGGTGCTGGTGGTTTATGGCGCGCAATGGCTGTCGCGGCGACTGGCGGAGCGCGGGGCCGCAATATCGAAGCGCGGTTCCGGTAGCGGTGGGCGTGCTGCTGATTGCCTTCGCGGCGCGGACATACGGACGGAACGAAGACTGGGCAGAGGAGGGGCGGTTCTGGCGGAGCGCGGTGGAAGCGGCTCCGGGCAGCTATAAGACCAACCTGGCGGCGGCGAACAATACGGTCTTCGGCAACCAACAGGATTGGGACCGGGCGATCGGCGAGGTGGACCGCTCGATGGCGATCCTTGATAAGCTGCCGGACCTTCAAAATGTCGGCCTGGCTTATCAGCAGGCGGGCGTGTTTTACCGGAACATCGGAATCCGGCTGGCGTCGCCCAACCCTACGGGGCGGACGGAGGCAGGCCCTGAATACTGGTATCGTAAATCCTTGGCGGCGCTGCGACGGAGCGAGAAGATCGAACTGGCGCAGGACGAGGTGAATCGGGCGGAGAACGCCAAGCGCGGCAAGCCGGGACTTACGTTTGTGCCGAGTTCGCTGTATCTGCAAATGGGCCGGACGTATCAGAAGTTGGGAGACCGTAGGGGCGCGATGGAGGCGTTCGAGCACGGGCGGGCGTTGGAATCCGATCCCGACCTGCTGGAGGAACTGGCGGCGGAGTATCAGGCGGCGGGCGATACGCGCAAAGCCGCGATGGCGCTGGTGGAAGCGCTGGCGGTGGATTCGACGCGGATGCGATTGATGTCGAAATTAGTGGAATTGTACTCGGAAATCGACCCAAGGGGCTGCGCCGTCAGCCGGGAAGGCGGCAGCATGGGTTTGAACGTGGAATGCCCGTTGGTGCACGGCGATATCTGCAGGGCATCGCGAAATGTGGCGGCGACTTATCTTCGTACGTGGCAGCATGCGCAGGCCGCCGCGATACGGCGTACGGCGATACAAGAGCTTGGCTGCGCGCCTGAACTTTTGAATTAGATGAATATCTTTGTAAGATGACCAGGAATGGACTTATGCGTACAGTTACTCTGATTCTGACCGGACTTATGGCGGTATCTACGTGCCCGCTTGCGGCAAGGTGCCCAGGCCTTCGCCCGAATTGATCATGCAACGCGGGGGCGCGCCTCCGATTACACTGCGGCAGTTCAGGGGCAAGATTGTGGCCCTGGCTTTCAGTTATACGACGTGCGACCATTGCCAGTTCCTGACCGTGGCTTTGAAGAAGATTCAGGCAGACTACGCGGCGCGGAATGTGCAGGTGGTGGAGTGCGCTTTTGAAGAGGACGTGAAGGTTAACTACCCGATGTTCCTCAAGGCATTCGAACCGAATTTCGCCACCGGCTACACGACCGCAGTCGCGGTGAAGAGATACCTGTCGTGGGACGACCTGGTGGAAGGCATGCTAAGGGTTCCGTACATGATATTCATCGACGCGGGCGGCATCATACGGGGGGACTTCAGCGGCAGCGACGGATTTTTCGGCGATGCCGACAAACGCATTCGCGCCGAATTGGACAAGATGACAAAGACCGCGGCAAAGCAGACCGCGCAGAAGAAGTAGCTCAGTCTCCGGCCTTCACCCAGGCTTCGTCGAAGCGCACATGCTTGATGGCTTTGCCCTCGGGCGTGAAGTAGCTGTAGGTGACGTGAATCGCGCCATCGCGCGCCTGGATCACGGACGGGTAGTGATACTGATTCGGGAGCGGCGTGCCGGGCCGGCCGTCGAGGTGGCGCTTCCATTTCCAGGTGGCGCCTTCGTCATCGCTGATGGCGGCGACGAGTGAATAGCGACCTTGCTCCAGATCGTTATAGACCATGATCCAGTTGCCGTTGCGCAGGCGCATGTTTTCGAGACTGGTGCCGGGGTTGGGAATGTCGGTATCGCGGGCGCGCGTCCAGGTGACGCCGTCGTCTTTGGAGAAGCTGATGTGCGCGCGCTTGGGCGGCGGTCCGTTGTCGCGGAGGTAGGCCACGAGCGTGCCGTCTTTCTTGAGGACGACGGAAGGTTGAATGCAGCCCTTCGCCCACGATGGGCTGGCTGGCGTTCCAGGTGTAGCCGTGGTCGTCGCTGATGGCCATGATGCCGTACGAATAGCCGTCGGAATACATGGGGACGAGGATGCGGCCGGAGGGCAGCTCGAGGGGATGCGTGCGGGTGAACCATCCCATTCGGGAGAAGTATTCGTCCTGCGCTTTTTCGATTAGCTTTTTGGCGCGTTCGGCACGCGGGCCGGTTTCGGCGGCAGCGGCGGAGGCGAAATCGCGGGTGAGGGGTACGATGTCTTTCGGGATGAGAACGATGTTGTCCTGGAATTCCCATTTCGGCGGGCCGGAGGGCTGCTGGTAGTCGGTGGAGATGCGGTACTTCATGAGGGCGGTCTCCCACTGGTGGGCGACGATCAGCGGCCAGAGGAAGAAGAGGCGCTGGTGGGAATCGAGGAAGAGGACCGGGTTGGTTTCCGGGAAGCCTGGAGTGTCGGCGAGGGTGAAGGGGGCGGTCCAGTTCCGGGTGGCGTGATTCCAGCGGGCGGCCTGGATGAGGACGTCGTCCGCGGTGCGCTCGCCGGAGCCGTGGAACCAGCAGACGAGTAGGTCTCCGTTGGGGAGTTCGACGATGGAGGAGGAGTGGTTGTGCCACTTCTCGAGGGGGAAGATGAGTTCGGCGGAATACTGGGGGGCGGCGTGGGCTGAGGATAGGACGAGGAGTAGGGCGGCGATCAGGCGCATGGCGATCAGTATAACTGGGAATTCGAAGCGGAGTATTCAACGCAGAGACGCAGAGAGCGCAGAGAAAGACGCAGAGAAGACACTGGGAGATTTGAATTTGACGCGGAGGGCGCGGAGAGAAGCGAAACGAAGACGCGGAGACAGCGGAGATCGGGAGGAGAAGCAGAGAGCTCCGAGCTTCGCTCGGATTGGCAGGCTGAAGCCTGCCCCACCATGGAGGTTATTCGTATCTCAGGGCGTCGATTGGGTTGATGCGGCTGGCTTTTACGGCGGGGTAGATGCCGAAGATCATGCCTACGGCTACGGAGACTCCGAAGGCTATGACTACGGAGGAGGAGGTGACGATGGTTTTCCATTCGGCGGTGCGGGCGATGAGCCAGGCGAGGAAGAAGCCGAAGGCGATGCCTAAGAGTCCTCCTCCGACGGAGATGAGGACGGATTCGGTGAGGAACTGGCGGACGATATCGAAGCGGCGGGCTCCGATGGAACGGCGGATGCCGATTTCGCGGGTGCGCTCCATGACGGTGGCGAGGACGATGTTCATGATGCCGATGCCTCCGACGAGGAGAGAGATCGCGGCGATGGCAACCATCACGTAGGTAAAGATGGTCTGGGTGCGCTGCTGCTGGGCGAGGAGGGCGGCGGGGATGGTGACGCTGAAATCCTGCATGGAATGGTGGGTGGAGTTGAGGACGGCGGTGACGACTTTGGCGACTTCGATGCTGTCGGCGTCGGGGCGCAGGCGGAGGTCGATGCCATCGAGGTCGTCTTTCATGCTGCTGCCCTGATCCCAGAAACGGTACTGCATGGCGTTGAGAGGGATGTAGATGATGTTGTTGACGTCGAGCATGGTGCCGCCGCTGTTTTGGGCGCCGGCCATGACCTGCTCGTTGAGGACGCCGACGACTTCCATCCAGGAGTCGTTGACCTTGACGAACTTGCCGACGGCGGGTCCATAGCCGAGGAGGTTGACCTTGGCGCCTTCGCCGAGGACGCAGACGTCGGCGCTGGAGGCATCGTCGGCCTCATCGAAGAACTTGCCCTCGGCGAGGTGGAGGCTGTGGATGATGGCTGTAGGAGGGCTCGACGCCATAGAGTTCGGGGATGTCGCGGGCTGGTTTGGGAAGGACGCGGGCGGGGTGGAGGGCGCGGCGGGCGGAGAGGGTCTCGAGGGATTCGATGTTGGCTTTGAGGATACGGACGTCGCGGGCGGAGAGGCCGGGGGAGGAGCGGCGGCGCTGCTGGAATTCCTCCTGGCTGGTGGCTGGGCGGGATTCGACGAGGACATTGCGAACGCCAAGCTGCTCAATGAAGCGGAGGGATTCCTCGCGGGCGCCGGAGCCGATGGCGAGCATGCCGATGACGCTGCCGACGCCGAAGACGATGCCGAGGGCGGTGAGGAGGGTGCGAGTCTTCTGGGCGCGCAGGTTGGCGACG
>CAWDWK010000025.1:0-282917 GCA_963805775.1 uncultured Solibacteraceae bacterium | reverse complement strand
ATCACTTTGACGATTTTCACGGCTGCGGGAGCGGCGGGCGGAGGAGGCGGAGGAGGCGGAGGTGGCGGCGCCACCAGAAAACTGGTCAACTGCGTCTTAGGAAGGACATCGAAGTAAATCATCGGCAGGATGACGGCGATGATGATAAAGGCGGATTGCGCAAGAAATGCGACAAGTACCGTCCAAGTCTTCTTGGTAGTGCCTTCGACGAATGTTTGCTCGAACATACAAAGCTCCCTTTCCTTTTGACTCCGCGGCGGGACAGAAAGTGCCCGGCCGCGTCAATTTATTTGACCGCCTTCGACGGGCTCTTGCGCGCGTCGGTTCGTGGAGCGGTGGCAAGTACCGGAGCCGTCCGTTTGCGGCGATCCGTGTAATTGTGCCAGAACAAAACGATCGGACTGGCGATGAAAACCGAGGAATACGTGCCCACGGTAATACCGCAAACCAGGGCGAACGAAAATGTGTGCAACACCGGCCCGCCCCAAATGAAGAGTGCGAGCACCGTGAGGAACGTCAAGCCCGCGGACATGATGGTCCGGCTCAGGGTCTGGTTGACGCTCTTGTTCATGAGCGATTCCAGAGGTTCGCGCCGCATAATCTTTAAATTCTCACGAATGCGGTCGAAGATCACGATGGTGTCATTCATCGAGTAGCCCACCAGGGTCAGCAGGGCGGCGATCACCGTCATGGAAATTTCTTCGTGGAAAATCGAGAACAGGCCGATAGTGATCAGCGTATCGTGGAACACCGCAATCACGGCGGCGACCCCGTAGATCCACTCGAACCGGAATGCAATATAGGCTAGCATACCCGCCAGCGCATACAATGTGGCCAGCACAGCTTTATTTCGCAGTTCCGCCCCAACCTTGGGGCCGACCATTTCCGTACTCTTCACGGTGTATGGCGCCAGATAGGTCTCCTGCTGAAGAGTGTTAATAATACCAGCATTCACCCCGGGTAGTGAAGTCAATTGATCAAAATTGGAGATCAAGCCCGATCGCGGGGGTGTATCGCGGAAATTCAGGATGTCCGCGACCAGCTTCTGCAGTTGCGGCTCGGCCATCGGGACACTATTACGGGCCAGCGCGTCGCGAAGGCGCGCCGCCAGCGTATCCTTGCTCGCCGAGTTCAGATCCAGTTTGCCGCTGCCCGGCTGGCCGAACGTCGCCGAGAGAACTTCTTCCATCGCCTGCCGGTTGGCGGCGAGTTGTTTTTCGTTCACCAGCTCCGTGCCGATCTCGACTTCGTTCTGCGTCTGCGGATCGGTGAAGCTCTGCACCGAGACTTCGCCCTTGATCTTGCCCGAGCGGGCAAAAGCTTTCCGGATCTCCTCCAACGGGGGCTTCTGGGCGAATTTAACCGTCATGAGGGTGCCGCCCTTGAAATCGATCCCGAACTTGAGTCCGCCCTGCATCACGATACTCGCGAATCCGGCCACGGTCAGCACTAAAGAGGCGATAATGAACGGCCACTTTTTGCCGAGAAAATCATAATTCGTATTCTTAAATAATTCCATCGAACGTTGCCGTGCTAAGCGTCCGTTGTGTGTTTGGACACCAGCCCTTTACCTTTAGTTCCCCAACCCGCGCTCGGGTTCAGATGCTCAGCTCAGTGAGCTGGCGACGACCTGCCAGTTCGTAATCGAAGATCGTCTTCGACACGAAAACGGCGGTGAAAACGTTAGCGATCAAACCGATTGTCAATGTTACCGCAAATCCGCGAACCGGCCCTTCTCCGAAGAGGAACAGGAACGCGCAGGATACGATCGTGGTGACGTGGGTATCGACGATGGTCCACCACGCCTTGCTGAAGCCGTTATCGACGGCCGCAATCACGCTCTTGCCGGAGCGCAATTCCTCGCGGATGCGTTCGAAAATCAGCACATTGGAATCCACCGCCATACCGATGGTCAGAATGATTCCGGCAATACCGGGCAAGGTCAGAACCGCATTGAAATAGGAGACCGCCGCCAGCAGGATGATCGTGTTGAGGGCCAGCGCAAGCACCGCATTCACGCCCGAGCGCTTGTAGTAGATCAACATGACCGCGATCACCGCTCCCAATCCGGCCAGACCCGCAATCAAACCCTGGTGGATCGAATCGGCGCCCAGCGACGGCCCGATCGAGCGCTCCTCGTTATAGATGACGCCCGCGGGGAGCGACCCGGAACGCAGGTAGCGCGACAGATCGACGCTTTCTTCTTCGCTGCCCAGGCCCGTGATGCGGCCGGAGTCTTCGATTTTGGACTGAATGGTGGCCACGCTGACGATCTGATTATCCAGAACCACGGCGAGTTTGTTGCCGATGTTGGCTTCCGTGTAACGGCCAAAGCGCCGTCCGCCATCCTGGGAGAGGCTGAAATTGGTTTCCCACTTGCGGAATTCATCCTGGCCGGGACGCGCGTTGCGCATCTCGCGACCGGTAATGACGGGAGTTTTAGCCACAAGGTACCACTGCTCGCCTTCGCCCGTCCCGCGGGGCTTGGAGCGGACCAGCTTGGTGCCCAGCGGCAGAATGCCGCCCTTTTGGGCCAGCGCCGCTTCCCTGCTCGGGAATGGACCTTCCTTGACATCGTCGATTTCGAGCACGGCGGCGGTGCCGATCAGCTCCTTGGCGCGCGCCGGATCGTCCACGCCGGGCAGTTGCACCAGCACTTCATACTTGGCGCCGGCCTTGCCATATTGCTGCACGGATTTCTCGGCCAGCCCGAGCTGATCGATACGGTTGCCGATGGTGTCCACGGCACGCTTCACCGTATCCACCTTGAGATCGTTGAGATCCGTCGGCTTGAGCTTCATCGAATAATCGGTGGCGTTGAGCGCGGTCAGAATGTAGGTGGGATAGCGCTCGGCGATCAGGCTGCGGAACGCGCTGGACTGGGTGGACGGTATGCCCTTAATCGTGAGTGCCACATTGTCGGCATCTTCCACCTTGGAGACGTCCGGCACATCCATGCTGTTCCACGTGATGTTCTGCTTCTTGAGATCGTCCTTCAGGTGTTCGGCGGTCTGATCGGCATCCGCCTTGACCGCGTCCTGCACCTGGATTTCGAGAACCAGGTGGGTACCGCCCTTCAGATCCAGACCGAGCCGGATGTTGTTCCTGAAATTCCTGACGAGATCCTCGCCGCTCTTCGGGATCCCGATGATGCCGAACACGCAGATCAGGATCGTCACAACGATGACCACGGTTCGCGCCGTTAAATTGTTCTTCATGGGAGTATTGCTGCCTGCTTAATTAGAGTACTACTTCTTGCCTTCGTTGGAAGCGGCCGTGGATGCCATGCTCGACACCGCGCTACGCGCCACCTGAATTTTGATGTTGTCGGGTTTCACCCGCAACACCACTGTATCGCTGTCCAGCGATACGATGGTGCCGACAATGCCGCCGCTGGTCACCACGTTGTCCCCGTTCTGCAAACCGGCCAGCATCTTGGCGGTCTGCTTGCGCTGCCGCTGCATCGGGAGAAAGAGCAGAAAATAGAAGATCCCGAAGATGAGAAGGATGGGAAGGAATCCCAGCATGGAGTTCGGGGACGACGCCGATTGGAGAAACAGATTGAAAACCACGTTATAAACCAATTTTAACCCATTGCGCGCTACTCGGCCTCAGGCGAGGCTGAGCGCACACACTTCAAGTATTCCGGAAATGAACCCGATCTTATAGCGTGCCTAATCTCACGCATGATGTCAAGGTACCGCTGGATGTTGTGCCGGGTGGCGAGTACGGAGTACAAAATCTCGCTCGCCTGGAAGAGATGACGCAGATAGGCGCGGGAGTAGGTGCGGCACGTGTAGCAGGGACAGTTGGGGTCGAGCGGCCGTTCGTCGTCCTTGTAGCGCGTGTGCTTGATGATCACCCGCCCTTCGGACGTAAACAGGTATCCGTTGCGCGCGTTGCGCGACGGCAGGACGCAATCCATCATGTCGATGCCGCGAGCCACGTACTCGGGCAATTCGACCGGCATCCCTACGCCCATCGCGTAACGCGGCTTGGAGCGCGGCAGGATATCCTCGGTGGCCTCGACCGCTTCGAGGCTCAGGGGCCGCGGCTCACCCACGGACAGGCCGCCGACGGCGTACCCATCGGTATCGAGATCCGCCAGCGCGGTGGCGCACTCGCGGCGCAGGTCCGGGAACATCGAGCCCTGCACGATGGGGAACAGTGCGTGGCGCGTGGGGATTTCGGCGGTACGGCGGACAAAATGGCGGTTCGCCTGCGCCGCCCAGCGTACCGTGCGCTGCATGCTCTGCCGCGCGTATTCGTGGCTTACCGGGTACTCGGGACACTCGTCGAGCACCATCTGTACATCGCTGCCGTAGGCCAGTTGCACGTCCACGATGGATTCCGGCGTGAAGGCGTGGCGGTCTCCGTTCAGGTGAGAATTGAACACCACGCCGTCTTCGTCGATCTTGCGCAGTCCGCTCAGGCTGAACACCTGAAAGCCGCCCGAATCGGTGAGGATCGCATTGGGCCAGGACATGAACTTGTGCAATCCGCCCATCTGGCGGATGGATTCGTGTCCGGGGCGCAGGTAGAGATGATAGGTATTGGCGAGCAGGATCGGCACGCCGAGATCTTCGGCCAGGTCGCGCTGCGTGAGTCCTTTGACCGTGGCCTGTGTGCCCACGGGCATGAACACGGGCGTTTCGATGCTCCCGTGCGCCGTATGCAGTAATCCCACACGGGCACGCGTGTGCGGGCATTCGGCGACAATTTCAAAGGAAATTTGGGGCAACTGGAGGCCTACCTATACATGATAGCCGACCTTGACGTCCGATTGCCTCGTTTGCAGCCCGCATGGGGCTTCTCCGAAACACCGCAAATCTGCCGCCTCATTTACGCATTGTCTAGATGAGGGATAAAAGTGAAGTCATTTATAGAAATGGAGTCGGACGTCGCCCTCAAAGACGGCAGTTCCATCCACATCCGGCCGATCCGGCAGGAGGACGACCGCCTCCTGGTCCAAATGTTCCACAACTCCAGTCCGGAGACAATTTATCAGCGTTTCCTCGCGCCCGTTACCGAACTGACGCCGGCCATGGCCCGCTATCTGTCTTCCGTCGATCACTGCAACCGCGTGGCGCTCATCGCGGAAACGGACATCGAGCCCATCGGAGTCGCCCGCTATGAGCCTACCGGCGATCCCGATTCGGTCGAACTCGGCCTCATCGTCGTTGACGATTGGCAGAATCGCGGACTCGGACGCATCCTGCTCCGCGAAATCTTCCGTGCGGCGGAAGCGAACGGCATTCATCGATTCTGCGCCCACGTCCTGGGCGAGAATCGCCGCATGCTCCATCTGCTCGCAACCGAGGGCCAGATCCACGATTCGAAGATCGAAGCCGGCATGATCACGCTCTCCTTCACTCCTCGACCGGTTGCCACGCGCTAAGTGCCAATGCTCGGCCCGCACCATGCGGGCGGCGGTAGAATGAAGCATGCGCAACGAATTCACAGCGATCGTCGAACAAGATGGCCCATGGTACATCGCATATTGCGCCGAAGTTCCCGGCGCCAATGGCCAGGGCAAATCGCGAGAGGAGTGCCTGGCCAACCTTCGTGCGGCTATCGCACTCATTCTCGAATACCGGCGCGAGGAGTCGCTGCGCTCTCTACCGCCGGACGCCGGCCAGGAGCTCGTAGTCGTCGGATGAAGCGCGAAGGCTTGCTACGGCACCTTCGCCGGCACGGCTGCATTTTGCGGCGCGAGGGCAAAGAACACACGCTCTGGGAGAATCCTCAGACAGGCCATGCCGAGGCGATCCCTCGTCACGCAGAAATTGCGAATCTCCTTGCAAAAAGGATTTGCCGCAGGCTGTCGATCCCAGACCCGCCGGGTTAGGCCAAGCGAAGATACCGCAGCGGGCGTTTCTCGGCAAGTTGGCCTGAGCAGGACTGAAGGAATCGGCGCTGCGGATCGATAGACTCGTACTATGAAGGGATGGTCGTCCGCTTGAGCCCGCGCTTGTCCTGGGTGTTCTGCATCGTTGGCATCATCGCGTTGGGTATCATCTCCAGAGTCGTTCACACAGGATTAGCGGTCTTTGACAAGTACCTGGGGGACGCCTTGTACGCGGCCATGGTCTACGGTATTTTGCGCCTGTCATCGAGGGCTGCGGCGTCTGCCGTTTGCGCGATGGTTGTAATGACCGCTATCGAGTTGTTTCAGCTGACTATGATTCCGTCCCACATGCTTGCGAGTGAGCACTTGATGACGCGGATCTGTGCCCGGCTGATGGGTGTAGAATTCAGTTTCCTGGATCTGCTCGCGTACGGAGTGGGTATAGGATGCATCTATTTCGTGGATTCCGCCCAACGGCAGAGTGAAGAAGAATCCGCTGTTTAACCCGTGGCGCGTTCTGCAAGTACATTGGCGTGCTGTGCGAGTAAAGCCCGAGCCATCCCCCGTTACACTGAAATTGGAAATCAAAGTTTTGGAGGACAAATGCTCGACACAGAAGTAAAAACTAACAAAGAAGGCTCTCATCCCGTCACATTTCCCGCGAAGGCATTCGCGGCGCAAAGCGCAGCCTCGGGCCTCGCGCCGTTCACGCTGCGGCGCCGCACTCCCCGCGCGCAGGACGTCCAGATCGAGATCTTATATTGCGGTGTCTGTCACTCGGATCTGCATCAGGTACGCGACGAATGGAAGGCGGTCATGCCGACCGTTTATCCCTGTGTTCCGGGCCACGAAATTGTCGGCCGCGTGGTGAAGGTGGGCAGCGCGGTCACGAAATTCAAGGAAGGCGACATCGCCGCCGTGGGCTGCATGGTGGATTCGTGCCGCAAGTGCACTAGTTGTCTCGCCGGCCAGGAGCAGTATTGCGAGAACTTCATGACCCTGACCTATAACGGCGAGGATAAGATTCTCGGCGGCGTCACCTATGGGGGCTATTCGGATAGCGTGGTCGTCGACGAAGCGTACGTGCTGCGCGTTCCGAACGGACTCGACCCCGCCGGCACCGCGCCGCTGCTCTGTGCGGGCATCACCACGTACTCGCCATTGCGCCACTGGAAGGTCGGCAAAGGACAGAAGGTGGGAATTGTCGGCCTGGGCGGATTAGGTCACATGGGGCTCAAATTCGCCAAAGCCTTCGGCGCGCACGTTGCTCTATTCACCACATCGCCGAGAAAGACTGCCGATGCGGTCCGTCTGGGCGCCGACGAAGTGATCGTTTCCACCGACAACGCGGCCATGCAGAAACATGCCGGCAGTTTTGATTTCATTCTGGATGCAGTTTCCGCGGATCACGATCTGAACGCCTATCTTCAACTGCTGAAGCTCGACGGCACTATGACACTGGTTGGCGCGCCATCGAAGCCCGCGGCCGTGGCTTCGTTCAACCTCATCATGAAACGCCGGCAACTGGCCGGTTCGGCGATCGGCGGAATTCGCGAAACCCAGGAGATGCTCGATTTCTGCGGCGAGAAGGGAATCACCGCCGATATCGAGCTGATCAAAATTCAGCAGGTCAACGAGGCTTACGACCGCCTGCTGAAGAGCGATGTGAAATATCGGTTTGTCATCGACATGGCATCCCTTCAGTAAACTGGCTGTTCTACTATCCGCACCATGATGAATCGCTTCCGGGTTTCAGGCACCCTTGCGAGACGGCTCGAGGAATTGGGGCTCGCTCCAATTACCGTGCTCCGCCGCGCCGGACTCCCGATGGGGTTGTTTGAGCAACGCAAGGTTTACATCACCACCGAGGAGATGTTCGCCCTGTACACCGCCATCTATGAAATCAGCGGCGACCCTGGCATCGGCCTCAAACTCGGAAGCGAGGAGCGAATCGAACGCTACGACCCCATCGCGATCGCCGCGCTCTACACCCGCTCCTTTCGCGACGCGCTGCACCGTATGGCGCGCTACAAGCGCCTGACGTGTCCGGAAGAGATCCAAATCGTGGAGCAGGGGAATGAATGCACCGTCCAATTCCTCTGGCTCCTCGCCGGCAAGCCGGAGCCGGCCACGCTGATCGATGCGTGTTTTGCCTGGATCGTCGCGATTGGCCGCCGGGGCATCGGGCGGAGCGTGAATCCGAAGCGCGTGGAATTCAAGCGCCCTGAATCCAACCGGCGGCTTTATGAGGAGCATTTCGGCTGTCCGGTGAAATTCGGGGCGCGGCATGACGTCCTGCTCTTTCGCAGCGAGGACGTGGCGCAACCGTTCCTGACCCACAATCCCGATCTTCTTGAGATGGTGGCTCCGCAACTCGAGGCGGAACTGGCGCAGCAACTCGCGCACAGGTCGCTGAAAGAGCAAGTGAAGGGAATCCTGAAGAAGTTTCTGGCCGGCCAAAGACCGCGATTGGAAGATGTTGCCGTCGAGTTGCGGGTCAGCACCCGCACCTTGCAGCGGCGCCTGCTGGCGGAGCGCATTACGTTTCAGAACCTGGTCGAAGAGGCGCGTCGCGAACTGGCGCGGCATTACCTGCTGCAATCCTCGCTCGAGCTGAATGAGACCGCCTACCTGCTGGGATACGAAGATCCGAACTCTTTTTTCCGGGCGTTTCACAGATGGGAGGGAACATCGCCTGGCGAATGGCGGTCGGCCCGTTTCCAATGCACTCCATGAGATTTCTATCGACGCTCAGGGAAACACCTCCCCCGGGGTGCGATAATGGCGTATCAAAGGAGAGTGCCGGTATGGCGGTGTACTTGGTTGAGCGCAATATGCCTGGTATCACGATGGAAGAGCTCGCCGCGGTACAGAAGCGCGCAATTCAAACGGGCAAAGAGCTCACCGCCCAAGGCAAGGATGTGCGGTATATCCGCTCCACCTTCGTGCCGGGTGAAAACAGATGCATGTGCCTCTTCGAAGCGCCCAGCATGGAACACGTACGCGAAGCCAACGAACGCGCCCAGCTCCCCTTCACAAGAATTGTCGCCGCCGAAGACCTCACGCCCGACCTCGACTGAGTAGCAGGCTGGTGGCACAGACGATCGCTTTCTGTCGTCTGTCAACTCTGGTTTGAAGGCCCCCAACCCCCGTCAACAACTAAGCACCGTCGAGCACCTCCCGCACCATTTTCGCGAGATGCTGTATCGAGAATGGTTTCTGCAGGAAGTAAGTCGAGGCAAGCTCCAGGTCTTTTTCGGAAGCATCATGACCCGCATATCCCGAAATAAAGATCGTCTTGAGGCGCGGTAGCGTCTTCCTCAGTTCTCCCGCGAGCTCGCGGCCTCCCAATTTGGGCATCACCAGGTCAGTAAGCAGCAGGTCAATCGTGCCTGTGTGCTCTCGCGCCACCTGGATCGCATTTACGCCGTCAAATGCAGTCAGTACGCGGTAACCGAGAATTTCCAGTTGGGACCCTATCAGCTTTCTTACGCTATGCTCGTCCTCTCCAACCAGGATCGTCTCTGAGCCGCCCCGCGCAGCCGCCGGCGCTGCCGCCACACACACCGGTTCCACTTCTGTAATGCTTGGCAGGTAGATTCTAAACGTACTCCCCTTGTCGGGCTGGCTTTCCACCTGTATGTAGCCGCCGCTTTGGCGCACCACTCCGTACGCCGTGGAAAGTCCCAGGCCGGTGCCTTCGCCCGTCTTTTTCGTCGTGAAGAACGGCTCGAAAATGTGCCCCTGTGTCTCCCGGTCCATTCCGCAGCCCGTGTCGCTGACGGTGATCAGGACATACTGCCCGGGCTCCACCGATTCCAGCGGCTGGGCAGGCCCGGCGTCGAAATGCACCTTCGAAGTTTCAATCACAAGTCGCCCGCCCTGCGGCATCGCGTCCTGGGCATTTACGGCCAGATTGACCAGCACCTGCTCGATCTGGTTGGGATCTGCTTTCACCGATCCCAAATCGGTCTCCAGTGTCAGCGTCAGCTCGATATTCTCCCGAAGCAGGCGTCCGAGCATATGGCTCAACTGCTCGATCAATTGGTTGAGGTCCAGAATCTTGCTGTGCAGCACCTGTCTGCGGCTGAATGCCAGCAGCTGCTTAGTCAGGGCGGCGGCGCGCTCCGCCGCTCGTCTGGCATCTTCCAGCCTGCGCTGCACATCGTTGTCCAGCGGCTTCTCAAGCGCCACTTCCAACTGCATTCCGATCACGGTCAGCAGATTATTGAAATCGTGAGCCACACCGCCGGCCAGTTGCCCGATCGCCTGCATCTTTTCCGCCTGGCTGAGCCGCTCTTCCAGTTGCTTCCGGTCGGTAGTATTTTCCGCAAGCAGGTCGAAATACAAAACACCTCCGGCCGCGTCGCGAATTGCCCGGCCGCCCACCCGCACCTGAATCTTCTGCCCGCTCCGGCCAACCCACGTGGTCTCAAATCCCTGTACCGTGCTCCTGGTCAGCAGCCCCTGTCGGAGTGCCACGAAATCGGCGGCGGCGGCAAACACCGGAGGCAGGTCGTAAGCCAGCAAATCGGCCTCTGTACCCGGGCCGTATCCGAGTGTTTCCAACATTACCCGATTGACCTGCAGCAGTTGCCCGCTCTCTGTGATCCGGCAGATGGCGTATGGAGCCTCCTCGATCAACAGCCGCGAGCTCTGTTCAGAGAGACGCAGTGCTCGCTCCGCAACCAGGCGCTCCGTGCTATCCAGGGCCACAC
Source organism: uncultured Solibacteraceae bacterium (assembly GCA_963805775.1). Taxonomy (GTDB): domain Bacteria; phylum Acidobacteriota; class Terriglobia; order Bryobacterales; family Bryobacteraceae; genus Solibacter. The sequence continues at coordinate 272,351 of CAWDWK010000025.1, read as the reverse complement.
CGACAATTCCGATGACGGCGCCATCGGTCCCGCGCAGTGCCTGCACGTGCGCTTCGAGATCGCGCCCGCCCACATTCACCCTGAACGTGTCCGCTTGTCCCTGCAAGGCCCGCCGGTGCGCACGCATGGCCTGCTGTTTCCTGCCGGAGCCCTGGAATAAAGACTCGATGGGCTCCCCTGTGAAGTCTTTGACGCGGATGCAGGTGGCCTCGAGTCCCGCGCCTGTCAAGGAGGTAAACCGAAGATCGAGGTCCGTCGCCCACAGCAGCGCTGGAATCCCGTCCAATAGCGCCAAGAGAGAAGCGAGCGTCGGGCAGCGTGACGACACTCGGCTCTGTGGGCAAAGGTCCCCCGAAAACAAATCCATGTTGCCGATTGTATAACCAAACGTACTAGCGGTTTCGTACTGCTCCAAAGATAAATAAAGTCCATTGTCGATTGAATGAATCGCCAAGGTTTATGACATTTGCCTGCTTTGTCTTATAAGATATCTGCTGAGTGAACCCGGCCGCGGCCGGTCGAGCTGTCGACAGACAGAGCCAGGGAGCGAATGATAGTACCTATGGCTGGCATCGGAGCCTCCGCCGGAGGCCTGGAAGCGTGCAAGCTTCTGCTTGCGCACTTGCCGCCAAACCCGGGCATGGCATTCGTCTTGGTTCAACACCTCGATCCGAAGCACGACAACAACCCCACTGACATCCTTGCCAGGACAGGAGCCATTCCCGTCCGGCAGGCCGCGGACGGCATGCCCATCGAACCCGACCACTTGTATGTCATACCGCCCGGCGCCGAACTGGAAATCGCCAACCAGATCCTGAGGCTGACTTCGCGCGAACCGGCGCCTCCGCACATGCCCATCGATCGTTTCCTGCTTTCGCTCGCGCAAGAGTGCGGCAGCCGTGCCATCGGCGTCATACTCTCCGGCACCGGCGCGGACGGCGCCACCGGCCTTGAAGCCGTGAAAGCCTCCGGAGGCGTAACTCTTGCGCAGGACCCCGCCACCGCAAAATTCGGCGGCATGCCCCAAGCCGCCATTCACAGAGGGTGTGTCGATTTGGTGTTGCCGCCCGAAGCCATTGCCGCCCAGTTGGCTAAACTCGGCCATCACCCCTATATCGCGGAAGACCCAGGCTCGCTATCGCTGGGACATTCAGCGCAAGGTCAATTCGCAGCCATCCTGGCATTGCTCCGGGATGCGACCGGCATAGATTTCGCTCTTTATCGCGAGAGCTGCGTCCGCCGCCGCATCCTGCGACGGCTCGCCTTGCGCAACCTCGACAGCCTGGCCGAATACCGCGCCCGGCTTGAGGACGACCCTCGCGAGCTGAGCGCTCTTCACATGGACCTCCTCATGGGTATCACTGGTTCCTTCCGCGATCCGGAATCGTTCGACTGCCTCAAGCGTCTCGTCTTCCCGCGGATTCTGGAAGGCCGCCCGTCCGACTCGCCCATCCGGGTATGGGTCCCGGCTTGCGCCACCGGAGAGGAAGCCTTCTCGATTGCCATCTCGCTCTCCGAATATCTGGACGAGACCGGCCTCTCCTTGCCCGTCCGGATTTTCGCTACCGACACGAGCGGTCACGTCATCGAGAGGGCCCGCAGGGGCCGGTACCCGGAAAATATTGCGGCGAACGTTTCCGCTGAACGGCTCAACCGGTATTTCAGCAGGATTAACGGCGGATACCAGGTCGACAAGGCCCTGCGCGAAATGTGCGTCTTCTCGCGCCACAACCTGTTCACGGATCCGCCGTTCTCCAAATTGGACCTGCTGAGCTGCCGCAATGTGCCGGTCTACGCGGCCTGCGAACAGAACCTCATCCCGATGTTCCATTACGCGCTGAAGCCTGATGGATTTCTCATGGTGGGGGGATCGGAACCGGCGGCCTTCCGCGAACTGTTTTCGCTGGTGGATCGCGAGCACCGGATTTACGCCAGGCGGAAAGCCGCGCGCCGGCTTCATGCGCCTCTTGTGGAATCCGGTGCCCCCGGCGGCGGCGAGCCTGCCGGCGCCGTCGACATGCGCCACGAGGTGGATCGCCTTTTGCTCTCCAGGTTCAGCCCCGCCGGAGTGTTAGTGGACGAAAATCTGGAGGTATTGGAAATCCGCGGCAAGGCCGGCGCTTTTCTCTCGCTCCCGGCCGGCGAAGTGAGTTTTAATCTGTTCAAACTGATCCCGGAAACCAGTCTGTTCCTGGAAGTGGAAGGTTTAGTGCACCAGGTGCGAAGCACCGGCAAATCCGCGCGCCGCGAGCGCATCCCGTTGGATGGCCGCTCCGGCGAGGTGTCCGTAGAGGTGGTACCGCTGCACGCCGGGCCCAGGAACACCCTGTTGATCCTCTTCGAACCGCCGGAAGCCGCGGCCGCGTCTTCTCCACCCGCCGAACCAGTCGATTTTAAAGACCGTCAGATCGCGCGGTTGAAACTGGAGTTGGCCGAGGCCAGGGAAAGGTTCACCTCGGCAATCGAAGAGCACCGGCTGTCCCGGGAAGAGAGTCAAAGCAGCGCCGAGGAAGCGCGCTCCACCAACGAGGAGCTCCAAAGCCTGAACGAAGAACTCGAGACCGCCAAAGAGGTACTTCAGTCTACGAATGAAAAACTGATCGCCTTAAATCAGGAGCTCCAGTCGAATAACACGGCGCTCACCGAAGCACGCGACTTCGCCATGTCGGTCATTGAAACCGTCGCCGCGCCCCTCCTGATATTGGATTCCGATCTGCGGATCACCGCCGCCAACCCGTCTTTCTATGACGCATTCCTGATAACGCGCGGCGAGGTTGAAGGCCAACTGCTCTACTCGGTTTCCGGCGGCTGCTGGGACATTCCGCGCCTTCGCGTCATGCTCCAGCACGTTCTGCCCGATCATGAGCCGGTCCGGGATTTCGAGATCGAGCAGCATTTTCCCGTGATCGGGCACAGGGCCCTGGTGATCAGCGCCCGTCAACTCGGCGGGCTCCAGCAGATCCTCCTGGGCATCGAGGATGTTACCGAGCGCCAGAGGCGCGCAGAGGCGATCCTGCACGAAAGCGAACAGCGTTTCGGAAGCATGGCTGACGCCGCGCCCGTAATGATCTGGGTCGCAGGCCCGGATATGGCCTGTACCTTCTTCAACAAGGGTTGGCTGGCCTTCACCGGCCGTACCATGCAGCAGGAAGTGGGCGACGGCTGGGCCGAGGGCGTGCATCCCCAGGACCTGGATCGCTGCCTGGCCATCTATTCATCCTCGTTCCGGGCTCGCCGCAGTTTTCAGATGGAATACCGCCTGCGCCGGGCGGATGGAGAGTACCGGTGGTTGCTGGACTACGGTGTTCCCCGTTTCGATGCCAGTGGCACTTTTGCCGGCTACGTCGGTTCCTGCACCGATATCACCGACCTCAAACATACCCAGCAGGAAGATCTCGCCAAGCAAAAGCTGGAGAGCGTGGGAACCCTCGCCAACGGTATTGCTCACGACTTCAATAACCTCCTGGGAGGAGTGCTCGCCCACGCGGAACTGGCACTGGTGGAACTGGCCGGTGGATCGAGTCCCGAGCCCGAGCTGGACCGGATCCGCGCCGTGGCGATTCGCGGCTCCGAAATTGTCCGGCAGTTGATGATCTTTGCCGGGCAGGAGACTGAGGCTCCCGAACTGGTGGACGTTTCGCAGATTGTGGAGGACATGATCGAGCTGCTCCGCGTGGCCGTGTCGAAGCACGCGGCCATCGAAACCAGTCTCGGCAGCGACCTTCCGGCTGTGCGAGCCAATCCGGCGCAACTCCGGCAGGTGGTGATGAATCTCATCACCAACGCGTCGGAGGCCATTGGCGATCGCGACGGGGTCATCCGGGTCGCGACGGAACACGTGACCGTGACTCGGGAATCGCAGAACGCCGCTTCGGAACGCCTGCCCGAGGGCGACTACCTCCAACTGGAGGTTTCCGACACGGGCCGCGGCATGACGCCCGAGACGCAAGCCAGGGTTTTCGATCCGTTTTTCACCACCAGGCAAGCTGGCCACGGCCTCGGCCTTTCCGTAGTCCAGGGAGTGGTGCGGAGCCTCGATGGCATCATCCAGGTTGTGAGTGCACCAGACCAGGGCACTACGTTCCGTATCTTCCTCCCTTGTGCCGGCCAGCCGGCTCCGGCAACCGGTAGCGCGTCCTTCCTTCCCGAAGAGGATACGCTCGTAACCCGGAAGGCAACCATTCTGATCGTGGAGGATGAAAGTTCCATGCGGCTGCCTCTCTCCATTACCCTTCGGAAAGCCGGCTTAACCGTCCTCGAGGCAAGTGACGGATATGAGGCGCTGGACTTCATCAGTACGCACGAAGGCTCCATCGATATCCTGCTTCTGGACATCAGTCTGCCGGGGATCCCCAGCCGCCAGGTTTTCGAAGAGACCATGCATCACAGGCCCGCCGCGGCGGTGATCGTTACCAGTGCCTACAGTAAGGAGAAAGCCGCGGCATCGCTCGCTGCGACGGTCGAGCACTTCATCAGAAAGCCCTATCGGCTCGGCGACCTGTTGAATCTGATTCGGGAAGTGCTGTCTTCCTGAGCCTCGGCCGCTTCCCTCATCGCGCCGCCAAGGCTTGCGTGACCTTCTCCACCAGCACCACACCCGTGTACGGCTTTTGCAGAAAAGAGACGACCGAAGACTTCGGCGAGAGCCTTCGAGCTTCCTCTTCAGGGTAACCGCTGCTCATCAGGATTTTGAGACCGGGGTACGTCGTTTCCAGAATTGGGACCAGTTCGTCTCCACCCAGCACCGGCATGGCGAGATCGAGCAGCACCAAAGAAGGCAGCGGAGACTCGGCCAGCGCGCGCAGCGCATCTTTGCCGTCCTCGGCCTCTTGCACCTCGTAGCCGTGCCGCCGCAGCACCCGGCATGCCAGTTTGCGCACCATTTCCTCGTCATCGACAACCAGAATGGTGCCGCCGCGAAGCTGTTGGCGACGCGCGCCGCCCGCTTGCTCCGCCGGACGTACTTTGTCCGATGCCGGCAGAAACACCCGAAAAATCGTGCCTCGGCCTGAAGCACTACGCACTTCGACGAAGCCTTTCAACGTCCGCACGATGCCTTCCAATGCTGCCAGGCCAAGTCCGCGGCCGGTGAATTTAGTCGTGAAGAACGGATCGAAAATGCGCGAGACGGTAGCTTCGTCCATCCCCTCGCCGTTGTCGCGCACTTCCAGGCAAACGTAGCGGCCGGCGGCGACATCGTACGTTTTCGAGTGCAGCCGCGCCATCTCCGGCGTCACCTCGACACTCGTCGTCGCTATTTCGATCAGTCCCTCAGCTTTGGGCGCGATCGCCTCTCCGGCGTTGACCACCAGGTTCATCAGGATTTGCTCGATGCAGGTCGGGTCCGCTTCCAGGCACGGCAGATCATTGGAGAGGTTGTAACTGAAGGTCACTCTCTTGGGAACGGAAGCCGAAAGCAGGCTGGTGGATTGCGAAACCACTGCCGTCAGGTCAACCAGCTTGATAATGTTATGGCCCTTGCCCGCATACGCCAACAATTGCCGCGTCAGGTAAGCGGCCCGTTCCGACGCGGACAGGATGGATTGTGAATGCTCGCAGGACGGGCGCTCCGCAAGCGCCGAGCTGGCGCTCCCCATGATCACCGTCAGGAGATTGTTGAAGTCGTGCGCCACGCCGCCCGCCAGTAACCCGATGCTCTCCAGTTTTTGAGTCTGCCGCAGGCGTTCCTCGGAATGCCTGCGGTCGGTGATGTCCATATTGACGCCGACGAACCGGACAGGCCGCCGCCGCTCGCCGTCGCCCTCGAATAAGACCCGTCCGTGGGAAGCCACCCAGCGCACCGAACCATCCGGCCACACGACACGATACTCCCGGTGGTATGCTCCGTCATTGGCGCCCCCGATCGCCTGCTGCATCGCCTCCCTAGTAGGCGCTTGATCGTCCGCATGGATTCGGGCAATAGCCGCGTCGTACTGGATCTGCGAACCGCTCGAAATGCCAAACATGGTGCGAGCGCGCTCGTCCCAATGCACCTCTCCGGTATCGAATCGGTACTCCCAGGATCCCATTTGCGCCGATTCCAAAGCCAGTCCGCGCTGCTCTGATGCCTGACGCAGCGCTGCTTCTGTCTTTCGTTCCTCGGTGATGTCCGTATTCGTGCCAAACCAGCGGACAATCGTCCCGCCCTCGTCTCGTACCGGCATCACGCGAGTCAGGAAAGCACGAAACTCCCCATCCGCGCCCCGAAGCGGAAAGACCATATCGAACGGTTGTCCGGATGCGATCGACGCCTGCCAGCGCGCCATGACGTCCGGCAGCACGGTGGCATCGTGCACCGATTGCCAGCCCCAGCCCTCCATATCTTTAGGCGTAGTGCCGGTGTACTCGTACCAGCGATCGTTGTACCAGAAGATCCAGCCGTCCCCGTTCGCCATCCAGCACAACTGCGGGATCGCGTTGGCCAGGGTTCGAAATTGCGCCTCGCTACGGACCAGAGCTTCCTCACTCCGCTTCCTTTCGCTCAGGTCCCGGTTGATCTCCAGGATGCCCACGGGCACGTTCCGGTCGTCGCGAACCAGCATCTGGCGGCTCTCCACTACCAGATGGTGTCCGTCCTTGGCTACGTGGTTCAATTCGCCGTCCCACCGGCCCTCGCTACTCAGGATGTCATCGATCCCGGCGGTCGAAATCTCTCCCGTGGTGCCCAGAACATCGTGGATGATCTTGCCCAGGGCTTCGCTTTCCGTCCATCCATAGATCTTCCTCCGCCCCGGTGTTCCACGACGTAATAAGCCGGCTCGAATCCGCCGTGATGATCGCATCGTGCGAAAGATCGACCAGTTGTGTTTTGCGCAGCAGGAAGTCCTCCGCCCGGGCGGTATCGAGCAGCGACTGGCGCAGGTGGCCGACCATTAAGCTGATCAGTACGCCCACGAGCATGAATAACGCCAAGCCCGCTACTGCTCCCGAATTCCACAAAGAAAGGGTCGATTGCTGCTCAATAAAAAACCACAAAGCGCTGAGCGTGCTGAGCGCCGTCGCGGCAAAACCGGGCCCCCGGCCACCAATTCGGGCCGCGAACATAACTGCCAGCGCAAACGGCAAATAAGGAGCATGCGGGCCGAGAATCGGATTGAGCGCCCACCGGCTGCACGTGGTAGCCAGTACAACGGCAGTCACCACTCCGTAGCGGAACACCGTAGAGCGGTCTTCGGCGAGCAGAGCCTTACTGACTCGTTGGGGAAAACGGATTCTCAATAGAGCGACTCCCGTTCGGCGTGCAGACAGGCCCATGCGGTTAGCAGCGTCGGGGTCGTCGGGGACTGAACCGTGCGGAAAGTTTTAAGCTGTCGTAAAACTCAACATAATTATAGCTTTTCGGGCATTAAACACAAGGACTATTAGGGGGGTAAGTACCGGGTGCCCCCAAAGGCGGGGAGGAACTATGCCTATGAAATGGGGATCGAGCCCGACTCCGCTAGAACACCCTTACCCGCAGGTATTTCTTCGGATTCTCGCGAAAGTCTTTGGTGGTCGTCTGGAGTTCCTTCGCCATTCCCTGCAAATTGTCATAAACCGCGGAGTTGGTGAGCAGCGGCGAAGTGTTGAAATCGTCCACCATGCGGATGATCGAGTCCACCTGCCGCGTCCAATCCCGATAGGGGCGCTCGTCCGTCATTATTTCGGCGCCGCGCAGGTCGTGTATGGAGCGCCGCAGGCCCGCCGCCTGTGAGAGAGCCTGTTCGTATTGCCGGGTGTCCCGAAGCAGGGCGCCACCGCCTCCCTGTCCCGCCTGCAGCCGTGCCAGGCCCTGGTCCAACTGCCGTAAAGGCTCGCTGATCTGGCGGTAAAGCGTGTCCGTATACAGCGCCTGGCCCACCGCCGTAGTCGTGTCGGCCGCGACGTGAATACCGCGCTGCAATTGCGTGACCTTGCGCAGCAGGTCGTTATAGATGGCGTCACCCTTGATAAAAGCGCCCAGCGGGCTGTTGCCCCGGTCGATGTCGTCCAGCAGTTGCTCGATCAGATGCATTTGCTGCTGGAATTGGGTGAGATCCAGCCGCGCCATCACTTCTCCCGAGCTTTTGTACTGGAGTTCGCCGCCCGGCATCAGGTGTCCGGCGCTTTTGCCGCTGGTGATATCGATGAACTTATCGCCGACAAGGGTATCGGAACTGGTCTGGGCAGTGGAATCGTCGGTGATGCTGATCAATCGGTCCCGCGCGATTGCCATCGTGACTTTCACCACGCGATTGGGCTGGTTGGAACCGGAGAGTTCCACACGGGTGACCTTGCCCACGCCGATGCCGTCCACGCGCACCGGCGAACCACGGGAAACGCCCGTGGCATCCGGCAGGTAAATGTAGATTTCCGTCTTGGCCTGCAGGAAGGTGCCGCCGGTCAGCAGGTAGGCCAGTGTCCCCAGAATCAGCAGACCGGCCAGAATCACGGCCGAGGAGCGTAATTTCGCCCAGTTCACCTGCTCAGGGGACGGCATTCACTTCGGATTGTACCGCGACCTTAACAGGTAACGCGGGTTACAATTGAAGCGTCTATTGATAGCGAGGTAAGCGGATGGAAACGATTGGTTTCCCCGAACTGCTGGTGATTCTCGGAGTCGCCGTGCTGTTATTCGGGGGGAAGAAGATCCCGGAACTGGCCAAGGGCCTCGGCGAAGGGATTCGTAATTTCAAGACAGCGTTAAAGGGCGATCCCGAGAAGCCGGAACCCACTGAGGTCGTTGCCGAAGTGATCGCCGAACCGGTCAAAATCGAGAAAGCCTGACCGTTTAGCGCAGGCCTTGCCATACGGCTGCCGCTACCTTTTAATCCGTTATAACATCGGTGCGCGACCTGCTAACGTATGAAGAGAATACGTTGAAGATCCGAGCCCGTAAATTCGACGGCCGCTGCGCCAGACACAAGAGCTACAATCCGGCTGTCGACGGCGCCGTTGCCATTCGCGGCGCCTGCACGCGATGCACCCTGCTCTACGAGATCTGGGAAGCCTCCCTAAAGTTGAACAAGCTGATCCGCAGCTTCGACCCCAGCCACGACGATCTGAAGCGGCGCGTAGAGAAACCACCGGCCGTCGATCCCCGCCAGATGAGCCTGATCAGCGAGTAGGACATCGGTCTTAGTGGTCTGTTGGATGGGCGTTCCGCCCGCGAAACTTCATGAAAAACTGCACGTGGGACGTGCAATGGTGGGGCGGACCCCCTGGTCCGCAGCCGACGCCCCCGTCGGCTTGCTTCGTGCGGAAACTGTCGCGTCATGCCGGTTTTTCGACCCTGTCATGCTTCTAACTCTGTCATGCTTCGAACCTACGAAGCCAGCGCCCGCACCACAATCCAGGATTTCTCAAACAAGCTGAGCCGCACACGTCGCGAGAAAACATCATAATTGCTCGCCTCAATCCTCTCCAGCAGTCGCGAGTAAATCGAAATCAAAGCCCAAAGCGACGACCGGCTCCGCGGATGAATCAACTCGAGCAGCGGCAGCGACTCGTTGTAGTACGCCCGCGCCCGTCCCGCCTCAAAGCGCATCAACTGCAGAAACGCCGGCGTCCGATTTCCCGTACGTAAATCGTCTTCACTAACACCGAAGCGCACCAGGTCCTCGGCCGGCAGATAGATCCGGCCGCGTTCGGCGTCCTCCCGTATATCGCGCAGGATGTTGGTCAACTGAAACGCCACGCCGCATTTTTCCGCCAGCGGCAGCGCGCTCCGCGTATCGAAGCCGAAAATGTGAATGATCGTCAACCCCACCACCGACGCCACCTGGTAGCAGTACTTATACAAGCTCGTCGAACGTCTCCAGCCGCCGCGGCTCCAGATCCGACGAGATGCCGTCGATCATCTGCCGGAAATACTCGTGCGGGATTCCGAACCGTCGCACCGCATGATGAAACGCCGGCCACAACGGATGGTCCGCGAAGCGCCCCTGCAGCGCCTCTTCCATGTCCGCCCGCCAGTGGTCCACCGCCGTGCGCGAGGCGCCGGGCTCATCGCTCAAATCGTCGCAGTAGCGCATGAAGGCATAGATCGCGCACATGGCTTTGCGCTGCTGTGTGGAAAGCAGGACGAAAGAGTAGTAGAAGTTCTTGGCGCGGCTGCGCGCCACCTGCAGGCAGTATTGATAAGACTCCTCAATGGTGACCATCACGCCGCCCGCGTGGAGAAGGCCACGCGCGCCACCGAGCCCAGCAGCAGGCCGACGCGCTCCATCTTGGAAACCGCCGGACGCGCCGCCAGCACGTCGTAGCCCTGCTGTTCGATCTTATCCAGCACGCGCATACCGCCGCGGCTGAACAGGTCCAGGTCGATTGCTAAGCGCCGGTCCACCGTGCGCGCCAGCGGCAAGCCTTCGACGAAGAGTGCCCGCGCCCGGTCGACAATTTCGCGCATCACCGCCGCGAAGGCCGGTGTGAAGCGGCGCGCGAAAAGTTCCTCCACCGTGTAACCGTGCCGCTCCATCACCTCGAGCGGAATATACACCCGATCCTTGAGCAGGTCCACCGTCACATCCTGCCAGAAGTTGGCTAGTTGCAGGGCAGTGCAAGTCGCATCGCTGAGCCGCTGGCGTGCCTCGTCGCTGTAACCGCCAAGATAGAGGATCAGCCGTCCCACCGGGTTGGCCGAATTGCGGCAATAGCCGAATAACTCTTCCCAATTGCGATAGCGGGTCACGGTCTGATCCTGCACGAAGGCATCGAGCAGGTCGGAGAACGGCTGCCGCGGAATGCCGTACTGTGCGACAGTGGACGCGAGCGCCGCGAAGACCGGGTGAGTCGTGCGCCCGGCGTACATCGCATCCAGTTCGCCGCGCCACCACGCGAGCAGGCGGAGGCTCTCGGTGGTATCGCCCATCTCATCGGCCAGATCGTCCGCCCACCGGCAATACGCGTACACGTTGTAGAAATCCTGGTGGAGGCGCTTGGGCAGCAGGAAACTGACGACGTGAAAGTTTTCGTAGTGATTGGTTGCCAGCCAGCGCGTGTAGGCGCGGCCTTCCTCAACCGGCCACGATCGGCCGAGCGCCTCGGGCGATCGGACAAAGTCCGCGGGAGGCAAATACGCGGGTGCGCCCACGCCGGACATCTACGGAACTATCGCCGTTTTCAAGTGGCCGTTGTGGCTCATCAGGTGGCGCATCACTTCCAATAGGTTCGCGAGCGGCTCTTGATTATTGACGAAAACCGAGGCCGTAATATGACCCGCGCAAATTAATTCAAGCGCCTTGCGGATGTAAGCTGGTGTGTGATGGAAACTCGCCTTGCAGGTAATTTCGGAGTAATGAAGCAGGGCGGTGTCCAGATTTACCTTGCTCTCATTGGGGCAGCCGCCGAAGAAGTTGACCGTGCCGCCGCGACGGACCATGTTCACGGCCCACTGCCAGGTCTGCGGCTTGCCGACTGCTTCAATCGCCACATCCACGCCGCGACCGTGTGTCATCCCGCGGATCGATTTCACCGGGTCGCTATGCTCACCGGCCAGGAACAGGTCGTCGGCGCCCAAAGCTGCCGCGCGATCCAACTGAGTCTGCCTGCGCCCTACCGCAATCACGCGGCAGCCGTAAAGCTTGGCTAGTTTGACGAACATCAGTCCTATGGGACCGAGACCGACAATGGCAACCGTATCGCCCTCGCGCGGAGCCGATTCCTCAAAACCGCGCACCACACAGGCCAGCGGTTCCACAAGAGCCGCATCCTGATAACCCACCTTTTCCGGAATCAGGTAAGTGTTGCGCTGCACAATGCGAGCTGGAATGCGTATGTACTGCGCATAGGCGCCGTTGTTGAAGAGCAGGTCCTCACAGAGATTCTCAAGGCCCCGGTTGCAGAAGAAACACGTTCCGCAAGGCGCCGAGTTCGCCGCCACCACGCGCTGCCCGACCGTAAAGTTATCGACGTCCTCACCGACCGCGACGACATCCCCCGCGAGTTCGTGCCCGAACACGGCCGGGGGCACAATCATCCGCGCGTGGTATCCGCGACGGAAGACTTTCACATCGGTGCCGCACGTGAGCGCCACCTTAACCCGTACTAGGATGTCTCCGCTTTCAATTGTGGGAACAGCTACCGGCTCTACCTGCAAATGCTCCTTGCCGTAAAGCACGGCAGCCATCATGTGGTTATTCACTTATGACCACCTCTGTGGCTGAACGATTATTTTCAACGATTTAGGTCCTGGATGCAATGCCAAATCAAATCCTGAACGGATTTTAACCAACGGCAGGCGATGAGAGATCAGTGCCTCCACCGGGATCTCCCCGCCAAAAACCAGTTTCGCCGATTCCTGTTGTAAGTCTATTGAAGCACTATAACACCCAAAAAGGGTCCGTTCACCGACACAAAGATCCGCACCGGAAGTTTCTATGCGTTCGGTCGCCGAGGTTTGCGCGAAAAGCAGAATCCGCGAGCCCGGGCGCGAGCAGGCCATCGCCTGTTCCACAATCCCCGGAACCGACGCGGCCACGATTACCAGATCTGCGCCGCGGCCACCGCGTAAGACGCCGTGCTTCGGCGGCCACATCCACCTTTCGGGGATCCCACGCGAATTCGGCGCCGCATTGCGACGCCAGTTCCAACCGCGCGTCGATGGTGTCGCTCGCCGCCACGCGCGCGCCCGTGCGACGCGTCAGCATGGTGAACATCAGGCCGATCGGCCCCTGCCCCAGGATCATGACGAGATCTTCGGGCTGTGGGTCGCACTGCACCACGGCCTTGAGGCACGTGTTGAGCGGTTCCACCAAAGTGGCGCGTTCGAACGAGATCCCATCGGGGATTCTCTCGACTCCTGCTTCCACAATCCAATCCATCACGCGCACATATTGCGCGAAGCCTCCGCCCGCGGGCTCGAACCCCGCCGTGATACCGACCTTCTTATATACCGGGCACTGCGCGTATATCTTGCGCTGGCAGTAGAAACACTGACGGCACGGGATGTGGTGAAACGCCACCACGCGATCTCCCGGCTTAAACTTAGTCACGCCGCTGCCCACGGCGGCCACCACGCCCGCGGTTTCGTGCCCGTAAACGCGGGGCGGAGTTAGAAGGTTGTACTCGATCTTTTTCAGGTCGGTGTGGCAGATGCCGCATGCCTCCACCCGAATCAGAATCTCGCCCGAGCCGATCGCAGGCGTGGGAATCTGCTCAACGCTGACGACGCTGCTACCGCGATAGACCGCGGCATGCATGGTTTCCGGTATAACGAATCCGTCAGAATCGGCAGTCGGCAATAAAATCTCCCAGTGCACTCGCGGCCCGAACACAACGCTTCCTCAACCGGAGTAACTCCGGTAAGCGGACCAGCGGATTACGCAATGCACCTCTTAAAATATTTATTGTAGCGAAGTGGCCGTCCGGACGGAGGGCTTGATTAAAGTTGTTCGCCATATCTTCGTCCGCCAGATCGGTGACTACTCTTACACAGTAGAACGGCACGCCGCGTGCTCGGGCGCGTTCCGCCACGCCGCCGGCTTCCATCTCCACGGCGCTCGCGCCGCCCGCTCGCAGCCGTCGCTTCTCTTCCGCGGTCTGGGCCACCCGATCGATGGAACATACCACTCCCAGTCGATGGCGCCGCTCACTCGCCGGACATAACGCCAGGAACGTGTGCGAACCCGCCGAAACCGCGGTGCCCACAATTACATCGGCGATCTCGAGGTCCGGTTCCAGCGCGCCGCAGAACCCGGTGCTCACGATCGCTTCGGCGTCGAAGCCCTGCAGGCCGGCATCCACGGCCGCGGCAGCGCGTTGCGCTCCCATTCCGTTAGCCACCAGCAAAAGTTCGTGATTGCCAAGCCGCGCAAATCGCGACCAATCGATGCCGAGCTTCGCCGGCGCCGCGGCGCTTGCGTGCCGCAGGATGCCGGGGAACTCCATGGCGTCCGCGGCCACCATCAGTATGCGCGTCATGCGGCCGGTTTGCGCGCAGGCCGGTAGCCCGCTCCACTAAACCATTCGACCGCGCGGGCGAGCGCCTGTTCGGCCGGCGCGGGACTGAAGCCGAGTTCGCGCGCCGCCTTTTCGTGGCTCACCCACATCTTCTTTTTCGCCATGCGGACGGCTTCCAGCGGCACGCGCGGCGGCTTGCCGGAAACGCCGGCCCACGCCGTGCTGCAAACGCCGGCGCAATACGCCACCATATACGGAAGGCGGACCGTGGGAGCCTTCTTGCCGGTGATGCGCGCCAGTTGCTGCAAGATCTGCGCCAGCGTAAGATTCTCCGACCCCAGGATGTAGCGCTCTCCAATGCGGCCGCGCTCGCAAGCCTGCCAGTGGCCTTCCGCCGTATCGCGGACATCCACCACATTGAGCCCGGTATCGATGAATGCCGGCATATCGCCATTCAGGAAATCGAGCACGATCTTGCCCGTGGGAGTGGGCTTCACGTCGTGATCGCCTACCGGGGCCGTGGGGTTCACAATCACCACCGGCAGTCCGCCGCGCGCGAACTCCAGCGCCACCTGTTCGGCGAGGAACTTCGAGCGCTTATAATCTCCCGCCATGTCCTCAAGCGTCACGGGCGCCAACTCGTCGCCGACGCCGCCGGCCGGTACGCCGATGCAACCCACAGTGCTGGTGTAGACCACGCGCTCGATACCGGCATCCCGCGCAGCCTGCAATAAATTCCGCGTGCCGTCCACATTCGAACGATAGAGTTCGCCGGGATCGCGCGCCCACAGGCGATAATCGGCCGCCACGTGGAATAGGAGTCCGCAGCCGGCGATCGCGCGCTCAAGCGACGCGGGGTCGCGCAGGTCTCCGGTCACGCATTCCACATCGAGCGCGTCCACCCGGCTGCCCGGACGAACCAGCGCGCGCACACCATACCCGCGCTCCAGCAGCACGCGCGCAACGTGCCAGCCAAGGAAACCGGAAGCGCCGGTGACCAGTGCAGGTTTCATCTATCTGTGCCTAATGGTGGGGCGGACCCCCTGGTCCGCGCGGGTCCCCCTGGACCCGCTGCTCGCCCGCGAAATCCGTCACGGCCGCGACTCTGCTGTGCGAGCCTTCACGAAGGCGGACAGCGCGAGCAGTGGGAAATAGTCTTTGTAGAGATGGTAGTTAAGGTAGAACACGCGAGGGAATCCGGTACCCGTGGCAAGTTCCTCGTCCCAGCTCCCGTCATTGCGCTGCGTCTCGAGCAGGTATTCGATGCCGTGCTGCACGCTGAGGCTCGCCGGATCCCCACCCGCAATCAGCCCCAGAATCGCCCACGCGGTTTGCGAAGGCGTACTCGGTCCCGCATGAAACACGCGCTTGTCGTAGCTCTGGCAGCTTTCGCCCCATCCGCCGTCCGCATTCTGAATCGAGCGCAGCCACTCGCCCGCACGCAAAATGTGCGCCTCGCGATCGTTCTCGCCCGCGGCCGCCAGTCCGCGCAGCGCGAAGCACGTGCCGTAAATATAGGCCACGCCCCAGCGGCCGTACCAACTGCCGTCGGCCTCCTGATGCTTGACCAGCCACTCCATGCCGCGGCGCACGGCCTTATGTCCGCGGTCCAACCCGTGGGCCGCCAGCGCTTCCAGCACCCGGCCGGTAATATCCGCGCACGTCGGATCGAGCATCGCGTTGTGATCCGCAAACGGCACCTGGCTGAGGAATTCCCAATTGTTGTCCGCGTCGAACGCCGCCCAGCCGCCGTCGCTCGATTGCATGGCGAGCAGCCAGTCCAGCCCGCGCTTCGCTGCCGCCTGCTGCGCCGTGGGATTGGCCGCGCGGACCTCGCTCAGCGCCAGCATCACCATCGCCGTGTCGTCGATATCCGGGTAGAATTCGTTGGAGTATTCGAAGGCCCACCCCGACGGCTCCGTATTGGGACGCTTCACGCTCCAATCGCCCTTGCGGCGAATTTCCTTGCCGATCAGCCAGTTCGCCGCCGGCGTCAGCGAGTCATGTTTGGGATCCGCCAGCGCCAGGGCATACGCCCCGATCGCCGTGTCCCACACCGGCGAGAAACACGGTTGGAAGAAGAACCGGTCGCCGTCATCCACCATCAGGTTGTTGAAGTGACGAAGCGCATCCACCCGCAGCGGGTCGTCCTTGGCGAAGCCCAGGACATCCAGCGCCATCACCGAATACATCATCGGCGGATAGATCGCGCCCAGGCCGTCGGAGTGGCGTAGCCGCTCCACCATCCAGTTCCTGGCCTTCTCAACAGCAGCGCGGCGAACCGCTTTGCTGCCGCTCCGCTCCCACCACTTGAGCAGCTTGTCCACGCTGAGGAAAAAATTGTGCCAGGTGAAAAAGGACGGGTCGCGATAAAAAGCCGGACTCACTCCGGGCAGCCACAGCTCATCCAGGTTCAGCCCGGCGGGCACGGGCCGCCGTGGATTCGCGGCGTGCACGATGGAAAGCGAAATTACGATGGCGCGCGTCCACGCCGACATCTGGTACAGCAGGTCGAAGGGCAGCAGCGCGACTTCCGGTGGAATGCTCGGCGAATAATCCCGCGGATAGAGATCGAACAGGCTGAGGTTGACCTTGACGTAGCTGTTGGCCGCCTGTATGCCGCCGAGCGCCAGAATGCGCTCGCGCAGCAGTTGCATGCGCTCGCCAGCCACGGACACGCCCGCCAGTTTCAGCGCGAAATAGGCCTTCACCGAGGCGCTGACTTCCGAAGGTCCACCCGCATAGATATTGAAGCCGCCATCGGGTAGCTGCCGCTCCAGAATCGAGACCACCGCCTTATCGATCAGCGGACGCGTCTCGGGCGCCCACTTGCCGTCGACCGGCGGGTAGAGCCAGAGCTGAAAAAGGATGTAATCGGATTCGAGGGTGGTGTCGGCGGTGAGCTCCGCGCACCAGTGGCCATCGCGTTCCTGCAGGCAAGTCAGGTAATCCGCCGCCTTGCGCATGGCCTTCTCGGCCCCGAGCTCCAGCGTGTTGGCGACTTGTGACGGCGCACTCATTGGATCGAGATAGTCAACTCCGCGGGGAGAGAGAATCGCACGTCTTCGTCCACTAGTTCGATCTCTTCCATTTGCTGGAACCCGCGCTCGCGCAGAAACTCGATCAGTTCCTGCACCAGGTGCTCCGGCGCCGATGCTCCGGCCGTCACACCGACGTTGCTCACTCCATCCAGCCATGCCGAATCCACATCGCGGCAATCGTTCACCAGATGCGAGTTCACCCCAAAATTGTCACCCACTTCCACCAGGCGCTTGGAGTTGGAACTGTTCTCCGAGCCCACTACCAGCAGCAGATCCACGTTTGCCGAGATCGCCTTCACCGCCATCTGCCGGTTTTCCGTGGCGTAGCAGATGTCCTGCGATTGCGGTCCTTCAATTAGAGGGAACTTTTGCTTCAGGCGGTTCACTAAGTGCGTTGTCTCATCCAGGCTGAGGGTAGTTTGTGTGAGATAGCGCACACGTGAGGGGTCGGGAAGCTCCAGGTTTTCCACATCCTCCAAAGTCTCCACCAGGTAGCTGCGCTCCGGCACCTCGCCGAGCGTGCCGATCACCTCGTCATGATCCTTGTGCCCGATGAGTACGATGCTGTAGCCGTCCCGGGCGAACCGCACCGCCTCCAGATGGACCTTGGTGACCAGCGGACATGTAGCGTCGATCACACTTAGGCGTCGTTCCCGGGCTTGCCGCCGCACATCCGGTGAGACGCCATGCGCGCTGAAAATGGCGCGCGCGCCCGATGGCACCTCCTCCAACTCCTCCACAAACACAGCGCCCGCATCGCGCAACTCCTCCACAACGTGCTTGTTGTGGACAATTTCCTTGCGGACGTAAACCGGGGGCCCATAGAGGTCCAGAGCAATCTTGACTACATCGATAGCCCTGACGACACCGGCGCAAAAGCCTCGGGGCTTGAGCAAAAAGATCTTCTTGTCCGCGCCGTGATTAGGTGCGAAAGGCTTAAGCGGCATAAGGATGATGAGACCCAATTATAACAGGTGTATGACATAATGCGCCGCCCAAAAGGAGCTGAAAACCACCGCCGGGCCGCCTGTGACAGACTGGGTCCATGCTCGATTGTACCGAGACCACTGTGGTAGATGGTCTGACTCTCCGGCTGGTTGCAAGCGATTCCGGATTACGTTCCATCGAATTCGAGCCGTGGCGCCGCCTGCAAGGCTGCCGCTCGGGAACTCACCCGGTCGCCGCCGAAGCCATCCGTCAGTTGCGCGCCTATTTCGCAGGAGAATTGCGACGCTTCGACCTCCCGCTCGACATGCAGGGTACCGAATTCCAACTGCGCGTCTGGCGCGAACTCGAAGCGATCCCGTTCGGCGAAACGCGCAGCTACAGCCAGATCGCCGTCGCGATCGGCGCGCCCCGTGCCGTCCGCGCGGTGGGTGCCGCCAACGGAGCAAACCCGATCCCCATCGTAGTCCCCTGCCATCGAGTGATCGGCGCCGCCGGCACTCTGGTCGGCTACGGAGGAGGCCTACCCCTGAAAAAGCGCCTCTTGCAACTTGAAGGAGCCCTAGCCCTCCCCTTAGCCTATTGAGAGGCCTTTGTACGCAGCATTCCCACTGGCATTCTCGGAGTTTCCGATCCGTGGTGGGGCGGGCTTCAGCCTGCCAATCCGAGCGAAGCTCGGACTTTTTTTCTCTTCTTCCCCCGTCCTGCCCGTGGAGCAGCCCTTCAGTCGGGGGTGCACCTCGCTCACTCCGCCCGCAAACCCGCCATCGGATCCACTCTCGACGCCCTCCGTGCCGGCAAGTACGCCGCGCCCAGTGCCACAAGCACCAGCAGCCCGACCGCTACCGTCATCGTCAGGGGATCCTGCGGAGCCACCCCGTACAGCCGGCTACCCACCATCCGCGAAGCCGCGTAAGCCAGCCCCGTGCCCACCGCCAGCCCCGCCATCACCACCGCCGCCGTCTCCCGCAAAATCATCGCGACCACCCCGCCGGGCCGCGCCCCCAGCGCGATGCGCACCGCAATCTCGCCGCGCCGCCGCATGATGCCGTAAGAGAGCACGCCATACAAACCAACCGCGGCCAGCGCGAGCGCCACGCACCCAAACACCACCGCAAGCTGCGCCGTACTCCGGTCCTGCGCCGTCAACGGCGCCATCTGTTCCTCAATCGACCGCGCCGACTCGATAGGCAGCCCGGCGTCCACTCCCTGGATCGCCTTGCGCACAGCCGTCATCACCGGTGCGCTTCTCGCAGCCGTGCGAATCAGGAAGATGGGGCTCTTCACCCCAGACAGATCTTGCCTGGCAGCCACGAAATAGCGCGGCTCCGCTTCCTCCCGCAACCCCTGCGTACGCGCATTCCCGGCCACGCCCACAACCTGGTACGTCGTCCGCCGCTCGTCATCGCTCGACGTGATCCGCATCCCGATCGGGTTCCGCCGCTCGAAGAAACGCTTGGCGAAGGCCTCGTTGATAACGCAAACTCCAGGCGTGCCCGCACGGTCGCTTTCCAATATCTCGCGCCCCAAAAGCATCGGGACCCCCAGCGTCGAGAAGTAGCCCGGCCCCACCACATCCATCGCCGAGCCGTGGTCGCCGTCCCCTTTCGAAACATACCCTTCCACCTCGATCGGGGTCGCGGAATTGCCTCCGCTGAACAGACCCAGTTGCGAAAAACTCGCGGCTTGCACGCCGGGAATCCGCCGGAACAATCCAGGCAGTTCCGCCAGCACATTGTCGCGGCGTGCGGTCTCGTAGCCCGCCTCCCGCATATCCACCCGTACCAGCAGCAGGCGTTCCGCCGGATAGCCGAGGTCCGCGCGCTGCAGGTTGTACACCGTCCGCGCCAACAACCCGGCGCCAAACAGCAGGGGTAAAGAGAGCGCCAGTTGCAGGCTCACCAGGAACCGGCCCGGCCGCATACGCCCTTTACGCCCCTGTTCCTTCAGAGCCGCTAGAGTGTCGTTCCCAGTGACTTGCCAGGCGGGTAGCACTCCGAATAACACCGCCGCGGCCAGTGTCACACCCGCCGCGAAGGCCAGCACCATCGGGTCGAGCGCGAAACTCATGTGGAATTGCCGATCGGCTTCCGTCATCATCCGCACCAGTGCGCCGTGCAGAAACCACGCTACCGCCAGTCCGGCCGCGCCTCCCATAACTGCCAGCGCCAGGCTCTCCGTGACCAGTTGCCGGACGATTCGCGCGCGGCTTGCCCCCAGTGAAAGTCGCAACGCGATTTCCGGCCTTCGCGCGGCGCCCCGCGCCAGCAGCAGATTCGCCAGGTTCGCGCACGCGATCAGCAGCAGCATACCGACGGCCGCAAGCAGCGCCGTCAGCGAAGTAGAGAATTCATGGCGCACCCGCGACGCTCCACGCGCGGCGGGTCGGGTCCGTAGACGCTGATCCAGGAATTCGCGGCGCCGCTCCGCCAATGCCACGGCGCTATAGAACGATTCCAGGCCGGCCTGGAACACCGCATTCGCCTCGCCCTCCGCCTGTGCCATCGTCACTCCCGGCTTCAGTCTTCCAAACACATTTAGCCACATCGTCTTGCTGGGTGGCGTGTCGTGCAGCCAGTCCCGGCCCGGTATTACGCTGGGTTGCATGCGCAACGGGATCCACAGGTCCGGCTGCTGCCCGTTGGTTTCGCCGATAAAACCGCGCGGCGCCACGCCGATGATTGTGAAGGAAACTTTGCGCATGGCGATGGTCTTGCCGAGCACGTCGGGACGGCCGCCGAAGCGCTGCTGCCAGTAGCTATAACTAATGACGACGGAGGGAGTGGCGGCACGGTCCTCCGCTGTAGTGAACACGCGGCCGATCGCCGGGCCAACGCCCAGAACCTGAAAGAATCCGCCCGAGATCAGGCGGCCGCGAGCTTCTTCCCAGTCGCTGCCCTCGAAGCGCACCTGAAAGGTATCCAGGCTGGCTTGCGATGCCATCAATTCCGAGAAGCTCCCGCCGGTGTCGCGCAGTTGCTCGAATTCGCCGTAGGTGAGCCAACTGCGAGGACCGTCCGTGCGGCCGTCCCACCGCCCGGTCCACATCCCGTTATCGTCGGGATTGCTAAGCATCACCAGTTGTCCGGGGTCGCGCACCACAGGCAGCGAAGAGTGCAACACGCCGTTCCACAGACTGAAGATGGCGGTGTTAGCGCCCACCCCGAGCGCCAGCGAAAGCACCGCGACGGCGGTGAATCCGGGGCTCGCAGCCATGGTGCGCAACGCGTAGCGCAGATCTTGCTGAATCACGTGGCAGTGCTCTTTCGGGGCGATAGTCACTGCATCCAACGCCGCGTCTACCCAAAGCGCCGCAGCCCGCAGATGGTTGCCGCTTCGCCGCGCCTCGCCCAGTTGCTCGGCGAACGCCAGCAGCATCTGGCTGCCGTATTCATGCCGGAAAGCCGCCGGATAGCAGCAGAGCAGCGCCTTGTAAAAAGTAACCGGTGGGACAGACGATCGGTTTGTGTCGTCTGTCAATCCGGATCTGATTCCAGCCCTCGCCGCCATCACGCACCCGGTACCAGGCCTGTCGCGCGCGCCTGCTTCAACAGCGCCGTGAGCCGCGCCACTTCGGCCGCCGCCACGCGCTTCCCGAAACGCGTCAGCCGGTAATACCGCCTTCGTTCATCCGTGCTCAAAGGGTCCGGACTCTCCGCCAGTTCCTCGATCAGCCCCTGCTCCAGCATGCGCCGGATCGAACTGTAGAGCGTCCCGGCGCTCAACTGCACCTTGCCGTCGGTCCGGGCCGCAACATCCTGCATGATCGAGTAGCCGTGACGGTCGCGATCGGCAAGCGCGATCAGAATGTGGAACACCGCCGCCGCCAGCGGCAACAGCGAATCTGGCGTGGGATCGCGCATGGGCTGACTATATCCTAAGCAACTATACTTTCATCAAGTATAGTTGTCAAGGGATGCCCCTGGCATACTACTTCTTGGGTTTGTAATCCACGAACAGTTCCGGAAACTGCTTCTTCAACGCGTCGATTTTCGGCCGGTCGCACACTTGAATGTATGGATTGTCGGGATTGTAGTAGGCGTAGTCCTGATGATAGTCTTCCGCCCGGTAGAACGCCTTCAGCGGCGTAACTTCGGTCACGATCCGCTTGGGAAAAACCTTCTGCTGATCGAGTTGCGCGATGTACGCCTCCGCCAGCCGCTTCTGCTCGTCGTTGGCATAAAAAATCGCCGACCGGTACGAAGTTCCTACATCCGGTCCCTGCCGGTTCAACTGCGTCGGATCGTGCACCACCGAGAAATAGATCCGCAACAATTGGCCGTATGTGATGCGTGACGGATCGTAGACCACCTCCACCGATTCCGCATGCCCTGTAGTCTCGGTGACCACCTGCTTATAAGTGGCGGTTTTGGCGGCCCCGCCTGAGTATCCGGCCGTCGTGGCCAGCACGCCCTTCACGCGTTGAAACACGGATTGCACGCCCCAAAAACAGCCTCCGGCGAATACGGCGGTCTCTTTTCCGGGCTGTTTCGCAAGCGGAACATCCGCGGATGGCGGCGGAATGGGGGCAATCGGAGAGGCGAAAGTCGTGGCCGCCGCCAGCAGTAATCCGATCGCAACCTGGCGCAACGCAAAGGGGAAACGCATGGGGGAACCTCAATTCCATCTTACGCCCGAAACCGCCGTAAGAAGTTGTTATAAGATTTAAACTCCCATATGAAGAGTTCAGTAAGAGTAGTAGCAATCGCCGGCCTCGCTCTTGGTGCGGTGTTCGGCCTCCTGGGAACCATCGTCACCAGTCAAACGCTGCGCGCCGCCTCATGGGCCATCGATTCTGTCGGCCTCGTGGTCGCTACCTCCCTGCTCGCCTTGCGATTCTTCAGGCAGGCAAACGACCTCGTTGCCGCTGGGTTTCTCGTGTTCGCGATCGGTGAAGCAGTCATGCTTTCCGGGACGGCGTCGTCCCTTGAGGCAAGCGTTCCTGCCTTTGCGGCGGGCACGGCGCTCTGGTCCGCCGCCCTCCTCCTCACCAGCGTCCCCAGGCAGTTCGCCGCGTGGGTTCGTATCGCCGGCGTCATTGGTTCGATTCTATTCGCGGTTACCGCGGCCCGCATCTTTTGGGGTGAAACACTCCTACCTATCTCTTCACCCCTGCCCTTCTTCGCTTACCCCTTTCTTGTCATAACGTTCGCCGGTTGGATTTACTATCTTCTGCACGAAGAGTGAAATCGGAGCGTCAATCGAATAGGTGTCGATGTTCACATGGTAAACTGAAGTTTCAATCATCGCAGCAACCTCCTCTAGGCGGGTCTTCTCTGTGCAGGAAAACCTCTTAACTATCGCTGTGTTCGTAGCCCGTTCCTGGAACAATATCGACAACGACTACTCATAATAATGAAGTTATCCAGAATCGCACTGTTTCTGGGTTGCGCAGCAATGATTTGCTGTTTTGCCGTGCAATCCGACTTCTTTCATTTCGATGGCCCCGCACATCTTCCGTTTCCTAAGGCCCGCCTGACTCTGGCCCACATGTGGCTGGAATTTCCCCACGCAACCCCGGAGCCCGAACCGTCGACTCAGACCACAGAGGAAGGCGGCACGACAACATCGGCGAACACGCTGCTATCCAAAGCCGAGACGCTCCTGTTGATCGATGGCGCGGCAGCCAAGCACCGGGTCCCAGCGGCGTTTATCGCCAGCATCGTGGCCGCGGAGTCGAACTTCAATTGCGCGGCGATCTCGCCCAAAGGCGCCATTGGCCTGATGCAGTTGATGCCCGAAACTGCGAAGCAGTTCGGCGCGGACCCGGCCGTGCCCGCCGAAAATATCGATGCCGGTACGCGCTATCTGCGCTGGCTCATGGAGCGCTACCAGAAACGCCGCAACTCGATCAACCATGTGATCGCGGCGTACAATGCCGGCCCCGCAATGGTCGATCGCTACCGCGGCATCCCCCCGTTCCGCGAAACGCGCATGTATGTCGCGCGAGTGCTCGGCTTTCTCAAGCAGTTCTCGCTATCCGGTAAGCGCGATGCCCACATCACCGACGTGGCGCGAAATGCGCCTCCCCGAAGCAGCAAAGCCATCGCCGATTGATGGCCGTGGTGGGACAGACCATCGCCTTCTGTGGTCTGTTGGGATGGGCGTTCCGCCCGCGAAACTTCATGAAAAACTGCACGTGGGACGTGCAATGGTGGGGCGGACCCCCTGGTCCGCAGCCGACGCCCCCGTCGGCTTGCTTCGTGCGGAAACTGTCGCGTCATGCTGGTTTTTCGACCCTGTCGTGCTTCGCAGACCAGCGCCGGGCCATCGCCGATTGATGGCAGGCTGCGCAAGGACGCTCACTGCGCGGCGCCTGTGTCCGCGCCCTGGAATTTCGAGGCCGGTACCGGCGTGCGCGCCCCGAACTTGAGATCCAGCACGGCGTTCTTGTCGAATTGCACCTCGCCGCCACGGGCGATTACACTCGAATACACCGACCACGCTAATCCGTAGTAGCCGAATGCCATCCCGACGTAACGGGAAGACTGCGCGACCGCGGCCCCCAGCATGCCGAATCCGGAGCCGCCGCCCAGCGTCCGTCCCGAAATGTTGGGATCGCCGCCGGCCCCCGCGTCGTGATGATGACCCGCGTCGTTGTCGGCCGCGCGGCTGGCCAGCATCAACGAAATCACCGGCGCGATGAAGCGAGTTTTCGATTCTTTCGCCTGAACGCCGCCTTCCGAATCGACCTTGAGCGGAGTCGGGCCGCTGCCCTCCGCGGCTCCCAGCGTGGCTGACGTCGGGAAGGGCGCCGGTGCCATGGTCCTGAGCTTTGCTACTTCCTCCGGCAGATCGACCTTCTGGAAGTTGAAGCGAAGCTGCCCGGGCCGGTGGAACGATCGTGCTCTTTTCGCCACAACCACCGTACCGGTCAGCAACGTGCCTTCCGGCATCACCAGCTTGTGGTCGGGGGAAAATAGCGGCGCCGTTACCACCACCTTTACCTCCTGGCCAAGCTTGGCCGAAGCGGAGTCCAATGGCGTCAGCAGGCGCGCGTGAACTACGCTGTCCGGCACGGGCTGCGATCCCAACGCCGCAAAATCCCCCTGTTTGACTGGAGCGAAGCCGAACGCCAACGGCTCCCGCAACGGCGCGTCGAACCGTGTGCCGCGACGCACGTATTGCGGGTGATATGGCAGTTTCGCCCACAGGAAATCTTCGAGTTTCTCCCGCTTGTTCGGACCCCGCACGATGTCGGCAATCCCCCGAGTACGCGAGCTGATCTCCCGATTGATCCGGTCCTTTGCCGTCTGTTTTGCGGTACCGAGAATTCCGCCGTTCTGGCTCTGCGGCTGCGTCTGCTGCTTCTTCTTTTTGGAAGGCTTATTCGAAGGTTCGATGTAGATGGAATTCAGCCCCACTGTCTCCACGGTGTGGGTAGCGAGCTTCCGCCCGTCCGGCAAAATCAGAGTGGTGAACTCTACTTGCGCCAGCCGGAGCGGTGTGAAATCGCCGTTCACAATGGCCCTGGCCCGCTGCCATTTGCCCACCGGCCGCACCCTGCTCACCTGGCCGATGGCGACGGTCCCGGCAGGGAGCACCTCCCGGTCGAAGGCAAACACCGATTCCAGCAGTTTCGCCTCCACCGGCGCCCCCGCCCGCTTCGATATCCGCTTCGACAGGTACAGGCGCAGCGGCGCGCCCGGCGGAACGCTCAGTGAAATCTGGGAAGGCGCTTCGGCTGCAGTCTGCGCTGATGCCGGTAGCAAAAGGAGGGAAACGACCAACGCCGGAAGGATACGGAACCCGACTTTCATAGGACACCCCTAGGGTCGAGATCATATCACCTTCATGCCCCCGCAAACTGGGGACTCTCTCGAAAATGCGAGCCGCCCCCGGTGACAGACGAGACTGGCATGGGTTCCGCCGTCTTTGCGGAACCCGCTGCCAGTCCCGTCTGTCACCGGGTTCACGGCCCCTATTTTCATTCCCCCGGCTGAGACTTTCCTCATGATGCGACTGACATGAATTTCCGGCGCCGTTTGCCGGAAATTCGCTGTCTGTCCTGTCTGTCCGCGGTTTGCAGCCGCAATCCGACCTTGACGGCCCCCCAACGCATAAGTATACTACCCATAAGACCGATATGCCTAAAGCCGAAATGCCTTCCGGCGCCTTGATGATGCTCATCCTCAGGGTGCTTCGCTCCGGCCCGCTCCATGGGTACGCCATCGCGCAGCGGATTCACACTCTCTCTTCGGAGGTGCTGCACGTCGAAGAGGGAGCGCTCTACCCGGCCCTGCAGCGAATTCTTCTGAAGGGTTGGGCGACCGCGGAGTGGGGTGTTTCCGAAACCAATCGCAAAGTCCGTTTCTATCGGCTGACACCTGCCGGCCGCAAACAGCTTGAGGCCGAACTGTCCGAGTATGGCCGTGTGCACCAGGCGATCCGATCGGTCCTGCGCACCGCGTGAAGGGGGCCAAATGGGCGAACTATTCCGCCGTATCCGATATTTGCTGCACCGCCGCCGTTTCGACCGCGAACTGGCTTGCGATATGGAAGTGCATCGCGAAATGGCGGCGCAAGCAGGCGGCGCACCTCTCGGTAATGCGCTCCTCCTCCGCGAAGAGGCCCGCGAAGCCTGGGGCTGTATGTGGCTGGAGCATCTCTCGCAAGACGTTCGCTTCTCCCTCCGCATGCTGCGGCGCAGTCCGGGATTCTCGATCCTCGCGGTCCTCTGCCTGACCCTCGGTATCGGCGCCACCACCTCCGTCTTCAGTTGGATCGAAGGCATCCTGCTGCGCCCGTTCCCCGCGGTAGCCCACCAGGAAAGGATGATGGCAGTGGCCGGCACCGAACGCGGGGTATCGGGCCACACCGACGTCTCCTGGCCCGATTTCGTGGATTTCCAGAAGAACTGCACGCTATTCGATTCGTTCATCGTGGACCGGATCATAGGCACCACGCTGAGCATTGGCGACCGCGCCGAGCGCGCTACCGGGAGCATTGTGTCGGCAAACTATTTCGAAGCGCTGGGAGTCCATCCGATCCTGGGGCGCGGATTCGTTCCCGGGGAAGACTCCGGACGCAACGCCCATCCCGTAACGGTAATCGGCTACCGTATGTGGCAAGAGCGTTTCCATGGCGACCCGGCGGTTATCGGCAAAACGCAAATGCTCAACGGCATGCCGCACACCATCATCGGGGTGGCGCCCAAAGGGTTTTATGGGACCTTCGTGGGCTGGGCGATGCAGTTCTGGGTGCCCGCGTCGATGCAGGAAACATTCGACCCGACGGGATACAAGCTGCAAGATCGCGGCGCACCTTGGATCGAAGGTTTCGTGCGGCTCAAGCCCGGCGTGACCCCCCAACAGGCGCAGGCTGAAATCTCCGCCGTCGCCAGGCGGCTGGAAACCGCATATCCCGCGACGAATCGCGGCAGGGGCATCAAGCTGTACCCGCTGTGGCGAACGCCTTTCAACAACGCCGGCACCCTGCTTCCCGGTCTCGGCATTGCCCTCGGGGTGGTGGTGATGGTGCTCCTCATCGCCTGCGCCAACGTCGCCAACTTGCTACTGGTAAAAGCTTTCGGGAGGCGGCGGGAAATCACGGTCCGGCTGGCCGTAGGCGCCGGACGCAGTCGCCTGCTCAAGCAACTTCTCACCGAAGGCCTGATCCTGGCGGCCCTGGCAGCGGCCGGCGGACTCCTGATTGCGAACTGGTGTCGCAACCTGCTGGTGCTGCTGTTACCTTCGCGCGGTGGCCTGACCATGACTCTGCCCGGTGAAATCGATTGGCGAGTCCTCGCGCTCAGCGCCGGCGTTTGCCTGATTTCGACCCTGCTGTTCGGGCTTGTTCCCGCCGTGCAGACCAGCCGGATCGATCTCGCCGCGGCGCTCAAAGCCGAATCGGGCGGAGTTGTGGGTGGACGAGGACGCGCGCTGGCGCGGTCAAGTCTCGTAGTGGCGCAGTTCTCCTTGAGTTTCGTTCTACTGGTGGGCGCGGGCCTCCTGTTCCAGAGCCTGCGCGGCGTTCAGCGGACCAGCCCCGGGTTTATCACCGAAGGCGTCTTGACAACAGGAATCGATTTCATCGCATCCGGATACGACCCGCAGCGCGCAAAGAACTTTCAGGATGAACTGATCGACCGCGTGCAGTCCGTCGGCGGTGTGGAATCGGCGGCGTTCGTGCGAGTGGCGCCGTTCAGCTATCGCAGTTATTCTTCCACCGTCATCGCAGTCGATGGATACCAGCCCGCGCCCGACGAGCAGCCCACAGTGGATTACGACGAGGTGGGTCCAGGATATCTGGCCACCATGGGCATTCCCCTGGTTTCCGGCCGCGAGTTTACCCGGGCCGATATCGAAACGGCGCCGCCGGTAGCAGTGGTCAATGAGGCGCTGTCTGCGCAATACTGGCGCGGGCGGGATCCGGTGGGACAGCGCCTTCAGGTGAAGGGACGCTGGGTACAGGTAGTCGGCGTCGCCAAAATGTCCAAGTACGGGAATTTGATGGAGACGTCGAAGCCGTTTTTCTACACGCCGCTGCGCCAGGGGCCTTTGGGCCAGGGACTGCAGATTCGAACTTCCCTCGGTCCGGGAACCATGGCAAAAGCCCTGGTGCGCGAAATCCACAGGCTCGACCCGAACCTCGCGCCCTTGGAGGTGATCACAATGCGCGAGCAGGTGGACCGGACGACGGCGGTGCAGCGGATCGCGGTGATGATGCTTGCCGTCTTTGGCGGATTGGCATTGTTACTCGCCGCGATCGGGCTATACGGCGTGATGTCGTACACCGTGTCGCAGGGCACGCGGGAGTTGGGCCTTCGGATGGCGCTGGGCGCGGATGCTTCCGACGTGTTGCGCCTGGTCATGAGGCACGGCGTCACGTTAACGGCCGCAGGCGTTGTGTTGGGAGCGGGGGCGGCGCTGGGATTAACGAGGCTGATGGGAAGCCTGCTGTACAAAGTGAACCCGCGCGACCCGCTGGCGTTCGGAACGGCATTCCTGGTGATGGCGCTGGCTTCCCTGGCAGCATGTTTCCTGCCTGCCTGGCGCGCCACGCGCACCGACCCGGTCCGCGCCCTGCGCGAATGAGCTCGGCCTGATCAGACGCATCCGAGCGAAAAACGCAGGGCCGCGCAAACCTCCTGCATTCGCTCTGCGTTCAAGTTGGCGACACGACGCCCCAATCGCGCCTGGGCCACTGTAACAACGTTGTGCAGATTGACAGCGCAACGCGCTTTCATTCCGTCATCGATATCCAGAATCACTTCGGAGGGCACGCTGCGAATGGTCGAGGTGATCGGTGCGACGGTTGCACTCGCCAGGTGGCCAATCGCGCCGTCTCGCGTCAGAACCAGAACCGGCCGCTGCTTATCCGGAGGTGCGAAGCGGCACAGGCGGACATCACCCCTGCTCAGAGTTCCGGCCACGCCGCGGAATCCTCCCAGATCCGGAACTCTTCCTGGCGCTGCGGGTGGGCCGCATAGCCGCGCCTGTCCTGCTCTTCCAGTTCCAACTCACGCAGGCGCTTGAGGTGCAGCTGTAGAGCTTGACGGATCAGCGCTGATCGATTCACCTTGTGCCGCTTCGCCGCGACGTCGGCCGCTTTCAGGAGCTTGGTATCCAGCACAACCTGTATGGTTTGCATTGTGGACCTTCTTCCACAGTATCCCACACAGCCGTGTCCGGTGGGGCAGGCGCTTCCGCCCGCCACTGGAGTCTGTACATTCCTTGCCGAACAACTGGCACATTCAGACCCAGATGTGGGGCGGGTTGTAAACCCGCGGCCGATTGGCAATCGGCCGTCCGAGCGGAGCGCGGACAATCCCGGCAAAGCCCGGACTCGCCTGCCAACCCCTACACGCTCAACGGAGATCCCGTCTTCGCCATCGCCAGCACCTTGTCGTCGAACTCAAACCCCGCCGTACGCGGCTTGTGATTGCGCACGTACCACTTGTACGTCTCCTTCAGCCCCACCTCGAACGGAGTCAGCTTCATCTTGAGCACGCGCGTCACCTTGCCGATATTCTCCGTGATCGGCGGCAGGTCGTAGTATTCGCCGAAATAGAAAGGCTCCGTGAAGACGCTCCCGCCCGCCTGCGTGATCACGTCCCGCGGCACCCGCACCAGCGTAGGTTCGACGTTCGCCACCTTGGCCAGCTTCTCCACCAGTTCCACCTGCGTCAGCGGTTTGGGATCACCGATATTGAACGCCTCGCCCACCGCCCGCGGCTCGTCCATCGCTTTGATCATCGCCAGCACCAGGTCGTTGACGTAGACGAATTGCATCAGCCGGTGGCCGTCTCCCGGGATGATGATCGGCCGGCCGGCGCGCAACCGGTCCCAGATAAACTGCTCGCGATAATAATTGGTCCGCGGACCGTAGACGAAGGGCGGCCGGAACGTCACCACCGGCAGGCCGCTGGTCGCGTGCATCCGGAAAAGCAGCCGCTCCGTAGTCGCCTTGTGCCCCGAATAGGCGTTGGGATGATAATCCGGCGCCAGAGGGTCGCTCTCCTTGTGATTCAGCCCGTCGCCATAAGCCGCAACACTCGACATAAAGATGTAGCGCGAGATACGGTCTCCGCAGGCCCGAATCGTGGCCTCCACCTGTGCCGCCGTGGTGCCGCGTTCAAAATCGTAGACATTGTCGAAAACCACGTCGAAACGGCGCCCGGACAGGGCTTCGCGCAAGGCTTCGGCGTCGTTGCGATCCGCCATCAGGTTCTCGACCCGGCGTCCGAAGTCGTGCTTCGGCTTGCGGTGCAACACAGCAACCTCGTGGCCTTCCTTCAGCAACTCCTCCACCAGCAATTTGCCGATGAAGAGAGTTCCCCCGATTACCAACACTTTCATAGGAGCTCCAAGACACTAAGACGCGACGGCGGGAAAATGGATTTCGTCCCGGGCCACCGCGTCTTTCAAACAATACAGCGACTAGTCGTAATATTCCAGGCCCAAATGCGTGATCAGGTCCTCACCGCGCATCCAACGCAGGGTATTCTTCATCTTCATCAACTGAATAAAGATGTCGTGCTCGGGGTAAATCTCCGGGGCGTGCATCGGCCCCTTGAAGTAAAATGACAGCCATTCCTGTATGCCGCGCATCCCCGCGCGCTGCGCCAAATCCATGAACAACACCAGGTCCAGCACAAGCGGCGCGGCCAGAATCGAATCCCGGCACAGGAAGTTGATCTTGATCTGCATCGGGTAGCCCAGCCACCCGAAGATGTCGATATTGTCCCAACCTTCCTTCGCGTCCCCGCGCGGCGGGTAGTACTCGATGCGGACCTTGTGATAAAACTCCTTGTACAGGTCGGGGTACAGTTCGCCCTGCAGGATGTGCTCCAGCGCCGAACTCTTCGTCACTTCCTTGGAACGGAACGATCCCGGTTCGTCCAGCACTTCCCCATCGCGATTGCCCAGGATATTGGTCGAGAACCAGCCGTTCAGCCCCAGCATCCGCGATTTCAAGCCCGGGGCGATGAGCGTTTTCATGAACGTCTGGCCGCTCTTGAAATCCTTGCCGCAAATCGGCAGATTCATCTTGCGCGCCAGTTCCTGCAGTGCCGGCATGTCCGTCGTCAAATGCGGTGCGCCGTTCGCATACCCGACGCCCGATTTCAGCGCCGCGTACGCATAAATCTGGCTCGGCGAAATCTCCACATCGTTCTTCTGCAGCCCGCACTCGAAATCCTTCAAAGTGGCGTGCACTGCGGCCGGTTGGTGATATACCTCTGTAGACCCGCACCAGATCATCGTAGTGCGCGCCACACCCGTTCGCTTCTGGAACTGCCGTATATCGTCCATTACCATCTCGGCATGGTCCATCTTGGAACCCGCTGGCTTGATGTTCGGACCCTGGATGCGCTTCACGAAATTTTGATCGAAGACCGCCTTCATCGGCTGAATCGCCGAAAGCGGCGCCTTCACTTGCTCCAGCAGGGCCGTTTCCAGAACCCCCGCCTTGGTGGCCGCTTCGTAAGCGTTGTCCTCGAAAATGTCCCAGCACGCAACCTCGATGTCCGACATCTTGGCCAGCGGAACAAAATCCTTAATCGCCGGACTGCGACCTTCCGTACGCTTTCCCAGGCGAACCGTCCCCAACTGCGTGAGCGAGCCGATCGGCTTACCCAGTCCAAGCTTAAAGGCTTCAAGCCCGGCGATAAACGTAGTCGTTACCGCGCCCATACCGGGTATCAAAACACCCAGTTTGCCCTCCGCGGGCGCAATCTGGACGCTGTCTTTATTGGGCAATTAATTCTCCTTTAGACCGAAATGCTATAATACCAAGTCCATGCGTGAACGTGCGACGGCTACCCTCACTACGGTTGTCGTAGATGACGAACTGCTCGCTTGCGACGAACTCGCCTACCTGCTCCGCGATTTCCCCGAAATTGAACTAATTGCAAGGGGTTCCAACGGCTTGGAGGCTGTGGAATTGATCCAGAAACTGGAGCCCGAGCTGGTTTTTCTGGATGTAAATATGCCTGGACTGGATGGCCTCGGCGTGGTCCGGCGCCTCCGCGAAAGGGATATCGAGCTACCCCACTTCATCTTCGTCACCGCCTACGACCAGTACGCTGTCGAAGCCTTCCGCCTCGAGGCAATGGACTACCTCCTCAAGCCGGTCGAGCGCGGTCGCCTGACCGAGACCATCGAGCGCGCCCGCCGCGCCATCCAGGAGAAGAAATCTCCGGAACTCGCGGCCGCCGTCAAAAACACCCCGCCTTCCACCCCGCGAACCAAGCTTTTGGTGCGCGCCAACAACCGCAACTTCATCGTGGATGCCAATGAGGTCATCTACGCCACCATCGACGACGGCCTGATCACCCTGGTGGCCACTAACCTCGAAGGCCAGTCGAACTACCGCACCATAGAGGATCTCCAGGCGAACCTCGATCGCGAGATGTTCTGGCGTGTGCACCGCTCTTACCTGGTGAATATCAATCGCATCAAGGAAGTCGTGCCCTGGTTCAAATCCAGCTATCAACTCCGCATGGACGACAAAAAACACACCGAAGTCCCGGTCAGCCGCGTGCAGACGCGCCGCCTGCGGGAACTGTTCAAGTTGTAAACCGCACCACTACCGACACCCTGCGATTTTTGCTGTCGAACGGATCCAGTTCATTGAATGGCCGCTGATCGGCGAACCCCCTGACTTCCACCACCTGTTCCGGACGCACCCCATACCCGTGAAGCAGGCGCCGCGCCGCGTTGGCGCGGTCGGACGCCAGTTCCCAATTGCTGTAACCCGTGGCCGCATCCGCATTACGGAATGGCTTCGCGTCTGTGTGGCCTTCGATCACCACGCGGTTGGGCAACTGCGAGATTTCTTTGGCCAGGACGCGCAACAACTCCTCCCCCGCCGGCGTCGGTGCCGCGCTCCCGCTCACGAAGAACATCCCGTGCTCCGTCTCCAGCATATCGATGCGCAGTCCTTCCCCGGTGACGCTGAACTTCACTTGATTGCGCAGGCTCTTGAATTCCGGCATGGCGCTGAGCGCCTGCTCCAACTGTTTGCGGATATTCTCCATGTTATTGCGATCCACCACGATGCCTTCCCCCGATTTGTTGGTAGACCGCGCGCCCGTTGTTTGCGCGAAGCGTCGCGGATCGTTAAAGTACCCGCTGATCGACGCTTTCACCTTCTGGCTGGCGGTCATCATCCACAACACGATGAACAACGCCATCATGGCCGTCGCGAAATCCGCATACGCCACCTTCCACGATCCGCTCGACCGGTGGATGAGCGTCTGGCGAGGGCGTAACTCCACCCGGGAACTCGTGTCTTCAGGCAAGCTGAGTTTGGGCGTCGGCAGCCTCCGGAGTGTTGAGCTTCGGCACGGGTGGAATCTTGGCCTCTCGCTTGATGATGATTTCCATGTCCAGGAACGACGGGCGAAGTTCCACTGGAATCGACCGCCGGGCGTATTCCACCGCCAGAATCGGTGACGCGCCGCGGGCAAACGCAACCATCGCAATCCGCAGCACGTGCAACAGCTGCGCCTCAGTCTCCCCTAGCGTTTCCAGGCGCGCCGCCACCGGCCCCACCACTCCGTAGCAGAGCAGAATTCCCAGGAACGTACCCACCAGCGCCGCCGCTACCTTTTGTCCCACCACCTCGGGAGCGCTGCCCAGAGCCTGCATCGTAATCACCACTCCGAGCACCGCCGCCACGATGCCCAGGCCCGGCAGCGCGTCGGCCACGGCGTGCATCGCCGCCACGGGCTCCTGCCTCCCCCGCCGCTGCACCTCGATATCCAGTTCCATCAACCGGTCCAGGTCTGACGCCGTCGTCAACCCCACCACCAGCATGCGCAAGGAATCGCAAACGAAGTCGCGCGTGGGCGGATCGCGCAAAAATTCGGGATGATTGGAGAAAATACGGCTGCTGTCCGGATTCTCCACGTCCTTTTCGAATTCCATCACACCGGCGCGCTGGATGAAGCAGAAAATCTCGTACATCATCCGCATGTTGCGCAGAAACGCCTGCGGCGTGCGCGACGGCGGCCGGAACGCGGCCAGGCAACCCCGCCACATCTTACGCATGATCGAAGGTGGGTTGGCCACCATCACGATTCCGGCGGCGGCGCCTCCCACAATCAGCAACTCCGCCGGTTGAAACAAAACCCAGGGATTTCCCTTTTCCAGCAGAAAGCCGCCCAGTACCGCGGCGAACACTGCGGTAATACCGATAAGAGCGTACATGAGCTTCGATCTCTTATCGGCCGGTCGCCGCGGAGTATGAACGCCGCCTGGAAGCCGCCTCCACGAGACTGGTATAATTTCACCGGGACGGGCGAATGACCCGCCGAGGGGGTTCCAGAACCGATGTCGGATCGCGGCTTCTTATTTTTGTTCAGCCTTTTGATGATCGTGGCCGGAGTGGCGGCCGCCGCCTATCTGTTCGCTACCGGACAGGCAGGGACTGTGGATGGCCTGTTCCTTACACTCACGGCCCTATTGCTCGCCGTGTGCTTTGCGCTATACGTGATTTATGTGATCCGCCGAGCCATGGAAGCGGCCAAAACCGCGGCTCCCGCAACCAAGACCGCCCCCGCCACTTCCCCGGCAAAAGCGGCCCCGGCGCAATCGTAGGATAGGCCTCCTGGCCTGTCCAATCCGAGCGCAGCTCGGACCAGCCGTCTCCTCTACTGCTTCGCCGGCGCAACTGCCTTCGCGGGCGCAACTGCCTTAGCCGGAGTAGCCGCCTTCTTGGCCGGAGTCGCCGGAGCGGGCGGCGGTCCGTACCTCTTAATCGTCGCGCTGATCAGCTTCACCGGAGTGCGCGGCTTGTCATTACTGTCCCTCTGAACATGCGCGATCTTGCTAACCACATCCTGCCCGTCAACCACCTGCCCGAAAATCGTATATTCCCCATTCAATGACGGATACGCCTTGTCCGTGATGAAGAACTGGCAAGCGCCCGTGTTCCGCTTCTCCAAACGGGCCAGGCCCAGCATGCCCGGCTTGTCATACTTCAAAGTGGGCGAAATCTCATCCTTGATCGTGAACCCGCAATCGCCCGAGCCATCGCCCGTCTGGCCGTCTCCCGTCTGAATCATAAAATCCGGAATCACGCGATGAAAAGTCAGATTGGTAAAGTAGGGACGCTTCGTCATGGCGCCCGCCTTGTCCTTCGCAGCCTTGGTGCCGCGCGTCAGCGCAACGAAATTGGCGACCGTACCGGGCGCCTCCTTCTCGAACAATTGCGCCGTAATCGTGCCCATCGAAGTATTGATGATCCAGTACAGCCCCGGAGGCCGGTCTGGCGTGGGCTCCGCCTTCTTCGCGGGAGCGGGGGCCGCTTTCTTGGCGGGCGGGGCGGTAGGCGCGGTCTGGGCGAACGCGCCGGCAGTGATCAATAAAAGAATTGATAGCCGTTTCATCTGATTCTCCGTAACACCTCATTCTATTCTATAGACGGCCCCCCTTTCCATGCGTAGTCTTAAAAAGCATTTAGGCCATGCTGTTTGCTTATCGGCGTTCATCGGCGTTCATCGGCGGCCCATTCTCTTTTATTTCTTCACGCCCAATTCCGCCTGCAACTGCCGGTAAGCCGCCTCTTCATAATTCATCTTCAATCGAGGCTTGCCATCGGGCTTCGTATCCCCCGGGCGCGGACCTTCGCTCTTCATCGCCTGTCCCAGCAGAATCGTGGCATCGTTGTCCGCCGAATTGCGCGCCAGCACCGCGCGGAAGCTATCGGCGGCCGCGCTGTACTGTCCCGCGCGCCACAGCGCCGCACCCAGATTGAAGTGGTAATCGGGATCGGCGTCGTCGCCCTCCAGTGCCTTCCGAAAGCTGGCTGCCGCCGCCGTGTAGTCCTGCCGCTGCGCCTGCACCACACCCAGATCGTTATACACCTCGTTGAGCGGAATCGCCGTCGCCACCCGCTGAAAGCTCTCTTCCGCCCCCTTGAAATCGCCATTCGCGAAACGGCTCAGTCCAAGGAAAAACTGCGCCTCCAAATACCGCGGATCCGAACGAGCCACCCGTTCCAGCCACCCGGCAGCCACCTTGTAATCCTTTTTTTCCCAGAACGTCTTGCCGAGCTGGAAACAAGGTTGCGAGTAGTGCTCGTCCAACCGCGCCGCCTGCGTAAAGTAGCGGTGGCGCTGCTCCGGCGAAGTGGAGAGCAGGCCGCGTGCGTAGCTCTCAACCGCATCCAGTCGCACCGCCGGCCGCGCTTTCATAAATTCGCGTTCGTTGGGCGAGGACTTTGGATTCAGAGCTTGCAGCGTCTGCCAGCCCAGGTGCACCGCCAGCGACCCCAGGTCTTCCAGCGCCCCAAGCTCGCTGTAGGCCGGCCCCTGTCGTGTATGTTTCACGTCGAGTATGCGAGCCGTGATGCGCAGCGACCCCTTGGATTGCGGATTTCCGGAGTCGGCCGGCAGCAGTTCGTAGGTACCGTAAATCACCTGCGATGCGTCCAGCGATTCGCCGATCTTCAGAATCGACGCGTGCGTCAGTTCCGCGCCGGGACGCAGCGACAATCGACGATACGCCTCCAGGCGGTCTGCGCGATCCAGCACCAGGACGCCTTCGGACGCCAGCCCATCGCGCACACTCTGTGCGATGCTCTCCCCAACCCAATCTAGATTTGCCGACTTGGCGTGGTTGAAAAACGAAAGCACCAGCACCGTGTCGGCGCGCAGCACGCCAACAAAGAGCAGTGCAAGGAATAAAAAACGCCGCATGTATACATTCAGTTTACCGTGGGGCGGGCCCCCCGGCCCGCGCGGGTCCCCCTGGACCCGCTTCCTCTGGCCGGCAATTTACATGGTAAACACGAGCTTAGTCTTAGTCCCCCCGATGCGAATCTCCTGAATGTGCATCACCTTGCCATCGCCGCCGTTGACATACTTAACCACGGTGCGGTCGAACTTGCTATCGCCCTGCTCCACCTTAACCGCACTTTCGGCTTGCACTTTACCGCTGCGAATTACCGCCTTCTGATCGTTTACCTCAATCTTGTAATCGCCTGGAGTCAATTCCGTGGTGCCGACCATCGCCGGCGCAAACAGACTCACGCTGTAAGAACGCGCACTGGCTACAGCCAAACCCGCAACCAGGAAAAAAGGCAGAAGTTTCCTCATCATCATTTTTGTTTTCCCCTCTCTGTTTATGTCGCCTTCTGCCACGCCTGGGGACTCTCTCGAAAATGCGAGCCGCCCCCGGTGACAGACGAGACTGGCATGGGTTCCACCGTCTTTGGGGAACCCGCTGCCAGCTCCGTCTGTCACCGGGTTCACGGCCACACGGCCCCCTATTTTCAGACGGGCAGCAGGCTCTTTTTACTCGGTTGGCAAGATCTTGCTTACACGAATTGATACGAACGAAATCGAAAAACGTTCCGTAGCGATCTCAGTCGCACGTGTTAAGAAAGTTCGCCACGCTCCCTAGCGCCGCCTCGCGAATGTCGGGCGCATCACCGAACCCCTTCAACCATTGGAGTTCGCGCTCCCTGCGAAACCACGTGATCTGTCGCTTCGCATAATGACGCGTATTGCGCTGCGCGTAGAAAACCGCATCGCGCGCACTCAGCTCGCCTTGTATCAGTTGCATCGCCTGTTTGTATCCGTGCGATTCGAACGGCTTGCACGCGGGCGAAAATCCAAGCGCGAGAATGCATCGCACCTCCTCCACCAGTCCGTGCTCGAACATCCACGCGCAGCGTTCATTGAGCTTCGGATTGAGCACCTCGCGATCGGGCAGCAGCCCGAGCTTCAGCGTGCGATACCCCGTCAACGCGTCGCGCCCCTGCTGGAAAAGCCGGCTAACGGGCTGCCGAGTGAGCAAACAAATTTCCAACGCGCGGGTGACTTTCGGGATGTCGTTCGCGTGAATCTTCTCCGCTGCTGTCGAATCGAATCTTCTAAGAAGGCGATGGAGCGACCCCGGACGCCGCGCCTCCCGTGCCGCCAGCCGGTCGCGTAGCGGCTGATCCCGGACCGGTCCTTCAAAGAGTCCTTCGAGCAGCGCGCGCAGGTAGAAGCCGGTGCCCCCTGCCAGAATGGGAAGCCGGCCGCGCGCAGAAATTTCCGCGATGGTCGTGCGTCCCAGACGCGCGTACTCGCCCGCGGTGCAGAGTTGGTCCGGATCGAGAATGTCGATCAGGTGATGGGGAATACCGCGGCGCTCGGCCATCGGCAGCTTGGCCGTGCCAATATCGAAGTGGCGATATACCTGCAGAGAATCGCAGTTGACAATTTCTCCGTTGAACTTTTCCGCGATGAAAAGTGCCAGATCACTCTTTCCCGATCCGGTCGGACCGGCCACTGCAACCAGTGGCCTGTGGGCTACGTCTGCTTGTATGGAGTGTGGGGTTTTTGCTGTCAAACCCCGTTATACAATGAAAACATGGTTTTCGAGCCTCCGCGGGGATGCCGCCTAGCCGAAAAGAGAGTAGGGTCATGATTCGTTCCGCTAAATCGCTGCTGCTCGCTGTCTCCCTGGGTGGCCTCCTGTTCGGTCAAACCACGGTTGAAACCCCTAAGCCCGACGCCAAAGCCGGCGCATACTACAACTTCGCGATGGGCCGTGTTTACGCGGAGTTGGCTCAGTCTTACGGCAATAAGCCGGAGTATCTGACCAAAGCCATCCAGCACTATCAGGAAGCCCTCAAGCTGGATCCCGGCGCAAGCCAGGTATTTGAAGAACTCACCGATCTGTACATTCAGACCAACCACCTGCGCGACGCAATCACGCAGGCGGAAGAGATGCTGAAACAGAACCCGGATAACGTGGATGCGCGCCGCATGCTAGGCCGCATTTACATGAAGATGATCAGCACGCAGGATAATCGCATCAACGAAGACTACCTGCACAAGGCTATC
This sequence comes from uncultured Solibacteraceae bacterium, assembly GCA_963805775.1. GTDB lineage: Bacteria > Acidobacteriota > Terriglobia > Bryobacterales > Bryobacteraceae > Solibacter. The sequence goes on along the minus strand of CAWDWK010000025.1, from coordinate 233,222 downwards.
GATGAATTGCAGAAGGTGACTGAGAAAGACCCCAAGGATGCGGAAAGCTGGGTCGCCCTCGGCCGTCTCTATCGCGTGTCCAATAATTCGGTAGACGCCGAGAAGGCCTACAACAAAGCGCTGGAAGCGGAAGCCGACAACGAAGAGGCGCTCACCGGACTCGCCATGTTGTACTCCGACCTCGGGGACAACAAGCGAGCCATCGAGAAGCTCAAACAGGCCACCGAGAAGGACCCCAACGAACGCACTCTGATCGCGCTGGGGACCGCCTACGAGCAGATGCACGATTATAAGGACGCGGCCGACACGCTCAAGCAGGCTCTCGAACTGCAGCCCGACAACTCGCGCCTGCAAGCCGGCCTGGCCAACAACCTGATGTTGAGCGACCGCGTGGAAGAAGCCTTGAGCATCTTCGAAAAGCTCGCTGCTGAAGACCCCACCAACGTGCAGCCCAAACTCCGCATCGCCGAGATCTACCGCGTGAAGCACGACTACGTCAAATCGGCGGAGGCGTTGAAAAAGGCCAAGGCGCTTAATCCGCAGGATATGGAAGTGCGCTACGAAGAGGTCCGCCTGCTGGAAGCGCAGAATAAGTACACCGAAGCCATCACCCTGCTCAAGACTCTGGTGGACGAAACTGCCCGCCCGAAATACTCCGCGGCGGAAGGCGCTGCCCGGGGACAGTTGCTGGAGGAATTGGCCAGCCTGTATCGCACCACCGGACGCTTCAATGAGTCCATCGACACCTACCGCAAGGCCGCTACCCTGAACAAGGAAAACGATACGGCCATCTCGCTGCAGATTATCGACACCTACCGGACCGCGAAAAACCCCGACGGCGTACGCAAGGAAGTCGACTCGGCCGCCGCCTCCATCCGCGCTCACATCAACGGCAAACCCGACGTTCCCACACTCTTGATGCTCGCTTCGGTCTACGAGAAGGGGAAGGTCTTCACCGAAGAGGCCAAGGTACTCGATGAGGCCGAGAAGATCGCGGCCAATCCCAAAGAGAAGGAAAGCGTCTACTTCATGCGCGGCGCCATGTTCGAACGGCAGAAGAAGGTGGAACCCGCCGAAGCCGAATTCCGCAAAGTGCTGGCTTCCAATCCGGAACATGCCGGCGCGCTCAACTATCTCGGCTACATGCTTGTAGACCATAAGCTGCGCGTGGAAGAAGCCACCCAGATGATCAAGAAGGCATTGGATGGCGACCCGGAGAATGGCGCCTATCTGGACAGCCTCGGTTGGGCCTACTTCCAGCAGGGCAAGTTCGAAGAGGCCGAGGGTTTGCTGACTCGTGCCCTCGACCGCATCGGTGAAGATCCCACGGTGCACGACCACCTGGGCGATGTCTACTTTAAGTTGGGCAAGATCAAGGAAGCCATCACGCAGTGGCAGGCGTCGCTGAAAGACTTCCAGTCGCCCGCGGGTATCGACAGCGAACCCGAAGACGTGGCGAAAGTGACTCGCAAGCTGGACGCCGCGCGCGTCAAGCTTGCCAAGGAAAAGTAGTCAACCGTAGTTTTGGTTGTGCTTGGATGAAGCCTGAAGGCCGATTTTAGCCGTTTTCGGCTGATTTCGGCCTACTTATGCAACTGCGCAAGCCCCTATATCAATTAGGTTAACTATATTACTTTCAATATTTTACGGTGAAACGTAAGAGTCAAAACCTATCGCTTTGCGCACTAGTGTGGGATACTCACTTAGAGACTAGGCTATCAACCAAGCATGTCCCAGTTGGACGACGCAGTCGCACGATACAATAAATTATTAGAGACCGGCCCGCATAGCGACCTCGCTTGGGCCGAGGCTCTGCACGAACGCATGGAGAGCGCTAAGCTCTCGGCGGGCGGACGCTTGATTTGTCCCTTTCTGCGTCCCAACCTCATCACGCGACGGCAATACGATTCTCTCGTCAAAACCGGCGAATCGCTGATCTCCGCCATCGATCGCATGGAACAAATGGTTCTCGGCAACCCGGCGCTGCTGGCCCGCCTCGAACTGCTGCCCGCCGAAAAAATGCTGGCCGCAATCGACCCCGGATATCAGGCCCTCGAAGTCGCGGCGCGCCTGGATTCCCATCTCGTCAACGGCCACCTGCACTTCGTTCAGTACAATGCCGATTCACCCACCGGCGCCGCTTACGCAGACGCGCTGGCTGAATTGTTCTGGGACATCCCCCCGGTCAAGGAACTGCGCAAGAAGTATACGCTGGCCCGCGTCGGCAGCCGCAAGCATCTCTTGCAGGCCCTGCTGAAATCGTACAAGCAGTTCGGCGGAACCAAAAAGCCCAATATCGCCATCGTCGAGTTCAAGCACGCCTACGCCTCCGGCCAGAGCGAGTACGAACTCTTCCGCGATTTTTTCCGCGACGAGGGCTACCTGGTCGAAATCGTTTCCCCCGAGCAGCTCGAGTATCGCAACGGCGTCCTGCGCAAAGGCTCGTTCGAAATCAATCTCGTGTACCGCCGCCTGGGCGTTCAGGAATTCCTCATCCGCTTCGATCTCACGCATCCACTTGTGCAGGCCTATCGTGATCGCGCCGTGTGCGTGGTGAACAGTTTCCGCAGCGAACTGGCCCACAAGAAGGCGATGTTCGGCCTCCTGACCGACGAGGCCATGACGGCGAAATTTCCCGCCGCCGAGCGCAAAGCAATCCGCGAGCACGTGCCCTGGACGCGCCTCGTATCGGCCGCCAAGACCACCTACGACGAAAAGCCGATCGATCTGCCGGAATTCATCACGCAAAATCGCGACCGTCTGGCCCTCAAGCCAAATGACGACTACAGCGACCAGCACACCTATTTCGGCTGGGAGATGGATAGCAACGGTTGGGACCGCGCCCTTAAACAGGCCATGCGCGCGCCCTACGTCGTGCAGGAGCGCGTCGACCCGGTGCGCTCGGTCTTCCCGCTCATGACCTACGGCCACCTCGAATTTCGCGAGATGCAGGTAGACGTCCACCCGCACGCATACCTGGGCAAGGTGCAGGGCTGCTCGAGCTGGCTCTCCACGGGAAAGACCGGCTTCTCCTCTGCCGCCGGAATCGTCCCTACCTTCATCCTCGACTCGAAATAATGCCGCAAACTGGGGACTGACATGATTTTCCGGCGTCGTTTGCCGGAAAATCGCTGTCTGTCCCCGGTTTGCCCCCGGCACGATACGCCCATCAGTTGCCATCCACCTCCCTCAACGTTTAAGATCGCTGTATCCCCGGAGGTTTGCATGCTTCGAAAAACGTTCTTCCTTGCCATCGCCCTACTTCTGCCCGCCCTATCCCAGGCGCAGGTGAAACTGCTCCGCCATCCCACCTACGCAAACGGAAAGGTGGCCTTCAGTTACCTGGGCGATTTGTGGATCGCCAATGAGAACGGCTCCGGCGTGCAGCGCCTCACCGACAACCAGGCCCGCGACGTCTTCCCGCGTTTCTCCCCCGACGGCAACTGGATCGCCTTCTCCTCCAATCGCGAAGGCAACTACGACGTCTACGTGATTCCCGCCACCGGCGGCAAGCCGCGCCAACTCACCTTCCACAGCGCCGACGACAACGTCGTAAACTGGACCCCCGACGGCAAGAACATCCTCTTCACCTCCGTACGCGGCAACGGCATCTTCCCCAGCGTGACCACCCTTTGGGAGATCCCAGTGGCCGGCGGCATCGAGCGGCCCGTCCCCACTGACTGGGGCGCCTGGGCCAGCTACTCCCCCGACGGCTCCAAAATGGCCTTCACCCGCCATCCCGCCACCTGGTCGCGCAAGCACTACCGCGGCAGCTACGCAGCCGACCTCTGGGTGATGGACGTGGCCGCCAAAAAATTCTCCAAACTCGGCGGCGAAGAGTACAAGGGCAATCGCCTCTGGCCCATGTACGCCCGCAACGGAGAGATCTTCTACGTCTCCAACCAGCTCGACAACGAAAAGGGCATCAAGTTCGGCGGCCCCGAAGTCATGAAGAGCGTCAACAACATCTGGAAGATCTCCGATAAGGGCGGCAAGGAAACCCGCGTCACCAGCCACGGCGATGGCAACCTCTTCTACCCCAGCATCTCCGCCGACGGCAAGACCATCGTCTACGAAGAAAACTTCGGCCTCTGGAAACTGGATACCGCCACCGGCAAGACCAGCGAAATCGTCATCGATATCAAGGCCGATTCCAAAGAGAACGACAAGGAACTGGTCACCATCACCGAGGCCCAGGGCTTCCACCTCTCGCCCTCCAACAAGCGCGCCGCCGTCGTCGGACACGGCGAGATCTTCACCATCGCCACCGATCGCGGAGAACCGCAGCGCGTCAGCGAGACCGCCTGGAAAGAGCAGGACCCGCGCTGGTCGCCCAACGGAAAATGGATCGCCTTCGTCAGCGATCGCACCGGCCGCGAAGAAATCTTCCTCTCCGACGAATTCGGCAAGACCGTGAAGAAGGTCAGCGACGCCGAGTGCGACAAGAGCGGCCTCATCTGGTCCCCCGACGCCAAAACCCTCCTGTGGACCGGCAGCGACCACAAGCTCCGCGCCGTGGATGTCGATAGCGGCAAGACAGATATCGTCGCACAGAGCGATGCCGGCAACATCGCCGCCGCGCAGTATTCGCCCGACGGAAAATTCATCTCCTACTCGCGCCCCGACAAACTGCTTCGTCCCCACGTCTGGGTGAAAGAACTCTCTAACGGCCAGGAGCACATGATCGGCGGCGACGACTTCCTGCAATCGACCGGCGCCCGCTGGACCCCCGACGGCAAAAAGCTCCTGCTGATCGGCGGAGCCGGAGCGCCCGCCATGGCCGCCTTGAACCGTACCGTCACGCAGTTGTACGCCGTCGCCCTGCAACCCGCCGAGAAGGCGCCCGACACCAACGAGATCAACAGCGAAGAGCAAGCCATGGCCGCAACCAGCGACACTCCGGCCGCCGGACGCGGGGGGCGTGGCGCAGGCGCGGCCCCGCCGGTCCAAGTCAAGATCGTCTGGGACGGTATCGATCGCCGCATCACGCAGCTCACTCGCATGCCAGGCTCGGTGACCTATGTCGTGCCGGCCCCGGATAGCCGCACCTACCTCTTTTCCGCCATGGGCGGAGGCACCGAAGATGCCGCCGGAGCCGGCGCCGGGCCCGCCATGTACACCATCAATGAAGATGGCACGCGCCTCACCCGCTTGAACACCACGGTGGCCGATGCCGCCGGCGGCGCCGGTCGCGGTCGCGGCGGGCGCGGTGGATTCGGCGGCGGCAGCGAGCCCCAATGGAGCCGCGACAGCCGCGGCATCTACTTCCTGCAAGGCGGCGGCATCTACACGCTGGCCGTGAGCGCCGCCCCCGCAACGGACGCCGGAGCGGCGGCCGCCACTGCCGGACGCGGTGGACGAGGCGGGCGCGGCGGAGCAACCGCAACCGCGGCGCCAACCACCGACACCGCATCTGCCGGAGCGGCTCCGCGCCGCATCCCCTTCTCGGTGAAAATGGAGATCGATATCCCCGCCGAACGCCGTCAGGTCTTCGAGGAAGCCTGGCGCGTCATGAAGAACCGCTTCTACGATCCCAAAATGCACGGAGTCAACTGGGCCGCGGCTAAGGATAAATACGAGGCCATGCTCCCCCACATCGCCGATACCGAGGAACTGCACAACCTGATCATGGAAATGATCGGCGATATGAACGCCTCCCACACCGGCATTACCGGAGGTACCCGCCTGCCCACCCAGGGCCCGCCCGAGGAAGCCATCGCCACGCGCTATCCCGGCTTCGACCTCGAGCCCGATGCCAGCGGCTTCTACAAAGTCGCCTACATCTACCGCAAGGGTCCGGCCGATCACGATTACGTCAGGATCGCCCCGGGCAACTTCATCCTCTCGGTCAACGGAAAAGAACTAAAGACCAGCGAGAACTACTGGCAGTTGTTCAACATTCTTCCGGGCCGCAAGTTCGAATTCCTGGTAAATTCCAAGCCCGCAACCGATGGCGCCTGGACCATCGATCTCGAACCGCTCACCGCCGCCGCCATGAGCAACCTGCAATACGAACGCTGGGTGGAAGACCGCAAGCAGATGGTCGCCAAACTGACCAACGGTGAAATCGGCTACTTACATATCAAGGCGATGGACGCCCCCTCGCTCGCCAAATTCCAGCGCGACCTGCTCGAGAACCAGGACAAAAAAGCGTTGATCATCGACCAGCGCTTCAACGGAGGCGGAGGCATCGACCAGGAACTGCTCCAGATTCTCAACCAGCGCAAAGCCTACCAGGTAACGCGAGGACGCGATTCGCTGGAAGTGAAGCGCCCCGGTTCCACCTTCTTCGGCCCCATGGTAGTGCTGCAAAACGAGCGCTCCGCCAGCGACGCCGAAATGTTCCCGGACGGCTTCCGAGCCTTAGGCCTCGGCAAACTCGTCGGAGTGCCCACCTCCGGCCAGGTGATCGGCACCGGCTCCTTCACGCTCCTCGATGGTTCAGCAATCCGAACCCCCGGCGCCGGAGTCTTTACCGCCTCGGGCGAAAACATGGAAAACTACGGAGTGCCGCCCGACGTCCTGGTAGACAACACTCCCGCCGACTTCCTGAGCGGCCACGATCGCCAGATCGAGAAAGCAATCGAGACCCTGAAAGCACCGAAGTAAGAATAGTAACGCTCCCTCACGGTCGCGGCTCGGATCGGAGTCGCGATGCCCAATCAGAGATGGTATGAGAAGGCCGGTCTCCCCCGCGGGATACGTTAAGATCCCGAATAGACACGCACTCGATCAGGTGCAAAAAGGAGACCGGCTTATGAAAAAGAATAACATTGCGAGACTACAGGCGCTTTCGAAGGGCAAGAAGAGGCAGAACCGTGGAGCTGCAAGACAGAGGCTGACCGTAGGGTTAGACCTGGGAGATCGCGATAGCCGCTACTGCATCTTGGATGAAGCCGGAGAAAAGGCGAGCGAAGGCAAAGTGGCGACGACGAAAACGGGGTTCAACTCGGTCTTTGGAAAGATGGTGCCGAGCCGAATCGCACTGGAAGTAGGGACGCATTCGCCATGGGTAAGCCGGCACCTGGCGGCCATGGGACATGAAGTAATCGTGGCGAATCCACGGAAGGTGAAACTGATCACGCAGAGCGTGAAGAAGAACGATCGGATGGATGCCGAGCAACTGGCCCGGTTGGCCCGAGTGGACCCGAAGCTGTTGTCCCCGATCCGACACCGAGGCCCAGAAGCGCAAGCGGACCTGGCGGTGATCCGGGCGCGGGCGGGATTGGTGGATGCGCGGACGGAGTTGATCAACATGGCGCGCGGACTGGCCAAGCCGATGGGAGAACGGTTGAAGAAGTGCGACGCCGATTACGTGAAGGAATCGCTGGCCGATGGACTCAGCGCGGCGGCGCAAAGCGCCATTCGGCCGCTGCTGAAGAGCGTGGAAGCGATCAATCAACAGATCGGAGTGTACGAGGAGAAGATCGAGGGAATTGGGAAAAAGTACCCGGAGATGAAACTGCTGACGCAGGTCGGGGGAGTAGGCACGCTGATCGCGTTGACCTACATCTTGACCATCGAAGATGCGGAGCGGTTCGCGCATAGCCGGGAGGTCGGACCATACCTGGGGCTGACCCGCAAGCTGCGGGATAGTGGCGAAAGCCAGCCGGAGTTAGGGATCAGCAAGGCGGGGGATCAGTTGTTGCGACGGCTGTTGGTACAGGGAGCGCACTGCATCCTGAGGCAAGGGGCGCCGGAGTGTGACCTCAAGGTATGGGGCATGGGGATGCTGCAAAATGGCGACGGCAAGAAAGTCAGCAAAGCGCGCAAGAAGAAAGCGGTGGTAGCGGTGGCGCGCAAGTTGGCGGTGTTGCTGCATCGGTTGTGGGTGACGGGGGAAGTCTACGATCCGCAGTACAACCGTAAGGCGGCACAGGCAGCGAAGGGTAAAGCCAAAGCAGCCTAAGGGTTTGAGGATTGGAATTCTGCAGAGTATGCGAAAGCGCCGAGTTGGGGTGACTGCGAGGTCGCGGCAGAACGTCGGGGGCCAGGTAACTGGGACCCTTCAGTTCGACGCAGAGATGGCAGCACCCCTTGAATTGAGAACACCAACAGGCACCTGCGGCGAAAGCTGCAATCAGAGTGCGGATGGGAGCATGGCGACAATGGCGCAGGAGTCAACGGGCAGAATGCAATCCGAAGCGAGTTGGCAGGGAAAGCAGATGGGATGCGACGGGAGGAGAGGCGCGCGGAACGCGCGCATGAGGCGCTGCCTCATACTCCGCCAGGGGGCGAGCCCCCTGAGACCTCCCGCCCCCTTTCCCTCGGGAATCCGTGTATCAGAACGGAAGCAATCGGTCAAGGGTTCGCAAGCCGCGCAAAACCGTTGCGCGCCCTTGACCGATCACTTCCGTTCTGAAGAAACCACTGAGATGAGGGAAAGGGGGCGCCTAGGGTGCGGGGGCCGGAACCCCACGGGGTGTAGCCTCTTTGACCAATGCAGCAAGGGCGCGCGGAACGCGCGCCATGAGGCTCCGCCTCATACTCCGCCAGGGGGCGAGCCCCCCTGAGACCCCCGAATTTTCCGCTTGACAGGGAGGGGCCTTCTCATGGAAGCCGCGACCGTGAGGGAGCGGTGTTCGTCACTTCCCCCAGCTCCTTCCGTATCCGCTCCGGCACCGCCGCGTACTCCGCCGAGACCGCGCCCCGCGCCAGCAACTCGTCGTAGACCCGCAGCGCGTCATTCAGCAGCGCAAGCGCCCTCCCCCGCTTTCCCACTCTATGCGCCACCCGTCCCAGATTTTCGTAAGCTTCCGACAGGCTGTACCGGTAGTCCACAGCCACCGGATCAAGCTTAATCAACTCATCGTCGATCTTGCGCTGCTGCTCAAAGTGACTTTGTGCCTCCTTGGCGTTTCCCATCCCCAGCAACACGTAACCAATTGATGCGTGACTGTTCGCCAGATTGAACTGAGCGCGCGCGTCCCGCGGATCGAGTCCGCGCAGTTGCTCGCGGATCGGCAGCGCCTTCTGAAACGCATCGAGCGCGCCTTTCAAATCGCCCATCGAAATCAAAATGCTCCCGAGGCGCTGCTGCGCGAAAGTCCAGTCCACCCGCTTGCGTATATCCTTGGAATTGCGCTCCGCCGACAGGTTGAACAAACGGATCGCCTCCAATACACTAGCCTTGGCCTCGGCATACTGTTTGTTCTGCTCCTGTAGATTAGCCATGCGGTGATAAGCGTTGGCCAGCCCGTAAAGAAAACTTTCGTTCTCCGGCCGCAACCGGTACAACTCCTGGAACTCGCTGAGCACGTGCCTGCGCTGCTCTTCCGTGTGCGGCCAGTCGCCCAGCGCGAAGTAAGCGCCGGCCATGTTCTGGTACGTGAAGGCCAGATCGCCCCGCAAGGTCACATCATCGGGCCGCAGGCCGAGCAGTTTCTCCTCGATACTGCCCGCCGCGCGGCAGGATTCCACGGACTCGCGGAACTTGCCCGTACTCTGTTCCACGCGGCAGATGCGATTGTACAAACGTGCCAGATCGCGCCGCAGCGCCTCGTTCGAGCCATCTCTCCCCACCAGGCGGGTTTCGATCTCCAGGGCCTTGTTGTAGCTGGCCAGCGCCTCGGCCGACCGGCCCAGGTTGGCCTGCGCGGGCGAACCCAGCACGTCGCCGATGCGCTCGTAGGCCACGGCCAGTTCCCGCTGCAGTCCATCATCGTCGGCGGATTCGCTGGCCAGGCTTTCCAGATATTGCTGCGCGCGCTGCACCAGCAGTTCGCGCGCGGGGGTCGATCCGGGCAGCGGCACGATCGCGTCGTGCAATTCGAACAGCACCGAGTTGGCCAGGCCGCGCACGTCCTGAAAGCGCTTCTCCGCGCGAATCCGTTCACGATTCGACACGTGCCATTGCCAGGACGTCGCGAGAATCCCGCCCACCAACGTGATCCCGCACAGCGCCGCGGCCAGCACGCCCGCACGGTGCCGCTGAATGAATTTTCCCGTGCGGTAACGCAGCGTATCGGGCCGCGCCGTGACGGGGTGCCCTTGCAAGTGGCGGCGCAGGTCGTTGGCGAGCTGCTCTGCACTTCCGTAGCGCCGCTCCGGCTCCTTGCGCAGCGCCATCAGCAGTATGGTGTCGATGTCGCCGGACAATTGGCGTCCCAGTCGGTCGGCCCGCGTATTGCGTGCACCGCCGATGGATTCCGGCGTGAGGCCATCCTCGCTCGCGTGGATCACCGTGCTCGGCCGCCGCGGCGGCCGATTGCGGATCTGGTCCCAGAGTTCGTCGATGGAGCCCGATTCCAGCGCGTACGGCCGGTGTCCGGTCAGCAGGCGGTAGAGCAGCACGCCGAGCGAATAAATATCGCTGGCCGTAGTCACGTTTCCGCCGCCCAGTTGCTCCGGGCTCGCATACTCCGGCGTCATCGCCTGCATGGTAGTCAGCGTCGGCGCGGGTTCGGCGGAGGCGCCAGTGGCTTCGGGGTCCAGCAGCTTGGCGATACCAAAATCCAGCAGTTTGACCGCTCCTTCCTCAGTGACCAGGATGTTCTGAGGCTTGAGGTCGCGGTGGATCACCAGGTTCTGGTGCGCGTAGTGGACTGCCGAACAGACGGTCAGGAAATAATTCAGCCGCTCGCTGACCGGCAGCCGGCGCGCATCGCAGTATTCATCGATCGGTGTTCCGGCGATGAAGTCCATCACGAAGTAAGGGCGCCCGTCCGGAGTTGTCCCGCCATCCAGGAGTTTGGCGATACTCGGGTGATCCAGGTGGGCCAGTATCTGGCGCTCGATATCGAATCGCTTGCGCGCTTCGTCACCGAAAACACCACGCCGGATGACCTTAATCGCGACCACCTTGCGATACAGATCGTCCACGCGCACCGCCTGGTAAACCGCGCCCATGCCGCCTTCGGCGATGAGCTGTACGATGCGATACGGTCCCAGGCCGGCGCCCGCGCCGAGGCTGTCCGGCGGCAGCGGCGCAAGCGTGGCAGCCGCGGCGAACGCTCCTTCGATGAACGTGCCGGCGGCTTCATGGGAGGCCAGCAGGGATTCCACTTCGCCGCGCAGTTCCGCGTTGCCGTTACATGCCTCGTCCAGAAACGCCGCGCGTTCGGCCGGCGCAACCTCCATCGCGTTGTGCAGGATTTCCTTTACCTGCTGCCATTCCTCACGCTTCATACGCCGGGGTCCGCGTCATCTCGCGGAAGAGCCAGGCGCGGGCGGTCTGCCACTCCCGCTTGATGCTGGCCGGGGAAAGGTGCATGACCTCAGCCGTTTCTTCGATGGAGAGACCTGCGAAAAATCGCAGTTCGACAATCCGGCCCTGCCGTTCGTCGAGTTCGGCCAGGCGGTCCAGCGCATCGTTCAAACCCAGAAGATCGATATCGGAGCCGGCCTGCTGGACGGCCATGGCTTCGTCGAGCGCCAGCTTAAGGGCGCCCGATCCGCGCTTCTCGGCATGCTGCGAGCGCGCATAGTCCACCAGGATGCGGCGGATCATCTGTGCCGCAATGGCATAAAAGTGCGCGCGGTTGCGCCACTGCACTTCCTGCTGCTGCACCAGGCGCATGAAGGCTTCGTGGACCAGCGCCGTGCTCTGCAGCGTGTGGTTGGAGCGCTCGCGGCGCAGGTAGGCCGAAGCCAACCTCCGCAGCTCGCCGTAAACCAGCGGCATCAACTGTTCGAGAGCGCGCTGATCGCCCTTGCTCCAGTTGGCCAGAAGTTGAGTTACATCGGGGGCAGATCCTGGAGTCATAAAAACCTTTCAGCTATTATCACCCGGCGCCGCAAGAAGTGTGAGCCAGTTTTACCCCGTGCTACGCGTAAGCCGGGCAGGAGGAAAGATGCGAACTGAATTGAGAGTAGCCGTGCCGTTGCTTACGGGGCTTCTGGCACTGGCGGCGTCCGGCTTTGGACAGGGGACCGAGCCGGTGGAGCAATACTATGCAAGCATCCGGACAAACGATCTCGCGATGCTCAACGCGTTGGTGCACCGCACCGGCGTAAAGTGTAAGGATAAGCACGCCACCACGCCGCTGCACTATGCCGCGGCCTATGGCAGCGTGGACGCCCTGCGGGTGATTCTCTCCGCCGGGGCGGATGTCAACGCAACCAACGATTTCGGCGCGACGCCCCTGATGTGGGCGATCACCGAACCGGAGAAAGTGCACCTCTTAGTGGCCGCCGGGGCCGATGTCAACGCCAAATCCAAGATGGGGCGGACCCCTCTGTATCTGGCGGCGGCCAACGATGGCTCCGCGGCCACGGTGCGCTTTCTCCTCGATCACGGGGCGAAGCTGGAGCCGCAGACGCTCGTGGCGGCCGCGGCGGCGAACGATCTCGCCTCCATCCGCATCCTGCTTGAGAAAGGTGCCGCAGTCAACGTGAACGACGAAGCCGGCCGGACCCCGTTGATGTTCGCGGCGGGCAACGGCAACCTGAAGGCGGTCGAGTTATTCCTGGCGAAAGGCGCCGACGTGAACGCCGTCAGCGCGGAGAAATTCGAAACTGTGAAAAACGGCCCCATCGCGCTGGGCAATCTCACCGCGCTCCTCCTCGCGGCACCTGCGGGCGGACCCGACGTGGCGAAAGCATTGTTGGATGCGGGAGCTAAAGTGAACGCCCAGGACGTTCGCCAGATGACGCCCCTGATGCTGGCGGTGGCCACGGACCATGCCGATCCGCGGACCGTCCGTCTGCTCCTGCAGCGCGGCGCGGACAACGGCACGAAGGACCGTGCCGGCCTCAACGCAGCCGGCTGGGCAAAAAAGTACAACTCGCCCGCCATCCTGCGCGAATTCGGATTAGCCCGGCAGAAGGCGCAGGATGCGCGCGTCATCATTCCCATCTCGGTGCTCGGCAAGCTCGATCCTCAACCGGCGGCGGTGCGGTCGATCGCTCTACTCCAGCAGTCCAGCGGGATTTTCTTTAAGGAAGGTGGTTGTGGTTCCTGCCACGCACAGAATCTGGTCTCGATGGCGGTGAACGCGGCCTACGTCAGTCACCTCCCCGTGAACCTGGAGGCCAAGGCCGCTGAGTTGAAAGGTGCGCAACTGGCGTTCGCCAGTTTCGCGCAGCCGCTCTTGCAGCGCGGTGATCCGCCGGTGGTCGACATCCTCCTGTATGCCGGCTTCCAGATGGCCAGCGAAAATGTGCCGCCGGACCAGACCACCGACGCCATGGTGCACAACATCGTCGCGCAGCAGCGCGTCGCCGGCAACTGGCACGTAGGTTGGACCGCGCGTCCGCCGATGGCCGACGGTGATTTCTCGCGCACCGCGATGGCGATTCGCCTTTTGCAGATGTACGGTCCGGCGGGCCGCAAGGTGGAACTGCAGAAACGCATCGCACGCGCGGCCCACTGGCTGGCAAACGCTACGCCGAAGACCACCGAGGATCTCAATATGCAGCTTCTCGGCTTGAAGTGGGCGAACGCGGTTCCCCGTCCGATGGACGGCGGTGCGCGGCGGTTGCTGCAACTGCAGCGCGAGGACGGCGGCTGGGCTCAGAATCCTGACCTGTCCAGCGACGCCTACGCGACCGGCCAGGCACTGTACACGCTCAAAGAACTTGGCGTCTCGGTGAAAGACCCGGCGTATCGCCACGGCGCGCAGTACCTTTTACAGACCCAGGCGGAAGACGGAAGTTGGTTCGTGAGGAGTCGTGCGGCGAAGTTCCAGCCGTACTTCGAAACGAAGTTCCCCTATTGCGACGATCAGTGGATCTCCTCCGCCGCCACCAGTTGGGCAGCGATGGCGCTGAGCTACGCCAGCGGTCCGCAGCAGGTCGCGCGAAGGTAAGTAGTAAACCGCTCCCTCACGGTCGCGGCTCGGATTCGTGCATCGCGACCCGATCAGAGCCGCGACCGTCAGGGAGCGGTCTTAGTCACCGCACCGATTCTCTCGCACGCTGTTCCAATCCCGGGGGATGCCGGGGGCGATGCCGATGCAGTGGCTCTCCATCTGATAGCCTGTGATTTCGTTTTCTTCGACCACATTGCCGCGGGCGGGCGCGGGACGTTCCGCGCCCTTGCCTAGATAGATCCCGCTGCGGAACATGTCGGGCTCGCCCGCCGTGTAGTAACAGCCGCAATGCTCCGTATTCAGATTCAGCAAGCGATTGCGCCGGATTACATGATTCTCGCCAATCACGAAGATCCCGCCGTATTTCACTCCGTCCAACAGATTGTCTTCCATCCGCACGTTGCGCGACTGCATATCCGGATTGGTGTTGTTCATGACGATGCCGTACCCGGCGACATCCTTACAGACGTTCCCGCTTACTTCGCCATCGTGGAACCCGTCCAGGTCGAAGCATTTGCCGTTGACCCCGGAAAACTGATTGTGCGCGTAGATCGACCGGTCCACGTTGCCCGCCGTGTCCACGCCCACCGGGATGGCACGCCCCTCTACGTCAACCGCCTCCTCCGGATAGCCGATGCGCGTCCCGGCATTTCCTTCCACGCGCACTTCTGTCGCATGACCCACCTGGAGCGCGTCGCGCCCGATGCCGTCGAAGCGATTCTCCGCGAACACGCCGCGGGCATTGCGCGGCGAGGTGTAGAGCGAGTGCGTCCAGATGCCATTGCCCCTTATGTTGCGGAGCTCGCACCGCGTGACGCGGAAATCGCTGGTGCCTTCCTCCAGCAGAATGCCGCCCGTCGTATTGTTGCGGCCCGCCGGATTGCGCGATCCGCTGTCGTCCACGCGCACGTCATCGATCGTCACTTGCCGCGACCGGCTCACCACCACGGCGAACCCTGCGATTTCCCGGAAGCGCACGTTCAGGATGGTGAGCTGCGAAACACCCTCCGCCAGTACGCCGTTGCCCGGCGTGAAGCGCGCGAAGGGCACGTCGTATCCCGGCAGCCCGAGACGCGCTTCCAGCTTTCCGCGATTGCCATCCACCGCGAAATCGCGCAGCAGCACGTGATTGCCACGCACCACGATCAGCGCGCGCCCGCGAAAGTCCGCCGCCGCGTGCAGCACCGTGCCCGACGCGGCGCCGCGCACTTCCGCGCCATCCTCCAGCACCATCACCGAGTGGATTTCGACCATGCCCGGCGCCAGTTGCACGAACCTGCCGCGCGGCAATGGCGCCAGCAGAAATGCGGCGGCCATCGCCAGAAGACCCGCCGCAAGCCAACGCGTCAACTACGCTACCTCGATCTCTAGCGGCGCGAACTTCCGTTTGCCCAAGCTCACCAGCACCTCGTGCGGCCCCTTCGAGATCTTTTCAGGCAGCTTGAAATTGAACTCGTAGCGCTGCGAGATCGGGTCCGCGCAGAAGCTCTCGATTTCCAGCGCGTCCTGCCCTTCGATGGTGGCGTGGAATTGCGAGGCGTCGGACACTTCGTGCATGGTGACCTTCACGGAGCCCGTCACGATGCGTGTTCCGGAAAGCAGGTTGATGCCGTCGGTGACGGTAGTGACGCGCGGCACGGAAGGTCCGGCGGGCATGATCCGAACCCACGCAGGTTCCGCCACTGGCTGTCCCAACCACACCATTTCCACCTGCACCATGCCGGTACGCAAACCTTCGGGCAGCGCGACATTCACCTGCGCGATGCCGTCTTTTTCCGGCTCGCCGATGTACATCAGGCGACAGGTGCGGCCGTCGGCGGTGACGGTCATATGGTTCAAATCGGCTTCGTCCGGCAAGCCTTCCACCCACAGCGACAGCGCCGCCAGCGGCCCGCGCACGGGCGCCACGGCCTCCCCAGTCAGCGCGTTGCTGATGCGCCGGATTACCGACGCGCGCGGCACCCGCCGTCCCGGCAACGACGCAGTCCAGCCAGCCGGACGCTTGCGGCAGGTAATCCACATGTACTGTGTCCAGATCTGCTCCACCACCAGCAGTTGCATGTCCTGTTCGCGCGCAAACTGCTGGATCTCGTTCTCCGTGATGCGCACGCCGCTCCAGGTGTCGTACTGTTTGGCATGCGGCGGCAGCCCGTTCATCTGGCAGCGCAGAATGCCGCCGGTTTTGAGCACACGCCGCGCCTCTTTCAGGTAGCTGAATACCACCTCGCGGCTCGGTATGTGCTGGAAGACGGCGTAGGAATAGACGAAATCGAACTTTTCGTCGGGGAACATGGCCAGATCCGAACCCGAGCTGTGATGCGGGTGCGCGTTGGGCGTATCGCGCAGCCGCTCCGCGGCAAGGCGGATCATTTCGTCGGACACGTCCACCCCGTGGATCTCGCCGAAGTTGCGGCTCAGCGGCCGCATCAGGCGTCCCGGGCCGCAGCCGATTTCGAGCGCCGCGTCCCTGCCGCGCACGCGTTTCAGGTCCCATTCCAGGCCCCCCACAATGTCGCTGGCGGTGGAGAAAAACTCCTCGTCGTCCTGCTCGCGGCGGCCGAAAGCCACGTAGTAGTAAGCGTCTTCGCCGGCGCGCTCATTCCAGTCGGCGCGCATGCGTTCCAGTACTTTCGGATCTTCCATCTGTGTAGTTGTTATTCTAACGTTTATGTCTCTTGCATTTCGCAACGTCACCAGCGCGCCGCTGGAGAACCTGGACGTGGTCGCGCCTAGCGGAACCGTGGTCGGCATAATCGGCGAGAACGGCTCCGGGAAGAGCCGCCTGTTAAAGCTCGCCGCGGGGATGGCGACTCCCACTTCCGGCACCGTAAAGGCGTCTGGCGAGGTACGCTGGCTGGGGCCGGATGATGCGCTGAATCTCGCGCCGGCGCCCGTGCTGCTCATCGACCGGACCTTCGGACACCAGGACCTGGTCGTGCGCGAGCGCGCCGCGGTCGCGCTCGACCGCATACGGCGCGCCGGAGCCACCACACTGCTGGTGTCGCACGAAGAGGAACTTATCCGTCGCCTCGCCGACGAAGTCTGGTGGCTGCACCGGGGCAAACTGGCCGGACGCGGCGATCCCGAGGAAACGCTGGCAGCGTATCGGAAGCACGTCGCCGCCAAACTGCGCGCCTGGGGCGAGACCATCACCCCGCCGCTGGCACCCACGGTCCGCCGCGGCGACGGGCGCGCCGAGATCCTGCGCGTGGAGACCGTCGGCGAGAGTGGCAAGCCCACCATGGTCTGGCGCACCGGCGAACGGGCCGTGGTGCGCGTGGCCGTACGCTTCCGCGACGCGGTGGCCGATCCGGTGGTGGGCATCATGATTCGCACCCGCATCGGCCTCAACGTGTACGGCACCAATACGGAGCTGGAACAACTGAAGCTCGGTCCATGTAACGCCGGCAATACGCTGGAGCTGGCCTTCGCTTTCTGGTGCGAGCTGTGCCCGGGGGAGTACACACTCACCGTGGCGTCGCACGATCCGGATGGCGTCTGGCACGACTGGCTGGAGGATGGCGTCGCGTTCACGGTGAGCGATTCGCGCTACACTGCCGGCGTGGCGAACCTGCACGCCCAGGTTACTCTGCTGGCACGGAGCTAGGCGCCCGCAAGCGGGCGAGACAGGCGGAACCGCCTGCCCCACCACGGCGAACACACGACCAGTCTTGGTGGCGCAGGCGGTTTCGCGTGTGCGTAGGATTATTTCACGGCTTCTTACGAAGGGTGCCTGCTGCTGCCACGCTCAACATCACGAGCACACTCAGGGCGAGGCAGATTCTTCGCTGTGCTCCGCCATCGAAGCTCAGCTCGATCTCGCACGGGCCGTCGCACGCCGGGTACACGGTGATCAGTCCGATTCCATCGCGGGTGACCGGCGCCGGTCGCCCGTTGGCCGCCGCGACCCAGCCCGGATCGTAGGTCACCTGCACCGCGACCACCTGGCCGGGATGCACCTCCGCGGCAATGTGCGCGCGACCGCCGGACTGCCAGGAGAAATCCGCGAGTGGAAGCGCGGGGTCTTCCATTGCGACGACAAAGCGGGTGACCTCCGGCACGTCGAGGCCGTGAATCGGCGGTCGTACCACAACGGCGCCGGCGGGAATCACGTGGGCCAGCGAAGTGGAGCGCTGCGGCACAGCGTAGATGGAATCGTCCTCGTCGTGCCACAGCAGCGGGAGCACGCCTTCGAATTTGCGCGGGTTGCGGAAGGGCCGATATGCTTCCCTGCTTTGCGGGCCCGGCACCGTGATGGCGTGACAGCCGTAAGCTTTCAGCCAGAGGATGGAATACTCCGCGTCGCGATCTCCGGCGTTTTCGCCGGTGTAGATCGTGTAGGTCGCGATCTGCACCATCCAGTTTGGCGAAAAGGGTTCGTGTCCCGAACTGAGCTGCGGATTGTCGGTGAAGACGTTGAACCACGTGCCTACGTCTCCCGAGACCATGGTGCGCTGCCCTTTGAGATTGGCGTCGATCCATTTGGCCGTCTTGTATTCGATGGTCCGCGTGATATCGATGGGGCGGATTACGCCGGCCGCGTAATCGCGATACCAGACCGCCTGCCAGCCGAGAAACGCAACGAACAGCGTCACGGCGGCGGCACGCACACCGGGTCGGGCCGGCGCCAACAAGCGGCGGGCGCCGAAGACGATCGCAAGACAGAGCGCCATTTCCATTTCCAGGTGATAGCGGTCCGGCTGGGGCAGGATCGCGATTTTGGCGAACTGAGCCAGCACGAGTATCGCGACGAAGACGTAGACGAAGAGAAGTATAAAGCGGTCGAACCAGTTGGCCCAGCGGCGGGTGAGATACCAAAGGGCGACAGCGCCCGCCAGCACCAGGATTGCGGTGCGAATCACCAGCGGCGTGTATTGATAGCCGCCGGACAGGAGCGAGTCCGTGCGTATGGTGTGAACCAGGTCGGGCGTGAGGATTGGCGAGATCCACAAGTAGGCAGCGGCGCCGATCCCGGCCAGCAGTGCGAGGCTGCGAAGACGGCGTCCGGGAGGCTGCAGGCACGCGATGAGGGCGATGCCGACCGCAAGGTCCACTGCCGCGAACGCGTTGGTCAGCACCAGGGCGCCGAGCAGCATACCGGCGGTCAGGCACCAGACGAAATTCCGGCGCGTCACCGCCAGCCATGCGCACAGTAGCGCCAGCGGTAACAGGCTCAGGACTACGTTGTGGCCGCCTTCGCCGTAATGCACCAGGGTCTGCAGCCGGCGCGCGTTGTGCCAGCTTCCGATATCGTCGCGAACGGCCGGCAGAAGCAGGGAGGGCGAATACAGCGAGTAAAGCAGGGCGCTGAGAAAAGCGGCGTGCAGGTATTTCGACGCCTTCCAGGCGAACAGAAACAGGAAGACCGGGCCCAGGCAATAGAAGAAGACGATGACCGCGTGAAAGGCCAGCGCCGTGCTGCAATGTGCGGCTTTCGAAACCACCGCGTCGATCGCCTGCAAGAGCGGGGAGTAAGTGTTTTCGAACGGCACGCCGTTGAACCAGAAGGGAAACCAGCGGACGTCCGGCCACCGGTCCACCAGGAAGCGGCTGATGGCCATGAAGGCGCCTTCGTTAGAACTGGTGTGGATGGTGAATTCAGTGGAAAAGAGCCGCCGCGCGATGGCGAAGTTGACGGCGAACAGCAACGACGCGTAAAGGTAGGGGAGCCCTCGGGTGGTACGCTGGCTCTTGGCGGTTTCCACGCTCTACCTTATAGCATGGGGTAATCGGGGACCGGCCAGATTACCCGCTTCAAGTCTTCTTCCGGCTTGGAGAACAGCCCTCGAAACATCGCCCACTTCGGAAGGTAGTAGATGCAGGAGCCGAAGGGCGTGGGGCCGCGGAAGCGGACCCGGACCAGCCGCGAACGATACCACCAGACCGATTCGACCGCTGCCACCTGCTCGAACGGGATCCGCGTCTCCCGGTAGTAATTGTCGACCACGAGTTCGCGCCCGCAGTAACCCACCAGGTGCAGTTGCAGACTCATCCAGACCATGAAGACGGTGCTGACGAGGATGAAACCGACAACAAATCCGAAGCCGTTGGCGATGGAAAGCCTTCCGTTGATCACGAACATTCGAATCGAAACGAACGCGATGACGGTGAGCCAGAGAACCGGGAAGCCTATTTTGTTGAGCAGCGTCAGAATTGCCCCGGACAGCCAGACTGGCTGTCCGGGAGCCTGTGAGGAGGACAATGAATCACTGCCGGCGGGCGGCCATTACCTTCTGGGCTTCAGAGAGCATCGCTTCGGCCTTGGGCATGCTTTCGACGGCCTTCTGCACTTCCGGATCGTCCACGAACTGCGCGCGGTCCGAGACCTTCTTGTCGAAAGCGCGCAGGTAGAATTCGTCGCGGATCTGCTCGGTGAGCCATTTCTTGTCGTGGTCGAATTCGGCGTCGGTAAAGGTGAAATCGCGCGAGTGCAGGTAATCCTTGAATCGCGTCAACAGGTCGTTGTCCGGCGTCCAACCGGCCGGAAGCGACGGCTTGGCGGGACCAAAATAGGTAGAGGCAAAGCGATAAATCACAGACGAGTTATAGATCCGCCGCTGGAAGACCGTGGGCTTGGGAGGGTCGTACTTTTCGTCCGGCGTGATGCCTCCGCCGCCGTACATCTTGCGGCCGACATCGGTGCTCTTCACATCGTCGCTATTCTGAATAGGTTTGCGCGCGTAATAGTAATCGAAGAAAGAGCCCTTGCTGTAATCGCGCTGGATGAGGCGTCCGCTGGGCGTGTAGTAGTGAGCGATGGTGAGCAGCAGCGCCGCGCCCTCGGTGAGGGGAAACTGCGCCTGCACCAGCCCTTTGCCGAACGTGTTCTCACCCATGATAAGGGCACGGTCATGATCTTGCAGCGCACCGGAGACGATCTCCGACGCCGAAGCCGAGTTGCCGTTCACCAGGACGACGATGGGATACTTCTGGGCCAGCGGATTCGCCTTGGCGCGGAATACCTGTTCCTTTTCGGCGCGTCCGCGATGCGATACGACTACCTGCCCGTCGCGCAGGAAACGGCCGGCCAGCGATACGGCTTCGGTCACCAGGCCGCCGCGATTCTCACGCAGGTCCAGGATCAAGCCCTTGATTTTCGATTCATCCAGTTTTTGCAGGGCGGTTTCCACATCACGCGCCACGTTCTGCGCTTCGAAGCTGGTGACTTTGAGGAAGGCGATGCCGGGCTTGACCCAGAACGCATCCACGAGGCTGGTTTCGATCTCGCCGCGAA
Organism: uncultured Solibacteraceae bacterium; assembly: GCA_963805775.1. Lineage (GTDB taxonomy): Bacteria > Acidobacteriota > Terriglobia > Bryobacterales > Bryobacteraceae > Solibacter. The sequence continues at coordinate 212,237 of CAWDWK010000025.1, read as the reverse complement.
TCACGGTCACGGTGACCGGTTCGGTAGCGCCCTCGCGCATCACGGTGACCTTCACCGGGCTGCCGCGCTGGCCGCGCAGCAAGTCGGCAACGCCGGCGGAATCCTTCTTGGTGACGTCCTTGCCGTCAACCGCGATGATCACGTCGCCGCGGCGCAGGTCGGCGCGCCATGCGGGCGAGCCGGGGAACGGCTCCATCGCAATCACCTTGGGACCGTCCATGGAAATCAGCATACCGATGCCGAAATACTGGGCGCGTTGCTTGCGCTGCATGTCCTGATATTCGTTGGGATCGAGGAAATTGGAGTGCGGATCGAGCGTGCGCAGCATGCCCGGAATCGCGCCCTGGTAAATCGCCTTTTCCGAGGAGATCGGGTCGGCGTAATTCTGCTCCAGGAGCGAGAGGACGCTGGCGAGCGACTTGAAGCTCTTGTCGAGATCGTCCTGCGGTGTGGCCGCACGAGCCCGGATACTGGGGCCATACAATGGCGCCAGCACGGTGCATCCACCGACAATCAGGGCCACCTGAACCGAAGTGCGAATTTTCATGAATCTCCTCCAGGCTACCCCGCCGGGGGCACACCGATACCGCCGATCTTATTATAGTAGACTCTGTAAACCCCTATAACGGTTGCAAATTTCTGCCTTGTGTGGAGAAGAACATGAGATACCCGATTGGATGGTGCGTCGCGGTTTTGAGCTCTCTGGTGTACGCGCAAGGCACGTTGGCCGATTATCAGCGTGGACAATCACCGGACCGGACACGTTTGTCCGGCGTCTGGAAGGCCGGTTTGTTGAAAAGCGGAATGTTAGGTCTGCCGATGGGGTGAAAAACCGGCCACGTTTGTCCGGTTTTAGCGTTTCTTTCAGAATTTCAAAGAGCTTGGGCCACGGATGAACACGGATAAACACGGATAAGCAGATCCCTCCGTTTCCAGGATGGCACAGGGACCCTTGCGGGACGGGGTTTCCGGAGCGGGCTGATTCGTATTTAAGTGGTTTGGCAGCTTGGCGTTACAGATTATTTTATGTTTGTGTCACTGCTCGAAATCCGGAACCTGTCGTGCAGCCTTGGCGGGCGCACGATTCTGCACGATATCAGCCTGGACGTGGGCGAAGGCGAGACCTTGGTCCTGCTGGGCCGCAGCGGGTCCGGCAAGACTACGCTGCTTAAGACGGTCAACGGACTGATCCAGCCTTCGGCGGGCGCGATTCGCTTCGCGGGCCGCGCGACGACGGAGTGGGATCCCATCGAAATGCGGCGGCGCATGGGGTACGTGATCCAGGATGCCGGACTGTTTCCGCACTGGACGGTGGAGGCGAATGTCGGGTTGGTACCGCGGTTGGAAGGTTGGGAACCGGAGCGCATCGCGCAGCGCGTGGACGAACTGCTCACCGCAGTAGGGTTGGCGCCCGGCGAGTTTCGCGCCCGGTATCCGCGCGCACTCTCGGGCGGGCAGAAACAGCGGGTGGGAATCGCGCGTGCGCTGGCGGCAGATCCGCCGCTGCTACTTTTCGACGAACCGTTCGCGGCGGTCGACCCCATCACGCGGCTGGAATTGCAGCGGTTGTTTCTGGAATTGCGGCGCAGCGTGCGCAAGACGGCGCTGTTCGTGACGCACGATATACGCGAGGCCCTGATGCTTGGGTCGCGGATCGCGCTGCTGAAGGACGGCGCCCTGGATGTACTGGCCGGGCCGCGCGAGTTCCGCGCAAGCGAGACGCCGGAATGCCGGGCATTCCTCGCCGGATTGGAACAGGAGACAGGATGAACGGCGACCTCGCTTCGGAGATTGTTTCGCTCTCGCTCGAGCACATCACGATGGTGGCGATCACGATTGCGATTGCGAGCGCGATCGCACTGCCGGCGGGCGTTTTGCTCTCGCGGCGTCCGGGCCCGCGGCGCTGGGCGGTGGGATTTGCCAACATCGCGCAGACCATCCCGAGCCTGGCGCTGTTCGGTTTCCTGGTGCCCTTGCCGTTCATCGGCGGCATTGGCAGGCGCACGGCGATTGTGGCGCTGTGCCTGTACGCGCTGCTGCCCATCCTGCGCAATACGCTGCTCGGTATCACGGGCGTGGACGCGAGTGTGCGCGAATCGGCGGTGGCCATGGGGATGACGGCGCGGCAGATTCTCTGGCAGGTGGAACTGCCGCTGGCGGCGCCTTCGATTGTGGCGGGGCTGCGGCTGGCTACGGTTGCTACGATTGGAACAGCGACGATCGCGGCGGCAATCGGCGGGGGCGGACTCGGGGTCTTCATTTTCCGGGGGATTTCGATGGTGGACACGCCCACGGTGCTGGCCGGCGCGGTGCCCGCGGCCGCCATGGCGCTGCTGGCGGACGGGGGGCTGGAATGGATCGAACGAAAAATCTCGCCTGCCTGACCGCGACGTTGGCGCTCATGTTCGCGGGGTGCGCGCCCAAGCCCGCGATTGTGGTGGGCTCCAAGAATTTCACCGAACAGGTGCTGCTGGCGGAGATTCTGGCGCAGCACATCGAGCGCCGGCTGCACATTGCGGTGGGCCGCAAGTTCAACCTGGGCGGTACGCTGCTGGCGCATACGGCGCTGACCAGCGGCGCGATCGATCTTTACCCCGAGTACAGCGGCACCGCGCTGACGGCCGTGTTGAAGCTGCCGCCGTCGAAGGATCCGGACGCCGTGATGACGGAGGTCCGCGCGGCGTACCGGCAGCGATGGGGCCTGGAGTGGCTGCGGCCGCTGGGCTTCAACAATACGTTCGCGATGATGGTGCGCGGCGATATCGCGCGACGGACGGGGATCCGCACGCTATCGGAAGCGGCACGGACGCAGGCATGGAAACTGGGGGCGGGATACGAATTCAAGCAGCGCCCCGACGGGTTGGCGGGATTGCTTGCCACCTACGGCCTGCGCACCGATGGCGACCCGATCACGATGGACCTGGGACTGCTGTACGCGGCGCTCAAGAGCCACAAGGTGGATCTGATTGCCGCTAATTCTACCGACGGGCTGGCGGCGGTGCTGGATGTCGCCATGCTGGAGGACGATCGCCACTATTTTCCGCCCTACGAATGCGCCGTGGTGGCGCGCGAGAGTACGCTGGCGCGGGTGCCGGGGTTGAGAGAGGCGGTGGAGGAGCTCTCCGGCAAGTTCCCCGACGCGGTGATGCGCAAGCTGAATTTCGGCGTGGATGGCGAGCACCGGCCGCCCGCGCAGGTGGCATCGCGGTTTCTGGACTCGATTCACTGAATGCTTACGGTCAGTTCCTGATATCGGTACTGGTTACGGCAGTCATTGGGCAGGCGAGAGCGGATAATCGAGTCAGTATTATGTTGAAGCCGTTTTCCATTTTTGGATTGGGGTTCCTGTTTTACATGATTTCCCCGAAACTCCGCGGAGACGTTCATACGGCCCTGGCTGCCGGCGTAGGCGCCATGGATCGCAATGCGCCTTATTCGTATGTTGCCGGCGGCATTCTGGTGATCATCACCATGGTGGTGGCATTCAACCGGGGCGCTCGCGCGCGCTGAGAAGAGGCGTCGGCTGAAACGCAGCAGTTCGTGCGCCACCGGGCGCCCCCGGGTTCGCCGATCGAACCTTGTCAAATTTGGGCGGCGTTACGGTTATTCATGGGTACTGGATTCTGACTGACGCATTCTTTCCTCCATACGCTGCCGCATCCGGGACATCATCTGGTCAGCCTTTGTGCGCTGTTCGGGAGTCAGAATGGAGTAGAACTTAGCCATTGCTTCAGTCCGGATGGCGAGCGCCTTTCCCTGCAGTTCCCCCTGATGCGAGGCAAGCTGCTCGATTTGCGATGTGTTGTTGGCTTTCATCGCTGCGTGAAGCGCCTCCCTGTTCTGGCGCATCTCTTGCCGGATCGGTTCAGCTTTCTGCCTGGCGTCGCCGAAGATGGCATTGGCCTGCTGATGCTGCGCGGTGGATAAGTTTAGGGCCTGCATCATCTGTTCGTGCCCGAACATAGGGTGAGTGAATGGGGCTTTGCGGGGAGCCGGCCCTGTACCGGTGGCCGGAGCCTGTGCCAGAGTCATCCCCGTAGCAAGCACTGTAACTGCTGCAAATTCAAACAAGTGTCGCATCATGATTGGTATACCTCCGTTCCAACTTTGTAGATCTCTGTTAATGTGATGCGTTTGCGCCGGTAGAGGAGTCTGTAAGGGGCGCCCAGGGCTGATAAACTTTAGCGTGCGAGGACGAATCAGGTTTTCGATGAATTTCAAACTCAGGACACTAAGCAGTGATGAAGATTGAGACCCGGGCCGTCCATGCGGGCCGCCATATAGACCCTGGTACCGGCGCGGTGACGTCGCCGATCCACCTTTCCACCACGTTCGAACGCAACCCCGACGGCGAATATCCGCGCGGGTACAGTTATTCGCGGGAGGACAACCCGAATCGCCACGCGCTGGAAGAATGCCTGGCTTCGCTCGAAGGCGGCAAGCACGCGATCTGCTTCTCCTCCGGGCTGGCAGTGGCGACCGCGCTGGTGCAGGGATTGGAACCGGGCGACCACATCATCGCGCCCGACGATGTCTACTGGGGATTGCGCAAAGTCATCGGCGAGGTGTTCGGCAAATGGGGCCTCGAGGTGAGCTACGTGGATATGACCAGCGTGGACGATTTCCATGCCGCGCTGCGCCCGGCGACCCGGCTGGTTTGGGTGGAGACTCCGTCGAATCCCTTGATGAAGGTGACGGACCTGACGTCGATCGCGGCGCTGGCGCGTTTGTCGGGACCGAACATCATCACGGTCTGCGACGGCACGTTCGCCACGCCGGTGCTGCAGCAGCCGCTCGATTGCGGTATCGACATGGTGGTGCACTCCACGACGAAGTACATCAGCGGCCACAGCGATGTGATCGGCGGGGCATTGATCACGCGGCACGAGAATTACCTGTTCGAACGCGCGCGCAAATCGCAGCGCTATGGCGGCAGCGTGCCTTCGCCGTTCGATTGCTGGCTGACGATGCGGGGCATCGATACGCTGCCCTGGCGGGTACGCGCGCAATCCGAAAACGCCATGCGGGTGGCGCGATTCCTCAGCGAACACCGCGCGGTGGAGAAGGTACACTATCCGGGGCTGCCCGACCACGCAGGGTACAAAGCGGCGGCACGGCAGATGTCGGCATTCGGCGGCATGCTCTCTTTCCAGGTACGCGGATCGCGCGAGGCGGCGCTTGGCGTGGCCGCCGGATGCAAGCTCTTCATCCGCGCCACCAGCCTGGGCGGGGCGCACAGCCTGATCGAGCATCGCGCCAGCATCGAGGGGCCGGCGACGCGCACTCCGCAGAACCTGCTGCGGCTCTCGATCGGCCTGGAACACACCGACGACCTGATCGCCGACCTGGAGCAGGCGCTGTCTACAGTTCCTGCGTGAGCAGCTTGCGGCCCCCCAGCGAGACGCGGAAGCCGAAGACCGCGAGCGCGGCGACAATGACGAAGGGCATGATGGCCATGCCGGCGTACCAGGCGGAGAAATCCAGCATCCCACCTAATGCCAATATCTGGCCCACGGCGGAAGTGACGATGGCGGCCAGCAGGCCGAAGCGCAGGAGGGCGACGGCAAAAATCGCGAAGGCAAGCGCGGCGAGCGGATAATCCACCCAGGGTGTCGTGGTGCCGGAGTTAGTGGCGAAAGTGATAATCGCGACGAACGCCGCTCCGGCTATCCACTCCTTGCGCAGCAAAAGGCGAAGCAGGAAGAGCAGGAAGAAGAAGAGCATGGCAGTGAAGATGGCGTCCCGAACCGATGCGATCACGCCGGAGAGTTCGGCGCGCACGCCCAATAGAGCATTCAGCGGCGGGAAGGCAGGCTGCCGGTTGTTTCCGTGGAACGCCACGGCAGCGGCATCTCCCAAGGTCAGCAGCGCGCCGAGCACGGTGCCGTACAGCAGATCCCTGCCTACCAGCGGATCGGAAGCTCCCTTCGAGGTGTAGCGCGTCCAGGAGATCATGGTGCGCGGCCACTTGCGGCGGACCCACGGCTCCAGCGCCACATAGAAGATCCAGTTGATCGCGCCGTTGACCATGGCGCTACCGATCGCGGTCCAAAAGCCATTGATTTCGCCGATGGTGGCGGTGTGGTGCATCACCAGCAGTTTGCTGGAGGCCAGGCAGACGAAATAGATCGCGCTGAGCGTGGTGGCGCCGCGCAGGTCGGCTCTACCGGTACGAGCGTTGTGCCAGCCCAATACACAGGCGGCAACCACAGCGACGTAGATGATCATCATCAGGGGAATGGAGTTCGTGCCGGCGGGAGTCATGCGGCTGGGGGTTGTCCACGGCCCGACAATGCGGAAAAACACGGGGCGTCCGCGCCAGGCGGCAGCTTCGATGCGCAGCTTTGCTCCGGTGGCGGGGTCGGCCCTTGTCCAGGCGGCACGGGAATCCCAGTTGGCGAGGGGAGTCCAGGTGGGATCGGTGGTCTGAAATTGCGTGAGATCGAGACCGGCGGCTTGAAAGAGCTTGTTCCAATCGAACGGCGGTACGGGCGGCGCAGGCTTCTCCACCTGTGGCGGGACGGCTTCGAAGGAGATCAGCTTTCCGTCGGGGTCGGTGGCGAGGCGTAGCATCCCGGATTGGGTAAAGGGTGGATCGTCGTAGTCCACGGCGGTATGAAACTGGCGCTCGCCGGAGAGGGGCTGCGGGCTTTCGCGGTACCAGAATTGGACCAGCGGCGGCTGGCCGGCGGACGGATTGCGCCACCGCGCATCGGCTTCACCGGGATGATGCGCGGCGTATTTCTTGTAGTCCTCAGCGTACTCGAGCCCCCAGGCACTATCGGCGGGCCTGGTGGTGTAGCCGAAGCTACGCAGATGCGTGCGGGCATCGCGGGTCAGGGCATCGGGGGAGTTTTCCAGATTGAGGTTCGAGGTGATACACACGCGGGGACCGAGGGCCATGCCGGCGCCAATCAATAGCAGCGCAGCCGCCAGCCAGCCAAGGGCGAACCTGGGTTCGAGCCCTTCGGTCTCTCCGGCCGCGGCGACGAGATCTGGCGAAGGCGTCTCGCCGGCTGCCAGGGCCGCGGCCAGCGGGTCGCCGCCGGGAAGCGCGGCGGCCACGGCCATCGCCGACGTGGGGCGGCGGCGCGGATCGGGCTGGAGGCAGCGCATGATGATGCGTTCGGCGGACGGGTCGAGATCGCGCACGACGGTACTGATGCCGGCCGGCGCGGCGCGCTCCTGCATCTGCATGAGCTCCATCAGGGACGCGGCTTCGAAGGCGCGCTTGCCGGTAAAGATTTCGTAGAGCAGCAGGCCGAGCGCGTAGATATCGCTGCGGACGGTGACTTCGGTGCCCGCGAGTTGCTCCGGCGACATGTAGGCGGGAGTGCCGCTGCGCACGTCGGACTGCAACTGCTCGGCGAGTCCGGCGAGTCCGAAATCCATGATGATGACTTGGCCGCGGCCGTCGATCATGACGTTGGCCGGTTTGAGGTCGCGGTGCAGCACGCCTTTTTCGTGGGCGGCGGAGAGCCCGGCGCAGAGCTTGCGAGCGGTCTCCACCGCCTTGTCCACGGGGAGGCGTCCGATGCGGCGCAGGAGCGAGCCGAGGTCCTCGCCATCCACGAACTCCATGGAGATGTAGTGGAGGCCTTCGGCGACACCGACGTCGTAGACGCGGCAGACATTGGGGTGCGTCACCTGGCGGGCGATGCGGACCTCGTTGTAGAAGCGCGCGAGGGAGCGATCGTCGGAGGCGGTGGCCTCGGGGAGGAATTTGAGGGCTACGGCCTGGCCGAGGGTGAGGTCGGTGGCGCGATACACCTCGCCCATGCCGCCGCGTCCCAGGAGTCCCGCGATGCGGTAGCGCGCGGCCACTACGGTGCCCGGTACGAAGCGGCCTTCATCGACGGTGCTGGTGGTGCTGAGGCGAGGGGCGGTCGAGGCGCTCGCTCCCAGCGCGACGGTCTCGGCGGAAGTGGCGTCGAGGGGCGCCGCGCAGGAGGCGCAATACCGGCTGGTCTCCGCGCACTCGTGGGAACAGGCAGGGCATCGGACCATAAGGGTAGATCAATCTTAGCGCGGCGGGGGTGGGTCGGGATTTTGATTTGGAAGGGCGAGTTCGCGGAGGGCGATTTTCGGATGCGTGGGGTTCGCTACTGGTGCGAAGTCATCGTTGCCAGTCCCGGAATTGGCACGTTCTTGATAGGCGGCTTTCCGGCCAAGTGACCCGCCAATCTACGGTAACGGCGTTTCGCGCCCCGCTGATTCGGAGAAGCTCGTGCAGTCTTATCACGTCACCGCGTCTCGACACTCCTCAGAAAGTCGGACAACTCCCTCTCGCATTTTCCATGCGGGACCATTTTCGCTGCCCCCAGCAGCGCACCTTCGAGGACAATCTTGCGCAGTTCGACGGCGGAAATATGGGCATCTAACGGGTGATCGAGGCGAATAATCAGAGACTCTTCCTCTGGCTCCTCAGGTAGTAGAAAATTGAAGTACTGGCCTTCGTGAACGACGTCGCAGCGGACATCGTACAGAAGATCCACGGTCTCTACCAGGCCGAGGTAAACACCAGGGGCGGTCGAGAACGAACGCTCAAGGCGTTGCCTGTGCAGATCGGGGCAGATGTCGCGGAAGAAGAGCCGAACGTGATAGCGTGATTTTCCTTCGCCGGTGAACCCACACGCCATCTTCGCGACTGCTTCGGCGGCTATGAGGTAAAAGGCGATACATAACGCTGCACGTTCCTTTGCGACCTCCTCGATTCGGTCGGCCAGCCACAGCATACGGGCCGTCTGATGCACAACAATCTTCGCCTTACTCTCGTTAGCATCGATCTGCTCGACACCTGCGACAAAGCGAACCGTTGACTCAGAGTCGGTGAACGCCGCCCGGAAGAACTCCGGAAATTTGATGCGCGAAATGTGCAAAGACACAGACTATCGTCGCGCCGTGCAGCCGCCCCGTCAACATCGATACATGATCATCCATCTCCCGCAGTCTTCCAATTAGTCTCCGGTAACGCCATTTAAACCGGCCAATGTTTTGAGTGGGGGCTCGCGGCCGCCAGCGCAAAGCAGTATTCTTCTTTCGTTCGAAACTGATTTTGCCGGAGGGTGAAGGCCCGGCCAGCAGATCGGAACTTTAGCAAGGGAACGGTCAGCGGCGGGCCTTCACGCCAGCCGTGATTCTTTTTATCGCACTGCCAGAAGCAAAAGACAACAGCGACCCGGGGTGATCCCCTTGGACCGCCTGCCGAGGCGGTGTCCGTTGTGCCTCGATCATACGATCATCGGCCATGGACTGCGCTCCCGACAATCCCACGACGATCGCCACGAACGTATCTGGGTGCGACGCGGACTCTGTCACCTTTGCAACAAGACCTTCACCATCCTGCCCGATTGGCTGGCTCCTTCGGGGCATTTCAGCTTGCGGTGCCGACAACAGGCCTGTGACCGCATCGCCGCCGGTGATTCCGTGGAGCAATCAGCGCCGCACTGCAAGGATCCGTCGCGCTCACCCGACCCCTCCACCCTGCGCCGATGGGCACACCGGCGGCTGCTCAGCGTGTGCTGCTGGGTGAAGGCGGGAGCCATCGGCGCGCGCTTTTTACGGGCACCCACCATCGTTGCCTGGGATCTCGCCACGCTCTGCCGTATTCTGCCCATCGAGGTAAGAAGTCCGTGAATCGCCAAGCTCTCGACGACTTGAAACAGCAGATTCCCCTGATGGGCTATCTGCAGGCGCATGATTGGCATCCGGCGCGGCCACTCAGCCGTGGCCGATGGATGGGGCTATGCCCTTTGCATGGGGACCACAAACCAAGCTTTCTGGTGGACCCAAACAAAGACCTCTTCTATTGCTATGGCTGTGGCCGCGGCGGAGACGTAATTCGCTTCGCCGAGATCTATCACCAGGTGAGGTTCTCGCAAGCCCTGGCGTTGCTGCGCCAATGGCGCGGTGCCGAGCCTGTGTTGCAGGAAGCGGCACGCTTCTACCGCATTCAGTTACACCGCCACAGTGAGGCGGTGGCCTATCTGTACCAACGCGGCGTCCGCTCCCTGGAGTTGATCGAGCATATGCGAATCGGTTATGCCCCCGGCGGATGCCTGCGGGGTTGGCTGACACACTTGGGCCACTGTTTGCCGACACTGCATCAAGCCGGCCTGATCACGGGTGGAGGTTTCGACGCCTACGTGCGTCGGATCGTCTTTCCGCTGGAAGGCAATCTCTATGGCCGGAGCCTTTCGGCGGCAGCGCCGCCTCACCGGTTTTTGCCCGGCGCCAAGGGAGGCTTGTATTCATGGGCGCAAGTCCAATCCTATCCGGAAGTCATTCTCGTCGAGGGTCTGTTCGACTACGCCGCGTTGTGGCAGGCCGGCTTTCACAACGTCACCTGTTCGCTGGGAACCCAGCTCAATGCGCGCCAGTTCCGGCAACTGTGCGACGGTTCCCGAACCGTCTACCTGGCCTTTGATGCCGACTCCAACGGCAGCGGCTCACGAGCATCCCAGTGCCTCTCACGAAGTCTCCGCGAACGAGGTATCCCTACTCGCCTGGTCTCCCTGCCCGAGGGCCACGATCCCAACAGCTTCTTCGTGCAAGGCGGCGACGCGCATCAGTTTCAGTCGCTGCTGGAGGCCGCCCGCCCATGAAATTCCGTGTCGTTCACCAACCCACCGCTAATCACGCACGCAGCTCCTATCGGATCATCGAGCAGACCAAGGGTCGCGAGGTCGATTGGATCAATCGCTATTTGGATCACGAATGCCTCCGCCGCGTGGCCGACCTCACGCTCCGAAGCTATGCACAGCACTTGCTGCACTTTCTCCGCTGGTGGGAAAGTGTTCATCACACCGATGTCATTACCCAAGATGCGCTCACCGAGTCCACTCTGCTGGACTACGTGCGATTCCAGTCCGGCCAACAACCCGAGCTCTGCGGATCCACGATCAATCAACGCGTCGCCGTCGCCGATCGCGCCTTGCGCGCCCTCTTCCCTGGCGCTCCCCATCAGATTGCTCCCGAGCTTCAGGTAAGCTACTGGCGGCGCGCGCCCATGGGTCTCGGCAGACCGCATCCCGCAGTGAGTCGCTTGCGGGTGAGGGAACCCAAGCGGACCATCGTGCCACTGTCGGTAGACGAGGTGGCGCGATTCTGGTCCAGTTTCCGGACCTCGCGTGACCTAGCCATCGTGGGCCTGATGTTGTTGCAGGGCTTGCGGTCCCAGGAAGTGAGGGATCTGAACCACGAGGATCTGCTGTTGCCGGAGGCCCAGATCCGCGTGCCCGGCAAGGGGAACAAGCCCCGCCTTCTACCCCTGGCTCCCGAAGCCGTCCAACTGCTCGACCACTATCTGCGGCTGGAGCGGCCCCATCCTTCGACGGCCGCCCTGTTTGTCTCTCTCAAAGGTCGCGCACGCGGAGCTCGAATGACCGCGGCGGGATTACGATCCCTGTTCCGCTACCATCGTCGGACCACCGGCGTGAAGCTCGCCAACCCACACCGGTTCCGGCACACCTTTGCCTCCGATATGGTGCGTGCCGGCGTCAGCCTGCCGGCCCTCATGCGGTTGATGGGACACGCCCACATTCAAACCACGCTCATCTATGTGCAGGTTACCCCGCTTGAGGTCTACCAGCAGTATGCGCGCGCCGTGGCCCAACACATTCGGCCCGTCCCGGTGACCCCATCGTGAACCGTTCACGCCGGGCTCCCCTTCAGCATCCCTTGGCCGACTTGTTCGGACGGGCTGTGGACTCTCTCGGTGCCGCTCTTGCTCCCGACTCGACCCGTCAATACCGTGGCACGGCACGCAACTTCCTGACCTATCTCGGCGCTGACCATCCCGGGGTAACTTCTCTCCAGCAGTTACGCCGGGATCCACACATCCTCGGCTGGATGACCAAACTGCGGGCGCAGATCCCAGTCCTGGCGCCAACCACCTACATCATTCGGCTTATCTTTCTCCGCGGCATTCTCCAGGAACTGGCTTGGAGCGCACACCTTCCCGAACTAGCCCAACTGCTCCGTCGACAAGACATTCCCCGCGTTCCTCGACGCTTGCCCCGCGCACTCTCCCTGCAGCAGGATCAACTCCTCCAGCAGGAACTGCTGCGCCGCAATGATCTCGGCGCCAACGTATTCATGTTGCTTCGCCACACGGGCATGCGCATCGGCGAAGCCGCCGATCTGTCCTTCGATTGTCTCCACACCTCCGGCTCGGATCAATGGACGATCCACGTGCCGCTTGGCAAATTGAAGACCGAACGGATGGTCCCGGTTGATTCGTTCGTTTGTCAACTGGTCCAACGGCTTCGCTTCTTCCGCTCCTTCGATCCGTTGCCCGCCGATGGCCGACTGCTGGCCCGCCCGCGCACCAAGCAAACCTTGCTGCGCTACCTCCGCGCATACCTGCACGAGGTGTCCGCTGCAGCCGGCATTACCCAACGCATCGTTCCTCACCAGCTCAGACACACCTATGCCAGTGAGATGCTTCGCTCCGGAGTGGATTTCCCCGCCATCATGAAACTGCTCGGTCACGCCTCGCCCGACATGACCATGTTGTATCTCGATATCGCCCTCACCGACTTGCAACGCGAGCTTCACCTGGCCCGCTCCCAACCTCGCTACTTGGCGCCGCAGCCCAAAACGCAACTCGCCTCCCGCGCCGGCTTGGAGGGCGTGGTTGACGCTCTACTGACCGCTCTACACGTAACGGAGATGTACCGGCGCAACTTGCCCGATGGCGCTTCGCGCCGCTGCCTGGACCGCCTCTCCAACCGACTTACCAAAATCCTCTCGGTAGCCCGCAAACTCGACGCACCCGAAAAATAGGCAGAGATTGGCCGGATATCGCCGTCTTTTGTCCACATGGCCGCACAACGCTAAATTGCCTACCCTACTTGCATCTCTACGAGAATGCAAATGGGCACACCTTACCGGTATGCTAGCGCAGAGCAGGTGCGTTAGATCTAAGGCCCCGGCGCGCCCCAGCCTTTCTCAAAAGATGACGGCGCATTCTGGGGAACGGGCACCGTCCGCGATTGAAGCTACGAGCTGCGGCGAAAATCACGATCGGCATAGCAACCGCCAGCAGAATCGTATCAACGGCTGACAAGTGAAGGCTTGCGATAAGTCCGCCCAGAAAGCAGCCCAAAAGAATCCAGGTGCGATCTCGACACTGCGCCGCGGCGAACAAGAAAATCGCCCGCTTCACTCTTCCTTCACCTATCACTTGCGCCCTCTAAAGCCTATTGTATCGAGCCGCTCCCATACCCTTGCGCAATCCGTCATCGGATGACGCCTAAACTGCCAACGGCGGCTGATGTTGCGGAGTGGAGGCGGCGTCCTCTCACCGGCCGGCAATCTTGCCGTGCTGGTCAATTTACGACAACCCGTCTTCGTCCACAACTACGAAATGGCTCAGGTCGGGGGCTGCACCGAACCACGATCTGTTGCCGGTGAGGTTCGGCGGCGGGCCGGTGTTGACGACTGAGTCGGCAGCGGACGACCCCAAGTCAGCACCCTTTACTATGAGTATACGTATAACGTATACTTATAATAATGATGCCGAATAAAACCATTTATGTCAAGGACACTGATCTGCCACTTTTGGAGCAGGCTCAGGAGCAGCTCGGCGACAGTGTTTCATCGATGTTCGCCGAATTTCTACGTGAGCGCGTGGCCAAGTTGACCCCAGAAGAAAACCGGATAATCGAACTGATCAACCAAATTACCACCACACGTGAGACTTTGAAAAAACTGCGTGATCTGCCTGAGTTCATCGAGAGCGAACACGCCGAAGCTCAGTCATACGCCGAGAAGGCGCTTAGGAGCTTTCGAGCAGGAGAGATCAGCAAAACAAAAGCGCTGTTCTGGGCAGCCAACGCCTACCAAGAGAGGGCCCAGCGCAACGCGAACGAGGTGAGGGAGCTAAATGGCAAGATTGCCGGATTGCTCGGACGCGACGACAAACATGCGCGGCAACGGAAAAAGACGACGAATCGTCAACTTTCGTAGTCCAGCAGATGTACTTTGGCGTTGACACGAGAGAGCTATAAATGCGCCCGTCGTCGAGGTGGAGGAAGACATCCACGTTGTCGTCGTCGGCATTTTCAATGGTGCCGAGGATCTCGATCTTCACGCGGGCATTCTCGCATGAATTTCCCAGCAGATACTGATCCGCCTACGTTCCGAGCAAACAGTGGCGTTATCGGTAAGTGTCTTTCTTGCCGCTTGCGCGTCTAACGGCCAAACTGCTGAGCCAGCGTCGCCGGGGCCATGCACGCTGATTATTCGTCAGAAAACGCGCTGTCGTCTGGGGATCCGCGCGCGAGTGTGCGGTCGTCGGAGGCGGTGGCCTCGCGGAGGAATTTGAGGGCGACGGCCTGGCCGAGTGTCAGGTCGGTGGCGCGGTACACCTCGCCCATGCCGCCGCGTCCCAACAGTCCCGCGATGCGGTAGCGAGAGGCGGTCGAGGCGCTCGCTCCCAGCGCGACTGTCTCGGCGGAAGTGGCGTCGAGGGGCGGCGCGCAGGAGGTGCAATACCGGCTGGTATCCGCGCACTCGCGGGAACAGGCAGGGCATCGGACGATAAGGGTAGATCAATCTTAGCGCGGCGGGAGTGGGACGGGGTGGGTCGGGATTTGGTTTGGAAGGGCGAGTTCGCGGAGGGCGATTTTCGGCTGGGTGGGTTGTTCACAGCGGGACTCGGCCCGAGCCCGATTGAAGACTCTCTCCAATTAGCGCGTGATCTGCTCTTCCTGCCCGGGCCCCAGAATGGTGGTCTCGAACTCACGCGATGGTTGGGGCCGCGATTGCTTGTCAGCCTATTGGCACACAATCAGTTTTTTATCGTCTCGAACCAAACTCGTGTCCACGGTGACGTTATTTTCACGAGGCACCAGGAGCTGCTTTGGTTCCGAAAGAAGATAGCCGTGCAGCGAGACTCGCAGGTTGTAGCGGCCAGCCGCAAGACTCTCGAATTGAAAGCGACCGTGATCGTCCGAACGAGTACGAGATGTGATTTGAGGATCGTCAACTCGCGCTAAAGTCACCTCCACCCGGCCGAGCGGTTTTCGTTTATCGGAGCTTCGGACGATGCCGGCCAGGTGCGGTCTTTTCGAATCAAAGGAGGAATAGACAATTGAATCCTGGGGACCGCATTCCTCTATGTCGGGCACGCTCGTCGGAAGCTGAAGAACAATTGCCAGAGGTGGAGCTTTCGCGCCCGAAAGATCCGCACCTGAAAGATCGACGGCAGCTCTCTGTCGCACAAATCCGTGAGCTTTTGTTTCCAGATCGTAGACTCCTGGCGGTACGTTTTCAAAGCGGAATTGCCCGTCAGCGGAAACGTGTGTCTGTAAAACTCGATCGATCGAGCTCAAAGTCGCAACCGCCGCAGGCACTGGTTTTTGAAACCGATCGGTAACGGTTCCGACGAAAGCCAGCCCGCTATCGAGGCTCACGGCAGGGACGGAAATCAGCACCAGCCCTGCTCCGGTGGCCAGCAGGTTTGAGTGAAATCTTAGTGCCCTCATGACTCGTATCTTACTCCCGCCACGCACCATTGAGCGAAAATCCGTGGGACAGCCGACTCGCATCTTTCGGCGATCCGATTCCGGCCCTGGCGCACGACGATGGGCTGGGACCGCAGCAATAGGGGCCGCTCTGCCACGCTTCCAGGAAGTAATATTCCGGCGACGTGGAACGCTCCCCAGCTAATTCGCCGTGGGCCGCTGCACCTGGTCGATAACCAGGACTTCAACCGGCCCTTTCGTCGCATCTAATCGCAGGCCAAGTTGCTGAATAGCGGCAAAAAGGTCAGGTTTCTGTTGGGCTTCGGGCGTTCCTGGCGGCACTTGTCCGCCGAACTGAACCTCGTCGGGCATCCACTCCAGATCGAAATCGTATTTTCCCGATAGTCCGGTTCTGTCCATAACCGGGCGGTCGAGTACGGCACGTTGCATCATTGAGGCGAACTGCTCCATAGTCGCGTTGCGTGCCGGCAACAAAGCGCGGCCAGGGAAAATGCGATTGACGAGGGCAGCCGGCGCATCGGGAGGTTCTGTGCTCGCCTTGAGCTTTGGCCCGTTCTTTGCAACGGTCAGCGCATAGATCGAAAGTTCTTTCTGTTCGCGATGAATGGTAAGCCCGAACCTCTCAGCCAGGAGCTTACGAAGCATCGACATTTGTTCGTCAAGATTGGGTCGGATCTCGTTTGGTGCCTTGGCAACAATATCATAGCGGTCGGAGTCGAACCACGCCGGGCCGCCTGAGACTGCTCGGGGGTTGAGTTTATATGCAGCCATTACAAGTGCCTTCACGGTGTAGTTCTTCGCGGCAAATACATGGGCGCTTTGCATGGCAATAAACCGGCCCCCCTTGAAATCCGGATCCGTTGGCTTGATGGTCGCCACTTCGAATGCTTCAAATTCGGGGCGAGTCACCGCGGGTTGCGCTAACATTGCGCTCGCAGTGATCAGAGTCACGACTGCGACGTTTGTTCTTATAGACAACGTTGCCTCCTTGTCTCAGACGGACTAGAGAGTCTTTAGTCGCGGGGATCTTTGAAAGTGGCGAGATCTTGGCGAAGCGGCAACCGTAGCGCTCCGCAGTGAGGGACTATACGAGAATATACGGCTCTCCGGAGATCTGAAGGTCGACGCCCATCACCGCGCTGGCGGCGAACTGGAGTAGGTTCAATTCGTTGTTGGTCACGTCTCGGTCCAGACGCCAGAACGATACCTCGGTTGCACCCAGCGGATTTCACCGGCCGCGAACGACAGGATCGGAATCGAGCCGGCAATGCGGTCTTGAACCCGATTTCGACGTAGAATGAAAGACGCTGTGCTGGTTCCGGAGATCCATGCAGCCAACCGTTCTCGCTGTATTCTTTGAATCCTCGAGCCCCGCTTTCCCGATGTCCGCGGCCGGCCTCGCGCTGCTGGTGATTGGTCTGTTGGCCGCGAAAAACGATATCATCCAGGCTCGTGGCGTCGACAAGGTGGTAGCCCTGACTCACTTGTGCTTCGCAATCCCGTTG
Organism: uncultured Solibacteraceae bacterium; assembly: GCA_963805775.1. Lineage (GTDB taxonomy): Bacteria > Acidobacteriota > Terriglobia > Bryobacterales > Bryobacteraceae > Solibacter. Next base: position 195,241 of record CAWDWK010000025.1, on the reverse strand, counting down.
GCGGCCTTCGGCGCGGAACATCTTTCCGGCGGAATCCCGTTGACGATGGTGCCGCCGTACATGCCGGGGCGTTTGTTCTGGCTATATTTCGTCGGTGTTGCGTTAATCGCCGCCTCGTTGAGTATGGCCACAAAGATACAAGTGCGCTGGTCCGGCCTGCTGGGCGGAATCATGATGTTCCTTTTTGTGGCGATGTTACATCTTCCGGGAGCGATCAGGCTCGGCGGCCGAATTCCATGGACGGTCGTCATCAGGGAAATGGCGTTCGGCGGCGGATGCTGGGTTTTGGCGGGAATTGCGACGAGCGGAAATGGCCGTGGGCAGCGTAAGAGTCTCATCACTGTTGGCCGAATGTTAATCGCGATCGCCGCGATTGTTTTTGGCGTTCAACATTTCCTGCATCCGCTGGGACTTCCCGGAGTTCCGCTTCAGAAACAGATGCCCACGTGGATTCCCGCTCGCGCGTTCATCGACTATTTGACGGGCGCGTTTCTCATTGTTGGTGGGGTCTGCTTTCTGCTGGCACGGAAAGTGCGCATGGCGGCCGCCTATCTCGGCGCCTGGATTGTGTTCCTGGTTGTGGTCATCTACGGGCCTGTCCTGGTTGGAGCGCTGGCGGACCCCAATAGCGGGGTGAAGGTCGAGGGGCTCAACTACTTCGCCGATACGCTTCTGTTTGGCGCAGTGATTCTTTCGCTGGCCCGCGCCACGACGACTCGCAAATCGGAAGGTGCCTGACGCTCTCCCCGAGCGTTTGTGCAGCAAACCTGCCAAGCTTAGCTGTACAGGTAAACTTCATATATGATATGCTCGAGACATGAGTGATCGACCGGGCACCCCTTCACCTGGGCGCGCCTCCGCATTGGCGCTGGAACTGCGGACCTCGCTTGGCAAGTTGAAGCGCAAGCTGCGCGGCCAGGCGGGGCACGAAGACCTCACCTCCTCTCAGGTATCCGTACTGCTTCGCCTGGAAAAGGACGGGCCTGCTACGGTGTCGAATCTCGCCCGGGCGGAAGCAATGCGTCCGCAGTCCATGAGTGCGGTCATTGCTCCACTGGAGGCCGCCGGCCTCCTCAGTGGCACGCCCGATCCGAACGACGGGCGGCAGACGCTGTTCTCGTTAACCAAAATGTGCCGAAACCGCATCCAGGAGCGCAGAGCGGCGAAACAGGATTGGCTGACCAGAACCATCCAGACCAGGCTCACTGCTCAAGAGCAGGAGAAGCTCGCGGCGGCTCTTGAAATTCTTGCCAGGCTCGTCGAGGACTAACGCTCTTCACTTTACTGATCGCAGACAACCAGTCCGTTACAGAAATCGTCTTCGGGAGAACAATCCATATGTCCCTCACGGCGCTCAACCCCAAAACCGCTCTGATCGTCGTCGACCTTCAACAAGGCATCGTCGGTTTTCCTTTCATCCACCCCATTGCGGACGTGATCACGCAGACCGGCTCCCCCATCGATGCGTTTCGCCGGCGCCACGCGAGACGTGCTTGATTTACTCGCCAAGAGGAGCGCTTAACAATGAACTGGCTACATCTCGTGTCGTACTTTTTCGCAGGCCTGTTTCTGGCCAATGCCGTGCCGCATTTCGTTAGCGGCGTTATGGAAAAACCCTTTCAGACACCGTTCGCAAAGCCGCCGGGAAAGGGTCTCTCGTCCTCGACAGTGAATGCGCTATGGGGCTTTGTGAATTTCGTCTTCGCCTATCTGCTTCTGCTGCGCGTCGGACATTTCGATCCGCGATCCATCGCCTGCATCGCGCCATTTGCGGCTGGCGCACTCCTCATCAGCCTGCTGTCAGCAAGGCATTTCGGTGAGTTTCACGGAGGCAACACGCCGGAGCGCCCATGAGGAATCCGCTCGCCGGAGCGTTCCGCGCTCTGGGGAACTTCAACTTCCGCGTATGGACAGCAGGCGGCCTGGTATCCAACATCGGGACCTGGATGCAGCGCGTGGCACAGGACTGGATCGTGCTGACGCAACTCACCCACCATGACGCGACTGCCGTGGGCATTGTCACGGGCCTGCAGTTCGCTCCGCAGTTGTTGTTGCTGCCCTGGAGCGGGTTGGCAGCGGACCGTTTCAACCAGCGCAAGCTCCTGATGCTGACGCAGGCATCCATGGGTGTACTTGCGGCCGCGCTGGGAATCCTGACGGTCTCAGGTTACGTCCGGCATGTGTATGTATTTGCGTTTGTCTTTGGCGCCGCTGCGGCACTGGATGCGCCAGTGCGGCAAACCTTTGTTGGGGAGCTGGTGGGTGACAAACACCTGCCCAATGCAGTCGCGCTCAACTCGACCTCGTTCTTCGCCGGCCAGATGATCGGCCCGGCTGTGGCCGGTCTCGTCATCGCAAAGATCGGGACCGGCTGGGCATTTCTCTTGAATGGGCTGTCCTTCGGCGCTGTTCTGCTCTCCATGTATCTGCTGCGCGTCCAAGATCTCAGGACAAACGCGAGAGCCTCCCGTGCGCCGGGTGGCTTCATCGAAGGACTCCGTTATGTTTGGGCTAGACCGGACCTTCGATCAATCCTGGTCATGCTCTTTCTGATCGGCACATTCGGTCTGAATTTCCCGATCTTCATCTCCACCATGGCGGTGAATGTCTTTCATGCCGATGCACGCGGATTCGGTTTTCTGTCGTCGATCATGGTGCTCGGCACAATGAGCGGAGCGCTGCTGGCGGCCGGGCGCGACAAGCCACAGTTTGGGACGCTGCTCCTCGGCTCTGGAGTCTTTGGAATCGGTTGTACGCTAGCAGCGTTCTCTCCTGGATACTGGTGGTTCGCTGCGACCCTCGCGGTGATCGGTGTGGCCACCCTCACCTTCACGATCGCGACGAACAGCATGATGCAGCTTTCGACCAGGCCCACCATGCGCGGTCGGGTGATGGCGATTCGTGTGGGCGTGGGGCTCGGAGGAGCATCGATTGGGGCTCCCATCGTCGGTTGGGTGGCGAACCACTTCGGCCCGCGCTGGTCGCTCGGTATAGGTGCGGCGTCAGGCTTCGCGGCTGCCATAGTGGCACTCTGCGTCATGGGGCAGCGGATTCCTCCGGCTGGGCAAAGTGGCCACGGTCCCGTCTAAGCCGTCCGCTGAGCACGCGAAGCTGGCAGAAATCTGCATGCAAGGCTTACCACCAGGAGATTGACAGCAATTAGAAGTGCATGCCGCGCGAACGCATTCACGACCGTATCGACGGGAGTCGGCACATCGAAAAGCCGCTCAACGATCCAGCCGACAGAGGCAAAGCCGGCAAATAGGGCGCCACTGATTCGAAGAATCGGGTACGCACGGGTCCGGCTCATGAGCATCAGGGACGGCAGGATGGCCGCGACCACGACCATCTGCATGGTTTCAATACCCAGATTGAAAGCCAAAATCCCGGCAACGCGATCCCAGCGGCCCAACCCCAGCCGACCCAGGGTAGCAGCGAAAGCCAGGCCGTGAATGAGACCGAAGAAGGCGGCGATCAAAGCCTCTTTGCCGGGGAAGATGGGACGGCAAGCGTGCACAGCCGAAACCAGGATCGACACCGCGATGAGTACCTCTACGGGGCGGTTCGGAATTCTTACGGCGTTGAAGGCAGCCAGGGTCAGGGTGATGGAGTGGCCAATGGTAAATGCCGTCACAATGCTCAGAATTCGGAGCAGGCTCTGGCGCGCACCAGAAGGCGGACCCCAGCCCATGTTCGAGAAGAGAAGCGGCGCCGGAAGCAGTAGCACCAGCAGGAACAGTAAGTGATCCGTCCCCTCGGCAATGTGGCGCATCCCCAGGTGGAAGAGGCTGGCGAACTGGATACCGTTGAGCCATGTACGGACGTTGCCCCATGGTGTGCGCGGCGTCGCGGCCTGCTTAGCTCGCGCGTCAATTGCACCCGTCTGCTGATAGTCCAGTTCATAGAGTGACTGCTGTTCATTGCGCTTCTGCGCCAGGATTTGAATGCCGCGGTCCTGCGGGACCAGCACGTTCATTAGGTAGACCGAGGTGCCAGTCAGGTGGTGGTTCGTAAGAATCAGACTGCGATTCCGGCCGGCAGACGGCCAGTCCGCGGTGTACTCAATGGCGTACTCAATGTGGATCTCACCGAGTCCGTCCTGCAGATGCTGCGGCTCCGGGATGATCCAGGAGAGCAGCACCGGCTGCACACTCTTTCCGTCGAGCGTGATCGACAGATCGCCGAGTACACGCTGAGCATAGGCGCGCTTTTCATTCTCTGAAAATGCTCCATCGCCATTGCTGTCGATTGCGGCGATCACGGACGGGGAGACGAGTATGCCGGGGATGAGCCGCATCGACGCCTGAACCCGATGGGCATCGAGCGAGAGAAGCGTCGCCTGCAGGTATTCGTCGATTCGGTGGGCAGAGGCACCCTTTGCACAGAGAAAAATACCAGCGGCGACGAAAGCTGTGGCTCTTCTCTTCATTTCATTGTCAACGCACGTCCGTAATCATTTGTGGGATCGCGATACATGGTGTGTACGTGATTGGCGGGCTCGTCGTTCTGCGGGGCATATTCAATGACGAGGTGCGGACCCTGAATGCGATAGTAGGCAGTGATATTGCTTCCTGCCGCGCCGGTTGAAGGGCCGCTCCATGCAAACCACGTTTCGTTCAGGTCGGCTTTCAGCTCGGCCATACGGACGGCGGCCGAACTTTCGTTCATGATGCCTGCCCACTCGGCGATCACATCCAAGAGCATGGCCTGCTGCCCGGCATTCATCCCGGAAACCTTCAGTCCCTCGGGGGCGATCTTCTTGCCGTCCTGGCCGGGACCCAGCACAAGGTCGCGAACAGCGTAGTTAAGAATTGCCTGATTCCGTTGCTTCTCGTCAAGAGATTGCACTAACGCGAGCGCTTTGTCGCTCTCCCTTCCCAGAGGACGAATCGTCTTTCCATTCGACCGGAACGCGGCTGGCTGCGCACCGGTGAGCGTCGGCGTGAGCACGCCTTTGCTTCCGGCAATAGTGATGTTCAGCGCGAGATGATGACCGCCGAACTGAAGCATCCAAGGATTGGTAGTCGAAGGCTTGCCGAGGAACGAGATGTAGTAAAGATCGCTTCCAAACAGATCGCCGCCGGCCCCCCGTCCACCTCGGCCGCCACCCCCATCCGGACCGCCGGCGCCTGCGAATCCCGGTGGCGGACCATTCTGGCCTCCGGGCGGTGGGCCCAGCGGGCCGCGACCGCCGCGTCCACCCGGGCCACGCTTCGAACCATTTGCCTTGAAATCGTCGTCGGCCTGCCGGATCTGCTCCACCTTCTCGAGTCCCATGGGGCTGAGAACAGTGGCGAGGAGCTTCATTGCCGCTTCCCGCTGCGCAGCGCTCATTTGTCTGAAATTCAGTCCGCCCCGGGCCACGACTCCCGTGGGGAAGTTGGACCAGCGCGCTCGCTGCGCGTTGTCGTCGAAATCATAGAGCACGCCCTGACGCTGAGTGGCGTCGAGCGAGTTCAGGAATACGTTGGTAGCTGCCACGATGGCGCCGGTCTGAGCGTTGGTCGCGGATATCGATTGCGCACGTACTCCTCTGTGGCCGGCGACGGCCCAGAGGGCCAGGGTCGCGATTCCGAGAAGCAGAAGCGTCGAGTTCTTTGCAATCATTTGTGTCCCATGAAAGAACGTCCACGAGTTTGCAGGCGCCCCTCTAATAAAAGCTAGCTTAGATCGTTAAGAACGCATTTCGACGTTAAGTTTCGTTAAGTGCTGGTATCGCGGTGCCCACGACCTCGAACTATTTCGACGGAATCGGGGTAGGCCGCCAGTCGCCTCCCCACCGCGAAGGCTTTGGTCCCATTTTGAACTTCAATGTAGCGCCTGACTGAATTTGCTCCCAAGTGATGAGGGGATCGTTCAGGCGCTTTCCATCGAGCGTTGCGGACTGAATATAGAGATTCGCGGCCGAGACATTCTCCGCTATAACGCTGAAGGTCTTTCCGCTTTGCAGCCTGATGCTCATGCGACTGTACATGGGGCTGCCGATCATGTACTCACCGCTGGCCGGATTGACCGGGTAGAAACCCATAGCCGTAAACAGCAGCCACGCGGACATCTGACCGCAATCGTCATCGCCATCGAGCCCGCCCGCATCGTAACCATATTCGGCCGCGGCGATCTCGCGCACCTTCGCCTGGGTCTTCCAGGGCTGACCAGCGAAGTCATACAGGTACGCGTAGTGGTGGCTCGGCTCGTTGCTGTGCACGTTGTGTCCGCCGCTGAAGTGAGCATCAAGTTTTGCAGCGTACGGTTCCCTGCCGCCCATTAGTTTGATCAGTCCCGCCTGGTCGTGCAGCGGCGACCATGTGTAAGCCCAGGCATCGCCTTCGGTCCAACCCGCGGCCGAACGATTCTCCTGCGTATCCTGCGAGCCGCCGATGGGAGCCCACCGGCCATCGGACGTTTTGCCGTTCATGAGGCCGAGGGCGGGATTGAACAGATTGCGATCGTTCAGCGAACGATGCAGGAAGAACCGGTAATCTTCATCGCGGCCAATGGCTTTCGAAATCTGCGCCACGCACCAGTCGTCGTAGCTATCCTCCAGGGTGCGGGATGCGGCTTCGTCCGTCTTGTCTGTGGGAATGTAGCCCAGCTGTTTATAGTAAGTCAGCCCGGCCCGGGCCTCGTAAGGCGTACCTTCTTCGCGATCGAGCCAGCGCCGCGAGGTGTCTCCGTCGGGCGGAACCATGGCGTCTTTGAAGACAGCGATCCAGGCAAGCTTGCGATCGAAGCCGTGAAACCCCTTGCGGACAGCCTCGGCCACCAGCGAGTCCGCGTGGGTGCCAATCATGATATTCGTGTAGGACGGGTTGGGCCATTTCGGCATCCATCCGCCTTCCTGGAAGTTTTGCAGTAGGGCGGTGATCATGCCATCGATACGTTCCGGGGCAAAGAGGGTGAGCAGGCTGTTTTCGGCGCGGAAGGTGTCCCAGATCGAATAAGCGGTGTAGCTTTCGCCGGTGTGTACCTTATCGTCGAAGGCGCTGTAGTATCGACCATATTCGGAGAACATTCGCGGGTAGAGCAGCGAGTGATAGAGAGCCGTGTAGAGGCGGGTTCTTTCGCGATCGGTAGCGCCTTCCAATTCGAGACGGCCCAGTTTTTCCGCCCAGGCGGAATGCAGTTTCGCGCGCACCGCATCGAAATTCCAATCCGGGATCTCGTGCCGGAGATTGGCGCGGGCCTGATCGATGCTCAGGAAAGATGTCCCGACACGGACTTCCACTAACTCACCAGGGCGGAATTCGGCGAATGCCCCCCTGCTCGCGGACGCGTCCTCTTTCTCAAGGCCGTAGGTTCCGGCGTTTTGTGGAGTCTGCCGGAACTGAACGACGAAGTAGCCTTTGAAGTTCGGCAGCTTATATGGCCCCAGGTGCGCATCCATGCGGTGAGGGTTAAAACCGGTGATCTCGCCGGTTTTCCGATCAACGGCGGCAGACCCGGGGATGCCTGGCCGCGACATTTCGACGAGCACGCGCGCGACGCCGGCGCCCGGAAACCGGAAGCGAAGAAATGCGCAACGTTCCGTGGCCGTCATTTCGGCGCGGATGCGGGTGCCATCCGCGATGCGGAGCGACACGGCATAGTAATCCGGATTGGCGGTTTCGTCGGTGTGTGAGAAAGCGAGCCGGCGAGCTTCCGGCGTTGTGCGGAGTTCGCCGACCTGCGGCATCAGAGTGATGTAACCGTAGTCGCCCATCCAGATTGCAGGCTGATGAGTGCCTATGAAGCCGGTGATGGCCGTGTCGTCGTGCTCATAAGAAGTGATGCTGATCTTGTTCTGCCGGGTCTGTGGGGTCCAGTTTGTCATTGCGAACGGAGGTGAGACAAACGGCATCGTCCCGCCATAACCGATTCTGCTTTTCTGCGTTCCGATCAGGGGATCGACGTAAGCAAGCGGATCACGGGGAGCGGCGCCCAGAGCGGGTGCCAAAAGGAGGCAGACCAGAATTCGGAGCATGGATGATCATATTCTACCGGGTTGGGAAAACTCGCTAACGGCCGTGCGAGTCAGCGCGAGGCGAGGCAGATCTGATTGCCTTCCGAGTCCTTCATGATGACGAAGGTCCCCCACGGCTGTTTTTGCGGAGGCCCCGTGAATTCTACTCCCCGCGCCAACAACTCCTCGTACGTCTTATCGAGACTGTCGACCTCCCAAGAAGTGTTCACGAAGGTCCCGATCCGATCCTCCTGCCCCTGGGGCGTGAAGAGTACGACCCCGGTTTCCGCCCCCGGGACCGATAACTCAATCCACCGTTGGGAATCCGAGAATTCCTGATCCGTCAGAATACGGAGACCGAGCTTTTCCGTGTAGAACCGCAATGCCCGATCCTGATCGCGCACCGGGATGCCAAGGAACTTGATTCGTTTGATCATATGGTCAAGGATGGCAACCGGAGATTGCGAAATCAAGACCGGGTTTGCGAATCGCCGCAGTCTTTGCTATAGCTACTATTACTACAGCAATGAAGGTTGACCCCTACATTTTGGACACCCTCATGCGTGACCTGGTCGCCCACAGCCGGTCAAGCACAGCCTTTCTGGTGTACCTGCAACTCTATGGTCACACCCACGGAACGGGCCGCGAATCGGTTGCAGTGAGTCATAAGATCCTCGCGGAATTGACCGGAATTTCCAAGCGATCGGTCCAAAGCGCGCTCGCCCATCTGATCGGCCGCCGTCTGATCCGACAGCGAAAAGCGCGCCCTACCGCTGTGCCCGTGTACACAGTTCTGACGCCGTGGCTACGGAGAAGTCCGGCCGCTTGAAACGCCGGCCGCGATACCGCGCTGAACTAAGTACTCACGTTCGGAATGCGGCCGTGTCCTTGCTGCTGCGGCGCTATCGCAAGCCGAGTCACTGCTGCTGCGCTCCGGGGCCCATCAATGCCCTCAGCGGCATCAAGGGTCCGACGGGAATGTATACGTGATCCATCAACTGTTCCTTCGCGAGCGGCAGCGTTTCCATAAGGGCCCGCGCCTCCTCCTCGGTCTTCGCGTCGACCAGGAAGATGACGCCTTTGCCATCGCCGCGCGAATACCACTGGCGAATTTTCCCGTCGAAGTAGAGCTTCACAGTTGCCCGAATCTCTGACGGCATGACGGCTATGACTTGTTGAGGCGTCACGCCCTGCCTGGCAGTCTGGATGACCAACACTTCGGTGATTTTAGGTATAACCACGCTGGGTACGCCTGGGGCGGCCCCGGACTGTGATTGCGCCGCGGACGCTATCGGAAGCGCTGCAATGAGAAAATGGATCAGTGGTTTCATCGTTTTCCTCAACTCAGTTTGTTTTAGTTGTTGGTATTTCATAGGGTTCGTACACTGGATGTATTCTAGACAGTCGCGGCTGAATGGAACGTGAACGCGCCGTTCAGGTGACGTTCAGCTTCGAGTGCTCTAATAAATTGGTTGAGCAAAATGCGAATTCTTGTCGTTGAGGACGAGGCGTCGCTCGCGAAGCAACTCACATCCTCCATCGCGGAGGCCGGGTATGCCGTGGATCACGCCGCCGATGGCGAGGGTGCGGATTTTCTGGCGCAAACAGAACTGTACGACGCGATGGTCCTCGATCTGGGACTGCCAAAGATCGACGGCCTCACATTGTTGCGGAACTGGCGCGAGGCAGGCGTCGCAACGCCGGTGCTCGTGCTGACGGCTCGCGACAGTTGGCACGACAAAGTGCGGGGGATCGACGGCGGCGCGGACGATTACGTGTCAAAACCCTTTCGCATCGAAGAAGTGCTCGCGCGCCTGCGTGCGCTGATACGGCGGGCAAGCGGCCACCTCACGCCGGAGCTTCGCGCGGGCAGCGTGGTGCTGGATCCCCGGCAATCGCGTGTCACGCTGGACGGCGCGCCGGTAAAGCTCACGGGCCACGAGTTCCGCGTCCTCTCTTACCTGATGCACCATCGCGGACGTGTCGTCTCTCAAGGGGAGCTCACTGAGCACATTTACGCGCAGGATTTCGATCGCGACTCGAATACCGTTGAGGTATTCATCGCGCGTCTACGCCGTAAGCTTGGCGTGTCGTTCATTGAAACCGTGCGCGGCCTCGGCTACCGAATCGAATGAGACTCGATTCGCTCAAAGCGCGCATCCTTTTCGGTGCGACCCTGTGGACCATCGGCCACTTTATGATCGTCGCCGTGGTCTTCCTCAAATTCAGCCATGAAAGCAGCCAATGGATGCTTCATCAGCGGCCGGCCGCTCCAGCCGGAGCGGAGAGCAGTTTCGTCATGCGCGTGCTTCACTCGACGGCCCAAAACTCGGCGGCAACGGCCGTAATCGCGGGGCTGTGCATGTACGTCGGATTGTCTGCAGGTCCGGCGAGGCATCTCGCCAATCAATCAGCTGCGCAACCGCCTCGCGGCCGTTCACAGAGGCGTTGACGCGCGCGTCGGCGGCGCTTATCCGGCAGAGGTCCAGCCGGTGGTCGATGAGCTGAACGCGCTGCTTGACGAGCGTGAGCGGCGCATGGCGCGCGCAGTGGCAAAGGCCGGCGATCTTGCGCATGGCCTGAAGACGCCGCTAGCGGTGCTGGCGCACGAAGCGCAGCAGGTGCGGGCGGCAGGACATGGGCAGCTTGCCGCACAGATAGATCAGCAAATCGATCGCATGCGGCGGCAGATCGACTATCACCTGGCGCGCGCGCGATCCGCGGCCTCCTCGGCGTCGCCTGGGGCACGCGCGTCGATTGCCGCGTCTGCCGAAGGAATTGCCCGCGTACTCCAACGCTTGCACTCCGAGCGCGGCATCCTCATCGAGATTGATGCGCCCGCTTCGCACGCCTTCTCGGGACAGCGGGAAGATCTCGACGAGATGCTCGGGAACCTGCTCGATAACGCCTGCAAGTGGGCCCGCACCCGGGTAAAACTGACCTGCTCGAAAGAAGGCGAACAGGTCGTGATCATTGTTGATGACGATGGCCCCGGAATAGAGCCCTCGATGCGAGAGGCGATCATGCAGCGCGGCGTTCGGGCAGACGAAACGGCACCGGGCTCTGGACTTGGTCTTGCGATTGTTCGCGATATCGCCGAGATTTACAGAGGATCGATTTCGCTTGAGGCATCCCCGGCGGGAGGGGCGCGCGCGCGACTGAGCCTCCCGGGCCAGGATCTTGTCTGAGGGTGAAGACGATCATTCCGGCGACAGCCGAATTCTGATGGATACCCTTGCAGTGCAAACATTTTAGAACCGTGGCCAAAGCACGGGCATCTACGCCTAAGAGGGAACGGATCACATAGCGATATGTGTCCTGAGGCACGAGAGCGATGCCGCTTTGCGTGCCGGCGTCCGTGAGATGGCCGAGGAGGAAGAACTCGTATGAGCAGCATTGCGGAAGTGAGCAGTCCGCAGCAGGCGGCCAGCGCGGTGCCGATTGAGGGCGCCGTACCCATCACGTTGCGCATCAATGGCAAAGATCGGCAACTTCGCATCGATCCCCGCACGACGCTCCTGGATTGCATTCGCGAGAGCGTTTTATTGACCGGCACAAAGAAAGGGTGCGATCACGGGCAATGCGGAGCGTGCACCGTACATGTAAACGGACGGCGCGTCGTCTCGTGTTTGAGCCTGGCTTTGCTTCACGACGGAGACGCGATCATGACCATCGAAGGGCTGGGGACGCCTGAAGCAATGCATCCGATGCAGGCGGCATTCCTTGCCTGCGACGCGTACCAATGCGGCTACTGTACCTCCGGACAGATCATGTCGGCGGTTGCACTCCTCGAAGAGCCGTGCGGGCCCGACGATGATTCGGTGAAGGAAATGATGAGCGGCAACATTTGCCGCTGCGGCGCTTATTCCAACATCGTGGCCGCAATTCAACGCGTCCGTAAACAAGCGTAAGAGAAGGCCAGGAGAGAATCCCATGCATTCCTTCGAGTTCATGCGGCCGGAGAACCCTGCTGAAGCCATCAACCTCGCGGGGCGCGCAAAGACAGCGCAGCAAAGCGCAGAAGTGCGATTTGTAGCCGGCGGCACGACGCTGATCGACCTGATGAAGCTGGAGGTCGAAACGCCGGTGCGGCTGCTGGACATCAATCGTCTGCCATTCGACAAGATCGAAGACGAGCCCGATGGCGGACTAAAGGTTGGCGCGACGGTCCGCAATTCCGATCTGGCGAATCACGCAAGAGTGCAACGCGAGTATTCCGTGCTCTCGCAAGCGATTCTCTCCGGTGCTTCCACCCAGCTTCGCAACATGGCCACCACCGCGGGGAACCTGCTCCAGAGAACGCGTTGTGTGTACTTCCGCGATAGCGCCATGCCATGCAACAAACGTGAGCCGGGAACTGGCTGCCCAGCCATTACGGGCAGCAACCGAATGCTCGCCATTCTCGGAACCAGCGACCATTGCATCGCCAACAACCCGTCAGACATGTGCGTCGCAATGGCGGCTCTGGAGGCCGTCATCCATGTACAGGGGCCGCGGGGCGCACGGACGATTCCTATAGCCGATTTTCATCTCCTGCCCGGCGACACACCGCATCGCGAGACGGTACTGGAACCTGGCGACCTCATCACACACGTCACGCTGCCGCCGCCGCGGGCGGGAAGCCGGCAAGTCTATTTGAAGCTGCGCGATCGAGCCTCCTATGAATTCGCTCTTGCCTCGTGCGCCATCGTCATGACCCTCAATGGCGGAAACATTCGTGATGTGCGCGTTGCCCTGGGCGGTGTCGGCACCAAACCGTGGCGGTCACCCGAAGCGGAAGCCGTGCTCACCGGCAAGCCCGCGAGTGACGCAAATTTCCGTCATGGGGCTGAAGCCGCGCTGCGCGAGGCCAGGCCGCAGAGTGAGAACAAATTCAAGATCGAACTGGCCAAGCGCTGCCTCGTGCATGCTCTGCAAATGGCCGCCAACGGCTGATCGGCTAAAGGAGAGTGATTATGGTCACAGAGCAGCTGGCATCCGCGACAGGGTCCCCCATCGGGCGCGACACGGTTCGGGTCGATGGTCCCTACAAAGTCACGGGAGTCGCTCAGTACACGTCTGACTTTCATTTTCCCGGAATGCTGTATGGGGTGCCGGTGGGATCGACCATCGCGAACGGCAGGCTCATGGAGCTCGATACCGCTGCTGCCGAGAAGATGCCGGGGGTCCGCGCGATCCTGCATCGCGGGAATATCGGCAAGATATTCCGATCGACTCCGCAAGCAGGTTTTAAGGGCATCTGCGAAGAGCGGCGTCCGCCTTTAGAAGATGACGTGATTCGTTACTACGGTCAGTACATTGCTATCGCCGTGGCGGAGACGTTCGAGACCGCGAAAGCCGCTTCCGACGCGGTTCGCGCTACGTATGCCGCCGAGAAGCCGAATGTCGACCCGGACCTGGTAGCTGACGACGATCCGAATGAGGTCATGACGACCTTCGGACCACAGAAGTGTCTAGAGAGTGAGCGCGGCGATCCGGACGCTGCGTTCGCCAGCGCGCCGGTCCAGCTCGATCAGACTTACGTCACGCCATTTGAAACGCATAATCCGCTCGAGCCGCATTCCACCACGGCCATATGGGAACGTGAAACTCTGACGCTGTACGAGTCCTCCCAAGGAGTAGTCAACCTGCGGAGTGTGCTCGCGCAGATGTTCGGCCTGCCGGTGGAGAACGTTCGGGTGATCACGAAGTTTGTGGGTTCGGGCTTTGGAAGCAAGCTCTGGCCGTGGACGTTATGTCCCCTTGCCGCGGCCGCAGCGCGACAAGTAGGCAGGCCGGTAAGGCTGGTGCTTCCCCGCAAAATGATGTTCCACGCTGTCGGCCACCGTCCACTTACCCGGCAACGTGTGCGCCTCGGCGCCACGCGAGAGGGGAAGCTGGTCTCTCTGCAGCAAGACTATATATACACGCGGTCCATGCTGGATGCCCATCACGAGGATTGTGGCGAAGCGACTGCTTTCCAATACAGCGTGCCCAATCTGCGTGTTACCTTTGGCCGCGCCAGGCGAAACATCGGCGGAGGAGGGGATATGCGCGGTCCCGGCCGGGTGCCGGGGCTCTATGCCATTGAATCCGGCATGAATGAACTGGCCCATCAACTCGGGATGGATCCCCTCAAACTTCGCATCATCAACGAACCGAAGATCGATGAGGGCAAGGGGATCCCGTTCTCATCGCGGCATTTGCTGGAATGCTTTCAACTCGGCTCCGAAACATTCGGTTGGTCGAAGCGTACTCCGGCTGTGGGTTCCATGCAGAAAGATGGCCTGATCCTCGGCTGGGGAATGGCGGGATGCTCGTGGATCGCGGCCCGCTTTGACGCCGCGGCTAATGTTCAGCTGCGCGATGACGGCACATGCCGGGTCGCCTGCGCAACGCAGGACATCGGTACGGGCACCTACACTATCCTGGCGCAGGTCGCCTCGGCAAGAACCGGGGTTCCGCTGGATAAAGTGGAAGTCGAACTCGGTGATACCTGGCTTCCCGAAGGGCCGATCTCGGGCGGCTCCTGTGCTACGGCGTCGGTGGTGAATGCGGTACTCGAGGCGGCGGACCAGGCGATCGGGTCGCTTAAGACCATCGCGGTGTCCACGCCGGGGTCGGCCTTCACGAACCGCAACCCCGGCGATCTCGGGTTCGAAGAGGGCAAGGTCTTCGTCACACCGGATATGGTCACGAACGGTGTGCCGTTCGCTGACGTACTTCGGCGCGCCAACCTGCGGTTGGTCACAGGCAACGGCCGTGCGGGCGCGACTCTCGGGGACCCGAAGCCGAAGCTATCCACCCAGTCCTTCGGGTGCCACTTCGCCGAGGTCACCTGGCAACCGGAGATGGCGCGCCTGCGCGTCAGCCGCGTAGTTACTGTCATCGATGCCGGCAAGATCATCAACACGCTGGCTAGCCGCAATCAGATTCAGGGCGCGGTGGTGATGGGCGTAGGGATGGCGCTTTTGGAGCACACGGAGTACGACCCCCAGAACGGCTCACCGATTAATAGCAGTCTGGCGGACTATCTTGTAGCCGTGAACGCCGATGCCCCTGAAGTCGCAGTCCACTTCCTGGACTATCCGGATAAGGAGCTCAACGAGTTCGGGGCGCGCGGAGTCGGTGAAATCGGGCTGGTGGGGATCGCTGCGGCGATTACTGATGCGGTCTACCACGCAACGGGTGTCCGCGTTCGGAAACTGCCGGTAAGAATCGAAGATCTTCTCGCGTGAGCTGGCCAGCCAGCGGCACTGCGGCGCTCCAATAAGAACTTACGCGTTGTACCTGTATCGGAGCTGCAACGGCGGCCTGTAAGAACAGCTTGAACCGTCTGGCTATTTTGCATGCAGGCGGCAAGTTCTTCCTTACGAAGACAGCACCTGGAACACGAACTCGACCGCCGACGCGTGCGGCGCCACCTTTTCCGTCTCCGCCGGTGCGTCGGGCGCCAACGGAAGCGTCTGCTCGAAGCGGTACCGGTAGACCGGAGCCTTCTCCGTTTTCAATTGCATCTCCAGCCATTTCCAGGTGGGGTAGCCGATGAACCGGTCCCCCGCCAAGTCTTGCGCCACCCGCCTGGCCTGGGCATCCGTTTCCGCCGTATAGACCTTAGGAGGCCCTCGGCCCGGTCACCGTAGGGCGTGCGTCTTGAAGTTCTCCAGCGTCGCATCTCGCCTCCCTAAGATAGCCCGGTAGTTCCACCGGCCAGCAGCGGCACGTGACTCTACTTGCCGGCGGCGAATATCGCCTCCACGCTTTCCGGCAGGAAGTACCCGTCGATGTCGGGGTCAAACCGCGCTGCATCGGGTTTCGCCGCTGCTTGCAGCACCTGGGCCGCCGGTTTTTCGCGCAGCGCCTCAATCGAATCTGTTCCCAACCTCGCTTTCGCGAATTCAACACCGGCCTTCTCCGCTTCAGCGCGCCTTTGCGGTCGCAGCGTATCGCCAAAGAGCGCGCCGTTCTCGCCGATCGCGCGCCGCGCGTCCGAGATCGGCATCCGCTGGCGTGGGGCGCCCAGCTCGATCAGGTGCTGCGGGAGGCGTTGTCGCTCACTTTAGCGGGCGTCGCACAATCGGAATCCGTTGGCACTTTGGGCGGCGCGGTACGCGAAGGGACGCTGTTCGGAATCAGTACGGGAAACCCGGTGACGATTGCGGCGACGCCCGTAACATTGATTGGCGTCGCGGCGCTGGCCGGTTACCCTGCAGTTCGCCGCGCGGGCGGGGTGGACCCGATAGTGGTCTTGCGGTGGAAAAACTATCGAATCCACAATCGTCGGAAGGGCTTCCGATTCGACTCAGCTTCAGCCTGAATGGGCGACCCCACAATATTCGCAAGTTGCGAGTTCAGCCGTCCTTATGTAGCGCTTATTGCCGCCGCCACATGCTCCGCACGTCCATGCGCGCAACTCCCGGGATGGGCCGTCATCTCCGCCGCCCTTAGAGCAAACACGGTCGATGCGGTTCAGCTCAAGATCGAGACGGTATTCAGCCAAATACCCGGTCTCAATCAGCCGCGAAAGGTCCTCGATGACCACGTCGGGAGATAAGTTCACCGCAGCGGCGATCGCTGAAATCGATGAGACCTCTTGTTTGGTGACGATCCCCAGGTACTTGCGTATCTCCATACCTTGCGCGCGGAGTCCCCGACCCTTCCAGACCAGCACCGCCCCGGGCAACCACCCTAGAACAAGGCTGAGCGTGAGGGATACTACGCGACCGCCAGGATCGTCATCGGACCCGACAATTGCACTTCCCACGATCAGGCCACCGACAATCAGGAATGCGATGCCGGCGGTGATCAGTGACTGCCCTACCTTTAACCGCGCCAATTTGTCCCTTCCGATTCGAGTGGCCAGAAGCCACAACCCAACCGGCCAGAATACGATGAGGGCGACAATAATCGATGGCCAGCTCAAATAGATCGGCATTCACTACGCTCCCTGCCCCGTCTTGTCAATGGCTTCGGCTCGAAGGGTATTGGTGTTTACGCCAAACCGCGGTCCCGCGAGTTTCTCGACCTGCGCGATCTTCGCTGCAATGGCCACCTCGCTTCCCTCTTTGTCGCTCAACAAAACGTAGAGACCCTCCAGCAGTTCGCCTAACGTACGTGCATCCTCGACCTCCTCAAATCGAGAGGCAGGAAGGGAGGATAAGCGATTGCACAATTTTCGTATCGTCTGCCTGCAGTCAAGAGACAACCCTGGGCGGAGGCGCGCACTCTGCTCGATTTCCGGACAGCGCTGCAGAGCGCTGCACTTCGTGTCCGCCCGGACTTCCCGGGTGGATTCGGCGTCCTGGATCTGCCGCCCGCTCAGGTGTCCGAGTCCCCATGCAACGCCGCAGCCGAGAGCCGCGATCAAATTGCCTAGGACAATCGTGCCTGGATCAAAATGAACTCCGGTTATTACAAGAAGACCGTCTGCCCCCCACCATACCAGGCAAGCCGACGACGGACCGAACTGAACAAGGCCGGCAACACTCTCCCGCATCTTCACACTCAGATCCGATGCAGTCAGACCGACAGCAACGGACGCTACAAGATACGCGAGGGCTGCAAGGAAATTGTTTTCAAACCAAGCGCGGTCGCACCCTTGCAGCAGCAGGCTGATTAGTATCGGCAGCGGAACGATGCCAAACCAAAAGACCAGGCGAAGTCGTGAACGATTCACAAGCTACCTCCCGAAGGCCCGGGGAACGGCGGCGGAGGCGGTCCGCTTGGTCGAGAGAAAAGAGGTGCGAATTCTGGCAATTGTCCGACGGTTGCCCAGGCCGCTAAGCCAGCCTTCCAGGCCGGCGTCGTCGCGGAGATCTGTCCCGACAGAATCTGTTCCTGCATGGCAGATTGGGCGAGTGGTCCCCGCTGCGCTACCGGCGATGTGCACGTAGTATTGCTCCGATGTCGGGAACGGAGGGGGCCCCGCCGAAGGGGCAATACCATCGGCCGCTCCGACGCTGGAGCGCATCATCTGGCCGACAGCCGAGCCAACACCGAACCCTACCCCGATGGAAGCAAAAGCACCGGCTGGGCCCTCGTTCGCCGCACCTGTCTGTAAGACCTCAAACGAGCGTTCCTGGGCAAACGTGAATCCCTCAATTCGGCGCATCGCCGCCCGCGCCTTTGCCTGTTTCAGCATGACTACGGAAGGGTCGTCATCTCGAACGGACAGCGACATCACTCGAAAGGCTCTCAGCGCGAGTCCATATTCCGCGAAGTCCGGAGCGTATGCCTGCTCCAGGTTGCGTGAGAGATTGTCCATCTCAGCCTGGATCTCGAGAACTCCAATCTTCTCGCGCACAATCGCCTGGGAGATCCTCGACTTCAAGCGGGACATCAGGATCCCCTTGAAGTACTCCACCGTAGTGGGCAGATCGAACGCAGGAGCAACTCCTACCAGTTTTTGAAGAAACACTCCGGGGTCGACGACCTCAAGCCCGAATTGGCCATACGCCCGAACCGGCACGACAATCTGATAAATCGGATCTTCTACCGTCACAGGGTCGGCCGTGCCAAATTTCAGGTTTAGCGAAACGGTCCGATTAATAAACCAGACTTCCGCGGCAAAAGGACTGTCCCCTCCGAATGGAATGTTGATGATGCGACTGAGAAGGGGCAGATTGTTCGTGGTGAGCGTATAACGTCCCGCCGTGAAGATGTCGCAGATCTGTCCGTTGGCCAGGAATACTGCATATTGGCTTTCGTTGACGATCAATTGCGTCATCGTTCGAAGTGCTTTCGATCGCTCTTTTCCAACTTTGAAAGCAACGAACGTACCTGTGTTATCCCATTTCAAAACATCTATGAGAGCCATGGATGCAACGTCCTCCAATCCGTCACTGCAGCGGACATGGTTCAATGCAGAGCGGCGGACGCCTCGCTCCCATGGCGACGCGCCCGTTCAAGTGGTTACCTGAAGCTATTCAGCTCCTTCAAGTCTTTGTCGATACCGTCCATTAACTTGAATGCTGCGTTGTAGTCACTAGCAGCGCACGCTCGATTCAACTCGCCCATGGCCGTAGTGATGGAGGCAATGATTCGCCTTATCTCGGATCGCAAGTTCCTTCCTTGCTTCACTAGATCTCTGGACATGCGGTCCCAGAACTCGAGTTCCGCTTTAGCATCGCCCGTGGTTACCGACAGCCGGGTGTGCACCTTCGCCATCTGCCTGGCCGTCTCCGCTGCAATACCTTCTCTGCGCAGATCTTCAGCTCTGGCTTGCTGGGCCATTGCCAGTTCGTTTTGCGACCTGTCGGCATCCGCCTTCGCCCTTGCCGCGGACGCGACGGCGGTCTGGGCGCGTGCCTTTGCCGCCTCGGCAGCCGCCTTCTCGCTTGCCAGTCGGGACTCTTCCGCAACTCGCCTGCCTTCCTCGGCAGTCCTTTGTTCCGCCTGTCTGGCTTCTTCTGCGGTTCGCTTGGCTTCTTCAGCCTTCTTGGCACTTGCCTCGCGTAGAGCATCCGCCTGCAGTTGGCTCAGTTTGCCGTGCTCATTGATTACAGCCGTGGCGATGGTATCAATGCAGGTCGACAGGCCAACATCTCCAACGGACAGAAACGTGCAGTTACTCACCCGGACGAGCGCGCCCGAATGGACATCATAGAGCCTCGCGTCGATGCTAAGCCTCTCCACCACCTTGCCATCACTGCTCACGTCGGCAGCAAGGACCGACCCGACCGATAGCGTAGCAACGACCCTCAGGAGATTAGTCTCCCCTGATCCGCTAAACGACGCTCGCTGCTGCGACAATTGTGCGGATTTAGAAGAGTCAAAGAGGGTGAATTTCCCGGAGCTCGAAAGACGGCTCATGACCTTCGATTCCACTTTGTTCGCCGTGTTTTCCAGTTGTGTCCCACCTTTAGACAGTCCAACCACCAATAGGGATGGTCGCTGCTGGGCTGTCAATGAGCTGGCGCCCAGGCTGAGAACGCAAACGAGCAATAAGGTTTTGGGTAACATACGGTTACTTCTTCGCCGGTTCTACCAGGTCGCCTGCCTGCGGAGGCTGATCGCCGCTACACGCGCCGCTAGCGGACGAGTCGTCAATGTCTTTGAGGACAAGCGCACAAATGACTTTGCGCCTTGTGATGCTCTTCCCCGTATCGGGATCTTTGATCCCTGTGTCCACGACCCGGACCACCGTCAGTTCTGACCCCGCGGTCATACCTGACAGCTTCCCTTTGTTGATGAGCACCTCTTTGTCCGTCACTCCGGCGACTTTAATGCTTACGGCAGGTGCAGAGGCGGCTTGAATGGAACTGGCCTTGGCGTCGATCTGTTGGGCTACGGTTTTTGCAACTTCGTCAACTGCCTGATCGACTAATTTGGAGAGGGCTGCCTGAGCATTCCCAACTCCGCTTTTGCTTGAACTGTTTGACGACTTGTTCCCTGTCAGTAATCCACCAACATTGCTCGCCTTCTCTTGTCCGAGTACAACTGTCTTTTCTGTTGTGGCGCTAGGTGCCGCGACGACGCTACCGGTTTCAACGCTGATCAACCGGGCCGTGACTTTGAGCGAGACGACCCCTGTCTGTGTGGTTTTCTTACCCATCAGGGACCCTTCTTCCTTTGCTTCTACGTTCGATGAGAAATTGTTGACGGTTCCGATCACGATCGCGTCGACATTCGCCAGTTTCCCGATTTTGGCCGCCGCCTGGGGATCAAAATGATCATCCAGCTTGAGATTCTGCTCTTTGATGATCCGCTCCAGGTATTGGCGATCGATTACCTCAAAGACGGTTGAATCCGTCAAGGCTGTGGTGAGCGTCTCCGCAAGTTTGGCGCCCATCAGTTGGTTCTCACCGGTTTGGTTCTGAGATCGCGCTGCAACGAGGTGATCATCGAAGGGATATATCGCAATTTTCTTCTTCTTCGGGGACTGCGCTCCACTCACAAAGCAGCATGCCAAGCTAATCACTGCCAGTACCAAGCCGTTTTTACTTCTCACTAATGCCTCCATTGATATTTATCCGGTGAGAACAGGACGAGCTCACGTTAACGCCACTCACCGTGATATGCAAGATTTGTAATTAAAAATACAGTACTATGGGGCGCACACGTGGTTGTGGCGGTCAAGCGATCAGTGCCCACCACGACTGACCGCAGAATCATAGTCAGCACTTCCAACATTTATTTATCGGATCAAAAACTCCAATTATGAGCGAAACTCACGCGCCATCCCTCCGTCACACGCGATTTCAAGTTTCTTCCATTGATAACAAACGAGTTGCCATCCGATACCCCAAATAGCCGTTGTATCCTTGTGAATGAGGTCCCTTTTGCGTCCAATGCGTCCGGAGAGAAACACATTCACGCTCCCCCGCTGGGTTCGCGCATATGGACCCCGAATTTCCAGGTCAAACCCAGCAAGTCTATGATTCTAAAGGAAATTTATCCCTGGGCTTGAACCCAACGAACCCAGGGAACCCAATACCCGCGCCACACCATGCAACCTTTTGAATTCGCTACCGCCGCCCGCATCCTCTTCGGCGAGGGAACCCTCCGCCAGGTCCCCGCGGCCGCCGCCGCTCTTGGGCGTCGAGCCCTCCTCGTTACCGGAGCCTCGTCCGATCGCGCCGCCCCCCTCCAGAAGGCCCTCGAAGCCGCCCACGTAACCTCCGCCGTCTTCCCTGTCCCCGGCGAGCCCACGCTCGACCTCATACGCTCCGCCCCCCGCGATTTCGATTTCGTCATCGCGTTCGGCGGCGGCAGCGCGCTCGACGCCGCCAAGGCACTCGCCGCCCTCCTCACCAATCCGGGCGACCCCTTGGATTACCTCGAGGTCATCGGCCTCGGCCGCCCTCTCGCCATCCCGTCCGCCCCGTGCATCGCTATTCCCACCACCGCCGGCACCGGCAGCGAAGTCACCCGCAACGCCGTGCTGGGGAGTCACGAGCATCGCGTCAAGGCCAGCCTGCGCAGCCCGTCGATGCTTCCGCGGCTGGCCGTGGTCGATCCCGAACTCACCTACGAACTCCCGCGCGCGATCACCGCCTCCACCGGCCTCGACGCCCTCACCCAGTTGATCGAGCCTTACGTTTCGGTCCGCGCCAATCCGATGACCGACCAGTTCTGCGTCGAAGGCATGCGGCGCGCCTCCGGGGCCCTGCCGCGAGCCTGGGAGAACGGCGGCGATCGCCAGGCGCGCTGCGACATGTCATGGGCCAGCCTGTTGGGCGGAATGGCGCTTGCCAACGCCGCACTCGGCGCCGTACACGGTTTCGCGGCCCCTCTCGGCGGCATGTTTCCGGCACCCCACGGCGCCGTCTGTGCCGCCCTGCTGCCGCACGCAATGGAGGTCAACGTGAGCGCCCTCCACGCCCGGGCGCCGGAAAAATTAGAGCGTTACCACGAGGTGGCGCGTCTCTTAACGGGAAAGCCCCATGCCGCCGCTCCGGAAGGGGTGGCGTGGGTCGCCGCCCTGTGTCAAAAGCTGGAGATTCCGCCGCTGCGCAAGTATGGCGTCACGCAGAGCGATCTCCCCGTCCTGGTGGAAAAGGCCGCGCAGGCGAACAGTATGAAGGGGAATCCCATCGTCCTCACGAAGCGAGGAATTACGCGAAATCATTTCGCGCGCGTTGTGATTTTGCGCGTGGGTACCCCGATTCCGGTCAGGCACGTCTTTAATGGTAGTGTCCGCAACTTCCCGGCCCGGATAGTTATAGTAAATGAGGGGCCTGTTTGTCTCTTTTGAGTATGCGCCGAGCCATTTCGGTCTTATTTCTTACCCTCGCCATCGCCTTGGCGCAGATTCCCGCGCCGCAGGCGTTCCAGCCGCAGCCCACCGATACGGTGATCCACATCACCGTGAACCTGGTGCAGGTGGATGCCGTTGTCATGGATTCCAAGGACAAGCCCGTGACCGATCTGCGCAAGGAAGATTTCGTCATCCTGCAGGATGGCAAACCCCAGGTCATCACCAACTTCTCGTTCATCAACACTAAGGAAGGCGTGGTGCGCACCGCTCCGGCAAAGCCCGCGCCCGTCGCCAAAGGCGTCAAACTGCCGCCCCCTCCACCGGCGATCGCCACCCGGCCGAAACAGGCGCGCCGCACCGTTGCCCTGGTGGTGGACGATCTCGGCCTGTCGTTCGAGAGCATCGCGCGCGTACGCCAGTCGCTCAAGCGGTACGTGGACCACGAGATGCAGCCGGGCGACGTGGTCGGCATCATCCGCACCGGCTCCGGCATGGGCTCGCTGCAACAGTTCACCAGCAACAAACAGTTGCTCTACGCGGCTATCGATCACGTGAAGTACAACTCATTCGGCCGCGTCGGCATCAGCAGCATCGCAGCCGCTTCAGGGAATCGATCCCCAGAACCCCATCGAAACCGCCAACTTCGATAACGAGCGCGCCCAGATCTTCTCGGCCGGTACGTTAGGTGCCATACAGTACGTCGTTGAAGGGTTGCGCGAACTGCCCGGGCGCAAGAGCGTCGTACTGTTCAGCGAGAACCTGAAGCTGATGTACGGCGGCGAACAGAGCCAGCGCGTTCAGGACAGCATACGCCGCCTGGGCGATGCCGCCAACCGCGCCTCGGTGGTGATCTATAGCATCGATCCGCGCGGCCTCCAAACCACCAGCCTGACCGCGGCCGACGACACCCGCGGCAGAACCGCGCATCAGATTTCCAAAATCCCCATGCAGCGCTCGCAGGAGATTTTCGATTCGCAGGAAGGCATGGTGATTCTGGCGCATGAGACCGGCGGCCTGTTCATGCAGAACACCAACGATATCGATGGCGCCCTGCGTCACGTTATGCAGGACGGCGAAGGCTACTACCTGATCGGCTATCATCCCGACGCCAGTACCTTCGACACCAAGACCGGCAGACCCAAGTTCCACAACATGCAGGTCCGCGTGAAGCGCGCCGGCTTGCATGTGCGCAATCGCAGCGGCTTCTTCGGCACCAGCGACCGCGAAACCGAACCCGTGCCGCGCACCCGCCAGGCGCAGATCGCCCGCGCCATGATCTCGCCCACCAGCGGCGGCGCCCTGCACCTGCGGCTCACCACACTGTTTTCGCAAGCCGCGAAAACCGGACCGTTCCTCAATTCCATGCTCTACTTCGACCCCAAGGAGCTGACGTTCACCGATGAACCCGATGACTGGCACAAAGCGGTCATCGATGTGGTCGCCGTAACTTTTGGCGACAACGGGCAACAGGTGGATGGCACCGACAAAACGTGGACCATACGCCTGCGGGGCGATGGCTACAAGGACGTATTGAAGAACGGCATGGTGTACTCTGTCCACGTTCCGGTGAAGAAGCCGGGCGCGTATCAGGTGCGAGTCGTGCTGCGCGACGCGGGCAGCGAGTTGTTAGGCTCGGCCAGCCAGTTCATCGAGGTTCCGGATATCGAGAAGGGACACCTCGCGCTTTCCGGCATCGTGCTGCGCAACGAACTGCCGCAGGCTCCGCTCCCGGCGCCGCTCCTGCCGGCGGCGCCGATCATACGGAGGGACATCAGGTAGAGGCCGATCCGCAGGGCACGCCCGCCGTGCGCATTTTCAAACAGGGAACGGCGATTACCTATGGATATCAGATCCTCAATGCGCAGGCGGATGCCGCCAACAAAGCCGAATTGGACGTGCAGACGCGGCTGTTCCGCGACGGGGAACAGGTATATACCGGCAAGCCCACGCCGTTGCCCATGCAAGGGCAGGAGGATCCCAAGCGCCTGATCGGTGGCGGGCGGATGCAACTCGGCGGCAAGATCACGCCCGGCGATTATGTGCTCCAGGTGATTGTTACCGACAAATTGGCGAAAGAAAAGTATCGCGTGGCCACACAGGCCATGGATTTCGAAATTCAGGCGGCGGCTTCCCAACCTTAGTGGTAGCTCGCTGGTACTACTATGCGTAAGTGGATTTAAGCAGAAAGGTACTGGATAACAATTGACTTGCGCACGGGTGTTGTAGCATTTTAAGATAACGGAGTAGCTTTACTCCGATTTACGCGGGGGATTTGATGATTTATTCTCGTTCGGCCGAGTACGCAATTCGCGCATTTGTTCACCTGGCGCAGGTGCAAGAAGGCAAATACGCCATGGTGAAGAACATCGCGGAGCAGGAGGAGATTCCGGCTCACTTCCTGGCTAAGATCCTGCAACAGCTTGCCCGCAAGGGACTGCTGCGTTCCAGTAAGGGCCCGACAGGCGGCTTTGCGCTTCGGGTAGATCCTTCCGAGATTCGCCTTCTGGACATCGTCGAAGCTCTGGACGGGTTGGCCCCCTACCAACAGTGCGCCAGCGGACTGAGCGAGTGCTCCGACGACATGCCGTGCTCCATGCACGATAGCTGGATAGCCCTCCGTTCGCGTATCATGGATTATCTAGGGAAGAATACGATCGCCGACCTGGCCAAGGCGTTGGAGATGAAAAAGAAGTCTCTGGCGCTGGCAAAGAAGAGCAAAGCCAGGAAGCCGGTCGCTAAACGGGCTTAAAAATCTGGGCCGGGCTTGCCCGGTCCCTACCTAATCCGGAGGCTAAATGGGACACTCTGTCCTTGTCCCCATGGTGGTCGAACAGACCTCCCGTGGCGAACGCGCGTACGACATCTACTCCCGGCTGTTGAAAGAGAACATCATCTTTCTCGGGACCCCGATTGACGACCAGGTCGCCAATCTGATCATTGCCCAATTGCTGTTCCTGGAAGCCGAAGATCCCGAAAAGGATATTTCGATTTACATCAATTCGCCCGGCGGTTCCATTACTGCCGGCTTGGCCATTCTCGACACCATGGCCTTCATCCGGCCCGATATCGTTACCATCTGCGTGGGTCAGGCGGCCTCCATGGCGGCCGTGCTGCTCGCCAAGGGCGCCAAAGGCAAGCGCTTCAGCCTGCCGAATTCGCGCATCATGATCCACCAGCCCTCCATGCAGGGTCTGGCCGGACAGGCGGCCGATATCGATATCTACGCTCGCGAAATCCTGCGCATGCGGGAGATCCTAAATTCGATGCTGGCCAGCGCCACCGGCCAGACCGTCGAACGCGTAGCCAAGGACGTGGACCGCGACTACATCATGGAGCCGGACCAGGCCGTCGCTTACGGCATGATCGATCGCGTCATCACCAGCCGCGATCTGGTTCCGATCGCGATTAAGAGCTAACTCAATCTTGCACCTTCGGGCGGGGACCATCCCCGCCCAACTTCTTTTATGAAAAAACTGACTGTCGTGGCGCTCGCCATCCTTACCGCGGGAGCTGCGGCGGTAGCCCAGCAATCCCCCGTCACCCTCTGGTACGACCACCCCGCCGTCTTGTGGACCGACGCCCTGCCTGTCGGCAACGGACACATGGGCGCCATGATCTTCGGCGGCGCGGCGCACGAACGCATACAGTTCAACGAAAACACAGTCTGGACGGGCGAGCCTCACGACTACGCGCACAAGGGTGCCGCGCAATCGCTGGCTAAAATCCGCGAACTGCTGTGGGCGGGCAAGCAGAAGGAAGCCGAAGATCTTGCCATGAAGGAGTTCATGAGCGAGCCCCTGCACCAGAAGGCCTATCAGGCATTCGGCGATCTGCTGATCGAGACGCCCGGTGCGGACAACCCGACCGCCTACAGGCGCTCGCTCGACCTGGACACCGGTATAGCCACCACCGAGTTCACTGCCGGCGGAATCCAGTATCGCCGCGAAGTCTTCGCCAGCTATCCTGCCAACGCGATCGTCGTCCACTTGACATCCAGCCAGCCGACCCGGTTCACGGCGACCTTGAAGTGCGCTCACGCCAACTGCAAAGACGGAATGGCGATGAGCGGACAGGTGGCGGATTCCGCGATCCGCTTCGACGCCCGCCTGGAGACGCGCGGCGGCGAGGGCGTTGCCACCTCCGCGACCCTCATCCTGGCCGGCGCCACCAACTTCAAGAATTACCGCGATGTCTCGGCAGATCCCAAAGCGCGCAACGACGCCACGCTCGCCGCGCTGCGTAACAAGTCTTACGAGACGCTGCGCGCCGAGCACATACGCGATCACCAGGCGCTGTTCCGCCGCGTGTCGCTCGACCTCGGTACCACGGCTGCCGCCAAACTGCCCACCGACCAGCGCATCGCCGCCTTCGCCGCAGGCAACGACCCGGCCCTGGTCGCGCTCCTCTTCCAGTACGGGCGCTATCTGATGATCGGCTCCAGCCGCCCCGGCGGACAGCCCGCCAACCTGCAAGGCGTCTGGAACGATTCCAACAAGCCTGCCTGGGACAGCAAGTATACCGACAACATCAACACCGAAATGAACTACTGGCCGGTAGAGGAGACCAATCTCTCCGAATGCCAGCTGCCGCTGTTCGATGCTCTCAAGGACCTGGCGCAATCCGGCGCCATTACCGCGAAGGAGCACTACAACGCGGGCGGCTGGGTGCTGCACCACAACTTCGATCTGTGGCGCGGCACGGCGCCCATCAACGCCAGCAATCACGGCATCTGGCAGACCGGCGGCGCATGGCTCTCCACGCACCTCTGGGAACACTACCTGTTCACCGGCGACAAAGAATTTCTGCGCGCCACCGCCTACCCGCTGATGAAGGGCGCCGCGTTGTTTTTCGTCGATGCACTGGTGAAAGATCCCAAGACCGGCTTCCTCTACACCGGTCCCAGCAACTCTCCGGAACAGGGCGGGCTGGTGATGGGCCCGACCATGGATCGCGAAATCGTGCGCACGCTGTTCGGCGAAACCATCGCCGCCGCCAAAGCGCTCAACTTGGACGCCGACCTGCGCGACAAGCTGGCCGGTATGCGGAAGCAGATCGCGCCGCTTCAGATCGGCCGCTACGGCCAGTTGCAGGAGTGGATGGAAGACACCGACGACCCTAAGAATCAGCATCGCCACGTGTCCCATCTGTGGGCGGTCTATCCGGGCAGCGAGGTCACGCCCTTTGGCACGCCGGACCTGTTCAAAGCCGCGCAGCAGTCCCTCATCTTCCGCGGCGATGCCGCCACAGGCTGGTCAATGGGCTGGAAGCTGAACCTATGGGCGCGCTTCCTGGATGGCGACCACGCCTACAAAATCATGCAGAACCTGATCACCCCGGCCTCGGACGCGAACCCCTCCAAGGCCGGAGTCTTCAAGAACCTGTTCGATGCGCATCCGCCCTTCCAGATCGATGGCAACTTCGGCGCCACAGCCGGCATCACGGAGATGCTGCTGCAGAGCGACGACCCTTACGGCGCGCCCACCAGCCTGACGGCGGTGCAAAGCGGCGACGCGGCGTTCCTGCATCTGCTGCCTGCTCTGCCCTCGGCGCTGCCCACGGGCCATGTCAGCGGCCTGCTGGCGCGAGGCGGTTTCGAAGTGGGGCTGGACTGGCAGGGCGGAAAGCTGGTGAAGGCCACCATCGCGGCGCGCCAATCCAAGCCGCTCAAAGTGCGCTACGCAGGGCGCGAAATCGAAATCCAGGCCAAGGCCGGCCAGACGTACGCGTTTGGTCCGGAACTTAAAGCATTGTAAACGCCACGGCACACAGGTTGCCGCCTGATATAATCACCGCATCAAAGGAGTTTCGCAGTGACAGATCCTAAGACCCGCAGATTCTTTCTCGGCGCCGTTACGGCCGCCGCCGCCTCCCGCGTCTGGGGCGCAAACGACAAGATCAACATCGCCATCATCGGACTCGGTGGACGCGGCACGAATCACCTGAATCAGTACTCGCACCTGCCTGAGTCGCGCGTCGCCGCGTTGTGCGACGTGAACCAGGCCGCGCGTGAAGTCGCGCAGGCGACCCTCGCCAAGGGCGGGTTCGAGAAGGCCAAGGAATTCGAGGACATGCGGCAGGCGTTTGCCGACCCCGGGGTGGATGCGGTCTCCATTGCGACTCCCAATCACTGGCACGCCCTGGCCGCCATCTGGGCGATGAAGGCCGGTAAAGACGTCTACGGCGAGAAGCCTGCCTGCTACAACATCTACGAAGGCATCAAGATGGTGGAAGTGCAGCGCGCTACTGGAAAACTGATGCAGGTGGGTTCGCAGCATCGCAGCACGCCGTTCAAGATGAAGGCCATCGCCGCCATGCAGCAAGGTCTCATCGGCAAGATCTACCAGACGAAGGGCCTGTGCTTCAAGCGCCGCAATACGATCGGGCACGCCGAGAACGAGCCCACGCCCCCCGGCGTGAACTGGGATCTCTTCCTGGGACCGGCGCCCATGCGTCCGTTCAACAAATTGCGTTTCAAGTACAACTGGCACTGGTTCTGGGACACCGGCAATGGCGACATCGGCAATCAGGGCGTTCATGAGATGGGCATCGCGCGCTGGGGCCTGAGCGACCCCGAATGGCCGAAGACGGCCTATGCCATCGGCGGCAAATACGCCTACCAGGACGACCAGGAGACACCGAACACCTTGCTCGCCGGCTTCAACTACGGCGATCGCGAACTGGTGTTCGAAGTGCGGGGCCTCCTGACGGGCGGCGAGGGCACCCCGCAACGCCGCATGGGCGGCGGCGGACGCGGCGGACGCGGCGCGGCACCGCCGGCGGCGCCTCCGGACGCTCCCGCCCCGACAACCGTCGGACCAGCCAACAATCCGCTCAACGTCCAGATCGGCGACCTGTTCTATGGCACCGAAGGCTGGGCGGCGATGAGCGACCAGGGCTTCCAGGCGTATAAGGGCGAGAGCAGCGAACTCATCATGGAAGAGCGTCCCGAGCGCGGACAGCCGGGCGGCGACGCCACTGGCTTACACATGCAGAACTTCCTGCAGGCCGTCAAATCGCGCAACATAAAGGATCTCCACGATCCGCTTTCCAACGCGGTTCACAGTGCGAACCTCTGCCACCTCGCCAATATCAGCTATCGTAGCGGCCGCAAACTCAACATCGAAACCGGACCCAAGTTTGCCGGCGACGCCGAAGCTACGAAGATGATTTCGCGCGAAGTCTATCGCAAGCCTTACGTAGTCTGAGGATAAGTGGTGGGGCGGGCGAAGTGCCGCCCGCACCGCTCCCTAACGGTCGCGGCTCTGACTGGTGTTGCTCTGATTGGTGGTTCAGGTTCCGTAATAGCCTTCGCGGGTCTGGACGGTCAGGCCTTTCTGTTTCGTCGCGAGGTGAATCTTGTGGTATCCGCCCTCGGCGCGATCCGGTGAGTATCCCAGGCTGTACTGGTGCCGGAGATCCTCATCCACCTCATCGTAGACCTTGGCGAGGGTGTCTTTCTTCGAAACCTGGAAGAAACGGCCGCCCGTCTCGCGCGAGATCTGCTCCAGAACTTTCTTGCCGTTCGGTACATTCATCCCGCCGCGGCCCATTCGCCCCATTCCGAATCCGCCGCCGTAGGCTTCCGGGTCTTCGAAGAGGATGGAGCACACCAGCGTGTCCGCGCGCTGCGCGGCTTCCACCGCCGAAAAGAGCGAGACTTTGCTGCCGTTGTCCACGCCGTCCGTCAGCAGGATCAGCGCCTTCCGCCCTGTCTGCTTGCGCATGATTTCATTGGACGCCAACAGGACCGCATCGTACAGTACGGTCCCACCGCCGCGCTGGCCTCCGCCACCGCCTCCCATCGGGCCACCACGGCGGCGTCCGCCACCGCCCGGAAAGGGGAATGGCATCGGTTGCGTCTGCTGACGTTGCTGCACCTGCCGCTGCGCGGGCGCTTCCAGATTCTCCAGCGCCTGTTCCAATAGCTGGCGCGACGAGGTGACGTCCTGCAGCAATTCCGCCTCGAAATCGAAGTGAATCACAAACGCCACGTCCTTCTCGGGGCGGAGCACCTGTTCGAAGAAGCGGTAGCTGGCCGAACGCTCTTCCCCGATCAGCCGCCGCTGGCTCCCGCTGGTATCCACCAGCAGTCCCAGGGTGAGCGGCAAATCGCTTTCCTGGGAGAAATACGAGATGACCTGCGCGCGGCCGTCCTCATCCAGCGTGAAATCGTCTTTGGTGAGATCCTTCACAATCTGGCCGTTCTTGTTGCGGACGTTGGCAAACAGGTTCACCACCTTGACGCCGGTGGAAAAGGTGGGTTTGTCCTGCTGCGGTGTACCCTGCTGCGGTGCACCCTGCTGCTGCGCGCCGAGCAGGCGGAGAGCGGGCAGGAACCCGAGGGCGGAAATCAAGCTGCGCCGTGAGAGCGGTGGGTCGAGAGGCATTGGTTGTGTTGAGAGATGCGTGAGACGCCGGTCAGGTTACTTCCAAAGCCGCCACCAGGGCCGCGGGGTGGGGTAGCCCTCCAGTAGCCACACGTCGCTCCGGGAACTTACCTCGGAGGTGGCCAGGCTGCGTCCGTCCGGGGAGAGGCTGATACGCGTCTGGTAGGGCCCGCCGCCCGAAATGGTCCAGCCACCTGCGTATTGAGCGATATCGCGTACCGTGCCCGCGGCGACGTCGATGGCTTTGAGGAACGTGCGTCCGGCTGTGTAAAGCGTCTTGCCGTCGCGGGCGAACGCCAGGGCCATGGAGTTCACCACGGGGAGCGTGCGCCGCTTGGAGCCATCCGGCGAAAAGAGCTGGACGCCGTCGCGCGCTTCGCATGCCAGCCACTCGCCGGTGGGCGACCATTCCAGCGGCGTCAGGCAGATCACGTTCCCGGGGATGACGTGCGGCGCCATGTCCGCACCGACTCCGACGATTGCGGGCTGCCAGGGACGTTCGCGCTGCATCAGGCCGGCGATGGAGTCTCCGTCGGGCGACCATGCCGGCGCGACGATGTACTGGCTGGTCAGGCGAATCATCGGGCCGCCGACCGCAGGTTCCACCCAGATGGTGGGCGGCGCATCGGTGGCGAAGCGAACGAAAGCGAAGCGTTTGGCATCGGGCGAGAACACTGGCGATGTCAGGCCCGTGGTAGTGCCCGCGGGAAAGTCGCGCGGGGTGACCAGCGGCCGGTCGATTCCGGCCTTTACATTGTGAATCCAGATCTCCTCGACGCCCCTGCGATCGGTGGCGTAGAGCAGTTGGTCGCCGGCCGGCGACCAGGAGGGCGAGTACATGTTCCGGCTGGTGGCGAGCAGGGTGCGGGGCGGGGAACCATCCAGCGGCAACTCCATCAGGTCGTAGTCGTCGGCGATCGAAGTGAACGCGAGGCGTTCGCTGTCCGGTGACAAGGAAGGATCTTCCTCGGCCGACGTGCTGGCGGTCAGTTTGCGCATTCTCTCGCGGCGCAGGTCGGCCAGCCAGAGCGCCGGCTGCCCGCCTCCGGTGGCGAACGAGATCACGGCGTGGCGATTGTCCGGCATCCAACTGGCGTGCGGAGTGGAGCTGAATTCGGTGGCGGCGAAGAGGCGTCGCGGGGCTCCCCTGGACTCGGGAAAAGGCAGCAGCCAGACTTGCGGAGAGACGGCATTGGTGACCAGCAGGATGGAATTTCCATCCGGGGAGAAGCGCAGGACGTTGTCCGGGAGACCGAGCGGCACTTCGAAGGGAGCCGGCTGATAGCGCCGGGGCTCGGCCCCCGGAGGCGAAGAGATCCACACCGTGCTTTTCAACTGGCCCGCCGATTCGGTGGTGCGCCAGATGGCGAGCGTCTTGCCGTCGGGCGAGATTCCGGCGTTGCGCAAGTGGTCCAAGATGCGCCTGGCCTGGCCGCCGGAGGGGCTGATGCCGAGCAGTTCGCCCACGCCGCCGCGGGTGATGTAGTAGATCAGCGTCGAATCCGGCGACCAGAAGGCGTGCGACACGGGAACCGGCGATTTGGTCAACTGGATCGGGACGGCGGAATCGAGGGCGCGCACCATGAGCTGCGGAACGCCGTCGACAGTCTTGAGGTAGGCGATGCTCTTGCCGTCGGGGCTCCACGCGGCCTCGCCTTCGGGCTCGTGGTCGTTGGCGAAGGGCGTGAAGCGATACCTGGCAAGGTCGATTGGCTCCAGCTCCCGGAAGTGGGGAATGGCAAGAGAGGCCAACAGCACGGCCAGACCGCAGGTCGCGGCGGGCCACAGCCAGTTCCGGCGCCGCCGGGCCGCCGCCGCGGGTACCGGTCCGCCCGGGCGTGAGCCGGTCGCGGAGAGATTGACGGTGCGGAGCGCAAACGCGAGATCGCGCGCGGAGTGGAAACGGCGGTCGGGCTCCTTCTCGAGGCAGTGCGCGACAATCTGGCGCAATGCCGGCGCCACCGTTTCCGGCAGCTCCGGCGGGTCCTCGCGCAGGATGGCGGTCATCACCTCGACGCCGGTGGGCCGCTCGAACGGAGGCCGCCCGGCCAGACATTCGTACAGCACCAGGCCGAAGCTGAAGATATCGCTGCGTGCGTCCACCACCTCGCCGCGCACCTGTTCCGGCGACATGTATCCCGCGGTCCCGAGCACGGCGCCCGGCATGGTGCGCGTGAACGACTCCGTCTCATCGCTGCCCGGGGTGCGGCGCGTCACCTGTTTGGCCAGTCCGAAATCGAGGACCTTGGCGCGCCCGTCGCGTGTCAGCATGATGTTCTCGGGCTTGAGATCGCGGTGTACGATTGTCTCCGCATGCGCCGCCGCCAGCGCTTCGGCCACCTGTCCGGCAATCTCCACGACGCGGCTCTGCGGCAGGGCGCCATGTTTCAACAGATCGCGCAAGGTCTCGCCTTCGATCAGTTCGCTGACAATGTAGACCAGCCCTTCCTGGCTGCCGATATCGAACACCGAGATGATATTCGGATGGTTCAGCGCACTGGCCGCGCGCGCCTCGTGTTCGAAGCGCTGGCGGCGTCCCGGGTCGCCCGCCACGTCCGAAGGCAGCACCTTGAGCGCCACGGTGCGGCCAAGGCGCGCGTCGTGTGCGCGGTACACCTCGCCCATTCCTCCCGACCCCAGGAGGGACGCGATTTCGTAAGGCCCGAGCCGGCTGCCCGCCGCTAGCATGTGTAGGAACTAGTTTACCCGCATGCGCTTCAATTGTCGTGACCGATAAGGGCGGACATATTCTTCAACTGAGTCCGCGACTCGGCGATCTGGCGTTCCAGCTGGGCGCGATGGCGGGTCGCCTGGCGATCCAAGTTATTTCCGGGGTTTGCCAGGTCCTGCTCCACTTCCTTCAAATAGCCTTCGGCGACTGCGAGATTCTGGCGCAGCGTCTGAGGATTGTGCCAGCCGCCGCCGTTCATGGTGACGTAGACCGGCGTGGTGTGGGCCACCTGTCCGGTGCCCGCGTCGCACTTCGCCGCGATCCAGATGCCGTGATCGACTGGCAGCTCCAGATCGACGGTAAGATGCGCAGCGTTGTTTCCCGCAGTCCGCGCCAGCACCTTGCCATGGCCGATAATCTCGATCTCGCGCAGCGGCACCTGGCCGGGGGCGCCATAGGCCTCGGCCGAGATTTTGAGCCTGGCGCCGCGAGCGACGTCGATGGTGTCGCCGGGCATTTTGCCGTTCACGGTGAGGAGCAGCATCGGGCCCGTGGTGACGAAGGTCCGCCCGGCCTGGAGCGCGGCCATGTAGCGCTCGAAGGTCAGCGGGCCGCCGGTGTAGGCATAGAAACGCGCGTTGCCGATCTGGGCGAATCGCGGTTCGGAGAAGCCATACTGCGGTCCGACGCCGCACCAGGGGAAGTCCGACCCGGCCAGAGCGGTCAGCTTGATGCCCATGTCCAGAAACTCGTAGTAGTGCTGCACGGCGAGCGGGCCTTCGGGCTCGCAGAATTGCGCGAGCTCGAGGAAATCCGTCTTGCCGCGGAGCGTGTTCAGCGCCATGCCGCGATAGCCGTGGAAAGACATCGCCTGGTGGGCAATTCCGGTCACGCCGCCCAGGGCGTGCACGCGGTCGAAGAGCTTGTCGAACGAATAATAGTCCTGCGGGTTGCGCACGAAGTCACTCGCGCCCAGGGAAATGGTGTGGCCGATTTCCGGGGTGCGCGGCTCCTCCTGTCCGGAGGAAAGCAGGCGTCCCGGCCTCCGTATAGCGGCCGCGTTCGCCGAACGCGTACTGCGCGAAGTAGGTCTCCCAGAAATCGCCCATGCGCAGCAGGTTGCCCACGTGAAGGTCTTCCGCCGCGATCCACTGCGCGATGGGGTGATTGTCGGCGAGGGAGCGGCGCAGGTGAATGTGATCGTCGGCCGAATACCAGCCGCGCGCGGGCATGTCCACCCAGCGGCGGAGTTTGTATTCGCGGGTCAGGGAGGCGCCGGGCTTGAGTTCGATGGACTGGGTTTCGTGGAGGTATTCGAAGCCCTTGGAAATGGCGAGCGTGTAGGTCCCCGGGGCCAGGCGCACGTCGAAGGAGCCATCCAAGTAGAAGGATCCGTCGGGCTGGATGGCGTAGCCTTCGGCCCGGTCCTGGGTGCCGAACATGACGGCGATGGCCTGGCGCGGGATGGGAATCGCCGATTCGGATACCGCCAGCGCTCCGCGAACTTTGGGGCGCTCGCCGTTCTGGTTCTGTAGGCGCACGCGCACCGGCGTTGGCTGTCCGGTGGCGGCGTCGAGGATGCGGACTGCGAGCGTGGCTTCGCGGCTGGACTGGGCGAACTGCAGCAAGGCGCCGGCGAACAGGATGGCCAGGAGCAGTCGTACCGTCGCTTGATAGCGCATTTGAGGGCAGTATACATCGTGCGGCTCGCCGGGCGACGGCACCGATCTAGAGGGCGACTTCGAGAGCTTGACGCTTTGGTCGATTTACGTTTCGAACTCAAGGACGTGGCGTCACCCCCGCTTCCTCCGAGACGACTTAGGGCCCTTAGGCTGGTGCACATCCGCGAGACGCGCGTGATACGACCGAGTGCAAACGAATCCGTCCCAGATGTGTGACCTATCAGCTCGCCGCAAACCCTACCTGCATGGGCATAGTTTTGTGCAAGGGAGGAATTTTGCGGATGGCCATCCCTTTTGGCAGAATTTGCAAGAGGATTGGCGTCGTTTGTTAGTTACACCCGCGCTGCATTCAGCCAGAATGAAATTGTGGCCGGGTCCTGAGAGACACGGCGAATGTTGGTAAAGCTTGCTGAACGTTGTAAAGGATAAACGCAAATGAACGAAGACGAAACCGCAGCTCTGGTAAGAGCCTTTGATCGCGCCTACATCAACGGCAAGTTCGTCACACCCCATGGAACCCAGGTCGTAGACCTAGTGAACCCGACCAACAACACGGTTATCGGCAAGGTCACCATGGCGGATGAGATCGACACCCGACAGGCCATCGCCGCGGCCAAGGAGGCGTTCAATACCTTTTCGCAAAGAGGCAAGGAATACCGCATGGACTGCTTGCAGCGGTTGCATGATGCCGTTGCCAAGCGAATGGATCAACTCGTTGACGCGACGGTTCTGGAATACGGCGCTCCGCAAGACCGCGCGAAGGGCTCGAACAACCTCGCGGCGAACATTTTCCTGCACTTCAAAGAGGTTCTCAAGGACTTCGATCTGGCAAGAACTGTCGGGACTTCCAAAGTCATCATGGAACCGGCGGGCGTGGTGGGCATATTTACGCCTTGGAATTCGAGCGCCGGTTCGATCGCGATCAAGGTGGCTCCGGCAATCGCCGCCGGATGCACTGTTGTCATCAAGCCCAGCGAGATGAGCGCGATGCAAACGGAAGTGTTGATGGACGCTTTTCATGAAGCCGGTTTGCCTCCTGGCGTTATCAATTTCGTGACCGGCCTCGGTGAGGTCGTCGGGACGGAGCTGACGAAAAGTCCCGACATTCAAAAGATCGCGTTCACCGGTTCGACGCAGATCGGAAAACTGGTGGCGAAGAACTCCCTGGACACGATGAAGCGCTTGACGCTGGAACTCGGCGGCAAGTCGCCGAACATCATTCTGGACGACGCCGATTTCTCCACTGCCATTCCGATGGCTGTCGCAGCCTGTTACCTGAACAACGGTCAAGCCTGCATCGCGGCTTCGCGCCTGATCGTGCCGGAAGACCGGCTGGACGAAGTGAAGAGATTGACCAAAGCGGCCGTCGAAAAAATCAAAATGGGCGATCCCAGGAACAAGGATGTCACCCTCGGCCCATTGGCGAGCGTAAAACAGTACAAGCGCGTTCAGGACTACATCAAATCAGGCATCGAGGAAGGTGCGGAGCTCGTTATCGGCGGCGAAGGTCATCCTTCCGGACTTGAGAGCGGGAATTTCGTGAAGCCGACCGTGTTCGCCAATGTGACCCGCGATATGCGCATCGCGAAGGAAGAAATCTTCGGACCCGTCTTGTCGATACTGACATACAAGACGGAAGCCGAAGCCATTGAGATTGCCAATGCCACGGAATTCGGGCTTATCGCTTACGTAAGCTCGGCGAACGCCGAAAGGGCAAACGGCGTGGCACGCAAACTTGCCGCCGGCCGGGTCCTGATCAATACAATAGGCCACGATCCGTTTGCTCCCTTCGGCGGGTTCAAACAATCGGGAATTGGGCGAGAAGGCGGGATCTTTGGGCTGCAGGAATACCTGGAACCTAAAGCGATCATCAGCTAACCGGGAAATGTCCTGAAGGCAATGTCGGTTCCGAGGCGAAAATCAGCAGTGATAGAAACATGACCGTAAAAGCACCAGACCGTTTCAAAGCCGCGAACGCCTTTTGGATAGGGCTCTCGAAAATCGGGCTAACTCCAGCAGCAGTGCTGAGTCAGGCGCGGGTGCCAGTGACGGTCTACGACGGTAAGAAAAACCTTGTGACGACAGCGCAGTTCTTCGCGCTTTGGCGTGCCGTCGGCGAGCTTTCCCCCGATCCCGCCGCAGGCCTGAAGATTGCCACCC
The DNA here is from genome assembly GCA_963805775.1 of uncultured Solibacteraceae bacterium. Lineage (GTDB taxonomy): Bacteria > Acidobacteriota > Terriglobia > Bryobacterales > Bryobacteraceae > Solibacter. Next base: position 157,725 of record CAWDWK010000025.1, on the reverse strand, counting down.
AGATCGATGTTGGAAATCGGCCGCCGTCAACGATGGCGGCCTACTACGCCCGCGACTACCGGGATGCTCTTACTCGCCTTGCCCACTTCAAGCAATTGTGTACGCCCGAGGAGCTGCAAATCAAGATCGGCAAGGACGAATGCTTAATAGAGCCCGTGTGGCAACACGCGCAGGAGGAAACGCCGCCTCGCTTGACGGACGCCGTCTTTGCGTCATTCGTTGAACTCGGTCGCCGTGGTACGGGGCATCCGGTGAATCCGAAAAGGGTGGAGCTCAAGCGCAAAGCAGAAGCGACCAGGGTCCACGAAGCTTATTTCAAATGCCCGGTCAAATTCGGAGCGCCCCGGAATATTCTCGTCCTCCACACGGCCGATCTCGACCGGCCGTTCCTCACCCACAATGCCGACTTGCTTGAAATGTTGGACCCACAACTCGACAAAGCTTTGAAAGAGCAACGTGCGCAGCGTTCGATCAGCGAGCAGGTGAAATGGATTCTTAAACGCCTGCTGGCAGGAGCCCGTCCCGACGTCTCGTCCGTGGCGCATGAGCTTGGGCTAAGCGATCGGACCCTGCAGAGGCGGATCGACGACGACGGGACGACTTTTCGTAAGTTGCTTCTGGAGGCGCGCCAGGAACTGGCGCGCGAGTATCTCAACCGACCGGATATCGATGTCGCAGAGGTGGCGTACCTGCTCGGCTACGAGGATTCGAATTCCTTTTATCGAGCTTTCCGAACGTGGGAAGGGACGACACCCTCCCAGTTGAGGGCAGAGCTCAAACGACCTGTTAACTAGGCAACAAAGGGAGGTATTTTATGGACAAAGTATGGTAGGTAACCGGCAGCGCCAGCGGTTTGGGCCGGAACATTGCGGAGGCTGTGCTCGAATCGGGCGATCGACTAGTCGCCACAGCGCGGGACCCGAGACGACTGGATGACTTGGTAAATAAATTCGGCGAGCGCGTCCGCGCGGTTTCTCTTGACGTGGCGGATGAAAGCGGGGCTCAGGCCGCCGTGCAGGTAGCACTTGACGCGTTTGGGCGTCTCGACGTGGTCGTTAATAACGCCGGGTTCGGCGATATTGCGCCGTTCGAGCAGTTGAGCGCGGAGAGGTTCAAGGCGGTGATTGACACCAACTTCTATGGCGTCGTTCACGTTACCCGTGCGGCCGTCCCGCTCATGCGCAAGCAAAGGAGCGGCTGCATCCTTCAGATATCATCGGTCGGCGGGCGACTGACCCGGCCTGGCAGCACACCCTATCATGCAGCGAAATGGGCTGTTGGAGGCTTTACGGAATCTCTTGCTCAAGAACTGTCCCCGTTCGGCGTGACGGTTTGCGCCCTTGAACCCGGCGGAATGCGCACGAACTGGGGCGCCCGCGCGAACCAGGACACGCCCGAACTCCTCCCGGACTATGAACCGTCCGTCGGCAAGGTGGCTGAGGCCTTGAAATCGAATTGGGGTCAAGAGATCAGTGATCCCGCTAAGGTGGCCCAGGTTGTGCTTCGTTTGGCGGCCAGTGACAATCTTCCGGCGCACCTGTTGATCGGCAGCGACGCGGTTCGTTTCGCCGCCGAAGCCGAGAAGACGCGGGCAGCCGAAGCCACGCAGTGGAGGGAGATGAGCCTATCGACAGACGTCGCCTCGTCCACGGCACCGCCGGCCCTGCGGTTCTGATGGCACGCTCCGACGAGGAGGATTGTTTGCAAAAGGGGAAGAAGACGTTTGGCTCAACGCCACAAATTTTGAACTTCGATATCTCTATCCCGCGTGTAGCACTTTGTGCTGGCTCACGTTCTCACCGTCGCTACTCTGGAGCCGGCTGAATATTGTCGAGGAAAGAGCCGTGAATACTCCCAGTGCTATGAACGCCTGGTGAATGCCATGCATGAATGCCGGTGAGTTTGATCTCGCGCCGTCAGGCAGAAAAACAGCCGTAGCCAACCCCGCTATGGCGATGCCGAAGCTCATAGACATTTGCTGTACCGTGCTGGCGATGGAACTCGCATTACTCGCCAGATCATCCGAAATATCGGCATAAACAAGCGTGTTCATACTGGTGTATTGCACAGAAGTGAAGCCACCGTAGCAGAACGCAAGCAGCAGAATCACCCAAACGGACGTGTGCGGCCCGATTGTCGCGAACAGAAGTAAAAGACTGCCGATAATGAAGGTGTTTGAAATCAGGACACCCCGATACCCGATGCGATTCAGGAGCCGGCCCATAATCAGCTTCACGGTCATGGATGCAACGGCCTGCGGCATGATCAACAAACCGGACTCCACCGGCGAGTAACCGAGCCCAACCTGGTACAAGAGGGGCAGCAGAAACGGGACGCCGCCAATCCCGAGCCGTGTGAAAAAACTTCCCGCCGCGGCCACCCGGAAAGTGCGTATGCGAAACAGGTTCAAAGTGAGTAGCGGAAATTGCTGGTGCATCCCATGCACTCCGTACGCGACAATCAGCGCGATCGAAATCGCCAGCAAACCAACGATCTCCGCCAGGCTTAACATGTGCTCACCAAAGACTTCAAGCACGTAGGAAAGCAGCGCGATTCCCGATCCGAAAAGGATCAGTCCAACGAAATCGAGCGGGCGTCTCCTTTCCTCACGATAATCCGGCAGGTGCAGATAAACCAGGATTAAGCCAGCAATGCCAATTGGTATGTTGACAAAGAAAATGTCACGCCAATGCAGGTATCGTATGATCAAGCCGCCGGCAAGCGGGCCCACCATAGGACCGACAAGAGCGGGAATCGTGACGAAGCTCATGGTCCGAATCAGTTCCGATCTGTCGAATGCCCGTACCAGCGTCAGGCGCCCGACCGGCACCATCATCGCGCCGCCGAAACCCTGCAGCACGCGGCAGAACACCAGAAGATTAAGGTTCGTCGAGAGCCCGCATAGAAGCGAACCCAGGGTGAAGATTCCGATGGCCGAAGCAAACACCCGCCGCGTGCCAAATCGATCTGCCATCCATCCGCTAATCGGAATGAAGACTGCAAGCGCCAGAGTATAGCTCGCCAGGACTGCTTTCATGTTCAACACCGACACACCCAACGCGTGCGCAACGGTGGGTACTGCCGTGTTCAAGATCGTCGTGTCCAGTTGTTCCAACAAAAACGCCACCGCCACAAGCCACGGCAGCAACTTCTTGCTGGTAGTCGACGGTGAAGGGGAGCTCGATACCCGCGCGGGCGGGTCAACGCGTTTTCCGGAACTCATGAAGCCTCAGTATAGCCCCGGCCCACGAGGTCCCGAGACGGCCTTTCGGGAGACGGCTACGTGAGCAGGCTGTAGAATGGAAATCGCGCCGTTTTGCCTAAATGTATACTTGTATAGAGACACTCCATGAACGCAACCATAGTCGATCTTCGCTACAACATGAAGAACGTCCTTCGCGCCATAGACCGCGGGGAAACGGTCACGGTCCTCTATCGCGGAAAGGAAAGGGCCAAGCTGACGCCTATTACGCCGGCAACGTCCAGCGGCGCCCCTAAGACCAAGGACCAGCCGCTGTTTGGCCTCTGGAAAGACCGCGAGGACATTAGCAATCCGGCTTCCTATCTTCGCCACTTGCGCGTGCCCCGCCGGGCTCCTGCTCAAGCCAGCTTCGGGAAGCAACTGCGCTCGCGAAAGTCGAAATGATCTTCGATACCGATGTTCTGATCTGGGCGTCCCGCGGCAGCGAAAGGGCAGCCCGCGCCATCGACGCCGCGCCAGATCGCGCCTTGGCCATTGTCTCCCTCATGGAGCTACTTCAGGGCGCCCGATCAAAGCTGGAGGCGCGCCAAATCCATCAGTCGCTTCGCCAACTCCAATTCCGAATCCTGCCCCTTTCCGAAGCCATTGGTGCTGCAGCCGTCGCACTCATCGAACAGCACGCTCTCGCCCACGGCATTCAACTAGCCGATGCTCTGATCGCAGCCACAGCTATGGAGTCTGGTCTCCCACTTTGTACCGGAAACGCTAAACATTTCCGTCCCATCCGCGGTCTATCGCGTGTGGCATTTCGTCCATAATCCGAACGATTTCGCCGATTGGTGGCCGCGGGCTGCGCTTCGGCAACTGGAGAGCGGATGTTTCGTGCAGCGGACTTAACCCTTCCCATATTGAGGCTGTGACTAGTTTGCGCCAATACTCAAGCAGGGAAGAAATAATGAAGAGGATAGTCCTAATCGTTGCGCTAGCCGTTGCCGGTCTGCCGACCGCATTCGCGCAGAAGGCACCGCAACCGGGCTCCGGCCTTGCCAACCCGAGCACTGGAAAAACTTACACCGTGCAACGGTCTAAAAAGAAGAACAAAAGGAAGGGCGCGACGACAAGGCCGCAGAACAGCACTCGCGCAACGCAGCGCCGTACTAGCGTTTAGCAATTGCGCCGTGGATTCGATTTCGCTCCGCCAGCCTCATCATTTTTACCTTGAAAATTTACCCTGAGAGCGAATCGTACTACTACGGGCCGATTTAGGCCTTAAGTAGCCACACGGTTTCACAAATCGCGGCCATGAACTTCGTCGGCGCTTCGCTCCGACGTTATTCAAATCACTGAAATTATTATTTGAATCATTCAAACGGCAACGAAATCATCTTGTGCATGCTCACGCGTAACACCCCCGGTCCTGGCGCTACAAGTGGTAAATCTCACAGAGGAGACGAGTGACCCGTAAGCGCACTCTTCAGATTGCCGGAGGCGGTGCAGTTCTGCTGTTGATCGCGGGAGCCGCGGTGGTGATCAGCCGCTCCACAACGAAGAAGCAGGCGCCCCCGCCACCGCCCCCCCAGGTGCTGGCTGCGGCGGTAGAGCAGCGCGACTTGCCCATCGAGCACGAATGGATCGGGACGCTGGATGGCTTGGTCAACGCGGACATCAGGGCGCAGGTGACCGGGTATTTGTTGCGGCAGGATTACCAGGAAGGATCGTTCGTTCGTAAGGGGCAGTTGTTGTTTCAGATTGATCCGCGCCCGTTCGAGGCCACGGTTCTGCAGGCTTCCGGACAATATGAGCAGGCGAAGGCGCAGCTCGCTCAGGCGCAGGCGGGACTCGCCACGGCAGAATCGAATCTTGCGACCACCGAAGCTACTCAACTCAGGACACAGTTGGATGAAAACCGGTACACACCGCTGTTCGCGGAGCATGCAGCCACTAAGCAGGAGTTGGATAATGCCCGGCAAAATAATCGGGCTCAGATGGCGCAGGTAGCTGCGTCGAAGGCCCAGGTTGAAACGGCGAGGGCACAGGTTGAGGCGGCGCGCGCGGGCGTGGTAGCCGCGCAGGGCGCGCTTGATAATGCCAGGGTGAACCTTGGCTTCACGCGCCTCACATCACTTATAGATGGCATTGCCGGGGTCGCAACTGTCCAGGTAGGCAACCTGGTGACCTCCTCGAGCGGCGCTGTAACGAGCGTTTCGACGATCAATCCCATCAGGGACAACTTCACCGTCAGCGAGCAGGAGTATCTCCGCCTGGCGCGCGCGGACGCATTCCATCGCCTGGAAGTGAAGCTGATTCTGGCCGACGGAAGTGTATACGAAAAGCCGGGACGATTCTGGTTTGCCAATCGCCAGGTAGACCAGAACACGGGCGCCATTCAGTTGACAAGCCTCTTTCCGAATCCCAGAAACATCCTGCGTCCGGGGCAGTACGGAAAGTCCCGCGCCGTGATCGGCATCGACAAAAACGCTTTGCTTGTCCCCCAACCCGCAGTCACTGAAGTGCAAGGCAGCTACCAGGTTTACGTCATCGGGCAAGACAATCGAGTCACAATCTGTCCGGTAAAGGTGGGAGAGCGCGTTGGCACGATGTGGGTAATCAAAACCGGCTTGAAGCCCGGTGAACAGGTTGTGGTGGAGGGCCAGCAAGCGCTTAAAACGGGAATGCTGGTATCGCCAAAACCGGTCGGAGACAACACCAGCGAGAACAAATGACGGAAGCCATGGTCGGCTGAGAACCGGCGGGATCTTCACTCTATGTCCAGGTTTTTCATAGGTCGACCGATTGTCGCGATGGTGATCGCGATTCTTACCGTGATTGTGGGCCTGGTCACCGTCGCGATCCTGCCGGTGGCGCAATTTCCTAAGATCGCGCCGCCGGAGATCCGCATGACAGCCACCTACGTCGGCGCCGACGCACTGGCTCTGGAGAAGGCGGTGGCCACGCCGATTGAGCAGCAAGTCAATGGCGTCGACAATCTGGAGTACATGTATTCGGTGAACGCTACGTCGGGCTCGCAAATGACCCTATTCACCGATTTCGAACTCCAAACCGACCCCAACATGGATCTGATCCTCACGCAATCACGGCAACAACTGGCCGCTGGTCAGCTTCCGCCCGAGGTGAACACCTATGGGGTCACGATCAAGAAATCGACTACCGCTCCGCTGATGCTGATCTGCCTGTACTCGCCACACGGGACTCATGACGCGACGTTCCTGGCCAACTATGCATATATCAACGTGAACGATCCGATCGCGCGTTTGTACGGCGTTGGCCAGACCCAGATCTTTGGAGCGGGCCAATATGCCATGAGGTTGTGGGTGAAGCCCGATCAACTGGCCAAGCTGGGCCTTACCGTCACGGACGTCGCCAACGCCATACAGGCGCAGAACACCGTGAATCCGGCCGGGCAGGTGGGCGGCGCGCCAGCGTCCGCGAGCCAGCAATTCACCTATGCAGCGATAGCCCAGGGCCGGCTCGAATCGCCCGATGAGTTCGGAGACATCGTGGTACGCGAGGCTCCGAATGGTGGGGTGGTTCGAGTGAGGGACGTGGCTCGCGTCGAGTTGGGCGCGAACGACTACAGCCTTATCGGCCGGCTAAACAGCCAACCCAGCGCGGTGCTCGCCGTCTACCAGTTGCCGGGAACCAACGCGGTTCAAACGGTAGGAGGCGTCCGCAAGCTCATGGCCCAGATGAAGCGCAGCTTCCCCGAGGACATCGATTACGCCATATCGCTTGACCAGACCCTCCCGGTTACGGAAGGCATGAAGGAGATTTTCATAACTCTGGTCATCGCGCTCGCGCTGGTGATCCTTGTAGTTTATCTTTTCCTGCAAGATTGGCGCTCCACCCTTATTCCAATGCTGGCCGTGCCCGTTTCGTTGATAGGCACTTTTATCTTTTTCCCGATCTTCGGCTTCTCCATCAATACGCTTTCGCTGTTGGGCATGGTGTTGGCGATCGGCCTGGTGGTAGACGATGCCATCGTGGTTGTGGAGGGGGTGCAACGCCACATCGAGGCGGGGTTGGCCCCCAAGGAAGCGGCTCAAAAGGCCATGGACGAACTTTCCGGGCCAGTGGTGGGCGTTGCTCTGGTTCTGGCGTCAGTATTTGTGCCAACAGCCTTCATACCGGGCATCACCGGAAGGCTCTATCAGCAGTTCGCAATCACGATTGCAATCTCGGTGATGCTCTCGGCCTTCAATGCACTCACGCTCAGCCCGGCGCTTGCCGGAATGTTGCTTAAGCCAAGGGCCCCGGCCCACGAGAGACGCGGGCCGATCGGGAAATTCTTCGGCGCGTTCAATCGCTATTGGGAGCGCGCTACGGATGGCTTTGTCCGCTGGTCGGACGTCGTGATCCGCAAGGGCATGCTCGTATTCGTGTTCCTTGCTGTCTTCGGCATTGCCGCAGTCTTTTTTGCCGGCAAACTGCCCTCCAGCTTCCTACCGGATGAAGACCAGGGTTATATGTATGTCAACATGCAGCTTCCCCAGGCGGCGTCGCTCGAGCGCAGCGTAGCCGCCGCGAGAGAGGTGGAAGACATCCTGCGTCATACGGCGGGAGTCAGGTACGCTACGAGTGTCGTCGGCTTCAGCCTGCTCAGTTTCGCCCGCATCACTTACAACGGTTTCTTCTTTGTCACGTTGAAGCCGTGGGGCGAGCGCAAAAGCCGGGCGGAAGAATATCAGGAAATCAAGGCGCGATTAAACCGGGCATTCGGCCGGCTTCCAGTGGGAACCGTTTTCAGCTTCCCGCCGCCCGCCATCCCTGGCGTCGGCACCTCCGGCGGATTTCAGTTCGTGCTGGAAGACCGCGCCGGCAGGGACGTGCAATTCCTGGCCGGCAACCTGGATAAGTTCATGGCAGCCGCGCGGAAGCGCCCTGAGATCGGCTTACTCAGCACGACGTTTCTGCCGAGCGTGCCACAGCGGTTCCTGAACGTGGACCGGGACAAGGTATTAAAGCAGGGCGTGGCTTTGACCGATCTCTACAGGACCATTCAGGCATACATGGGCGGGCTGTTTGTGAACTATTTCAATAATTTCGGCCGCACCTGGCAGGTGTATCTGCAAGCCGAGGCGCCTTTTCGGTCGACTACGACGAACCTCCCCCAATTCTATGTACGCAACAACCAGGGCCAGCCAGTGCCCCTTTCCGCGCTGGCGAAATTCGAGACCCATTCCGGCCCTGAGTTCACGATCCGCTACAACGAATACCGATCGGCGCAGATCAACGGCTCCGCGGCGGCCGGTTATAGCTCGGACCAGGCTACGGCGGCGTTGGAAGACGTCTTCAAGAAAACCATGCCCAGCGAAATGGGCTTTGACTACATGGGTATGTCCTATCAGGAGCAACGGGCAAGGCAAGGCATTCCCTCTTATGTGGTCTTCGGGTTCTCCCTGCTGTTCGTTTTTCTGATTCTGGCGGCGCTCTATGAGAGCTGGTCGCTGCCCTTCAGCGTGCTGCTGAGCACTCCCGTGGCGGTCTTCGGCGCGATCGCCGTGCTATGGCTCCGCCGCGTGGTGATGATGGCGTTTCTGCCCGCTTACATGGTGCAGCTGGAAAACGACGTTTACATGCAGATCGGCTTAGTGATGCTGATTGGTTTGAGCGCGAAGAACTCGATTCTGATTGTCGCCTTCTCTAAAGAGCAGTACGAAGAAGGTAAGCCCCTGGTGGACGCAGCGCTGGAGGGGGCGAGGATTCGCTTCCGGCCCCTTATGATGACCGCGCTAGCGTTCATTGTCGGGTGCGTGCCGCTATGGCTGGCATCCGGCGCCGGATCCGTCGCGCGCCAGATTATCGGGACCACGGTGATTGGGGGGATGGTGGCGGAGACATTCATCGGCAGGTTTTTTGTTCCCGCAATCTTCGTCGTTGTCGAGAAGCTGTCGGGAGTGAGGCTTCCACAAACGGGTCCTGAGCGTTCGCCGGCGCCGGGAGACTGACATGAGGGCTTCCTATCTTGCGATTACAGCAGGGGCGATTCTATTGGCCGCTTGCAAAGTCGGACCAAATTATAAACGCCCGCAGGTGACAGTCCCGCCAAACTTCCGCGCGCCGACCCCATTGCCGGCGCCGCAGGCCGCTTCGCTTGCCAATCTCAAATGGTTCGAGGTCTTCCACGATCAAAAGCTTCAGAACTTAATCCGCATCGCGCTGGTAAACAACTATGATCTGCTGGATGCGGTGACGCGTGTTGAACAGGCGCGCGCGAACCTGGGAATCACCCGCTCAAACCAGTTTCCCCAATTGACCGCCCAGGGCGACCTGCAGATCACACGACTGTCCAGGGATGGACAATTTCCACTACAGCAAACGTTCCTGCAGAGTCAGTACCGCAACTGGGGCGAGGTCGCACTCAATCTCCTGTCGTTCGAAGTCGATATCTGGGGGCGTCTTCGACGGGCCACCGAGGCCGCGCGCGCCGATCTGCTCAACAGCGAAGAGAACCGTAAAGCGGTGGTCAGCACACTCGTCAGCGACGTAGCTTCGGATTATTTCCAGCTACTCGAATTGGATACCGCGCTAGCGATTTCACAGAACACGCTGGAGACACGCGTTCAATCGCTCGAGCTGACGCGCCATCAGGAGGACCACGGGACGGCTACGCTGCTCGATGTGCGCCAGGCCGAACAACTCGTGGATAGCGTCGCGGAGTCAATCACGTCACTTCACCAGCAGATCCAACAGACCGAAAATGCAATCGCTCTTTTGCTCGGAAGGAACCCGGAAACGATCCCCCGGGGGCTTCCGTTAGTGGAGCAGAGACTCCCGGAAGTGCCTCCCGGCCTGCCCTCGGCGCTGCTCGAACGGCGGCCCGATATTCGCGCAAACGAACAGGCTTTAATCGCCGCCAACGCTGATATCGGGGTCGCCCGGGCAGCATACTTCCCGCAGATCACTTTGACGGGGATAATCGGAAGCCAAACCTCCACTCTGGCGAACCTCTTCTCCGGGCCCACCAACGCATGGACCTTTGTGCCGCAGATCACGCAGCCCATCTTCACAGCGGGCCGTCTCAAATCCGGCGTGCGACTGGCACAGGCCCAGCGCGACCAGGCGCAAGTTGCCTATGAGAGATCGATCACGGCCGCTTTCAGGGAGGTTTCCGATGCGCTGGTCGCCCATGAATGGACCCGCGCGGGCCGCCTCGAACAGGAAAAACTTGTCGCCGCTCTTCAGGATCGCAAACGCCTGGCATACCTCCGCTATCACGGCGGCCTGGATACGCAATTGAACGCGCTGGATGCCGACCGTGATCTACTTCAGGCCGAGTTGATGCTGGCCCAGATTCGATACTCCGAACTTGTGAGTGTAGTCCAGCTCTATAAAGCACTGGGCGGCGGATGGCAATAGCAGTCTTCGTCCGGCCGCAGTATGTGTGGAGGCATGAGTGCCGTGGGTTCGTGGCCGTGTCCGAGCGTAGCAAGTATTGTGGCTAACTCTTTCTGGCGCGGTTTGTGGTTGAACGTACCGTGCCGGTCCCTGAAGGGCTTCGCGGCAACGGCAATGAATGATATCGATATGAGATGAGGCACGCGCTGGCCATCACGGCAATCCTGATCTCCGCCGTCTCCATCGGAGACGCGACAATCATTGGCGGAAACGTGACCGGAGGAACGGCACTGACAGCGGGGGCATATTCGTGAAGCTGAGCGTTCCCCTGCCGAACCTGTTCGGCACGCCGGACAGTGTGGGCAACGACAATTTCCAAAGTCCGGATCTTTTTGGCTTCGATGAAGACCAGAATATTCTGTTGATCGCGCCCTTGAGCGTAGATGTAGGAGCAAGCCCCATTCCAGCGGGGACTACGGTGGCGAGCCACTACATCTTCTTTGACCCCGGCCCGACCGAACACGTCGTTGGGACCGTCGATTTCGATTCCGACGTGCTGGCGATTATCAGCAGCACGGCGCTGCTGGCGGAGAGTGACGTTCTGGCTAACACCGGCGTGAACTACTTAAATCCAGGGAACCGCGGGCTGGAGGCGGGGGATTCGGTGACCATCAGCGGGACGCGACAGATTACGTTCGACACGGTGGCAAGTTCGCCCGGAGACTATGTTCGAGTGCTGACCGCGTTCTCGCCCGCAGCCACCGCGGCGCCGGAGCCGGGCGGAATTGCGTTGTTGGGAATTGGCTTGGGAGTGATGGGATTTCTGGCCCGAATTTCACGGTTGCACAGGCCGGATCGCCGATAGACGAACCGGCCCGCGTTGCAGTGCGGTTTCAGCGACTGCTGCCGTGCGGGCTCTTCGCTGGCGCCTTCTTTGCAACCGGGCAGGCCGTGGCTTGAACCCAGTCGCGCGGATTCACGGTCACTCCGTTGACATACAAGGACCAGTGAAGATGGGGAGCCGTGGAGCGCCCCGTGGATCCGACATAACCGACCACGTCGCCCTTCTTGACCGTGGCGCCTTCCGCCACCGCGACCTTCGACATGTGCAGGTACATCGATTCGAGTCCCTGGCCGTGATCGATGCCGACAGTCCGTCCGTGCAGGTTCCACTCGCCCACGACCTTCACGGTGCCGCCGTCCACCGCAAGGACGGGCGTGCCGGCAGGCGACCGCTGATCCAGGCCGCCATGGAAGCCCCCGGTCGGCTTACCGTTCAGGTAGCGTTGCACCCCGAAGGGCGAAGTCATGCAGCCGCGTACCGGCAGCGCCAGCGGTTCAGACCAATGGCGCACCTCCGAGACGGCATCGCGAAACGCGGTGACTGTTTCTGTCTCCCCTGGCGACGGTTTTAACTCCGCGAGATTCTGCCCGATGATGACGTTTTGTTTGGGGAAATGCGCATCGAGGACCCGGATGGGCACGCTCGCGACGGGCGTGCCCGCTTTGTCGAGCAGCTCGATTTTGTAATCCCCCGGTTTCTCATCCGCCGGCACGGGCATCAGACCGAGCGATCCGCTGCCTTCGGGAAACAGGCGGATGGTGCGGTCGTGCATTCGAGCCGCTACTGCGGAGCCCGACCCGCGGATTCGCAAGGTGTTGCCCTGCGGTATGCTTCGCGGAAGGTCGGCGATCTGCGCGTAAGCTGCGCATGCAAACAATGTGAAGATCCAACGCACTCTCACAGGATACCCGGTAGCTGTTCTCAGGGCCGCTCCGTGACCGGCTTTTCTCCCGGCCCGGGCAACGCACTCTTCCTGCCTCCGGCGGCTTCGCCTTCGAACAGGGCGTCCATATTCGGGTACGGGTAGATGGTGGGTGCGTGGTTTTGCATCAAGCCGCCCGTATCGGCGGTAGGACCGTAGTTGCTGTGCTCATCCCGGCCGAGCATGCGAAGCAGGGCCAACAGTTGGCCCCGATGATGGGCTGTGTGGGTCATGCGGCGAGTCAGCACCCAGGCGCGGGAGCGGCGCACGTCGAAAAAAACGGTCTCCCCCTCCCACCATGTCTCGTCTTTTTCGCGCAGCGCGGCCAGGCGTTTCTGGCTGTCCTCCGCGTACCGCCGCATGAATCCCAGGCGGACTTCCTCTTGAGGCAGCGGCGGCGCTGCCACGTCAATATCAAGCATGGTGCGAAACCAGATGTCTTCGCTGACACACTGATGCACCATATGCTCGTGGAAACTGCGTCCCCGCGTGTCGACCGGATGAGGCCGGACGGCAAGGTCGCTGTCGGTGAACATGCTCCAGGCGCTAATCACCTTAATGCGCTCGGTATCGTAAGTCTCGATCAGAAAGTCGTATCTCATCGCGGTCCTCCATTGTCGCTGTTCCGTCCGGAACGCAAATCTCTTCACTGCTGCTCTAACAGCTTATCCACGCATGCACGAAGCGCGGTCGCCGAAAACGGCTTCTGCAGGAATTCCGTGCCCTCAGGAGCAGGTTCACTTGTAAAGCCGCTCATGCAAATTATTTTCACGCAGGCTCTGGTCTCGCGGGCCAGCTTGATAAATTGATGACCGTTCATTGTGGGCATCTTCAGGTCGGTTAGAACAAGGTTGAATCGATCGGGACCTGAGCGAAAGAGCGCTATGCCCTCAAGTCCGTTGGACGCAGCGACCACGTCGTGACCAGCCGACTGAAGGATCGAGGAAACCAGTTGGCGGATCGCCTGTTCGTCATCGATGAGGAGTATCGTCGCCACGTTTCGGCCTTCTTGTGTGCAGGTCAAGGAAAATCCACGCGGCAAGAACAAGGGCAACCGAATCCATCCCGATTGCTATGTTGTTCAGAATGTTGTGCCCCCAAATGTTCTCGCCCAGGTCCGCGGCAAGATCGATGGAAGTGACTATTACCAAGAGGAGAAAGAACCACTTGCTGTAGAGAAACCTTCTCATGTTTTCAGCTTAGACGGTTCCACCGGGCAAACCGGGGACAGAGTGCGAAACCACCCCGAATTTGCGACCGGCTCTTTCATACGTTCCATTCCGCACAGAGTTGCAGTAGACTGTGAACCAACGGGGATCGATGTTGTATCTGGTCTGAGGAGGACAAATGCAAGTCGTGGCTTCGGTCAGGCGCGTCATTCGTCCGGCGTTCGTCGTAGGAGTGCTCGCTGTTTGCGTCTTCCTGTTGAACGCCCAAAAAAAGGCGCACTTCACCCCGCATGAGAAGGCTTACTACGCCGACCCGGCGCAGGTGGTTTACGTCCAACCGGGATTGGCTATCAACATAGTCTCCGCCAAAGTGGCCTCAGACGGTACCATTAGCGTCGACTACAAACTTGCCGATCCCACCGGCGCGCCGCTCGACCAGTCCGGTATCACGACCCCCGGCGCCGTCGCCGTCAGTTTCCTGGCCGCGTATATTCCCAAGGGACAGGCGCAGTACACTTCATACATCACGCGCACGGCAACCGCGGCCACGGGTGGCGCTACGGCCACGCAGGCGGCGGCGGATTCCGGCGGTACCACGCAGACCGTCGCCCTCGGGGAGTACGTCTACACCTTCCATACCAAGGCGCCAGCGGGTTTCGACGCCACCGCGACCCACCGGATCGGCATTTACGGCTCGCGGAATCTCACCGAATGGGATCTGGGCACGAACTATGCCGACGCGACCTTTGATTTCGTCCCCGCGGGCGGTACTGCCTCGCCTCGCGACGTGGTCCGCACCGTGGACTGCAACTCCTGCCACGGCTTGCCCAACGGGATGACCACCAGCACCGGTTCGGCGGGTCTGGCCGCGCACGGCGGCTCACGCCGCGACGTGCAGCTTTGCATCATCTGCCACCAGCCGCAGACGTCCGACCCAAATACGGGCAATTCGCTCGACATGAAGGTCTTCATCCACAAGATCCACATGGGCAGCTCGCTGCCCAGCGTGGTGGCAGGAAAACCGTATCAGATCATCGGCTTTCAGAACTCCGTCAACGATTTTTCGACGGTGGTGTACCCGGCCGACGTGCGCCGTTGCCAGACCTGCCACAATCCGGCCAACCAGGCTGCGCAAACCAACGTCTGGCTCACCACCCCCAGCCGCGCCGCCTGCGGCTCCTGCCACGATGATGTCAATTTCGCCACCGGCACCAACCACGTCAATCTGCCGCAAGTCGACGACTCGCAATGCGCACAGTGCCACATCCCGCAGGGTGAGCTCGAGTTCGACGCCTCCATCCTGGGCGCGCACACCATTCCCGACCAGTCGAAAACCATCCCGGGGCTGAATTTCACTTTGACCAAGGTGACCAACGGCGCCGCGGGCCAGAAGCCCACGGTCACCTTCACGGTGAAGGACAATGCGGGGAACCCGATCCCGATGAGTAAGTTCGCCGCCAGCCCGGCCTCGTTGTCACTTACTATGGCGGGTCCGACTTCGGACTACGGATATACCAGCTTCGGCAGCGATGTAACCACGCCGGGATACGTCACGGAAAGCGTTGCCGCTACCGCGTCCTGCGGTAGCGATGGAACGTGCACGTACACTTTCAGCCATGCTGTGCCTGCCAAAGCCACCGGAACCTATGCCGTGGGAATCGAAGGACGACTTAGCGCCACGCTACTATCCGGCACAGTCATCCAGATGACAACTAACTATGGCGGCAAGAACCAGGTAATCTATTTCTCCGTGGATGGCACTCCGGTGCAGTCGCGCCGTTCTGTGGTTGCACTTTCCAACTGTAACAACTGCCACGCCTACCTGGAACTGCACGGCAGCCTGCGTAACAACACCGAGTATTGCGTGTTCTGCCACAACCCGAGTAACACGGATGCCTCCACGCGCGCGTCGGCCACTAATCCGGCGGATAAGGCCGCGCCGCCACAAGGTATTAACTTCGCCATGATGGTACACAAGATCCACACGGGCGTGAATCTGGCGACGTTTGGCGCGACTTACACGATCGTCGGGTTTGGCGGCAGCCACAACGATTTCTCCGGGGTCCGCTTTCCGGCGATGGGCCCGACGGGCGCCGTGCAGGACACTGCTGAGTGCTATGTGTGCCACGCGAACGGATCGGAATCGGTGCTGCCCATCGGCAAGAACGCGGTGACCGATCCGCAGGGGTTGCTCAACCCGGCGCCCGCCACCACTTCGGCGTGCACGGCGTGTCATTTGAACCAGTCGGCCCTGGCGCACGCAGCCTCGAACACGGATCCCAAGTTCGGCGAGAGCTGCGATATCTGCCACGGTACCAACGGCCAGTTCAGCGCTACACAGGTGCACGCGGGCCTGTAAAGGTTGAGTCGGATTCGCTCTCTGCAGTCTGTGAAGCCATCGGTCCCTTAGCGGCCAAACTCTGCCGGAGCTTCGGGCAGCGGCCCGTGGATCTCGATCCCGTGACGCTCGGCCAGCGCCATCAATCGCTCCATATCGGGCGGGGACTGAGGTTCTTCGATTGGCGTCGCCTGATCCAAAACAAATCGCTCGAACCCGGCCGGAGTGCACATCACAAGCATTCTGACCGGCCGCTCGCCGATCGCCTTGAGCCCGTGCGCAATATTGCGCGGCCCGTACACAAACGCTCCGGGCCCAGCCGCCAGCCACTCGCCGCCGCACACGAACGCCACTTTCCCTTCCAGCACATAAAAGCTCTCGTCCTCCCTATGATGCGTGTGGTAGGGCGAAGAAAATCCCACCGGCATCTCCCAGTGTTCGATCATTCCGAACGCTCCATTCGTCGTTTCGCCCGTCGCCCTAGTCAGCGTCGGAACGCCCAGGAATCGGTAGCCGGCATCTTCTCTGGTATTCAGATAAGGTTGTTGCATCGCGATCATTTTTATCTTAATCCGGGCCGTCATAGAATAGTCTGGTACGCGACGGAGATGGTGAATGACCAGGATCAGGAACAAGACCAGGCCGATTCGAGTTTTTGCCGTATCCATCGCGCTGGGTCTGGCGTTCTTCTCGGTTAGCGCCTCATTGGAGCTGCTTTCGGCGCAAGACCAGAAACAATCGGGAGCCATGTACCCCTCCAAGCGGATGGCGGACGGCAAACAGTGGATGACACGCAATCTGGACATCAACACCGCGCCGTCCTATTGCTACGAAGACGCGGAACTGAATTGCCGCCGGTATGGCCGTTTGTACACGTGGGGGTCGGCCCGGCAAGTCTGTCGATCATTGGGAGACGGGTGGCGATTGCCGACGGACGACGAATGGCGGCAGTTGGCGAAGCATTACGGTGGGGTCAGCCAGGATTCGGACGACAAAGGCAAAGCGGCGTACAAGGTGTTGTCGGCCGGAGGCAACTCGGGATTCAATGCCGTGCTCGGCGGGGGCCGTTCGGAAGATGGCCAGTACGCACGATTGGAAGCCCACGGATTCTACTGGACGGCATCGGAGACCGATCCGGCCAGTGGATGGTTCTACAACTTTGCTCAAGGCGGGCAGGCTCTACATCGTCAAAGTGGTGGCGAGAAGCCGAGAGCTTTTTCCGTTCGATGTGTCAAAGAGTGACGACTGGAGCGGCGATGAGAACGGATTTGCTGCGATTCAACGGCGCTGTCGAGCGGGATCCTGCCATCGATGCGTGGATGAAAGAGCACTCCGGTGAATTGGGAGCCATCGCGCTTCAGTGGTTTGAGGTGATGCGAAAATCCGGGGACGAAGTCCGGGAGCTTTTGCATGACGGCTGTCCGGTCGCATGTTTGGGAGATGTGCCCTTCGGCTACGTCAATGTATTCACTTCACACGTAAACGTGGGATTTTTTCAGGGCGCAGCGCTACGGGATCCGGCCCGCTTGTTGCAAGGTAACGGCAGGTTCATGCGTCATGTGAAGCTCAGACCGGGAACGCCCACAAACGCCGCGGCGCTAGGCGGGCTCATCGACACGGCGTACGCGGATATAAAGGAGCGCGTCGAAAACGGCTAGCTCAGAGGGACGGCTTGAGATCCTGGCGCGGATGTGAACCGCCAGATTTGTAAACTTGTTCGTTGCTTCTTGGATAGTCATGTTGTGAGCGGGCGCCCACTTCTCCAAGAACGAACGCCGCCGCCCTGTCATGACAGCGCCAGGCACGATGCTGTTGACTTGCACGCCGTCTTTGATCCCTTGTTCAGCGAAAACCTTAGCAAGAGCGATGATGGTAGCGTTTGTTGCTGCTACGGCGGCAAAGCCCGGTTTTGGATCTAGCGCGGCGCTGCCGGACATAAATACCACGGAGCCGTTCGAAACTTTCAGCGCGTCCCAAGCACGTACCGTGATCCGGCGCGCACCGTGCAGCTTCAACTCCATGCCCGCTTGCCACTGTTCGCCGGTCATCTCAGATAAATCGATTTGCGGTACTGCTTCCAAATCGGTCCAAGGTCGATCTAATGAGACTTTCAGAAGCTTCGGGCTTGCTCAGATCGAGCTCGCAGATCAGCGGTTCGGCTACCAGTGCCTTCACAACGGCGGCCACCTCCGCCAGCGCGGCTGCATTTCGTGCCGCGAGCACAACGCCCGAGAAGTCCCGTGCCACCCGAAGGGAGGTAGACCGGCCGATTCCTTGGCTTGCGCCGGTGACGATTGCAACAGATTGGTTCATAATTCTCGCTTTCCTAAACAAGTATTTCTTGTGCAGCAGCCATGATGACCTCTATGACCTTTTCCGGTGCAGTAAGCAAAGGTGTATGGTCGACGGTCAAACGTATGAGTACGAGCCCGCATTCGCTCTGCCATGAAATGATGTGTTTTGGGATTGATCATGCGGTCTTCTTCCGCGATCAGAAACCAGGACGGCTTTGATCTCCACGCAGGCTTCGGAGCTGGCTCCTGGATGCACCGGAGTGCGATCGGACGCTGCACCGCTTTGCATAGCGCAACTTGATCTGCCGTGGCGTGATGCGCGAAGGCATTGGAAATGCCTCGCCTGAGGCGTCGTCTTCAACCCTAAGTCATTTAGAATCGACGGAACCGGATCCGCTAGGCGGGACACGCATGTCCCGCTCGGCCACCCGCCAGGGAGAAACAGTCTTCCATCCGCGTAACTGCTCGGTGGCCCACGCCGCGCCTTTGTCGGCGTGGCAACCCTGGCATCCGTTGGGAATCTTCAGCCGCTCGCCCTCCGCGGGAGTGATGAACCGGAACGTATGCGCCCGGACGTTGACGTCCGCGATGGTCTGCTCGATCGCGGGCATGTGGCATGCCACGCACTCGTTCCCGCTGGAATCCGCCTTGTGATGCGTGTGCGCCTCAATCGTGGCGGCGCGCGGTCCGTTCGCCATGCCCGCGCCGTGACACTGCAGGCACATCACGCTCGCCGGCTTGCGCAGGTCCGCGTTGTTCGCCGTTCCGTGGACATCGTGGCAACTGAAGCAGGTCACGCCGTGCGTATACATCACGCTCTGCACGAAATCGTTGCCCTGCATGCGATTCTTGTGCGCCGTCCCGTCGGCGAAATGTGTAAACGTCGTCTCGCCCAGTTTGTGATCTTCTAACTGCCAGTAATCCTTCAGGTTCTTGCCCGGTTCGAATCCCACCGGCCAATCGTAGTAGCGATCCTCGATCGGGTTCTTCAACGGCCGCCCCTGCGAGTGGCACTGTATGCACGCATCGTTCGCGCTCACCGAATCCAGCCGCGCCGGGTTCACGATGTTCGTTCGCGCTGGTTTCGCCGCGTGCACGCTCCCCGGGCCATGGCACTTCTCGCAGCCCACATTCCACTCCGTCACCGCATGTGTCTGCACATTGTAGTTCACGGAATGGCAGCCATCGCAGAGCGGGCCCGTAGGCCGCTTCATGTTGTCCGCCGGATAGTGCGGCACCCACCAGTCCGTACCCTCGCGTACGAAGTACGCGCGCCAGATTTTATGCGTGATATCCCACTGCGCCGGCAGCGGAAAATAGTCGTTCCCCACCTTTTTGAAATAGCGCTGCTTCCACTTGCTCCCGTAGACGAACGCGATCTCTTCTTTCTGGAACGTGAGCAGCGGGTCCGGCTTGTTCAAATCCGGGATGATCGCCTCAGGGTGTTCGCGCGGGTCGCGCACTACATTCGCCATCCGCGTCTTACTCCAGCGAGCGTAGACTTCCGCGTGACACGTCTTGCAGGCCGCCGACCCGACATACTGCGGCGCCTGCGCGTGCAGCGCCGCCGCAAGCAGGGCGGCGGCGAGCGTTTGAACCAGCCTTCCGATCATCCAGCTATTATGTCAGGAGACAATGACACAACGACCATTCGGCTGGACTGGCGTGCAGGTCCCCGTCATCGGACAAGGCACCTGGATGATCGAAGGCTCGGCGGACGCCGAGCGCCGCGCCGTCGACGCCCTGCGCGCCGGTATCGATCTTGGCCTCACCCACATCGATACCGCCGAGATGTACGGCAGCGGGCGCGCCGAAGAGATCGCCGGTCAGGCGATTGCCGGCCGCCGCGACGAGGTGTTCCTGACAAGCAAAGTCCTGCCCTCCAATGCGAGCTACGAAGGCACGCTGCGCGCCTGCGAGCAAAGTTTGAAGCGCCTCGGAACCGATCGCCTCGATCTCTACCTCCTCCACTGGGAAAGCAACCATCCGATCGGCGAAACCATGCGCGCGATGGAGCATTTGATAGACACAGGCAAGATCCGTTTCGCGGGCGTGAGCAACTTCGATGTCGCCGAACTGCGGGCGGCACAGGCCGCACTGCGCCATCACAAGCTCGCATCGAACCAGGTCCTCTACAATCTCGGCGAGCGCGGCATCGAGCGCAAGCTGATCCCCTACTGCCAGGAACACGGCATCGCGCTCGTGGGCTACACGCCGTTCGGCCGGGCAAAGTTCCCGCGGCCCGCTTCACCCGGAGGCCGCATCCTGGAAGCCATCGCCCAGCGCCACGAACGCACCGTGCGCCAGGTAATCCTGAATTTCCTCACGCGCCTCGATGGAGTCTTCACCATTCCAAAGGCGAGCAATGTGGAGCACACCCGCGAGAACGCGGGCGCCGCGGGATGGACGCTGTCGCCGGAAGACATCGCCGCCATCGACAAAGCCTTCCCCGCACCCACACGCGACGTGCCGCTCGCGATGCTCTGAGCTACAGAACCGCGCCGGCCACCTTCCTGGCGGCCTCCTCCACCGCGACGTCGGCAGACGCCTTCGTGCGACGCTCCACGAACTCCACCATCCCACTGCCCAGCTTCTTGCCCACCGTAATCCGGAACGGCACGCCGATCAGGTCCGCGTCCTTAAACTTCACACCGGGACGCTCGTCGCGATCGTCCAGCAGTGCGTCGACACCCAGCGAGAGACACTCGCCATAGATCCGCTCCGCCGCTTCCTTCTGTTTGGCGTCGGCATTATTTGCCGGGGTCACCACCACATGGAACGGAGCGATCGCGGCCGGCAGCATCATGCCGTCCTTATCGTGGAACTGTTCGATCGCGCAGCACAAAATGCGCTCGATGCCGATGCCGTATGAGCCCATGATCGGCGTCACTTCCTTCCCGTCGGCATTCAGCACGCGCAGCCCCATCGATTCGGAATACTTGTAGCCGAGCTTGAAAATGTGCCCAATCTCCACGGTCTTCACCACGTCGAGCGGGCCGCCGCACTGCACGCAGCCATCGCCTGGGGCAACCTGCCGCAAGTCGCAGACCTCCGCCTGAAAATCCTCGCCCAGGGTCACGTGGCGCAGGTGATGATCGTTGCGGTTCGCGCCGGCGATCATGTTGCGCCGGCCCGCCAGCGCCTGGTCCGCCAGGATCGTCATCTTCGTCACGCCGACCGGGCCCAGCGAACCAGCCTCGGCGCCGAACCAGCCGCGGATCTCATCGGGCTGCGCCTGGCGGAACTCGGCAACCCCCACCTTCGCGGCGAATTTGGTCTCGCTCAGTTGATGGTCGCCGCGCAGCATCACCAGCACCGGCTTGCCGGCCGCCACCAGCACCAGGCTCTTCATCTGCGACGTCTCGGGAAGGTCGGTGAACTGCGAGACGTCCGCGATAGTCTTGCGCCCGGGCGTGTGGAACTCTTCGGGCGCCAGGTCGCCGGCGGGATCGGGCACTCCGGGCTGGCAAGGCACCGCCGCGGCCTTTTCCAGGTTCGCCGAGTACCCGCATCCTTTGCAGATCGCCACGAAGTCTTCCCCCGCATCGGAAGCCACCATGAACTCGTGCGACTGGCTGCCGCCCATCGCTCCCGAGTGAGCCTCCACCACGGTGTACTGCAATCCGCAGCGCTCGAAAATGCGGCGATACGCCTGGTAGTGCTTCTCGTACGCGATGTCCAGGCCGGCCTGGTCCATGTCGAACGTGTACGAATCTTTCATGACGAACTGGCGCACGCGCAGCAGGCCCGATTTCGGGCGCGGTTCGTCGCGGAACTTGGTCTGGATCTGGTACCAGATCTGGGGCAGTTGTTTGTAGCTGCGCAGTTCGCCGCGGGCGATCGTGGTCACGACCTCTTCGTGCGTCATGGCCAGGCACAGGTTGCGTCCGAAGCGATCCCGCAGGCGGAACAGGTTGTCGCCCATCACATTCCAGCGACCGGATTCCTGCCAGACCTCGGCGGGGTTCAACGCCGGCAGGTACATCTCCTGGCCGCCGATCGAGTCCATCTCCTGCCGCACAATCTGCTGGATCTTGAGCAGCGAGCGCTGCGCCAGGAAAAGGTAGCTGTAAATTCCGGCCGAAAGCTGGCGCACGTAGCCGGCGCGCAATAGCAATTGATGGCTCGGAACCTCAGCTTCGGCGGGGTTTTCACGCAATGTGGGGATGAAGAGCCGGCTCCAGCGCATAGGCCTGAATTCTAACATGTTAAACTCAAATTTATCCCCTTATGAAAATCGCAATTGGCGCGGACCATGCCGGGTTTTCTCTCAAGGAGACGCTGCGCCGGAAACTGGCCGACGAAGGCTACGAAGTAGTCGATTTCGGCACGGGCAGCGCGGAGTCTTGCGACTATCCGGACTTTGCCCAGTCCGTTGGCCGCGATGTAGCGCAGGGGCGCAGCGACCGCGGCATACTGGTCTGTTCCACGGGAATCGGTATGGCCATGGCCGCCAACAAGGTGTCTGGCGTGCGCGCCGCTCCCGCGCAGAACGACGACGAAGTGAAATTCACGCGTGAGCACAACGATGCCAACGTGCTGACGCTGGGCGCCAAGTATATGGACGCCCCGCGGGCGATGGAACTGATCGACATTTTCCTGAAAACGGAATTCGCCGGCGGACGCCACGCGCGCCGTGTTGCCAAGATCGCTCAGTTAGAGCAGTAGCGGGCCCACCCGCTGACGGAGGAATACTGAAATGACCGAAACTCAACGCATGTCCCGCTCTCTCTCTCAGGTGGATCCCGAGATCTACGAGGCTATCCAGCACGAGACCGCCCGCCAGGACGGACAACTGGAGCTGATCGCGAGTGAGAATTTTACCTCCGAGGCGGTGCTCGAAGCCACCGGCAGCGTCTTCACCAACAAGTACGCCGAAGGCTATCCGGGCAAGCGCTACTACGGCGGGTGCGAGTACACGGACGTCGTGGAAAGCCTGGCGCGCGACCGCGCCAAGAAACTCTTCGGCGCGGAGTATGTCAACGTCCAGCCGCATTCCGGCTCGCAAGCCAACCAGGCCGCCTACGGCGCGGTGCTCGCTCCGGGCGACACCATCATGGGATTGAACCTGGCGCACGGCGGCCACCTCACCCACGGACACCCGTTGAACTTCTCCGGCAAGTTGTACAAGGTGGTGCCGTACAACGTGCGCAAGGAAGACGAGCGCATCGATTACGACGAAGTGGAGAAACTGGCGAAAGAGCACCAGCCCAAGCTGATCGTGGCGGGCGCCAGCGCCTACCCGCGCATCATCGATTTCGCGCGCTTCCGTCAGATTGCAGATCTCGTGGGCGCCGTGTTCCTGGTGGACATGGCGCACATCTCTGGCCTCGTGGCCGCGGGCGTGCATCCCAACCCCTGCGAGCACGCCGACATCGTCACCACCACCACGCACAAGACGCTGCGCGGACCGCGCGCCGGTATGATTCTGGCACGCGAAAAGTTCGGCAAGGAAATCGATAAGAACGTGTTCCCCGGCACGCAAGGCGGCCCGCTGGTCCACGTGGTGGCCGCCAAGGCGGTCTGCTTCCTGGAGGCGATGCAGCCCGAGTTCGTGGCTTACCAGAAACAAGTTGTGGCCAATGCCCGCGCCATGGCGCAGGCGCTGATGGACGCCGGTTTCCGCGTAGTGTCCGGCGGCACCGACACCCACGTCGTGCTGCTCGATGTCTTTTCCAAGGCACTGCGCGGCAAAGAGGCGGAACAGGCGCTCGACCGCGCGCGCATCACGGTCAACAAGAACGCTATTCCGTTCGACACCAACCCGCCGATGAACCCGAGCGGCATCCGCCTGGGGTCGCCCGCTGTCACCACGCGCGGGTTCCAGGAAGCCGAAATGCGCGAGGTGGGTTCGCTGATTGCCGAGGTGTTGACCAACATCGCGAACGAGGACGCGATTGCGGACGTGCGGCAGAAGGTGGAGGCGCTCACCCGTCGCTTTCCGCTCTACGGTTGGAAGCGCGATACTGTGCGGGCGTAGAATGGCGCACATCGTCATCGATGCCCGCCGCATACGAGATTTCGGAATCGGCACCTATATCCGCAGCCTGGTGCACGCGCTTGGCGCCATCGATCGGAACAACGAGTACACCCTGGTCAGCGGACCTGCCGATGTGCGTACCCTTACCGGGCTGCCGGATAACTTCCACTACGCGGTATACGCGCGCAACGACCACAGCGCGCTGGATCACGTAACGTTCCCGCTGTTTCTCCGCGGGCTCTCGCCCGACCTGGTGCATATCCCACTGGCCCGCGTTCCGCTGCTGATGATCAGGCCCTACGTGGTGACCATCCACGATATGGCGAACCTGTATTTCGAGGAAGATACCTCGAACTTCCGTATGCAGTTGCGCCGCTTCCGTTTCGGCCGCGGATTGCGCCGCGCGGCGCGCGTGGTGGCGGTGAGCGACTCCACCAAGCGGGATGTCGAAAGCCAGATGGGCGTCCCCTCGAGCCGGATCACGCGAGTGTACAACGCACCCGACCCCGCGTTCTTCGCGCGCGCCTCGACCCCCGGCACGCCTGAGCAGCAGCGGATACTGGAGCGCTACCAGATCAACTATCCGTTCATCCTGTACGCCGGCAATATCCGCCGCCACAAGAATATTCCGCGGCTGGTGGAGGCCTTCGCCGTGGTGCGCGAGCAACTGGCGGCCCACCCGGTCTACAAGGACCTGCGCCTGGTAATTATCGGCGACACAATTTCCCAATATCCGGCGGTGCGGCAGACCGTGATGAAGAGCCGGGTGGAAAGCGTGGTGCGCTTCCTTGGCTTCGTGCCCTTCGAGACGCTGCGCTGCTTTTACGAATCGGCCGCCGGTTTCGTTTTTCCGTCGCGGTACGAGGGTTTCGGTTTACCTCCTCTGGAAGCCATGGCCTGCGGTACGCCGGTGGTGTGCTCCAACGTGAGTTCGCTGCCCGAGGTGGTGGGCGATGCGGCGATTCTGGTGAACCCGGAGAACGTCTTCGACATCGCACGGGGAATCAGCGACATGCTGCTGGATGAGGAACTGCGCGCGCGCATGATCCGCAACGGGCGGGAGCAGGCGGCGCGTTTCAGTTGGAACTGGACCGCGCGCCAGGTATTGCAGATCTACAACGACGTGATCGCGCAATCCTGAGCCGGGTGGTTTACAGTATAGAGAGCCAAAACAGCAGGGCAGAGGAAAGGGTCTCGTGCGTTATCTTATTACCGTTATCATCAGCTTGGGCTGCGCCGCGAGTGGGTTGGCCCAAGGCAACTACGAAGTCCAGGTCTACGGTTCGGACCTGGTTCCCAAGAATGTGACCATGGTGGAGCTGCACAGCAACTTCACGCTCAGCGGTACGAAGGGCATCGTGGATGGCGTGCTGCCAACCAATCACGCCGAACACGAGACACTCGAAATCACTCATGGGTGGGGCGAGTGGTTCGAGACGGGGTTTTATCAATTCACCAGCATTCAGTCCGACGGAACCTGGGAATGGGTGGGCACCCACCTTCGCCCGCGGGTCGCGGTGCCGGAGAGCTATAAATTGCCGGTGGGGCTGAGCATGTCCGTCGAGTTCGGTTATCAGCGCGCGAAACTGTCGCCCGACACCTGGACGCTCGAACTGCGACCCATCATAGATAAGAAGATCGGCAAGCTATACGCTGCGTTGAATCCTACGTTTGACCGCTCTTTTCACGGTCCATCGCAGAGTATGGGGTTCGAGTTTTCACCCAACGTGAAGGTCAGCTACGACGTGACCAAGAAGGTGGCGTTCGGCGTGGAGTATTACGGCTCCTACGGCCCGGTCACGGGCTGGGACCCGGTTCGCGACCAGCAGCAGCAGATCCTGCCCGCGGTGGATATCGATTTTGGGAAGAACTGGGAGTTCAATTTCGGTGTCGGAGTCGGCGTGACGCAGGCGACGGACCATCTGCTGATCAAGGGGATTTTGGGGTACCGGTTCAACTTCAAGAACAACTAAGAAAAAGCAGAATGGAACACGGATGAACACGGATAAACACGGATAAGCAGAAGACTGTTTTATCCGTGTTCATCCGTGTTCATTGGCGGCCAATCATGTTTTTTCCTTGCGTCTACCCATGCGGGGAAGACTTCGGGGTTTTCCAGCCAGACCAACATCCACTGGACCATCTCTTCTTTTTGGGTGCGTTTTTCCGGCGTGCTGCGCGGGGTGACGGCCAGAAATTTGGCTCGATCCTTGGCCGCGATTACCTGGCGGCGGCAGTAGCGTGCGCGGTCACGCTCGCCGGCCGCCATCGAATCGCTGTAGACCTGCAGCATGGTGCGTAGAGATTGCTCCAACTCTTCGAAGGTGTGCTGGCGAATGCCGGCGTACGGCTGGTCGAACGGGAGGCCGGTATCGCGCAACAGATCCCTCAAGTAGCTTTCCGACAGCGGGGCGAGGTGTAGCAACAGGTTTTGCCAGACGGCTTCCGTAATAGCGGCGGGCTGGTTCGCGGCAAGGTAGTCGCGCAGTTGCTGCTTCACGGATTTACTTGCGGAGGGCACGGCGGTAGCGCTCCACCGCACTTTCATGCGCGGCGATATTGGAGGAGAATTCGTGGCCGCCGGAGCCATCGGCGCGCGCGACAAAGTAGAGCGAATTGGTATCCGACGGGGCGAGCACGGCGCGTATGGAGGCGAGGCCGGGATTGGCGATGGGGCCCGGCGGCAGGCCGGGGTGGCGGTAGGTATTGTAGGCGTGCTCGCTATCCAGATCGCTTCGATGGATGACGCCGCGGTAATTCTGCTGGAGCAGGGCCGCATAGATGGTGGTGGGGTCGCAATCCAGCTTCATGCCGATGCGCAGGCGATTTTCGAAGACGGCGGCGATGCGGGGACGCTCTTCGGCCAGTTTCCCTTCCTTCTCCACCATCGATGCCAGGGTTACCGTATGGTGCACCCCGGCGGTGGTGTGCAGGCCGCGCCAGGCTTCGCGGAACTTGCCGGTCATGAGGCGGCAGAGGCGATCGGGGGTGGTGTGGCGGCTCAGCCTGTAGGTATTGGGGAAGAGGTAGCCTTCGAGCGTGGGGGCTTGGGGGTCGAGATCACGGATGAGCGCCGGGTCGCTGGCGGCCTCCAGGAATTTGGAGGCGGGGAAGAGGCCCAACTGCTCGACAGCCGCGGCGATATCGAAGACGTTCCGGCCTTCGGGAACGACGAGTTCATAGTAGAAGACATCGCCGCGCGCGATGCGGCCGACCACTTCCACGGGGCTGGCGGCGCGGTTGAAGCGGTACTCGCCGGCCTGCAGGACGCCCTTCCGGTTGGCCAGGCGGGCCAGCAGAAAATCCCAGCGCGAGCGTACGACGCCGGCCTGCGCAAGCGCGTCGGCGATGCCATCGGTGCCCGTCCCGTGAGCGAATTCGACGAAGGTTTCACCCTGGAAACCCTGGTACGGCTGTTCCAATCGGTAGACGGCAAAGCCGCCGGCCGCGAGTCCCGCGAGGACCAGGAAGCCGAGGGGGCGCAGTAAGCTCATATCGAATCCAGATAACTCTGCAACAGGATGACCGCGGAGAGACGGTCCACCGCCGCGGCGCGCTTTTCGATGCTGATGCCGCTGGAGCGCAGGACGCGGCCGGCCTCCACGGAGGTAAGTCGTTCGTCCCAGAGCTTGACCGGCAGGTGGGTGCGTTTTTCCAGCGCGTCGGCGAACTCGCGGACCCAAACCGACTGGCGGCCTTCGGAGCCGCGCATGTTGATGGGGTTACCGAGCAGGATCATGCCGACTTCACGTTCGCGGATAAGTTGTTCCAGGACGTCCAAATCCGTGCGAATGCGGGTGCGGACGAGATTGGGAAGGCCCTGCGCGGTGATGCCCAGGGGATCACTGATGGCCAGTCCGATACGGCGCTTACCCAGGTCGAGGGCGAGGATACGGTTAAGGGCAACGGTCAAGTAATTTCATTATAGACGTGCGCGTGCTACAGTCGAGACAAGGGTAGTCAATCGCGCCGTGGCCCTCGTAACGCACCAACCATCCACTACCACCAGCGCCGCCCAGGAGGCGCGCCACATTGCTTTACCCATTCTGGCGTTAGGCGTGGTGATTGCCATCCTGTACCTGGGGCGTCTCTTCTTTATCACCTCGCTGATCGCGCTTACAATCGCCTTCATATTGGAACCTTTCGTGGCCCTGTTGATGCGGATTCGCTTCCCGCGCTCGCTGGCCAGCTTCGTGGTGTGTTCGTTCGCGCTGGCGCTGCTGTATGTCATCGGGCTGGGGGCGTATTCGCAGCTCGCGGGTATCTACGATGAGCTGCCGAAGTATGGACAGCGCATCGGCGAACTGGTGGACGGGGTCCAGCAGAAGATTGCCGGCATGGAGGAGCAGACTTATAAGGTAGTGGTCCCGGCGCGGCAGCGGCAGGAAGAAGAGCGCCGGAAACAGATGGAGGCGGCGATTGCCGCGGCCAAGAAGGGCAAGAAGGGCGCCGCCGTGCAGCAGCAGCCGCAGCCGGGCGCGATCCCCGAAGTGAGGATTCACGAAGAGAGCACGCCCATCGGCGATTACATCTATTCGCGCCTGAGCTCGCTTTACCAGGTGCTGCTGATGTCGTCGTTTATCCCCTTCCTGGTGTATTTCATGCTGAGCTGGCGGGATCACATCAATCGCAGCTTCCTGCAGTTTTTCCACGGGGAAGATCGCCTGATCGCGGCGCGCAGCGTGCAGGGAATCGCCGACATGGTGCGAGCCTTCGTGGTGGGCAACTTCGTGCTCGGGCTGCTGCTGGCGGTGATCAGCTCGACGCTGTTCTGGGCGCTGCACGTACCGTATCCGATGCTGGTGGGTCCGCTGAGTGGATTCATGAGCCTGGTGCCGTACATCGGCCTGCCGCTGGCCATGATTCCGCCGCTGTTCGCCGCGCTGCCTTTGAACGCCGTGCCGGTATACGTGCTGGTGGTGATGACGGTGGCCATGCTGCACCTGCTTGCGTTGAACGTGCTCTATCCGAAGATTGTGGGTTCGCGAGTTCACCTGAACCCGCTGGTTGTGACATTTTCGCTGATGATCTGGGGCTTTCTCTGGGACGCGCCGGGGCTGCTGCTGGCGATTCCGCTGACAGCGGGGATCAAGGCGGTCTGCGACAACGTCAAGGGGCTGCGGCCGTTCGGAAAGTTCCTCGGCGACTGAGGGGCGGAATCCGCGGGGAATCAAGCGATGCGAGGTTCCGCGAGTACGTCCCGGACCTTCGCAACCAGGGCATCCGGGCTGACCGGTTTTGGCAGATATGCCACATCCCGTTCGACTACTCCGCGACGCGCGATGACATCCGCCGGGTATCCCGACGTAAACAGCACTTTCAGTTTCGGCCGTAAGACCCGCAGCCGCCGGGACAGGTCCATGCCATTCATTCCGGGCATAATCACATCGGTCAGTAGCAGATGGATTTCCTCCGAATGGTGTTCGACGACGGCCAGTGCTTCCACCCCGTTTGTGGCTTCGAGGACGTGGTAGCCAAACGTTTCAAGGACGGTCTTAGTCAACTCCCTGACAGCTTCCTGGTCTTCGACGACCAGTACCGTCTCGCCGCCGTAGATCGCTTCTTTCGGGGCCGGCGCGACGTCCGGCATCGCGCAAGCCTCTGTGCGGGGAAGGTAGATTTGGAATGACGATCCCTTGCCCACTTCGCTCTGAACGTCAATCCAACCGCCGCTCTGGCGAACAATGCCGTACACGGTGGATAATCCAAGTCCGGTTCCCTTGCCGCGCTCTTTCGTAGTGAAGAACGGCTCAAAGGCACTCTGCAGGGTTTTCGCGTCCATCCCGAACCCGCTGTCGGTGATGGTGATCCTCACATAGCTGCCTGGAAGGGCGTGGGGATGTGCGGAAAGAAAGCCCTCGTCAACTTCGACGTTGTCCGTCGCAATATCGAGTTGGCCCCCGTCCGGCATGGCGTCGCGAGCGTTTACCACCAGATTCATGATGACCTGATTGATCTGGTCGGGGTCTACCATGACCTGTGCTGAGAGCGGGTCGAGCCGGGTAGTGAGTTCGATGTCCTCCCCGACGAGACGCTGAAGCATTCGTCCCGCCTCGTTGACGACCGTGTTCACATCCAGCAGCCTGGGTTCGAGAATCTGCTTCCGGCTGAACGCCAGCAATTGCCTTGTGAGGCTGGCAGCATGATTGCCGGCTTTGCCAATCTCCTGGGCGTACGCATACGCCGGATCTCCAGGCTGCAGTTCCTTGAGCAGCAAGCTGCTATATCCGTTGATGATGGTGAGGAGGTTGTTGAAGTCATGGGCGACACCTCCCGCCAGCCTGCCGACGCTTTCGAGCTTCTGTGCCTGTCGAAGCTGGCTCTCCAGGTGAAGGCGATCAGTAATGTCTATCGTTGCCGTGATCGCACACTGCCTGCCGTCGATCTCGATGGTCTCGGCGGAAAGCAAGCCGACACCTTCGCCTCCATCCTTCTTGCGAAAATGACATTCCCAGTTATGAAGAGTGCCTTCCTGCCTAAGCTGCGTCATTGCTGTTTCGCGGACGACGGAATCGGTCCAGAGTAACAGTTCGCCGCTATCATGTCCGACGACTTCATCCCGCCGAAAGCCTGTCAACTGTTCGAACGTGCGGTTCACTTCCAGGTACGACTCAGCGCTCAGATCGACAATCACGATAGCAGCGGGATTTGAATAAAAGGCCTTGGAGAATTTCTCTTCTGAATTCTTCAGGGCCGCTTCCGACAGCTTGCGGTTGGTGATGTCCCTGATGGCAGACACAAAGACAGAGCGTCCCTTCAGGTCAAAATAGCAGCCTGAAATTTCCACGGGGAACACGGTGCCGTCTTTCTTCTTGTGCCATCGCAGGGGAATCATTGTCTGCATCCCGGTGGTGGCGCGAATGGTCTTATCGGGTTCCGCGGACAGGTCGACGCGGTTGAGGGAGAGCAGTTCCTCGCGGCTGTAACCGTAGAGGACCGTGGCTGCGGTGTTGGCGGCGAGAAGACTGCCCGATTCCCGATCTACCAACACAATGGCATCGGACTCTACTTCGAAAAGGCGGTGATACAGTTCTTCGCTTTCCTGGAGAGCCTGATGCGCACGAACGCTCTCCGTAATATCCACGGCCGTGGCGATTGCGCAGAGGCTGCCGCCGATTTCAATCTTCTCCGCGGAGAGAAGGCCAATAATTATTTCGCCGTTCTTCTTGCGAAACCGAACTTCCAGGTTGCGATAGCCGCCCTCCGCCAGGAGGCGCTTTCTATGTTCCGGCAGATTCTGCAAATCGGCATATAGTCCGAGTTCAGTCGAGGTGTGTCCGATTATCTCATCGCGTGGAAAGCCAGTGATGCGTTCAAAGGTTTCGTTCACCTCCAGGAAGCAACTGTTTCTATCGACATCGACAATGCACATGGACGCGGGGCTGGAGCGAAAAGCCTTGGAAAACTTCTCCTCGGACTTGCGCAGCGCATTTTCGATCAACTTCTGGTCGGTGATGTCCGCGAACCGGACGACAATGCCGCCGCTCGCGTCAGGCATGACGGTGACTGCATACCATCGATACCGGGATTCGGAGTAGTATTCGAGCGCGACGGTAACGCGCGCGTTTATGGCCTGGTGGCAGGCGTCTTTGAGGGGCACTCCGCCGTGTGCCACGCACAGCTCTTCGAGCCTTTTGCCGAGGAGCTCGGCCCGAGTCTTGCCGAGAATGGGTTCGACCGCCCGGTTGGCGAATGTACAAAGACATTCGTTGTCGAAGCGAACATATGCTTCGTGTACGGTGTCGAGGACGATCAGGGCCTCTTCCACACTCATGGCCTTCAGCACATTACCACCCCCGCCCCAGCGTCGAGTGAGACTCGACGCGGCACAAAAGAGTGCGTGCGGCACGACCGCAACTGCGAGATGCTTTTTGCGTGATCCCTCCAAGCAATCGATTATGCTTTTGGCGTCCGGATTTATTAATTCTGCGCGGGGCTTGCGCCTTCGCCGCGGATCTGCCGCACCGCTTCCTCAATCGGCTCGTCGCGTCCGGCGCGAACGCCTTCGATGGTCGGAGTCACCACGATGTCCGGGACGATGCCAACCCGCTGAGTGGGCCGTTTATCGGGATAGAACACGCCCAGCCCGCTGATATAGGAGCGGTAGCCGCCAGGCAACGGAACGGCCGATACGTTTCCGTCCGCGCCGGCCGTCGTGCTCCCGATCACGATGGCACCCGGCGCCGTGCGGAATCCCATGCTGTGGTACTCCGCGCTGCTCTGCGTGATTTCGTCCACCAGGATGACTATCTTCCCGCTGTAATGCGGCTGCCGCGGAATCAGGTTGACGATGTTTCCCCAGCGGATCGCGCCCGGATTGCCGGGATCGACATTGGTGAACCACGCGAAGCTGGTTGGGGCGGATACCAGGAGCTGGCCCAGAGCGAAGACCACGAAATCCGACGGATAGTCGCGGATATCGATGATGAGCCCCCTGGTGCCAGCCGCCGCCTGGATGTAGCCGGCCGAATCGGCCGCCTTGGCCAAACTCAGCTTCAGATACGCGATGTCGTCGGCCAGTTTGACGAACGCCGCGTTGCCGGGCAGATCGTGAACATTGGTCCGGCTGAGATCCAGCGTGTCGGACTCGATGCGGGAGGACTTGATGCTGACGCTACCGGCGCCGCGCAAAACCACTACGTCCGCCGGTCCACAACCACCGCGCGTAAGGTAGGCGCCCATATCGCGCAGGCGTGCCGCCTCGTTGGAACCGGCATAGAGCGGCAGCCACTGCTTGACCAGGTCGCTCACGGCGACGCCATCCAACCGGTCGATCACGTCTCCCGGCAGCAGGTCCGATGCCGGCCCTGCGGTGGGCGAGTTGTAGCGCAGCACGAGCGCTTTCCCTTCGACGAAGCGCACGTCCACGGGCAACTGGCACTGGCCGATGGGCGGCCGCGACCCGATGGAGGTCCACAGGTTGGCGTGCGTATCGTGAATCCGCGTGATGAACTGCATGAGCTGCTGCTGGTAGTCCGTGATGCCGGTGGACAGGCCGATGCGCGGGATGAACTCCAACAGCACGCTGTTCCAGTAATCGGGCTGATTGACCGGATCGTCCGACATGATATCCCGGTCGGGATAGAAGTACTGCACGATGTTCCAGAAGCGGAACAGAGCCAGCAGCCGGTAGCCGGCATCGGGGTATGGCGATGCGGGGTAACTGAGCTCGTGATCGAACGACGGATTACCCACTCCCGGGACCAGCGACAGGTAGAACTGCGACGACCCCGGCGTGCGGTTGCGGTAAACGTTCTGCAGCGTCTGGCTGAGATCGTGGCCCAGCAGGGATTCATCGGAAACCCAGTCCAGGTTCGGAGCCAGGTAAAGGCCGTTCGGGTCAAGCGTGGCGCACGACGTGCAATCCTGCGGCGTCTCCAGTCCGTCGACCCAACTTGAAATCGCGGAGAGAGCCGAAGCGCTGTCGCCGGCCGCCAGCACCTGCGGCATTACGCGGAACAGATCGTAATCCCAGTGATGCCTGCCTGCGGTGACGGCGGGGTGATGGTACTTGAGGAATCCCCACACTCTGGCCAGCGTCGCGAGATTCCGCGATTGTGTGTCCGTGAGCGAGGTGAAGTCGATCTTCGATCCGTCATCGAATTCGCGATCGGTGTCCAGCGGGGTCAACACGCCGAGACCCGCCGCGCCCGGCCATGTCAGGGCAAGGACGAGCAAGAGCAGTCGCATGCCCCTCATACCCAAATTTTAGCCGATGGGATTCCAAGCACCAAGAGTTAGTGGGTGTAATCCCGGGGTGCAGGAGGTTACCTCACCGTAATCAGGTCGTCGACCTTCGGGTCGGGTTCGATGGTGACGTCTTTATACTCATCCAACAAGCCTGCGTTGTGCATCTGCCAGGCAACGGGACCTGCTTTGCCTGCTGTTGCTTCTTTGAAATCAAGCACCTCGATGGCCTTGGCGCCGGGCGGTTGGGCCACGGCCATGCGAGCGGTTCCGGTGGTGGCGTCCGCCAGAATTTCTACGCGGCTCCACTCGTGGACGTCGAAGTGAGTCTTAGTCACGGGGATAAATTCCTGGCCACCGTTATTGTTCATGCCGGGACGGTAATCCCAGTGTCCGCCGTTGGGCACTTGAAATTGAATTCCACCGAGCGCGTCGAGAGGCTTCTCTCCGGCTTGCGGGCGCGTGCAGAAGATAAGGACGCAGGCCTGATGGTCCGGATCGCCGGAGATATGCCGCATGGTGAACATCAGGCGGTAGCGGCTGTAGTCCTTCGCGGTGTAGATGACTCCGCGACCGGATCCCGTGCTGGCCATAGCGCCGTCCTTCACTGTCCAGCCAGCTAGATAACTCCTGGCTAACTCCGCGGGATAAGCATCTTCCAGCAGTACTTTGTTCAGGCGCGCCAGTTGCTGGCTGCCTGGATTCTGTTTGAGTAACTGCACGGTTTCGGGCCGCAGGAGTGTGCTGCTGAAGCGGGCTTTGTCATAGATGGGGGGCCCGGAGATAACCTGATTCAAGTCTTTCACGAGCGCGGATATGACGGCCTTGGCGTTGGCACTCGATGTGGAATAGGCGGCGAGATCCGACTTCACGGAACTCTGGAGACGGCCGCGAAGATATTCCGATATGGCGTCCGTTCCAGCGGTAAGTTTGGCGGCAAAGGACGCCGGATCGGTGATGCCGCCCGAGGCTAGTGACGTAGCGCTATTCTCGATCTGAATCCATCCATCGAGCGTCTTGCCGTCGAAGAGAGAGCTTGCCGGCGGCCCTTCCTCCGTGTTGGCGACTGCCGCGACGGAGCCGGCGAGTGTAATCCCGGTCAGTTCTAGCAATGCCCTTCGGCTTAGACTGTTGGTTTCGATCCACATGGTCGCGTTCTCCTGTGCGCCCGGATACAGACCCGGCACCCGACCATGTTATCGAAATACGGTTAACCAAATACACTGGCATACAAACCGGTCCGCACGGAGAGGGCATGCCTTGCTGAGCTATCTCAAGCGCGAAAACGACCAGCCGGCCAATTCCAATATGGGGGCACGGCAAGGGCGAATGAAGCCGTCTGAACCACAACATGCGCCTGGCGAAAGGCACTTCGAATGGATAGCCGTCGCGCTCATCTTTGTGAGCATCACGCTACTCACTGCCCACAAGCAAAAGCCGATAACTTATCGCGACGGGAAGGGATGGGACGGTGCGGACTATTACGCTATGGCAAGGAATTTCGCCGAGGGAAGACCTCCGGCGGCCGGACTGCCATTCATCAATCGTATTGCGGGCCCGTTCCTGGCGTCACGAATCAACCCGCGCGACCTGATGGCCAGCTTTCGAATGCTGGACTTGGCGGCCGCCGCCATCACTTTGGTGCTCTTCGTGAGCTGGCTGCGTCTGCATCTATGGAACTGGCGCATCCGGGTCCTAATGATCTTGCTGTACGCGGCCGAGTTTCACACGCCGGTGCGCTTCCTGCATTTCTACCCAGCAACTCCGGACAGCCTCACGCACATGGGTGTACTGGCAGCGATGTTGACATTGCACTATGTCGAATATGCGCCATCCGCGGTTGCCGCCTTGTGTATGTCCTGCTTTGCAATCGCGGCGGTTCCGATTCGCGAGATGATGCTCATGTTTACGTTAGCCCTACTGTTTTCGCGAAACCTAGTGTCGATCGACCGGGGAAAGCCCTGGCTGTTCAGACTTCGAGACCGGCCTTCGTTGTGGCTGTTCGTGCCAATGCTGGCAGGCGGGCTGGTGTTTTATGTCATCCGACACTGGGTGATCACGCTGGATGACACAGGCCGCGGTTTGTGGGGAATCGGGCCGCCTAACGGCTACGCATTTCCAAACATCATCGTGGATATGGTCTACAACAAGGGCCCCGTGCCGTATTTTCTGGCTTGGTTCATCACCTACGGCCCGGTTCTGACGCTGCTGGTTTGGAAGTGGCGGGACTGCGTCGTATACCTGTGGGGCCGTCAGGTCCAATTGGCTGTATTCGTGGGCATTTCCCTGCTCGGGTGGTTGGCCGGCACAGACTCAGAACGCTATTTGATCTGGGACTTTCCGATTGTGTACATCATGCTGGGAAGAGTGATCGAGTCCAATCTCTGGCTGTTCCGCTTACCCTTCCTGACCTCCGCTCTAACACTTACACAGGCGGTCTCGGCACGGATCTTCGCAGTGCTCCCGGACTATCCGCCGAAACCCGGACACACCTGGGTGGTGCTCACGATGTGGGGAGCGCACGTGAGCCTGCTCGACCTATTCTCGTACAATGCGAAGCAAGGGCTGGCGACGCTGTCATTTCTCGAGTATGTGGCGGTCTCTCTGGTGCTGCTGTTGTGGCTGCGCTTCGTGCAGTTCCAACGGCATGGGACCAAGTGGGCGGCGGATTTCGTTCCCCGGGATGCGATTGACGCAGCCGCACAGTGCGGCTCAGATTGAGACGTGAATTCTCACGTCCGGGCTCGTCGAGCGGGCGAAGATTTGGCAATATTTCAGGCTATTAGCTATCAATACCTGTTATATTTATCTCAAATCTACCTGTTGTCCCGTTATGGCTACTACTCGCCTAGCACTCGAATCGCCGGAATTGTTTATTCCGAACGACGACTTTACAGGAACTCCGCTCGATCCACGGGACCGTCTGTCGCGAAACCTGAATCGCTCGAAAATTCCAGGGCTCGACGGGATCCGCGCCGTGTCGGCACTGACCGTCGCGGCGGCACACGCTAACCGTGAGTTCCTGCCCGCGGGTTTTGCCGTGGTCATGTTCTTCATTCTTTCAGGGCTACTCATCACGTGGCTGTTATTACGAGAAGGCGACCGCAGTGGTTCGGTAAACCTACGGGCGTTTTATATCCGGCGGGCCTTTCGATTACTACCACCACTCGCCAGCCTCATCGTTTTCACGGCGATCTTTAGACGTCCTCCCGCCAGTACCGCCGGACTCGTGACGGCGGCTCTTTATTGCGTCAACTATTTCGTGGCTTTCGGCGGACAACCCTTCGGCATCGGCCATACCTGGTCTTTGGCGATCGAAGAGCACTTTTACCTGATTTGGCCGGCTGTTTTCCGCCGCTGGGCGGAAAGCGGGCTGCTGCTGAAAGGGCTGGTGGTGGTTGCGATCGTCAGCGCGCTAGCAAGATTGGCTTTGGCTTATGGGTTCAGTGAGCTTTACGCCCACAATGCCACGGAGACGAACGCCACCGCGATTGCGGTGGGCTGCGCATTGGCCGTCTGTATCCGGCGATCGCCTCGCAGATTGCCGAAGTTCCTCTTCCATCAATGGCTCGTTGCGCCTTGTCTTGTCGCCATAGTCTGGCTGACGCAGATACCAAAGGCTATCCCCACGCCGTGGGCTACACCAGCGGTTGTTCCACTGCTCGCAATCATTCTCATCCAGTCAATCACGTTTGAATGGAGGGTTCTGGAAAACCCCGTCGCCTATTTCCTGGGCCGCATCTCCTATTCCATTTACTTGTGGCATCTGGTCGCGATACAGGTGACTGCCTTGCTGCTGAACGCTTCCCCAGTGGTTCTTCGGCCCGCCTTACCGTTTTATGTCTTGAGCTCAGTAGTGTTGGCGACGGCATCACACTACCTGATCGAGCGGCCGACCCAGTCACTCGGCCGGCGTCTTGCCAAAACCAGCGGCTACGCGGGCCGCGCGGGTACGCCCCGGCCCGGCTGCCACCTGCTAGACTCAGGATTCCTACAAATGGCAGCTACTCCTGAATCGGCAAAACTCTTCATGTCCGGGCTCATCGAGCGGGCCCGCAAGCTGAAAAAGACGATCGCGTTTCCCGAAGGCACGGACCCGCGCGTACTGGAGGCGGCGGCGCGTCTCGCGAGGGAAGGCGTGGTCAAGCCCGTGCTGATCGGCCCGCGGCCGGCGAACGCTCCGGAGGGTGTGGAGTTCGTCGATCCGGCGACCTCTCCCCTGGTGAAGAAGTACGCCGCGTTGTACTACGAACGCCGGCGGCCCAAGGGGACCACGCAGGTGGAAGCGGCGGCGGTGGCGAAGAAGCCGTTGTACTTCGCGTCATTGATGGTGGGAGCGGGCGATGCCGATGGCAGCGTCGGCGGCGCCGTCAACAGCACGGCGGAGACGGTGCGCGCGGCGCTACACGCGGTGGGAGTGCATCCACGCGCGCGGCTGGTTTCGAGCGTGTTCATCATGGCGCTGCAGGATCTTTCGCAAGGGCACAAGGGGCTGATCGCGTTCGCCGATTGCGCGGTGGTGATTGAGCCAAACGCGATGCAGATGGCGGATATCGCCATTGCGACAGCGGAGAGCACGCGGGTGCTGATCGACGCCGAGCCCGTGGTGGCGCTGCTCAGTTTTTCGACCAAGGGCAGCGGGAAGGGGCCGATGGTCGACAAGGTGGTGGAGGCCGTGGAGATTGTGCGCGCGCGTGCGCCGGAGCTGAACGCCGATGGCGAATTGCAGGCGGACGCGGCGGTGGACCTGGTGGTGGGCAAGAGCAAGGCGCCGGGGTCGAAGGTGGCAGGGCGCGCAAATACGCTGGTTTTTCCCAGCCTGGAATCCGCCAATATCGGCTACAAACTGGTGGAGCGGTTGGGCGGCGCGATGGCCATCGGACCGTTCCTGCAAGGGCTGGCAAAGCCGGCCAACGATCTTTCGCGAGGCTGCTCGGCGGAGGATATTTTCAATGTGTCGGTGGTGACGGCGCTGCAATCGGAGACGGACTGACGGGCCTGGGCCATGTTGCCTTACCGGCTGATTTACCACGAACGCTACGATCTGCATCTGGGGGAACACGTCTTTCCAGCCAAGAAATACCGCTGGCTGAAAGACCGCATGCTGCGCTTCCGTTTCGCCGAGCCGGAAGATTTCGTGGAGCCCGAACCGGCGGCCGATGACGACGTGCGCCTGGTGCACGACGCGGAGTACGTGGCCAAACTGCGCAGCGGCACGCTGAGTTATCAGGACATTCTGCGCCTGGAGATTCCTTATTCCCGGCAGATGGTGGAGGCGTTCTGGCTGGCGGCCGGCGGGTCGATACTAGCGGCGCGCCTGGCCATGGAGAATGGCGTGGGATTCAACGTCGGCGGCGGATTTCATCACGCGTTCCCGGGCCACGGAGAGGGGTTCTGCGCGATCAACGATGTCGCCATCGCGGTGCGGCGACTGCAGGCCGACGGGCGAATCCGGCGGGCCATGGTGGTGGATGTGGATGTGCACCACGGCAACGGCACGGCGGCGGTGTTCGCGGACGACCCCACCGTGTTCACGCTCTCCATACACCAGTTCAATAACTATCCCAGCGAAAAGCCGCTTTCGAGCCTGGATATACACCTGGCGGACGGAACCGGGGATGCGGAGTACCTGCACCGGCTGGGTAACGGATATCGCGCCGCGCTGGCTATGTTCCAACCGGAGTTGCTGATGTACGTGGCGGGGGCGGATCCGTACCTGGAGGACCAGTTAGGCGGGCTTTCGCTGACGTTCGAAGGGTTGATAGAACGCGACCGCCTGGTCATACGGACGGCGTTGACGCAGGGGATTCCGGTAGCGATCGTGCTGGCGGGCGGGTACGCGCAGAGCGTGGAGGACACGATCACGATCCACGCGAATACGGCGGCGGTGGCTAAGGACGTCCTGGAAAAGGTTAGCGGCGGCCGGTGGCATGCATGAAGGCGGGGCACGCGCCTTGTCTCTACTGCGCGCTTGACAGCTAACGTATTAGCGTTTCGGCGTTCGACTTCGGCGCGGTCACACAAACATTTAATATTTTTAAATACAGCCGGTGCATGAGATTACGTCCGGTTTCGCACCTGGAGCGAAGCGGTTTCCGAAGGTGGTGATGGCACAATGGCAGCAGATGGAGAGGCTTTCATCAATGAACCGGAAACGAAATATGAGCGACGTTAAATTTCTATATCTTGGCTGGGAGGTCTGAGGCTGTGCGTCTTTTTAAGCTGATTCCGTTGATCGTGATGGCTGGGTGCCTGGTGCTGGCTCAAGCACCGATAGGCTTTGGCCCCGGCACGTTGAGTATCGGGTTACTCGACCTTTTCGATTGGTACGCTGCCACGGCAAGCGGTTGCACGGCCGGTGCGCGTGGTATGTGTGTAGGTCACTCTCCGGCAGGAGATACCATTTATTTCACGGGCTGGTTCGCCGATGCGCACTTACTGCCGGTTACCAGCGGGCTCCCGGTTGTTGGAACACTGAATGATTTCACGTCGAAGACGTGCAGCGGGAATCTTATGGTCATTCAGCTTGCGGCGTTCTCATGGACGGCCAGGAACGCCAGCCAGATCTATGAAATCAACTGCATGAGCAGTTACGGAACGAGTGGAGCCGATATCGATCTTCCAGCGGGCTGGAAGGGTCACTGTACGTCGGGTGACGACGGCAGTCAGGGGTGTACGTGGAAATCGCGGGCGCCATTTGTCCGCAACGGGTTACTCTACCTGCCGGTAGAACGCCAAATTTCCAGCGGTGCCACCTCCATCCACGACGCGACCATGGTCGTGTCAGCGGACGGCGGACAGACGTGGAAGAACCCGTACACGGTGGCCCACGGCGGCGCTGCCTCCGCGACCGGGGACGCTCCGAAGTGCGGAGCCGCGGCCGGGGGAGCGGGAAATGCATGTACGGACCCGTCCTACCCCGGATCGATCATGTGGGGGAGCATGCCTTTGCAGGCAAGCCAGTGGGAGGTGGTGCAGTACGGCCAGGACGGGGCCACCCCGCCGGCGGGAATCAATGACGGCTGCGATCCGGCTAAGTATACGTGCTTCCTGTCTGGTGAGCAGGATGCCTCGGTTGCGAGAGTACTGAACACGGACTTACCCTCGCTGGATGTTACGAAGTGGCAATACTACACTTGTCCGGCGATCACCGACGCGTACCGATGCCCCGGCAGCGATCCCGCGAACTGGACTTCCAATTTCGCGGACAGGACACCGGTGGCGCAACTTATCATACCCTTCTGGCCTAAGTATGTCTTGTGGAATGGGATGTTCGGTGTGGCGTACATCAAAGAGTTCAAGTCTTACCTGATGACCGGTTATCAGAATCGGGGCGGAGGAATTACGGCCGCCGCGTTTGCGTGGGCGCCGGCTATCCAAGGTCCCTGGACCACCGTACTTTCGAGTAACCATGTCTCGGTAACCAAGACTATTTGGCCCGGTTTCATGACTCCTTCACTGGCGCTGGGATATACGGTGGTCAGCGCGAATCCTCCGCATGTGAAGCTGACCACGGTGTCCGATAATCCTGTCTATACGAGTCAGACTACACCGTTTTTCGGGCAGTGGGACCTGGTTCTCGGGCGCCTTCCGATGCTGCAAAGCAGCGAGAGCCCGCGATCTACAAACACGGTCGGT
The DNA here is from genome assembly GCA_963805775.1 of uncultured Solibacteraceae bacterium. Classification (GTDB taxonomy): domain Bacteria; phylum Acidobacteriota; class Terriglobia; order Bryobacterales; family Bryobacteraceae; genus Solibacter. The sequence continues at coordinate 116,295 of CAWDWK010000025.1, read as the reverse complement.
TATACCACTAATGCGGGCTACATCCTGTCGGACAGCCACGCGACGGGCACGATTCCACGCAAAGACCTGGCGTGGGCATTCGACTTCTACGATCACGGCGGAGATACGGATGTTAGTGGGATCAGCGGCTTCCATGATATCGCGAATGGCTCGGCATTTCTGCAGGTATGTCCGAACACCAGTCAATGTGGATTCTTCAATCCGGGTCAAGGTTCGAACCTGACAACCTTCGGAGCACAACTTGCTAACGGAGGGTATGGCGGCCGCCTGGTCACGACGGCGAATGCGCCCGCAACCATGCAAGGCAATGGGACGTTCACGGTGGCCGGCGTATTCCGCTACGATGCTCCCACGTTTGCGGAATCACCCTTGTGGACCACGGGCGACATCAGCGGAACGAATACGAAGGTTGGGTTGATGTATAATCCCGGCGGCGGTGAGTTGGAGATCGGGTGGGGCAGCACGGCGGCCAATCGCTGGAGGTACAACAGCGGCTTCCCATTAGTGGCCGGTAATTGGTATTTGATTGCATGCACCGTGGAGGCAAACGGCGCCACACCCACCGCTCATATGTGGATAGGAGTGGGCGGGTCACTGGTGGACAAACTCGCGGGAGTCTCGCGAACGTCCACCGGCGGCACCCCGGCGCAAACGCCAAACGTGGTCGCGGCCCCGATGACCTTGGGCAACGAGCCAGGCCAGGGCGGTTCGGCGAATGCGTCGTATGCGAGTCTCTTCGTTTACAACCGCGCGCTGGAGCAGTCGGAAGTCGCGCTCATATACACCACGATGAAGGCGAAGATGTCGGCGCGAGGAATCACTTTGCAGTGAAAGAAATCGACAGGGAACAAATGACACACAGATCTTCTGAAACATCCGGGCCGGTATGGACGCCTTCACGACGGGGACTACTGGCCACCCTCGGGGCTGGATTGTTAGTCCCCAAGCTTGCAAGCGCAGCTACCTTCTCATTGGTAGACAAATCAGGCACGATCGTGCCGAATGCAAACACAGTTACGAGTCCAATCGACAGCACCGGTGCGGATCTGCTGGTGCTTGTACTGGTGGCTGATAATGGGAGAATCACCTATATCCAATCCGACTCGAAAGGGAACAGTTGGACGGGGCTTCCCGTCAAAACACAAAGCGGCGGCCAGAGAGTACAGATACTCTATGTTGCCAACCCCCTGGTGGGCAGCGGCCATACTCTAACGATTCAGGATAACGGGGTCACGTTTGGCCTGGCTTACTTTGCCGCATTCAAAGGCGCCAATTTAATATCTCCGTCGGATGTCCAAAATGCCGCGGTGAACACAGGGGCTACGATTCAACCAGGAGCTATTACGCCGTCGCTTACTAATGAGCTGGTGATCTCGGGGATGGGAGAGTCATCGAGTAACGCCGCACCCACAGTCGATTCCGGAATGATTATCCCGGCGGGTTGTAGTCATGCAACGGTCAACGGCAATCACTGGGGCGGTGGCTTTGCCTATAAGATACAGACCGCGGCGGCGACCATCAACCCAATCTGGACACCCGGTGCGCCGGGCAACAATACCTGTGTCATTGCCAGTTTCAAATCGGCGTCATCGGCTTCGGGCGGAACGAAGTTTCGGCACTCGGTCGGCACCGGGGATGCTTAACCGTCTTGGACACAGAGTGGGGGCGTATCTTGCGGGGGGCAAACCGGGGACAGACAGCGAATTTCCGGCAAACTGCGCCGGAAATTCATGTCAGTCCCCAGTTTGCGACGTCCGTGCTGGTAGGGCGCGGAGTTGATGCCGGCACACCTCGCTATACTGTGGGGTGGCATTCCCGGATATGAGTTCGCCTTGCCTGCACGTGGTCGTACTGATGCCCGTGCGAGATGACTGGGTCTCGGCGGCGGAACTGGTCCGTTCTCTCGATCGGACCGTTTCTGCCGGCCAAGTCAATGTTTGTCTGGATGTGCTGATGGTGGACGACGGCTCCATCGAATCCTGCGTCTCCACGCGGTTTGAAGCGCCTTTCGCCGTCGTGAGAACGGTACAGGTATTGCGATTGCGGCGCAATCTCGGCCACCAACGAGCGATTGCCGTGGGCCTGGTTCACATTGAAGAAGCGATGCCTTCCGAGGCAGTATTAGTCATGGACGCAGACGGCGAGGATACGCCGGACGGAGCGCTGGAATTGATTCGTACCTTCCTGGCCCTGGAGGGAAAGACACTGGTTTTTGCAGAGCGTGCGCGCCGCGCCGAGTCGCTTACGTTTCGAGCGTTCTACCAGATTTACAAGACCGTGCACCGTGCATTGACAGGCATCAGCGTACGCGTTGGCAATTTCAGCATTCTGCCGCGATCCTATTTAACTACCTTGGTTGTATTAGCCGAGTTGTGGAACCACTACGCTGCGGCGGTATTTCGCTCGCAGTTACGGTTCACGATGATTCCGATCCCGAGAGGCAACCGGATTGCGGGCACATCGCGGATGAATTTCGTCTCGCTGGTGACTCACGGATTGAGCGCCGTTTCGGTTTTCGCCGATGTGGTTGGCGTTCGGCTGCTGATCGGATCGCTGGCTGGCTCGCTGCTTGCCGCGATCGGAATCGTCATCGTGGTCGGCATCCGGCTATTCACCAACGCGGCGATACCGGGATGGGCGACCTATACCGCGGGCACGTTGAGTATCATCCTGATCCAACTGGTTACGATCGCGACCTGTTTCACGTTTTTCATGCTCTCCGCGCGTACTGCGCTGCGCTTTGTGCCTTGCCGCGACGTCCAGTTCTTTGTCGATGAGGTTATCAATATCTACCCGCATGACTGAGTTCAAGTATGTTGGATCTGAGCTGGACCTGTTCGCGGCCGTACGTCACTGGAAAGCGTACTGGTCGGCGGAAATACGGCAATTCATCAAAGGCGATGTCCTCGAAGTGGGCGCCGGGATCGGGAGCAACACGCGTTACCTGGACTCCGGACAATTGGGGCGCTTCGTATGTCTGGAGCCCGATACTCAACTGGTGGGACGCCTTGAGGACGCGCTGCGGAGCGGGACACGCAAGTACGAAGCAATCCGCGGCACGCTCGAATCCATGCCGGCGAAAGAGCAGTTTGACACCCTCTGCTACATCGACGTTTTAGAGCACATCGAGGACGACCGGGCGGAGTTGAACCGGGCGGCCGCTCATCTTCGGCCCGGCGGACGGGTGATTGTCCTGTCTCCGGCGCACCAGTGGCTATTTACACCTTTTGATGCGGCGATCGGGCACTTCCGGCGGTACAACCGTACGATGGTGCGGGCGCTCTCGCCCACGGGGCTCGAACTGGAATCGTGCCGCTATCTTGATTCGGCCGGACTGGCTGCTTCGGCGGCGAATCTGTGGTTTCTGAAGCAATCGATGCCTACGCGGCGGCAGCTTCACTTCTGGGATACCTTTATTGTGCCAATCTCGCGCGTGATGGATCGACTGCTTCTCCACTCAGTTGGTAAGACGATTGTTGCGGTGTGGCGCAAACCCGCGTGACGAGTTACCGTTCATTGCGGATCATAAACTGATAGTCGCCCGCCTGGCCGACGGTCTTGAAGTGAGTCAGGATGTAATTCGCCAAGGGCCATTGATGAACGTCGAGTTTTCCCCTGTTCCAGAAATTGACGCCGCCTGGATGGTAGACGGCGCAGGCGTTGGGGTGCCGCGAGAAATCATCCACGATGGCCTGCTGCTGGGCGGAGGAAAACGTGTACATCCAATTGTCGAAATTCAGCGGGCCCGGCGGCCGGTGCAACGATCCGGGCAACGGCTTACCGGTCCAGAAATAAAGGCTGGGTATCCCCGGCAGGCCAACAAAAGTATCGCAGTTCTGACGCAAGCGCGGCACCAGCCATTGGTAAGTCTCGGCTTCTGCCTTCTCGAGATGAATTCGTTCCGCGCCCGGCATATTCAGGGGCGTGAGTGCCGCGTAGAAGCGCCGTGCGCGGTAAGCCGACACCGGATACGCCAGTGCTACAGCGGCCAAAGTGACGGCCGCCGCGGGCCGGGCGAACTTCCGGGCCATCGCCGAAAGCAGGACCTGGTTGGCGCAAGGAATGCAATCCATCGAGCAGCGAAACGGCCGCCACGACAACCAGCAGGATTCGCAGGAAGTGAGTCTGGCTGCCGGCAATCGGATAGGCATACAGAGTCTGCATCACCGCCGCGGTACAGAGGAGAATCCTCGCGTGAGTTTGCCGCGGCGCCGGGTCGGCCGGCGGGCACATCAGCAGCCAGCAAAACGGCGTCACGAAACCGAGCAGAAGACCAGGCGCAAACGATGCGAAAAGAAGCCCGATTGCGCCAAACAAAATCTGGAAAGGTGCGAGCAGACCGGCGATACTTCCTGGCCGCCGGCGCACGGCACGGGAAACCAGTATGGCGGCGCCGATACCAGCCATTGCCCACGCAATCCAAATCCGGCTGAGTACGACGCCAACATACCAGAACCCCTGGCTGACATTGATTCTGACGTGATCGAGAACCAGCATGTTGAGCGTGGCCTGCATAGGAACGCCTTGCCACACCAATACCAGAAGGACGAGCGTGAAGGTTGCCGCGAAGCCGGCCGCGGCCGCGAGGCACTCGCGAAACGAAACCACGCCTTTTTGAGCGAAGCCTGCCGCAGCGGCCAGAACTCCGGCGACGGAAGCGGTAACGACAAAACAATACGCCTGCGCCGCCGGATCGTGGAGGTGTGTCCGCATCAGTGCGAAGGGCAGTAGCAGTGCGCCGGCGCCGGCCGCGTATTTTGCAGTGCGTAAGAACCAGGCAGCGGGCGACTGGAAGAGCACCGCCAGGGCGACCGCCAGAATCGCGAAGATTCCGATGTTGATCTTGATCAACATCAAGGCAGCGGCTAACGATCCTGCCGCGGCCATGGCCAGCCAGCGGGTTCGCGGCGTCCCCGCCAGAATCCCGGTGGCCGCCAAGCCAAGCAGCAGCAGCATGCAGAGTTCCTGCGGATGGCCCGGCTCGTTGCCGAAAAACGCCAGAAGGCGGAAAACCAGGAGATGCGTGACCGATGCCGCCGCCAGAGACTGAGTCAGGCGCAGTACGATCCACGCGCAAATCAACGAGCACGCAACCAGCACTGCCGCCGTGGTGATCCGAATGGCGTTGTGGTCCACAGCCATTCCCGTAGCGGACCGAATCAACCAGTTATAGAAGTAGTAGACCGGGCCGTAGCCGGAGAAGATCTCTTCGTAGAGTTTGGCCCCGCTGAGATATTGGCGCACCGTCATCATCAGGGTGCCTTCGTCGTCCCACTCGGCGAAGCCTGAAAATATCCGGTAATATGCGACGACCGCGGCCGGCACGGTCAGGATGGCGAACCACAGGGCGGTCCGTGCGGCGGAGGAAAGCGCGTACTGCTGTTTCGCGGGCGACGGCGTCACAGATCTTTGGCCCCGTGCTCTTCGGCGGAACTGACGATGTAATTGGGACGGCGGCGGCCGACCTGTAAGCCGAGCCAAAGATATTGGCCGACGATCCCGAAACCGAGGCTGGTGAGCGCGCCGAAAAACAGGGTCGCCAGGACGATGGGAGTGTAGCCGGGCACCTGTATGTCGCCGCGCAGTTTGGCTACGACGACCAGAATGCTGGCGCAGACCGCGAGCAGCAGCGCGAGGGCTCCGGCCCAGAGCAGCAATTGGATGGGAAGATCGGTGAAATTGAAAATACTGTTCAGGCAGTAGCGTAGCTTCTTGCGGAGGGTCCAGGCGCTCTTGCCCTCGAGGCGCCGCTGGCGTTCGTAGACAATGTACTCACGCCGGTAGCCGAGCCAGAACAGGAGGGCGATCAGGTTGGTATCGATACCCTGAAGCTGGAGCAGGCGGTCGCGCACCTCGCGGGTGCATCCGAAGATATCGACTCCGCCTCGCGGTATATCCTTGACCACGAGTTTGCGGTAGAGGAACCAGAACAGGTTGGATGTGAGTTCGGAGAGCCACGGGTCCGAGCGCCCGCCGCGCACTCCGAACACGACATCGGCCCGGCCGTTAGCCAGAACGTCGAAGAACTGGAGGATCAGTTCCGGCGGCTCCTGAAGATCCGCCGCCATCACCGCCAGATTGCTGCCCCGAGCGCTCTCCAATCCGGCTGCGATGGCGGCGAAGGATCCAAAATTCCGGCTGAGCGAGAGCAGTTGGGTGCGCAAGGGCAGCAAGGGCAGTTTCTCGCGCAGGATCTGCAAGCAGCGGTCGGGGCTGCCATCCACCACGAAGACGACTTCGAACTCGCTGGCAAGGCCGGCGCCAAGTTTCACCAATTCCGCGAGCAGGCGGTCGAGGTTTGCCTCATTCCTGTAAACGGGGATGACGAGGGAATTCATCTTACATTGGCCGCGTTAGCGGGATGCCTTCACCAGCTCAAGGAATTCGGAGTAGTCCCGGATATAGCTGGCTGGGTCGTATCGATCGGAGGCGAGCGCCAGCAGAACGGCATCTTCGGTGTACTTGTACTGGATCCCCCAGACCATGGGAGGCAGGTGGATGCCGATGGTGGGGCTGTCCAGGACGAACTCCTGGCGGTTGGTTCCGTCATCGGCCACCACGTGACAGCGTCCATGAACGCAGATCAGAAACTGGTGCAGCGAGCGATGCGCATGTTCCCCGCGGATCTCTTTGCTGGCCACGTTATAGACCAGGAAGTAGCGCTTCACTTCAAAGGGGACCTGATTGGCGACTTCGCCGAAGCTCAAATTACCGCGCAGATCGTTGACGAACGGCAGGCGGTGCAGGGTAACGCCGGAGACCCGCGTAGGGCTGGCGCCCACTTCGGCGGGAGTGGTGGAAAGGGCTCCCGCGGACAAGGAACCCGCACCGTCGTAGCCTACGATGCGCGCCGGATTGCCGGCGACGATCGCCGCGGGAGGCACGTCGCGAGTGACGACGGCGCCAGCGCCCACCATGGCCTTTTCCCCGATGGTGAGTCCGGGCAGAATGGTGGCGTTGGCGCCGATGGACGCGCCGCGTTTGACCAGGGTGCGCGCGTAGCGTTCGGGATGTTGCCGGCTGCGAGGAAAGGGATCGTTGGAGAAGGTGGCGTTGGGACCGACGAACACATCGTCCTCAAGCGTGATTCCGTCCCAGACCTGGACGCCGCACTTGATGGTGACGCGATCTCCGATGCGCACGTCGTTCTCGATGAACGCCTGGTCGCAGATGTTGCAGGCTGCGCCGATCACGGCGCCGGGCAGGATGTGCGCGAAGGCCCAGATACGGGTTCCCGCGCCCACGGATGGGCTTTCGACGATGGCCGTTTCGTGTTTGAAAAAGCTTTCGTCAGCCAACGCGGGCCTCCTGTGCGAGGGCGTGCAGCGCACCGGCCACGGCGGATACTTCGCCGTCTTCGAGTTCAGCATAACAGGGCAGCGTGAGGATCTCGCGCGCGGCCTGCTCGGTGGCCGGCAACGGAGCAGCGGAGGCGGCATGGGTTCCGCGCGCGGCCTCCTGGAGGTGATCGGGCACGGGGTAGTGGATATCGGTCGCGATGCCGTACTCTTTCAGCGCAGCTCGCACCTGATCGCGCGCCCGGGTGCGGATGACGTAGAGATGCGCGACGTAATCTTCGCCAAAACTCCTCGGACATTCGACGGGCTGGTCCGCCAGGGCGGCGGAATAGATGGCGGCGATTTCACGACGGCGGGCGTTCCAGGCGTCGAGGTGCGGCAGCTTGGCGCGCAGGATGGCAGCCTGCATTTCGTCCATGCGGCTGTTGCGGCCATACTCCGCGCACTGATACTTACCGATCCATCCATATTGGCGAAGCGATTTTACACGTTGCGCAAGGCGCTGGTCGTTGGTGGTAATCGCGCCGCCGTCGCCCAGCGCTCCCAGATTCTTGGTGGGGTAGAAGCTGAAGCAGGCGAGCGCTCCCCAACTTCCGGCCTTTTTCCCGCCAATGGCGGCGCCGTGAGCCTGCGCACAATCCTCCACCAGCGGTACTGCCGCGCGGCCGGTGACAGCGATCAGGGAGGGCAGGTCCGCCATGCGCCCATAAAGATGGGTGGCGATGACGGCGCGCACGGTCGGGATCCAGCGAGCGGTGAGATCGGCCGCGGACATATTCATGGTGGCGGGGTCGATATCGATGTAGAGCGGTTCGGCGCCGATGGCACGGATGGCTGTGGTGCTGTATCCGCCGGCGTTGGCCACGGTGGCTACGGTATCGCCCGGGCCGATCCCGAGACTGCGCAGGGCGAGTTCGAGCGCTTCGGTGCCATTGGCCACAGAAACGCAATGCGCCACGCCGCAGTATGCCGCGAATTCGGATTCGAAGGCGGCACACTCACGTCCCAGAATGTACCAGCCGCTCACCAGGACGCGATTTATACTGGCATTCAGCTCGCCTTGAAGTGCCGTGGTCTGTCGCAGCAGGTCGTTGAGCGCGACCGGTTTCGGCGGGTTCGAGGGCATTGAGTCCACATTATAACTGGGTGCGCGCGCCGGTCGGTTCGCTATCATGTGTTCGAGCCAGGAGATGGAATGATCAAACGATGGGCAGTGTGCTGGGCTTCGCGCGCGCTTTTGCCGTTGCTGCTTACGGGGCAGCTTTGCGCCGGCGTTTTCGACGTGAAGACATTCGGGGCGAAGGGCGATGGCAAGACTCCGGACCGCGATGCGATCAATAAGGCGATCGATGCCGCGTCGGCGGCAGGCGGGGGGACGGTGTATTTTCCGGCGGGAACTTACGTGACCGGTTCGATTCACCTGCGCAGCAATCTCACCCTGCAATTCGAACCTGGTTCCGTGCTGGAGGCGTCAGCCGACCCCACCGCATACGATGCGGCCGAGCCCAACCAATGGGACAAGTTTCAGGATTTCGGCCACAGCCATTTCCACAACAGCCTGATCTGGGGCGAGGGGCTGGAGAACGTGTCCATCGTCGGCGGCGGGATGATCAGCGGCAAAGCACTCATGCGCGGGGAACGCGGCGGAGGCGGCGACAAAGCGATTGCTCTGAAGCTTTGCCGGAAAGTGACGCTGCGCGATTTTTCGATTCTGATGGGCGGACATTTTGGAGTTCTGGCGACCGGCGTGGACAATCTGACGATCGACAACCTGACCATCGACACGAATCGGGACGGCATCGATCTGGACTCGTGCCGCAATGTGCGGGTTTCCAATAGCAGCGTCAATGCGCCGAACGACGACGCGATCGTGCTGAAGGGCTCGCACGCGCTGGGGTTCGCGCGCGCGACGGAGAACGTCACGATCACGAACAGCCTGGTGAGCGGATACGATATCGGCTCTCTGGTGGACGGCACTTATAAGCGCACTGTCAAACAGGCTCCGGATCGCGACGGCCCGACGGGGCGAATCAAGATCGGCACGGAATCGGAGGGCGATTTCCGGAATATCACCATTTCGAATGTGGTCTTCGACCGGTCGCGCGGCCTGGCGCTGGAATCGGTGGATGGCGCGCACATCGAGGACATCGCGATTTCGAATATCACCATGCGGGAAATTTCCAATGCGCCGATTTTCCTGCGGCTGGGCAACCGGATTCGCGCGCCTGAAGGGACCGAGGTGGGGTCGATTCGCCGGGTGAGCATCAGCAACCTGGTGGCATACGATGCCGACCCGCGGTACGGTTCCATTCTCAGCGGCATTCCGGGGCACGACATCGAAGATGTGAAGCTGAGCGACATTCGTATTCTGTATCGCGGCGGACTGACGCTGGAGCAGGTGGCGAAGCAGCCGGCGGACCTCGTGAATACGTTCTTCTTCCGGGCCTCGGGCGGCGTGCCGCCGCGCGAACCCTACGCCACGCCGGAGCGGGAGAAGGAGTATCCCGAGCCTTCGATGTTCGGCATGCTACCGGCTTACGGCTTCTTCATCCGGCATGCGAGGGGAATCGAGTTGAACAATGTGGATGTCGGTTTCATGAAGGAAGACCGCCGTCCGGCATTCGTCCTGGACTCCGTAAAGGCGGTGGACTTCCAGCATGTCAAGGCGCAGAAGGCGGCGGGAGTGCCGGGGTTCGTTCTGATCAACGTGGAGGACTATTGGGTCCACGATTCGCCGCTCGTGCCGGATACGCACCTGGACAAGGTGGAACGCAAAGAGATGTAAGGACGGGCGGCGAAAGCGCTGTCCCACGACACTCTTGCATTATGGAAAAAAAGATCCGAATATAGAAATGTGGGGCTATTCAACGCCACCACATGCAAGAGGTGCTATGGGTGCCGAAGTCATCACCGAGATTCTAAAATCTCATCCGTTCACTGAGGGTTTCTGGCCCGATCATGTCGCGCGGTTGAGCGCGATGGCGGGCGAAGTGCGGTTTCGTGCCGGGGGAGATGATCTTCCGCGAGGGGGATCATTCCAGCTTTTTCTATCTGCTGGTGAGCGGCAACGTGGCGCTGGAAGTGATCTCGCCGGGACGTCCGGTACGGGTGGCGACGCTGTATGCGGGCGAGGTGCTCGGATGGTCGTCGGTGATGGACGGCCACAATGGAAAGCAGTTTCAGGCGCGCGCCCTGGAAGAAGTCCACGCGCTGGCCTTCGACGGGGAGCGTCTGCGGCACGCCTGCCAGGAAGATTACGCCTTCGGGTTCTGGTTCGTGCGGGCGATTTTGAACGTGATGTCGGGGAGGTTGCATGCGATCCTGGCGCAACTGGTGGACGTGTATTCTCCGGTCGCGGCGGTGAAATGAACATCGGTGTGATTCGCGAGCGTGGGGCGTTCGACCGGCGAGTCGCGCTGACGCCGCCCGTGGTGCGGCGGCTATCGAGCGCGGGACACGCGGTATGGGTGGAGACGGGTGCGGGCGATGGCGCCATGTATCCCGACACGGAGTACCTGCGCGCGGGGGCGCAGATTGCTTATTCGCCGGAGGAGGCAATCGGGCGCGCGGAACTGCTGGCGAAAATCGGGCGGCCCACAAGCGCGGAACTCAACTGGTGCTCGCCGGGCACGGTGTTGATGGCGTTTTACCACATGGCGGTGGCCGACCGGAGCTTGCTGGATACGCTTGCGGAGCGGCGCCTGACGGCGATTGCGTGCGAGGTGATCCAGCAGGACGACGGAGGGCTTCCGGTGCTCGCGGCGATCAGCGAGATCGCGGGGCAGATGACGGTGCCGATTGCGGCGCACCTGCTGCGGTCGAGCTCGGGCGGCCGCGGGATTCTGCTGGGCGGGACGCCGGGCGTGCCTCCGGCCTGCGTGGTGGTGTTGGGCGCGGGCGCGGTGGGCTTTGCGGCGGCGCGGACGGCGGCGCGCTCGGGCGCGCGGGTGATGGCGTTCGACCGGGATCCGCGCAAGCTGCGCCACATGATGGAGCATGTGCCGGCGGTGGAGACGTGCCTGGCCGATGAGGACGCAATTGCCGTCGCGGTGGCCGGGGCGGATGTGGTGATCGGCGCGATTCTGGTGGCCGGAACGCGGCCCCCGCACGTGGTGACGCGCGCCATGGTGGAGCAGATGAAGAAGGGGTCGGCGATCATCGACGTGGCGATCGACCAGGGCGGGTGCATCGAGACCAGCCGACCGACCAGCATCGCCGAACCCACCTTCGCGCACAAGGGAGTGACGCACTTCTGCGTGCCTAACTTCACGGCGGACCTGGGGCGCTCGGCTTCCGTGGCGGTAGGGCAGGCGATGCTGCCGTACGTGCTGACCATCGCGAAGAACGGGGTAGACGGCGCGGTGGAGAAATGTTCGGAACTGGCGCGCGGCGTCTACACGCTGCGCGGGAGGCGCCCATGACGGGGGATTACCGGTCGCGGATCATGCCTGCGGATGTCGCGCTGGCGGAGGTGCGCAGCGGGCAGCGGGTGTATATACACAACGGCTGCGCGGAACCGGTGGAACTGGTGAAGGCGCTGACGCGGCGCGGTGCGGAACTGGAGGATGTGGAGGTGCTCCACATGGCGACCATGGGGATCGCCGACTACAGTCTTCCGGAATACGAAGGCCACTTCCGGCATAATGCTCTGTTCATCGGCGGCAACGTGCGCAAGGCGGTGCAGGATGGGCGCGCGGATTATACGCCGATCTTCCTGAGCGAAATTGAGGAGTTGTTCACGTCGAAGGCAATCGGGATCGATGTGTGCCTATTGCAGTGCACGCCGCCGGATCCTTACGGGTACATGAGCCTGGGGCCGAGCATCGACGCGTCGCTAACGGCGGCGCAGTGCGCGCGCCACGTGATCGTGGAGATCAACGACGAGTGCCCGCGGACGCACGGCGACACGTTCCTGCATGTGAGCCGGGTGGACGCGTTCGTGGAGACGTCGCATGCGCTGAGCGAATATCCGCGGCCGCCGGTGACGGATTTGCAACGCGCGATCGGGCGGCACGTGGCCGCGCTGATTCCCGATGGGGCGACGATTCAGACGGGGATCGGCGGGATCCCGGAGGCGGTGCTCGGGCTGCTGCGGGATCGCAAGGACTTGGGGATTCACTCGGAGATGGTGCCGGATAGCGTAGTGGATCTGATCAAGGCGGGAGTGATCACGGGCGACCGCAAGACGGTGCATCCGCACAAGGTGATCGCGGGGTTCGTGCTGGGCAGCAAGGTGCTGTTCGATTTTATCGACGACAATCCGATCTTCGAATTCCGCCGCACGGCGTACTGCAACGACCCGTTCCTGATCGCGCAGAACGACCGGATGGTGGCGATCAATTCGGCGATCGAGGTGGATCTGACCGGGCAGGTGTGTTCGGACTCGATGGGATTTGCGCCATACAGCGGGATTGGCGGGCAGGTGGATTTCCTGCGTGGGGCGGCGCGGGCGAAGGGCGGAATGCCGATTATCACGCTGCCCTCGACGGCGAAGGATGGCGGGGTGTCGCGGATTGTGCCGACGCTGCAGCCGGGGGCGGGAGTGGTGACGTCGCGCGGCGATGTGCACTACGTGATCACGGAACACGGGACGGCGTACCTGCATGGGAAGACGATCCGGCAGCGGGCGGAGGCTTTGATTGCGATCGCGGACCCTAAGTTCCAGGTGGAACTGGAGGAGTACGCACGGAAGAGTAAGCTGCTGTCGGGGAGTCGCTCGGTGGTTGCGGTGTGAAGAACGACGTGGCTAAGCGCCAGTAGGGTCAGGGATAGCGGCGCTTTCCAGATGGTCGGTTGACCTGATCCTCAAAAAAGTTGGACTCGTGCCGGTCATATCAACGGTTTGGCGTTTTCCGTCAACTTGATCGCCTCTCGCCCAACTTCCGGTTGGCGCTATCCATGCCCCTCCGTTCTCATTCGCCAAAATGGTAGACTCATTCCCAGTCCGACGTCTCTCGCCCGGTGGCCCGATCGGCAAAAGGAGCCGAGTGGCAATGAACATTCAGTTGAATCGCCGCACGTTTTTCGCACTGGCCTCCGCCGGCCTGATCCGCGCTCAAGAGCCCATCACACGCCCCGTTATCTCCGAAGACAGTTGCCCCGCTGGGACCATTTCGCCCGTGGCACGCGACGGCTACCGCGGTCGCGGAGTGCTGCGCAAGCCGCCCGGCACAGGGCCGTTTCCAGCCATCATCTGGATTCATCCTGGGCTGCTGACTTTTCCCCAGTCCGCCTTACTGAATATTTCGCGAAGAAGCGCCAACCCGTCGCGCTTCCTGGCGGCGGGATACGTCGTCACTCTGCCAACCTATCGCAGCCGCGACGAAGACCCACAATCGGGACTCTCGCTGCAAGATTGTCTGGCGGTCGTCGACTATCTGCGGCAGCAGCCCTACGTGGATCCCAAGAGCATTGTGGTCTACGGATGCAGCGGCGGAGGTGATCTCGCGCTTGAGGTGGCGGCTGCAACGGATGTCTGCGCCGCCGTGCCGGAGGAGCCGGCCAGCCTGCTCATGGCGGGAATTCTCAACACGAGGTCCCCTAAACAAGGAGAGCGCTACACGCCGCTCGATGCCAACCCGGTGTTTGAGAATCCGAAGCAGTTCTATACGCCCGAGTACCAGCACATTCTCCGCGCGAAGATCGCCAGAATTAAATGTCCCATCCTGATCCTTCAGGGCGACGACGAGGTCCGCGGAGTTTCCGTCAACAAGTTCAACGCAGAGGTGCTGATACCCGAATTACGCGCTCAGGGCAAGAACGTGGAAGTGCTCAGGTATCCGGGCGAGTCGCATTGCTTCTGTTTTGAGGGGAGCGGGCCCAGGGTACCTCATCCTGCCGCGGCGTGGAAAGCGTATCAGGACGCCGCAGCATTTGCCCGGCGATTCGTGATGACCAAGCCGAAGCCTCTCGATTCAGGCTTGGTTAAATACGAACCCGTCTGACGACCCCAACTGAATCGGGACACCGATGCAGGTACTCATGAGAATATTTATGAAGAGCGCCATCGTTATACTGGTCTCTACAACCGCATCCATACTGGCTCAGCCGCCATACCGTCCCGAGATCCCAAGGACATGGGACGCGGCTGCGCTGGCGTCGCTGGAAGTGCCCCACCCGGACCCGCGCTACTCGCCAGTTGCCGTTCCCGTCGAATTTTACCATGGTGTCCCTGTCCGGCCAGTCTATAAGACGTATCCCGTGTACGCTCCCGGCAGAGAGCCGGCAAATTACCTCGAATGGCTAAAAGAACAGGAACCGCAGGTTACTTTTGAACCTGCGCAGCTACGCTCTGAAAAAGACTGGATACGAGCCGGGGAGAGGGTGTTCGACGCGCCGTTTGGTTTCAATTTCGTATTCAGCGTGTCGGATGTGCGGAATCCGGCTTGGTTCGCACACGTGCAACCGCCAATTACCAAAGCGGGAGTCATGCCGTTCGCGACGTATGTGATCCGCGAAAAAGGCAAAATCGAGCTGGGAACGTTTGCATGCGCCATGTGCCACACGCGAGTGCTGCCGGACGGCACAATCATCAAAGGAGCGCAAGGGAATTTTTCGATCGACCGAGCGAATGGCTTCGGATTCCGCCGCGCCCCGGTATTTATTGCGCGGGGAGTCTACCGGATGCTCTCCGGCGCGCCGTGGTTGAAGCCCGATCCGGCCGACCTGGCGAACACAATGTCGGCGGAAGAACTGGCCGCGCAGTTCGACGCAGCCCCGGCCGGAGTCGTGATCCGCAACCGATCCAGCATGAATTATCCGGTGGCGATTCCCGACCTGATTGGCGTAAAGAACCGGCGCTATCTCGATAGAACCGGCCTCGTTCAACATCGTGATATCGGAGATATGATGCGATATGCCGCCCTCAATAACGAAATGGACTTCTTGTCGAAATTCGGCGACTTCATCCCGCGCGGCCAAAATTACAAGAGCCTGCCTGATCCTTCCACTCAGCGACGCTACAGCGACGAACAACTCTATGCTCTGTCCCTGTACCTCTACTCGTTAAAGCCACCCCAAAATCCGAACAGGCCGAGCGCGTTGACACGCCGGGGCGAGAAAATATTCAACCGAAGCTGCGCCGGCTGCCACACACCGCCCTTTTATACCAATAACAAGTTGACACCGGCTTCTGGCTTTACCGTTCCGGAGGATCACAAGAAGAAGTACGATGTCATGCCTATTGAGATCGGTACTGACCCTGGTCTCACGCTGCATACCCGGCGCGGTACCGGTTACTACAAGGTTCCATCCCTTCGGGGTGTCTGGTATCGCGGCCCGTTCGAACACGACGGGTCGGTAGCCACGCTCGAGGACTGGTTCGATCCCAAGCGACTCAGTCCTGAATACATACCCACCGGATTCAAAGGCTTCGGCATGCAGACTCGAGCGGTGAAAGGGCATGAGTTTGGTCTGAACCTTTCCACCGACGACAAGAGGGCGCTGATTGCGTTTCTAAAGACACTTTAACGAAATCGACCGCATAGCCGTGCTGTCGTTTCGCCCGTAATCTTCGGCCACTCGGAAACTGGCCCCAAAACGGTCATCTGGGAACTGGCCTGCCTTTCGGGTGAGTCGTCGGACAAAGGACAAAGGGTGGGCGGCGGCCGGATAGGTACCCGGAAGTCGGCATCGCAACAGGAAGGCGGTCCCCTCGCCGGGCGGCAGTTCCTGACTGAAAGGCATGCCCTGACGATAAACCGGAAAGAGTAGGAACGCGTTCGAGTATTAAGAGCTACAAGCCACCTGATATTCTGGTATGTGGTTCTTCAGGCATCGCTGCGGGGATTGCCGTGGCTGTGTCGTTCGGGCCTCCCTGACCCCGAATAAGGACAAGGGCTAATGAACTGGTTGGGTCTGGAAGACGAGCTGGAAAATTCCTTCACCGAATGCAAGTTGACCGTCCCGGAGGGTCGAGTTCTGACGCCGCGGGAGGCCATCTGCGTTCAAGATGCCTTATGGAAGTATGCATGTTCTGAAGGGGACCAGGAACAAATCGAGGACGAGGGTATCGAAGGACTCATATGCGCGCGCTGGAACATGGGCAGCATCCTCGTGTTCGAATGGGACGGCTTTGGACCCATTACGTGGAGTCTCGGTCTCCGTACCTTCGAGATTCGCACCGGTCGCAGCTACATCTGCATTGTTGGAGAGGAGGAGTGTGGCGGGATAAAGATTGTTGCCGCACTTGAACCGACAAGAGGCGCAAGGTTGTTCCCCCCATTCTTCAAGGACCTGCTAACGGACAATGGAGAATCATATGGGTGTCCACTGTTCAACAGCCTGCCTACAATGACAAGGAATAGACAACCGGACCTGTTGCCAACACACGTAATCCGAGATGCGTATATGAATTGGATGGCCTGGTCTCAGCTTCGCGGCAGCCAGACTTGGTCCGACCTTGTGACGTACCTGCGGCACGTATCCAAAGAACCCGATCACTTAAAACGCGTGCTAGCCATACTCCATGAGATGCATTCTGGTCGGCCGCCGGCAGATCATCCAGACCAGGCTGCCCCCTGGTACACTGCCAGAGAGAAGGACAGAAACAAGCCCTACTTCCAGTGGGAGAGGTCGGCTATCCTGGAGCTCTATTTCAACCTTGCCTACGAGGTGCGACGAGTCCATAGGCCCTCGGTGCACTGAGTCACCCCGGCGCCGGTGAGCGCAACTTCGATATCCAGAGTCGTCGAGACCTGCTTGTCCGGCTTAACAGGAACGCCGATTGGAGAGCCGCCGCAATCAGCGATCAACCGTCCCGAGTTAATAATGGGAACTCGGCATCGCTTCTGCGCTCTTCCACAACAAAACGCCCGGGCCCTGTCAGCTGCCAAATCCGCAGGTTGCGTTAGACGGCAAAGTGGCACGGCGGGCATTGTCGTCCGGGGGGGCGGTGGTCATTCCTTCGGCATCGGCCAAACCGCCCCCGCCTGATGTCTTCCATTTTCGTCATCGTTTCTTCCCCCCGACAAAGGGGTTCGCGGCTGCCTGCTTCATCCACGAGGCTACTTGGTGCTCGTCGAGATCGTCCACGGATGCCAGCTCTACGCCACGTGTGGACTTGCCCATCCCAATCGGCGTCACAGGCGGTTCAGGCTTGATCTCCGTGCCGCGTATGAACATCAGTTTCACGTGACCGACGAAAGCACCGGACGAGAAGCACCAGCCTCCGCCCACACCGTAGTACGCCATCCCCCACTTCACTGCACGTTGGAGGTTTGGCAACGTATTGGCAGCCAGAGCATCGACACGCTCGGCGATACTGCGCTGCGGCTGCGGCAAGCTCGCGATATAGGCGAACACGGGCTCGTCGCCTTCCGCGGCCTTCGCGGCGCTTGCCTTGCCGGTCATGGCGACCAGCAGCTTCGTGCCAGTTTGGCCCTGGGCATCAGGCTTGAGGGGAGGCTTTCTCATGATCTCACCAAGGTGACGAGAAGTGTGTCCAGCTGCTCGAACTGCTCGCCTGCCCCGCTTGTGCTTCCAAAGGCGATTGCGTCGTCGAGGGCTTGCTTTGAGGGATAGAGTTCGTGCAGGACCAGTAGCGTCTTGTCGCCCTTTTCCTCGAAGGTCACCGTGGAAACGGCACCCTCTGCGCTTTCCTCATTCGTCCAGCCGATGTGCGAGTGGGGCGTCACTTCGATATACCTGCCGAAGAACGCCATAGGCTGCTCAGAGGCAGCGTGGCTGAACACGAAACGGTACGTGCCCCCCGTACGAACATCGGCCTCGCACGAAATGAAAGATATTCCAAACGACTTCGGCGCCCACCACCGCTTGAGCGACTCAGGCTTGGTCCAGGCCTCGAACACGATGTGCGCAGGGCCGTGGAAGGTTCGCGTGAAGACTAGCTCACGCTCAGACTTTCGTTCTACCGTCGTGGGGTTCTTCATAGGGGCTCACTTTCTATTCTTTCGTCCATCGACTCTTTCCTCCCGTTTTCAATGACTCAACGATCTTGTCCAACTCGTCGAAGCGTGCGTCCCAGAGCTGGCGGTACCTCTCAATCCATGCCGCCTCTTCCTCTAGGCGGCGTAGGCCGAGCTTGCAGGTACGCACGCGCCCGACCTTTTCCGTGGTGACGAGCCCCGCCTGCTCCAAGACACCGACGTGCTTCTTCATGCCCGTGAGGGTCATATGGAACTTCTCGGCAAGGTCCGTTATCGAAGCGTCCGCACGCCCGAGCCGCTCCAGAATGCCGCGTCGGGTGGCGTCCGAGAGCGCGGCGAACGAGGCATCTAGGTGGGCTCGTTGAAACTGAACCATTGGGTTCAGTTTATAACACGGATCGGCGGCATGCAAGGGGAGGTCGAGCGCGAGCTGCATCGGCCCAGCCACCTTCACTCCCACGCGCTCCTTCCTGGGCGGCGTGAGCGGCGAAGTGAACGGGCTATGTGCGCATTCTCTGCCCAGTCGAGAGACGGGACAGATAGGGAACGAAACACGCGTTGTGTTTTCCACGTCGCCGCTCTGTCCGCATCGTCGGTTTATACCCGAAGTAATCCACTTGGTCGTGTAAACGCCTATAGTGAGAAGTGCTGGCGCCGGATTAGGAACGATAAGTGTGCGTCCAGCGAAGGCTGGCATGAACAGTGGGTGAAAGTCCCACCGGGGTAAAAGTTCAAAGCCCCGTAGCTTGAATAGCAGGAAGGAAGGAAACTGAAAATCCTGAAGCCTATTGACAAAGCCATCTAAAAAAAGGATGGTGAGCGAATCACCGGGCCGTAACGCAAGTGAACCCATATGGCCTCGAAAGTACTGCACCCCGAAGGCCGAGCCCTCACTTTTCGGGCGAAGGCAGCATGGAGCGTCGCAAGGACTGATGCGGCGAAACACTTCGGCGGGGTTGGTAGGGACAGCACGGTGACAAGGTCATGCTGAGCAACTGGAGAAACCCTCCTCGTCCCGTCGCGAAATCGGCGGAGCAAGGAAACCGTATAACCGGCAACACCGGGAAGTCGGTGGACGACGAGAGGGATTCGGCTGGGTCTGTAGTAGCGAGGAAGCGGGGTAACGTCCGTGGAGCGAAGAGGCCCTGCTGTTTGTAATGGCTCTAACAAAACGGGAGGCAAGGGTGAAATGAGAAAAGCACCCATCAGTTTGCAGGACCTGAGAAGGAGTCTATATGTCAAGGCGAAGGCAGAACCGCCTTGGCGTTTCTGGGGACTATACGTCCACGTCTGCAAGATGGAGACTTTGCGGGAAGCCTACCGGATGGCGAGAAGTAATGGCGGGGCACCAGGTATTGACGGGGTCACGTTCGAAGCCATCGAGGAAAGCGGCGCGGAGAGTTTTCTCGGGCAGATTCGGGAGGAATTAGTTACCAACACGTATCGGCCCATGAGGGCACGGAAGAAGGAGATTCCCAAGGATGGGGGCAAGAAAGTCCGCGTCCTGTCGATTCCTGCGATCCGTGATCGAGTGGTCCAGGGGGCGTTAAAGCTCATCCTGGAGCCGATCTTCGAAGCGGATTTCCAACCAGGGTCGTATGGATATCGACCGAAACGGACAGCGCATGAAGCTGTAGCCCGAGTAGCCCAAGGGATTGTCGAGGAGAAGACGCGCATCATTGATTTGGATCTCACCGCCTATTTCGATAACGTGCAGCATTCTCTGCTGTTAGAGAAAGTGGCGCGACGGGTCCGAGATGATGCGGTCCTGCATTTGCTCAAGATGATTCTGCAAGCGACCGGGAAGAAAGGTGTTCCCCAAGGCGGGGTGATCTCGCCGTTGCTCAGCAACCTCTATCTGAATGAGGTAGACCGGATGCTGGAGAAAGCGGTGGACACCACGCGGAGGGGCAAGTACACCAACATCCAATATGCACGTTTTGCGGATGATATGGTGATCTTGATCGACGCCGAACAGCGGAGCGACTGGCTGGTGAAGGCGGTAAACAGACGGCTGCGAGAGGAGTTCGCGAAGCTGGGCGTTGCGATCAACGAGGACAAGAGTCGGATGGTAGATCTGAAAAAGGGAGAGAGCTTTACCTTCCTGGGTTTTGAGTACCGGCGCATACTGAGCCTTCGGCGGAAGTGGCGACCGTACTATGCGCCCAAGCTGAAGAAGCGGACGGCGCTGTTTGAAAAGCTTAGGGAGATCTTCCGACAACATGTCAGCTGGCCCGTGGAGATTGTGATTGCGAAAATCAATCCGATTCTGCGTGGCTGGGTGAACTACTTTCGGGTCGGACATTCGAGTTCCTGTTTCTACATGGTCAAACGCTGGGTAGAGAAGAAGGTCAGGCAGCATCTGATGCGTGCCCGGGGACGCAAAGGCTTCGGCTGGAAGCGGTGGAGTAGCGAATGGCTGTACGACCGGCTGGGTTTATTTAACGAATACCAGTTGCGTCGATGGCCAGGTGCGAAAGTCGCCCCGGCACGATAGGCCCCATAACTCTTGGCACCAAGCAAACAGGTGCGCCTAGTGCGGGAAATCTGCACGCTGGGTGCGATGTGGCGGGGGCTGGAAACGGATTCACGGTTCGGCTATTGAGGCACTCCCAACGGAAACGGGGAGCAACAAGCTAGGCCAGACCTTCGGAACACCGCGCCAGTCCTCGACCCGACCGGCTTCGGGCCTGGGGTGCGCGCGGTCAATTTCGATGGACGCGGAGACCCACGAAGCTTCAAAATTTGGGAGCGGCACGATTACGCCACCATCATGGCATTTGACGCTCGGTCCTCCTTATGCCAATATAGGCATGTACCGAAGGATGAAGGATCTCACGTGGCCTGCCGATTCCCGTTCCAGAGTGAAGTCGTTTCCGGCTGGCGTGCAAGATGACATCGGTTATGCGTTGTACGCTGCGCAGTGGCGCTGCACGGGCTTGGCGGATCGGTGATGGAGATTGCCGCTCATGATGCCCGTGGAACCTACCGCGCGGTTTATACGGTCTCGATTGGGGAATCGATTTATGTGATTCACGCCTTCCAGAAGAAGTCCAAGGCCGGGATAGCGACCCCGAAATCGGAGATTGAAGTGATCCGGCAGCGCCTCAAACAATTGAGAAACGAGGTGAAGGATGCGGAAAAGAGAAATCCTTGAACGGGAGCCCAGCACGGGCAACGTATTCGCTGACCTCGGCTTGGCTGACGCAGGCGAACACCTGATCAAAGCTGGACTGGTCGTTCGGATCGACCGGACCATCCGTCAGCGCAAGCTGACCCAGGCAGAAGCGGCACGGTTAATGGGAATCGATCAGCCCAAGGTCTCAGCTATGCTGGCTGGTCAGTTCCGCGGATATTCTGTCGAGCGCCTAATGCGTTTCCTGGTCGCCCTGGGCCACGATGTGGAGATCGTCGTAAAGCCTAGAAGGCGGGGCGCGGCCGAACTTCGCGTCGCGTAGAGCGCTATTGGCGGCCAGACACGCGGTGGCCGTTGAGGCAGGATTCGTAACGGTAAGTCGGCTTGGGTCACGCGGCCGTCACCTGGTCCAAGCCGGAGACGCCTACGCCGCGCTGTCCGATCTGACCACCGAAACCTTTACGCGGTAACCCAGCGATGCAAGGATCCGGATTAAGAGATCGCTCGATACGTGCTCAAGATCGTCATTCAGGATCGCTGTGATTCTGGTTCGCGAAGTGCCTGCGCGCCTCGAGATCTCGGCGTGCGTGATCTTGTGGGTTCGTGAGATCGCCTTCAGTCTCTTGAGCAGCATGTGCTGAACCTGCCATTCCTTCACCGCGACCCCTGAAAGCCCGAGGGCTCCCGCCAACTCTTCCGGGGTTCTGGCAACAATCGGTTTGATTCTAGGCATCGAGTAGCTCCTTCAATGTTTTTCGGGCCAGATCAAGTTCGAGGGGAGGCGTCCGCTGAGTCTTCTTGACAAAGGCGTGAAACCCCGCGATGAAGCCGTGTAGTAGAACGCACGGAATGTACCGTCCTCCGCCTTTACGCGGAGTTCCGAAACGCCGACGGCGACCGCTGGCATAGGCCGAGAGTTCGGCATCGCTATCTGCTCGCCGACCTGCAATCGGAAGAACACCCGGCCCAGGCGGTTGCGGATTTCCTTCGGAAAGCGGTGTATTGCGTCTCGCGCCTGGATGGAAGATTATGGGGGCACAACGTGTATCAAATATGAGACATTGATGCCAGCCCACGGGACAGCACCGGATAGGTACCCATATGTCGGCCTCGGTTCAGCCAACGTGCTGCAGTCCGTCGCGTTGGCCCGCGATCTGAGCATACATGGCGTCGGGCGCCAGATCGATCTCACCGGGCCACGCAACCGCACCGTAATCAATAAAGACCTGCCCGAAGAACCGCTCATCCCGCAGTGGGGCGAGGGCGCCGGTCAGATCTTCCGGCCGTAGCTGCACGTGTCCCGCCACCCCGTCCTTAAACCGGACAAAGAGGCGGTAGTGAGGTTCGGGTTTGACTTCGACTACGTCCCAGTGCATGGAATATTGACTCCGTTCAGGCCAGTGGCTCAATCTTCGCCGGGGCCGTGTTCTCGCGGCAGAAACGCCAGTCCTCCAACAGTTCCTCTCTATGCATCATCGCCCATTCCCGCACCAGATTCAAAGCCCGGCGTGGCAGTTGGCCCTCGATTACCTCCAGGGTGCCAATGTCAACGGTGGCTTCGAACTCGCCGTATCGAGCGTGAAAATGCGGTGGAGGGTGGTCGTTGTAAAACATGCGGATCAAGATCCCATAGAACGCGCTGATCGTCGGCATTTCGGCGAGGTTGATTCTACCATCTGGCAGGATTAGTCCCCGCAAGTCGGCTCGCGTCCGCTAATGTGGTGGCCATCTGGCGTCGTGTGGCGACTCCCTAAGTCGCTTGCGTGGCGGTCAAAGGCGTTACTTGTTTCCTGGCGATAAATCCGCCGTCCACCATCGACGAGTTAAACGGGGATTGGGATTCCGGAGGCGGTGCTCGGGCTGCTGCGGGATCGCAAGGATCTGGGGATTCACTCGGAGATGGTGCCGGACAGCGTGGTGGATCTGATCAAGGCGGGAGTGATCACGGGCGACCGAAAGACGGTGCATCCGCACAAGGTGATCGCGGGGTTCGTGCCGGGCAGCAAGGTGCTGTTCGATTTTATCGACGACAATCCGATTTTCGAATTCCGCCGCACTGCGTACTGCAACGACCCGTTCCTGATCGCGCAGAATGACGGGATGGTGGCGATCAATTCGGCGATCGAGGTGGATCTGACCGGGCAGGTGTGTTCGGACTCGATGGGTTTCGCGCCGTACAGCGGGATTGGCGGGCAGGTGGATTTCCTGCGCGGGGCGGCGCGGGCGAAGGGCGGAATGCCGATTATCACGCTGGCCTCGACGGCGAAGGAAGGTGGGGTGTCGCGGATTGTGCCGGCGCTGCGGCCTGGGGCGGGCGTAGTGACGTCGCGCGGGGATGTGCACTACGTGATCACAGAGCACGGGACGGCGTACCTGCACGGGAAGACGATCCGGCAGCGGGCGGAAGCGCTGATAGCGATCGCGGGCCCGAAGTTCCAGGGAGAACTGGAGGAGTACGCGCTGAAGAGTAGGTTGCTGTCGGGGAGTCGTTCGGTGGTTCGGTGTGAGTGAAGGCGGGAAGGGCTGTTAGCGACAGGAATCGGCTGCCGGCCCAGATCCGCCCTCTGTCCGAGTGGCGCGTCATCGGTCCAGAACCCAATCCCTGTTGCTTCTATTCCGGGAACGCCGCGGGATAGCAGCGTGAACCGGACGACACCAAAGCCAGAGATGGTAAAGCAATGTTTGTGTCCGCTTCGACGACTGGAGTAGTCATACACTTGGGGGATGGCGCAACACTGTGCGGACCAGGCGGTCCATGAGGCGGCGCGGGCAGGGCTGGCCGATAAGCTGGCGGAGATGTTGGCTATGGACCCTTCGTTGATCGACGCGAAGGGGATGGACGCGCGGACTCCCCTGCATTGCGCGGGGACAGTAGCGGTGGCGGCGTTGCTCTTGGATCATGGGGCTCGAATTGACGCCCGCGACGAGGATCACGATTCGACGCCGGCGCAGTGGCGAATCGGCGAGTCGCCGGACGTGACGCGATTCCTATTGGAGCGCGGCGCGAAGGCGGACATCTTCCTGGCAGCTGCGTTAGGCGATGTGGCGCTGGCGGAAGGGTTGGTCACTGAGGATCGGGGCTGCTTGGCGCACCGGATTAACAAACTGCCGGAGTTTCCACCGCTTGGCCATCAGGGGCGTGGCGGCACGATCTACCAGTGGACGCTGCGCTTTAATTCTTACCCGCACCAAATCGCTCTGATGAAGGGCCACCAGGCGATGTTCGATTTCCTGTACGCGGCGAGCGATACGGCGACCCGGTTGTTGGTGAACTGCGTGTTGGCGCGGCGTGCGGAGGCGGAGGCGATCGCGAAGGACTGCGCTCGCCCTTTTTATCCCCCTCCTGGCCACCGCCCAAGGCGACTTCGCCGTCGATCGCTCCACTCTTCCCAACGGCCTCGACATCCTTCTCCACGTCGACCGAAAGGTGCCCATCGTCCACGTCAACCTCCGCATCCGCGCTGGCTCCAAGCACGAGAAACCCGGCCAGTATGGCCTCGCCCACCTAGTCGAGCACCTGTTCTACGAAGACCGCGACGGCAACCCTCTCTCCAACCAGCTCGAACGTCTCGGCGCCACCAACTTCTGCGGCGATCTTAACGACGACTTCACCGAATTCTGCGCCACCATCCCCTCCGGCCGTCTCGAAAGCTATTTGTGGGCCCAGTCCAATCCCTTCGCTCTGTTTTTCCAGAACCTCACCCAGCACAATCTCGATAACCAGCGCGAAGTCGTCATCAACGAGCGCCGTCAAAGGCTCGAAAATGAGCCGTATCACCTGCTCGGTCCGATCCTTGAGGAACAACTCTTCCCGCCCGGCCACCCCTACCATCACGACGTGCTCGGTTCCGTCGAGGATCTCCGGGCCGTCACACTCGACCGTGTTCGCGCCTTCTTCGCTGAACATTACACTCCCGATCAAATCTCCATCGCCATTGCCGGTGATTTCGAACCCGCGCAGGCCAAATCCTGGGTCGCGAAATACTTTGGCCCGTTACCGCCCGCCGACCTCCGCATCGCTCCCGTCGTCTCCGCCGCGCAGCTCGCCGCTCCAAAATTTGTCGAATTCACCGGCCGCTTCAATGACGAGCGCGTCAACTTCGCCTTTGTCGGCCCCTCCGTGGCTAGCCGCGATGCGGTCGCGCTCGACTTCGCGAAACCGATCTGGACCGACGACTACAGCCCTCACCACCTCCACAAAGTAGTAACCGACAAGTTCTCGCAAGCCGCCGGCATCGATCAAATCTCGCTTCAAGACGCTTCCATCTACTACCCGAACGTGACCGTCGTTGCCGGCTCCTCCATCGCCGCAATCGAAGAAAAAATCACCTCGGAGTTTGCGCGGTTCGCCCGTGAAGGTCCCACCGCGGGCGAAATGAATTCCATTCGCAGTCGCCTCGCCGCCCATCAACTCGACGATCTCGAAGGCCTCTCCTCACTCGCCTACACCATGCAGCAGGTGCACCATTTTTACGGCGGCATCGATCACTGGCGCGACTGGATAACCCGCTACGACTCCATCACGGCCGACGAAGTCCGCGCTGCCGTCAATCGCTGGCTCGTCGTCCCCAGCCACCTCACGATCGATGTAAAGCCGCAAAACTCAGCCCACCCCCAAACTCCCCAGCCCGATCGCACCACTCGTCCGCCCTTCCAGCCTGACAAAACCTATCGTCCGCCCGAAATCCAATCCGCGAAACTCGCGAATGGTCTCGAAATCCTGCTTCTGGAGCGCCACGACCTCCCCAGGGTCGCTGTCCGTCTTCAGTTCCGGATGGGCGCACTCCAAGGCCCTCCCGAAAAGCCTGCGGTCATGTTGCTGGCCGCCTCTGCCCCGCGTGGGACCACCACTCGCTCGCAGGACGAAATCTCACGCGCATTCGACGAGCTTGCATCCGGCGCCCATGGCGACGCCAACCTGAACGCGACCGACTTCTACTTCGACGTGCTCCGCAAGAATCTTGACCCCGTATTACGTCTCATGGGGGAGATGCTGCTGCGCCCGTCTTATCCGGATTGGGCCGTCGACGCCTATAAGAAGGATTGGGTCGCCGAGATCGAGCGCCCCGAAGGCGATCTCGCGAATTTCGCCCGCCCTCTCTATGCCGCCGCCTTCGGCCCCGATCACCCCCTCGGTCGAGGCCTGGGAACGCCCGCCTCGCTCCGCGCCGTTACCACCGCCGATGTCCGCGACTTTCACGACCGCTTCTGGAAGCCCAACATCGCCGCCCTTATCTTCGCCGGCGACATCACGCTCAAGGATGCCGTCGCGCTCTCGACCGCCGTGTTCGGCGGCTGGACCGGAACCGCGCCTTCCCTTCCGCCCATGCCCCCGCCCGTCCCCACTCACGACCGCATCGTTTATGTCGATCGCAAGGGCGTCCCCCAGACCATGATCGTCGCGGTCCTTCCCGCCATTCCTCGCGATCACGCCGATTACCCCGCGCTCCTTCTTGCCGACAGCATCTTCGGCGGTATGTCCGACAGCCGCATTTGGGAAAACATCCGCCAGCAGCACGGCATCGCTTATTACGCCCACTCCGGTTTAACTACCTTTCCCGGCGTGGGAATCTGGACGATCCAGAGCCCCGTCCAACTGGACTCCACGGCCCTCGCCATGCGTGAATTCGAGAAGGAACTCTCCGCTTTCGGCCGCGCCAAACCCATCACCCAGGCCGAACTCGACCAGGCTAAAACCGGCTCCATCCGTTCCATCCCCGATGATTTCGAAACCGTCGGCGCCGCTGCCGGAACCATCGCCTGGAACTGGGCCCAAGGCTTGCCGCTCAGCGAGCTTCAATCCTTCTCCCAGCGCCTCGCCGCCGTCACTCTCGATCAGGTCAATGCCGTCGCCCGGAAATACGCACGTACGGAAAACGCCTTCTTCCTCCTGGTCGGCGACCGCCAAAAAATCGAGCCACAACTCCGCGATTTCAGATAGTCCCGCCATCGTCGACGCGGGCGGCCATTCGTCGCGGCAGTTGACTCGCAAGCCGGCTTCTGGCTTGCGGTCTGAGAGAACGCGGGAAGGGCTGTTAGCGACAGGAATCGGCTGCCGGCCCAGATCAGCCCTCTGTCCGAGTGGCGCGTGATGCACTCAAAACCCCTCGTTACGAAAAAGACTGCGATTCGTATAAAGAATGCAAGGATCCACACCGCTCGGGAGAATTATGTTTTCACGTGTAACGACCCTTTGTGCGCTATTCGCAATTACCACGTATGCACTTGCGCAGACGGAGACTCTGCCGCCGGGAATGCACGAAGTGATTCGAGGTCTGGATAGCGCCGCTTCGGAGGCAATGAGGAATCCAAACGAGATCGGCTACACGCTAGGAGTCGTGGCGCGGAACGGGCTAGTGTGGACGAAGAGTTACGGCTTTGCCGACAGGGGCCGGAGCCGGGCGGCGGGCGCCGAGACGGAATACGGAATTGGAACGGGCGCCTTCACCGCGATAATGCTGCTGCAGTTGATGCGGGACGGCAAAGCGCATCTTTCGGATCCCGCGGAGAAATATGTAATCGAACTGAGGTCAGTGCGCAGTCGATACCCCGATGCGGCGCCAGTGACGCTGATGCAACTTGCGCTGCACACGTCCGGACTGGATCTGGGACCGATGGCCGCGGATAACAAGAGTCCTGTGGCGGGGTGGGAGCAGAGCCTGATGACAGCGCTGCCGAATGCGCAGTACGCATTCGAACCGGGAACTCACGCTGCGGCTTCGTATATCGAAGACGCGGTGCTGGCGCTCGCGCTCAGCAGGGCGGCGCGCCTGCCATATGCCGAGTATGTGCGGGAGAAGATTCTGCTCCCGTTGGGGATGTCGCACTCCAGATTTTCGATGGGCGGCGGGGGACTAAATCCGGTACTTCAGACTACGATTACAGACTTGGCGCGATTCGCCTCCTTTCTGATGCTGGGCGGCCCTGAAGGCGTGCTTTCGCGGAATGAGCTGGAAGAGAATTACCGGAGAGTATGGGTGGGCAACTCTGTTGCCGTTCCGAACCCCAGTGAATGGTTCGGGATCGGCTACGACGGCGAGACCTGGACCAGCAATCATTATTACTTTATTCCACCGATCGGCAGCACTCAGCCAGGATTCGATGCGTCGTTCTGGTTCGAGCCTCGCCGGCATGCGGGCGTGATTCTGCTGCACCAAGGCGATGGTGGAGGGACGCTAGGGCAGATGATCCACACGTACGTGTATACACTGAACGCGGAGAAGGTCGATGCCGGGCGGCAGGACCCGGTCAAGCCGCTTCCGTACACCGAGGAGGAGGTCTCGTTCGAGAACAAAGCCGCCGAGATCAAACTGGCGGGCTCGCTGACCATTCCATCAGGGACGGGGCCGTTTCCGGCGGTGGTGCTGCTACCGAAATCGGGACCGATGGATCGGGATGAGCGCACCCTGAACCATCGCCCGTTCCAAGTTTTGGCGGATTACTTGACGCGCGCAGGGATTGCAGTGTTGCGCACGGACGCGCGGGGTGTGGCTCAGTCGGGCGGAAAGCTCGGGGCCGTACGGGTCGTGGATTCTGCCGGCGATGCCGACGCCGCGCTGGCGTACTTGAGGACGCGCAAAGAAGTGAATGCCAGCCGGGTTGGGCTGGTTAGCCATGGGGAGGGCGGACAGGCAGCGGCGATAACGGCAGCACGCAGCCGCAATGCTGCATTTGTGGTGATGCTGGGCGCCGCGGCAGTCCCCGCAGCCGACAACTCCGTGGAAGGCAGCCGACTCAGTGCTGAGGCTAACGGCGAATTGTACGCGAAAGCGGAAGCGCAGTCGTCGCTAATGCGTGGGATCTTGACCATAATCCTCCAGGAGAGCGATCAGGCAAACTTGGAAAGGAAGCTGCGGGATTTTCTAGCGGGCAAACTTACCGAGTCGCAGATCGCTGCGCAGATGCGGCAGTGGACCTCAGCGGCGTTCCGGACAGCGATGAGTTACGATCCCGCACCGGAGTTGAAGAACATCACCTGTCCGGTGCTGGCACTTTACGCAGAGAAGGACTTCACTGTGCCGGCCAAGCTGAATGTCCCCGCCATGCGCGCCGCGCTCGCGGGAAACCAAGCCGGCGAGGTGGAAGAGTTACCGGATTTGAATCTTCTTTTTCAAACTGCAGACGTGGGGATCGGGCGAGAAGCGAATTGGGCGGAAGAGACTATGTCACCCGCAGTATTGAGGAAGATCGCGGACTGGGTAGTGCGGCAGGGCAGCCGCCTTTGAGCATTGCGTCACCCTTTCTTGCGGGTGCGGGCAATGTGGCGGGGGAGCAGCGGGCGGGGGCGCTTTTCCCTTTACGACCCGGCTTTCGTTTCATCACCTGTGGCCTGCAACCCACAGGAACCTGCGGCCAACGAGATCGAGCAGAAGCTGGGAACGCCGCTGTGCTCTAAGGTTGCAGCGTTCGCACACAGTTCGCTCGCACGGCAGACGGACGCAACGTACTCTCAAGACACGGCTCCGGCGGATCGTCCGCCACTCGGAGAATGGCACGGACGGATTCTAGCTCACGCGGTCGCCGTTCCTGTCGATATATCCCCATCGCACCAGCGACGATTCAGACGGGGATCGACGGGATTCCAGAGGCGGTGCTCGGGCTGCTGCTGGATCGCAAGGACCTGGGGATTCACTCGGAGATGGTGCCGGACAGCGTGGTGGACCTGGTCAAGGCGGGAGTGATCACGGGCGACCGCGAGACGATGCATCCGCACAAGGTGATCGCGGGGTTCGTCCTGGGCAGCAAGGTCCCGCGGCCGGCCCAGAGACGCCGGCTTTCCGGCAAGCATGCGGTCTGCGCGGACACTCGGCCGAGGAACTTTTCGTTTGAGCGATATGCTAGCGGAGCGAGGCGGTGACGCGGGCGGATTTCGCGAACATCACGACGGGCTGCAGGTGACCATTCATGTTGGCACAGGGACCGCATTCGGTACGGTAGCCGGGCCACAGTTGGTGTGTCAGGATGGGAATGCTGGAGGGGTCGGTCTTCCGGTGTTCGAGCGAAATCGCCAGGCGCGGGTGAAAGCGGCGGACGGTGCGAATGGCGCCGCGGAGCGCGTTCGGCTCGGCGCCCTCGATATCCATTTTGATGAAATCCACGCGGTCGAGGCGGAGGTCGGCGGCTAACTGGTCGATGGTGGTGAGCGGGACTGCCGCGGTGACTCCTCCGGGCCGCGGCAGCGTTACGGTTGCAGCGGTACTGGCCATTCCGGCGGGAATATTGATTTGCAGGGTATCGTCCTCGTCCCAGACGCCCTTGGGGTAGAGAATCACGCGCCCGGACTGAATCTCCTCGTGGAGATTGCGGCGCAGGCATTCCAACGCCCATGGTGCGGGCTCGATGGCCACCACGAGTTTCGCGCCTTGGCGCAGTGCCGCCCGGGTGAAGGTGCCGGCGCTGGCGCCGCAATCCAGTACGACATCGTTGGGTTGCACGCCGCGTGTGTCGCCGCCGTACTCATCGCCAACCTGTTCGGCCAGTTCTTCGGCGAGGGCCTGGCGGTCGCCGGCTGGAATCCAGAACGATCCCGCGGGGGTGGCGACCTGTTCGAGACCGCCCTCGGTTTGGATCACGTGCATTTTGCGTTCGATGATTCGAGCGGCGACGGCAGTCTCGGGGACGGCCTCGCGCCACGCATCGGCGAGGCTGCATCGCGGATCGCGGTCCTTGGCGAACAGGGGAAATTCCATGGGGCGATAGACCGCGGCAGTGAGGGAGGCACGCGCCCGCCAGGCCCACTCATAGCGCGGAGCTAATGCCATGAGGAGTGCGAGCAGCACGAGCCCAACCGCGGACAGACGGGCGACTACTCCAAAAGCGCGGACGAAAGGGTGCTCCATTCGCGAATGCTAGCATGGGAGGCCCGAAATCGCGGGGTGGAATACTACTCGCTTTTGTTGACTGGCGGATATGCACATTGGTCACTGGGCTACACTAACGGTGAAATCAACCAGTGAAGAATATGCGTGGGAAATGGATCCCGGTAACCGTGGGCGTCGTGCTGTTTGCGGTGGCCGTAGGTGTAGTGGTGTGGCGCGGCCGGCGGCATCCGGTGGCGCCGCCGAAGGCAGCGGCCACGGCGGCGGCGATCGCGGTGGCGCAGAATGAGGTCACGTTGCAGGGGAAGATCCGGCCGCAGCATATCACCGGGGTCAGGGCTTCGGTTCCGGGCTTCATCGAGGCATTCCTGGTGGAGCCGGGACAGGACGTGTATCAAGGCCAGGTGCTGGCGCGAATCGGCGCGCAAGGGCTGGAATCGGCGCGCGAAGTGGCGCAGGCGGGCGTGGAGCGGGCGCAGGAGCAGGTGAGCAGCGCGGAGGGGGCGGTGACGGCGGCGCGATTGGAACTGTCGCGGGCGGAAGCCGATGCGCAGCGGTCGAAGATGGCGCTGGAGCGGGCGGAGCGGGCGAGCGCGCGGCAGCAAACTTTGTTTCGCGAAGGCGCCACGCCGCGGCTGGTGTACGAGAAGGCGGTGCAGGACTACGAGATGGCGCTGAAGGAGTACGAACTGATCGATGCCACGGTGCGCACGGGGCGTGAGCGCGTACAGAGCGGGACGGAGGAGGTCAACGGGGCCAGGAAGATTGTCGCCGATAAGATGCGGATGCTGGAAGAGGCGCAGGGCAATCTGGCGGCGGCGGAGGTGCATTCCCCGGTGGACGGCTACGTGGTGAGCCGCAAGGGCGAAGTGGGCGGCAACGCGGAGGAAGCGGGCGATGAGTTATTTCAGATCGCCACCGATCTGTACGCGCTGGAAGTGGCGGTGGAGGGGAAGCCCGAAGTGCTGAAGCGCATCGTGCCGGGGCAGCCGGCGCTGGTGCTGGTGCTGGACCTGCAGAGCACGGCGATGCCGGGAGTAGTGCGCGAGGTTAAGGACAATCTGGCGGCGGTGGAGTTCAGCAGCACGCTGGCGGCGATCAAGCCAGGGATGCTGGCGGACGTGCGATTCAAGCTGGAGTAGGACAGACATTGACAGAGCATGACAGGCCACAAAAGGCGATGGCCTGTCCTACCGGCGCATAACAGCCTGTTACAATTTGAATCTACATGGGCAACCAGGTTTCGCTGTTCGTTACCTGCATGGTCGATCAGCTTTTCCCGAGAGTGGGGATGGCGATGGCGGACGTGCTGGAGCGGCTGGGCTATCGGGTAGATTTTCCCGAAGAGCAGACGTGTTGCGGACAGCCGGCATTCAACAGCGGCTATCGCGCCGAAGCGCGCACCGTAGCGCGCCACTTTCTGAAAACGTTCGAGGCTAGCGAGAGAATCGTGGTGCCATCCGGGAGTTGCACGGCGATGGTGACGCATCACTTCGCGGACCTTTTCCAGAAGGAACCCGAGACGCTGGCACGGGTGCACGCCATGGAGAAAAAGGTGTACGAGTTCGCCACCTTCCTGACCGAAGTAGCAGGCGTGGAGGATGTTGGCGCGCGAATGGACGACGTGGTGACATTTCACGACGGCTGCCACGCGCTGCGCGAACTTGGCATCAAGTCGGCGCCGCGGCGGCTGCTGGCCCACGTAAAGGGACTGGAGCTGCGGGAGATGGTTCCGGCCGAAGAGTGCTGCGGGTTCGGCGGCACGTTCGCGGTGAAATTCGCCGAGCTTTCGGGCGCCATGGCGCGCACCAAGATCGAAGCGATTGTGGGTACAGGGGCCAACACGGTGGTGTCACTGGACCCGAGTTGCCTGATGCAGATTCAGGGTGCTCTTTCGCGCGCGGGCTTGAACGTGCGCACCATGCACCTGGCCGAAGTCCTGGCGAGCCGTTAACCCATGTCTGTCGAATTCGATCAGAAAATCCACGACACACTGGCCGACGCCAACCTGCAACTGGCCATCTACACGGCCACCGGGCGGCTGAAGGAAAAGCGCATCGAGGTGACGGCGGCCAGTGCGCTGCCCGATTATCAGGAACTTCGCACGCAGGCCAACGCGCTTAAGAAGCACGCGATCGACAATCTCGACCACTACCTGGAAGAGTTCGAGCGCAATGTCGAAGCCCACGGCGGCAAGGTAGTCTACTGCAAGGATGCTACCGAAGTTTCGGACTTTGTGCTCGAGTTGGCGAAGCGGCGCGGCTCGAAGCTCATCGTGAAATCGAAATCGATGACCACCGAAGAGGTGGATCTCAACGAGCGGCTGGAGCATCACGGCCTGGAATCGGTGGAGACCGACCTGGGCGAATACATTCTGCAACTGGCGCACGAGAAGCCGTATCACATTGTGGCGCCGGCGCTGCACAAGACGCGCTACGACGTGGCCGACATTTTCACGAAGGAGTTGAAGGTAGAGCGCGAGACGGTACCAGAGAAGTTGACGCTGATTGCGCGCGGCGTGCTGCGCGAGAAATTTCTGAAGGCCGACATCGGCATCAGCGGGGCCAACTTCCTGATTGCGGATTCGGGCGCGGTGGCCATCATCGAGAACGAAGGCAACGCGCGCCTGACCACGTCCGCGCCGAAGATCCACATCGCGGTGGCGGGGATCGAGAAGGTGATTCCGAGGGCGCAGGACCTGGCGGTGTTTCTGAAGCTGCTGGCGCGCAGCGCGACGGGGCAACTGCTCTCGGTGTACACGAGTTTTCTGGCCGGTCCGCGGCGCGCGGGCGAGGTGGACGGGCCGGAAGAGTTCTACGTGGTGCTGCTGGACAACGGGCGCACCAAGTTGCTGCCTGATCGCTCGAAACGGCAATCACTGTATTGCATTCGCTGCGGCGCGTGTTTGAACGCGTGCCCGGTGTACCGCAAGATCGGCGGGCACAGTTTTCCGTGGGTGTACTCGGGACCGATCGGCGCGATTATCACGCCGCAGTTCATGGGCGTATCGCACGAGCCGGGACTACCGTTCGCCTCCAGCTTGTGCGGCGCGTGCGGCGAGGTGTGCCCGGTCAAGATCGATATTCCGAAAGTGCTGCTGGAACTGCGCAGCGAAGTGAAGAAGAGCGAGACGCGGGAAGGTCAGAACCGAATCGAGAAGCTGGCGTTCCGCGTGTTCGCGTGGGTGATGACGCATCCACGGATTTATGAGATGGCGGGAAAAATGGCGGCGTCGATCGCGCCGGTGAGCGACGGCAAATGGATACGGAGCGTGCCGGCGCCGATGAGCGTGGGTCCGATGAAGGCGTGGCTGAGCGAGCGCGACCTGCCGCCTTCGCCCTCCAAGAGTTTCCGCGAAATGTGGAGGAGCCGCTGATGTCGCGCGACAACATCCTGCACAAGGTGCGTACGGCGCTGGGGCGCAGCGCGGGCCAGGCGGTGGTGGACGTGCCGCCGGTGCGGCTGCGCATGCCGGAGGCGGCGATGGAAGATCGCATCGCACTGATGATGGCGCGGGTCGAGGCACTGGCGGGGAAGACGGCGCGCGTGCCCACGATGGAAGCGGCTCGCGAGTTCGTGGCGGGGGCGATCGCGGGGAAGACGGCGGTGGCGTCGAACGCTCCGTATCTGACGGAGTGCGGGATTGCGAGCCTGCCCGGCGTGCACAGCGGAGTTCGCGCGGTGGACGAATTGAAGGAACTGTGCGCCCAGGTGAATATCGGGATTACGAGCGCGGATTACGCGCTGAGCGATACCGGGACACTGGTGATGCTGGCGAGCCCGGCGGAAGCGCGCCTGGTGTCGCTGCTGCCGCCGGCGCACCTTGCCGTGGTGCCGAAGGAGCGGATCCTTACGGGGTTGGACGAACTGTTCACGATTCTGCCGAATCCGGCGGCGCAGACCAGTTCCATGGTGCTGATCACGGGGCCGAGCCGCACGGCGGACATCGAGCAAATTCTGGTGCGCGGCGTACACGGACCGGGACAGATCACGGTGGTCATCGTCGGGTAGGTCCGGTTATTTTGACCGGTCGTGTCCTCTTTTTCGTCGACAATCCGCTTTCCATGCTGAGAGACCTGGAATAGGGATTACTCCGGGTCAGCTTCAAGTATCCGAAGGAGGGTTCATCTTATGCGCATCCGTGAGCGTTGCACCGCCGCTGTTTTTGCGCTGATTCTTTGCGGAGCGTGGATGCCTGGCGAAGAATATCGCAAGGAGTTCGCGTTGCAACTGCAACCACTGGTTCCCGGCTACAACATTACGGCGACACTCGTCTGTGGATCCGGCTATAACGAGTGCTTGAAGGAAGCTGCCCGCGCCAAGGTGTGGGTAAGCCGCCTGACGCCTTCGCGGGACATTGCGACCTGCGAAACGGCGAAGTGCAGCGACGGATCGGTGGAAGAACATTTCGTCATCCAGCAGAAAGAGCACAATATGATATACACGCTGACGGGACGTCCACTGTGCCCGGGCGACCAGGTGAAATTGCAGTACGCCGGTGGTGACTTTACCGCGGCCAAAGCAGTTCTGCTGAGTAACGACGATTTCAAGAACGCGGTACAACTGGGCGCGGACAAGCACAGCGTGACGGTGTACTTCCCGAGTACGCAACCGCTGGTCATGCGGGTGGAGGATGCGAACGGATTGAAGCAGCCTCCTGTACCGGTGGCTCCGAGGCCCAAGGATGGTTTGTGGGTAGCGCAATTCAGCGGGATTCCGGACGGCAGCGGCTTGAAGCTCGTGTTTTCAGTCGGGGTGCCGCCGGACCGTCGAGACTATCCGGCAATTCCGATACCGGATGCGCCGGTATCCGCGGCCCTCAAGAAGACTGCAACCGAGGACACACCTGCAGGCAATACCCACGCTGGTGCGCAACTACAAGATCAGGACGTGAAGGGTCAGTGGACCGAGAAACCCGCGCAGCCAATTACTACCCTGGCGACGTACAAGGAAAGGCTCTCGCCGGCAGCGCGGGTTCCGGTACACCACGACTCGCAGAGCGACGCGGTTCCGACGACCCCAACGGCAGCGGCGGATGCCAAGCCCGCCGCCGAGCCGGTTGCTAAGTCGGATGCTAAGCCGAATCCTCCGGCCACGGTGATCCAGGTGGTGGAGGGCGTCAGCGCGGTTACCGGCTACGACAAGAGCCTGGAGAAAGTGCGCGTGGAAGTGATGGAAGGCGAGGACGTGTTGGAGCAAACCGAAGCCGCGGTGGACAAGGATACCGGTAAGTTCACGGCCACCCTGGTGCAGCCGGTAGGCGCGGATCAGACGTTGAAGGTGTACGGTTTGTCCGGCGACAACATAAGCGACGCGCAGACGGTGGGCGTGCTTCCGGCCGAGATGAATTGGGGGCGGGTCCGTGCGTACTTCACCCTGGGGGTGTTAATTTCCGCGCCGGGCACGAATCAATTGAATGGCAGCACCGCGAGCCCCTTCCTGGCTCTGACGGTGGATAAGAACTGGCTACGTCCACGAACCGCGATGCAACAGCGTGTGCGTCTCAACACGTTCTTCGACGCGCGACTGACGTCTATCGCCGCGGTGACCGACAATAGCAAGGGAACTACGGTCGCTCCGCTCCCCACCGCCACCAACGTGTTGGCGGACAAGCACGCGGGTTCGCTCCAGGTGGGCGCCTACGTCCCCGTGATTCTGTCCAACTACTTCTTTCGAAATCACCAGTACTCGCTGTACGCGGCGCCGCTTGCCAAGGTCGGGTTCTACCAGTTGACGGATTCGACCACGGACACAAACGGGAACACGACGCTCAACAATGCGAGCTTCTATAAGTTCCATGCCTACGGGCTGCGCATCGGACACTATAAGGAGTACGTGGATTGGGAGGGCCGGGGCAATACGCACCACAGTCCGGAGCAACTCAGCTACATCGACTTCACGGTGGGCAAGTGGGGCAACTACGAGTACGCGAGGACCTTTGTACCAGATGCACAGAGCGGCGCATGCACGGCGGACCCGGTGCAGGGAGGTACGGCGGCCTCCTGCGCGGTGCTGCGGCAGCAGGCGTGGCGGTACGGCTTCGAGGGAATTCTGCGCATCCCGTACACGCCGTTTATCCTGGGCCTGAGTGCAAATATTTCGGCTCAGCGCCTGCACCTGCCGGGATTCACCGCGCCCGGTGACGACCTTCGGTTCTTGTTCGGCATGCGATTCGATAGCCGCAAGCTGCTGAACGGTATCGCGAAGATCGGCGGCAATTAAGTCCACGCCTGAAGCATGTCCCCACCCTGCGACGCGCGCGTAATGGTGGGGCAGGGCACCTGGGTCCCTGCCCCACCTTCGGCGTGGTAGCATCGTGGCCTGATGTGGGGCGATGCGGACACAGCGATCGGCGGCAACCGCGACCGTTTTCCATCCACGCAGGTGTCGCTGATCGAAGCCGCGGCCGGCGAGCCGCTGGCGATGGAGC
Organism: uncultured Solibacteraceae bacterium; assembly: GCA_963805775.1. GTDB lineage: Bacteria > Acidobacteriota > Terriglobia > Bryobacterales > Bryobacteraceae > Solibacter. The sequence goes on along the minus strand of CAWDWK010000025.1, from coordinate 78,727 downwards.
GCGTGGCGGCGCTCTACTGGAAACCGGTCTACAAGTTCATCCGCGCAAAATTCCGCAAGGATAACGAAGCCGCTAAAGACCTCACGCAAGGCTTCTTCGCGGCCGCCCTGGAGCGTGAGTTCTTCCAGCGCTTCGACCCATCGAAGGCGGGCTTCCGCACCTATCTACGGCTGGCCGTGGAGCGCTTCGCCGCCACTCAACACGAGGCGGAGAATCGACTGAAGCGCGGCGGAGGGGTGGAGTTCGCGGTGCTCGATGATGCGTCCGTTCCCGGCGCGGGGATGGCCCAATCGCCCGAAGAGATCTACCTTCAGGAGTGGCGCCGCCAGTTGTTTGCGCTGGCCGTCGAAGACTTGCGGACGGAGTGCGAGGGCGCTGGTAAGCACACGGAGTGGGAGGTTTTCGAAGCCTACGATCTGGCCGATGGTGAGCGGCCGTCCTACGCCGCACTGGCGCGGCGTCACAGTGTGGCGGAAACCTCGGTGACCAATTACCTGGCGTGGACTCGCCGCAGGCTCCGCGCTCTGGTGACCGACCGCCTGCGCGGTGTGACGTCCGGAGAGCGCGAGCTGTGCGAGGAGATGCGGCGCCTGTGGAGCTGAGCGATTCCGTGCTGCGGCACTTGCGCGACGTGGTGGACCTTCCGGACCTTGGCGATACGCGCTACGAGTTGCAGGAAGAGATCGGGCGCGGCGGGCTGGGGGTGGTCTACGCCGCGCGCGATATACAACTCGATCGCCGCGTGGCCATCAAGGTGATGGACTCGGCGTGGGCGGGCGAAGCGCGGCTGATCGCGCGCCTGGAGCATCCCGGCATCGTGCCCGTGTACGAGACCGGAACGCTGCCCGACGCTCGCGTTTTTTACGCCATGAAGCTGGTGGCCGGCGTTCGCACCGATCGTTATGTGGCGGGCAACCCGCCACTCGGCGAGCGTTTGCGCGTGGTGCAGCGCGTCGGCGAAGCGCTGGCGTACGCGCACAGTTGCGGTGTGCCGCACCGCGATCTGAAACCGCAGAACGTGATGGTGGGCCGCTTCGGCGAGGTCTACGTGATGGATTGGGGCGTGGAGGGTGTGGCCGGTACTCCGGCTTTCCGCGCGCCGGAAACGCCGCTCGACGAGCGCTCCGATGTCTACGCTTTGGGGGCGCTGGTGCGCTTCCTGCTGCCCGTGGATGCGCCTCCCGCGCTCTCCGCGATCGCGGCCAAGGCGATGAGCCACGGACGCGAAGACCGCTATCCCGACGTGGACGCGGTACTCCGCGAGGTGGAGCGATTTCAGGACGGGCTGGCGGTGGAGGCGTACGCGGAATCGCCGTGGCAGCGCGTGCGGCGCTTTGCCAAACGCAATGAGGTTCCGCTCTGGCTGCTGGCGGCCTACGCCGGCGTCAGATTTTTTCTGTATTTCATGCGCAGTTTTTAAAGGAACCAATCGCGGCACGGAATAAGAGAGTGAAAGGAGGTCTGGACGAATGAACAACAAGATCGTAGTGGGGCTGGTTTTCGGGGCGATTCTGGGGGCCCTCGACGGAGCAACGGCGTGGTTTACGCCGGCAGTCCGGTCCTTAATGACGACCATCATGGTGGGGTCCGCCATCAAAGGAATGCTGGTAGGGTTGCTCAGCGGGTGGTTTGCGCGGAAGTTGAATTCCATCAAGTGGGGGATCGTGGTGGGTGCCGCGTTGGGTTTGGTTTTTGCCTTTGCGGTGGCCGCAATGCCCTCCGACAATGGGCAGCACTATTACCTGGAAATCATGCTGCCGGGATTTGTAGTGGGCGCCATCATCGGTTTTTTAACACAAAAGATGGGAACGCCGGGACCAGTAAAGCGTAGTGCATAGACAAGGAGAACCATGCCGAGACCAATACATTTCGAGATACCCGCCGAGAACCCGGAGAGGGCGATGCAGTTCTATTCCAGCGTGTTCGGCTGGAAGTTCAATAAGTGGGATGGACCCATGGATTACTGGGTGATCTCCACCGGACAGGGAGGAGAACCCGGAATTGATGGGGGCCTGATGCCGCGCCGCGATCCCAACCAGCCCTGCGTGAATACCATCGGAGTGGCGAACGTGGATGAATCGCTGCAGGCTATCGAGAAGGGCGGCGGTGTATGCGTGGTGCCCAAAATGGCTATTCCCGGCGTTGGCTGGCTGGCCTATTGTAAGGATACCGAGGGCCACATCTTCGGCATCATGCATCCGGACACCGCGGCCGCGTAGAGATGGAATCAGAGCTGCGACTGCAAAGGAGGAACGGCACCGCTCCCTTACGGTCGCGGCTTCCATGAGAAGGCCCCTCCCTGTCAAGCGGAAAATTCGGGGGTCTCAGGGGGGCTCGCCCCCTGGCGGAGTATGAGGCGGAGCCTCATGGCGCGCGTTCCGCGCGCCCTCGCTGCATTGGTCAAAGAGGCTACACCCCGTGGGGTTCCGGCCCCCGCACCCTAGGCGCCCCCTTTCCCTCATCTCAGTGGTTTCTTCAGAACGGAAGTGATCGGTCAAGGGCGCGCAACGGTTTTGCGCGGCTTGCGAACCCTTGACCGATTGCTTCCGTTCTGATACACGGATTCCCGAGGGAAAGGGGGCGGGAGGTCTCAGGGGGCTCGCCCCCTGGCGGAGTATGAGGCAGCGCCTCATGCGCGCGTTCCGCGCGCCTCTCCTCCCGTAGCATCCCATCTGCTTTCCCTGCCAACTCGCTTCGGATTGCATTCTGCCCGTTGACTCCTGCGCCATTGTCGCCATGCTCCCATCCGCACTCTGATTGCAGCTTTCGCCGCAGGTGCCTGTTGGTGTTCTCAATTCAAGGGGTGCTGCCATCTCTGCGTCGAACTGAAGGGTCCCAGTTACCTGGCCCCCGACGTTCTGCCGCGACCTCGCAATCACCCCAACTCGGCGCTTTCGCATACTCTGCAGAATTCCAATCCTCAAACCCTTAGGCTGCTTTGGCTTTACCCTTCGCTGCCTGTGCCGCCTTACGGTTGTACTGCGGATCGTAGACTTCCCCCGTCACCCACAACCGATGCAGCAACACCGCCAACTTGCGCGCCACCGCTACCACCGCTTTCTTCTTGCGCGCTTTGCTGACTTTCTTGCCGTCGCCATTTTGCAGCATCCCCATGCCCCATACCTTGAGGTCACACTCCGGCGCCCCTTGCCTCAGGATGCAGTGCGCTCCCTGTACCAACAGCCGTCGCAACAACTGATCCCCCGCCTTGCTGATCCCTAACTCCGGCTGGCTTTCGCCACTATCCCGCAGCTTGCGGGTCAGCCCCAGGTATGGTCCGACCTCCCGGCTATGCGCGAACCGCTCCGCATCTTCGATGGTCAAGATGTAGGTCAACGCGATCAGCGTGCCTACTCCCCCGACCTGCGTCAGCAGTTTCATCTCCGGGTACTTTTTCCCAATTCCCTCGATCCTCTCCTCGTACACTCCGATCTGTTGATTGATCGCTTCCACGCTCTTCAGCAGCGGACGAATGGCGCTTTGCGCCGCCGCGCTGAGTCCATCGGCCAGCGATTCCTTCACGTAATCGGCGTCGCACTTCTTCAACCGTTCTCCCATCGGCTTGGCCAGTCCGCGCGCCATGTTGATCAACTCCGTCCGCGCATCTACCAATCCCGCCCGCGCCCGGATCACCGCCAGGTCCGCTTGCGCTTCTGGGCCTCGGTGTCGGATCGGGGACAACAGCTTCGGGTCCACTCGGGCCAACCGGGCCAGTTGCTCGGCATCCATCCGATCGTTCTTCTTCACGCTCTGCGTGATCAGTTTTACCTTCCGTGGATTCGCCACGATTACTTCATGTCCCATGGCCGCCAGGTGCCGGCTTACCCATGGCGAATGCGTCCCTACTTCCAGTGCGATTCGGCTCGGCACCATCTTTCCAAAGACCGAGTTGAACCCCGTTTTCGTCGTCGCCACTTTGCCTTCGCTCGCCTTTTCTCCGGCTTCATCCAAGATGCAGTAGCGGCTATCGCGATCTCCCAGGTCTAACCCTACGGTCAGCCTCTGTCTTGCAGCTCCACGGTTCTGCCTCTTCTTGCCCTTCGAAAGCGCCTGTAGTCTCGCAATGTTATTCTTTTTCATAAGCCGGTCTCCTTTTTGCACCTGATCGAGTGCGTGTCTATTCGGGATCTTAACGTATCCCGCGGGGGAGACCGGCCTTCTCATACCATCTCTGATTGGAGTGTGGACGGTCGCGGCGCCCATTGGAGTGTGGTCTGTTATAGTAATCTCTCCCATGTCCGAGCATTCCAAATTCCTGCTTGCGGATAGCCAGATTCCGTCCGTGTGGGTCAATGTTCTGCCGTCGTTGCCGGAACCGATGGACCCGCCGCTTCACCCCGGCACGCGCGCGCCCCTGACGCCGCAAGATCTGATGCCGCTCTTTCCGATGGAATTGATCCAGCAGGAGTTTTCCCCCCAACCGCTGATCGATATTCCAGGCGAAGTGATGGACATCTATCGCCTGTGGCGGGCCACGCCGCTGTATCGCGCGCGGCGCCTGGAAAAGTTGCTGGATACGCCGGCGCACATTTATTACAAGTATGAAGGCACCAGTCCGGCGGGCAGCCACAAGCCGAACACTGCGGTACCGCAGGCGTACTACAACAAACGCGCGGGCATCAAGCGACTGGCCACGGAGACCGGGGCGGGGCAGTGGGGTAGCGCGCTGTCGCTGGCGTGCCAGCTTTTCGGACTGGAATGCACGGTCTACATGGTGCGTGTGAGCTACGACCAGAAACCGTACCGTCGTATGATGATGCACACTTGGGGCGCCGAAGTTTTTCCGAGCCCGAGCGAGCACACGCATTCCGGCCGCGGCGTGCTCGCGGCGACGCCGGATTCTCCGGGCAGCCTCGGAATCGCCATCAGCGAGGCGGTGGAGGATGCGGCCACTCACGACGACACCAACTACGCGCTGGGCAGCGTGCTGAATCACGTGATGCTGCACCAGACCGTGATCGGGCAGGAAGCCAAACTGCAAATGGCGCAGGCGGGCGAGGAACCCGAGGTGGTGATTGGCTGCTTCGGCGGCGGCAGCAATTTCGGAGGCCTCGCGCTGCCATACGTGCTGGACCGGCTGGCGGGCAAGGGTCCGCGGATTGTCGCGGTAGAGCCGTCCGCATGTCCCAGCCTGACCAAGGGAACGCTGGCCTACGATTACGGCGACACCGCCAAACTGACGCCGCTGATCAAGATGTACACGCTGGGCCACGATTTCGTGCCGCCCGGAATCCACGCCGGTGGCTTACGCTACCACGGTGCGTCGCCGCTGCTCAGTCATCTGCTCAAACTGGGCCAGATCGAGGCCAAATCGTATCCCCAACTGCCGGTATTCGAAGCTGCGCTGTCTTTCGCGCGGACCGAAGGAATTCTGCCGGCGCCGGAATCGTCGCACGCCATCCGCGCCGCGGTGGATGAGGCGCTGCTGGCGCGCGAGGAAGGGCGGAAACGCACAATCCTGTTCTGCCTCAGCGGTCACGGCCATTTCGACCTGAGCTCCTACGAAAGCTATCTGACGGGGAAATTGCAGGATTATGAGTATCCTGGGCAGGATGTGGCGCGAGCCTTAGCGGAGATTTAGCCAGGACGACGCAGGGGGATCGGGGTGTGCCGCGTCGTAACGAAAACGAAAACATAGATTTACAGCCATTTCATTGCCAGTTATCCCCCCGAACGTGGGGGGTACCCTTCCAGCGCATCTATATAAACGAGGTATGTCGTCGAAAATTTCACCTCAAAATGTGTTGCATGCAACACTTACGAGTGCTAGACTCGTCATGGTCGGCCTAGTACCGGCAATAACACTAACCAAACGGCGCTAATATTAATTTACTGGCTCTGAAATGATCACAAGCGTCTTCATCATCGCGATTTCGGTGATCTTGTTCGTTTATTGGCTGCGCTACAGTTGCGTGATGTTGCTGCGCAACGCACAGGAGCGGATGGAGGTCCCCACGGTGGCGGATGACCGCTTCAGTATTTCATCTGTGCGGGAGCGGTTGAGAACCGAAGGCGATCTGGATTCTCTGGAGCGTGCGCTGGACCGCGACTACCACGTAGTCACCTACCTCATCGAACACGCTGCGGATCTGGAACTGGCGTCGATCGAAAACAAGCTGCTGGTGATCGACTACAAACTGATGCGCGTCTGGTCGCACCTGACGCGGACGGCGGCCCCGGAACAATCCCGCAAGGCGCTGGCTGAGATGGCTTCGGTGCTCGGGGTCCTGGTGGACCAGATGAGCGCGCAAGGTCATTTGCAGACAGAAGTCTAAAAGCAGCGCTGCAATCGAATCTTTGAATTCGTCCGATTTCCCACCTTACTGTTCCCGTGGTAAGGCGTCTGCTGCTCTACAATGAGAATTGTGGGATCCGAAGCGACTCTCCAAAATGCTGTTGACCGGTTGAACGCCGTCCGCCGGGAAATCGCAAAAATCATCGTAGGGCAGGACGACGTTGTCGAAGGCGTGCTCATCTGTCTGCTCTCGGGCGGCCATGTGCTGCTGGAGGGCGTCCCGGGGCTCGGCAAGACAACTCTGCTGCGCACACTGGCACGCACGCTGCAACTCAAATACTCGCGCATCCAGTTCACGCCGGACTTGATGCCCGCAGATATTGTGGGCAGCATGATCATGGAGAGCGACGATCGCGGCGGCAAGACGCTGCGGTTCCAGTACGGACCAATCTTCGCCAACCTGGTGCTGGCCGACGAAATCAATCGGGCCACGCCCAAGACGCAGTCCGCCCTGCTGGAGGCGATGCAGGAACGCACCGTCACCAGCGGGACCACGACGCACGAACTGGAAGCGCCGTTCCTGGTGATGGCGACGCAGAATCCGATCGAGATGGAAGGCACGTACCCGCTGCCTGAGGCGCAGCTCGACCGCTTCCTGATGAAGATTCTGGTGACCTATCCGAGCCGCGAGGAGTTGAGCCGCATCGTGGAGCGCACCATTGCGCGCGACGAGGAAGCGCCCGTGCCGGTGATGAATCGCGAGGAGATTCACCAGGTGCGCCAGGTATGCCGGCAGGTCCTGGTGGCTCCGCACGTCCAGGAATATGCCATCCAACTGGTGATGGCTACGCAATCCGACCACAAGGAAGCGCACGAGATGGCGCGGAAATATATCCGCTACGGCAGCTCGCCGCGCGGCGCGCAGGCGCTGGTGGAATGCGGCCGGGTGCATGCGCTGATGCGCGGGCGTTTCCACCTTGCGGTGGAAGACATCCTGCACGTGGCGGCCGCGGTGCTGCGCCACCGCATCATTCTGAACTTCGACGCTCATGCGGACGGGCAGACGCCGGAAACCATACTGCAGGCTATTCTCAAGGGCGTCGCCCAGACTTCCGCCGCTTAGGTGACCCATGGCGTCCGCCCCGCTGCTTGACCGCGAGTTTCTCGAGAAACTCGAACGCCTCACCATTCACTGGCAGAAATCTTTCGCCGGACTGGTGGGCGGCCACAATCGCTCGCGCTTTCCGGGCTCCGGCCAGGAATTCCTCGACCATCGCAACTTTCACCAGGGCGACGACCTGCGCGCCGTCAACTGGCGCGCCTACATGCGCCTGGAGAAGCTGTTCCTGAAGATGTTCCAGGTGGAGCCGCGCGTGCCCGTGCGGCTGCTGCTGGATACCAGCGCCTCCATGCTGGCACACGGCGGAATGAAATTCGATTACGCGCGGAAACTGGCCGGAGCGCTGTGCTACGTCGGCCTGGTGCGGTTGGACACAATCGAGATTCAGGGTTTCGGCAGCCGCTTGACGCAGCGCGTGATTTCCGCCGGAGGGCGCCACCGCTTCGCGGGAGTGATGGACGGCCTTTCCGACCTGCAGGCGTCCGGCCCCACGGATTACCTGGCCTCGGTGAAGGAATTCATCGGGGCCTACACGCAGCGCGGGCTGGTGATCGTCGTGTCGGATTTTCTGGATGACGGGAACTGCGAAAAGGCGCTGCAATACCTGACCGATTACGGCCACGAGCTGATGCTGCTGCAAGTCTGGGCGGATGAAGACCGGGTACCGCCGTGGACGGGCGAACTGGAGTTGCGCGATTCTGAGACCGGGGTCGGCATGAAGCTCGATTTCGACGATGACGCGCGCCGGCGATACACGCTCGCCTTTGACGAATATTGCGGCGGGTTGCAGATGGCGGCCATACGCAGGGGCGGACGCTACGCCGGAGTGGCGACCTCGCAATCCCTGGAAAGTGTAATTTTTGGAGACCTTATTCGCGTAAGAGGCATCGCTTGAAAACAGGGGCCGCGCGCTGGCGGCGTAAAGGCGAAGGGGCGTCGAGTGGGGACTGGACGCGGCACGCAGGGGTGCGTGCGCCACGGGGGCAAGCGTGTATTTTCTAAACCTGTCGTTCCTCCAATTCCTCGCCGTGTTCGGCAGCGTCTCCGTCATATCGGTGGCGTTGTACCTGCTCGATCGCTCGCGCCGAAAGCTGGTGGTGTCCACGCTGCGTTTTTGGATCGCCGCGGAACAACCGGCGGTCGCGGCGCGCCGGCGAAGAGTGCAGCAGCCCTGGTCCCTGCTTCTGCAACTGGTCAGCATGGCGCTGCTGTTGCTGGCGATCAGTCAACTGCGGCTGGGGACTCCGGAGCAGGTGGGGCGCGATCACGTGATCGTGCTGGACACCTCGGCCTGGATGGCGGGGCGATCGGGCAATCGCACCCTGATGGATGTGGCTCGTGACCGCGCCCGGCAGTATCTCAAAGCCCTGCCCGTGCGCGACCGCGTCATGCTGGTGCGCGCGGACGGAATGGCGACCCCGGCCACTGCCTTCGAAGTGGACCACAAAAAAATTGAGGACGCGATCAAGGCTTCCGAGGCCGGCGCCACGGCGCTCAACCTCGACCAGGCCCTGCTGTTCGCGCGCCACGTTCAGGGGCAGGAAGGCCATCGCGTCGGCGAAATCGCGTTCATCGGCGCGGGACGGACGGCGCCCCGCGATCCCGGCGCCGCGGCGCTGCCCCGCAACCTTCGCGTGATTGCAATTCCGGATAACGTCGAGAACGTGGGTCTCCGCAAGGTGGGCATGCGGCGCAGCGCCACGGACTGGGGCCTCTGGGAGATCTATGTGGCCGTCCGCAATTATGGCGCCCGGCCGCGGACCGTGACCTTGTCCCTGGATTTCGGCCCTCCCGGGCCCGCGGGCCGCGTGGCCGCGGGGTCGCGCGCCCTGCCGCTGGCAGCGGGGACGGAGTCGGAAGCTACGTTCGAATACCGCACCAATGCTGCCGGTATACTTGGCGTGCATCTGTCCCCGCATGACAGCTATCCCAACGACGATTACGCCGAACTGGAACTGCCGGCGCAGCCCACGCTGGCGGTGACGGTTTACTCGGCGGAACCGGAACTGCTGCGCCCGGTACTGTCCGCGACCCCGCGCGTCGCGGCGGTCTACCGGCGCCCCGAAGAATATCGCGCCAACGACACCGGCCTGGTGATTCTGGACCGCTTCATTCCACCGCAGCGGCCGCAGGCGGATTCCCTCTGGATCGATCCGCCGGCGATGGGTTCGCCGGTTCCCGTGCGCGCCACGGTGGAGCAGGCGGCGTTTTCGCACTGGGACACGGAGCATCCGGGTGCGGCCGGGCTGCACACCAAAGATTTCAAACTGGAGCACACCAAGGTATTCGAGGTGGGCGCGGGCGACGGACGGATCGGCGAAGTGGCGGCCGGTCCGGTGATTGTGGCGCGCCCGGGCAAGCCCAAGGTTGTCGTGCTGGGTTTCCATCCGGTGCTGAGTGGGATGCGCTACGAACTGGCGACGCCGCTCTTGTTCGCCAACCTTTTGCGCTGGATTGCGCCTGAGACTTTCCGCCGCTATGAAATTTCCGGCGGCAGCGTGGGTGCGGTCAAGCTGGTGATGGACGAGGACACCGCGGCGAAGGACGTGAAAGTGACGGCGTCCGACGGGTCGGCTCTGCCGTTTACCATGCGCGAGCGCACGTTGAATTTCTTTTCCGGCGTGCCGGGCGGCGTGAGGGTGGTGGCGGGTGATCGCGAGTATCTCTACGCGCTGACGCTGCCGGAACTGTGGGAATCGAAATGGACGCCTCCCGCCGATGCGCACCTCGGCGTGCCTCGTTTCACGCAGATTTTGGAATCGTCAACCGATCTGTGGCCGTGGCTGGCATTGGCGGGCGCCTTCGGGCTGCTGGCCGAGTGGGTGTTATACGGCCGCTTCCGCCGCGGCATGAGACGGCCCAGAACGGTGGCCAGTCGAGTGCCGGAGACCACAGGGGCGCTGCGATGAGGAGCTATGTAGGACAGGCCTCCTGGCCTGTCTCGCCCGGACATATCGGAAGGACAGGCCAGGAGGCCTGTCCTACGAGGAGGCGCAATGAGCTTTGATCACCCGTGGGCATTGCTTGCGCTCTTGCTGCCGCTGGGCTGGGCGGCGTGGGAGTGGCGCGGGTCGGCGCGGCGCCTGGCGCTCGGGCTCAAGGCGGCAGCATTCGTTTGTATCGTGCTCGCGCTGAGCGGTCCGCGACTGATGGTGTATCAGACGAAAGTCGCGGTGGCGGTGCTGGCAGACACCTCGGCCAGCGTGTCGCCGGAAGACCTGGCGCGGGAATCGGTGATCGCGAGCGAAGTGCAGCGCGGGCACGGGCGGCACTGGGCGCGCATTATGCCCTTCGCGCGCGGCACGCGTTTGCCGGCTCTGGACGAGAAGACCAAGAACGGCTGGCAACTGCGCCAGACGGCGGGCACCGCGGGGCGTGGGACAGATCTGGAGTCCGCCATCCGCGACGGCGCAGCGGCGCTGCCCGCGGGCATGGTGCCGCGCCTGCTGCTAATCTCGGACGGCAATGAGAATCTGGGCTCCGTGGCGCGAGCCATCTGGCAGGCCCGGCAGTTGGGTGTACCCATCGATACCGTGGCGCTGGCCGGACGCCCGAAGCCAGGACTGCGCCTGGAAAGCGTCACCATTCCGGGCCAGGTGTTCAGCGGCGAGCGCTTCCCCATCGACGTCGCGGTGGAGGCGCCGCGCGCGGCCCACGCCCGCGTCGCGTTGACGGCGGAAGGCAAGGCGATCGGCTCCAGCGAAGTGGATTTGGCAGCCGGGGTGAATCATCTGCGGCTGCAGGCCAGCGTCAACTCGGTGGGCGCGATCGCGCTGGCCGGCAAGATCTCGGCCAGCGATCTCGGCGAGGCGCGCTTCGAGGATTCGGTGACGCTGCGCAGTCCGCGCGTGCTGCTGGTTTCGCGCGACCCGGCAGCCAGCGAGGAGCATATCATCCGCGCGCTGCATGCCAACCAGTTCGAAGTGCAGCAGGCGCCCGGCGGCATCCCGCCCAAGATCGACGACTTCCAACTGGTAGTGATCAACAACTGGGACATGGAATCGATTCCGGCCCCCGCCAAAGCGTCGCTGGAAGACTATGTGAAGCAGGGCGGCGGCCTGGTGTGGATCGCCGGCGAGCGCAATATCTACGTGGACAAGAAGGGCAAGCCGGAGGATCCGCTGGAGCGCAGCCTGCCCGCCAAACTGGCGCCGCCGCGCTCGCCCGAGGGCACGGCGGTGGTGCTCATCATCGATAAATCCTCGTCCATGGAGGGACGCAAGATCGAACTGGCGCGCCTGGCGGCGATCGGCGTAGTGGAAAATTTGCGGCCCATCGATTCGGTGGGCGTGCTCATCTTCGACAATTCGTTCCAGTGGGCGGTGCCCATTCGCAGGGCGGAAGATCGCGCCACCATCAAGAAACTGATCTCGGGCATTACACCGGACGGCGGCACGCAGATCGCCCCGGCGCTGACCGAGGCGTACCAGCGCGTCCTGCCGCAGACGGCGATGTACAAGCACATCGTGCTTCTCACCGACGGCATTTCCGAAGAGGGCGACAGTATGACGCTCACCAAGGAAGCGCTGGCGAACCACGTGACCATCTCCACGGTCGGACTGGGGCAGGATGTGAATCGCGCGTTTCTGGAGAAAGTGGCGGCGAACGCGGACGGCAAATCGTACTTCCTCAACGACCCCTCGGGCCTGGAACAGCTTCTGCTGCGCGACGTGGAAGAACACACCGGGGTGACGGCCGTCGAGAAGCCGATCACGCCCAAGGTAATCAAGCAGGCGGAGATTCTGGACGGCGTCGGGATGGACAGCGCGCCGCAGTTGAAAGGCTACGTGCGCTTTGTATCGCGGCCCACGTCGGACACCATTCTGATGGCGGACCGCGAAGATCCGCTGCTAGTGCGCTGGCAGTACGGGCTGGGACGCGCGGCGGTGTTCACCAGCGATGCCAAGAACCGGTGGGCCGCCAACTGGGTGCAATGGCCGGGCTTCGACAAGCTATGGGCCAACATTTTCCGCGACCTGCTGCCGCACGCGCCGCAGAGCGAAACCACGGCGGATTTCGACCGCGCGAGCGACGAGCTGGTGGTAGATTACCGCCTCTCGCGCAGCGTCGAAGAGCCGGCCAAAACCCCGGACATCTTCGTGCTGGGGCCGGACGGCTTCCACGCGCCGCTGAAGATGGGCAAGGTGGCGGTGGGACATTATCGCGGGCGGTTGGGCATCGGGCAGAATCAGGGACTCTTCCGCGTGCGGCCCCTGGTTGAATCGCGCGCCTTCCCCGAGGTGGGCTTCTACCGGCAGGAAGACGAGATGCAGGAGTTCGGCAATAACGAGCAGTTGCTGCGCCAGATCGCCGCATCCACCGGCGGGCGCTACGGGGTGAAGCCCGGCGACGTGTTCGAGGCGGGAGGGCGGAGCATTCCGGCGAAGATGGAATTGTGGCCGGGAATGCTGGCCCTGGCGCTCGCGCTGAATCTGCTCGAGCTGGTAATGCGCAAGTGGAAAGGCCTGCTGGAAGCACTGCACCTGACCCCGGTGGAAGCGACATAAGCAGCTCAGGTCGCTATGTAGTTTTCGCTGTGCCCTGCCGATAGATCTGCATGAACGGACGTGAGCGAACTCGCCTGCGCAAGGCGAGGGAAGATGGATTCTGGATGCGTGCTGCAGGGACAATCGTGAACTCGTCCATGCGTACGGATTGTGGTGCTGGCAGCTGAAACTGCCCATGGTGTGGCTGGAACGGCGTACCCCCTTTTCGAGGTACGGACGCGTGCAATTGGAAATGTACACGACAACCAACCAGCTGACCGCAGCGGGGCAGGACCGTATGAACGCCATCTGCGTCCCCGGCAACGCCGCGAAGTGGACCCGGATCTCGGCCCACGACGCCAGTTGGGACCACGTCGCCTTGCCCAACGCCAGGGAAGTGGCGCGGGCGGTATTTCGGGCGGCGATCCGGAATCAGGTGGGACAGACCATCGCCTCGCGTGGTCTGTCAAGCCTCGTCAAAACGTCGGCAGCTTGACAGACGACACAACCCGATCGTCTGTCCCATCTTTGTAGTGCCCTACTTGCGTTCGTTGATCTGGTAGCCGCCGGGTGCCTGGAAGAGGTAGGCGGCAGGTTCGCTGCGATTGATATTCGTCAGGCGGAAGCTCTCGTCACCGGTCCGCGGATCGCTGTGCTTGCTCATAACCACCATTTGCAGGTCGGCCGAATACCAGGATTCGGCGGTGATCTGGATCGGGCGATCGTTACCGATGGTGCCGGTGTCCAGGGTGGTGATGTTGCGCGTACCTTCGGCGTTGACGCCTTCGATCATCTGCTTGCCGAGCGGTTCGCCGGGCGACCTCTTGAGGGACATTTTCACACCGTCTGCCATCACCATGCCGCCCGTGCTTGCGGTCGCGGTAGCTATGCCGATGCCGGTACCGCTGCCGCTTCCAACAGCGGTGGTGACTTCGCGCCTCTCATAGGTGACGGTCTGGGTGGCCCCGCTCGCCTTAGCCTTGGCGATGGCTTCCGCGACAGCCTTTTCGTCCAGCGGCGTGCCGTTTACCGCGATCGTGGTCGGACCATCCGCCGTCGTGTGGAAGGAGAACGTCGCGGTTTCACCGTTGGCGCCAGAGCCTGGAGGAAGTGTGCGTGCAAAGGCGTAGTTACCCGAGGCCATGGTGAGCTTGGAACCAGTCATGGACTTGGGATTGAGGAAATAGGTGACGTTGGCCACCGGGTCCGTGATGGTGATGTTGTCGGGGGTCTCCCGGCGCGTGCGGCCCTCGCTGTCCCGATACACGGTGGTCCGGTTCTCGCGGTGGATGCGCGTGCCGTCTGCCAGCACCTGGCTGGTTTCGCTCACCTCCTCGCCCGAGTAAGGGGCACCTTTGACAGTCATGCCTTTCACGGCGCCCACCATCTTCATCTGCATCACGCCATCGAGTTCCGCCTTCATTTTGGCGGCCTTCTCCGCGTCCTGCGCCGCCGCGCCGAAGACGAGCATCGCGCCTGCCGCGCCAATGTATATCAGTCTGTTCATGTGTTTCCTCCTTTTAGAAACCGCGTTGACTCGCGTTGACCAGGCGGAACGCGTGCGCGCGTCCATCGGGTCCAAAAACGATATCTGCCTGAACATTGCCGGGCTTCACATCCACCCGCATGATTACTCCCGATTCGAAAGGTTCGTTATCGAGAGCCACGAAATAGGCCGGCTCCGGAGCAGTCGCTCGCACCCGGCGAGCGCGCCGAGGCGCGGGCCGTTCGACCGGCTCGACAGGTGCCGGCGTCATTGCCGTCGCGGCCACTGCCACAGGCGGCGCAACTGCCGCGCGCGTGGGCGCGGGTAGCACGAGTGCTTCTTCCCGCGGATGGCGGTCCGGCATCACGTAAGCCGCCAGCGCCAGGCACGCTGCCACCGCCACGGCGATTCCAACCCAATTCGGCCGCCGCACCCGCCCCTTCGCCGGAGCCGCCGTTCGGGGCGCTGCCGCCGTCCATTCGGGCAGCAGTTCCAGCAGGGCCGAAACGTGGGCCGCCCGCCCTGCCAGTTCCGTGCAAAGGCCGTCACAAACCGTGCAATCTCCCAGATGCGCCGCCACCCGTTGCATGTCTTCGGTGGGCAGTTCGCGATCGAGGTAGGCCCGGAGTTCGCCTTCCGACCAACATTGCGTCATACGTGTTCTCCGTAACGCGCGCGAAATCTGCGCTCAAATTCCGCTTCCGCCCGCGCCAGCAGCGTACCCACCGAGGCGGGTTCGATGCTCAGCGTGGCGGCCAACTCCCGATACGCCAGGCCGCTCGCGCGCAACAGCAGCAACTGGGCTTCGCGCGGTTTGAGCGCGCCCAGCACCGTGCGAACGCGCACGCGGCGTTCCTCGGCCAGCATGGCGTCCAGGGCGCTGGGGGCCGCCGCTGCATGAATCCCTTCCAATCCTGCCGCCTCTTCCCGCTTGCGCCGCCGCGAATTCGTGCGCAGCGCGTCGAACCCGGCATTGGTAGCCACGCGATAGATCCAGGCGGTGAGATCTTCGCGGCTCTCCAGCAGCGCCGGACGCTGCGACAATTTGTGAAACACGTCGGAAGCGATTTCCTCCGAATGGGCGCGGTCGCCGGTCAGTCGCGTCAGCATGGCGACGATGCGGCCATAATGCTCGCGGAACAGGGCTTCCACCGAGGCGGCGATCCGACGGTCGCTCACAGCTCCGGCCCCGGCCGGATTGAGCGCTATTTCGTCGGGCTGCACATCCCCTAATACGACGTCCACTCCGAAATTGTGACAGGAAATTGAGTCGGCCGTGTCGGGGGCGGCCCGCTCAATCTTCTTCCAGGCCTAGAATCCTGCGCATCGGTCTGAAATCGAAGGCGGGTTGGCCTGACTTGGCTTCCCGGGCCTCGCTGTGTTCAAAGTCGCGGATCAGCTCCAGCACGGCTTTCCGTCCCGACTTGGTTTTGACAGCCTGTCGCGCGGTCTTTCCGCCCAGCGCGGGCAGCGGATCGTCGGGCCACGTGGCGTAGTGTTGGGCCTTCATCTGGAGTATGGCTTCGCGTTCGAGTTCGCTCGGGACAGGCCGGTCTGGTTCCGCCGGCCCGCGCGAAGCCGCCACACGCTGCTTGAATTCGTCGAGCGAGAGGCACGAATCTCCCTGGTGTTTCAACCAGCTCGATGCGTGGCTCTCGAGCAAGCCGCGGCCAAGCTGCAGGCGTGTGCGGGATTGCGCTTCCAGTCGCAGGTGACCGCCTCCCACCTGCACGTGTCCGTACACCGAACGCGGACCCGTGGTGCCGGTTTCGAGCCACCCGAAGTGTGCCTCGCCCGGTCTCCCCGGCTCTTCCTTCAGTTCCTCCAGCGCGCGCAGTTTGGCCAGCAGCATGGGCTCGTCGAGGACGGAGTAATCAGCGTGACAAAACTCGACGGTGTCGCCCTCGCGATTCACCACCTGGAGATTCTTCAGCCACTTGTCGCTGAGATTCCGGATCTTGCGATAAAGCAGATTGCCGCTGCGGCGCACATATTCCACCGGCGTCTTACCGGCGGCGCGAGCCTCTTTATCGATCAGTTTCAGGAGTTCGCCGCGCACCGCCGGCGGCACGGAGAAACCATCGGAAACGAAATGGTATTTGCCATCGAGCTTCTCGATCCGGCAAAGCGTGCAGTCCCCAACCACCATTTCGCGCGACGCCGTGACGTCGTGGACGAAGATAATATCGCCGCTGGCGAGGTCGCGCAATTCGACTCCGCGGCCTTCTTCCACCGCTTCGACCTCGAACACCCCGGGGTACGAATCGCGCCACACTTCGAGCAGGACGCGCTCTCGCGGCGTGAGTCCGGCGCCATTGGTTTCGAAATAGTGTTCCACCAGGGTGCGGCCCGTCGCGGCGTCGCGGAAATCGCTGGTGTACCATTGCAGGAATCCGTTAACCTCGCTCTCGTCGAGTTCGACCTCGGCCGTGGTCTCGAAATAATAGCGCTTCGCGCGCCGCCGGTCCGAAGGCGTATGCCAACGCTCGACGCCTTTGAGCACATCTGCCGCCAGGCGGTGGCGAATCTCCTGGTCGTCGTCGGGTTCGGGCATTTACTTTCAGGTTAGCGCGAGCTTTCGCGTTTTGTGAACACAGCGGTCACAATAGAAGATATGATCTCTTGCCGCAATTTGACGCGCCGCTTCGGGGATTTCACCGCGGTCAGCGGGCTGAATCTAGAAGTGGCCGCCGGTGCCATCTGTGCGTTCCTGGGACCCAACGGCGCCGGCAAGTCCACCACCGTGAAAATGATGACCGGCCTGCTGGCGCCGACCTCGGGCGAGGTCACGGTGTGCGGACTCAATGCCGCGGCCAATCCGCTGGAGTTGAAGCGGCGCATCGGGGTGCTGCCGGAAGATCTCGGATTGTTCGACGACCTCACCGTGGAAGAGCACCTCCTGCTCACTGGCGATATCTACGGCGTGCCGCGGCAGGAGACGCACGCGCGCACCACGCAACTTCTCCACGCGCTAAGCCTGGAACACGGGCGCCGTACCTTCGCGGCCTCCTGCTCCCACGGCATGCGCAAGAAGACGGCGTTTGCCATGGCGCTGCTACCCAATCCCGAGGTGCTTTTCCTGGACGAACCGTTCGAGGCCATCGACCCGGTGACCGCCAAGATCATGCGCGACCTGCTGCAATCGGTGGCGCGGCACGGGGTCACGGTGTTCCTCACCTCGCACATCCTCTCCATGGTGGAACGCATCGCGCACCAGATCGTGATGATCCGAAAAGGAACCAAGGTGTGGGATTCCCCGGTTGGCGAATTGCCGCAATCGCTCGAGGACCACTATTTCGATCTTGTCGAGACGCCCGTCGTGGAGGAGCTGGCATGGCTCGGTCCGTCGCGATCCTAAAGGCCCTGGCGCTCGCCTACCGCCGGGACTGGACGGCATTCCAATCGCTGGCAGGCAACAATTTCTTCCTGATCACGGCGTTTCTCCTGCGCACGGCTGGAACGTTCGTCTACCTGATCATGGGGCTGGTGGTGCTCTTTCCGCTGAGCACGGACCCGCTGCGCAAGATTCCGCCGTCGCGCCTGGCGCTGTGGCCGTTGGAGCGGCGCGAGCGCTGGATTCTGCGCCTGGCCAGTCCGTGGATCAATCCGCTGACATGGGGGCTCGCGGGATTGGCGGTGTGGGGCGCGGGCCGTACTCTCACGGTGGGACTGTGGGCTGCGATCGCGGCGCTGTTCGCCGGCGCGTTCCTGATTTCGGCGCTGCCCCTGCCCAGCGGCAACGGTATGTTTCGGCGCGTGCCGCAGTTTCCCGGGCCGCTGAATCAGTTGATCCGCAAGAACCTGCGCGAAATCCTCTCGACGCTCGATTTCTACTGCGCGCTGATTTTGAGCGTGGCCGTGCTGGCCTACCGCATCTTCGGGCCGCCGTTGCCGCACGAAGCGTTCATGGCGATGACGGTGCTGGTGGTCGGCGCCATGTCGAGTTACGCGCAATGCCTGTTCGGTCTGGATGGCGAAGGCGGTCTTTCGCGCTACCGCCTGCTGCCTGTGCGCGGGTGGCAGCTCCTGCTGGCGAAGGACGCGGCGTTTCTCGCGGCGGTGATTCCGTTGACGCTGCCGCTGGCCGTGCTGCCGGGCATCGGGGCCGCCCTGGTGGCGCTGGCAGTCGGGCATTCGCCCGCGGTCGAGCATCCGCGCCCGCAAACACGCTGGCGCTTTTCCACCGGCGGCGCGCTCGGCAACGGGGTGATTCAGTTGATTGCCCTGGCCATGACGGCTTCCGGCATCTACCTTACCAGCACGTGGTTTCTCGCGCCGGCCGTGGCGGCCTGGGCCGCCTCGGTATGGTGGTACGGCCGCGACGTGGAACGCGTCCTGGGCTGAAGGGCTTTCTGGCGCACGTCTGCGCAATGCCGCAAAGTCTTCCAGCATCGTGGGTTCTGCATTAATGGTGGGTGCCCAGTCCGACGCGCGACGCACAGCGCCGACATCAGGCGACGCGGAGCACCACCAACGTCATATCGTCGTGCTGGGGAGCGCCCGCGGCGAAGGCTTGTGCCGCAGCCAGAATTCTCCTCATGCCTTCCCGAGCCGGAAATCCATGACACGTTTTGGCGAGTTCGATCAACCTCTCTTCGCCCCATTCTTCCTCGCGAGCGTTCATCGATTCGGAAACTCCGTCCGTGAAAAGCACGACCAAGTCTCCGGCTTCGTGAGAAAACACGCCGCGCTCATATCCCTGAGGGAAAAGCCCGATCACCGGACCGCCGGTTTCCAGACGCAGTACCTGGCACGCGCCGCCGCGGTTCCGCAGGACGATGGGTGGGTTATGACCCGCGTTGACGTAGGTCAAGCAGCGCGTCGCAGGATCGTACTCCGCGTAAAACAGCGTCGCGTAGCGGTTGGCGGCGGAGGCTTGGAAAACGAGCCGGCTGACGCGCTCGATTAGATCCGCTGGGCTTTCGACAACCGAAGCCAGGGCGCGCAGCGACGCTTCGAGGCTCGCCATCATGAGCGCAGCGCCTACACCCTTGCCGGATACGTCTCCGACCGCAATGGCGAGCCTGCCGCCGGGAAGCTCGAGAAAATCGTAGTAATCTCCGCCAACCTCTCGCGCCGGCCGGCACTGGCCGCAGTAGTCAAGGCCCGGCACCGGGGGAAGGCGCTGCGGAAAGAGATGCTCCTGCACCTCGCGCGCAATCTCCAACTCGCGGTTCAGTCGCTCGCGCTGCGCCATCTCTCTTCCGATCGCGGTGGTTAAGCGGGCGACCTCCTGCGCCAGGGTCGTCTGTGCAGACGATGCCGTTTTGACGCCGTCCAGAGCGGCTTCGATGGCGCGTTTGGCGAACTCGTCGGTTTCGATTTCGTGCCAGGCGATCAAATAGGGGGCGAGACGCTCTTTGTCCCGGTTGCTCCGTAGCGCGCTGGCAACGAGATGCCGCAACCGGCCATCCGCGGGAGAAGAAACCTGCTCCGAGAAATTGTTCGAGAGCCGAACCGCCGGAATCGAACAGCAGCAGAAACGCCTTGCGGGCCTCGCGCGGGTCCTCCACGGCGAGGCGCCGGAGCCGATCCTGCAGAATCTCACCCTGCTGCATACCGCTTCGAGCGCAGTTCGAATGCCTCTCTTCCGCCTTCGAGCAGGTCGATGATCTGTTCGCGGCAATCGTCCACTGAGCCGCACTTCTCAATGGCTCCGACCCTGCCATCCGAAGTCATCACCAGCACGAGTTCCGCTTCCGCCAGAACCGGGATATTAGCGTTGTGCGTGATGAAGATCATCTGGCGGCGCTTCTTGATGCGCCGGACCGCATTCACCACCGTCTCAAAAATGAAATGATTGTCGAGGTTGTCCTCCGGCTGATCGATGATCAAGCGGGTTGTCCCTTCTGGCCAGAAGGATCGGCAGGAGCGCCGTGCATTTCTGTCCGCGGGAAAGATCGGACGCGTCCTTGAAGTGAGGCCGTCCCGCGGTAGCGACATTCAGCTCGATGGCAATCCGGTCTTCGATCGCCGTGATCTCCAGCGCCAAGGGGTCCACGCTCTCACGAAACGCGTCCAGTATCTTCCGGGAGCGCTCCGTTCCGAAATGCGTCACATCCTCGAAGGAGTCGAGGTCGTTGGACTGAATGATCTGCGCGAGTTGCTCGGGCCGCAACTGCATCAAGGTGGTGAGAATCTCGTTTTGATTGCGAACGCGGGCGCCCTTGAGACCGTCCACCAGCATCTCCTGGTATGACATATAATCCGCATTTCGCATCACGCGGATGCGCACACGCTCGCCGGCTTCGTGCTGGAGTTCGGAGGCGACCTCGTCCCGCATCACGGAAACCTGATCGCGCATCAGAATGTGATCGGCTTTGAGAGACTTTCGCCGTTCGAACAGTTTTTCCAATTCTGCACGCATCTCTACGCGCTGTTGCTCCAACGCTTCTAGCTTCGCAACCTGCTGCTCGAGCGAGGCGCGCGCGCGAGCCTGTTCGCTGGCAGCCTGGTTCAGAGCGTTGAGCCGCGCCAAATCGCCGGCGTGACTGGTGTGGATCTCGGCGACGCTTTGGCGGGCTTGGGCTAGCACTCCCTGGGCTTCGTGAACACGGGTTTGGATGGCGGAAATGTGCTTCTCGATCGGCCCCATGGACGCCACCAGAAGCTTGTCATAGCGCCGCAGGGTGTCCGCATTCGCGGACTGCTCCTCCGTCAGACGCGCTACGAACACGTTCTGCGCCTCTCTTCGAAGCTGCTCGACAGTCTCTCCCAGGGTCTTCAGATCGCGGTCGGCGGAGTCCAGCTTCGCGATCTCGCGCTGATCCATTTGCTGCTGGCGGGAGAGATGGACGAAATTCTCAGCGGACTCGCTATCGGATGGAGCAAGCGCACTCAGGCGGGCCCGGACGTCACCGAGTTCTTCGATCTGCTCGGTCAGGTCGTCGATAGTTCGCTGCGCCGTCCGGATACGATCCGCGTTCGCCTCAAGCGCGCGTGCGCTCTCGGCCAGCGACAGGTGGATGCTTCGCATCTGCTCGCTGCGAAGTTCGTCCAGGAGATTGCGGCGTTTGTGGCCGAGCGCTTCGTCAGCGATTGCCTCGATCTCGAGGCTGCTGTAGGCGTCCAGGGGCAGGAATGTGCCTCGATCGAGATCCACGGTATTGATCGGCCTGGCCGTCGGATGTGAGAAGCACGGGGTTCTGCTTGAGTCCCCGCTTGATGGTGTAGCGGTTCGAGCCTTCGGCGAGAGCTGTGATGGTCACCAGAGCGCCGCCCGCGAGATTTGCCTGGATCAGGTCGGCGCAATGCTTGGGCGCGGCCGAGAGGCCGCAAAGCGCAAACCGCACCGCCTCGGCAAGCGTGGACTTTCCACTTCCGCGCGCCCCGATGATGCAAGTCAGACCCTGGGGAATATTAACGCTCAGACCGGGGAGAAACCCGCCGCTGATTTCGATCTTCTCAACGACCCACATAGGTTCCGTATCTGCCAGCTTGAACCAGCCGCTCACCGGCCACTGCCCATCGAGTGGGAAGCCAAGTCCGCAGCATCCCCTACTGTACACCAAACACCGGTTCGTCCCGATCCACGGCGGCCGGCAGCCTCGTGCGAAGCGCTTCCTCCCCAAGACTCAATGCCGGAAAAACGTCAGGATCGTCGATGGTGTTCCGAGGGGACGCTATATGGTAGGCAGATGCGGGGTATGCGTCAAGGGGAAACGCAGGACGGCTCCAGGGCAGAACGAAACTGTTTGCCTGGCGGGAGGCGACCCGATGTTGTGCGCCCCGGCTCCGAGCGGATCACGCTCGGAGAGATGTCCCCTCAGGAGCGGGCCTGACGGATTAGGAACGAGAGACGCGCTTGCAACCGCTGACGGTGTTCACACGCGCGGACAGTCGGCCCATACGCCGGTCCTGCCGCGAACGCTCCGAGCAAGTGTCCTTCGCGCCGAAGCAGCTGACCCTTCGGCCTCGAGGTGATCTTCCGGGCAGGTCTTAGCCCGGCGCTTTTGCAGCGCTGAGGAGGGTTGGGTCATCTGCACGGCAGGGCGGATCACCCCCTGCCACCAGGATATGGTCGCGCCGAGCCCGGCGGCGATGGACAAAAACCCAAAGAGCGCCGGGAACCAGGGAGCGTCGTAGCCGTAGTCGCCGTGTCGCAGCACAAACAATTGTAGAACGGTGCCACCATACCCATGTCACGCGTGGTAACGAGCGTTCACCACGTCCCACAGCGAGCGCCAGGACAGTCGCAGCAGCCGGTCGATCTCCGCCCACTCCCGCTCCGTCGGGTTGCCGGCCTCCGCGCCGCGATCCCGTAGCAGCATCGCATCCGCGCGCAATCTGGCATGCTCCATCAGTGGATCCGCGGACAGATGGTACAGCTCTCCCTGCAGCACGGCAAGGTCGCGATCGAGGTCTTCCCGCGGATGCGCGGCCCGCTCGCGGTGCACAATCCACCAGTCCAATTCCAGCCGAGCCGCGCGATTCACATCGAATGGCTCGACGGATACTCGTCCGATGGCCGCATAAAACGCCACCAGGCCGGGCAACACCCTTTCATAGTCGGCGTGCGAGTGGCCGCCCTGGAATAAGGCCGCCGCGCGCGCGGCGTGGTAGGCCACCACATAAGAACGCAATACCGGGAGGCCGTATTGATGCCGCAGCAGGGTCGCAAGTTCGCCGAAAAGGGCCAGCCGCTCGTGAGCGTAATACGACTTCCACATTGCCGTCTCCAGCCGCCCGACCTCGTCAGGCTGGAAATCGCGTAGGCTGTGCGTGCGGGGTCCGAAGAGATCCCACGCGGCCCAGGTGAGTATGGCGCCCACCGCGCAGGCGGTGAGTAATTTAGCTCGGCCGGAAACCATCCCATCTGGAAATACGTTCGCGACCGTCGCCGCGGATTTAAGCGAAAATCCTCAACGCGCGGCGGCGCTGGTGGATTCGGCCAGCAGACTCTCCACCAGGTTTGTAACCTCGCGTTTCGTTTGCGTATAGAACTCGCCGCTGGCGCGGCCGGCAAAACCGGCGTGCACACCGCGCACCCTGCCGTCGCGGCCGATGAAAAATGTGGTGGGCCACGAGTTCAAATTTTCGGCCTGCGGAAGTTTTTCGGCCAACTGCGCGGGTTCGCCGGGAACCAGGACGGTGTAATCGATGCCGTACTGTTTGATGAACGCGCGCAGCCGCGCCAGTGTCTTCAACTGGTCCGCCTCTTCGAAGGAAAGTGCCACCACTTCCAGGCCATGCGCGCGGTATTGGCGGTACAGTTCCTCCAGGAAGGGAGCCTCGTCGTGGCAGTTGGGGCACCAGCTGCCGGAGATGGCCAGCACCACCACCTTGCCGCGGAAGCGCGCATCGGAGAGCGAAACCGTACGGCCATCCAGATCGGGGAAGGCGATGGCGAGCGGCGCCGACGGGTCCTTCAAGCCGGTATGGTGGAAGGGGTCGGTGGGCTCGCCGAGTCCCTGCGCGCGAGCGCTGGCGGGGCGCAGCGCGGTAAGTTTGGTGCGGCCATTCTGCACGATCTCCAGGCTGCCGTCGGCGGCCGGCGTGACTTCGAGCAGGTTGGGACGCGCGCCGGAAAAATGGCTCAGCACGAACTTGCCGTCGCGCCATTCGCCGGTCAGCGCGCCGGTATCGCCATCCACGCGCAGGATGGCGGCGGAGACCTCCGCGCCCTTCTGGCGGACGATCAAGCGCCAGGCGGATTCCCCTTTCGAGCTCTTCGTGGGAATCTCCCAAAGACCGTCAATATTGGGCACGCTGCCGGCGGCGCTCGCAGGCGGGGTCGCAGCGACGCGATGGGCGCGGAACTGATACGAGCGTCCGTCGCGGACGTAACGGCCTTCCAGCGCTCCCTCGGCCACGTTGGCCTCCAGGCGGCTACCGTACTGATCGAATTTCAGGCGCAGCGAACCTTCCTGAAGTTGTCCGCCGGTTGACGGCACGCGTTCCTCGCCATTGAAGAAGTTGCCCTTGACGGTGCCCCCGTCGGCGGAAACCTCCATGCGGAAGGGGATATCGATGCCGTTGACGTTGACGGTGCAATCCCACCGGCCGGTGAGCGATTGCGCGCTGAGCGCCGCGGCGAAGAGAACGGAAGCGGTAACGAATCTTGCGATCGGCATAGGGTCGGCTCCATGAAAGCGCGTTAGAGCGCCGCTACCTGGTGGGCCGCCGGGGTCAGACGGGCGGCCAGTTCGCTGGCGCGGGAATCC
Organism: uncultured Solibacteraceae bacterium; assembly: GCA_963805775.1. Lineage (GTDB taxonomy): Bacteria > Acidobacteriota > Terriglobia > Bryobacterales > Bryobacteraceae > Solibacter. The sequence goes on along the minus strand of CAWDWK010000025.1, from coordinate 54,237 downwards.
GCGTCGCGTCCGCTGGCTTCAAACAGCCAGAACTGCTCCAACTGATGCTTACCGGAATCGGTCTGGAAGAGGCCCTGCGATTTGTGCTCGGCGATGAACCAGTTGACGACGATTTGATAATTGAGCGCGTTGCGATAACCGAAGTGTGCGTCGCGATTGAAGACGAAGGCGGGGCGCTCGCTGCGTGTGCGCGTAAGCGGCTCGCCGGGCATGCCGCGGAAAAGTTCGCTGGGCGCGGCGGCAGAGCACGGGTCGGCTGCCAGCAGAAGCGGGCGGCGGTCCTCGGGCAAGGTCGCGGCGGCCTCCAGGGCGAGCAGGGTGGCGGCCCGGTGGTGTCCGTGTGTTTCCGGTGTGGGCAGCAGCGTGAAGACCGCGTCGTAGCGCTCGCGGTGCAACAGTCCGGTGAGGAATGCGAGCACGCCGGCGTGGTCCCAATTTCCGGTGGGCGCGGAGGCGGCTTCGGTGGCGAAGCCGGAATCGCGCTGGTCGAGGAAGTAGTGCCGCCGTATGCCGAGCACCTTGCCGGCGGCCAGCGTTTCGCGCTTCCGTATGGCCGGCAGGCGGCTGCGGCCCTCGCGTTCGCCGGTGAGCCCGACGCCATACACCGCTTCGGCAAGCGCGGAGTAACGGTAGCCGGCCTCGCCGTTGGTGATGATCGCGTGATCGGCGGCCCAGCCGAGCTCGCGCGCGAGGCGGTAAGTGGTGGCGGCGAAGGCGTACTCGTCGTCCGGATGGGCCGCCACAATCAGCAGCTTGGGACGCGTGGTCTCGGCGGCAAGCCGCTTCGCCAACACCGCCTCGGGCAGAGCTAGCAGGAAAGTCTGGCGCGTCATTGTGCGCCCCCCGCCAGGTCAATAATCTCCCGTGCCACGTCACGCATCGGTGTGCGGCGCTGCCGGCTGGTACGGCGCAGATGCAGGTAGGCTTCTTCCTCGGTCCACTGGTAGCTGGCCTGAAGCAGCCCCTTGGCGCGGTCGAGCAGGTTGCGGTCCGCCAGCTTGCGCGAGAGTACTTCGACTTCGGATTCCAGCTTCACGCGGGCGGTGGAGTGTGCCAGCAGGGCACCCAGCGGCAGGCTCAGGCTGCGCAGGAAAGCGGCTTCGCGCGGCTGGTAGGAGGCTGCCGCGAGGCGGCAGATATTCACAATGCCCACCGCTTCGCCGCTCTCCAGCAAGGGTACGGAGGCCGCCGCCTGGTAACGGTTGCGCAGGAACTCGGGAAAGCGCTCCAGGCGCCAGTCCGACCACGCATCGCGATCCAGCAGGATGGCAGTGAGATTTTCGCGGTACCAGGCCGCGGCGCGGCGGTGAAGTTCGACGTCGAAACTCTCAATGTCGGAGGCGGCCCGCCCGCTCCAGGCGATCAGTTCCAGGCCGTCCGGTTCGCGATCCAGCCGGTACAGATACGCGCCCTGCGAGTTGGTCTGCGCCAGGCTCAGCTCCAGTAAGGGGTGGATGGAAGTGCGCAGCTGAGCGGCCGGGTGCGGCCGGTACACCACGTTCAATGAAGGTACGTTCGTTGTTGCAGCCATATCAAACTCCTCAAGGTTTTTGGAAAAACGGGAAGGGTTGGTTAACGGCAACAACAACAACAACAGGAGGTCAAAGCGATGGGGCTTTTGCTTCGATTTGCCTTGATATACTCCATACTCTATCGAGTATAGGGTGATTTGGAGATTTGTCAAGCAAATTTAGAGAGGGCCATCCATTGAGCGGTAGCGGTCATGTCACATTCGGACGCCCTGTCCCGTCTCACCGGTAGAGAGAGGAGAAACGAAATGTTCAAATGGGTACTTCGGAGAGCAATTGACAGGTTCGAGCGGGAATGGAAATATGACGGCAGTTATATGCGCGACATCATCGACGCGAGTCCGCGCGCCGCATGGCTGTTTTCCCGTGCGGCCGCCCTCGGACGGTTCCGGTGTGACATCCCCATCGAGCCATGGTACGCCGCCGGCATTACCGCCGTCCGCCATGAGGACTGTGGCCCATGCACGCAGTTGGGCGTCACGATGGCGGAGCGTGCCGGTGTCAGCCCCGCGGTTCTGCGCGCGGTGCTCACCGACAATCTCGACGCCATGCCGCCGGACGTCGCATTGGTGTGGAAATTCACTCGCGCCACGCTCGCGCACGATGCGTCCGCCGATGAGTATCGCGAGGCGATCGTGAAACGCTGGGGACGGCGCGCCCTTATCAGTTTGGCTTTCGCCATAGCCGCGGCGCGCATCTATCCAACCGTCAAGTACGCCCTGGGCAACGGCAAGGCCTGCGTGCGCGTCGTCGTGGGCGGCACACCGGTGACGTTTGATCACGGCCGGGTTCCGGCACCGGCGGATGTGGCGGTGCATACGCTATGAACTCAGCGGGGCAGGCGTCGAATCCGGCCGCAAGCTTCGAGCCGTACCGCCGCCGCCTGCTCGGTCTCGCATACCGCATGCTTGGTTCGATGGCCGACGCCGAGGACGCAGTGCAGGAGACGTATTTGCGCTGGCACGCGGCGGACCGCGACCAGGTATCTGACCCGAGAGCGTTTCTAATGACTACGACGGCGCGGCTTTGTCTCGATATGCTGACCTCTGCGCGCGCACGTCACGAGGAGTACGTCGGGCCCTGGCTCCCGGAGCCGGTTGTCGACACGGCAGCGCTTGCGCCCGATAGCCGCACGGAACTGGCCGAGGATTTGTCCATCAGTCTGCTTTTGACGTTGGACCGGCTGTCGCCGCTGGAGCGGGCTGCCTTCCTGCTCCACGACGTGTTCGATTTCTCATTCAGCGAAGTGGCTACGACACTGGGGCGGAGCGAGGCTGCGTGCCGGCAGCTTGCGGCCCGCGCACGCGAGCACGTGCGCGCAGCACGGCCGCGCGGCACCATCGCGCCCCCGGCGCGTTCGGGCGAGATCGATGCAAAGCATGCGCAGCTCATGTCCGCATTCGTGGCGGCAACGCGCTCGGGCGATCTCGGTGCGCTGACGCAGTTGCTCGCGAGCGACGTCCGCGTCGAGACGGACGGCGGCGGCAAGGTTGCGGCGGCGCTGAACGTACTCGAAGGCGTCGATCGCGCGGCGCGGTTCCTGGTGGGCGCCACACGCAAAGGCTGGCGCGAGGACTTCACGCTGCGCTTTGCGACCATTAATGGCTTGCCCGGTGTCATTGTGGACGGACCCGAGGGGCCGGTGCAGACTTCGGCGTTCGAGATTGAGGGCGGAGTCATTAAGACGCTGTACGTGGTGCGAAATCCGGACAAACTGCGGCATTTGGCGTTCAGCTCTCGAATTCGGCCCAAACCGGCGTGTGATCCGAGGCACCCGGAGCCTTGCGAGGTTCCAGGTCCACTTCCGCGACACGGCAGGCCGCCGCGAGAGGAGCCGTCGCCATGATGTGATCGATGCGCCATCCCCAATCGTGCTCGAACGCATTGCGGAAGTAATCCCAATAGGTGTATTGCACACGATCGGGGTGCAACTGCCGGAACACGTCGACAAATCCCCACGAGACCGCCAACTTGTACGCTTCCCTCGCATCGATATGAAAATCCGGATCGTTTACTCGCCGGTCGGCGTGGTATACGTCGATTGGCTCCGGAGCTACGTTCATATCCCCTGTCCAGATCGCAGGAGCGGCCGCGTTTAAGCGCTCGGTGAAGTAGCGGCGCAGCCGGTGGAACCACTCCAGTTTGAAAACATAGCGGTCGGTCCCGATCTTATGACCCTGCGGGACGTAGGTATTTATAATCGGGATGCCCTGCACAACAGTCTGCAGGATGCGTATGTCTTCGCTATCCGGACCTTCGCACAGTCCATGCAGCACAAATTCCGGGACCTGGCGGGTCAGGGTCGCAACTCCGTTGTAACCTTTCATGCCGCGATACGTGGCGTGGTATCCCACGTCGCGAAACGCCGCCGCCGGAAATTCGCTGTCCTGAACCTTGGTCTCCTGCATGCACAGCGCATCCGGCTGATGACGCGCCAGCCATTCCAGCACCAGCGGAGTCCGCCGCCGGATCGAGTTGATGTTCCACGTAGCGATCTTGATCGACACAATCGAATAGTAGCGCGGTCCTTGGTCATCGGGCGCCGCAAGTCAATCGCACGGTAGAATCGTGACACGGGCCATGCCTCCGCCTATCGACGCTGTGGGCGGGACGGCTGAGGTGAGCATGGATCAAATGCCGGGTGAAATACCAGGGATGTTGACGCGCCGTGCCGCCGTGATGACGGCGCTGGGCTCACCTGTGTTGGCTCTTCGAGCGGCGGCGCGATCGACGCGTGTCGATTTATTCCATGAGGGAGACGAGGGCGTCAACACGTATCGCATACCCGCGCTCATCGAAACGCCAAAGGGAACGCTTATGGCGGTCGCCGATGCGCGCCACGACAGCGCGCGAGATCTCCCCGCGAAGATTTCGCTCGTGATGCGCATCAGTCGCGATCGCGGCGGTACGTGGTCGCGCACCGTCACCATTCGTCATGTTCCCGAGGGCGGTGTCGGCGACGCATCTCTCCTGCTCGATCGCCGCACCGGCCGGGTCTGGTGCTTCCACTCCTATGGTCCGCCCGGCATCGGGTTCGGCACCGCCAAACCGGGCGCCCGAACCGGGCCCACTACGTTTCAATTCCACTCAATGTTTACCGACAATGAGGGAGCAACCTGGTCGGATCCGCGCGATCTCACGCCGCAGGTAAAGGACCCGTCCTGGCAAGCCATGTTCGCCACATCCGGGACGCACATCCAAACCAGCGCCGGCCGCTATCTGGTCCCCATGGTTGTTCGCGACGGCCAAGGCGTCGTCTCCTCCCGCAATGCCTATACTGACGACGCCGGGAAAACGTGGAGCATCGGAGCCGCGATTGGACCGGGCACGGACGAAAGTAAATGCGTGGAACTGCCGGGCGGCGTAATCCTGCAAAACATGCGGAACGGCCCAACGCGCGCCATTGCCGTGTCGAACGACGGCGGCGTCACCTTCGGGCCCGTCGCGCACGCGAGCGCACTGATCGACCCGGTCTGCAACGCAGGCATCACGCGATACCTGCACAAGAGCCGCGATCTGCTCCTGTTTACCAACGCCGCAAGTACGAAGCGCGAAAATCTGACCATCAAGATAAGCGCCGACCAAGGCAAGACCTGGACCACGGACCGGATCCTACATGAAGGTCCCGCCGCCTATTCCACGGTGCTCGGCCTCCGCGACAGATCTGTGGCCGTGATGTACGAATGTGGCGAGACTTCGCCGTATGCGAGAATACGTTTCGAGCGCTTCCCCCTCCGGTTGACGCGGTAGCTCTGTGTACGACGAGAACGCTGCGAATCGGCTATCCTCTCCTCATGTCATCCAATCTGCAGTACCGCTCTCGCGCTGTTCGCGCCTTAGTGCTCTTGCACGAGGAACATCTTCGCCGATTTGTCCGCGTTTGGAGGCTGGCCTTGGAGGGCGCAGTGAGCCTGCCACCGACTGATGACCCTTCCTATGCATCCCTCGAGGCATTAGGACGGCACGTGCTGTCCGCGGCCGGCGGCTACATGACCTGGATGTGCCAGGTGTTGGCGCTACCGGACCCCGGAATCCGCCCGGCCCCGGACGCGTCTGCCATTGTCCGAGATGCGGATGACTACATGGAGCATGTTCTGGAGCGGTGGCGGGCTCCGCTGATGGAAGTGCCCAACGAAAAGTTAGAGACTCCCGAGTACCCATCGCGGTGGCAGACGCGCTACTGTATCGACTCTATGTTGGAGCACGCCGTCATGCACCCCATCCGCCACGCCTTTCAGTTGGATGAACTGCTCAAGGATCTTTAGAGCCTCGGCCGGGCAAGTGGCGTCCTGATGAGAACGCCAGGACGAGCTGGGCATATCCCCATCCGGCAGCGGTTGTTTGCGTCGACTTGCTAATGCCGCAGCGTCGCTTCCCAGTTCACCAGCACATGGATCTCGGGATGGACCTGGTCCTTGGTCATAGTGACCATCAGGAAGCGCTGTCCGTCGCGACTCACCGTGTACCGATTGCGCGTGATGCTCGGGGTCAGAATGGTATCGAAGAGGACTTTGGGCAAGCCCGCATCGAATTCACGGCCTTCGCCCTTTACCTCGACCGACATCAAGGTCGAGCCGTTCAGGTAGAACAGTTCCTTTCCGTCGGCGCGCCATTGTGGCTCCATGCCGCCATCGGTTGAGATCCGCCATTTACGCCGCGCCGCGGGATCGTTGGGGGCGAATGCCAGCACATAAACTTCAGACGTGCCCGATTCGTTGGATCGATACGCCAGCCATTTGCTGTTGGGCGAGATCTGTCCCATGTCCTCGATGAAGGGAGAGGTCAGCATTGCGATGGGCTTGCGGTCCCCGAACAGCGGCACCACGTACAAATCCTGAGGCGTTCCCGGCGTGGAGTTCGTGTTGTAGACCAGGTATTTCCCGTCGGGCGACCATTGCTCGACGTTCTTCTGCTCTGGCGACTCGATCAGCAGTTCGGGAGCGCGTGTTCCGTGCGCGTCCATGACGTAAATATCGCGATGATGTTTGCCGGTTCCTGTGAAGGCGATCTGCTTGCCGTCGGGCGACCACGTGGGGTTGAACTCGTCGGCGGGGTCGAAGGTCAGGCGCGTGTTGGTCCCGCGGCCGAGATCGAAGAGCCAAAGGTCGCGCTCGCCCTGGCCATCCTTCCGGCCGGTCGCCACCCACTTGCCATCGGGAGAAAGCGCCGGGTTGGAGAACTGCGCCGCCGGCCCGAGTGTGGAAATGCGATTCCCTGACCGGTCGAACCAGGTGAGTTCGACGTCCGAGCCGGTGCTGCCGGTCCGGTATGCGAGCACACCATTCGGGCCGCGCGACAACGAGGCGTAGAAGTTGGCGCCGAATGACGTGCCGAACGTCAGTACGTGGTCGAAGAGTGGCGTAGGCTGGCCACGTAATTCCAGACTCTTGGAGTCGAACTCCTGGGCGTAGACTACATCTCCGCGGCTGAACATCAGATAGCCGTCCAGCGCGATAGCCTTTGTATCCGGACCCAGCAGTCTACGGCGAAGCTTGCCGTCCAGGGAGCCGATGTAGAAGCCGTTGGCGTCCTGCGCGCTCGATTGGAATGCGTACAGGAAATGCTCGCCGTCGGGTAGGAATTGCGGCCAGTACTGAGTGTATTCGCCCTGCTGGAGCGCGCGGACGACCTTGCTCTCGCCGCCCTGCGCCGGTACTGTGCACAAGGCGCCGTCGTTTCCAAACAGAATCGTGCCTTTGCTGCTCCATGTGGCAGCGCCAAAATTGTTGGTGATCCCGGCGATGGCCTGCGGCACTCCCCCGGCAACATCCACGCGCTTCAGTTTGCCGTCCGCCAGAAATCCGATCTGGCGCCCATCGGGCGACCAGAAAGGAAGAATGGCGCCCTCGGTACCCGGGAGCTGTCGTAAGGCGGGCGAGTTCAGCGCCCGGAGCCACAGGGTGTACTTGTTGTCTGCGTTCATTGCGCTGAAGACGATCCGCTCGCCATCGGGCGAGGGCGTGGGAATGTCGATGGAACGCATGTGTAGCCGCTCCGGCAGCACGAAGTCAAGACTCACGGCCCGCGCCGGACGAGCCTCCGCGGACAAGCGCACGAAAAGCACCGATCCGGTGATAAGAGCGATGGCAACCGCTCCCGCCACGACATATCTCCAGGTGGCATATCGCGGCTGCACGGGAGCGGCCGCCAGCCCCGTTGCCCCGCCACCTTCCGCGATCCACTTCAATTCACTCACCAGATCGTGCATGCAATGCCAGCGCTCGCCCGGAGACTTGGCGAGGCACCGGCGCAGCGCCCGCTCGAGCGCGGGGCAAGCGACCGGCTCGAGGGCTGTGCGCGAGATCGGATCGGCGGACATGATGGCGCTGATCAGGCTGGCTTGGCTCTCGCCGGCAAACGCCCGGGCGCCGGTCAGCATCTCGTACAGCACCACTCCGAAGGCGAAGATATCCGTGCGCGCGTCGGTTTCCTTGCCTTCGAGTTGCTCGGGTGCCATGTAACCCAGGGTGCCGACGATTGACCCTTCCGTCGTCAGGCACTGCGTTCTGGTCGCGGCCGCGCTCAGCCCGATTGGCGTGCTGCGCGGTTCGGCGGCCTTGGCAAGGCCGAAGTCCAACAGTTTGGCGCCGCTTTCCGTCAGCATGACGTTCGCGGGTTTGAGATCCCGGTGGATGAGTCCTTGCGCGTGTGCCTGGTCGAGCGCATCGCCAATCTGAATGGCGATGCGCAGCGCCTCCGGCGCCGGAATGGCTCCGCGTTCTATCCGCTTATCGAGCGGCTCGCCCCGCAGCAGCTCCATCACCAGATAGCGGGTGCCGTCCTGTTCCCCTATATCGTAAAGCGCGCAGATGTGCGGATGGTGCAGGCTCGAAACCGTCCGGGCCTCCCGCTCGAACCGCTGCCGCAAATCGTCGCGACCGCGGACCTCGGCGGGCAAGACCTTGATGGCGACCTCGCGATCCAGTCGCGCGTCGCGGGCGCGGTACACCTCGCCCATCCCACCGGCGCCGAGGAGCGAAAGCACTTCATAGGGACCGAGATGGGTGCCTGGAGCCAGCGGCATTGGAACATTCTACCGTAGGAGACCTTGTCGGGCGGTTCGAGGGCGCTGTCGGCGGACCGGCGTTCTGCAAACTTTCACCCGGCTGACCCTTTCGGGTCCAAACCCGAGACCTCGCCAGTTCGGCTTGCGAAGCTATAGTTGCCGCGACGAGCTCGATTCACTAAATTAGAATCTCACCATGAACGCAAGAAAATATGTCTGTGCGGCATCACTCTTGCTTTACCTCGGATGCGCCTGCGCGGACGAAAAAAAGGATGCGCGGGAGGTGGCGGTTATCGAAATTGGCGCAGCCCCAAGCCGGAATCTAAAAGACCGCACGTCGAGCTTTGGACCAACGGTCGCCGTTGAGGTCACCCCGATCGAGAACTGGCTGGAACTTGAGGCGGGCGTGACGCCCAGCTTCGGTGGCCACTCAACAGAATGGGCGAGCGACCTTTTGTTCAAGAAGCCATGGACGCTCTCGCGCACAGTCGAGTTCATGGCCGGCATTGGTCCGGAGTGGATTCACACAAGAGAGTCCGGAACAACAACAAATTCAATCGCTGGGGAAGCGGTCCTGGATTTCATGTTCTGGCCCGGGCGTTGGAAGCACAAATTTGGCTGGTACCTCGAACCGGGCTACGAATACAAGTTTGGACGAGGGCATGAGCAATCAATCGGTATAAGTTTCGGTCTCCTCATCGCTATTCGCAAACGATAGAGAGCTCCTGGTTGAACCCGTCGCGACAAGTCGCCGCAGCCATTTTCCGGACGTCGAAAGGCCATTGACTTTATCGCTCGATATTATATAATTTATCGCTAACGAGGAGAAGTATGCGAAGATTCTCAACCTTCTTGCACGTTGGCATTAACCGCCTTTCCGCGCTTTTCGCTTCCTTGCTCATCCTGACTGCAATCTCGCTCGCGCAAACCCCCACCGCCGTTGTGACGGGGACCGTCATGGACACCACCGGCGGAGCCATACCCGAGGCGACGGTGACCGTGGTCAACCAGGCCACGAACGTCCGCAGCCAGAAGAAGACGGCCGGGGATGGCACCTTCACAATCCTGAACCTTCTGCCGGGCGACTACGCGCTCACCGTCGAGAAGGAAGGTTTCAAGAAGGCCGCCCTGCCGCTATTCAAGCTGGACGTCAACCAGACGTTGACCCAAACCATCACCCTCTCGATTGGTTCGTCCACTGAGACCGTCACCATCAACGCCGACGCCGTCGACGTGATGGTTCAGCGATCCTCCACCGAATTGGGTACCACCATCACCGAGGCGATGGTTCACGAGTTGCCCATGAACGGCCGCAATTTCAGCGAGCTGCTGATCCTGCAACCGGGAGTCAATCCCATGGACACGTCGCAGGGCAACTCCTCGGGCCGCACCAATGCCGGCGGCGCCGATGGAGGCAACATCGCGATACCGGGTTCTACCATCTTTAAGGTCTCGGTGAACGGCCAGGGCAACCGGTCCAACGCCTACTATATGGATGGCATCGTCAATACCGACGACCGCGGCGGCGGCTGGAGCGTCCCTCCCATCGCCGACACCATTCAGGAGCTCAAGGTCCAGTCGCATAACAACGACGTCCAGTACGCCAACGTGCTCGGCGCGGCGGTCAATATTGTGACCAAGAGCGGCACCAACAATTTTCACGGTTCCGGTTGGGAATTTGCCCGCAGCCAGATCTTCGATGCCCGTAACCCGTTTACCGGCTTCTGCACCGCGGCGCTGTGTCCCACGCTGGCCAACAACCTGAACAGCCAGGTGTCGTCGGGCACGCAGACCGCGGCCGGCGCGGCCGCCATCCTCTCCGGCACGCCGGTGTCGCCGATCGGCTATTCGCAGCACGAATTCGGCGGCACGTTCGGCGGGCCCATCATCAAGAACAAAACATTCTTCTACGCGGCATACGAAGGTTGGCGCTATTCCGTCCCCACCAACACCTTCGTCCTCGATCCCACATCCGAGGAACTTGGCGGCGACTTCACCGGCAAAGTCAGCCCGGAACTCATCGGCACCGTGAACTCCTCCAAGACCGGCATCACGCCGAACACCATCTTCAACCCGTTCGCCGAATCGGGCGCGAACTCGTCGGTGCCCTTCACCTGCGATCCAACCGGAAATCCCATGCCCCTTCAGAATCCGGCCGCGGCATTCGGCGCGCCGGGATACGGCATCCAGGCGGTGGGCGGCACCCCCTGCAACAAGCTTCCCGCGGGCCTGATCGACAAGAAACTGGTCAGCGTCATTCAGGCCTACACCGGCCCGCAAGCCAAGAACTGCGCTTTCACCCCCAACTATGTCTCCGCGGTGTATAACTGCCTGGATTCACGCAACACCATCAACAACGCCGACAACTGGGACTTCCGCCTGGACCACCACTTCAGCGACAAGAACGTCGTGTTTGCCCGCGCCTACATGATGTGGAACCAGAACAACGGGATTGTGGCCGGGACTTCGTCCATCACGCCGAGTCCCTTTCACGTGTGGAATATCGGCGGCGCCTGGGACCACATCTTTACCCCTAACCTCGTGCTCTCCCTGCGCGGCGGCATCAACTCGCGGCCGGCGACGGTCAACCCCACCAATCCGCTGGGATTGAAGCCTCTGACCGATGCGGGATACAGCAATCTCGACCCCACCGCCGGCTTCTTCTTGAACGTGGGAGGCTACATCGGCTCGGCCAACAACGGCATCGGCAACGTGGGACCGCAATTGCGTGCCAATCCAGAGCACAACATCAATGCCTCCCTGGCCTGGCTGCGCGGCAAGCATAACCTCTCCTTCGGTGGATCGTGGCTGTACGAAGATCGTACCGAGATCAATACGTACGAGACCTTCGTCTCTTCCACCACCCAGACATGTCCCACCAACGCCTCCGGGAGTTTCGCGTGCGGCGCCGGTCAAGGCAACGGCCTCGCGTCCATGTTGCTCGACGTGCCGAGCGCGCTCACCGTCACCCTGCCCACCTACTCCAATCCGCACGTGGTCATGCAGCCGTTCGGCTTCTTCGCCCAGGACGAGTGGCACGTGAAACCCAATCTGACGATTACCCTCGGGCTGCGCTACGACTACGACCCCGCGGTGAATCTGTCGGTCAGCAACGGCCAGACGATCAACGCGTTGGACCTGCCCGGACAGCGCTACGTCATCGGCGCGGCTCAATCCACCGCGTACACCACCGGATGTGGCTCGCCGCAGGCCCCGCCGTGCGTGCCGGGCGGCCTGAACCCCAACAATCCCGCGTTCACCGTCACCGCCGGCGGCGTCACGTATAACACGCTCAACAACATCGTCTTTTCGAACAGCCAGCCGGCCCTGAAGGCGATCAAGGACAATTTCGGGCCGAGGCTGGGCATCGCCTGGGGCTTCGCCCCGAAGACCGTTCTACGCGCGGGCTATGGCATCTTCTACGATCCCATCGCATACCGCAGCCAGTACGCCGAAAACACCATCCAGGGATCGATCTGGCCCTTTACGCGCGGCGTCTCCGCCACGCTCAACAATGCGCCCACCGGCACCGCGGCAACACCGACGGTGGCCCCGATCTGCGCCAGTGCGTCCGCTTGCGGGCCATATGGCGGATACGGCACCTCCTACCTGCCCAGCCTGGTCGGAACCAACCCGATCATTGTGGCGCCGACACCTTGGGGTTCCACGTTCGGCGGTTACTCCAACGCCCCGGATTACAGCGATCCGCGATCGCAGCAATGGAACTTTCAAATTGAACGGCAGTTGACGCACACCAGCATGGCATCCATCGGCTACGTCGGATCCCACACGCAACGCCTCGACTGGTGCTGCAAGGCGAACTATCCGCAGGGCGGACCGTTCTGCCAGAACAACCCAGCGCAGGGCTTCACCTGTCCAACCACGCCGCAGACGCCGGCCCAAATAGTTGCCAGGCAGTATATGCCCTTCGCTGCGCAGGGTTGGAACTACTCGGAATCCACCGCGTTCTCCACTTTCCACGCGCTGGAGGCGCAATATCAGCAGCACCTCTCGCACGGCCTGGAAACGCTGGTGGCGTTTACCTGGGAGAAGTGCCTCGCCAATACGAACGGCGACTTCGGCGCCGAGAACGGCTCCGAGGGCAACCCGGTGGAATATTATTTCGCTCCCGGTCTGGCGAAGGGAGTCTGCTCCTTCGACATTCCCAAAATCTTCACCGTGACCGCCATTTATCAGCTCCCGTTCGGGCACGGCATGCGTCACCTGAATCACGGCGCGCTTTCGACGGTTCTCGGCAACTGGCAGACCACCTATACGTTCCTGGCGCGCAGCGGCAAGGCATTCAACCCAACCTGGGGCGGCGCCAGCAACATCTGCGCCTCGCCCACCGCAACCGGTTGCGTGCCGGTAGCCATCGCCGGCCTGGCGCCCAGCAGCAACGACCCGGCTAATCTCTCGAACGCGGGCGGCTCCATCACCGGATACAGCCGGCCGAGCCTTCTCAGCGGCTGCCAGTTGATTCCCGCCAACCAGACCGTCGGCCAGTGGTACAACCCGGCATGTTTCGTGAGTCCGTCGTCGCCGGCCGTCGGCCCCGGTTACGGATTCGGCAATGCCCCGGTGGGCGGCATACGGTCCATGCAGTTCTGGAATCTCGACGTCGCGCTGGTGAAGAACATCTTTGTCACCGAGAAGAAACAGCTCCAATTCCGCGCTGAGGGATACAACGTTCTGAATCACATGGTGCTCGATGTGCCGGGCACGTCGATTGCGCCATCCTATTCGGGCGGAACGGTCGGCTACGGCACGGCCGGAGTAGTCAGCAATATCGCCAATACGCCGCGCTCCTTGCAACTCGCGCTGAAGTTCATGTTCTGAACCTGGTGGGACAGACCATCGCCTTTCGTGGTCTGTTGGGATGGGCGTTCCGCCCGCGAAACTTCACGAAAAACTGCACGTGGGACGTGCAATGAAACTGTCGCGTCATGCTGGTTTTTCGACCCTGTCGTACTTCGCTGGCCCACCCAATTCCCCCCGGCGCGGTTCAGCGCCAGGGCACGATTCGGAAGGGCTAGGATAGATGTTGTGCAACTACCGCGCTCCAAAAGCGCCGTGCTAGTGATCGCCGGATTCCTGCTGGCATCGGCCACGTACCTGGGAGTAACTCATCCCTGGCGCCGCATCGACGATCGAGTGTATCGGATTGGCTGGCAACAGGTCCCACCGTTCCAACAGAAGGGGACGGACAGTTCGCCCACCGGAATCGCAGTGGAGTTCGTCCGCGACGCCGCCCGGCGCCGCGGAATCCGGCTCGAATGGGTGTTTTATCCGGGTAGTTCCGAAGTTGCCCTGCGTAATCACGAATTGGACCTTTGGGTGATGATGACCATCATTCCAGAACGGAAAGGCATCGTCCACATCAGTCAGCCTTACCTGCAGCACGACACCTTGCTGCTGGTCCGTTCCGATAGCACGTACTCCGGCATTCATGACCTGGAGTCGGCAGCCATCAGTCATCTCGACCTGCCCATCAACCAGCGCCTCTTGCGCCGCATCCTGCCGCGAGCCCGCCTGGTCCCAACCATGACCGAGACGGTGGCGATCGAAGATGTCTGTAACAAACGCACCGATGCCGTCTTCATCGATGAGCTCACCGGAATCGCAGCCCTGCTCGCCGGTCCGTCGTGCGCGTCTCAGCCGCTGCGCGTGATACCGCTGCCGGCGCTGAGGATCACGCTGGGCGTGGGCGCCACGCTGGAGAACCGCGAGGTCGCCGATGAGATCCGCCGCGGAATGGATGCCGTGTCGGAAGAGGGAGAGTCGGTGAGGACTCTGACAAGTTGGGGCTACTTCTCGCCACACAGCATGGAGTACATCAGCGTGCTGAGGAGCGCAAAGCGGCGTGAGCAATGGTTGGTCGCTACCACCGTCATCTTCGCCGCCTTCCTCGCGTTGGCAGTATTCAGCGCCAACCGGATCCGGCGGCAGCGAAACCGCATCGAACTGGCCGAAGGGGCGCTCCGGCAAAGCGAGCAGAAACTCCGGCTCATGGCCGACAATTTGAAGGAAATGGTGTTGGCCTACGACATGGGCCGTTGCCTTGTGTTTGCGAACCCCGCCGTCGAACAGCTCACCGGCTATTCCCTGGACGAACTGGAGAAACAGAAATTCATCTGCTGGATTCATCCCGGCGACCGCTCGCGCATGCTCGGGTATTGGGACCAGTTGTTCCAGGGAGGCGCCTATCGCGAGGAACAATACAGGCTGATTACCAAAGACGGCCGGACGAAGTGGATGGCTGCGACTTGGGGACCCATGCACGATGAGACCGGGCGGCAGATCGGTGTGCAGGGCATCGAACGCGACATTACGGAACGTAAGCTGGCCGATGAGGCGCTACGCGAATCGGAGCGGCGCTTCCGCGGACTCCTGGAGCATGTTCATCTGGCGGCCGCGCTGTTCGACATCAATGGGAACTACGTTTTTGTGAACGACTACGCGCTGGCCGTCACAGGCTGGACGCGCGAGGAATTGCTGGGACATCACATCAATGAGTTCATGCTGCCGGATCAGCACGACCGCATCCACAAGTTGCTCGATAGTCTGGCGCGGACCGGCAAGCCCGAACACTGGTTTTCCGAAATACCGCTCCTTAGCAGGGACGGGAAGCGGCGGTGCCTGCAGTTGAACAGCGTGGCGCTGCACGATTCCAATGGCAAGGTCGTAGCCATTGCGTCGCTGGGGGCGGATGTCACGGATCACCGCGCGCTGCAGGAACGGTACCTTCAGTCGCAGAAGTTGGAGAGCCTGGGTACGCTGGCCGGTGGCGTGGCGCACGATTTCAACAATCTGCTCACCGTGATTAACGGATACAGCGATATGGTGTTTCGGAGCTTGCGCGAGGGCGACCCGGTGCGGCCGAAGATCGACGAGATTCGCAAGGCCGGAGAGCGTGCCGCGGAACTCACGCAACAGTTGCTGGCGTTCAGCCGCAGGCAGATTGCGCAACCGCGGCCGGTGGACCTGAATCGTATGGTGGAGGAATCCGGCGCGATGTTCCGAAGCCTGCTGGGTGAAGAGATCGAGCTGGCGACCCGGCTCGGCCTCCCGCTGGGACAGGTGATGGCAGACCCGGGACAGATGCACCAGGTGCTGATGAACCTGCTGGCGAATGCGCGCGATGCAATGCCGGACGGCGGCAGGGTGACCATCGAAACCAGGAACGTCGCCGTCGCGAGCGGAGATCTGGCGGAGCACCCCGAGGCGACGCCCGGCTCGTGCGTGCTGCTGCTGGTCAGCGACACCGGCTTGGGGATTGAGGAGGAAGTACGCGCACACCTGTTCGAGCCGTTTTTCACCACTAAGGGACTGGGCAAAGGAACCGGCTTGGGCCTTTCCACGGTCTACGGCATCGTGAAGCAGAACCGCGGGTGGATCTCCGTGTGTAGCGATGTTGGTAAGGGCGCTACGTTCAAGATCTATCTGCCGCGCATTGACAGTGAACACGCCTCCCCCGAAGCAGAACCCCAGGCCGTAACGGCGCGGGGCAACTACGAGACCGTCCTGGTGGTGGAAGACCAAAAGGATGTGCGCCGACTGGCAATGGCGATCCTGGAGTCGCTGGGATACCGCGCTTTGAGCGCGGCCGATGGACCGGCGGCGCTGGAACTGGCAGCGGTGCACGAGGGGCCTATCGACCTGGTGCTGACGGATGTGGTTCTCCCCGGCATGAACGGCAAGCAGCTGGCGGAGCGATTGAAGCTCCTGCGCCCCGGGATGGCGGTTCTGTTCACGTCCGGTTATTCACAGGATGTGATCGCGCACCGCGGAGTGCTCGATCGCGAAGTCGCCTACATCCCCAAGCCGTACTCGCCAAAAGATCTGGCGGCGAAGGTCCGCGAGGTGCTGGGCGAGTATTCCACTAACTGATTGGCGAAACGGAAACCTTATGTTGGTGCCGGTAGCAGTTCCGCCGGTAATCGCTGCGCTACTGCTCGGGGGCAATTCCCGAGAACACCGGCCACCTTCCGGACGGGCCGAAACGATGCCTCGGAACTCAGCAGAAGTCGCTTCCATGAGTAGGCCGTTTCTAGTCAACTCGACCGCGGAACCGCGGCTGCCGGACCTCGGCTGATTGCCGGCCGTCACCGAACTCTGATAAATGCAAACCGCACCCGCGCACTGGCCAGGTTTTCCGCCCACCACACCGCGGACATCGAACCCATCCGGTCACCGCAGTCGGACCAGATATTCCCGGCAGGCCGCTTCTGTGGAAAAGCGCGCATCAATTCGGCAAGATTTCTTAGTTAATCCTCCACGGCTGGCCATACCTTAGCTCGTGTCAAGTAGATAACGCCATTTGCGGAGCAACGGGTAGAGATTGGCCGTAATAAGTTCGATTCTCGTCCAAGTGGCCCTCTACGGAGCCCCCAATGGGGCTTATTGCGGCGCCGTAGTAGGCGGGCCTTAACGGCGGCAGACCGCGATGCCGGAGACGCACTGTGACGAGGGGAATTTCTGGAGCTTAATTCCGGCTTTGTTAGGCAGAGGACTTCGTTGTAAAACGGACATTTCTAATACTCGGGTGCCTTGACAGCCATCATCGCGAATGCTACGATCCCTCCACTTCTACTTGATACGCATTGGGTGGCGTATGAAGTGCCAGTGTTCCGTAAGGTAAGAATTCCGCCGCCCGTGCGAGTTTAAATGCGTCCGAATTAGAGGACTGGACCTTATGGTCCCCTGCCCCACGGATTTCCTATCGTTCGGTGAACGACTGCGCGATTCCATCCGACTGAAGTCGCTCCTCGCCTCTACACTAAAGGTCGGCAAAGGCAACGATGTTTACCGCTGTGGGGACCACGATAACAGCGTGTACCTCATCGACAGTGGCCAGATTAAAATCCTGGCACTATCGCAGGACGCGAAAGAGTGTTTACTGGCGATATACACGGCTGGCGATCTCTTTGGAGAACTGTGCCTGACTGGGGGAAGTCGTGTCGACACGGCTACGGCAATGAATGACAGCGTGCTCAAGAAGATACGGTGTGACAATTTCCTGCGGCGGCTGACGCAGGATGCCCTGCACGAAGCCTTTCTCAGGTACATCGTGCTCCGCGTCGCGGATCAGCAGAGGATCATCCGGAATCTTGTCACAGCTGACAGCGAGCACCGCCTAGCCGCCACCCTGTTGCAACTAGCCCAAAAGCTCGGCAAACAGGACACGTGTAGCCTGCGCATCGAAAAGAGGATTTCCCACCAGGAACTCTCTGAAATGGTGGGCACCACCCGCTCTCGAATCGGTCACTTTCTCCAGAAATTTCGCGAGCTAGGACTCATCGTAAGTGATCCTAAAGGCTTCCTCATCGTTAAAGAGAATAATCTTAAGGCATATCTTGAGGCAGACGTTGAGCGCCGTATGGGTCATCCCAAAAATAATTCTTAGTTTGCTCACTCTTGAGCAGACACTTTCTTGATTAGTCGTTAGACTCTGTCTTGTTAGCGCGCATTAGCGCGAGGAAACTGGGTTGGTTTCCGATTTTACCCGGAACCTTTGTTCTTGAAGTCTGTGAAGGGGGCTACGAGGATGTTTACGTCTACAACGTCACCAATATTGAGATTTGGAGTATTGTGCGGAGTATTGATTTTGCCTGGCCTTGCACTTGCGAGTACGGTGAGCGTGCAACCGCCGGCCAACTCGGTTAACCAGGGCGACATGTTCTCGCTGACCATCCAGGGAAGTGCATTTTCCGTTCCTCCGGATGCCGGCGGCCTCAATATCACATGGAACCCGACGGTCCTGACATTCGTGTCTTTCACTCTGGATCCCATATGGGTCCCTCCTTCAACAACAGGAGTAGTGGGAAGCGGTAGTCTCACGAACATCTTCTTCTTCGACAATGTAGCTCCCACTGGCACATTTACGATCGGAACGATTAAGTTTACGGGGCTTGCGGCGGGCACATCCCCGATTTCACTTATGGAATCCCCGCTAAACCCATTCGCAGGCGGAGGCGCGAGAATTACCGATCTCGTTTTCGTCCCAGGCGCTGTCACTGTGGTTGGACCGACGCAGGGGACTCCGGAACCACAATCCGTGGTGCTAGTCGCGGGGGCGTTGGCATTCATCGCGCTTAGCTGCAGGCGGCGCCGGCATTCAGCGTAGCTGGGGGTACACAAGATGTTCTTCAAACTCTACTTCAATTTCCGGCCGGGAAAACTGTCGCATTGGATGGTTTCATTCGCGATTACGTCCTTGCTCGTAGCTTTGGCGTTGTTGGTGTTCTACGCCAGTCATGCGCGCGCACAGAGCGGCTTTGTGGACACAGATGGAGATGGCGTCCCCGATATAATTGATAATTGCATCTTGGTTCCGAACCCCGACCAGCGGGATACCCAGGGCCGCGGGATTGGAAATATGTGCAATGGGGACTTGAACGGTGACGGTTTTGTCAACTCGATCGACTTTTCGATACTGAAAAGCCGCCTGTTTACGAACGATCCCGATGCCGACCTGAACGGCGACGGAATTGTCAATTCAATCGACTTCAGTATTATGAAGACCTTGCTGCTGAAGCCGCCGGGACCTAGCTGTTGTGGCGTGCCGGGTACGCCGGACCTGAACTTTTCTAAACCACCCCAACCCCTACCATCGAACGTTCAGACGTTTGAGGTAACAGGTTCTGTTCCTGGACAAATACAGGAAAAGAACGGGGTCATGTGCCAGACGTTTACACCAGCAGTGATACAACAATTCAATCTTGGAAAAACGATCCTCGTCACGCCTGGGGGCAACGGCGACATTCTTAATGACGCAGGATACCCTCCGGACCAAACGGCGGGTGACGGCGTATATTGCGGGTTCGTCAAGCTGGATCCGTCGCAAACCCCAGCGCAGCAAAGCGCCGACATACAGACCTTTACCAACAGGGTTACCTCGCTGGGTGGAGGATCTGCGGTGGGCCACTCATCTGGAGCGTCGGCTGCGATCACGGTGCCTAACGTAAATATCGGAGTGTTTAATGGCCGTGCACTAATAGACACGGTTAATCAGTTCAACTTCACTGTGTCGACGCCGATAGCGACATTGCCTAACCTCGTGGGGTTCCCGGTTGTCTCCTCGCCAACTCTCCCCCCGGCGATATGCAACGAGGACCGCTGTCTGACCATCACGAACCTTTCGGTGGTGGCGGATCCAACTCGGACCTTCGATGTGTGCAACACCAACGGTACCGGTAACAACGTAAACCCTGATGGGCCGTGGACTTTCAAGACGCTGATGTCCAACATGGCAAACACGCCGGTTACAGGGGTTTCTGCTCAGTTGTTCATTTGGAATTTTCTATCGAGGTGGTTAAGTAATCAGACGGCGTTGAACCCAGACGGCTCGCCCAATGCATTTCCTATTCCAAACCGTCTCACAGGCAGCAATGCGTTTCTGACGAATCCTGTGGACTTGCCAGGATGGAATCCGACTGATCCGTCCACGCTCGATCTCAATCAGCTTCCATTCCGGTTGTTAGCGATTGTGTACCGTCCCGATTTGCCTAGCTCCGGCATTTACGGTTCGTCGTCGACGACTCCGAGCGAGATTCGGTTTGTTTTCGGCCTTCTTAACAGGGCGAATGGGGCTTGCCAGCCGAACCAAGCCGGCCTTTCTGTCATTATGGAATATGCCGATCAAACCAGTTGTCTCGGATTACACAATCGAGCTAATCAATTCATAACGCTCGATACTGGCAATCCTGCCTTCCCGTCACCGGCATATAATGCCGCCTTACAGGCGATTACAAACAATGTCACAAACGCGAACGCCGCTCCGACACGGGCGAATGGAAGCGCATTGAACCAGGTGCGCACCAACGAAGTCACATTCGCATCGTCGTCTACCCCGGGTCTGTGGGAATTGCGCCAGTTTGACATTAACGCGGCAAGCCATGAGCTCCTGCCTAACTCGCTCAATCAAACGCCTGACGTGAGCTTCATTGGAACCAAGAAACTCGCAGACTGCATCAACGACCCGACCAGCCCATTCGCAATGCCGCCGCCATGCAACGTAACTGTCCCAGTGAACTGGGAAATGGGTCCCTTCCTGACAGCATCAAACGACTACGTCCAGACCTTCTTTTTCAACGCACCCGGCGTCCCCGCTTTGAACCGGTGGAACTTCTCCGCGAACACCTGCGGAGGCTGCCATGGGGCGGATCGTCTCGACCCCAACGTTTTGTTTGGCCCCGGGGGATTGAACATAGTGACGCCCGCTGGGCCATGGCCCCCCAGCGCTAGTACTATCCCCGAGTCCTTCTATCATGTGGATCCAAGGACTCCCGGGGGAAACCCAGCCAAGTTGTCACGTTTTGTGAAGGGGACAAGTGTACTCCCGCCCAAAACGCCGATTAAAGATCCGGCTGGATCGGGTATGACGATGACTTTCGACGATCTGCAACGCCGCAACCAGATACTGGCGGCCCAATCAGCCGACAGGTGCTTTAGCGTGCCGCTCTTTGTTGGACTCCTTCCCCAAACTCAATTGCAGATCGTCCATTAGTGAAGCATTTGTCCGCGTTTCGCGTTTAGATGGGAGCGGCTGCGAATTTATTCGCAGCCTCTTCCAGCCTCTTCAGATCAGAGCTTTGGAAGTAGCTCCGAACCCTGAATGGTCCGAAGACTCAGCGGTTGCCCTCTCGGGCCCTTCGGGTTGATTTTGGTCGCGAAGCCTTCGTACCACTTAAAACCGGGAAGCGCATCGAAGGGCTGGTCCCAAGGTTTTCCATTCCTTCGGATCTGTTGCCGGATCGCACGGCGCTCCCGGAAAGTGATCTCGCTTTCAACCGTATCGTAAGCACGCCAGTTCGGCGATTGTGTGGTGCTGCGGTGGCGTTTCGCCATTCGTCGGCCACGAAATTGGGCATGTTCGCCGCGTATTCCAACGCGTATTCCAAAACGCGTATTCCAAATTGACTGGCCGCGCGCGTTCCAACTCCCTGCTGCCTGCGGTGCCCGGCACGGTGGCCCGATCGGGCGGCGCATACGTTCCTATTATCGGCCCGCCATCCTCCCCGCCATCACCGCCGCGCCGGAAATATATTCCCCTTTTCTCCCTCCACTTAGCACCGCAGATTTCAGACTCGACCCCACCCGCGTGCTATCTCTCGGAATGGAGGGTGCCCCTGTGCCGGCATGCACCCCGCAACTCCGGCGGAGTTACCGCGAAATTTGCACTTGAACCAAAAATGTCTTTTATTTTCAATCACATAAGTTTTTTCTCCGAACCCAACGAACCCAGGCAACCCAAGCCCGTTCAGACGCTGATCGCGTCGCCCCCGGACCCCCGGGCGGGGGTTGAAATGCCGCGCGCCAGGGTTCACACTAAAGGTGGAAGCCTTCCACAGAGGACACCTCCGATGGCCCCCGTCCTCGCGCATCACTCACCGCTGGCCGGTTCGTGGTACCCGCGCGGCGTGTCCGAACTTAAGGGACTCCTGAGTGCCGCACTCGAGAGCTCGATCGGCCGGACCGGCTCGTTTGTCAGGCCGGGCGGACTCGCCTTCGTCGTTCCCCACGCGGCGCCCGCCTACTCCGGTGTGGTCGCCACCTCCGTCTACCGCCACATTCAGGCCTACGCCGTTAAGCGCGTCGTGATCCTGGGACTTTCCCACCGCCACCCCATCCAGGGCATCGCCATTCCGGAAGTCGATCGCATCGAAACCCCGCTCGGCGCCATCCACATCGATCGCGAAACGGCCGATTCACTCACCGCATCACCGCCCTTCCACTCCGTGCCCGAGCCCGTCGCCTGCGACCATTCGGTGGAGATCCAAATTCCTTTCCTGCAGACCTTCGTGCCGCACGCCACTCTCGTGCCGCTCTACGTCGGCCGCCTCACCGGTGAGCAGCGGAGCGCCGCCGCGCAAGCGTTGCGCGGACTGATGGACGCCCACACGGTGCTGATCGCCAGCTCCGACCTCACGCACTACGGCCCCGATTTCGGCTATGTTCCATTCGAGCTCGACGCGTCCACCGCGGAGAAATTGAAAGCCCTGGATGGCGGAGCGGTCGCCGCTGCCGGCACCCTGGACCCGGCTCTTTTCGTGGCCGAGCTGAACCGGACCGGTGCAACCGTCTGCGGGGCCGGACCCATCAGCCTCCTGCTCGAAACTCTCGGCGGCCTTCCGGGCGAGAGTTTCCAGGAGACTCTCGATTACGCCGCTTCGGGCTCCATCACGCACGATTACGAGCACTCGGTCAGCTACGGAGCCCTTGGCTACTTCCCCCCGTCCGCGTACCATCTCGATCCATCCGACCGGGCCGAGTTGCTGGCCAGCGCCCGCTACACCCTCGACCACTATCGACGCACTGGCGAGACGCGATACCCGCAGCCGCTGGCCGAATCCGCCCTCTTGCAGCGCGGGCGTGCCTTTGTCACCCTGTACGATTCGAAAGGCGCCCTGCGCGGCTGCACCGGCCGTCTCGACTGTTCCCTCACGCTCGCCGAGTGCGTCTCGCGCCTCGCCATCGCCGCCGCATACGACGATGAACGCTTTCCACCCCTCTCGCCGGACGAGGAATTAGAGATCGAGATTCATGTCCTCACGCCGGCGAAACGCATCGCCGACCCTCGCCAGCTGATTGCCGGCGAACACGGCGCCTGCCTCAAGTGGGGCGCGCATCGCGGGATCCTGCTGCCCGCGGTGGCCACCCGCTACCAGCTCTCCCGCGAACAGTTCCTGCAGGCGCTCGCCAGGAAAGCCGGAGTCCCCGACACCGTCTATGCCTCCAGCGGCTGGGAGTTGAATATTTTCCGCGACCAGAGTTTCCGGGAGCGACCCGTATGAGCACCCTCGCTGAAAATCTCGCGCGCGACGTCCGCCAGGGCGACCTGTGGGAGCCCCTCCAAGGCGACCGCATACGCTGCTTTGCCTGCGGCCATTGCTGTCCCATTTCCGAAGGCCAGGTCGGTGTCTGCAAGGTCCGCTTCAATCGCGGCGGCAAGCTGTACGTGCCCTGGGGATATGTCCAGACCGTGCAGTGCGATCCCATCGAGAAGAAGCCCTTCTTCCATGTGTTCCCGGGAGCCGTTGCATTAAGCTTCGGCATGCTGGGCTGCGACCTGCACTGCGGGTACTGCCAGAATTGGGTGACCTCGCAAGCAATCCGCGATTCGCAAGCCGTCGCTCCGTGGCATCAGACAACCCCGCGCGAGCTGGCGCGCCTGGCTTTTAAATACGGCGCCCGGGTGATGGTCAGCACCTATAATGAACCTCTGATCACCGCGGAATGGGCGGTCGAGATCTTCCGCGAGGCCAAGGCCGCCGGGTTGGTCACCGGCTTCGTGTCGAACGGAAATGCCACGCCCCAGGTGCTTGACTATATCCGCCCCTGGGTGGACTTATATAAAGTCGATCTGAAGTGCCTGGACGACGCCCATTACCGCCAGCTCGGCGGCCGCATGCAGCCCATCCTTGATAGCCTGCGCCGCATCCATGAAATGGGCTTCTGGCTCGAAGTAGTGACGCTGATCGTGCCGGGTTTCAACGATTCGGACGAGGAACTCGAGCGCATCGCCGCCTTCCTCGCCGGAATCTCCCCCGACATTCCCTGGCACGTGACGGCATTCCACCCGGACTACAAAATGGAAGGCACACCGGGAACGCCGCCGGCAACCTTGATCCGCGCCGCCGGCATCGGCCGCCAAGCAGGCCTGCGCTATATCTATGCCGGCAACCTGCCGGGCCAGGTGGGCGATCTCGAGAACACCCGCTGCCCCCAGTGCGGGCGCATCCTCGTCGAGCGCTACGGCTACGAGATCGTGCGAAACGAGTTGGACGGGGCGGGGAGTTGCCCCTCATGCCATGCCGCCGTCCCGGGGCGCTGGCGTTGACGGCCCTCAGTGCGCGATGGAGACGTTCGCCTCGTCCAGTGTGTAGCCCTCATCGCGGGCGGTCTGGAGTGCGAGACTGCGCAGTTCGGGGTCGCCGGCGTCCTGCGGTGTCTTCGCACACTGCCGCCGGATCACCTCCGCCCCCACCTGGATCACCACCTGCCAGTGCTTCTTTTCGGGATTCCACTCGACCTTGGCTGAGCCTGTCTGTGTCATCGTCTAGCTCCACCCACAGATTACAAGGGATTCTCCAGAAAGGGAAGGCTTACCTGCAGCAATTAGAGAAGCCCCGACCGCACCAGCAGCGCGTTGGGGTCCGGATCGCGGCCCATGAAGCGGCGATACAGTTCAGCCGGGTCTTCGCTGTCGCCCTTCGACAGGATCTCGCCACGGAAGGCGCCGCCGATCTCGCGGCTGAAGATGCCGCCATCGCGGAAGCGCGTAAACGCGTCGGCCTCCAGCACCTCCGCCCACTTATACGAGTAGTAGCCGGCGCCGTAACCCACCGGCGCGGCGAACAGGTGCGTGAAGGCCGCGATCATGGCGTGTTCGGCGGGCAGCGGTGCGGGGCTGAACTGCTGCAGCAAGGCGCGCGAGTAGGCCACCGGATCGCCGTCGCGCGCCGCATCGTACCGCACGTGCAGCAGCAGATCGATAAAGCCGAAGCCCACCTGCCGCATCTGCGCGTTGGCGGCGCGGAACGTACGCGCGCGCTTCATGTTCTGGAACAGATCGTCCGGGATGGGCGCGCCGGTCTCGTAATGGCGCGCGAACAGGTCCAGGGCCTGGCGCTCCCAGCACCAGTTCTCCATGATCTGGCTGGGAAGTTCGACGAAGTCCCAAGCCACACTGGTCCCGGCCAGCGAGCGGATTTCCACACGACTCAACAGATGGTGCAACAGATGGCCGAACTCGTGGAATATTGTCTCCACTTCGCGGTGCGTGAGCAATGCCGGCTTGTCTCCCACCGGCGGCGTGAGGTTGCCGCAGATCAATCCCAGGTGCGGGCGAAAGCCACCGGTGACGGGTCCGCCGGTAATCAGGCCGTCCATCCACGCGCCGCCGCGCTTGTTCTCGCGAGGATACCAGTCGGCGTAAAAGCCGCCCAGAAACACGCCCTCCTCGTCGCGGACATTGTAATAATGGACTGCGGCATCCCACGCGGGCACCCCCGGTTCCTCCTCCACGCGTATGCCGTAGAGACGATGCACCAGTTCGAAAAGCCCGCTCACCACGCTTTCCATCGGGAAGTAAGGGCGCAGCGCCTCCTCGTCGAAATCGTAGAGCGCCGTGCGCTGCTTCTCGGCGTAGTAGGCGACGTCCCACGGGGCGAGTTCAGGCGCATCCGCGCCCTCCAGCGAACGGCGGAATGCCAGCAGCTCCTGGTTCTCTTCGTGGAAACGGCGTTCGGTCTTGCCCTTGAGGTCTTCCAGAAAACCGAGTGCGCGGTCGCCGGTGTGCGCCATGCGATCTTCCAGCACGAGGTCGGCGAAGTTGGCGAAACCCAGCAGCGCGGCCTTCGCGCGGCGCAGTTCGATGATGCGCACGATGATCGGCCGGTTGTCGCGCTCGCCCGTGGTGGCGCGCACCGCGAACGCCTCGTAGAGCTTGCGGCGGATGTCGCTCTTGTCGAGGTAGGTCATCACCGCGAAATAGTCCGGCGCCTGGAGCGTGAAGCGCCAGCCTTCCAGGCCCTTGCGCTGGGCGCTTTCGCGCGCGCTGGCGATGGCCGTGGGCGGCAGTCCGGCGAGATCCGCCTGGTTGGTGAGCACCAGTTCGAAGGCGTTGGTGGAATCCAGAACGTTCTCCGCAAATTTTGTAGTGATCTGAGTCAGCTCGACGTCGATCTCCTCGAGGCGCTTTTTGCCCGCCGGGTCGAGATCGGCGCCGTGGCGCCGGAACGTTTCGATGGTTTTATGCAGGAAGCGGCTGCGCGCGCCGCTGAGCTTCGCGGCTTCCGGCGTGGCGGCGTAGGTTTTGATGTTTTGCCAGAGGCCCGCGTCCAGCGGAATGCCGGTATAGAAGGCGCTGACCTCGGGTTGCGCGGCGTTCAAGGCGGCGCGCAACTCGGGATACGTGGTCACGCTCTCCAGGTGGCGCACTATGCCCATAGCCCAATCAAGCGGTTCGGTCAGGGTGTCCAGGGCGTGCAGCGTGTTGTCGAACGTGCGTTCGCCGCCGGTGGCGGAAAGCGCGGCCAGACCGGCGCGCGATTCGCGAAGCAGCTCCGTAACCGCCGGCTGTACGTGTTCCGCGCGGATGCGGTCGAACGGAACGCGGAACTCTATGTGAAGAAGCGGGTTGGTGTCACCGGTACTCTGCATTACTTTAAGCGTAACAGGCGAGTGGTACCCGGTACGGGGGCAGCGTGACAAAAACTACAAAACAGTTACCATGGAGAGAGCATGGGATTTAATTCGAACGGGGTGCTGTCCAGGGTTCCCGCCGAGCAACGACTAAATGTGTTTGCCCTGGTAATCTACATCCCCGACCCGCTAGGGCGTTTTCTGGACGATCTGCGCACACAGCTGGTGCCGGGCTGCAACCCCCACGCACACGTCAGTGTATTGCCGCCCCGCCCCCTCGCCGTCGACTGGCGTGTGGCGAGCGACCAGGTGAAGGAGTGCGCCGGCAACTGGGCGCCGTTCGACGTCGTGCTGGAGCGGATTTGCATCTTCCCGGTGACCAACGTGATTTACCTCGAGCTGGGCGCGGGTGCGGACGAGATGTTCCGTATCCACGCCGCCATGAATTCCGGAGCGCTGGAATTCGACGAACCGTTCGCCTATCATCCGCACATCACTTTGGCACAGGAGATTCCGCCGGCTGATGTCGCGAATGTGAACCGCCGGGCTCACGAACTCTGGGACGCTTACACCGGACCTCGCAGTTTCCGCGCCGACCGTACGGCCTTCGTGCAGAATACGCTCGGCAACTGCTGGATCGACCTGGCGGAGTTTTCGCTGGGTGCGGTTGCCGTTTAACAGTCTCGCCCCAAGTATCTGAGACGAATTCCCGTTTTCGCCACTAAACTATTCAGACAGTCCTGCCGATGTTTTAGTGTGAGCCGTGGATACTACTCTAGCCGTTTGTGATCCTGAACCTGTTGCCATGGAGGGCTTGCGCAGCCTCATGGAAGCGATAGATGGGCCGCGCGTGGTCGTGGCGGAAACCAATGTGGAAGACGCCGTGCCTGCGGTGCGAGACCTGCATCCTTCGATTCTGATTGTGGACAAGGGGTTTGGCCTTGTTGCCTTGACGGATTGGGTGCGCCAGCTGGGCGCCGCCGAGAAGCCGACGGCGGTGATCGTCTGGGGTGTGATGATGAGCGAGCCCGACGCGGTGCGCCTGCTGCAGGCGGGCGTGGCTGGCGTCATTCGCAAAACGGCATCCCTGGTAAACCTCAGTGAATGTATCCGCGAGGTGGCGGCTGGAGGAAGCTGGATGGAAAATGAAGTGCTCCGCGATCCGCGCCTGCCTCCCCGCATGCCTCGCACCGTGCTGACGCCGCGCGAAGTGCAGGTCATGGAGTTAGTGGAGCGCGGGTATCGGAATAAGGACATTGGCCTGTCCCTGGGGATCCGCACCGGCACGGTGAAAATCCACCTGAAACACATTTTTGAAAAAACCGGAATTCGCGGGCGCTACGGCCTGGCGCTCTCCGGCCTGAAGCACAAAGGGCTCTTGACGGCGATGGTGTAGGGCGAGCCGCCCTACTGTTTCACTACAGCTACGCGGATGATTACGCCATTCACCTTGGGCGGAGTCACGTTGTAATCGATCAGCACCGGAAAGTTGTTGGCGAAGGCGTCCCGCAGCAGGTCGAGCATGCCATCCCGCGCGGGACGGTTATTGTCGTTGCGCAGTTGAAAGCCGAAGCTCTTGCCGGGCTGCGAGTCGAGCTGGATGACCACCTCGACGTCCAGGAAGTCGGTGGGCTGCCCGAAACCCGTGCCGACATCATGCACGCGCAGAAAGGTGATCCTGCCTTTGCTCTCCAGCAGGTCGGCGCGAGCGGGTGGCGCCGCCATCACTGCCAGCCACCAGGTCAGAATCGCCGCTATCGTCAGTCGCCGCATGGGTTCTCTCCTTCGTCAGTTAGTTTTGGCCACCCGGATGATCCGTCCGTTGTGAATGCCGGTCCGCGTATAGTCGATCAGCACATTGCGGTTGGCGCGGAAGGCCGACCGCAAGGTATCCAGCATACCGGTACGCGCGAACTCTTCGCCGTCGGCACGCAATTGAAAGCCGAAACTCCTGCCGGGCTGGGTGTCGAGCTGCACAACCACTTCCACATCCAGAAAATCGCTGGGCGGCCCGAAGCCCGTCCCGACATCGTGGGCGCGCAGGAACGTGACTCTGCCCGCCGCGGAGAGGATCGAGCCCACCGGGTCGCCGGTATTCACTTCATAGGCGCCGCGGCCGAATGTGATGGCACGCAGGACGCCGGTCATCGGTTGCACGTCCATCTCGCGGACATCGGCCAGCGGAAAACCATTCATGTAGGCGGTCCAATTCCAAGTGGCGCCGCTGTCGGCGGAACGGCCGCGGTAAACGCCGCGATTCGTTCCGGCATAAATCGTGAAAGGGTTCATACGGTCAATGGCGAGGGCCTTAACGGACAAGCCCGCAGGGAGGTTGGACGTGATATCGGTCGCCTTGGTGGTGGCGGCGGTCGGGGCATTGGATGCGCGCTTCACGCGGAAGACCCGGCCGGTGTTGCCGGCGATCATCGACACGTAAAAGGTTGTCGGGTCGTCGCGATCGATTTTGATGTCCGAAACCGGACCCGCGCCCGAGAACAGAAGTTGAAAGTTGGCGCCGCCTGGCCCGGCCCAGACTTGCCCAGTCGTGGTTCCCGCATAGTAGAGCTTGATCGTGCGGTCGACACTCGAACGGACCACCGCGCCGCTAACGGACGATTGAGGCAGGATCGAGGTCCACACGTTTGGGTCGCCGGTATCGTTCTGTCCCCAGTTGGGACAGCGGTTGCAGACCGGCGAATCGGTCTTCAGCAGCGCCAGGCACGACGCGAGCACCGTGGTGGGTGCGCTGGTGTCCAACTCGAAAAATAAGTTGAAGCACGATGGCGTAATCGGTATGCCGCAGCCGATACATTTCCATGGTCCATTGCCCACGCGCTTCTGCATGCTGTCCGGGCCCTGGTTCATCGAGTATTGGATCTGCGTGTTGGTCGGGTCGATGGCGGTGGTAGCGCCGTCGCCGCCATTGACATTGGTCCAGACGGTGGAGCCGGTGTACGACAGCGTGCCGTTGTCCTGCGTGCCGCCGATGGTCAGCGTGGGATCCGTTTCCGCCAGCGAGAACGCGTAAAACTGCACGTTGAAAATGCCGTCGCCGATAAACTGCCAGGAGTTCGCCGCGCCCAGGTTCGAGGAGCGGTAGATGCCGCCATCGCAGACCACCACGATCGATTTTGGATTGGACGGGTCGGGCGCGAACCCGTGATGATCCACATGCGGCTGCGTTCCGGATTGCACGTTGAAAGTCTTGCCGCCGTCGCTAGAGACCATAAACGGGACGCCGCTCAGGTAGACGAAATTGGGAGTGCGCGGATCGCCGTCGACGCGGTTGAAGAGCTGGTTGGCGGCCAGGCCGGTCATGGTGAACCCCAACTCCCAACTCTGCTCGCGCTGCGACCCGATCTGACAGGAAGTTCCAGTGGTGCGATAGACCTGCATCTTTTGGTCGGACTTGAAAGCCGCGTACATCGTGCTGCCCGCGAAGGCGAGAGTGATGGACTGCACGCCGTCGGTGGCGGGCAGCGACGCTCCGGGGCATCCCAATGACCGCATCCAGTGGGCGCCGGTGTCGAACGATGTGTAGACGCCGGCTGCCGGAGCGCGCAGCGTCGCGTAGATCGTGCTCGGCGTGGTTGGATCGATGACCACGTCCGTAGCCGGGCCCAGATTCAGGGGCACCGTCCACTTGTTCTGCGCGGCATCGGCGTGATAGGTGTAGATGCCCTGGTTCCCGGTCAACAGCAAGAGGTTCGGGTTGCTTGGATGGACCTTCAGCACGGCCAGCGCAGCAACGTCAGGCTGAAAGCTTGGCGTATCGAGGGGAGCCCAGGAGCCGCCGCCGTCGGCGGTTTTGAAGACGCCCTGGTCGGGAGTGACCAGGTAGAGCCGCGACGGGTTCGAGGGGTCGAGGGCCAGCGCCACGCTCGACAGCGTCGGCAGGGAATCCGTGATGGGCTGCCAGTTCTGTCCGCCGTCGACCGTTTTCCAGATGCCTTCGCCGTTCCCGCCCACATAAATCGTGGACGGCGCCTGGGGATTGATGGCGAGATGGAAGAGCGCGCCCACCGCGCCGATATTGCCTTCGCCATCGATGCGGCGCGGGCCCAACGCTACCCAGCGGTCCACGTTGGGAGAGGGGTTCTGGAAGCGCGCGGTGGCGACGTTGTTGGCGCGGTCCTGGTCTCCGGTGGCCTGGTCCACATCGGCTTCCACGCGGATGTCGAACTCGGAAGGAGGGCCATCCAGCATGCGCGAGACGTAGACGCTCTCGCCGGGAGTGAGGCTTGGCGTGGTGACGAAGTCCTCCGCCAACGCGCCGGACTTCACCACTCCCGGGGAAATTCGCGTGCGAAACGGCGTCGTGATGGAATTCTGGCCCGCATTGACGATGCGGAAGCTGATGATGACGCGCCGCGGGCGGGAAGTCTCGAAGCGCGCGCTGTGCACGGAGAGGCCCTCCACGCGGAGGTCCCTGGCGAGACCGATATTTTTCGCTGCCAGGGCTCGCGTGCCGGTGCGAAGGCGAGGGTTCACTTCGGCGCTGATGCGGACCGCTCCGGCGGGCGCGGCAACGGGAACTTCCACCAGCGTGGACGCTCCGGGCGCGAGGCTCGAGACATACTGCACGGCGGCTACTCGATCGCCGATACGGAACACGATCGGAGCGCCGGCGGCGGACGTACCGGTATTTTGCACTCGCGCGCGAATCGAGAGTGCGTCCTCCACACCGTGACCAGATCGAGATCCGAAACGGAAAACGCGGCATTCTTCTGCGCGGCATCGGCCACCGCCAGATCGAGCGAGACCACGTTATCGGCGCGATTCTCCTCCACCTGGCGTTGGTCCGGATCCACGAGGGCTGTCAATTCCCAGGCACCTGCTGTGGGCGGCGTCCAGGTCAGGGGCACGACGACCTTTTGCCGTGCCGCGACATCGACGGTAGCAGTCGCGACGCGAGTCTTCCCGGCGAGCAGAACCACGCCTACACCGGTGGCGTTATTTTCAGACTGGTTGGCGATGGTGAGGGACAACCGGACCTGCTCGCCCGTGATCGGATTCCCGGGTGTGGCGGCAAGGCTGACGGCCACCAGATCCACCATTTGATCGCGACGAACTCCTTCGTCGTTCGGGCGCGTCTGGGCTATGGCAGTACAAGCAATCAACGCTATGACGAAGGCCTTCATGAGACCAAGTAACTGTATACCGCGAGGGATTGCTTGTAAAGATATCGAAAGAACTATGAGCGGAGTTAGAACCTATAAGTGTGGTCGATTCCGCACATTCGTATGCGGGCGCGACCAACAGGCTCTCTATTTCTTCGGAGGATTGATCATGATATGCGCGCCCACCGTACCGGGGGACATTAACCACGGCGCGTTATCGCTCGCCTTGGTCGAGAGGCCGGTGGATTGCGGCGTCGCGAACGGCACATAAATTACCCAGCGAAGATAGGAGTCCTGCACTTTCCCGCTGGCGGCGTCGAAGCTGGTTCCCGTCAGCACATAGAGCGTCCTCGGCTCTTTGGGCATAGGGAGTTTGCCGTCCTCCACTTCCTTGAAGCGGATTTCGTTGCGCTTTGCGCCTGTCACGTTTTGCGCCAGCAGTTCACGGCCGCGCGCCATGAACGGCTCCAGATCTTTGTGATAGCAGGCTACGTTGAAGGCCGTCTTGGCCGGGTCGGTGGCCAGACAGATCAATTCATTTTTGCCCTCCCGAATCTGTACCCGCCCGCCATGCGCGTCAAAGCCCAGCACCGCCGCACCATCCCGCAATTCGGCCGGCGCCGCCAGAACCGCGCCCGCAATCTGCACCTGCGCGGACGGAACGTCGGCCGCTGCCGCTAAAGAAGCGAAGACCACCACCGGCAACACTATCGTCAATTTCATCGCAGACCCTCCTTCGCACGCTGAACGCCTGGGAACTACAATATCATCCCGAGCGTTGGTGCGTTCAGAACGCCGCCTCACTACCTGACGTCGATCGAGTCCTGGTCCACCGCGGACCATGCGGGCCAGAAACTCGCACACAAGGAAACACCGAAAACGAGGACCGCGACAACACCAAGCACCGCCGGACTGTAGCTGGCAACGCCGTACAGCACGTCCGAAATCCGGTGGTAGAGCAGCACGGCGGCGCAGAGACCGATCGCCTCTCCCAGCAAGGCGAATCGAAGAGTCCTGGAGACGGTGCCGCGCACGACGCCCATTCGCGGCGCGCCCAACGCCATTCGAATCGCAATTTCCTGCTTGCGCGCAACGATGGTCTCCGCCACCACGCCGTATATGCCCATTCCGGCCAGCACCGTTGCGCAAACGGCAAACCACAGCAGGAGAATCATGTTGAAGCGATGGCGAGCAGTGTTGGCCTCGATCAATTCTCCGATGGTGGCGTCAGCGGCGACAGCCTGGTCGGGGTCGATCCCAGCCAGAATTCGCCGGATCAGCAGTCCAAGTTCGTGCGCGCCCTGGTTACCCCGGATCACTACGTAATGGGTAGGCGCGGGAGCCTGAAGATAGGGCTCGAAAATGGTGGCGTCTTGCTGCGTTACATTGCGATAGCGGGCATCGCCGCACACTCCCACCACCTTGAGCCATTCGGGTGAATTGCCGAGCTGTATGCGATGCCCGACCGGCGAGTGGCCGGCGGCCCGGATGCGATCGGCGAGACTCCGGCTGATGATCGCGACGGATTCGCTCTCCTCGGAATCATGCTCAGTGAAGTCGCGCCCTTCCAGCAAAGGCGTGCCGACTGTCGCAAAGTACCCGGGGGTAACCGCCTCGTAGTTCGCTTTCGGGAGCCTTGAGGGATCCGTTCGACCGGCCTCAAATTCGAACTGGTAACTACGCTCCCAACCGATGGGGCCCTCCAGCGGCCGGACCAGCACCGCCGCGGCCGAAATTACGCCGGGTGTCTCGCGGAGGCGATCCAACAGGCGCGCATAGAAAGCATGCCGGTGGAGACCTTGCGTGGCAAACAGACCGGGACCGCGTAACTGCAAATTCACGGTGAGCGCATCGCGATTTCTGAAGCCGATGTCCGCCGACATCATCGAACGGTAACTCAGCAGGAACAGACCGGAGAGAACCAGCATTACCACGGTAACGGCAGCCTGTGCGAGCACGAAGGTGTTCCGCGTTCGGAGACTGCGGCGCGATAACGACAGGCGCGTGCCGCCTTCGCGAAGAGCCGTCTCGAGGGGCATACGCATGGCGGAGATCGCGGGCATTACCGTGCATACCGCCGCTGCAAAGATAGCAGTAGTCAGCGCGAAGGCGGCGCTTGCCGGGTTCAAGCCTGCCTCGGAGAGGCGCGGGATATCCTCCGGCGCCAAGCGGACCAATAAGCGAATCAGAAGTCCCGCCAATACTGTGCCCGCGGTTGCGGCAATTGCCGCGATCAAGGCGCCTTCAGCCCCGAGTTGTTGGAGGATCTGGCGGCTGCGGGCGCCGAGCGCAATGCGTGTTGCGATTTCTGTTCCACGCCCGAGAACGCCGGAAACGATGAGTATGCCGGCGCTCAAGACAGAAGCGGCGAGGAGTAGGATCGAGGCTCCCAGCAGAATCCAGAGATGGACGCGCGACGAGCCGGTCCAATACTCCGTCAACGGCGTTACCACGGCCCGCTGGGAACGCGAGTATGCATCGGGATATTGCACCGCCAGCCTACGGATGAGGCCATCCACCTCGCTCGCCACGCGTTGATGAGGGACTCCGGGCTTCACCCGCGCGATGGCCTGCAGGAACGTGGCCGTGCGCCGTTCCACTACCCGGCTTTCGATACCGAGCGGAACCCAAAAGCCCGCGCCGCGAGGGAATTCGACACCGGGCGCCATGACTCCGATCACCGTGTATCCCTGGCCGTTGAGCCGGATCATGCGTCCGGCAATACGCGGGTCGCCTCTCAGATGAGTGCGCCACACCCGGTGGGACACGATCACGACGGGTGGCGCCCCGACGTGCTCGTCCGAATCGTTGAAGTCCCGCCCGAGCACCGGCGACACTCCAAGCACGCGAAAGAAATCATGCGACACCGGAGCGCTCTCGATTTGCACCGGTTCTCCGTTCCCGATCCGCAGCACCCTGGCGTATCCGTACAGCGACGTTGGCATTACTGCGACATACTCGAAATCGTGGATATTCTGCTGCAGGTCGCGTAACTCCGGGTACGCCAGTTCTTCGACATATCTGCCGGCGGCCGGGTCCACTTTCCAGATCACTTCGAGCGATTGCTGCCGCGGAAACGGCAAGGGCCGCAGCAGGACCACATCGAGGAGCGAAAACATTGCGACGCTCATCCCAATGCCGATGGACAGAATCCCGGCCGCGGCCAGAGACGTCTTCCGCTGTTGCCGAATTGTCCTTGCGGCCACTCTCAGGTGACGCGAGCCGGTGTCCAGGAAATCCCAGAGGGTCATGTTGTCAATTGTCTCCGGTTCGAGCGGGGCAGTATGGAGTCGGCAAGCGCGATCACTTCCGGTACTGGACGTCACTGACGTGTTCCATCCAGTCGACAACCTTACCGTCGAACTTTTCCTGAATGGCGATATGCGTCATGGCCGTGGTTGGTGTCGCTCCGTGCCAATGCTTCTCGCCGGGTGAGAACCATACCACATCACCGGGCCGTATCTCCTCGAGGGGTCCGCCTTCCCGTTGAGCCCAGCCGCATCCCGCCGTCACGATGAGGGTCTGTCCGAGCGGATGCGTATGCCAGGCGGTCCGGGCGCCGGGCTCGAAAGTGACGCTGGCGCCCTGAACCAGCGCCGGATCGGGCGCATGGAACAGAGGATCGATACGCACCGTGCCAGTGAACCAGTCCGAGGGTCCCTTCGCGGAAGGCTGTGTGCCAACTCGTTTGATCTCCATATCTGTTTAACTTCCGTCTCAGGCTTTCTTCTTCCAGTATTCCAGAGTGGGTCCCGTATAGACTCCCGAACCCGCGATGGCTCTTTTACGGACATCCGCAATCTCTTCAGGAGTCATCTTCTTGAAATTCCGGACGGTGCGGATGTTGTCTTCCATCTGTCCCTGCGTGCCGGCGCCGCAGATCGCCACGTGTACGCCCGGCTGGCTCAGCACGTATTTCAGGCATTCGGTGGGGCTGAGAGATCTCAGCAGGAACGCCTTGCCGAACACCTTGATTGCCTGAACACCGACGCCCAACTCCTTCGCGACAGGGAGAGCGATGTTTTCGAAGCTCAGGTAAGCGTGGTCCGCCGCGTGGAGCGGCATCATCACCGTATCCCACTCTTCGTACGCCCTGAGCAATGCCGCGTGGGCTTCGGGATCGAAATGGCCGGTGAAGCCGATGAAGCGGCACTTGCCAGCTTTCCTCGCCGCCTCGAACGCCTCCATGGCACCGCCGGGAGCGAGAATCTTGTCGATGTCGCCCTGGTCCTGAATGGAGTGCATCTGCCAGAGGTCGACGTGATCCGTCTTCAGCAGGCGGAGGGAGGTATCCAAGTCCTGCTGCACTTCCTTCGCCGTCCGCTTTTGGGTCTTCGTCGTGAGAAATACATTTTGGCGGATGCCCTGGAGACCGATGCCGTAAGCTTCTTCGGAACGCCCGTCCCAATAAGAGCGCGCGCAATCGAAGTAAGTCACGCCGAGGTCATATACCCTGCGGAGGTGCGCTGCCGCGGCCGGAATATCGGGATGGAGGTCCATCCGGGCGCCGCCCTGTGCGATGATGCTTACCTTAACGCCGGTCCTGCCAAACGTCGTGGTGGGTATGTCGCCTGCTTTCACGTTTTGAGGCATCGCGTATGCTCCGGTGATCGGCGCTGATCATAGGCGTTCATATTCGGGGTCACTTACCGAGCCAAAGTCGAGATCGCAACTTCGCTACAAAGGTATCTTTGGGAGAATGGGGTACCTGCATGAGTAGAATCGGAGAAATCGAAGTCATCTTTCTTCTGCTGTTGCTTTTTGTCATCGTTTTCGGACTGCTCGCCCGGAGACTCGGAACTCCATATCCAATCGTCATGGTCGTCGGCGGATTAGTCCTCGGCCTCGTCCCGGGGATGCCAAGGATCACCCTCAATCCCGACCTTGTTTTCCTCGTCATTCTACCGCCATTATTGTATGCGGCCGCCTGGACTATTTCCTGGCGCGACTTCCGCTATAACCTCGTAAGCATCTTTCTTCTAGCCTTCGGCTTGGTGGGATTCACCGTCTTAGCCGTCGCCCTGATTGCGCCATCGGTTTTTTCCGGTTTTGACTGGCGCATCGGATTCGTGCTCGGCGCCGTTGTCGCACCAACCGATGCCATCGCCGCGAGTTCCATCGCCCGGCGGATCGGGTTGCCCGGCCGCATCGTAGATGTTCTCGAAGGGGAGAGCATCCTCAACGACGCTACTGGCCTGCTCGCTCTTCAATTCGCCACAGCCATTGTGGTCCAGAAGCAAGCGCCAACTCTATCCGGCGGCATCCTGACCTTCGCGTGGCTTATCGGCGGCGGCATTGGACTGGGGCTGCTGGTTGGCTGGGCTGTCGACTACATCGAGCGGCGGATTGACGACGGTCCGATTGAGATTGCCCTGAGCATTTTGGTCCCCTATGCAGCTTATCTGGCGGCAGCGAACATTCACGCTTCGGGCGTGCTCTCGGTGCTTACGTGCGGATTACTTCTATCCCGCCGCAGCGTGATCTTCTTCTCCCCCTCGGTTCGCATCCAAGTCTGGTCCGTCTGGCAATCGCTGAATTTTGTTCTGAATGGGTTGGTCTTCGTTCTTATTGGACTGCAGCTTCCAGTGATTCGCCTGTCCATCCGAGAATACAGTCTCAGAACATTAGTCGTGGATGGAGCGGTATTCAGCGCCCTGCTGATACTGCTGCGCCTGGTGTGGGTGTTCCCCGGAGCAGGGCTCGCTTGGCTGATAAGGACTCGCGTTGCCCACCAAGACGAGCCGCCTCCGCGCCTCCGCTCGATTTTCGTCCTGGGTTGGACCGGCATGCGAGGAGTGCTCTCACTTGCCGGCGCCCTCGCCCTGCCGACTCTTCTGGCTGATCGGAGCCCATTCCCTCAAAGGAACCTGATTGTTTTTCTGACGTTCTGCGTCATTTTCGTCACACTCGTATTGCAGGGCATCACGCTTCCCCCTCTTATCCGCACGCTTGGTCTGGCTGGAGCCGCCGGGCCGAACTGCGAGGAATGGGACGCCCGGCGCATCGTGATCGAAACGGCCGTCTCCCATCTGGAGAAGGCGAAAGAAAACGACAGCGAGTCGACATCGATCTATGAGGACTTGGTAGGGCATTATCGCCAACGTCTGGCGAGTCTCCAAATTCGAAGTGGGAGTCGAGGAGGCTCCGCCGATCACGATCGCCAACTTGGGCTTTCTCTCGAGGCATTGCGGATAGAGCGTGAGACCGTGATTCGCCTCCGGGATGAAGGCCGGATCAATGATGAGGTTATGCGCCGTATTGAACGAGAATTGGATCTGGCCGAGTCCAGGATTACCTCCGAAGGTGACGTAGTCGGCTGACCGGGTTTCCTGGATCTGAGGATGGCCACCTGGCTTTATCGCGCTGTTGCTGACACTTGCTGGGCGCAGCAGGATAGTTCCTGCTCAACGCCGTGTGTCAACGAAAGGCGATGGTCTGTCCCACCAGGGGCGGGAACGTCGTAATCTCATCTTTATGATGGTCGAGATTCGGCGCTTGACTGCGGCGGAGGGGCGCCAACACTTAGGCGCACTTGCCGAAGTTCTCCTTGACTGCGTGGAAGGTGGCGCGTCGGTGAGCTTTATGGCATCACTCTCGAGGGCGGGGGCCGAAGCGTTTTTCGAAAACGTCCTTGAAGGCGTGCAAAAGGCCGATCGCATATTGTTAGCGGCCTTTTTCGATTCTAAATTGGTGGGGACAGTCCAGATCCTGGTCTCCATGCCTCCAAACCAGCCGCATCGAGCCGATATCTCCAAATTGCTCGTTCTGAGTCGGCTCGCGGAAAGGGCATCGGACGCCGGCTGATGGAACACGCCGAAGAGGCGAGCAGGCTTGCAGGCAAGACGCTTCTGGTGTTGGATACCGCGACCGGAGATGATGCCGAGAGATTATACGTTCGCTTGGGATGGACGAAACTCGGGGTCATCCCAAGTTATGCGATGTATCCCGATGGACGGTGGGGCGACACGACGTTCTTCTGGAAACAGCTCCTGTAGTCTTGTCAAACGTGCGCCGTCTGAAGTGCGGCCAGTACGCGCGCGGGACGGAAGGGGATGCGACGCAATCGAACGCCGGTAGCGTCGTAGATTGCGTTGGCGACCGCGGCCAGCAAGGGTTTGCATGCGGTCTCGCCACCTCCGTAGGGAGGCAGATCGGGCCGTTTCGGATTCGGATCTCCGTTCACCAGCACTACGTCGATTCGTTCTGGCGTGCCGGCATGCGTAAGCGTGGGATGAGAGACCCAATCCACGCTGGTGACCTTTGCGGTATCGAATTGAACTTCTTCGTGGAGCGTGCGGCTCAGGGAGTGGAGCATGGCGCACTCGACGGTGTGACGCAGCGCCACGGGATTGACCACCAGCCCGCAGTCATGTGCGCACACCAGGCGCTTCACCCACACATGGCCGGTCTGGCGGTTCACCTCAACCTCGGCGATCTCGGCGGCCACGGTCTGATTGCGAAAGCTGTAAGCTACGCCGCGTCCGGTGAGGATCTCCCCGGTACCGCGCGGCTTGGGGGAAGGACGGCGAGCCCAGCCGTAAGTCTCGGCCGCGGCCTTGAGGCAGGCGATAGAACGCGCACGGCGATATCCCGAGTCGTCGCCGGTGCCGGCCGTGAGGAGTTTCATGCGGAAGTCGAACGGATCGGACCCGGCTGCCGCCGCCAGTTCGTCGATGAAGGATTCGGAGGCAAACGTCGACTGAGGACCATTCGGGTCACGCAGGTTTCCGGTGCGAAGCGGTGTCTCCCACACCAGCGGCAAGCTCACCACCTGGCTGGTCATGCGGCGATGAGGAATCGCGTACATTTCCGAAGGCGTAGCCGCGCTGCCCGCGGCCGGAGTAGCGCGCCGCACGCCCATGAGCTGAGCGATGAGCACGGTATCGGGCTCGTTGTAGCCGACGTGATTGTAGTCCGCGGCCAGGGCATGGTAATCGTAGGCCACCAGATTGCCTTCGGAATCCAAACCTCCGCGAAGCTTCATCGCGAAGGCGGGAGACTTCGTATCCCAGGCTGTTTCTTCGTCACGCATCCATTGCATGCGAACCGGCCGGCCGATTTCCCTGGCGATGTAAGCCGCCTCGCAACCCGCATCGTCGGCGGCGGTGCGGCCGAACCCTTGCGGTCCTTCCATCCAGACGACCCGCACCTGATCCCGTGGAATGCCAAGAAAAGCGGCCACACCTCTGCGCATTCCATAAGACTTCATGTCATTGGAATAGACCGTCATTTGTCCGTTCGAGGGATCCGCCGTGGCGTGGGCCGGACCGATCGCCGTGTGCCCTTGGAACGGCACGTCGTAATCGGCTTCGATAACCTTCGCGGCACTGGCGAACGCGGTGTCGGGAGTTCCCACCACGATCGGTCTGGAACTGGAGGTGGGCGTGGCGCCGCGCATGTACTTGAACAAATCCTCCGAGGAGGGGAAGGGCGCGGCGGAGGGCTTCACCCAGTTCACCTTAAGCTGCCGGGCCGCCTTGATCGCCTGCTCCTCACGCTCGCACACGACGGCCACGTAGTTGCCCTTGGTAACCACTTTGACGAATCCGGGCAAGCTCCGCACGGACGATTCATCGATGCCGCTCAGCTTCGCGCCCGCAACCGGCGGCTTTACGTTGCGCGCATGAACCATGTTCGGCAACCTGACGTCCACGGCCCACTTCAGCGAACCGTCCACCTTGGCGGGAATGTCGTAACGTTGCGGAGACTGGCCGACGATCTTGTGTTCCTGCACCGGCTTCACTTTGGCCACACCAGTGACCGCGTTAACATCGTTGCCCGTCAGTGCGACATTGAATCTTTTTCCGCCGACCAGTTGTCCATAGGTGATGCTCCTGGGGGGATCGGCTTTCACGGTGATCACGCCCGCGCTTACGGCGAGCTGATCCACCGGAATGCCGAACCGCGCGGATGCCATCTCCAGTAGGACCCTGCGAGCTTCGGCAGCGGCGCGGCGCATGGGCCAGGCATCGCGTTCCATGGCCGTCGAGCCTCCGGACCCTCCCTGGTCCACGGTGGTGTCCGTGCTGCCCATGATGCAGGTGGTGTGGTCGTAAGCGATGTCGAGTTCTTCGGACATCAACTGGCGGAAGGAAGTTCCGGTACCTTGCCCGCAGTCTGTCTTCCCCACGTAGAAGGTGGCGGTGTTGTCCTCATGAATCACGATCCAGGAATCGAGTTGATGAAAATCGGGGTCGCGATAGGGACCTGCGCCCGGCGAACCTGCGGGAGTCTGGGCACTTGCCGCGCCGAAGGTTACAACCAGCAGGCCGGCGCTCTTGAGAAAATTCCTGCGCGACGGCGTCAGGGACGGCTGATCAAGGGCGTCTTCGATGTGCTTTGGAACCTTGGTGAAGGTTGTCATGCGACCACCTCCTTCTCCGCCACTTGCGCATCCGCGATCATCCGGGCGCCGCGCTTTATGGCGGCTTGAACGCCGTAGTACGTCATGCAGCGGCATAGCACCCCGTTCATTCCCTGGCGGATCTGCGCGTCGGTGGCATGGGGGTTCTTGTCCAGAAGCGCCTTGGCCGTCATGATCTGCCCGTTCTGACAAAAGCCGCACTGCGGGACTTGCTCGTCAATCCACGCCTGCTGCAGAGGGTGGAGTTTACCGGGCGCGGCGATTCCTTCGAGCGTGGTGATCTCGCCCTTGACGGTCGAAGCCGGCGTAATACAGGAGCGAATCGCCACGCCATTCACGATTACGGTGCAAGCACCGCACTGGCCGAGTCCGCAACCAAACCGCGGACCTTGCAAGCCGAGGTCATTGCGCAGGATGTAGAGCAATGGAGTCGCGGGGTCGACGTCCAACGCGTGCATTGTGCCATTCACTTTTAATGCGAGGTTGCTCATGCTCGATTCTCCTTACGAATCAGATGGGGTTGGCGGGAGCGAATCGAAATGATTTTATCAGATACTTGCGGGCGGACCCGCCGCTGGGGGTGGGGCGCAACATGTCAGTCCCCAATTTGCGGATGTCGCTCGTTGGGCAAACCGGGGACAGACAGCGAATTTCCGGCAAGTGCGGCCGGAAATCCATGTCAGTCCCCAGTTTGCGACTCCGTTCGTATGGCCCAGGACATTGGTCCATTGCGATCGGCTCGATTGGCAGCGTAGCATTTAATTAAGGAGGGGCGAGTAGTGGGGCTGTCCTGGCAACAAGGTCCACTCTCACCGGGAGCAATCGGCCGGTTCCTGGTGCCCGATCCGCTGCCCAAGAGGCTGCTGTACGTCGAGCCGTTGCGGCGGCGCATGCGCGTGCAGTTCGGCGGAACCTGGATTGCCGATAGTGAAGAGGTCGTGGTGCTCTTCGAACCCGGCCGCTATCCGATGGCCTACTTCCCCGAGAGCGACGTCTCCGCAGATACCCTAGAGCGCATCGAGCACACCACCCGGCATCCCGAACTCGGGCTCACGTCCTGGTACACCGTCGGGGTCGGCGAGCGGAGCGCGCCGCGAGGGGCGTGGCAGCACGTCGACCTGCCTGCGTATGCGAGCGACCTGCGGGCCCGCGTCGCGTTCGCCTGGCCGGCCATGGACGCCTTCTACGAAGAAGACGAACGGATCATGGGCCATGCCGCCGACAGCTACCATCGCATCGACATTCGCCAGTCATCCCGCAGCCTCGTGGTCAGCCATCGCGACCGCATCATCGCCGATACCAAGCGGCCGATGGTCCTCTACGAGTCCGGGTTCGCGCCGCGTTGGTACGTTGTACGCGCCGATATCGATGAGTCCGCACTGACGCCGGTGGAACACCAGACGTTCTGCCCTTACAAAGGGCTGTGCAGCTACTACGACATCGGTGACGCGCGCCTGGCTGCATGGTCGTATCCCGACGCCTATACCCAGGTCGACCGCATCTCCAACCTGGTGTCGTTCGAGCCGGACAGCGTCGCGGTACATCTCGACGGCACGCAGCTCAGGTTTGAGCCGGGGCAGACGGTGATTCCGCACGGTCCCGATCGCGACCTCGACGTCGCGGAGGCGCTGCCGCCCCGTAAGCAGTCATGAGTGAGAATCCGGCGGCAGGCTTCCACGGCCGCGGAGGAAAATGGCTCGACTGATCTCGGTGAACGTCGGACTTCCGCGCGACATCGCGTGGAAGGGCCGTACCGTGCACACCGGAATCTGGAAGGATCCCGTGCGTGGCCGATGCCGGGCGGGCCGGTTGAATCTGGACGGAGACGGCCAGGGCGACCTGGGCGGGCACGGGGGCGAGCAGCGCGCGGTTTTCGTCTACCAGATCGAATCGTACCGCTACTGGCAGGAGCAGCTGAAGAGGGCCGA
The DNA here is from genome assembly GCA_963805775.1 of uncultured Solibacteraceae bacterium. GTDB lineage: Bacteria > Acidobacteriota > Terriglobia > Bryobacterales > Bryobacteraceae > Solibacter. The sequence goes on along the minus strand of CAWDWK010000025.1, from coordinate 11,143 downwards.
CTTCGTCCACGGGCAGTTCGGGGAGAACTTCACGATCGAAGGATTGGCTGACGGTGACGTGTGCATCGGCGACCGCTACCAGACGGGCAGCGCAGTGTTCGAAGTGACTCAACCTCGCGTTACCTGCTATCGCGTCGGGATACGGATGAACGAGCCACGGATGCCGGCATTGCTAACAGCCAGCGGACGGCCGGGCTTCTACTTGCGCGTCCTGCAGGAAGGCGAGGTGGGCGCCGGCGACGAAATCGTGAAGGTGGGAGAGGCCAAGGAGCGAATGACCGTCGCAGAGATCAACGCGCTGCTCTATTCGCCCGATCATCCGCACGATCGATTGGAACGGGCATTACGGATCGACGCGCTCTCGCCCGGATGGCGCTCGTCGTTTGAGGCGTTACTGCAGAACCAGACGACTACCGCAGGGAGTGGTAATGCGGGGCTCGCGCCGGCGGCGGCCGCGCATCCGGCGGTACCCGGATTTCGGCCGCTCGCGGTGACGGCGATCGATCATGAGTCCGAGGACGTCCTCTCGCTGACGATGCGGAGCGCAGACGGTCGGCCGCTGCCGGCAGCGCTGCCCGGCCAGTACGTGGTGTTGCGTCTTCAGAGGACCGCCGGCGGCGCGCCACTGTTTCGCAGTTACTCGCTTTCGGGCCCCCTCTCGACGGAGCGTTATCGAATCAGCGTGAAGGTCGAGCCGAATGGTGCGGCGGGGACCTACCTGCGGGAGCATCTCCGGTTGGGCGATGCTATCGACGTCAGTGCGCCGCGCGGAAGCTTCGTTCTGCAGTCCGGCGAGCGGCCGGTGGTGCTGCTCAGCGCGGGAATCGGGGCGACACCGGTTCTGGCGATGCTGCACGCGATGGCGGCGGCGCACTCGACGCGGCAGGTCTTGTGGCTGCACGCGGCTCGCGACCGGCAGCATCATCCATTCGCCGCCGAAGTGCGCCGCCTCATCCCCGAACTCACGCGCGGCCAAAGCTATGTGTGTTACAGCAGGCCGGGCTCGCACGACAGGACGGGTGAGGATTTCGATGCCGCCGGTCACCTGTCGCAATCGGTCTTCGAAGAGGCCGGCCTCCCACGAGACGCGGATGTCTACCTCTGCGGACCTATCCGCTTCATGGCAGACATGAGAGAGGCGCTGGCAACTCGGGGCGTGCCGCCGGAGCGGATTTACGTTGAAATCTTTAACGGCAGCGAGTCGATGACTCCTGGCGTGGTCGGCGCAGCGACGCGAAGTCCGCATCTTCCCAAGGACGACGGCGACACCGGTCCGCTGGTATCGTTCGCACGCAGCGGCATCGCGGCACACTGGAAGGCGTCGGCGTACCAGAGCATTTTGGAACTGGCCGAGGCGTGCGACGTGCCGGTCCGCTGGTCGTGCCGGACCGGTGTTTGTCACAACTGCGAGAGCGGTTTGGTTTCGGGGGCGGTGGTCTACGGGCCGGAGCCACTTGAAAAGCCCGCCGACGGCAATCTTCTGATTTGCTGCTCACAACCGATTCGCGATGTCGTGATCGATTTGTGAAGCCGCGGTGAATCGCGATACTCGTTTAGAATGGCCGTGTGAGACGGATTCTGCGGGTGGTAAAAATCGCCTTGCTGGCGTTGGCTGGACTATATGCCGCCGACTACCTCTCCGCGCGCTACGGGATTCCGGCCAACCGGCAGACCCTGGGGAGTGTGCAGGTGAAGCCGCTCTACGCGGTGCGGCAAAAGAGCGGGCGGATCGAGTACTCGGTGGGCGATATCGAAACCGAGACGTGCGTGCAGTCGCTGTTTCCGCATCTGGGGTATACACCCTGCTGGTACTTGAGGCGACACCCGACGAAGCGTATCGAGATCATGCGCCTGGGAAATCCCGCCCATCCTGGTACGATATTGACCTAAGGCTAGCAAGGGACCTGGAGTGCCCCGACATGAAGCTGAGTGCGTTCGGCAAATCGACGCCACCCATCATCATACTTACTGCGTTCGCATTCCTGACAGTATTTGCATGTGGTGTTCCGGCAACGCCGAACCTCATGGCGCCGTGGTCATCGCTGGCGTTTCTTATCGTCGGCTGCGCGTTGTGGAGCGCGTCCAGCCCGCGCGTCGAAGGCCTCGCGCCGCTCCGCACCGGCGCGATCCTGGTGTTTGCCATCGGCGCCGTAGTTTCCGGCGAACATCTGTTCAGCGCAGGTTCCACCGCCTTCGACCGCCTGCTGTTCCCGAATCTACTGCCGCGCACCCTCGCCCTTCCCGGACGCCCGGCCCCGCTCGCGGGCTTTCGCTACTGTCTGTTGGGAGTCATGTTGTTTCTGACGCGAGCCCGCGACCGGCGCCTGGTGCTGATACGGGAATGGACCGCCGTAACCATACTCACCATTAGCTATTTCGGGTTCGTCGCGGTGATGTCCTCGTGGGGCACGGCGGCGCCCGACAGCATTTCGCCGTTTGCCGCGCTGCTCGGCATGCTCGCCGCGGCTAGCGTTCTGGCCACGGCGCCGAACGGCCTCCTGGTGCCGCTGCTGCGCGATCGCGGACCCGCCGGCCTGATTGCCCGCAGCCTGATGCCGGTGCCGCTGATTCTGCCGGCGATCACGATGATTTTGCGCCAGGTGGTCACCCACGTCCGCGTTGACGACAGCCGCCGGCCCGACGGAATCCTGTTTGCCTCAGTCAATATCCTGGCCGCGCTGGCGATCGTCTGGATCGGCGCATCCAAAGTGCTCAGCATCGATCTGCTTCGCCGCAAGGCGGAAGACGAGCTCCGCGCCTCGCACGACGACCTCGATCGCCGCGTACAACTGCGCACCCGCGAACTCCTCGACGCCAACCAGCGTCTCGCTATTGAGGGCGCCAACCGCCAGCGCGCGCAAAGTGAGCTGGAGCAGACCAATTCCATGCTGGCCAGCCTGATTGAAGCCTGCCCGCTGGCTATCACCGCCTTCAATCTCGATGGCAGCGTGCGCAAAACGAACGCCGCCGCGGACGCCATGCGCCTTCCGGACATAGTGGGGTGTCGCGCCCTCGCCGAACGCGCAGGCCGCGGCGAATCGGTGGCCGCCGCGGAGGTGGTCTGCGAGGTGGAGGGGAAAACCCTCCATCTTCATGTGTGGGCCTGCCCGACTCTTACCCGGGCGGCGCGCCTCGACGGCGTCGTGATGATGGCCGCCGACGTCAGCGAGCGCAAGGAGCTCGAGGCACACATCCAACAGAACCAGCGCCTCGAGAGCCTGGGTGTGCTGGCCGGCGGCATCGCTCACGACTTCAACAATCTGCTCACCGGTGTGCTGGGCAATGCCAGCCTGCTTCAGGATCACTTCCCTCCCAACTCCCGCGAGGCCAGGGCCGCCTGCGACCTGATCGCGGCCGGCCAGGCCATGGCCAAGCTCACCTCGCAGATGCTGGCCTATGCCGGCCGCAGCCGCTTCTTCATCGAACCGCTGGACGTCTCAGCAGAAGTGCGGCAGATCGTGAACCTGGTGCAGGCCTCCCTTCCGAAGAATGCGCGATTGAAACTCACGCTGGCCGAAGGGCTGCCCGCCATCGAGGGCGATTCCAGCCAGGTCCGGCAGGTGGTGATGAATCTGGTGATCAACGGCGCCGAGGCATTGGGTTCCGAGCAAGGCGCGGTCGAAGTGCGCACGGTGGCGCGACGCGCCGAACAGAGCGAACTCGATGCGGGCGTGACGCGGCCGCCCGCGGCCGCCGGCGAATACGTGGTGCTCGAAGTGTGCGACATGGGCGCCGGAATGGACGAATCGACCAGAACTCGCATTTTCGACCCTTTCTTCACCACTAAATTTACCGGCCGCGGGCTGGGTCTGTCCGCCGTGCTGGGAATCGTACGTGCCCACCGCGGCGCACTCATCGTGGAGAGCCGCCCCGGCTACGGCACGACGTTTCGGGTCTTCTTTCCGTGCGCGACGACGGGCCAGGAAATCGCGCCGCCGGAATGGGCTGTGAGCCGGCGCGGCTCGGGCACCATTCTTATTGTCGATGACGAGGAGATTGTCCTGCGGGTGGCGCAAGCCATGCTTGACGAGGCCGGCTACGAGGTGCTGGGCGCATCCAACGGCCACGAGGCTCTCGACGTGTATGCGGCGCAATCGGACCGCATCGACGCCGTTCTGCTCGATATGACTATGCCTGTCATGGGCGGCGAAGAAACGATGAAGCGCCTCGCCGCACGCTGGCCCGGCGCCACCGTAATCGCCACCAGCGGCTACGACCTGGAGGAAGCTGAACGCCGCTTCGGCGGCCATCCGGCGGGCTACCTGCAGAAGCCCTTCACGGCGGCTCAACTGACCGCGAAGATCGCCGAAGTGGTCCGCTCACGGGCCAGTTAAGCGGGCAGGGAGTCCCGTCAACTTGTAGTGCCTTGGCGAAGCATGACCGACCACGAACGGCGATGGTCTGTCCCACCGATTTCCGGCAGTGCTACGAGTCGTGGTCAAGGACAAGACGTGGACCTGCTTTCTTTTACATCAGGACTATCCTTTGGTGTTGCCTTTTCTATTAACGTTTGGCAAATTGACGCTCCCTCACCGAGGGCCTAGAATCGAGCTTCCGGTAGAGTCTTTTTCGGCTCTGCGGGCAGAATGTCGACTTTGCCTGGCCCTGACGGCGGATGACGTGGCGGTAGTTGCCACCCCGCTGCCGGCGCCGGGCCGGCCAGGAGGCCAGTGGGATGGAGTTCGAACTCGGGCAGACTTACTCCGGGTACAAGTTTCTCGATGTCGTGGGGCGTTCTCGGGTTGCGGTGCAGTACCGCGTCCAGAATACCCTTGCCCAGCGCGTGGAAGCTCTGAGGACGCTGACGTCCGCCGCGGGCGACGATCCCGACGCCGTCGAACGTTTCCTGCGCGAAGTGCGCATCCGCGCCCGTCTCTCGCATCCGCACATTGTCACGTTTTACACTGCGGTTCCGATCGAGGGGCGGATGGCGATGACTACGGAACTGCCGGATTCGCTCTCGCTGGCGGAACGCCTGCAGCTGGGCCCACTTCCGTGGGAGGAAGCGATCGATATTACTCGCCAGTTGCTGGAGGCCCTGGCTTGCATTCACGAGCAGTCATTCGTCCACCGGGACATCACTCCTGAAAACATACTGTTCGGCCCTGGCGGTTTCTGCAAATTGGCGGAGTTCTCCCTGGCACGTCCGCTCGAGGCAGCGCATGCTACCGAGAGCGGCGCAGTGGTTGGGAATCCGCGGTACATTTCTCCCGAGCAGGTGAAGGGCGAGCGCAGCTTGGATCAACGCAGCGACTTGTATTCGCTGGGCGTAGTGCTCTACGAGATGCTCTGCGGCCGTCCTCCGTTTGAGTCGCGCAGCCAGTTCGAACTCATGATGGCGCACGTCAATCTGGCGCCGGCGCCGCCAAGTTCGGTACGGGCGAATCTCCCCCCATTTCTCGATGCTGTAGTGTTGAAAGCCCTTGCCAAGGATGCCGACGAGCGGTATCCGTCGGCGTCGGCCTTCGCGGATGGTCTCAACGGGACGAATGCGGATGTTGCGGGTGTCGAGCGTACGACGGCGCCGGCGGTTGCGGCAGTTCCTGTTTCAGAAGCGGCTGCGGAAGCTGTGATGTTGGAAGAGGCTGTAGCGGAGCCGGTGACGGAGCTCGCTGTCGCGGAGTGCGTTGCGCCGGAGCCTGAGATTGTTTCGGTGGAAGAAGTGGTCCCCGAAGTGGTCGCTGCGGTGGTGATGGAGGCTGAAGCGGTGCCGGCGGTCGCGGAAGTGGTCGCCGTGACGGCGGTGGCGGAGGCTGAAGCGGAAGTGGTGGCAGCGCCGGCGATCGCGGAAGTGGTCCCCGAAGTCGTCGCTGTGATCGCGGCGGAAGCTGAAGCGGAAGTAGTGGCAGAGCCGGTGACCGCGGAAGTGGTCCCCGAAGTCGTCGCCGTGATGGTGGCGGAACCCTCGGTCGCGGGAGTGGTCCCTGAAGTCGCCCCCGTGATGGCGGTGAAGGCTGAAGCGGAAGTAGTGGCAGATCCGGCGATCGCGGAAGCGGTCCCCGAAATCGTCGCCGTAATGGTGGCGGAAGTTGAAGCGGTGGCAGAGCCGGCGATCGCGGAAGTGGTCCCCGAAGTCGTCGCCGTGATGGCGGTGGAGGCTGAAGCGGACGTAGTGACAGAGCCGGTGATCACGGAAGTGATCCCTGAAGTGGTCCCCGTGGCGGTCGCGGAAGCTGAAGCGGAACTGGTGACGGAGCCCGCGATGACGGAAGTGGTCTCCGAAGCCGTGGCCGTGATGGTGGCGGAAGCTGAAGCGGAAGTGGTCCCTGAAGTCCCCCCCGTGGCGGTGGCGGAGGCTGAAGCGGAAGTGGTGGCAGAGCCGGCGATCACGGAAGTGGTCCCCGAAGTCGTCGCCGTGATGGTGGCGGAAGCTGAAGCGGAAGTGGTGGCAGAGCCGGCGATCACGGAAGTGGTCCTCGAAGTCGTCGCCGTGATGGTGGCGGAAGCTGAAGCGGAAGTGGTGGCAGGGCCGGCGATCGCGGAAGCGGTCCCCGAGGTCGTCGCCGTGATGGAAGCTGAACCGGTGGCAGAGCCGGTGAGTGCGGAAGTGGTCCCCGAAGCCGTCGCCGCGATCGCGGTGAAAACGGAAGCGGTGGCTGAACCCGCGATCACGGAAGTGGTCCCCGAAGCCGTCGCCGTGACGGTGGTGGAGGCTGAAGCGCCGGCAGAGCCGGCGACCGCGGAAGTGGCTCCCGAGGCCGTCGCTGTGATTGTGGCGGAAGCTGAACCGGTGGCAGAAGTCGTACCCGAAATCGTTGCCGTGATGGCGGCGGAGGCTGAAGCGGAACCGGTGGTGGAGCTGGCGACCGCTGCAGTGGTCCCCGAAGTCGTCCCCATGGTAGTGGCGGAGGCTGAACCCGGGCCTCAGCCTGGCTGGCAGGCGAAAGCGCCTGCCCCACAAGGGGTGTTACCGGCGCCCGCGATTGTAGACGTAGGGTCGGAAGTGGCCGCGCTCGCATCGGCGTGGATCACGGACGTACCCGTCGTCGCGCCATCGGCGTCCATGCTTTCCGAAGGCGGCTCGCGCGGGCCTGCGTCCTGGGCCGAAGTTGGGCCGGCTCCAGCTATCCTGGCAGGGATACCAGCCGAGGATCTGGCGGTAACCGTCGCCGCGCCGCCGGACCCGCTTCATAACAACCTTTGGGCCGCTGCTGAAATGGTGGCTGAGGCCGCTTCTCCCCATGCGGCGCCGCCGGTTTCGGTCGCGCCGGCTCCGTTACCACTAGTCGCTGCCGCTCCGCCGGCTCCGGCTCCAACCCCGGCCCCGATGCCGCAGGCCGTGGCCGAGGCCATGCCGCCCTTCATGACCCGCCTTCGCCGTGCGCCCGATCATCTGCAGTGGGCCGTCTTCGGCGGCGCCGCGGCTTTTCTGGGTGTCATCTGGGTTGCCATCTGGCTTGCGGTTGGTAAGTAATCGCAGCGGTGTGCGCGCGATTCGAATCGGCCAAAGCTGATTACTGCCGGGGCGACCTGCCAGAGGTTATTGCAGCGGATATCCGCGAGTCAGGTGGAAGGTGCGCGACCAGCGCGTCTTCGTGAAAAAGTGGGTCACCACGTCCATGATGTGATCGAAGCCGATGTTGCCGTTAGTCAGGTCCGCCGTGGGCGCCTCGAAGCTCCAATAGATGATGACGGGTGTTCCGACGATATTCTCCCGGGGAACGAGCCCCCAGTACCGGCTGTCGTCGGAGTCGTCGCGATTGTCCCCCATGGCGAAAATATAGCCCGGCGGCACCACGAGCTCGTCGTTCACCACGTACTTGTCGATCATCTCCTCCGCTCGCGGCCGCAACGGCATCGAACGCGCGCCCGAAGGAAAGTTATCGCGGTAGGTGTCCGGGTAGTTCTGGCTGTGCACCGCGTAGGGCTCGTTCACCAGGTGGCCGTTCAGCATGAGCTGCTTATTCACCAGCCGAATATGATCCCCCGGGACGCCGATCGCCCGCTTGACGTAATCCATCGAGATGTTCAGAGGATAGCGGAAAACGATGATGTCGCCGCGACGCGGCTCCCGGTAGGGCAAGATCTTGGCAAACGCGCCCGGCGGAGCGTACACCAGTTTGTCTACCAGGACGTGATCGCCGATCAATAGAGTGCCTACCATGGAAGCGCTCGGAATCACGAACGCCTGCACCAGCGTCGTGGTGCCGAAAAGCAGCAGGATAATGGTTACCGCCCACTCCGCTACGAATCCCCGCTGCACATCCGCCGTCAGCTCGGTCAGTCGCGCCCGTACTCCCGGCGGATTAGTTTCTGTCTGTGTCCCCACATTTTCATTGTATCGGATGAGGCGTGGCGGGTTCGTGCAGAGTTGCGCAACGCGGCACGTGGGAAGCGCGTCTGGTACCATAGCCACATAAGGGGGGATTACTTGTCCAAGCTCACGCAGGATTTGCCCCGTACCCTCAGCGCGCTGCATGCCAGTTCCTTTTCGGAGGCTAAACTGGTGGGCCGCAGCGTCAAAGACGAACTCCGCCAGAACCTGATCTGCAGATTGCAGAGCGGGGAACGGCTTTTTCCCGGCATCATCGGATACGAAGATACCGTGGTGCCGCAGGTGATCAACGCCGTCTTGTCGCGCCACAACTTTATTCTTCTGGGCTTGCGCGGGCAGGCCAAGACGCGTCTCATACGCCAGCTCACCAGCCTGCTGGACGAATGGACGCCGTACCTGGCCGGCTGCGAAATTCACGATAACCCGTACGCGCCCATCTGCCGGCGGTGCCGCGACCTGGTGGCAGCGGAACCGAGCGACGCGCCCATCGCCTGGCTGCATCGCGACCACCGGTACGTGGAAAAGCTCGCCACTCCGGATGTCACCATCGCCGACATGATTGGCGATATCGACCCGATCAAGGCTGCCCGCCGAGGGCAGGACATCTCCGACGAGCTCACCGTGCACTACGGCCTGCTGCCGCGCGCGAATCGCGGGGTTTTCGCCATCAACGAACTCCCCGATCTCGCCGGTAAGATCCAGGTGGGACTCTTCAACATCATGCAGGAAGGCGATGTCCAGATTAAGGGCTACCCGGTCCGCCTGCCGCTCGATCTGCTGCTCATCTTCACCGCCAACCCCGAAGACTATACGGCGCGCGGGAAGATCATCACTCCGCTGAAGGACCGCATCGGCAGCGAGATTCGTACACACTATCCCGCCGTGCTGGAGCAGGGCATCGCCATCACCGAACAGGAAGCGTGGCTGGACCGGCCCTCGCCCATCGAGGTCCGCGTGCCGGATTATATTCGCCGCGTGGTGGAACAACTGGCGTTTCTGGCGCGCGAGGATAAGCGCGTCGATAAGCGCTCGGGCGTCAGCCAGCGTCTGCCTATCTCGGTGCTGGAAAACGTGGTGTCCAACGCGGAGCGGCGCGCGCTGAGGTGCAAGGACGATGCCGCCGTTCCGCGCGTCACCGACGTCTACTCGGCGCTGCCCGCTATCACCGGCAAGCTCGAACTGGAATACGAGGGCGAGCTCAAGGGTGGCGATACGGTGGCCCGCGAGCTGATCCGCACCGCGGTCGGCAAAGTCTACAACGAGTACTTCGAGGGCGTGAACTTCTCGCAGGTCATCAAGTGGTTCGATCTGGGCGGGTCGCTCAAACTGGATGAGGCCGTCGATTCCGCCACCATGGTGGGGCAGTTGGACGCGATACAGGGGCTGATGGAGAAGACGCAGGCGCTCGGGCTGACGGCGAACGAGCCGGACAGCGTGCGCGCGGCCGCCGCCGAGTTCATCCTGGAAGGACTGCACGCCCATCGCCGCATCAGCCGCAGCGAGGAACGCGGCTTCTCGGGCGAGGAGAAACCGCCGCGCCGCGATCCACGCGACGTGCAGCGCGAACAAGAGAAAGAGGGTAAGGGCGAGCGTCCCAACTTCCGCCGCGGTTACAACTGAGGCGCTTATGAAGTGGATCAAATACTCGCGGTACACCGGGGAAGACTTCGGCGTGGATGCTGACGATCTGCTGAAGGCGCTGGCCGATTTCCTGCTGCAGAGCGGCTTCAACAGCCAGTACATGCCCGGCGGCGAGTGGGACGAGCACACGCTCGAAAACCTCAAGCAGGCCATACAGCAGGCGTTGGAGAGCGGCAAGCTCTTCAACGAAGAGGCCCTGCAGGAAATGATGGAGCGGCTGCAGAACCTGTCGCCCGAGCAGATGGATCAACTGCTCGACAACCTGATCCAGAAGATGGTGAACGAGGGGCAGATCACGGTCGAGGAGGCCGGAGACCCGTCCGCGGGCAACGCCGGAAACGGGCCGCAGAGCAAGGTCAAGTTCGAGGTCACCGACAAATCGCTGGATTTTCTGGGATTCAAAACGCTCAAGGACTTGCTGGGCTCGCTGGGCCGGAGCAGCTTCGGGCGCCACGATACGCGCGATCTGGCCACCGGAATCGAGGCCAACGGCTCCTGCAAGAGCTATGAGTTTGGCGATACGTTGAACCTGGATGTGAGCGCAACCCTGTTCTCCGCCATCCGCCGGGAGGGCGCAAAAGTGCCGCTCAATCTGGAGTATTCGGACCTGCACGTTCATCAGTGCGAGTACCAAAGCTCCTGCGCCACGGTGCTGATGCTGGATTGCAGCCACAGCATGATTCTGTATGGCGAGGACCGCTTTACGCCCGCCAAGAAGGTGGCGCTGGCGCTGGCCCACCTGATTAAGACCCAATATCCCGGCGACAGCCTGCGCTGCGTGCTGTTCCACGACGGGGCGGAGGAACTCGCGATCAGCCAGCTGGCGCGCGTTCAGGTAGGCCCGTACTACACCAATACCCGCGATGGGTTGATTCTGGCGCAGCGCCTGCTCAATCAGGAGCGTAAGGACATGCGGCAGATCGTCATGATCACCGACGGCAAGCCGAGCTGCCTCACGCTGGAAGACGGACGGCTTTACAAGAACGCGTTTGGCCTGGACCCGCTGGTGATCAGCAAGACGTTGGAAGAGGTCAATCGCTGCCGCAAGCAGGGCATTCTGATTAATACTTTCATGCTGGCCAGCGACTATGGTTTGGTGCAGTTTGTACAGAAGGTGACCGAGATCTGCAAGGGGAAGGCTTACTTTACGACTCCCTTTACACTGGGGCAGTACCTGCTGATGGACTACATGAATCGGAAGACTCGGACGATTCAGTAGAGCGCCGG
>CAWDWK010000024.1:0-69008 GCA_963805775.1 uncultured Solibacteraceae bacterium | reverse complement strand
CGGCCGTGTACTGGTTTGTCTCCTTATCGGCCTGCGCGAAGAAATGCATGGTGGGCTCCTTGGGCGTAACGAACTCCTTCACCGTGATCGTGAACTCGATCTCGCCACCTGCCTGTTGCTTCTTCATCGAGAACAGGTGTACCAGCGCCAGTTCTTCGTTCGGGTGAGTCTGGGCGAAGCCCCATTCTTTCATCGTCGATCTCCGTTGGTGGTCTTCACATTATATTGCGCTCTCGCGCCGCGCCACCCGTGAGACCGCGTTGACCAGCTTGCGGTAAGGAATATCGCCGTAGTTATCGAAGCCCAGCCATTCGCCTTCACGCCACCTCGAGTAGTACCAGCGCGCCAGCAGCGCGAGATACTCCTGCCGCTCGCGCACGGTAAGTTTTCCGGGCGCGACGGCGGCGAAGGTCTCGCGTAGTTGATGGTCCAGGGAGACGGGCTTGCCTTCGTGCACCTCGAAGCCGAAGCGTTTGGGGGTGCACCACGCGCCGTCTCGCACAAACCACATTTCGACCGCATCGTGCGCCAGCGACGGCGTGATCGCGACGCCGTTCAGCCGGTCCACATCGCGCGCTAGCTCGTCGCGCAATCGCAGAACCTCCTGCACTTTTTCATATCGCTTGTGCTGCCGCGCCGCGTCCTCGAACAGCATCTCCTGGCTCAGGCGATCCCGCGAGTGTCCGATGGATTCCAAAAGCGACCGCCCATCCGTGCGCAGGAAATCGGCGACGCGCGCGATCTCGGTGGCATACTCCGGTACGCCCACCACCTGCTGGCACGGACGTAGGCACATTCCCATCTCGCCGTAGATGCAGCCTGGGTGCGAAGGTGAGGGTACGAGGTCTTCCTGGCAGCGGCGCATCTGGAAGAGGTCCAGGAACTGCGCCTCGAAGCGCTCCGCGGAAACGCGCGAGCGGAACGGTCCGAAATACAGCCCCGCCGAGCGTGTGAGATGCGTCGTGATGTGGCTGCGCGGGAATTCGTTGTTCAACACTAGCTTCACATAAGGCGGCATGTGCAGCTTCATCAGCCGCAGGTACGTATCCGGAAAATGGCGGCGCGCCTGTTCGTAGAACAGAATGGACGATTCGAACGCCGACCCCGTCAGGCTGTATTCGATGCGCGCCACGGTGTGGCGCAGGTTCAGCAATCGCGACGGCCGCTCGCGTTCGGTGAGCAGGCGCCGCAACCGCCGCCGCAGCACGCCGGTCCGCGAGAGGTACGGCTCGCCCTCCTTAGCCCAGAGCAGGAAGACAGCCGGCTGATCGGGCAACGCCGCGATGGCGGCGTCAAGCTGCGCCAGGTCCTCGCCGACTTCGATCGCGGTCATCACTGGTACAAGCGGAGATACTGATCGTGCGTGACCGGCGCGACGTGCGCCACGCCGAGGTTTTCGAGCACGTGGTCGAGCTGGCCCATCCCCACCAGCGCCGCCGCCACGCCCGGAGTAGAGCGCGTGAACTGAATCGCGCGCTGCGCGTTCGTCAAGCCGGGCAGCAATTCGGCCACCGCCTTCGGCACGTGTTCCAGCGCCTCGCCCTGCGAGAGCGTAGCGCTCGCAATTACCGCGATTCCCAGGCGCGCCGCCGCCTGCAGGACGCTTTCGGACTTCTCGCCTTCGGAACTACTCAGAAACGCTTCCACCATTCCCAGATTAAACGGAAGCTGGATGAAGCGGAAGTGGTGCTCCGGCCCGCATTCTTCCAACGCCAGGGCGGCCATCCTGGACAGGTCCAGCGCGCCCCTTTTGCGGAAGCCGTCCCAGGTGGCGGCGCCGTACCAGCGGATCCTGCGGTCAGCCACCAGTTGCTCCAGGCGGGCGAACGCGGCGCGAATGCGCACATCAAATTCCTCCCGGGTCAGAAAACCGAGCTGTGTTTCGGGATTATGCAGATAGAAGACGTCGACGGTATCCACGTCCAGGTTGGCGCGGCTGCGATCGATCTGATCGGCCAGAAAATCGGGGTCCATGGAGTGCATCTTGCCCACCACGTGCTCGGGCTTCAAGAAGCTGGGAACCGCGCCAGGGGTGAGGAACCCTGCCTTGGTACAGACCACCATCTCGTCGCGTTGCAGTTGCCGCAACGCCGCGCCGATGCAGCGCTCCGACCGCTGGTTGCGATAGTTGATGGCGGTGTCGAACAGGTTGATGCCACCAAGGCCGGCGCCGATCAGGGCGTCGGTGTATGCCTCGTCGGCCGCGTCGTCGTCGCCCCCCAGGTAAGTGCCGATGCCCAGGCTGGACAGGCTCAGGCCGCAGACGGTGCGATAGAATGCCGCGTCGCGGTACTTCGGGAAGCGGTCGACGTAGCGGGTTGTGCCTTCCGTAGTGGCATACATGGTCGCGTGTGGTTGAGACGGGCGCGCGCCCCGCCCTACTCGCTTACGGCTTTCGAATCGATCAGCGCGCGGATCTCGCTGAGGAAGCCGGCAATCGACTTCGCCCCCAGGTCGCCGTGCTTACGGTTGCGGACGGCTACCATTCCGTTCTCCTGTTCGCGGTCGCCCACCACCAGCATGTACGGAATCTTTTGCAGTTGGGCTTCGCGAATCTTGAGATTCACCTTCTCATTGCGATCGTCCACGGTGGCGCGGATTCCCGCATCGTCGAGTTGCTTCTGTATGTCGCGCGCGTACGCCGTCTGGCGGTCCGTAATGGGCAGCACCGTCGCCTGAATCGGCGCGAGCCACACCGGAAATGCACCGGCGTAGTGCTCGATCAGGATGCCGAAGAAGCGCTCGATCGAGCCGTACAGCGCCCGGTGCACCATCAGCGGCTGGTGAGCCTTGCCGTCTTCGGCGATATACTCCAGGCCGAACCGGCGGGGCAGCGTGAAATCGAACTGCACGGTGGAAAGCTGCCACTTGCGGCCGATGGCGTCCACCAGCTTCATGTCGATCTTGGGCCCGTAGAACGCGGCTTCATCGGGGATCACCTTGGCGGCGACCTTCAGCTTATCGCAGGCGCGCTGCAAGGCGCCCTCCGCCATTGCCCACTGCTCGGGCGTGCCATCGTACTTGCCGCTGGCGCCGCCGTCCCAAGTGGAAACCTCGGCGTCGTACTTCTCGAACCCGTAGGCGGTCAGCGTATCGATGGCGAACTGAAGGCAGTCCACCACCTCGTTCTCAATCTGCTCCGGTGTGCAGAAGATGTGCGCGTCGTCCTGCGTGAAGCCGCGAACGCGGAAGAGTCCGTTGAGCACCCCGGATCGCTCGTAGCGGTAAACTGTGCCGAGCTCGCCGAGCCGTACCGGGAGGTCGCGGTAGCTGCGCTGCCGGTCCGCATAGATGAGGATGTGGAACGGGCAGTTCATCGGCTTAAGCTGGTAATCGGCGTCGTCCAGCTTGATCGGCGTGAACATGTTCTGCGCGTAGAAATTGGCGTGGCCCGAGGTCTTCCACAGGTCGAGGCGCGCCACGTGGGGCGTGTAGACCAGCGAGTAGCCGCGCTTCAGGTACTGATCGCGCATCCAGTCTTCGAGCTGCTTGCGGATGATGCCGCCCTTGGGATGGAAAAAGATGAGTCCGGGACCGGCCAGCTCCTGGATGCTGAACAGGTCCAGCTCCTTGCCGAGCTTGCGGTGGTCGCGCTTCTTGGCCTCTTCCACCTGCTTGAGATAGGCGTCGAGCTCCTTGGCGGAGAAGAAAGCGGTGCCGTAGATGCGCTGAAGCTGCTTGTTGTGCTCGTCGCCTTTCCAGTAGGCGCCGGCGATAGAGAGCAGCTTGAATGCCTTGATCTTCGAAGTGTCGGGGATGTGAGGGCCGCGGCAGAAATCGATGAAGCGCGGTCCCAGCGTGTACTCGGTGAAGACCTCGCCGGCGCGCTCTTCAATGAGCTGGCACTTCATCCAGGCCTCGGAATACTTCTTAAGTCCTTCGTCTTTGGCTGTCAGAACGCGGTCGTAGGGGAGAGCGCGCGCCTGGATTTCCCACATCTTCTTCTCGATTTTCTCGAGATCGTCCGGGGTGAAGGGGGTAGGGCGGTCGAAATCGTAATAAAAACCGTTCTCGATCGCCGGGCCGATGCCGAGCTGCGTCTCGGGATAGAGTTCGAGCACCGCGGCGGCGAGCAGGTGCGCCGTGGAGTGGCGGTAGACCTCGAGCGATTCGGGGTCCTTCGTGGTGAGGATCTGAAGGGTCGAGTCCTTTTCGATGGGGCGGGTGAGGTCGAACATCTCGCCGTTGACCTTGGCTGCGATCGCCGCGTCTGCCAGTCGGGGGCTGATACCCCTGGCGATATCGATGGGACGGGTCTCGGCCGCGACAGACTGTTTACTCCCGTCGGGCAGAGTAATCTCGATGTTACTCATAGGGAATTTTCAGCGTAGCACGTGGGGAAGCTCACGCGTCCGTAGCCCTGCTCTCTCGGGCAGGGTGGCAGGCTGCCCCAGCCGGGGTATCATGAAAAAGATAGAGCTTCACATGGCAGTTTCCAGTCTGGCAGGAATTGACGAATTCACTCTCGTGACGCAGGCCCGCGAAGGCGACACCACCGCCTTCGGCGAACTCGTGCGCCGCTACGAGGGGAAGATCTTCCGTCTGGCACAGCACGTTACCCAAAATCGCGAGGATGCGGAGGATGTGCTGCAGGAGACGTTCATGAAGGCCTATGAACACCTGGAGCAGTTCAAGGGCGATTCCAAATTCTACACCTGGATCGTCCGGATCGCGGTCAACCAGGCGTTAATGAAGTTGCGTCGCAGGAAAACCGACAAATCGGTCTCGCTGGATGAGACGATCGATACCGGCGAAGATACCGTGGTCCGTGAGATTGCGGCCTGGGGCGAGAACCCGGAGCAACAGCTCTCGCGGGAGGAACTGGGCGGCATCCTGGATTCCGCGATTGAGGGCCTGGAACCACTTTATCGAAGCGTTTTCGTCTTGCGCGACATCGAAGAACTGTCGACCGAGGAAACGGCCGAAGCACTTGGCCTCTCGGTTCCGGCGGTGAAAAGCCGGTTGCTGAGGGCCAGGCTGCAACTGCGGGAGAAGCTGACCCGCTTCTTCAAGCGTAAGGGAGACGACGCTTTTGCTTACATGTAAAGATTTTTTGAGCGAGCTTAGCGACTATCTCGACGAGACCATCGACGCCGAGTTGAGATCGAAGCTCGAGCGTCACATCACCGAGTGCCCCAACTGCTGGGTAATTGCCGATACCACCCGAAAAACGATCCGGATCTACAAGGGCATGGAGCCCTATCCGATTCCCGCTGACGTGGAAAGCCGTCTAATGAAGGCGCTCGAGAAAAAAATGACGGCGAAGCAAAAGTAGCCTGCTCCGCCGGGCCTGAGTTTATTGAACGGCCAAAGTCACGCTTAACTGGCTCGCTCTGGCAGTGTTGTTTTTCCCGATATAAACAACCAGTGGGATGGCAGTGCCGGTTGGTGCGGTGGGGGGAACAATCGCGTTGATTTGGGTGAGCCCGGCCACCGAACCTTGGGATGCCCCCGCATAGCTCGTGACTGCGGCCTGTCCGTTGATCTCCACTCGATAAGTATTGTCCGCCACGTACACGGCACCCAGCGCGACAGCTCCGTCAGGCAGCGGAAGATAGAACGGAACGGCCGGAACGCCGCTCAGCACCCCAGCGGAGGACATGGTCATCCCGAGAGGCAGCCCGCTGGCGGTCCACGTATACGGTGGGGTTCCCCCGGCCGCTTGCATGGCGAGCGCCGGATAGGTGACCGATTGCGAACCGCCGGGTAGCGCCGCGGTGCTGATGCTCACCGGCGCAGCGATGTTTACCGCATAGGTGAAGGTTGCCATTTTCGGCGAAGCGCTGCTGTCCGTCACGATAATCGTGACGTTCACGGCGCCGCCAGCCGTCGGCGTGCCACTCAATACGCCGGCCGTAGTCAGGCTGAGGCCGGCAGGTAACCCCACGGAACCCCAGGTGATAGGCGCGGTCCCACCCTGTTGCTGCAGCGTGGTCGATACGAAGGGTGCGTTGACAACTCCGTTAGGCAGGGATTGGGTGGTGATCGTCATGCCGAAGAGGAGCACGTTCAGGGGGATTGTAGCCGGCGCGGACGCTACCCCCGGGGTCGAACTATCGGTCGCCGTAAAGGCTGGTGTGTAAGCTCCGGCGGTGGTTGGCGTACCGCTCAGGACTCCGGCCGGGCTGAGGGCCAATCCCGGCGGCAGGCCGCTGGCGGACCACGTGTAAGGCTTCTTTCCCCCGCTGGCCGTTAGGGTAACTGTGGGATAAATTATCGTCTCCACCCCGGGAACAAACCCGGAAGTGGTGACTGTGATTGTCGGAACGGAGATTGTAACCGTATATGTGGCTGCTACCGGTATGCCCGCGGCGCTATCGGTGACACCAACCTGCAGGAAGTAGATCCCGGTACTGGTTGGGGTGCCGTTTAACACGCCGGAGGCACTCAAGGCCATGCCTGCGGGCAGGCCTGCGGTCACGCTCCATGTGTAAGGCGGCGCTCCGCCCACCGCCTGAAGAGCGGTCACCGATAGGGTGTTCTGCGTGGCCGCGATAGGCACTACCGTAGGCATGACGGTCGCGGTAACCGCCGGAGTGGGATTGATAATCAGCCCGAAAATTTGCGAGGCCTGTGCCGGAGGTATGGAACTGTCAGTGACGGTGATCGTGGACCCAGGAGTCAGGTCACCCATTCCGGTAACATACAAACTGAACGTAGATCCCTTAGGCGCGGGGTTCTTCGCCGAATTGATCGAGTAGCCCGCTGTGACGTCGTAGTTGAGCACGGCCGCCTGCCCCAGCCCCAGACCGCCAAACGTAAAGACGCCGGGAACCTCGGGAACAAACGTGACCGGATACCAACTGGTGGTGACCACGGTGGCGCTGGCGCCGGTTCCCGTGGTTTCCTGCACCTGAACCCACGCGTTAGGCGCAGGCAGCGTGTACACTAACGCGGCGGGTGGTGGAACGGGCACCACCGCATTAATCTGATTACTCGAAACCATGATGATCGGCGCCGACACGATCGTGGGGTAGCTGCCAAATTTGAACAGCACCTCATATTTGACCGGTAAGCTGCCGGATGCGACGGTGGGCGTAACCTGTAAAGGAAAGGTGGCTGGGAAAGTGGCCGTAGCTTGCGCTGGAACCACCGAAGAAGGTCCGATACTCTGGCCGAAGATCGCGACGATCTCGCGCGGGGAGACGGCTGAACTGCCTGGCAGGCTTTGCGCCGGGACCGGATCCAGCCCCAGGGTTCCCTTCCATGTAGCCGAATTCAGGTAGCTTGCTGCGTTGACAATCGAGCTGATCTCCGGAACCGTCCCATCGGTGACCGTGAACGACACCGAATATTGCTGCGGGGACGGGTCGGTGAGGGTGTTGGGGTTGGCGACGGTGAGCGTGAAAGATCCTGGTTTCGTGAGATAGCTCGGATTGAGCGAGGCTTGCAGAACCTGCCGGCTGAGCAGCGTTGGTGTCAAGGCGGGCAGTGGCTGCGCGCCATCGGGAGTGAGCTGCACCGACGAGTTAGTGAAGAAATTGTCGCCGTAAATGGTAATCACCGGCGACACCCGTCCGGCGGACGGGGCTGCCGCGACGCTGCTAGGGAAAATGGAAGTAATCGTAGGAGGTCCGGCCGACACATTCAGACTCACGCTGATCACCGCGGAGACGGCGCTGCTCGCATTGTTCGTGAAGGTGATGGTCGCCGCGTAAGGACCCACATTGAGTGAAATCAGGGCGGTGTAGTCGATCGTAACGTAAATCGGCACATACGACCCGGAGAGCGCGACACCGCTGGTCTGAAGGCTGGGAAGCTGGTTGGATACGTTGATCTTGAGCCAGTTGGCGGTTTTGCCGCTGGAGGTAGCCACCACCGTGAACGGAAT
Source organism: uncultured Solibacteraceae bacterium (assembly GCA_963805775.1). Taxonomy (GTDB): domain Bacteria; phylum Acidobacteriota; class Terriglobia; order Bryobacterales; family Bryobacteraceae; genus Solibacter. The sequence continues at coordinate 61,177 of CAWDWK010000024.1, read as the reverse complement.
GATGCCACCGTTGGAGGCGACGTTCAATTGCGTGTTGGCCGGCAATGCCCCGGGTAGGCCGGTAGTGTAGTTAAAGGCCAGCACAGGGTTGGCCCCGGACACACCGGCGGTGTAATTGGTCACGGATGGGGCAGGGGTCACCAGAATCGACGACGGCGGATTGGAAATCGAAAGCGTGACCGGAACCAAAGTGGTGCTGGTCCCTGGGCTCGTACCCAAAGTGATGACACCGGAGTAGCTTCCCGGGCTTAAGCCGGTGGGATTCACGGTTACAGTGAGAGCCAGGGGCGACGTGCCGCCACCCGGCGTGACCGTCAACCAGCTCATTGGCGGGGAGACCGATGCCGTCAGAGTGTAACCGGATGGCGCCGATTTCGACATTGTGGCCGTGAGCTTCCCTGGGGTCGGAAGGGTCGTGCTGTTCACCTGGTAGACGAAATTGAACGAGCTCGGGCTGGCGGTTGGCTGTGCTCGCAACGTTTCGGCGCCCATGACGGTCAGTGCCGTCAATACCAGTGTTCTAAAACCAGACTTCTTCATACACGGTACTTATCGGCAGTTGCGCAGGAAGACTTTACAGCAGCGGACGGCGCGAATCCGGCCTGATACCAGAACTGGAGGGGGCAAAGGTCAAAGAAGAGATCGGAAGCAGCAAAAACAGGCGAGATTCGCGACCCCAGCCGGCAGCTGTAGAGGCCTCGCGAAATATTACCCGAGCATGTCCAGCGCGCCCTGCATTTCGCTCCTGGCGTGCTGGTCGCCGCTGCGCGCGGTCACTTCGATGCCTTTCAGGTACACCTCGCGGGCGTCCTCGAGGCGGCCCATGCGTTCCAGGGTCTGCCCGCCGTGAAAGTACGCGGGAGCGTAGTCCGGATTGGCCTCCATAAGGGCCCGGAATTCGCCCATAGCCGCTTCCAGATCACCGGTATTTCGATACTCCATCGCTAAACCGTAGCGCGCGAAACTGTCGGTGGGGTTCTGTTCCACCATGCTTCTGAGGATGTCCAGACGGTTGCTTGCCATGCTTGTGCTACTATACCCTGCAAAATGGCCTGTCCATATTTTTACCCGGTGGAAGCACGCGAAGGAAACCCCCTGCTCCCCCTGGGAGACTGGTGGGAGGGCTTCTGCCACGCTATGCCCGACGCGCCCACCGCCGAAACCGGAGCCTCCGGCAACCGTTTTTGCGACACGACCTGCAACCTGGGCTATGCGCGCGGCGAATGCGCCCGTTTCCCTGCGGGCGATGGACCCGACGCGGTCCGATTCACGATTTCCAGCCACCACGATGCGGTCATCGGCATCTGCTATGTAGTGGAGCGCGATCACCACCCGTTCGCTCACGGACGGCTGGAGTATTCCACCGCGGCCTCTGTCTTCGCGATCCCGCCCGAAACGGCGACGCTGGCGCGCCAGGCGCAGGCCTACGTGGAGAGCTATATGCGGCGCAAAAAGGAGTCCTGATGGAAGGCAAGCCGGTATGCGAATCGGTTTCAGAGTACTCGGAGCTGACCTTACCTAACGACAGCAACGGTTTCGGCAACGTGCTGGGTGGTAAGGTGATGCACCTGGTAGACCTGGCGGGAGCCATGGCGGCCATGCGCCACGCACGCCACCCAGTGGTGACGGCGTCGGTAGACAGCCTCCACTTCCTGCATCCCGTTCACATCAACGAACTGATCCTGCTGCGCTCTTCCGTGAATCGTGTATTTCGCTCTTCGATGGAGATCGGGGTCAAAGTGATGACGGAAAAGTTGCTGACCGGCGAACGCCTGCACACCTGTTCCGCCTACCTGACTTTTGTGGCGATCGATCGGGACGGAAAATCCATAGCGATTCCGCCGGTGATTCCCGAAACGGAAGACGAAATACGTCGCTTCCGCCAGGCTGGAGAGCGGCGGGAATACCGCCTGGCGATGCGCAATCGCCTCAAAGCCTAGCCCGTCAGTTCTCTTTGTACATGTACTTGATGGCCGGCTTGTACAGCAGGATATTCGGCCCTTCGGTGCGATTCACCTTCAGACAGCAGCGGTCGTACCACTCAATTACGCCGTGCAGTGTTTCGCCATCCCGCAGCACAAATACCATCGGGGTCTTGGCCTGCATCTGCTTCACGTAATAAAAATTCTCAGCGTTGGTCTGATCCGGCGGGACCGGCTTCTTCTGCAGCGGCGCACGGCGGGGCGGAGCAATTTGCTCTTTGATTTCGTTCAACGACGGACGGATAAGTTTGCGATTGACAGCTTCCACGGGATGCCATCCTTTGATGAGATTATGACTGGCCGTCGCTACTCGCTTCAGCGGCGCGGTTTTTCGTTGGATTCTTCCGGCTTGAACCCATAAATAACACAATGGACCCTCCGCCGCAACGTAGGCGGGTATCACGGGAGGAGCGGCCGGACCCCATCACTTGCCCCTCCACGCATGCCACTGCTTTTTCAACCGCTCGACGAGGCTTGCCTTTGGCTGTGGAGGCGCGGCTTGCGACACGGGCAGCGGCGTCGGGTTCTGTACGGTTGGCGGTTGCAGGGGTGCCTCGCAGGGTTGTTCGCCGGCAAAGCGGACCGCCACGCCAAGCATGGCATACTCCCGCCGTACCCGCGGCCCGTCCTTCTTTTCCATGCAGATGGAAAATCCCGGGTACTTCGATGAGCCGGTTTTGGAAGGCATTTCCACCTCTTTGAGCAGCACCGGCGCGTAACCCCTGAGATTGCGTTCAATGTATCCGGTCTCGTACCGGTGCCGCTTCAGGCTCCACACGAAGACGCGGAAGCTGTCAAAATCCCAGGGCTGTTTGCTGTTGGTTGTTGTGGTCCACAACCAGATGTTCTTCTTCTTGTCGTCGTCCTGTATCTGGCCCAGCGGGAAGTAACTGACAATGCGCTTGCCTTCGGCGTATTGCGCCACTTCATCGGGGATGGCCATTGAGACCAGCCGTGTGAGCACCCAGCCGGATTGTCCGCCAGGAGCGCGAATCAGGCTCCATCCATCCGTCCGTGGCGCGAGCTTTTGCGGCGGGGTCTGCTCTGCATCGGCCGCAGCCTCGTCGCGATCGGTCTTGGAAAGTTCCAGCCAGTCTGCCGGTGGCGGTGGCGGCTTCGGCATCGGCGGCGGAGGAACCCTAGCCGATTTCTTGGCCTCCTTGTTCGGTCCTTTGAGCTTCTTCGGTGCTGGCGGGATCAGCGGCTTCCGCGGGGCCTCGGAGCGCGGCAGCACGATGGATTGCAATACATCGAATTTCTCGCCCTCCTTGAGTTGCAGAAAACTGGGGGACGAAAGCACGGGCTGCGTATGAATATTGAGCGGCGCATAGGTAGTGGCCACCCCTTGGGACGGCAGTTTGGCGGCGTGCGCGGTCAACTCGCGCAGCGCGTCCATGTCCCCGGCGGCGAGCAGTTGACGCTCGTCGGTCCATCCCTCGACTCCCCTTGGGGTGCGCACTCGCAGGAAGCGCCGGCGTACCTGGAGAATCTCCAGGCGGTCGCCATGCTTGACCGTGGCAACCGTCGATGACTGAAGCGCAATGTCGCTTCGGATCTTGAGGATGGCGGGACCAACGAAGGCTTCGCCGACCGGCTGCGCGCGCGGTGGTCCTTTAGAACAGCCGAAAAGCAAGAGCAGAACGGCTACCGCGCTTACCTTTGTTATGGAACCGAAAGACACCCTTACGTATGAGTTTACCAGCCGTACCAGCCTCCACCCAATCTAAAATGGGACTAGTGACGCCGAAATTAAAGCGTACGGTACTGCGGGCCACGGGAGGTTTGCTGGTCTTTGTGGCGCTGGCCGAGTGGCTCCTCTGGCTCATGCCGCCGCCACACCGGCCGCTCCAATACATGATCGCTGGGACCGCCGCGACAGCAGCCGCGCTCGGCTTGGTCTTTGCCCTTGTGGTGACGCACAAGGATTCCTTGGCCGCGCTCGGCTGCACCAGACGCCTCACGCCGCAGCGTATTGTTCGAGGAAGTGGGCCACCGTCATGATGCCCAAATAGTAATTCTCGATTTTGTACTTTTCGTTGGGCGAATGCAGGCCATCGTCGGGCAGACCGAAACCCATCAGGATCGTGGGAATGCCGAGGTGCGTCGCGAAATCCCCCACAATCGGAATCGAGCCGCCGGATCGGATGAAGACGGTCGGCTTGCCGAACACGTCGCCAAACGCGCGCGCCGCCACGCGGATCGCCGGGTGATCCGGATTGACCACCAGCCCGGGCCCCGCGCTGAGGACGCGTACTTCAGTCTGAATCCCCTTCGGAGTATGGTGGCGCACCCACTCGCGAAACGCGCCGATCACCTCCTCCGGCCTTTGGCGCGGCACCAGCCGAATGCTGACCTTGGCAGTCGCTTTAGCCGGAATTACTGTCTTTGCGCCGGCCCCGGTGAACCCTCCCGCAATGCCGTGCACTTCGAACGTCGGGCGCGACCAGACCCGCTCCAGCACCATACGGGCTGGTTCTCCGGTGAGTTGGGTCGAACCGACTTCCTTTTTCAAAAACTCGCTTTCCTGGAACGGCAGGCTGCGCCAGCTCGCGACCTCGGCCGCCGCCGGCTCGTCCACCTCGTCATAAATGCCGGGAATCTGCAGTACACCATCGGCATTCTTGGCCTTGGACAACAGTTCGATCAGTCCGAAAACCGCGTTGGGAGCCGCGCCGCCGTATAGGCCGGAGTGTAGATCGCGTTTCGGGCCGGTCGCCTCCACCTCCATGTAGATCAATCCGCGCAACCCGATGCAGAGCGTCGGCATGCCTTCCGCATACATCGCGGTATCGGACACAAGGGCGACATCGGCGCTCAGTTTCTCGGGATTTTCGGCGACATATTTCGCGATGGAAGCACCGCCGACCTCCTCTTCCCCTTCCACCAGGAAGCGTATATTCACCGGCAGCGTGCCGGTAGTAGCTTTCAGCGCCTCGATCGCCTTGATGTGCGAGTACATCTGGCCCTTGTCGTCGGCCGTGCCGCGCCCGTACAGGTTGCCGTCGCGCTCGGATGGCTCGAAGGGCGGACTGGTCCAGAGTTCCAGGGGGTCGGCGGGCTGCACATCGTAGTGGCCGTAGCAGAGAACCGTGGGTTTTCCGGGCGCGTGCAGCCAGTCGGCGTAGACCAGCGGGTGCTTATCCGTCCGGATGAGCTCCACATTCTCCATACCGGCAGTTCGCAAGGCGTCGGCCACAAAGCTGGCGGCTTGTTCCACGTCGCCGCGATTTTCCGGTAGGGTGCTGATGCTGGGAATGCGCAGGAACTGCTTCAATTCATCGAGAAGACGCTTCTGGTTCTGCTGGACGAACGCATCGGTAGCGGCGGACATGGTTTCTCCGTAGTTGGAGCAACCATTATACGGCGGCTATCCCCTGTTCCCGGGCAGGTGGCCGCGAGCACGCGTTGTACAAAATCCGGCGAACTTCCGGTTCGTAGAAAGGTTGTGCCAGCAGGTCGTAAGCACCCAGGTTGAGCACTTCGGCCCAGAAACAGGCGTCCGCCTGCCGATCCGTGACAATCACCTCGGTGTCGTACGGACACTCGCGGACCAGGTGCAGGACGTCCTGCCATTTGCCGTCCGGCAGGCTGGCTTCGGTGAGAATGACCTCGTACTCTTGATGGTGAAGGCGGTTACGGGCCTGTAGCAGCGAAGGCACGTGCTCCAGTTGGAGCGGCAGCGCATGCAGCATTCCCGAAAGACGGTGGGCGTCTTCCGAGCGGCCGGAGATAAATAGAATCCGCGATCTCATTCGCACCCTCCTTCGTGAAATTTTCTTAATCCTGATTTGATTCTAGCCCTCTACGAGCGACAGGAGGATGACGTAAATTGGCCATTCACGTTTCAAAGTGCTGTCACATACGAACGTAGTGATTCCGGCCGTGGAAAAATCTCAAAAGAAGGTGGGACAGACGATCCCCTTGCGTCGTCTGTCAACTAATCAGGTCGGACATGCCACTACCTCACTGCTACCGTCACGCCGCTCGTGCTACTGAAATCGCCGATTTTTACCACAACGGGCAAAGCAAGGGAGGGCGTCAGTCCCGTGGGAATCTGGACATTAATCTGGGTTAGTCCGGCCACGGCGCCGGGCACAGCCCCGGCAAACTGAACGGGCGCATTCACTCCGCCGATAGTCACCGTTGTCACCGCGGTCTGCACCAGGTTACGCAACGCCCCGCCGATTACCTCGCCATCGCCGCTCGTAGGAGCAGTGACGCCGCCCCCCGTACAGTAGAGCGCGATTACCGAGCCGGTCGCGGCGGGGTTGCCGGTGGAATTAATGGAAGTGTCCTGGTTCAGAATCGCCCCTGGTCCGATGCCGCTGGAGTCCAGCGAGAAGATCGCCGGCGTAGCGGCGTGCACAGGCACGCTGAGGGTGTTCGAACGCCGAACCCTGATACTGCACCTGCACCTGTGTAGTGGTCTTGCCGGTGACCCCGTAAGGAACCACCGCGCTGACCTGTCCATTCAATGTGTAAATCATCGGCGCCGCCACCCCGTCGAACATCACCTGCGTGCCCGCCAGCAAATTGGTCACGGTTCCGTTACTCACTTGCAGGGTCACGATGGACGCCGGTCCCATGTTGGCGCCGAACAGAACCACGATCTCCCCGGGTGAGACCGCGTCGGCCGTATAACTGGCGGCGTTGGCCACCGTGGTCAGCGTCGGGGCCGGGGGACCGGGTGCCTGTTGGGTAATGGTGTACGAGAGCGTGCCCACACTGATGTGCCCCGTACGCTGCGAGGCTGTGTTTGCCAGAACATGATAGGAGATCCCGCCGCTGCCGGTGTTCCGGTCGTGCCAAAAGTGATTTGAATCCAACTCACGTCCGCGCTGGCAGGTCCAATTGCAAGAGTCGCCCGTAGTCACCGTGACGCGGCCGAAACTCTCGGCCGCGGCGACCGTAACGCTGCCCGGCGAGAGGGACATGTTAGCTGGAGATCCATCCTGCGTGACGGTAAACGAAGGCGGAGCCGGCAGGTTCGTGACCAGCGAGATGGTGCCGCTGCGCGTGTCAACACACGTATTTGCGGCCACTGAGTAACCGACTGGACTGGCGCTCCCGGCCGTATTCACACGGTGATCCAATTTGCATTGCTGACGGCCTGCCACCGCAGGCAGCCTGCACGCTGAACGTCCCGTTGCCGCTCCCCACCAGGAAGTTTTGGTGGTTGGCGAGATACTGAACGCACAACTAGCGCGCAGCCTGGGTAACCGTCACGGTTTGCGACCGCGATTCGTCATTGCTCCACTGCGCGCCGTGGCGGCCAGGTTTTGGTCGACGCTGAAACTGACATCGCGTCCCCGGGGTTCCTGTAGCTCCTGATGTGATGTGCAGCCAATTGCGTCTGGACGTGGACGTCGCCGAGTAGCTCCCGCAGTGCACTGCCCTGGGTCTGCGTCACATTCACCGTGCCGGTGTATGTGTGCCGCGCTGATGTGAAACTGGTATGATCCAACCACCCACGTGCAATTCTGCCCGAACAGCGGCGCGGCGAACGCCAAAGCGATCAGGAACCTCATCCTCATTATGTTAGCGCCTCGCGGCAAGCCTTCAGAATTTCCACCGACCCCGGCGTGTCGCCGTGCACGCAGATGGTCTCCGCCAGTCCCTCGCTGGCAAAACGCGCCGCCTGCGCCGCCGCCTCCTGGGGATTCGTAATCAACGCGTCCGGAAATTTGCGCGAGCGCAGCGTGCCATCGGGCTCGTAGCGCCGGTCGGCAAACGCTTCGCCCGCCACTTTCATGCCCATATCGCGCCACACATCCGAGCATCGGCGAACCCGCCAGCCCGAAGAGCGTGGTTCGCGGATTCCAACGCGCCACCCCGTTCGCGATGGCGCGCGCCACGCCGGCGTCGCGCACCGCGACATTATATAGAGCGCCGTGCGGCTTCACATGAACAATGGTGCCGCCCAGCCCGTGCACCACTTCATCGAGCCGCGCGATCTGCGCATACACCGTGTCCGCAATCGCCTCCGCGGTCATGGCAATTTCCAGCCTTCCGAAATTCTCGCGGTCGGGATATCCCGGGTGCGCTCCGATGCGTACGCCGCGCTCCATCGCCAGCCGTGCCGTACGCTCCATGGTTTGCGCGTCGCCCGCATGCCCGCCGCAGGCGATATTGGCCGACGTGATATATCCCATCAGCGCCGCTTCGTGTGCCGCGTCATCCAATTCCCCCATGTCGCAGTTCAGGTCGATCTTCATAGCGAATACAACCACTCCTCCTGGTCGCGCAGCAAACCCAGCGCGCCTTCCATTGTCACCCGTTCGAAGCTCGCCTGGTCGCGTGGGCGCAACTGCCCCAGCCGCCAGAAATCCGCCGAGATCACGTTCGCGGGTTTCGGATACCCTCCCGTGGTCTGGTGTTCCACGAAGAGGACGATCGGCTGCCCGTCCGGCGGCGCCTGTACCGCGCCCAACGCGACACCTTCCGTGATCATGTGCCCGCCCGGCGAAGGCAGCGCCGGCCCCAGCAGCCGGATTCCCATGCGATTGGATTCCTCACTCACCCGGTAGCTCGCGCCGTACAGTTCGTCGCCGAACCACGCCGCCTGCGGCCCCGGCGTAACCCGCAGGCTTACCGCACTGCCAAACTCCGGAACGCCCCGTGCCGGCTTGCGAGGCCGCCGCACTGCCCCATCGCCAACCGCGATCGCGTCGCCGCGCCGCAACGGCCGTCCGCCCACGCCCGTCATGACATGTACCGACGCGCTGCCCATCACCAGCGGTACATCCAGTCCGCCGCGTACCGAGAGGTAACAGCGCGCTCCATTGCGTGCCGCACCGCAGCGCACCGTTTCGCCGCTGCGGATCTCCACCGGCTGCCACATCGCGACCGAAGACGCGAAATCCGCCCCGGTGAGCGCAATCACCGCCTCGCCCTCGAAGCTGAATTCGCCGCCGGTCAGCGTCATCTCCAGCGCCGCGGCATTCTCCGCATTGCCCACCAGCAGATTACCCGCGCGCAATGCCAGTGGGTCCGCCGCACCAGAGGCCGAGATTCCGAAATGCGCATACCCGAAGCGGCCCAAGTCCTGAACCGTGGTCAGAAAGCCCGGTGCCAGCACGTGAATGCGGCTCAAAGCGGCGCCTCCCCTACCGGAACGAAGCGGACGCGGTCGCCCATGCGCAGCAGCGGCGGCGGCGAGGCGGAAAGGTCGAAAAGCTTCAATTCCGTCCGGCCGATCAGCCGCCAGCCGCCGGGGGAGGCCAGAGGATAGATGCCCGCCTGCGCTCCGCCAATGGCGACACTCCCCACCGGCACATGTTTGCGCGGCGCTGCCAGCCGCGGCGTGGCCAGTTCACGCGGCAGGCCGCCCAGGTACGGAAAGCACGTGGAGAAGCCGACAAAGTAAACCAGGTACTCCGCGGCCGCATGCAGTTCCACGACGCGCTCCTCGCTGAGCCCCGCGTGGCGCGCCACATCCTTCAGGTCCGGACCGAACTCGCCGCCATAACGCACCGGGATTTCGACGTGCCGCGGTTCCGGCGGAGCCTTCTCCGCCTGCGACGCCAGGCGCGCCCGCAGCAGCGTCTCCACTTGGGCGTGCGAACGCAATCGCGGGTCGAAATCCACCAGCACGGAGGTATATGCCGGATGCACATTGAGAATGCCGCGCACCCCTTCAAGGGACCGCGTCAGACGCGCCACGGCGACATGGGCGTCGAAAGATATCTCGTCGCCGAACGAGAGCAGCAGGGAGCGGTCGCTGGCCGGACGTATGGTCACTTGGTCAACTTTTTTAGCGTACCAAGTTCAAGCGACGCCGCAAACCGGGGACTGACATGAATTTCCGGCGCCGTTTGCCGGAAATTCGCTGTCTGTCCCCGGTTTGCCCCCGGTGAACACCGGACGCTTGCTTCGAGAAGAGTTATCTAATTGCAGATAACCGAAGTTATCCACCAGTACTGGTTTTAGTACTAATTAAACTCCAGTTCTACCGATTCTCTTCCCAATTAAAAACCCTTATGAGAAGATGTACAGACAATCTGGGTCCAGATAGTCTAAGAAGTTGCTTACATCGCTTCTATGAGTACTGAATCCGAAAAATAAAAACAGTGGCGGCCGGTGAAAGTAACCCGGCCAGACCAACGGAGGCATTTGAATGCGTTTGAGTCGTCTCGGAATCGTAACACTGGCTTTTTGCCTGTCTATCAGTGTGGCGTCGGCGGGTAACTACTCCTTTACGGGTATCTTTACCCAGGATGACCAATTAGAGCTATTTCAGTTCACCGCTCCCTCTGCCAGCCTCGTTGTTCAAACCTGGGGCTACGCAGGCGGAACCAACGCTAATGGACAGGTTATTGCACCCGGCGGTTTCGATCCGATTCTCTCCGTGTTCGACGCCACCGGTGGTCTGCTGGCCAGCTCACCACTGATCGGCACCAATAACGACGGTGCCGGCGTGGATACAGACGCGACCACGGGCTATGCGTTCGATTCCCTGCTGGCGCTTAATTCGTTGAGCGCTGGAGGGACTTACGTTTTGATCCTCAGCCAGAACGACAATTCGCCTCTGGGCACGACCTACGGCGACGGCTTCAGCCAGACTGGGATGGGTAACTTCACGGCGGGCGAGTTCGGCTGCGGCGGAACTGCTCCGTTCTGCGACGCTTCACCAGCACAGCGGACCGGTAGTTGGGCGGTGGACATCACCGGTGTCCGCGATGCCACCGACATTACCAATGCCGGAGGCGGAGGCACCGTGCCGGAGCCGGCATCGATGCTGTTATTCTGCACTGGACTTACCGGCTTGGCGCTGCTTCGACGGCGCGGAAAACACGTATAAGTCGTTAGCCTGAGCTCACGGCGTTTTGGCAGGAGGGAAGCGGAATGATTGGGGCTTCGAAAAGGTTCTTATTTGGGATCGGCGCGCTTGCACTGTTGCGAGCGGCGGCTTGGGCGCAGACGGTCCCCTTGGTTGGGGACACGTTCATCGCGCCCGGCACGGCCAGCAATTTTGGCGGCACGGTCAACGTGAATGTGGGGGGAATCACCGGATACCAGGGACTCTTTCAGTTCGACTTGAGCGCCTTGCCTCCCGGCACTACCGCGGCCAGTGTCTCAGGCGCGTCCCTGCGGCTCTTCGTCAACAAAATCGGCACGGCCGGCGGTATCAATGTTTATGCGGCCACCGCGTCGTGGACCGAATCGACGGTTAACGGTCTGGCCGGGGCTCCTGCCCCGGGGGCACTCGTCGCCGGACCCATCGGCATTTCCGTGGCAAGTGCCTACATCTCGATACCGGTGACCGCCCAGGTACAGGCGTGGCTCAACGGAGCGCCCAATAACGGATTCATCGTCACCGCCGCCCCATCCACCAGCTCGTTCTTCTTCGATACCAAGGAAAGCACCAGCACCAGCCATCCGGCGGTCCTGGAGATCGATCTAAGTGGTCAACCTGGCGCAATCGGAGCGCCCGGTCCAACTGGCGCAACCGGCGCAACGGGCGCCTCCGGACCCGTTGGAGCTATTGGGCCACAAGGTCCCACGGGGGCTGCCGGCGCCCAGGGCGCAACCGGTCCCACCGGCGCGATTGGTGCAACCGGCGCGACGGGCGCTACTGGCTCGCAAGGTCCTGTGGGTGCCACTGGAGCTACCGGTGCCACCGGAGCCGTCGGAGCCACTGGAGCCACCGGGGCCACTGGATCCATGGGTACGACCGGCGCAGATGGAGTGACCGGACCCGCGGGACCGATTGGTAATGCGGGCCTCACGGGAAATACCGGTGCAGCCGGTGCAGCAGGCCCAACCGGACCTGCCGGCAGGATCAACAATAGTTTCACTTACGCCTTTCTGACGTCCGCGCAGAACATCACGATTGCGGACAACGAAACTCGCACCAACCTTCAAGTCGACAACGTCAACTTCCAGCCGAATATCCTGCTGCCGCACAGCGCCACAATCGGCGCCGGCGTAGTGATTTCGATTAGCGTGCACGAGTGGTCCGCTGGCGCCAACGTGATCCTCGTCGGACCCCAAACCGGCGACCAGCTCCTCGTCCCGGCGGAAGGTCATAACAGCCCCACCGGCGTCGTTACTGCAGGCAACTTTTGGACCTTGAACTACTCGTGTGAAGTGCTGTCGGACGGCCACGGCCACTGGTACTTCCTCAGCAACAACTAAAGGAGGAGAAGACAAATGAAGAAACCCGTATTCTCAAAAATCATTCGCCTGGCCGCCGCCGGCCTGACGCTTCTTCTCCCCGCTCTGGTCTCGGCCGATACGGCTAAGCTGGCAGGAGATACTTCCATTAATCCGGGCGACGGGACTAACTACGGCAGCCTGCCCACCGTCAACGTCGGTGGCGCCACCAGTTCCTCTGGCCTGCTGGTTTTCGACCTCTCCACACTGCCTGCCACCAGCGGAGTGGCCTGGGCGCGCCTGCGGGTCTATGTGGATAAGGTAACTACGGGCGGCACGCTCGATCTTGGTACACCCAACGCATCCTGGGCCGAAGCTGCCGTGACGGGCAACAGCGGGATCGCTGTCGGTTCCGCGCTCTCCACAGCCGCTATCGCCGCACCGGGCTATGTAACCTTTGATGTCACCGGCCAGGTAGCGTCCTGGCTCAGCGGTTCTCCAAACAATGGTTTCATCCTGACGGCCGATGCCGGGACGCCCGCTCTCACGATATTCATCGACTCCAAGGAAAACGTCGCTACCAGCCATCCCCCGGTCCTCGAAGTGGTCTTCAGCGGCGCGGCCGGTTCCACCGGTCTGCAAGGTGCGCCCGGCGCAACTGGAGCAACCGGAGCTCCTGGCGCTACTGGTCCCACAGGTCCGGTCGGCGCCACCGGGCCAAGTCCTGCAGGGGCTACAGGCGCTACCGGAATTACGGGAGCTGCCGGGGCCACCGGTGCTACCGGCCCGGCAGGTCTGACCGGTGCGACCGGAGCAACCGGAGCGCCTGGCCTGGCAGGGGCGAATGGTGCCGTCGGAGCCACGGGCCCCTCTGGTGCCACCGGTGCCGTGGGTCCATCGGGAGCCGCCGGATCGCAAGGCCCTGCCGGTGCCCAGGGCGCGCAAGGCCCCGCCGGACCGAGTGGCGTGACCGGTGCGGTATTCTCCAACCTGTTCAGCGTCGCCGCGAGCTCGGGAACCTATACCATCCCCAACAACACTACCAGCGGCGTTTTCTTTACAACTTCGGGCAACACGGTTACCCTGCCAACTGCCGCCAGTCAGACGGGACGGAAAATCTGGATTTCAATGACCAATATCAGCGGCTCGAATTTCTTCACAGTCGCCAGTCAGGGCAGCGATAAGCTGTTCACGTCTGGAACTTGTCCGGGGAATAACATACCTTGCGCGGGAGTAACTTCGGTGACGTTCGAGAGTGCCGCTCAGTTCTATAGCGATGGAACGCGCTGGAACGCGGCATATACCAACCAATAGGGAGATGCGACACGTGGGGAGAATCAAGATGAAGACAAAATCACTCACTCGCTCCTTGGGGGCTCTGCTCGCAGCGGGATCGCTGTTTCTGCCGGCGCTATCTGCCGCGGATGCGCCGCTGATTGGTGACGCCTATGTCAGTTCCGCCGCACCGGCGACCAACTTTGGCGCCGCCACCAGCCTCATCATCGCTCCGGGCAACGCAGGACTCGTGCAATTCGACCTTACCGGGATTCCCGCTTCCGCGACCATCGCGCAGGCCTATCTTCGCGTCTATGTGAACAAGGTAGTCGCCGGGGGAACCCTGAATTTTGCTTTGGCCACATCGTCCTGGAGTGAAGGCACGGTCACGTTTAATTCACAGCCGGCCGCTGGCTCAACCTTCGCCACAGCCGCCGCAACTGTGGCCAACACCTTCGTGCTCGTGGACGTGACCGCTCAGGCGCAAGCCTGGCTGTCCGCACCGGTGGCGAACTTCGGCCTCGAGATCACCGGGTCGGGCTCCGCCTCCGTTCAGTTGGATACCAAGGAAAGCACCACCACCAGCCATCCGCCCACACTGGAACTTTCCATCGCCGGCCCGGCCGGACCCTCGGGAGCAACGGGCGCTGTCGGGCCCACGGGCGCCACGGGCGCAACCGGCCCGGCGGGCACTACCGGCGCGCCTGGACTGACCGGCGCCGCCGGTCCCGTCGGATCGGTCGGAGCGGCCGGCCCCACCGGCGCAGCGGGTACCACCGGTGACACCGGAGCCGTTGGCCCCGCAGGTGCTCAAGGACCAATCGGAGCCGCTGGCCCCACCGGCGCGACGGGTTCGGCCGGTACCACCGGCGCTGCTGGTCTCGCGGGAGCTAAGGGTCCCATCGGACCGTCCGGCGCGCAAGGGCCAAGTGGACCACAGGGCGGAGTCGGCCTCACGGGTCCCGTGGGCGCGATCGGTGCTTCCGGCGCCAATGGCCCCACCACCAACCAGTTCAATCTTGATCCCACTCTGCGCCCCGGATCGGGCACGTCCTACACCATCCCGTCTACCGACACGTTTCTGTATTACCTCACGAACAATCCCGTGGGTACAGGCACGACGTGCGGCGGCGCGATCACGCTGAACCTGCCTCTCTCCACCGTAGTCGGCGCCGGCAGGATGGTGATCGCCAGTCCGGGCAATGTCCCGAACCGCTCTGATGGACAACAGTGTCCTGGCGTCGCCGTAGCCGTTCAGGGGGCGGACGCTTTGGTTCCATCTGGAGCCAACGCTTCGCCACACCCGATTGTAGTAGTCAGCGACGGGGCTGGGCACTGGATCATTATGAACAATGTCGGGCGCTAGGCCGCCCGTTTCAATCGAAGGAGAGGAGAATAACTAATGGGGACATCTTACGTCGGCGAAATTCGAATGTTTGGCGGCAATTTTGCGCCGGCAGGATGGGCTTTCTGCAACGGCCAGCTTATGTCCATCTCGGAGAACGAGGTTCTGTACACCTTGATAGGAACTACTTACGGCGGCGATGGTGTGCAGACATTCGCCGTTCCCGACCTGCAAGGCCGTATTCCCCTTCACGCGGGGAGCGGGTTTGTCCAGGGACAGAAGGCCGGGGAAGAGAATCACACTCTGATTGTCCAGGAACTTCCCTCCCATACCCACAATCTGATGGGCATGGGCCAGGCAACCACCACCTCGGTCTCCGGTAATCTTTACGGAGGCGGAGGGCTGAAAGCTTTCAAGACCGCCGCCGGCGGCACCATGAATGCGGCTGTGGTGAAGCCCAACTCCGGCAGCCAGCCGCACGACAATATGATGCCTTTCGGGGTGGTGAGTTTCATCATTTCGCTGTATGGAGTTTTTCCGTCCCGAAGCTAGAGGAGATACGACGATGGGTACAGAACCGTTTGTTGGCGAAATCCGCCTGTTTGCCATTACTTATCCGCCCAAAGGTTGGGCGCTCTGCAATGGGCAGCTTATGTCCATTTCTCAGAATGCAGCGCTGTTTTCCATCTTGGGAACCACCTATGGCGGAAATGGCGTAAATAACTTCGCGCTGCCGAACTTACAGGGAAAGGTAGCCGTCCACACGGGAAATGGCATTGTTCTTGGCCAAACCGGCGGAAGCCAGTCGGTCACGCTGACCACTAACCAGATCAACCACACTCATCAGGTGTCCACTAACGCCACCGCAAATTCGGTAAGTGCCGCTGGCAATTTCCCGGCGTCGTCGCCGGCTGGATCCCTGTACGGCCCAACCGCGGACACAGCGATGAATGCGGCGATTCTCTCGCCTAATGGCAGTTCCCAGCCGCATAACAACCTGCAGCCTTATCTGGTCGTGCTCTATTGCATCGCGCTCTCGGGCATCTTCCCGAGCCGGAATTGAGCTGAAGAAGAGGAGACTATGGCGAATCCATTTGTTGCGGAAATCAGAATGTTTGCGGGCAACTTTGCCCCGGCCAACTGGGCGCTTTGCAATGGGCAACTTATGTCCATTTCTCAGAACACCGCCCTGTTCTCGTTAATCGGTACGTACTATGGTGGCAATGGCACCAGCAATTTCGCTCTGCCCAACCTGCAGGGCATGGCTCCTATGCATCAGGGCAATGGACCTGGTCTAACGCCTCGCGTTCTTGGTGAGGTCGGGGGCGAGAGCACTGTTACTCTGCTGTCTACGCAAATACCCGCTCACAACCACACTTACAACTGCGGGGCGGGCTCCAAGGGAGAGACCAACACCCTGGCCGGTCAGGTGAATTGCGATGAAGCGGCCGGCACCACGGCCATTTACGCAACCGCCACTGACGGCAGTGTGATGGGGCCGGCGGCGCTTCAACAACTGCCCGCCACCCAGCCTCACGAGAACACGCAGCCTTATCAGTGCTTGAATTTCATCATCTCCCTGCGGGGCATCTTCCCGGCTCGGAATTGACACTGGCGATTGGGCCGGCCTTCCGGCCCAATCTTCCTCGGAACCATGCCCACCGACTTCAAGTTCTACGGCATCCTCTGCTGTACACCTCCCGATCTCGATCCTGAGCGCCTCGTCTTCGAATCGTCCGTGACACAGTTTGTCGAACAGGTCAGCATGCCGGACGGAGTTCTTTTCGCCGCCGCTTCCCTCCGCCCCCCGATCAGTGCCGCCGTTCAGAAGGCACCAATCGACAGCAACATCCGCACGTGCGAATTCTTCGTTCAGATCTTCGGCGAGCAGTGGCCGGACCCCGTCTTTGCAGGCTTTGTGGAATACGCAGTGGAGTGTGCGGGCGATCCAGCCATGGCAACGCGTCAAGTCGGCGTTCTCTTCCGTAACTTCCCCGCCGCGGTCCCCGAACTACATCATTTTCGGGAGCGTCTCGCAGCCGGAGGACGCTGCGAATTGCGTGATTTCAAAGGCCCCGGCGACCTCGCCCATCAACTAACCGAGTTACTAACCGCCTGGTACACCCCGCTCAAACCCGAATGAAACAATTGGGATGTGCCCCGCCGTAGTGGGGCAGGCGCTTTCGCCTGCCAACGCCCGCTTGCGGGCGCTCCATCCGAGCCGCGACCGTGAGGGAGCGGTTGTGGCGTAATACGCGACCGCCGAGACCCTTGTGGGGCAGCTTGGCAAGCTGCGGCCGATTGTCAATCGGCCCTCTTCCACTAATCGGCCCTCTTCCACTACTTATCAATGCGCCAGGA
The DNA here is from genome assembly GCA_963805775.1 of uncultured Solibacteraceae bacterium. Taxonomy (GTDB): domain Bacteria; phylum Acidobacteriota; class Terriglobia; order Bryobacterales; family Bryobacteraceae; genus Solibacter. The sequence continues at coordinate 44,119 of CAWDWK010000024.1, read as the reverse complement.
ATCCCAAACGATTGTCCATCGCGTCGCCTGACCCGGCATATTCCGGCACATCCGCCAAAGTAGTCTTCCCATACCAATACGCCAAGGTCGCCGCATACTGCGCGCTCGATGTCGATGGCACCCACGTTCCGTTGCCCGCCGCGTCATCCGCGCCACTTACTTCCAGCGACGGGAAGCGGCCGTAAATCTGTCCGCCCAGCGTCGACCCGCCCAGCACAAGCTGATGACCGCCCCACGCGTGCTCCGTGCCGCCCGACTTATTCGGCGCCAGTGTCCGGTTGAACTCCGTGTCCGTGTAGACCGTCACGCCTTCGCCAAATCCGAGTCTGTTTACCGCTCTATAGAACGCGACCAGCGCGCCATCCAGCTCAGCAAACAATGCAGCCTGTCGCGTCAACTGATCCTGCGTGGTTTCGAATCCGGATAGCTGCACCAGGAATGCCTGCTGATTGAAACCGCCCGCCTTCAACGCGGATAGCACCGTGCTCAACTGCTGCCCCAGTTTGGTCTCCGGCAGTTCCTCATGGTGAGCAGCCGACGCGACAGCCTGCACCAGGCCGCGATGCCGTACCGCATTGGCGCCCGGCGCCGCCAGGCTCACGCCATGCGCCAGCGTCAGCGCCTGCAAAGAATTCGTGTCGGCGGAAGCCGGAACTGCCCACGGAATCGATAGGTAGCCGCCCGGCAGGTAGCGGACCTGCATTTCGGCGACATGGTCGGTCAAGTCCAGGGCCACTTTGTGGTTCGGCGCCACACGCCCCACGTTCGCCACCACGGCAAGAGCGTTCTGATTGTATAGGTCGCGCAACCCGGGGAGACTGGGATGGAAACCGTAGCGCGCCTGCGCGCCGGATTGCACCGCAAGCAGGGAATCTTTCGCCAGTGCCAGTGCTCCCCGCCCGCGCGCGTAAGCATCGTATGCCGGCGAATCCAGCGGCACGATCATGTTATTGCTGTCGTTTCCGCCCACCAGGTAGATACACACCACTGCCCGGTTCGGCGAAGCCGCCGACAGTGCTGCCGGAGACAGAAATTCTCTCAGTCCTAGCGCGGCCGCGGCGCCGGCGCCTATGTTGAGGAACGATCGTCTTGATGATTTAGCGCGATTCAAAATTACTTGCCCCCCGTGCAGATACAGGCCACCAGTCTAGCGAACAAAGTGTCGGAATGAAAGGTTAGTGACCGCGAAAAACGGTAAGACGGTACCGGTCAAACTTAAACTAGTACTAGACGCTGTTGCGCTGTACCAATTAGCTAACTTAAGTTATTACTCTTCCGCTTTTCGAACAGCCTCCAGGCGTTCAAAAGGCGTCGAAAGCCATTCCTTCACGATGGCGTGTAACTCGGATGTTAACGCCAGCCGCTTAGCCTGCCGGTCATCGTAGTAAATCAACTGGGGCGTCTTCGCGTCGGCGCGCGACACCATCCTCATCCGTTCCAATTCCTCAGGCGAGAAAGCCACGCCGAAATGGGCGGGCAGCCGCCCGCCAACGAATTCCGGCAGTTCGTCGTAGTTCACCAGTAGGCCCCTGCCGCAGCCGCGATGCTCCAGACCGGCTGCGTACATGCGGCCCAGCATGCGTGCCAGGTACAACGACCTCGGCATGGACAGGGCATCCTCCCGCTTCACGCCGAAAACCTCGGGCTCCAGCGCGCTCCTCACCGTCCATGCACCCGGACTCCTCGCCTGTGAGACCAGAACCTCCGCCGGGTCGCGGTAAAGAAAGATCCACGGAGTCTCCGGAAACGCCTCCACCATCAGCGGCAGGGCCAGCACGTGCCAGCAATCCAGCTTGAGAAAGTACCTGCTCTCGCCATCCAGCGGACAGCCGAGCAGCCCCACCACCGTCCGCAGCCAGTCCACCATAGTGGCACGCGGAATCCGCGCATCCAGCAGCGCCGCGCGAATCACCGCGTTGATCGCCGTGGGCTCGGACAACACCCGGTTCTCCGCCAGGGCCGCGAGCATCTGGGCAACCAGCGTAGAGCCGCAGCGCGACACGTGGAAGATGAACCCCGCCGGCGGCATCGCTGGCCTGTACCGGCTACACTCCCTGGCCTCATCGATCGTTGTCCGGTGGCGGAAGAGTAAGGCCGCGTGGTCGCCCGTCACCTGGTCGATCGTGTCGCCGAAGAATGCCTCCGTGAACCGCCGCCGCCCCGTGTGGCACCAGTCCACCATGAGCTGCCCGCCCGCAAAATAAGAGTACATCGGAGTCCAGCCCGTGAGGTCCATGGACCTACAACAGCCTCCGCTGCCTTTCCCTACGTGCCTCCGCAATGGCGCGCTCCACATCGTACCGTTGCAGCGGGACGCCTCCCTGCGACGCCTCCCGCACCGCTGTCTCCAGGAAAGCCTCCCGTTGCAGGCCGCTTAGCCGTTCGAGCAGTGCGGGATCCTCCAGCACCAGCCGGCGGAATGTCTCGAATCCACACTCCTGCTGCCGCCGGATCTCCTCCAGCTTCGCGTAATGCGGCGCGATCCACTGCTCCGCCAGCATCCGCATACGCTCGCTCGCTTCCCGATTCTTCGCCTCCGTGTCGCTCTCGAAGCGCTGTTTCGGATGCTTGGCGTCGAGCGTGGACACCTGCTTGAGCCGCTCCGCGTCTTCCGGCGTGAAGTCGAGTCCGAAGTGCCGCCCCAGGTCCCCCCACACGATCTCCGGCAGTTGCCGGTACTCGATCAGCTTCCCCTGCGCGTTCACTGCATGGCGCGCGGCGGTCTCCGCGATAATGCCGAGAACCCGCGCGGCATACTCGTCGTCCTCCATCCCCGTCACCAGGGAAGTATCGAAGTTCAGAAAGTCCGGTCCCAGGATCCCCCGCGTCACTAGCGGCGACGCGGCGCGTATATTTGAGACCATCACCTCCACCGGATTCCTGTAAACGAAAATCCACGGCACATCCGGAAAGGCCAGGCGCACCAGCGGAAGATCGGCGATATTTCGCGGATCGAATTTGATAAACAGGCGCCGTTCCAGGCCCGTCCGCCGCTGTCCCAGTGCGCTCACCAGCCACTGCAGCCACTCCACGCGTTGCACAATGGATGACTCCGGTGCGCGCTCGCGCGAGCGCAGCATCCGGTCCAGCACGCCCGCTTCCGACAACACCACGCTCTGCGGCAGCGACGCCAGCATTTGCGTGATCAGCGTCGAGCCGCAGCGCGACAGGTGGAAGATAAATCCCGCGGGCTTCAACCCGGGACTCACGGCTTGCCATTCCGCCAGCGCTCCTATCGGCGTCCGGAAGCGAAACAGGCTGTTGAACGGTGTCTGCACTTCAAAGTGAGCCGTAGCCTCGAAGAATGGTTCGCTGAACCGCCTGGCGCCCATGTAGAACCATTCCACCCCCGGCTCGCCGCCTTGCCAGTACATCCGAAAAGGCACCCAACCGTCGAACCGCAGTCCGCTCATTGGTCGGTCCACCGCTCCACCCACGAGCGGCGATTCGTGTTCGCCACGGCCTGCAGTTCCTCCTCCGACATCTCCACGCCCCGTTCGCGCCCCCGCTCCCGTACTAGCGCCATCAGCGCCGCCAGGTCGGGAGCCGCCAGCAGCTCGTCGCGCAACGCTATGTCGCCCAGCACCATCACCAGAAATGTAGTGAAGCCCGGCATGAGCGCGCTACGACTCCGCCGCCATGTCGTAGTAGACTTCGTCCCGGCCGGCGATCCGGAATCCCAGCCGCTGGTGGAAACGCAGCGATCCCTCATTGGTCGCCGCCACCGAGCAGCACAACCGCACGCCCGCAGCCCGGGCCGCGGCGATGGCCTCCCTCAGCAGCGCCGCGCCAATTCCGCGATTGCGAAATTCCGCCATCAGCGAGATGTCCACAAGGTGATGTTCCGCCGGCCCCCGGTACAACCACATCCGCCCGATCGGCTTCCCGTCCAGCAGGACAATCTCGTTACCCGAAGGGTACTGCGCGCCGTAGCTCTGCTTCTGCCCCGCGTATTGGATGTTCATCAGCATGTCGAGCTGCGCCGGAGCCAGCCGCGCCTGCGCGAATTCCACCGAGCGCACTTCCCTGAACAACGCAAACAGGAAGGCGTCGTCCTGTTCCGTAGCCGCGCGCCTGGTGACATCGGAGGTCATAATGTGCGGGACCCCGCCTTTCTTCTCCAGAGCAGCCCCAGCGTGCTGACGGAGGTCTTCATCAGTCGCATCTTGCTCTGGCCCAGCTTCAAATCGTAACGCAGGATCAGTGGGACCTCGCCGAAGATCAGCGGCAATTTTCGCAGCTTCAGAAGAATGTCCACCATGCACTGGAAGCCGTCCTGGTCCACCAGCGACTCGCCATACTGCGCGTACGCCTGTTGCAGGGCCTCGGCGCGATATGCGCGGTAACCGCAGGTGTAATCGGAAACGCCGGGCGTCGGGAACAGCACGCGCATCAGCAGGGAAGCCGCGCGGCTCATAATCCGCCGCCTCAGCCCCAGGCCGTATACCCGCGAGCCGCGCTGGTAGCGCGAGGCGATCACCACATCGTAGCCTTCGCGAATCATCCGGATCATGCGGATCATCAGGCCCGGAGTGTGACTCTCGTCGGCATCCATAGTGATCACGATATCGCGCTCCGACGCCACCGCCGCCGCCTCGCGCAAGCCGTCCCGGATGGTGGCGCCCAGTCCCTGGTTCTCCTCGTGCCGGTGCACTACCAGGGGAAAATCGCGCCCATATTCCTCGAGGATCTGGTGAGTCCGGTCGGAACTGCCATCGTCCACTACGATGATAGAAAATCCAAAGTTTTCGTCCGTCAGGCTATCGAAGATGCGTCGCAACAGGTTACCGATGTTGGCCTCTTCGTTGTAAGCCGGTAGAACCACGATAATTCGGGAAACCCGGTGCGGTGCACGAGGGGCCCGGACTAACTCTGGCAGTGACATGGATTCCTGGAGTACGCAGTATACCAGAGAGTACTGGAAAGAGAGTACTAGCCAATCGCTACTATACGCGGGTACAATTGGCTTCCTACTCTACTGAACCGCATGAAGCCTTCTCGCGAGAACCTCCCTGCCCTGGCGCTCTTACTAACTGTGTTGGTTTTCAACGCAGCAGGCCTCTGGCCGGAACTTTCCATCAGCCGCGTGGACCTCAACGACAACGTGCTCCACTTCACCCTGGTGGAACGCATCGTGCAAGCCGTGGAACACGGCGAAAACCCCCTGGATTGCTGGTCGTCGGAATGGTCGCTGGGATATCCCGTGCTGCGGACCTACCAGCCGCTGTCGCACGCCCTGGTAGCGCTTGTCTACTTCGCTCTCGGTAAGTCGGTCGGCCTGATGACGATCTTCGTTTGGGCGCGCTTTCTCTCTGTAGTGCTCTTGCCGTTGAGTTTCTTCGCGGCGGCGCGGCTCATGGGACTGCGCCCACTTACCGCCGCGGCAGCCGCGATTCTTGCGCCGCTTGTCTCTACTAACTTCCTCTACGGCATCGAGTACGGCAGTTACACCTGGGCCGGCAGCGGACTCTTTCCGCAAGCCGTCGCCACCCACTTCCTGCTGATCACTCTGGGCCTGGCGTTTCGCTCCGTCCGGCGCGGCAGCCATCTGGCACTCACCGGCGCGATGCTCGGGCTCACCTTCCTCGCCCATCTCATCTACGGATACATGGGCGCCCTATCCGTGTGCCTGCTGGCCGTGATCCCGGATGCCGCGGTGCGCGCGCGGGTTCGCATCCGCCGCGTGGTCATGGTGGGGGCCGTCGCCCTGTTGCTCTCGGCCTTTCAACTGGTGCCGCTCTTGCTCGACAGCTCCAACATCAATCACAGCCGTTGGGAAGCGGTCTGGAAATGGGATTCCTTCGGCGCCCGCGATGTCTTGAAATGGCTGTTCACCGGAGAACTCCTCGACCACGGCCGCCTGCCGGTCCTTACCCTGCTGGCCCTCGCCGGCGCCGGACTGTTCGTGTGGAACTGCGCAAGCGGCTCCCCACTAGTCCTGCTCACGCTTTCGCCCTCTGGGGTGCGGCCTTCTGGACGCTGCTCTTTTTCGGCCGGCCGTTCTGGGGACCGCTGCTCGGGCTCCTCGGCGTTTCCGCCGACATGCAGTTGCACCGCGTGATCGGCGGGGCGCAAATCTTCCTGGTGCTGCTGGCCGCCATCGGACTGTCCGCGCTGTGGCGCGAACTGTCGCAGCGCTGGCACTACGCCGCCGCGGCCGTCGTGACGCTTCTGCTGCTCTATCCCATGGTGCAGGAGCGTGCCCGCAATCTGGCGAACGATGCCGAATGGGGCGCCAAAAATCTCGCGGCGCACGCCGCCGGACAAACCTCGCTGGACCCCACCGTCGCATTGGTCAAAGAACGCGGCGGACGCGCCTACTCGGGTCTGGCCGCCGCGTGGGGTGGCAGGTTCAAGGTCGGCGACGTGCCGCTCTATGCCTTCTTCAGCGAGGCGCATGTACCCAGCGTCGCCTTTCTCTATCACTCGATGGCGCTCACGTCCGACATCATGGTTCGCTTCAACGAGTGGAACCCCAGCCATTACCGTCTCTTCAATATCCACACCGTAGTGGCGCCCGCCGCCGCCGGTCCACCGCTGCCGCCCTTTCTCGTGCCCCTCGCCCGGAATGGCCCCTTCCAAGTTTTCCAGGCGCCCGGCAATTCCTACTTCGACCTCGTAGACGTCGTGGCTTCCGTCAAAACCACCAAGAATAACTTCTACGACATCAACGACCGCTGGCTGCAAAGCGACTGGGTGATGAAGCGCGCGCATCTGCGCCTCGACTGGCACGACGACGTTTCCCCGCGCATCGCGCGCCTGGCGCCGGAGGACGCCCTTCCCCCGTTCCCCATTCTGCCCTCCGCCGGCGAAGTGCGCAGCGAGCAGCGCCACGGCGAAGTCTATCAAGCCGAGTTGGAAGCCCTCCGTCCCTGCGTTGCGCTGTTCAAGATGACGTGGCACGCCAACTGGCATGCCTACGTGGATGGACAGTCCGCAGGCGACCCAGATGCTGACGCCGGGATTCGTCGGCGTTCCACTCACCCCCGGCCGCCACACCGTCATCATGCGCTACCAGCCCGAGAGCTTGGAAGGCCGCACTGGGTTTTATCGGACTGGCTCGGAGTGTTGCTCCTGCTCGCGCTCGAACGGCGAGGCTGGCCGGCGCGCGTCGAAGCCTGGACGCCCGCGTGGGCTCTCCCCGCTGCGGCGCGCCGCCGTCTCCTGATTGCCGCCGGCCTGATCCTGCTTGCCCTGCCCGTGTGCCTCCCGCTCTTCACCGGCAGCGTCCTTTGGGGCCACGATGGCTTCGTTTACTTTCCGCGCCTGGTAGAGGTCCATCAGAACATCATCCACGGAGTTCTCTTGCCGCGCTGGGCTCCCGACCTCGGCCGCGGCACCGGCCAGCCGCTCTTCCTCTTCCACCCCCCGGTGATCTACTATTTCGGTGAATTCTGGCACCTGCTGGGCTTCGATTTCGTCACCGCCATGAACCTCGCCTGCGCCGCGATCGTGCTGCTCTCCGCCGCCGGCATGTTCCTCCTCGCCAGCCTCTACTTCGGCGAAGCGGGAGGTTGGCTGGGTGCCGCGGCCTACGTATATGTGCCGTACTTCGCCGTGGACCTGTACGTTCGCTCGGCCATGGAAGAATTTGCCGCCTTTCCGTTCTTCACGCTCGCGCTCTACGGATTCGGCGCGTACGCCATTCGTCGCCGCACCCGCCACTGGCTCATTGGCGTAGCCGCCTATGCCTGCGTGCTCTTCTGCCACTTTCCGGCCGCCCTCCTGTTTACGCCCCTGCTGCTCGGCTTCCTCGCCCTGACCTCATGGATGGAGAAATCCTGGAGAGTGCTCTGCAGGCAGGCCTGCGGCATCCTCCTCGGACTCGGCTTGAGCGCCTTCATCTGGGTGCCCGCGCTGGCCTCGCGCCAGCATGCGGCCATGAATCGCGCCGTCGAAGGAAACGGCCTGTACTCCAACCATTTTGTGTACCTCCATCAGCTGTTCTACTCGCCGTGGGGGTACGGGCTTTCCGTCCCCGGACCCGGCGACGGAATGTCATTCGCATTAGGCTGGAGCCACCTGCTTCTAGCCATCGTGGTTTGGATCTGGATCTCGCGCAATCCAAAGTTAGGTGACCGCCGCCTGTTCCGCTTCTTCGGCGCCGCCGCCATCCTGCTGTGCATCCTGATGCTCCAGGATTCCCTGTGGTTCTGGCAGCAGATGCCCCTGCTGCAGAATGTCCAGTTGCCCTGGAGGCTGCTCGGTCCAGTATCCATCTGCATGGCGCTGATGATCGCGCAGCTTGGCCGTCTGCTCTCCCAGGGACCGCCGCGCTGGCGTACCGCGGGGATGGCGGCGGCCATGGCGCTGCTGATCGCACCCAACCTGTCCCATCTGCATTCCAAACAGTTGGTGGATGTAGACCTCAATTTCTGGACGCCCCAACAGTTGTCGCTGCGCGGCTTCGAGACCACCACCATGGCCGAAGCCACACCGCGCTGGATGACCGGCCTGCCCGCCTACACCCCGGTAGCCGCCACCGTCCTGTCGGGCGACGCCGAAATCCGCCATCCGGGCCGCACCCCCTTCTCCTGGACGAGTCCCGTCAACGCCAAAGTCGCGAGCACCATCGAAATCAACACCGCCTGGTTCCCCGGCTGGGAAGTGCGTGTCGACGGACAGCAAGCGCCCGCCGGTCCCGGCACACCCAGCGGCTTGATTACCTTCCAGATTCCGCCGGGAGAGCATCTCGTCGAAGTGCACTACGGGCGGACCCCGCCGGAAAAACTCGCCGCCGGAATCAGCATCGCCGCCCTGATCCTTGCCATCGTCCTGTGGGGTCCCGGTAAGCCGTCCTGTACGATATCCCCCACTCCAACTGCATGACGGCCGCTATCGCCAGGCCTTTCTCGCCAAATATTGGAACGTCCCGCTTTCTGTAGCATCCCGTCGTCAGTCTCGGAGGAAATCTCGAATGGGAAGTTCTGTTCAACCCGCGTTTCGTATCGACGTATCAATTAACGATCTGTTGCTGCATTCCGCCGCGCATCCACCGGCGCCGCCGCAACCCAAAGGCGCCACACTGCCGGAACCGGTATTCCCGCAATATCCGGAACTGCTCTCTGTCCCAGGGCCGGACACGCCTCCCGAAAAGCGCGAATGGACGCGCGAACAACTCACGCGCAAGTTACGCGGCTGGTTGGTTCCGTACCTCCGCTCGCGCGTCATGCCGGGGGATTTTCATCCAATCACTTCTTATCTGTTCGTCGAGTACAAATGCAACATCGACTGCTGGTACTGCTGGTCATACAACAACAAGGTTAAAGGCATGACGGAAGACGTGGCGCGCCGTTCTATCGATTGGCTGCATGACCACGGCTGCCGCGTGCTCGCTCTCATGGGTGGCGAGCCCTTGTTACGCCCGCAATTGGTGCACAAAATTGTCTATTATGCCGCCAAGAAGGGTTTCTGGGTATATATCGCTACTAACGGCCGCTTGCTGCGGCCCGAGGTCACGGACCAGCTGGCCGACGCGGGAACAGCGATTTTCAATTTCGCCCTGGATGCGTGGGATGAGAAGCCCGGCCTGCCTAAGGCGCTTGTCCCGGCCCGCACCAACCTCGAGTACCTGATGCGAAAGCAATACGCGTACGGCTACATGGTGTTCTTTAACATGAATATTTGCCGCAATAACCTGGACGACATCCGTCTACTTACCGAGTACGCGCGCGAACATCGCCTTGCCACGGACTATCATCTCAACGAAACACCGATGCTGGAACAGGACGATCATTTCAAGCATCTTCGTGAGAACCCCACGTACATTTACCCGGAAGACTGGCGTGCGGTGGACGAGTTGATCGACTGGCTGATCGCCAAGAACAAAGCCGGCTATCAAATGGTGAACTCCATCCCCCGTCTTCAGGAAATGAAGGCGTTCATGCGAATGTCCCACAGCCGCGATCTGCCGCGCCTTGGTTGGAACGGCGACGGAACCGGAACCTCCGAAAAGCTGCTAGCCGGAATGCCGGGTATCTCTCGAGATGAGAACGGAGGACTGCGCTTTGCCGACTGGAATTGCCGCGCAGGTCAGAACAACGTGATTGTCCGCACCGATGGGACGGTGGCTCCGTGTTTTCCCATGTATGCGGCGACTTACGATTGGGGCACGATCGAAGGCCATAAGTTCGGCGGGAAACAGCTGGGCGAGATGAAGAACACTTGCCAGCAGCATTGCTTCTCGACGTTGAATCACAATCTCGGCTACTGCTACAACGATGCCCGCGCTCTGAAATGGCTTTGGCAGCAAGCCCGCAACGGCTTCAGCGGCGGCGTCCGAAGCTTCGAAGACTAGGCTTTCCGATTCCGCGTTTAACACGGCTCCAAAGCAAAAAATAGCGCGCCGAACATCAAATTCGCGTCAATCCAATTTGGGGCCGTGGATCGCGCAGTCTCGACCTGGGGCATGCGACTCGGTGAAGAGAACAAGGAGACGGATATATATGTCAGATGTAAGCCGGCGCGTGCCTGGTTGCCGGTGCAGGCGCCACTTATGCGGTGTTAGGCTCTCGTTGTGTTGCCTCACAGTCTTAATCGCAATTCCCCTTACCCTCGGCGCCCAAGCGAACAACAAACCTATAGCACCTATAGCACCTAAAGCCCCCAAAGCGGAGGACAAGCGCATCCTCTGGATATTTACGAATCACCGCACAGCCGAGGAATCAGCGCCCATCCAGAAGCTCACGCCTAAGGGTAAGTTCTCTATTGCCTGGCATGATACGACAGATCAGGCTATATTCCTGCAAAGTGCTTTCCTTGCCGGCATCGGACAGGCTACTAATGGGAATCCTTCCTTCGGACAAGGAACGGAAGGTTACGCTAAGCGATTCGGTGCGGCCTATTGCGACTTCGCCGTACAAAACCTGATGACGGAGGGCGTTTTCCCGACGCTACTGCATCAGGACCCGCGTTACTTCCGCCGCCGCACTGGCACCGGACGGTCGAGACTGGGCTACGCGATCAGCCGGCTTTTCATCACCCGAACCGATTCGGGAAAGCATCAATTCAACTATTCCGAAGTAGTCGGTGGCGCCACGTCCTTGGGTATCTCTAACGCCTACCACCCGGACGGACGCAACGCCTCGGATAACATAAGTAGGTACGGTGTGCAGTTAGGTTTTGATGCGGCTTCTAATGTCCTAAAAGAATTCTGGCCGGACTTGAAACGCAAGATGCCGCGCAAGCTCGTGCCGCAGGACTAGTAAGAACGCCGCACCTGCGTTGCCCTGCCCCCGCTTCCCCCTCCCTCTGTCTGAGTAGGACAGGCCTCCCGGCCTGTCCACATCCCCGCCCTCATCCCACCGCAAAAGACCAAGAGGTCTGTTAGTCTGGAAGCACCCGAGTGCCAGCATGAGAGTCCTGCCACTGCCCGCCGCCATCGACCGGCCCGCGACGCCCGTAGGCGCCTTCCGCTGGACCATCTGCGCCCTGCTCTTCTTCGCCACCACGGTGAACTACGCCGACCGCCAGATCCTGGGCATCCTGGCCCCCACCCTGCAAAAAGAGATCGGCTGGTCAGAGGCACAGTACGGCCTGATCGTCACCGCCTTCCAGGGAGCCTACGCCATTGGCCTGCTCGGCATCGGCCGCCTCATCGATCGTGTCGGCACGCGCCTGGGCTACCCGCTCGCCCTCGGATGGTGGAGCGTTGCCGCCATGCTGCACGGCCTCGCCGCCTCCGCGTTAGGCTTCGGCTGCGTCCGCTTCCTCCTGGGGCTCGGCGAAGCCGGCAACTTCCCCGCCGCCATCAAGACCGTGGCCGAATGGTTCCCCAAGCGCGAACGCGCCCTCGCCACCGGCGTTTTCAACTCCGGCTCGAACGCCGGCGCCATCCTCGCGCCCCTCCTCGTGCCCTGGCTCACCATCGAATTCGGCTGGCGATCGGCCTTCGCCGCTTTCGGCGCCGCAGGCTTCGTCTGGATTCTCGCCTGGCTCCTCATCTACCGCGAGCCCGCCCTCCACCCCAGCCTGAGCCGCGCCGAACTCGACTACATCCGCAGCGAGCCCGCCGAAGCCGCCACCCACATCCCCTGGAGCATCCTCATTTCCAACCGCCCCGTCTGGGGACTCCTCCTCGCCCGCTTCCTCACTGACCCCGTGTGGTGGCTCTATCTCTTCTGGGGACCGAAGTTCCTGAATTCCCAATTCGGATTAAAGCTCGACCAGATCGGCCTGCCCCTCGCAGCCACGTACCTGGTCTCGAGTGTCGGAGGCATCTTCGGCGGCTGGTTCTACGCGTTCTTAATCAAGCGCGGCCGCGGCAACAACGGCGCCCGCAAACTGGCCATGCTCGCGTGCGCCCTGATGGTCCTGCCCATCGTGATGGCCCCACGCGTCGCCAGCCCCTGGCTGGCCACCGGGCTGATCTCGCTCGCCATGGCCGGCCACTGCGGCTGGGCGGCGAACATCTTCACCATCGTTTCCGATATCTTCCCAAGGCGGGCCGTAAGTTCGGTGACCGGGATCTGCGGCTTCGGTGGCGCCGTCGGCGGCATGCTGGTTTCGAGCGCCGTGGGCTTCGTGCTCCAGGCCACCGGCAGCTACCTCACCATCTTCGCCCTCGCCAGTTTCTCCTACCTCGTGGGCCTGGGCATCATCCACCTGATGTCCCCCCGCCTGTTGACAGTCAACCTGGAGGTCCGTAACACATGACGAAAACTACCAGCAGGGAGCGCGTCCTTTGCGCCCTCAATCACCGCCGCCCGGATCGCATTCCGTTGGATTTCGGCGGCACGTTCGTCTCCGGCATCCACGTCAGTTGCGTCCTCGCGCTGCGCGACTACTTCGGCCTCGAACGGAAGCCCGTCAAGGTCATCGACCCCGGACAGTTTCTCGGCGAAATCGACGAAGACCTCAAACTCGCCCTGGGCATCGATACCGAAGGCATCATCCGCCGCATGACGCGCTTCGGATTCCCCGCCGAAGACTGGAAGCCCTACCGCATGTACGATGGCGCCGAGGTGCTCGTGCCCGGCCAGTTCAACGTCACCATCGACGAGCATGGCGACACCCTGATGCACCCGCTCGGCGACCGCCGCAACCCTCCCAGCGCCCGCATGCCCAACGGCGGATACTTCTTCGACGCCATCACCCGCCAGCAGCCCATCGACGAAGACCATCTCAACCCGGCCGACAACCTGGAAGAGTTCGGACCCATCTCCGAAGAGGAGCTCGCCCACCTGGAACGCGAAGCCCGCCGCGCCTCCGCCACGGGACGCGCCGTGGTCGCGAACTTCGGCGGCACCTCGTTCGGCGACATCGCCCTTGTCCCGGGACTCGCTCTTCCCCACCCGAAGGGAATCCGCGACATCACGGAATGGTACATGTCCACCCGCGCCCGAAGAGATTACGTGCACGCCGTATTCGCCGGCCAATGCCAAATCGCCCTCGCGAACCTCGAACGGATCGCCGCGCGATTAAACACCCTGGTCGACGTGGTGAACATCTGCGGTACGGATTTCGGCACGCAGACTTCGTCGTTCTGCTCGGTAAGCACCTTCCGCGAGTTGTGGCTGCCCTATTACCGCGAGGTCAACAACTGGGTCCACCGGAACACGTCGTGGAAGACCTTCAAGCATTCCTGCGGTGCTGTGGAAAAATTTGTCCCCTCATTCCTCGAAGCCGGCTTCGACATTCTCAACCCCGTGCAGTGCTCCGCCGCCGGCATGGACGCCGAAATCCTCAAGCAGAAGTATGGCCGCGATCTCGTGTTCTGGGGCGGCGGAGTGGACACCCAGCAGGTGCTTCCGTTCGGCACGCCGGACGAAGTGCGCGAGCAGGTGCTGCGACGCTGCGAAGCCTTCTGCGCCGACGGCGGCTTCGTCTTCAACACCGTTCACAACATACAGGCACGCACCCCGGTGGATAACATTATCGCCATGGTTCAATCCGTCGAGAAGTTCAACGTAACCTTACTAAACCGCTAAATTGTCTCGCGACGTACCATTACGCGCATAGCATAAGCAGGACTTTCGCCCCTCCACCAATCTTCTGATAATAGGACCGGAAGCAAATATGCCATTTATCACTGCAGCCGGCCTCGCCCCTTCGAAAACCTCCGCCCTTTCGGCAGACGGGGCTCGCGTGGCAAGAGTGCAAGCCGCTCCGGAGATGCAACGGATGGCGACGAAGCACGGGTACGATTGTTTGCTGAGGCGGATTTCGGGTGGCATCTGCGACAACGCAATCAAGGCCAACCGCATCGAGCTCGAACGGATGGGCCGCCGGGCGGCCGACGCGTGCCGGTTCCAGGAAGCACTCGCCGAACTGAAAGCTCGCCTCGCGTGGAAGGCTGCCGTGCGCACGGGTTCGGCCCGCGGGGACAATAGCGGCGAGCTGTCCTACAAAGCAAGTTAGCGTTCCCAATTGGTATAAATCCTTAGCGTACGGCCGGTACTCACATACACACATTGGTACTCAAATAGTTGCCATGGATGACTTGTCCGCCGCCACCCAACCTGTTTGACTTATTCGGAAGGGCCACAGGCCCACCAGCGAGGAATAACATGACCGCAACCGCACTCGACGAGAACGTGACGAATGAAACGTTAACTATCGGCCAATATCTGGCCGAAGGCCCTCTCCCCTTAGCGGAGGCGCTACGCCAGGCTATGATGTTGGCCGAAGCGCTTCGCAAGCTCCATGACTCGGGACGCATCTTCGGCGTCCTGACGCCGTCGAACATAGCTGTCACCGAGGCCGGTCTGGAGTTGATCGTCACTCCCGGCCACGCGGCGGACATCACGCACTACACTGCTCCCGAACTCCTCCAAGGTCAGCCCGCGGACGTCCGCAGCGACATCTTCGCGTTCGGCGCAATCATGTACGAGATGGTGATGGACCACCGCGCGTTCACCGGAGACAGCGCCGATGAGCTCGCTGCGTCTTTGACCGCCTCCGCTCCGCCGCTTTCAGGAACCCCAGGGGTAGATCACGTGATCGCCAACTGCATTGCGAAAGACCCGGATCTTCGCTACCAGCGCATGCAAAAAGTTATCCTCGAGCTCAAGCTCCTCACCTTCGCCGCACCCCGTGCCGAAGTGGCCACCCGCAAGCAAAGTGCGACCGCGGCGCTCCGCGCGGAAACGCAGCAACTCGAAGCTCGCATGACTTCGCTCCTCCAGACGCACGAGAAGGCCATATTCGATATCCAGCAGGCCTCCGCCGATGCGATCAAACTCCTTTGCGAACAACTGTCGAACCTGGAATCCCAATTGGCCCAGGCGCAAGAGCGCTCCGTCCAGATCGAAGATCACTGCCAGCAAATCGTCGCCAACATCGAACAGGTCCAGCAGAACGTCGAAACGGTTGACGACCGCGTCACCCATGTGAAAGAAGGTCTCGACGTTCTCGGTGACGGAGCAAACGTCGTGCAGCAGCATGTGGGTACGCGCATGCGCGAATTCGAGCAGGCCCTCAAGTCGCAACGGGCCGAGATCGCATCGGTCGTCGCCGGCCAGGCGCAGACCGACGACGTGGTCGAAGGTGTCGTCAAGGCAATGGAGCTGCTCCACACCATCGTCGTCGATCGCGCGGAAGAGTACTGAGCCTGACCCCGTTACCGGGAGCCGGACGATGTGTTTGCCGTGGTGGGGCAGGCGCTTTCGCCTGCCTCGCCCGCTTGCGGGCGCTCCGATCCGAGCCGCGACCGTAAGGGAGCGTCCTCGTTACGCCGTAGCCGCTAGCCGTCGGAACCATCCCAGCCCGTCAACCGTCTTGCCTGCCGGACGGTATTCACAACCCACCCAACCGTCGTAACCGATCTCATCCAGCAGAGCGAACAGATACTCATACCGCACCTCGCCGGTATCGGGCTCGTGCCGCTCCGGTGCGCCGGCAATCTGCACGTGACCGCATTGCGAAGCGTAGCGCCGCAGCTTGGTGGCAATGTCGCCCTCCATCACCTGCATGTGGTAACAATCCAGTTGCATTTTCAGGTTCGGGAGCATTCACCGCCGCACAGATCTCGTACGACTCCGCCTGCGTGTTCACGAAGAACCCCGGCATGTCGCGACTGTTGATCGCCTCCAGCAGCAAAGTGATATTGTGCGCCGCGCACTGGCCCGCCGCATAACGAAGATTGGCGATCAGCGTGGCCTTACAAGCCGCACGGTCGGCATTCGCAGGCGCGATACCGGCCATGGCGTGCAGGCGGGGAACTCCCAATTGGGTCGCATAGCTCAAGGCCTTCGCCACGCCGGCACGGAACTCATCCTCCCGGCCCGGGATGCAGGTGATCCCCCGTTCGCCCGCCGCCCAGTCGCCCGGCGGCAGGTTGAACAGCACATTCTCCAGTCGATTCTTCTTCAGCGTCTCCGCCAGTGTCTCCGCCGGGTGCTCATACGGGAAGAGGTACTCGACGCCTTTGAATCCCGCCGCGGCAGCCGCCGCGAAGCGGTCGAGGAATGGCACCTCGTTGAACATCATCGAAAGATTGGCCGCAAATTTAGGCATGATTTCGCACTCGCTACAATTCTAGCTGCTTGTTCGCGTGCTCGTTTTACAACTTCTTTACATCCCCGGCAAGATCCAGCCGACCCCCGACGCTAAGATCGGGATATAGGTGCTGCCTTTGGGATCGCTTCCTGTACTTCGCCAATCTGCGACCGATACCGATTGGAACTGGCAGGCCATAGCCGTCTGCGAGCGCGCGGCAGCCGTTATTCTGCTTCTGCTGGCGCTGCCCATCCTCGCAATTTGCGCGCTCGCACTCTGCTTGCTTTCGCGCCGTACGCCACTGATTGCGCACCGTCGCGTCGGATGGCAGGGAGCGCCGCTGCGCATGCTCAAACTGCGCACCATGTGGGACAGCGAGACGCCGCGCGGCGCCCGCTGGATCGAGCACATTGAAGACGATCGCGGGCCGGAACTCAAAAGCGAGGCCGATTCCCGCGTCTCCTGCCGCCTGGCACGTTTCTGCCGCCGCCACTCCATCGATGAGCTCCCGCAATTATGGCACGTGATCTCAGGCGAAATGTCGCTGGTGGGTCCGCGCCCCGTCACCCAGCGCGAACTCGATCGTTATTACGGCGTGCACGCCGAAGAAGTCCTGCAAGCCAAGCCGGGACTCGCCGGCCTGTGGCAGATCTCGGGCCGGAACCGCTTGACCTACGCCGAGCGCTGCCGCCTCGATCTCCGCCTGGTCCGCGAACGCACCATCCCCCTATACTGCACCATCCTCCTCCGCACCCTGCCCGAAGTCTTCCGAGGCAAAAACTCCTGGTGAGTAAGACAGGCCTCCTGGCCTGTCTCTGGAGTTTGTACATTCCTCCACTTCCAGCATCGCCCCCATCTTTCTCAAAAACTCCGCTTCGGAAAACTGCCGTGCCCACGCCTGCAGCTCCGCCGGACGGATCGACGCCTCCAGCGCTTCCAGCCGTTCGATCGCATCCGTGAGTCCCGCTGCGTCGTCGTAGAGCACCCCGCCGAAGCCCGGCACCGTCTCCAGCGCGCCCCCCCGGCCCAATGCCACAACAGGCTTGCCGCTAGCCAGCGCCTCCACCGGAGTCATCCCGAAATCCTCTTCCCCCGGCAGCAGAAAGGCGCGGCAGCGCGCGTACAACTCGCGAAGTTCCGCATCGCCGACCCGCCCCAGAAACTCCACGCTTGGTCCGGCCATCGCGCGAAGCCTGCCGTATTCCGGACCCGTCCCCGCGATCTTCAACCGCCGGCCCGTCAGCGAGAACCACCGCACTACCGAATCGATGCGCTTGTACGGCACCAGTTCGGAGACCGCCAGGAAGTAGTCCTCCGCGGGCTTCCAGTAAAATGCATCCACATCCACCGGCGGATGGATGACCTCGCTCTCGCGGCGGTACGTCTTCCAGATGCGCGCCTGCACGTTGCGGCTGTTGGCGGCGAACCGGTCCACGCGAGCCGCCGAAGCGTAGTCCCACAGCCGCAGGTAATTCGCCAGCGGCGTCATCACCGCGCGCTTCCAGCGCGACCGCGTCCACTCGTTGCGGTACGCCGGATACAGATCCCACAGGTAGCGCATCGGGGTGTGGCAATAGCAGATGTGGCGTGTATTGGAAGACGTGATCACACCCTTCGCCGGTCCCGATTCGCTGCTCACCACCAGGTCATAGCCGCGCAGGTCCAGGCTCTCCAGCGCCATCGGCATCAGCGGCAGCAGCGATCGGTAGTGGCGGCGCAGCGGATTCAAAAACGACGTGGTGATGCGGTGCGTGCGCATCGCAGGGCTGAGCGTCGCGGGGTCGCAGAACAGCGTGAAGATATCGGCCCCGGGCAGCAGGCCGCACAGCGCATCCACCACCTTCTCCCCGCCGCGCCGGTTCAATAGCCAGTAGTGAACAATGGCCGCTCGCATCGTGATTCCAATATACGCCCGCCGTGCCGTGCGCAGTTTTACTCCTGTTACCCTGAAGAACGTGGTATCCAGGATTAATGCACCTTCGGGAAACCGTGCAGACGAAACGTATTGACCCCCTGCTTTGCGATCTCGGCCTGACCCTCTCCGGCATGTTTTATCCGGCCGGATTTCCGCTGCGCATAGCTACCAATTCCCCCCACGTGCTGCGGGCGGCGGAGGAATCCTGGGCGCCCTCCCATCGTGCGTTCGATACACCCGCCATGGAGTTTCGCGTGGTGGTGGAACCCGCCGGCGAACTTGCCGCGGCGCCCACTTTTCGCAAGCAGCGCCACCTGCTCTCCTTCGTTTCCGACGCGCACAATTTCGCCACGGCAGACACCCTCACTCTCTCGGCGAGTTTCCACCTCTCCGAGGCCACCGCGGCAGATCACGCGTGGCTGCGCTGGTTCTACCTTGAGGCCATGGCCTACATGCTGCTGACGCAGCGCTACGTGGTTGCGCTGCACGCCGCGTGCGTGGCATCTCACGGCGCCGGGATCCTGATCTGCGGCAGGTCGGCCTCCGGCAAAAGCACGCTTTCCTTCGCCTGCGCGCGCGCCGGATTCACTTTCGTGTCCGACGATTGCACGTGGCTGTTGGCCGGATCCGGGGACCACATCGCCATCGGCAAGCCGCACCAGGTGCGCTTCCGCCACGACGTCGCCCGCCACTTCCCCGAACTCGAGCCCCATCTCGCCAGCCGGCGCCCCAACGGCAAGTTATCCATCGAAGTTCCCACCAATCTCTTTCCGGCAATTCGGACCGCCGCCCGCTGCCCCATTCGCTGCCTGGTCTTCATCGATCGCGAAAGCGATGGCCCCCCGCGCGTCGAGCGTATGCCCGCCGAGGATGTCGTCGAGTCGATGCTCGCCGACATGCCGAGTTACGGCCCCGAAGTGAATGCCACGCACGAGAACACGATTCACTCCCTGTCCCGACTTCCCGCCTGGCAACTGCGCTACCGTTCGCTTGACGATGCCATCCGTCTGCTGTCCGAAATCGATGTCCGGCCCGAAGACGAGCGATGAGCCAGCCGCTACCGAATTTCTTCATCGTGGGCACCGGTAAGGCTGGAACCACTTCACTCCACAGCTATCTCCGGCAGCATCCGCAAATTTACATGAGCCCCGTGAAAGAGCCGGGCTACTTCGCCACGGAGATCCGTGCCGAAAACCTCAGCGCGCCGCTCCGCCGTCACTTGGCCGTCCAATCCCGGGCGCTGCCCAAGATCCTCAACGATGGCGCGCCATTCAACCCCTACGGATGGCTTGCCGGCGACTGGCTGGACTACGAGAGGCTCTTTCAGGGAGTGAACGGGGAGAAAGCCATTGGGGAAGCCACGGCGGCCTACTTGTGGTCGACCACAGCGGCGGCTAATATCCACGCGCGCCTGCCCGCAGCCAGAATCATCATGATCCTGCGCGACCCCGCCGAGCGGGCGTTCTCGCAGTATCTCCATCAACTGTCGGTGGGGCTCACCGGTGCCACCTTCCGCGAGCACCTGGAACAGTGCGCGCGCGCCGGTAGGAAGAAACTCTCGCACTTGTACCCGTTTCTCGAGATCGGTCTCTACTGCGACCAGGTGAAGCGCTTTCTCGACTTGTTTCCCCGCGAACAGATTCGCATCTACTGGTATGAAGAGGTCTGGCAGCAACCTGCGAACCTGCTGGAGGACGTGTTCCGATTTCTGGATGTGGATGACACCTTCCAACCCGACCTGTTGCGCAAAAGCTTGAAGCGACGAGCCCCGCGGCTTGTAGCGACCGCACCATCTTCTAAAAAAATTCGGCCTCTGGTATCCGTTGAAGGCGCTCGTCCCCGCCCGCCTGCGTGCCCCGCTTCGCCAACTGGCATTCCGAGGTGGCCGCTCTCTCGCCCTGGACCCGAGCGATCGCCGCTACCTCATCGACTACTATCGCGACGACATTCAACGCCTCGCCGCCCTGCTCGATCGCGACCTCAGCTCCTGGCTTACATAAAGGGAGCATACGCACCGCTGACAGGTGGGATTGTCGGAAACGCGCAGACTTTCCCGGAACGCGATCGCCTGGGGCCCGTTCAGAACCGCGCCCAGTGTTGTACCCGCGGTGTTTCCGATTACCGCGTGAAAAAAGCAGGGACGGACATCGCCGTTCGATTCCAGCACCGCGGAAACCCAAGGCGCATTGCAGCGTGGCGCGACATGCGGCTCCAAGCCGTAGTGGGCGCGGAAGTGCGCCACAATGCGGCCCAACTTCTGCGGACTTTCCAGAATAAACCCGTCGCCCGGGTAATCGGCGATCAGCGCTTCCATCTCACGCTCGAATTCCCCGAGTTCGGGCGCCACGGTGGACTGCTTCTCCGCCGGCCATTCCACCGCACGATTGAACGCCGTCGAACTCAAGTCGGCCGCCAGGAAGGAGAGCGAGCGCAGGCCCATCTCTCGCGCGGCCCGCACCGTGTCGCGCAGGTGAGCGGCGTTGCGCGCCTGGACGGTACAGCGCGCACTGATCGGAAACGCCGGCGAGAGTCGATGCACCGCGCGGATCCCCTTGGCCAGGCAGTCAAAGGCCCCAGGCACGCGGCGGATCTCGTCGTGAATCTTCACAGGCCCGTCCATCGACACGATGACTTCGTCCGCGCCTGCAACAATGCGAGCGGCATTACGTTCCAACAGCAGACCAGTGCTCAGGATGGTGGTGCGTATACCGCGCTCGCGTAGCATCGCCGAGAGACGAAACAGGTCCGAGTGCATCAGCGGCTCCCCGCCCGTGAACACCACCCACTCCACACCGAGCCGTTCGATATCCGCGAGGTGCCGCTCCAGTTCCGCGGCGCAGATCTCCTCCGCATCGGTCAACTTCCAAATGTTGCACATTACGCAACGGCAGTTGCACCTATTGTGTGGCTGCAGCACGAGGATTGGAAGATGCTCCACGCGCGCGTTCATGGAAAGATCCGTTTGCCCGCGAGACGCAGGTCGTCGCCCAGGTGCTTCACCGCGGCGCGCCGCAGCCCGCGGACGTCCGCATCCACCAGCACGGGCGGACGGTTTTCGATGTGCAGCATTTGAAGGCGGCGGCGCGCAGAGGTCGGAAGTTGTCCCGCCAGATCCGGCGAGATCAGTCGTATGCGGCCCGCGACGGCCACCAGTGCGATCGTTCCCTCCAACAACGCCCCGATCGCCGTTCGAGCTTCCGAGCGAACTGCGATCCAGTCTCCATTGTTTCGCGACAGACGAAGAATCCGCGCCGGCCCGCTGGTGACCATTTCGTAGAGTCGGGTCGGAGGCAAATATTTCCGCGCCACTGCGAGTTCATCCAGCAGATCGACCGGGGCGCTCAGTGCCGAATCGGTGGCAAGCGCCATCGGAATGCCGGAGCGCAGCACCGCGCGGGAGACGGTGCGGCCGAGCATCGCCAGGTTGGACGTCGGGCACCAGACCAGCGAAGCGCCGCGGCGCCGCATCAGATCGAGACTGGTGCCCTTGATGCCGACCCCGTGGACGATCGCGGTACGCTCGTCCAGCGCGCCGAGCCCGTCCAGCGCGTGCACCTCGCGGCGAGCCACTGCATCGGCGCCCTCGGCGCAATGGACCAAAAACGGGTAGCTTGCCGGCGCCTTGCGAAAGCGCGCCGCCAAATCTGGTGCAAACTCCAGTGAGTGAGCCCACGCAAAGCGTCGCACCACGCGCACCGGGAAATCCGCATCGAAGACCTCCCGCTCGTAAGGATTGTGATGACAGACCGTGGTCACGCCGCTCAGCAGATTCTTCAGCCCGCCCCACCACAGCCGCACCGCTTTGGGCACGCGCAACTGCTCGCGAATCGGACTGCGCTCGGGATGGTAAATATCGCGCGCCCACTCGCCCGCATTCCGGTACGGCCCGCGGCCCAGTCGCGGAAACAAATTGAATTCCAGATGATCGTGCGCATTGATCAGCCCCGGCATCACCACATGCCCGGAGAGATCCAGATCCAATCGGAGCCGCGACCGTGAGGGAGCGGTACTCATACCCGCACCCAGCGCGTCAGCAACACCGCCGGAGTTCGGCAGGCCGCTGCGAACAGATCGGGCTTACCGGCAATATCGAAGAGCGCCCGTTCGGGTTCTCCGATCGTCGCCTCCGCGCATTCCTCAAGCTCCAGTCCCGGAGCCGCATCGCGAAGTTCGTCGACCGTGTACGCATGATTCTCCAGTTCGTAAACGCACCCGTCGCGGCGAAAGGTGCGCCGCCATCCGAGCGCTGCGGCAGCGGGGTGAAAGTCGGTGAGCAGCAGTGTGCCGCCCGGCGCCAGTACGCGTGAAAACTCTTTCATCACCGCGGCTTGATCCCGAACGTGACCGAGCGTGAGGGCACACAGCACCAGATCGGCCGAGCCGCTCCCGATAGGGAGCGCTGCGGCATCGGCCACAGCAAGCCGGCCGCGCAATCCGCGCTTCCCCGCCGCGACCGCGAGCATGGCCGGCGAGGCATCTAGCCCGATAGCGGACAGACGCTGCGTCCATCGTCCGGTACCGCACCCGACGTCGATGGCGCGCCCAGGATGTAAACCGGCAATCCACGGCAGCAGCGCGCGATGCTCCAGAGCCACGATCGGCGAGGGCGTGGCGTCCCACGTCTCGGCCCAAAGCGCATAACCTTCCCGCGCCGAAACGTGGATAGCGGGCATCAGAGGCTCTCCAGTCGCGGCTGACGCAAGCGCACCAGCCTTTGCGCCAGGCGCAGTTCACCTGGAAAATCGTAAGCGCCCATCGCATAGCGCCAACTGCTCAGCGATTTCAGCAGCGTCCGTCCCCACCCCGGCAGGCGCATGTCCTGCGTGGTGGGCCACCGCGAATTCATCACGGTTTCGAAATCGTGTATGCGGCGTTTGACGTGGGCGGGCAGCCACGGCAGTTGCGGATCGGTGCGAATCAGGAACGGGTACCAGCGATCCGTGATCCACTCGTCGGGTGTCGCCGGGAACACCACGTCGACATCGCCCCATGCGCCGTTGCGCTGCGGCGTGGGCACATACGTCTGCACCACGATTTCTACCGCGGGATTAATCTTCTTGATGCGCCGCGCGAAGGCGATGTTCGCAGCCAGGTCGCGCTCCGCATCGTCCGGATTGCCGAAGATCATGGAGTACTCGGGAACAATGTCGAATTCCCGTATTCGTCGCGCCAGTTCCAGGGTCTGCTCGGCGGTGAGTTGCTTCTTCATGTCGCGCAGCGCGGCGTCGTTGCCCGATTCCACTCCGAAGAAAATCATCACGCACCCGGCGGCGCGCAATTTGCGCAGCGTATCGTCGGAGTAACCCAGCACGATATCCACGCGCGCTTCGCACCACCAGCGCAGATTGAGCGGCGCGATGCGCTCCGCCAGCTCGCGCGCGTGATCTTCGCGCAGGAAAAAATTGTTGTCGTAAAACTGCACCGCGTTGACCCCGTATTGGGCCCGCAGGTGGCCGAGGATGGCAGTGGTGCGCGCCGGAGACTCCATCTTCTCCCGGTCGTACACCGGAACCACGCCGCAGAAATTGCAGCGGAATGGGCAGCCAATACTCGCCTGATGAACCGCAGTGCGCGAACCGAGGAACGTGCGGGCCAGATACTTTGCCGGGTCCAGGCGATGGTATGGCGCCCACGGAAAATCGTCCGGTGCCTTCAGGGGGCGTTCGGCGGTGTGTACCTGCAACCCGAACTGGTCTTTGAAAGATAAGCCGCGGATTCGCGAAAAATCGCGCGCGCCGCGCAGTTCATCGACCAGCTCGAGAAGCGTGTCTTCGCCCTGGCCCTTGACCACGAAATCGACGTATTTGGCGTTGAGCGAAGCAGCGGTGTACAGCGATGCGAAGTAGCCGCCCCACACGATGGGCACGCGCGGGTACTTCTCGCGGAACGTGCGGCACACCGATACCGCTTGAAGCAGTTGCGGACCGGGCATCACGGAGACGCCGAACAGTTCCACGCGGTGGCTTCGCATCAGCGCGTCGATGGTCGCCCACGGATCAGGATCGGCATTGCCGTCCACAATTTCGTATTCTTCGCGGCCTTCGAGCACCGCGCTCAGGTAGAGAACGGAAAGCGGCAGGCGCCGGTTCTTCGGCTTCGTGCTGCGCGGATGGAACAAGATGATCATGTGGTGAACCTGCCTGCCAGAATCCAGAAGTTGGAGGGCGGACGCTTGCCGCGCCAGCGCGCTTTCCAAGGACGCAGGGCCCATTGCCAGCCATACCAGGGACGGTAGACCTTCCACGAGATGCCGAGGTCGCGGCCCAGTTCGGCGAGCATCTCCGTGTCGAAGTACTCGATGCTCTTGAGCGTGTCGGAGGCGAAACCGTAAGTCGACTGGAACTGCTGGTGGCGCTCGCGGACCATCATTTCTCCATATTCGCGGCGCCGGTAGACGGGCGAATCGACAATCCAAAAGCAGCCGCCCGGCCGCATGACCCGTCGGATTTCGGCGAGCGTGCGCCGGTAGTCGGTGGAGTAGTGAATCGACGCGTTGTAGATGGCCGCGTCCAGGCTTCCCGCGGCCAGTGGCAGATTGTCGAACTCCGCGTTGATGCGCGGGAATGTCGTGTGCGCCTGATAGTGGCGCCCGGCGGCGAGGCCGTCCAGCGGATCGCCCAGAATGTCGATGGCGATGGGTTGGTGGCCGCGCAGCGCCAGGCGATACGACAGCCAGCAGTTTCCCGCACCCAGGTCGGCGATGCGCAGCGGACGGCCAAACTGCTTTTCGACCGGCGGCAGTACGCGGCTCTCCAGGTAGCGAAAGCTCTTGGCGCGAATCGTCCACTGGTCCTGCAGGCGTCCGGTGATGTCGCGGTAAGGCAGCGCCAGGTAGTATGCGGAGTCGTGTGAACCGCGGCCTTCCGCGTGGCGGATCTTGATGTAATCGTCGAGGAAGCGCTGTCGCGTGGTGGCTAGCATGTCACTTCCTCACCAGCAGGAACAGACGGTGGTCCGCCAGCGCGCGCAGCAGGGGCAGGCGCGCCAGAACGAGATCGCATGCGGAGAGCATGCGCACCAGCGCGGCCGGCAGTTTAACGTACGACGGCGGCACAAACACGCCGATTCCGGTCCAACGGAGCAATTCGAAGTCGTTCTGAAACGCGGCGTGAATTTCCGAGGTTGTTGGATAGTGGACTGTGATCTCCTGGTACGGCACGCGATTGCCGCGCCACCGCCGGCAAGCCTTGCCGAATTGGAGGCGTGCCGCGTAGTACAGAGTTTCCCACGCGCAGAATCGCCCCAAAATGCAGATGGCCACGCCGTCGCCCGGGCGCACCAACCCGGCCAGCGAGCGAGCCACCGCCGGCAGATCCTCAACGCAATTCAGCGCGCCGAAATTTGAGATCGCCCCGTCGAACGGTCGGTCGATTTGGCCGAGTTCTTCGGCGCGGCACACCGTGGCTGTCACACCCCGCTCGCGCGCAACCTGTACCATTGCAGGGGAGGCGTCGGTGGCATACACCGTGACGCCGCGCGCCGCGAAATGAAGCGCATCCTCGCCGGTGCCGCAGCCGATGTCGAGAATTCGCTCGCCTGCCTGGAAGAGCGGATCCACCTCGCGCCAGACGAGATCGCGCTGGGCGCGGCCGATCGGCGTATTGGTCCATACCGCGTCGTAGCGAGCCGCCATTCGGTCGAAGACAGGGGCGGAACTCATGCTTCCACCTCGCTGTACGCGTCTTGCAGGCGTTGCCGCACCGACGCGGCTTCGGACGGAGTTTCGCTGCGCAGTAGTTGATCCGCCAGTTGATAGAAATGGCGCGAGTGGCGGCCGCGGATTTTGATATCGCGATCCGTGGTCGCTTGCCACTTCCCCAATTGCACCAGCTTGGGCGCGACTTCGTCGTAGTAAGGCGTCCCTTTGATCGGGTAAGAGATCGTAGTGAAGAAGACGTCCGGCTCCACAGGCCTTCACATGTTCGTACGTCGCTTCGATATCAGCGATTTCCTCGCCTTCGTAGCCCCACATGAAGAACATGCCGGTGCGGATTCCGTTCTGCTTGAGCTGCCCTACCGCGTCGCGAACCTGCGCGACGGTCACGCCGCGCTCCATTGCGTCCAGCAGGCGCTGCGAACCGCTTTCGGAGCCGATCCACACCCGGTCGCAGCCCAGTTCGGCAAGCTGCGCGGCCACCCGCGCGTTCAAGCGATCGGCGCGCGTGATGCACTCAAACGGAACGTGCAATCCGCGGCGGCGCATCTCCGCGGAAAACTGATCCAGCCAGCCGTGGTGGATGGTGAACACATCGTCGGCGAACCAGAGTTGCTCGGGATGATAGCGATTGAGGATCCACTCGACCTCATCCACCACCTTGAGCGCGGACCGGCGCCGGTGCGTTTTTCCGAACGTGGAATGGCTGCACCAGCGGCAATGATACGGGCAGCCGCGCGCCGTGATGACGGATACCGATCCCGTGCCGTGGTATTCGCGCCAGACGCGCAGGTATTGATCGATATCGACGCGCTCTCGGTCGGGCCACGGTTGCGCGTCGAGGTCCGCCAGCAGGCGTGCCGGACCGGTGTGGACGGTGCTGCCGTCGCTTGCGCGAAGGTACAGTCCCGGCACCTGTTCCAGCGGGACCGCGCGCAGGATTGCTTCCAACGCCAGTTCGCCTTCACCAGCAACGACCACTTGCGCACCCGAGGACAGATACTCGTCCGCGTAGTTGACAGGCTCCGGACCGCCCATGATTACTCGCCAGCCGCACTCCACTGCGTGGCACAGGATCGCCAGCGCGTTGGCGCGGGTCATCAGGTTGGCATAGATGCCGAGGGTGGCCGGCCGTTCCGTTTCCAGAATGCGGAAGAGGGCATCCCGCGAACCGAAGGTGGAGTCGTACGTCTCCACCTCGAAGCCTGCGGTGCGCAGGTAGGACGAGAGGTAGAGCAGTCCGAGCGGCGCATACGGCTTCATGATCGCCAGCTCTTTCGGATCTTCGCGCAGGAAATACCCGTGAGTTAGCAGGATGTCCATACGGGTAACTTCACAGGTAATTTCACTGCCAGCTTGCGCGCACAAGTTTCCTTGAGCGTGAGCACGTTGGCCCACGCCTCTTGCGCGGCGTCGCGGCCGTCACGGACTTCAATGTGCAGCGCGTCGGCCAGGGCGCGATAAAAAGTGCTCGTGAACGCGCCCTGAAACATCATATCGAGGTCGTCGCTGTCGGCCCAATTCTCTTTGGGACCCAACTGGTTGGAGACCGTCTGGTAGAACGCCGTGCCGGGCAGCGGGTAGGAAACCGAGACGCCGATATCATCGGGGCGCGTCTCGCGAACCAGCGCGATGGTCTTTTCGATTTCCGCCCAGGTCTCGCCCGGGTAGCCGAATTGCAGAAAATAGCAGGCGCGAATGTTGTGGCGGCTCAAGTTTTCGCGCGCCTCGTAAACTTGCCAGAGCCGCGTCCCTTTGTCCATGGCGTCGAGGACGTCCTGCGCGCCGGATTCCACGCCCATCCAGACTTCGTCGCAGCCAGCGCGGCGCAGCGCTCCGGCCGTCGGGCGGGTCATGAGGTCGCATCGCGATTGCATCTTGAACGGGATCTGCGCGCCCAGGCAGTTCCACGGCATCGGCGAAGTCGAGGGTCCACTGTTGCGAGAGGGCGAAGATGTCGTCGGCGAACCAGAGATGGCCGGGACGAAAACGCGTCTTGATCTCGAGCATCTCTTCCGCCACCAGGCGCGCCGAGCGGCAGTGGTAGCTATCGCCCCAGATCGGCTTGGCGCACCAGTTGCAACGGTACGGGCAGCCTCGGCTGGAAACCATGTTGATCGAAAAATAACCGTGGGCCGAGTTCCACGCCTGGCGATAGGGACCGGCATCGATCAGGTCCCATGCCGGCATCGGGAACGAATCCAAGTCCGCGATAGGAGCGCGGCGCGGAGTGTGCCGCATTGCTCCGGATCGCGGATCGAGATAAGCGATACCGCGAGGCTCCGGACCTACGGGCCGCGCGCCGCGGAAAGCAGCAATCGCGCAACTTCGACGATGCCCTCTTCCACTTCGCCTTCCAGGACGTAGGAAAAGCCTGCCGCCAGGTATTCGGCGGCGCGGTCGGAAGCGTCGGAGCCGTTGACGATAGCCGGCACTCCCGCTCGGCACGCCGTGCGCGCCATCCAGCCGGCCAGTTCGCGATTGCGCAGCAGGCACATCTTGGTCAGGAAATTGAAATTGTCTTCGCACACGGCGACCAGGCGCGGCTGATGGCGCGCCAGTGCCTGTTCGAACCCCTCCTCCGGAGCTTCCAGCGCCGGGTCGAAGAGCGCGACTTCAAACCCCTCGCGACGCAGACATGCCGCCGCGAGCAGGGTTTGCAGCGGCGGGTACGGCTGCATTTTGCGCACCTGTTTGCGGTCGTTGTAAATGTAGTTCGAATGGGTGAGAAGGATGTCTACCATCGGCTCTGCCTCCCTAGCAGGTGACCGGCTCCGCTGCAAGTTGGTGTGCATCCACTTTAGGCTTGGGCGGTGTCAAAATCTTTTGCGCGGTCTTGCGCGCCCAGAGTTCCACGGGGAACGAGTAGACGTGGTGGTCCAGCCTCCAGCGCGCCGGGACGCTGATCATCTCGAACAGCAGGCGGCTCAGCGCCGGCGTGCGATATTTTCCGATGGGCACGCGGTGGAAGGCCACGCGCATGTACTCGCGCATGTTCTGGAGGCGCTCGTGTTCGCGGCCCTTGAGCCACGGCAGAACCGTGTAGCGCGGGAAGAAGTCCGCCCAGCCCTCAAGCGTTTTCGGGACTTCGATGCCCAATTCGAAGGCTCGCTTCATGATGGGCGAGCCCGGGTAGGGGGTGAAGATGTTGGTCCAGAACTCGGCGCCCGGGTAGCGGCGGCAGATGTTCATCATGAGCGCGATGGATTCACGGCGCTCTTTTTCGCCTTCGCCGGGGTATCCGAAGATCAGATTGAAGCTGGGGCGTATGCCGGCTTGCGTGAGCTTTTCGGCGGCACCGTAGATGTCATCCAGATTCTGAAAATCTTTGCCCATCAGGTGCATCATTTTCATGGAGCCGGTGTCGGCGCCCTGCGACATTTGGGTGAGTCCGGAGCGGCGCAGCAGCTTGAGCTCCTCCACGGTGAGACGGATCACGAGGTTGGTGGACGCCTGTATGCTCCAGTCGAATTTCACGCCGCGGCGCACGAGGCCTTCGGCGATGGCGACGGCACGCTCGCGATCGACCAGGAAATTGTCGTCCACCACCCAGAGCAGTTCCAGGTTGTAGCGGCTCACGAGGTCGGTAGTCTCTTCGACTACCTGGTCGGGGTCGAGGGCATTCCACTTGCGACCGTACACTCCGTCATTGGTGCAATAGCCGCAATTGTAAGGGCAGGCGAGACTCGACGTGTACATCGCCCAGCGGCGCCCGCAGACGCGCTGGTAGGCGTCGAAATCGGCCAGGTGATAGGCCTTGGGCGGCATTTCCCGCAAGGGTCGAAGCGGCCGCATCGGGTTGAAGCGGATTCGCCCTTCTTCCTTGTAACCCGTACCAGGAATGCCTTCCAGCGATTCGCCCGCTTCCAGGCGGCGTACGATTTCGAGCAGCGCCTCTTCGCCCTGTCCGACTACAACGGCATCGATGAAATCGGCCGCCAGGGTTTGATCGGGCAGCAGGGAGGGATGCCAGCCACCCAAAACGATGGGCATTTTCGGGTAGAGGCGCTTCACCTCGCGGGCGATCTGGACGGTCTCGCGGATCATGGGTCCGGTGACCAGGGAAACGGCCAGGCAGATGGCGTCTTTGAGTTCTTCAATCACGCGGCGCTGGAAATGCGGCGTGATCGTGGAGTCGATGATCTTTACCTGGTACCCGGCGTTCAGCAATGGCGTGGAGACGGCCAGAATTCCCAACGGCGCCGTCGCTTCCTGGCTGGAAAAGGCCGGGAAGAAGAACACCACCTTTTTCCGCATGCTACTAGGATCGTCCAACCGGCGGACGCAAGATGTGGGCAGAATGTAAAAAGTGTGTCAAGAGCGGCGTAAGGTCACAAAGACAGAGGCCGGGAAGCAGAATCCAGAACCGGTGCGCCAGTCACCCACACGGTCGAATTGTACGTCGACGAACTTTGCGGCAAGGGCGCCGGTGGCCGCGGCAGCGGCCATGCGGATCACCATGGCGCCGACGCAGGAATTTCGGCCGGTGCCGAGGGCGACGTGACCGGTGACGGGGCGGGATAGAAGCAAGCGGTCGGGGTCGGGGAATTGTTCGGGGTCGCGGTTCGCCGAGGCCAGCATGAGCACCACGAGTTCTCCGTCCGCGATCCGGACGCCGCCAAGATCGACGTTCGCGGTGGCGCGCCGGAAGACGCGACGCACGATTCCAGCGTAGCGCAGCAATTCTTCGATGGCGCCGGGCAGCAGGTTGGGATGGGCGCGCAGCCACGCAAACTGATCCGGATGGCAGACCAATGCGAGCCAGGCGCTGGCAAGTAGACGGGGGAGGGTTTGTGAGAGGGCCACGAAGGCCGGTTCGCCCATCGGGATGGGGCCGGTTTCGAAGATCCGGTCCAGTTCGGCGGTGGCGGCGGCCGCATCGGCGCGCAGTTCGGTCTCCTCGCGGCTTGCACCGGTGGCGGCAAATACTCGGCTGGCGAGATCGGACAGACGGCGGCCGGCGGCTGGGTCGGCCCGGGTCACGAGCATGCCGAGGGACAAGCCCCACGGTAAGGTAAATTCGCCGAGCAGGTCTACCGCGCGGTCCGTGGGGAGACGGTCGAGCGCGTCGTGCGTGAGGGATTCCAGTTGAGGACGCCAGGCCTCGACGCGCGCGGCGGAGAGCGCCTCCAACATGTCGGCGCGTTGTTTCAATCTTCCGGCGTCGTCGCGGGAATCGGGCTGGATCTCGCGCTTGCCGCCCACCGGCCACAGGTGCGGATTGCGCAGCGCGGCACAGACATCGGCATAGCGGGTCAAGATCCAGGCGTTTTGCGCCGCATCGAAACGCGGTGGTTCGGTCTTGGGCGGCATGATGGGGTCGGCGGGCCTCACGGTCGCCGCCCGGCGGGACCCGCTTGTCCCGCTTTTTGCGAATGTTTATTGAAAGCAAACATTTCAAATGCCACAGGCGGGACAAGCATGTCCCGCCTGTCACCTTTTTCAACAGCAGAGCGGGGGAGGCGTGATCTTCCTCCCCTATTGTCAGGATACACAGCGGGTGGCTGCCGCAAGCATGCTTTTGGTGGTGAGCAGCTTGTAAATAATTGATGGGTTGGGGGTTGGCGAAACGCAAACTTTTGAATGTTTGTGTCACCGCCTTCCGGCGCGGTACGATTCTGGATTGGCGAACCCATGGTTGAACTGTCCGGGGCTGCCTCCAGGGGCGGCCGCCGCCCTGGCCGCCTTGCACTTTGCCGAACCACGCACGGAAGGGCTTGCGCGCCTGAACGATCGCGAGCGCGCTGAGGCGCTGGACTTCTGTCACCACGCCGGCCTGGCGCTACTGGTCCGTGAGGTTCTGCCGGCCGCGACCGCGCGCGACGCGGCGAATAACCTGCTGCGTTTGGACGTGCTTGAAGCAACGTATCGCCAGTTGGGCAGACTGCCCGTGGAGTTTGTCGCGCTCAAGGGCATCACTCAGTGCGAACTCTTCGGCATTCGTCCCGAGGACCGCGCGCAGGCCGATATCGACCTGTATTGCCCGCGCGAGACTGTCGAGAGGGCGCGCGATGCCCTGATAGCGGCAGGCTACCGGCCGATCGCGGGCCTGGAGGCGTTCCCCACGGATCATCTCCCCGCGCTGATGCGGCCCACCGAATGGAAGTGGCGCGGCGATTTCTTCGATCCGGAAATGCCGCTTGCCGTCGAATTGCATTTTCAGTTCTGGGATCCGCGGCTGGAGCGTTTGGCGGCGGAGGGCGTCGAGGAGTTTTGGACGCGGCGCGTGCGGCGGATGGTGGGCGGGGCGGAGTTGGCCGTGCTGAGTCCGACGGACGCGGTGGCTTACGCGGCGCTGCACCTGGTCAAGCACTTGCTGCACGGGGATACGAAGGCGTCTCATGTTTTCGAGATCGCGAGCTTCCTGCATGGGCATGCGGACGACGAAGCGTTCTGGGGGGCGTGGCGCGGGCTGCACTCCGACACGTTGCGGCGGCTGGAGACGGTTGCATTTTTGCTGGCCGAGGCATGGTTCGGGTGCCGGCTCGCGGGGGCGGTGCGAGAGGAAGCGGCGCGACTGCCCGCCGACACGCGGCTATGGTTTGGGGAGTTCGGTGTGTCGCCGGCGTTGCAGCGATATCGCGCCAATAAGGATGAGCTTTGGCTGCACTTGAGTTTGCTCGATTCGGGGATGGACAGGTTGCGTGTGGCTCGGCGACGGTTGATTCCTTCCAATCTTCCGCCGCCTTCGCGGGCCACGAGCACGGCTAGCAGGCAATGGGTTTATGCGAGTTGGTTTTTGGCTCGGCTGCGGTATCACACGGTTTCGCTGGGCACTACGGTGAGCAGCGGAATTCGTTGGTGGTGGAAGAAGAAAAACACTATTGGGCCGCAGATGAACGCCGATGAACGCGGATAAGCAACAGATCTTGTTTGCTTATCCGCGTTCATCGGCGTTCATCGGCGGCCCAATTTGCTTTGTTTGGGAGGCTTCGATGGCTTGCAGAATTTCGATGGTGGTAGCGATCTAGGGTGAAGCGTTGTTGCCAACTGTTGTGCGCTGCCTGGGCGATGGAGTGCAGGCGGCAGGGGGCGCTGGTGAGGAGGTCGATGGCGCTTTGCGCCATGTGCCCGGGGGTGTTTGCGAGGAGGCCGGTGACACCGTCTTCGATCACTTCCGGAATGCCTCCCGAGGGGAACGCGATTACCGGCGTGCCGGCGGCGAACGCTTCCAGAATTACCCGCGTGGTGGCTTCGTGGCCGGTCGAGGGCACCAGCAGCAGGTCGAGCTGCGCCAGGGGCGTGTAGATATCTTCTACCCAGCCGGCGAAGTGCAGCGGCAGTCCTTCGGCATCGGTACGGACTTGGGTTGCGTAGCGTTCGGCGGCGGCGTCGGCGAAGAGGGGCGCTCCGTAGATCGCGAATTGGCATTGCGGAAGCGCATGGTGGATTTGTTTTGCCGCGGCGACGAATTCGCGCTGCCCCTTTTCCGGCGCGATGCGCCCGATGCAGCCTACGCGCGGCGCTCCGGCGTGCGAACGCGGTGACGTGTGCGGCGGACCGGTTACTCCGTTGTAGATTACCGAGACTCGGTCCGTACGTACGAAGGGACGCCAGGGCTCGGCGACGAATTCGCATTGTCCCACCAGATGGGCGTCAAGGCGGCGCAGGGCAATGCCTGCCAGGGTGCGCACGGGTCCGGCACCAAGATAGCTGTGGGAGTGAAATAGTACCGGGAGTTTGAGTCCTGCCAGCGCTGCCGCCGGCAGGAGTCGCGGACCGTTCAGGTATACGACGTTTGCGTCCGCGCGTTGCGCCATTTTGTGAATCTGCGCGGCGAGTTGCGGCGTTCCCGCCAGGAAGCGGCCCAGGTCCGCAGCAGATTTTCGTCCGGATGCGTAGGGTCCGCAGTCGATTCGTTGCACTTCGAAGCCCAGCGCGCGCACGCGTTGGAAGAGTTCGCCTTCGCCGGGCAGTCCGATAAGGGCATACCAGCCCGCGGCGCGCACGGCCGGCAGGAGTTCCAAGAGGTTCTTTTGCGCTCCTCCCAGATCGCTGAACTGGTCCAGAAACAGGAGATTCATACGCGAAGGGCCAGCGCCAGAATCCAGAAATACACGGGCAGGACACGCCAGTAAGTCAGCAGGTCGCCGGACGCCATCTGTACCGTCTGGCCGGCCCAGAAACAGAGCATCCACATGCCGAAGAAGCCGTTGGAACGCCGCGCGGCCGCGCGCAGGATGGCGATGTTGAGCCACAGCAGCGTGGCCACGCCCACCACTCCCGTTTCTACCAGCAGGCTGAGGTACATGTTGTCCGCGACCACCGGATTGCCCAGAAAGTTCGTGTATGGCAGCGTTTTATACCCGATGCCGAAGAGCGCCTGCCAGGGATTGGCGGTGACCCAGTCGACCAGCGTGTGCCAGCTTGCTACGCGTCCCGAGAGCACGCCTTCAGTGCGCGTGAACAGGTATTCGGCGGTGATGGAGAGGCGCAGCCAGTACATTTGCGCGAACACGGGGAAGATCCACCACGTGAGCAGGGCTCCCGCGGCCGCGAGCACCGCTACCCGCGCCAGGCGCACGCGGCGGCGGTTGCACCACATCAGAACTGCCAGCGCCACTGCCACGTTGAGCAGCGACGCACGCGAAAAGGAGAGCACCAGGGCCGCGAAGAATACGGCGCCGCCCGCCAGCAGCGCTTTGCGTGACACGGGCGATTCGGTGCGCGGGCGGGTGAATGCGACCGCGATCATTACCAGGAAGAAGGCGCAGAAGTTGCCCAGTGTGCTGGCTTCGTAGAAGAGTCCCTGCGCGCGGCGGTAGACGCCGGAATCGAGCCAGACGAATTGCGGTCCGTATCCCGCGGGCGCGGGGAACTGGAAGTAGAAATCGATGCAGGCGAAGAGTGCCGCCGCGGCTGCCACCCAGTAGAGCAGGCGTACGCTGCGCATCGCGTTGGCCTGTTGGCCCGGTCCGTACGCTGCGTAGAAGAAGATGTAGACCGAGATGCCGAACAGGATCACGCGCGCCGCGCTGCCTGCGGCTGCGATGCCGCCTGAGTAGACCGCGGCCGCTGCTACGCTCGCCAGCAATATGCCGAAGAGCGTGATGAATGCGGCGTTCAAGGTGGTGGGTACGACTTGCCATTCGGTGAGCCACAGCAGGCCTGCGAAGAGGCCCAGTGCGGCAAACAGCATGGAGGGGTGGGGTCCGGAATCGCCCAGCGGAATCGGTAAGGGGGGCAGGAGGAGGGCCGCTCCGAAAAAGAGTGCGAGCCAGCGGGTGGGATTTTGCAGGGTCCACCAGAGAAGTGGGATGAGGATAGCGGGCGCGGCCAGCGCGGCTTTCAGGGGGAGGCTGGGCACTAGGGCGATGGCTGCCGCCCAGATGGCGAAGAGGGCGGGGAGCCACCAGGAGGGGCGGGATTGGGAGGCGCTAGTCACGGGGGAGCTTTACCGGTAGCGGGAAGAAGCGGGTCCAGGGGGACCCGCGCGGACCAGGGGGTCCGCCCCACCAGTTATGCCACGGCGCTGCTGGAAGCCCATTTCCAGCGTTAAAAACAGGACCGGCAACACCAGGCCCGCCAGCAGGGCTGCCGCCACATTGAGGGGCAGGTTGGGCGAGGACGGCCGCTCCGGGACGATTCCGGGATCGATGATCTTCAGGCGCTCGCCGCGAAAGCCGGTCTCGCCGCGCGCGTCGCGCAGGCGCGCCTCCACGGCTGCAAGCGCCGCCTGGCCGGCTTTGCGCTCGGCATCCAACTGATCGCGATGCGCCTGGCGGGTGGCCAGCAGTTTCTCGCGTTCCGCGCCCTGGCGGTCCACGTCCTGTAGCTGTTTGCGCAGCTCGGCCAGGCGTGCGCGTGCGCTGCTTTCCTGCTTGCGCCATTCGGCGGCGTCGGGAGCTCTCTTGGCCTGCTCGCCGAGATCGGCGAGTTCCAGTTCCGCGCTCTGCACCTGCTCCTCGATTTTCGAGCGAAACTCTCCGGCCTGCTCCATGGCGGACTGCAAGCCCAGGAGCGGTTCGGCGGCGACGGCCTTGGCCCAACTCGCGTCGATTTCCTGCAATCGGGTGCGTAGTTCGCGCGCCTGCTGTTCGATGCCGCGCAGCAGTTCCTGATCGCTCTCCGACACCGACGCGCGATTGGTTTCGACCGTGGCTTCCGCCAGGAACGCAGCCAGCGCCTGCGCCTTTTTCGCATCGGGTAAGGTAACGGAGATCTCGAGGATGCGCGTATTGCGCACGAGTTGGACCTGCAGCACGCGCCGCTTCAGCGATTCGATGGACGCCCCGGTAAGTCCGAACTGCCGCACCGCCTTTTGAAACAGGCTGTCGCTGGTGGCGAAGTGCTCGTAGGTTTTGAGCGATTCCAGGTAGATGGGGCTCACGGCCATGGCGGCGCGCAGGTCCGCGCCCGCGGGCGGATCCACCACCAGGCGGGCGGTGGCCGTATATTGGGGCGTCATGGCGAGGCTCGCTGCCGCAGCGAGTCCGGCCGCGAGCGCGGCACTTGCCGCGATCCACTGCCAGCGCGCGCGCAGGTAACTTATGTAACGAAATGCATCGAACGGCTCGCTCATTCCGGAATTCCTGAGATAGTGTACCCTGACATGCTGATGGTTCAGGCAGCCGCGCTCGCGCTGATTGCGTTAATTCTAACGCCCGGGCTGTTATTTTACTTCGACGTTTCACCCAAACTTGTCGTACTGCTGGTGGCGAGTGGCGTGTCGCTGGTGCCTCTGCGGCGATCCAGATTTGCCATTCTGGTGATGTTTACTTTCGTTTCGCTCGCGATCTCCACCGTGCTGAGTTCGAATCCGTCGCTCTCTTTCTACGGGGCGCGCTGGCGGCAATATGGTGCGCTTGCCCAGACGGCTGTGCTGATTTTTGCGTGGGGATTGTACGCGCAGGCGGGCCGCACGGATGCCGTCCTGCGCGTTGTCAGCCTCGGCGGCGCACTCACCGCCGTGTACGGCATTGTGCAGTATCTGGGCTGGGACCCGATTCTGCCCGCCGCCGCGTATCATATCGGCGAAGGTATCTGGACGATTGTGCGTCCGCCCTCGACTCTCGGGTACGTGAGTTATTTCGCCACGTGGCTGCTCTTCGTGGTGTTTTTGAGTCTCGCGTTGCCGGGCCGATTCGCCAAGGTGTGCACGGTGCTCGCGTTGATTGCGACGCTGCTCACCGGATCGCGCGCGGCATTTCTCGGGCTCGCGGCGGGCGGGGTGGTCTGGTGCGGCATGAGGACGCGATTTCCCTGGCGGCAGGCTGTCGGCTGGATGGCGGGTGCGCTTGTCGCCGTCGTCGTTCTCTACCTTTCTCCCGTGGGGCAGCCGCTGCGCGGCCGCGCCCGCTGGTTTGCCGAGGATCCCTGGGGCGGGGCCCGTCCGCTGCTGTGGCGCGACAGCCTGCGCATGGGCCTGGCGCGTCCGCTGGCCGGACACGGACCGGAAACTTTTCGTTCAGCCTTCCCGCATTACGAGTCGGTCGCACTCGCCCGGGCGTACCCCGATTTCGCGCACGAGTCTCCGCATAATATTTTTCTCGACGCCCTGGTGGGACAAGGCATCCTGGGCGTGCTGCTGTTGGGCGCGTGGTGCGCGCTCGGGTTCGGCGCGGCGTGGAAAATCCGCGGCAAGCATCCCGAGCTGGCCGCATGCCTGGCCGGAGCGCTCGCCGCGGGAGTGGTCAGCCAGCAATTCACGGTGTTCACGATTCCTACGGCAGTGATCTACTTCGCCACGATCGCGATGGCCGCCGGACTTGCCGATGCTTGCGAGGATGTCCCCGCGAAGCCGGTCCGCCGCTTTGCGATCGGACTTCCGCTGCTTTATTTCGCCGTGCGGCTGGCCCTCGCCGATCACGCGCTGGCGCTGGTGCAGCACGATCTCGCAGCGGGTAATTTCGCCGCCGCTGCCGCGCACTACGAGGAGTCCGGGCAGACCAGCGATCTGTGGTATTCGCGCGCCCTGCTCGCCGCGGCACAGAAAGCGCCCAACATCGGCGACCGCTTGCAGGCTTTGTATCGGGCTTCGCAGGCAGGCGAACGCGCCACGCGCACCGCGGAAGATCCGTTTAACGCGTGGTACAGCCTGTCTTCCATACGCGCTGCGCAAAATAATGCCGCCGGCACGGAGCAATGCCTGCGCGCCGCGATTGCGGCTCATCCTACGTGGTTCAAGCCCCACTGGACACTGGCGCAAGTCTTGTATCTGGAATCGCGTAAGGACGAAGCGCTGCGTGAGGCCGAGCTGGCCGCCGATTTGGATGGGGGGAAACACCCCGAAGTCGCGCGTACGTTACAGGAGATAAGAGTTCGGTAGCAGAAGTAAATTCTGGCGCCGATGACTGGTGGCAAGCGCGATGCGCCGCTAGACTCGTACTCAGAGGCAATCCTGTGAAAAATTATTTTCCGAGAGTGATGCTGTTGTTGGGTGCGGCGGGCGCCGCTGCGTATGCTCAGAATGCCGGGTCGCTTGGGTCCGTCTATCATTCCAGTCTGGCCGCCGGCCTGGCGCCGGCCGATTCCATTCCGCTTTCCGTTCCTACGGTCGATGGGGGAGGAGTGGTGAGCGGCGCGAGTTTCCAGGCGGGCATCGTCCCGGGATCCTGGATTACTATCAAGGGCTCGAACCTCTCGCCGGTCGCGTCGGACACCTGGGATACACACATCGTGAACGGCCAGCTGCCGACCACGCTCGATGGCGTGAGCGTCAACGTGGGCAGTAAACCGGCCTACGTCTATTTTGTGAGCCCGAACCAGATTAACGTACAGGCGCCCGACGTGGGTGCGGGGCCGGTGCCGGTCACCGTAACCACTGGCGGCGGCACGAGTGTTGCCGTCACTGCCACGGTTGCCGCGCAAATGCCGGCGTTTTTCCTCTGGCCCAATAATCAGGTGGTGGCCACGCGTAATTCGGACGCGAGCCTGGCGGTGAAGAACGGCACCTTCGCGGGAGCGACCACGGTTGCCGCCAAGCCGGGCGATGTGCTGATACTCTGGGCTACCGGCTTTGGTCCTACGACACCACCGGTCGCGGCCGGAATTCAGGTACCTTCGGACACGATACACAATACGAGTCCGGTCACGGTCACGATCGGGACGGCGAATGCCCAGGTGTTTGGGTCGGCGCTCTCGCCGGGTTATGCGGGACTGTATCAGGTGGCGATTCAGGTGCCGACAATGGCTGATGGGGATTACCCGATTAAGGCTACGGTTAACGGGGTCAGTTCGCCGGATGGGGTGATTCTTTCGGTGAAGAATTAGATTTACCGCTCCCTCACGGTCGCGGCTTCTGTTATGGAGTCAGTGGCTCTGTTATGGACGGTCAGGCGCGGGTGACGAATTTGAAGAACATTGCCTGCTTGGAGACGGGCTCGGCCGGGCGGCGAGGGACGTCATCTGGTGCGCGCTTAAGGGCGTGAAGTCGCGGGCGAGCTGGACGTTCTCTTCCAGTTGCCGGATGGAATCGCAGCCGATGATCACCGTGCTGACCGGCAGGGAGAGCGCGTAGTACATGGCTTCGCGCATCTGAAGCGTCCCGGGCGTGGCGGCGATCACCGCGCCTTCCCAGGAGTGCTGCTGGCTCTCCAGGGGCGGCGGCGTCCAAGTCGAGAGCAGACGGCCGCGCGCCGGGACCTTCATCCCAATGATGCCCATTCGCTTCTCCACCGCCAGGGGTAGCAGCGTGTCGGTAAAGCTGAAGTGGTGCGGATCGGCGGCGTTCAAGGCCATCAGGATGGTGTCGAACGGAAAGCGGCGTATGCCTTCGGCCAGGGCTTCCGGCCGGTAGTGGCCGGTGATGCCCAGATGGCGGACGATCTTCTGCTCGTGGGCCTGGCGCAAGGCTTCCATGGCGCCGCCTTTGGCGAAGACCGCCTCGATGTCTTCGGGCAGGCCGATGTCGTGGAGTTGCCAGAGGTCCAGATGGTCGGTTTGGAGCAGCTTCAGCGATTCCTCCAGCATGCGCAGGGAGCCATCGCGGGTACGTTCCTTGGTCTTGCTGGCGAGGAAGGCTTCGGCGCGGCGCCTTCGCATGACTTCGCCGACATAGCGTTCGCTCCAGCGCTGCGGTCCGCCGTAGATGGAAGAGGTATCCAGGTAGTTGACTCCGAGATCGAGCGCGCGTTCCACGATGGGCACGGCGATTGCCTGATTGTTAGGACGCTCCAGCGCGGCCTGGCCGCCCAGGCTGAAGATGCCGACTTTGTAACCCGTTTGTCCCAAATTGCGGGTCGGCAAGGTCTGCGCGCGTGTGGGCACTCCGACGGTTTGTTGGGCGCTGGCGGTGCGCCCCAAGAGACCTGCCGCGGCCGTGCCGCCGACTTTCAGAAAGGCGCGACGGCCTGCATTGTTTTTCATTTCGATTCTGCTCCTTGTCCTAATGGCCTTCGGCGTCGCGCTTCCAGTATTCCAGCGCGGGACCTTTCAGTCCGCCCGGTCCGGCGGTCACGGCGATCTTTCGCAGGCCGTCCATCTCTTCCGCGGTGAGCGGCTTGAAGCGTTGTGCGAAGCGCACGTCATCGTCCAGTTGGCCGGTAGTGCTGGCGCCGAGGGCCGCGCAGTGGATCGGCAGGCTCAACGCGTACTTCACGCACTCTTCGGCGTTCATTACACGCAGCAGGAAGGCGTTGCCAAAGACTTTGATGGCCTGAATCCCGATGCCTCGCTGCACGGCTGCCGGCAGCACTTCTTTTTCGAAACTCAAGTAGGCCGGGTCGGCGGCGTGCAGCGGCATCAGGATGGAATCCCACTTGTCGTACGCGTGCAGCATGGCGAGATGGACTTTGGGATCGTGATGGCCGGTGAAGCCGAAGAAGCGGCACTTGCCGGCCTTTTTCGCGGCTTCGAAAGCTTCGATGGCGCCGCCGGGACCGAAGATACGGTCCACATCCGACTGTTCCTGAATACCGTGCATTTGCCAGAGATCGACGTGATCGGTCTTCAGGGCCTTGAGGGAAGTGTGCAGTTCGTCCTCGGCTTCTTTCGCGATTCGTCTGGTGCACTTGGTGGTCAGGAAGACATTCTTGCGGACGTCGGAGAGGACGTCACCATACACCTCTTCGGAATGTCCGTCCCAATACGAGTGGGCGCAATCGAAGTAGTTCAGGCCGAGTTCGTAGGCGTGGCGTACGTGGGCGCGCGCCGCTTCCTTGTTGCGGAGCAGGGCCAACCGCGCGCCGCCCTGGCCGATCACTGTTAGTTTGACGCCCGTTTTGCCGAATTCCCTCATGGGCGTGGTGCCGGAGGGCGGTTTCGGCGGCCGGGCGCCGAGGCCCGTGATGGAGAGGCCCGCGAAGGCGCCTCCTACAAACGTTCTGCGGCGCATGGACTTCATGCCAATCGTTTTAGCACAGTGCTTAAGGCGAAAGTTGACAGACGACAAGAAGATTGACAGACGACAAAAGACGATCGTCTGTCCCACGGGTAACCAGGCGGCCGGTTCGGTCGCCAATAACTATTTCAGAAGTGCGCCTCCTTTTATCGGCTGGGTGAGGTGATTGGATATATCATGTTCGGGAAGGGCAGAAGCTGAGCAGGGAGACAAGAGAATGCAAATTACAAGACGAGATTTGGGAAAGATCGCGATGGCGTCCGTGCCACTGTCCCGGGCGTTTGCCGCGAAGATGATCGATTCGAAGTTCGGGGGCGTACAGATTGGCGCCATCACTTACAGCTTCAATCGGATCGCGAGTCCCGACCCGGAAGCCATCATCAAGGCGTATGTCGAGATCGGGCTGGGCGAGGCCGAGCTGATGTCGAACCATTGCGAAGCTCTGGCGGGCGCGCCTGCGATGCCGATGTTCGGCCGGGGCGGCGGCGGGGCAGGGCGTGCACCCGGCGGAGGCCGTGCGCAATTGACTCCCGAGCAGCAGGCCGAGCGGCAGGCCGCCACGGAGAAGCTCGCGCAATGGCGCGCCTCGACGAATGCCAATACATGGAAGGGCGTCACCAAGAAATTCAACGACGCCGGCGTTGATGTCGCGCTGCTCTGCTACAACATGCAGGACGCCATGAAGGACGAGGACATCGAGTACGGGTTCGCCATGGCCAAGGGCCTCGGGGTGAAGGGCATCACTACCAGCACGACGCTCACTATGGCGAAGCGCATCGCTCCCGTGGCCGATAGCCACAAGCTGCTGGTGGGGTATCACGGCCACGACGCCACCAACGACCCCAATCAGACCGCGACGCTGGAAAGCTACGCCACGCTGATGGAGTATGGCAAATACAACGGCATCAACCTCGACATCGGCCACTTCACCGCCGCCGGGTATGACGCCGTCGCGTTTATCAAAGAGCACCACGATCGAATCACCAACCTGCATGTGAAGGATCGTAAGAAGGACCATGGTCCCAACGTGGCCGTCTGGGGTACGGGCGACACCCCCATCAAGGATGTGATGCAGCTCCTCAAGAAGGAGAAGTACCACTTCCCGGCGAACCTGGAGCTGGAGTATCCGATTCCGGCGGATTCGGACATTGTGGCCGAGGCCAAGAAGTGCCTCGCATACGTCAAGAGTTGTCTGGTGTAGTCCGCGGACTACAGATGAGAGGAGTTTTGCAATGGCAATAACGAGGCGTTACTTCTTCTATGGCAGCCTGCTGGCCGGCGCTGTTCCGGCGGTGGGTTTCGGCAGCACACCATCACTGAAAGGCGCGGGATATAAGTCCCCCAACGAGAAACTGAACTTCGCGTCGATCGGCGCCGGCGGCCAGGCGGCATCGAATATTTCCGCGGCGGCGCCCACGGAGAATATCGTGGCGCTGTGCGATGTGGACGACCGCCGCGCGGCCACCATGTTCACGCGCTTCGACAAGGCGCCGAAGTACAAAGACTTCCGGCAGATGCTCGATAAGGAAGGCAAGAACATCGACGCCGTGATTGTCGCCATACCGGATCACATGCATGCCACGGCGGCCATGTGGTGCATGGAACGCGGCAAGCATGTTTACGTGCAAAAGCCGCTGGTGCGCACGATCTGGGAAGCGCGCCAATTGCGCGAGGCGGCCACGAAATATAAGGTGGCCACGCAGATGGGCAACCAGGGTTATTCCAACGAAGGCACGCGGCAGGCCGCGGAGATGGTGTGGAACGGCGATATCGGCAACGTGAGTGAAGTGCACGCATGGAGCGACCGGCCGATGTGGCCGCAGGGGCTCACGGAGATTCCGAAGGAAGATCCGATTCCGTCCACGCTGGACTGGGATCTCTGGCTCGGCGTCGGCCGATAAGCGGCCCTTCACGGCGGGCGGCAAGACCGAACCCGACCGCAATGGCGGCTTCTTCTACCAGCCCTTCAACTGGCGCGGGTTTTACGACTTCGGCTGCGGCGCGCTGGGCGACATGGCGTGCCACATTCTGGGCGCGCCGAATATGGCGCTGCACCTTTCGAATCGCAAGGTGGTCAGCGTAGAGTGCGTGAAGAAGGAAGGCACGAGCCCGTTCATGTTCCCGAAGGGTTCGGTGATCCGGTACGATTTCGCGGCTTACGGCGACATGCCCGCGCTGAAGGTGTTCTGGTACGACGGCCTGAAGGAGTCGCCGAAGATTCCCGGCGTTCCGGAAGGTGAGTGGCTCGGCGATCCGCCCAGCATCCCGGGGGCGGGCGGCAGGGGCGGCGGCCGCGGCGCGGGCGCTCCGGGCATGGCGCAGGCAGGCG
Source organism: uncultured Solibacteraceae bacterium (assembly GCA_963805775.1). Lineage (GTDB taxonomy): Bacteria > Acidobacteriota > Terriglobia > Bryobacterales > Bryobacteraceae > Solibacter. The sequence continues at coordinate 504 of CAWDWK010000024.1, read as the reverse complement.
GTCCGGGCGGACCTCCGGCGGGTGCGGGCACCGGGCGGCGGACGAGGCTTCGGACCGATGCGTCCGGCGGGCAACGACTTCCACTCTCCCGGCCGCGTTTTCAACTGGGATGAGTTCGTAGCGCTGAAGGCCTCCACCACGCCGCTGCGATACCCGATGCCCGATGGCAGCGTTTTCATGGGCGACAAGGGCATCATGACCACGGGCACTTATGGCGAACTGACGCGCCTGCTCCCGGTAGAGAAAATGAAGGACTACCGGATGCCGGCTCCTCTGCTGACGCGTTCGCCCGGCCACATGCGCGATTTCATCCGCGCCTGCAAGGGCGGCGACCCGGCATGCTCGAACTTCGATGTGTCGGCGCCGTTTGTGGAATGGATGCTGCTGGGCGTGATTGCGCTGCGGCACGAGGGCAAGCTCGAATACGATCCGGAGAAGATGCGGATCACCAATAACGTCGAAGCGAATAAACTCCTGAAGCCCAATTTCCGTAAGGGGTGGGAG
>CAWDWK010000023.1:0-161795 GCA_963805775.1 uncultured Solibacteraceae bacterium | reverse complement strand
GGTTTCCCCGACCCTCTCCCCGGTTTGCCCAGGCCTCGTCAGCACCGCGGCTGACGGTCGGATTCGCGTTTGGGCCGTGTCCAGCCCGCGGACGGACGCCGGAGGATGGCGCACGATCAACCGGACCGGCCTGCCGCTGATCGATGATCCACCCGCTATTCACCCAATTCAACGAGGATCTCGGCAACCGTCTCAACGGAGGCGCCCCCGCCACCGGCTTCGAGATGTTCGGCGAGACCGTAATCCAAGCAGTCGCAGGCGTGGTCGGTGCGTACGGTACGGCCGCGGTTCCACGGGCGTACGCGGAGACGGTCGCGCACCGCGCACTGCCCAACGTGCTGCCGTACCGCGTCGGAACGCTGGCCGCGTTCGGCTTTGCCGGGGGGAACGGTCGATCGCTGACGGACAACGCGCCGGATGTCATGTTCACCGTCGCGTCCAACACGCCGGTCAAGCTCGGGATCGGGAAGGAGTCGGTCACCGATTGGGCCCAGGGCACAGTTCCCCTACGTGCCCTTGGTCTCCTGAGCAACTGGCCGGCGCCCCGGGAACGGAGCAAATCAGGGCAACGTGCCGCAATGTCCGTGCGGTCTCACCGGGGCGGCAGTGACCGGATGCATCGTGATATACGGTCCCCAGCGGTCGCCTGCACTCCGGGTCTACCGATAGTTGATGCTCATCTCCACGAACGCCGTATCTGAGGCTTCTGCAAGCTCGACAGTTCCGCGCGTCGGCGATTTCGCGTAAACGTGGACCCGCCCGATGCTCCAACTGACGTGAGCGACGTGTCACGTGAGTGATCCGGTTGTTGGCTTGTTCGACGGAAGTCGTAGGTGTTATATCGGGAGTGGAATGGCCGGTAGCGCTGAGGCGCATACCGGGAACGTCCGATCTATCCCCAGACGGGACACTCGGCCCTCCCCGCCGTCTGCTAAGTTGTGTTATTGACAGACAGACGTATGGAGACCCTATCGTGGACCCTCAGGCAATTATCTGGACGGAAGGCAAAACCGATTGGCAGCACCTTAAGCATGCATTTTCCGCCTTGGGTGTGAGCGCACCGATCGCCTTCCAGCTGAATAATGCACAGGCACACTTCCATTCCGGTCAAGTCTGCGACGAGGCCTGTGGTCATATATTGCTGCTGTTAGCGACGTCTCGTTAGCTCTGATTCTCCTTACCTTTTAAGACCGGCACTGATTGTTCGGCATTGCTAACCCGCTCTGCCACATGTGCTTTGGCCATGCCGCATAGAATTTTATGCACGGGCCGGTCGTCAACGTGCGGGCGTTCAGGTGAGTGCGGTCTTCAACACCGGCAGGAAGCCGTCGCCGCCAGGCGCAATTTCCCGTACCCGGTCCATCAGGCGATGAAAGAGTCCCTGGTCTTGGTAGTGATCGCTGTAGCTGACGCCCACCCGTCCGGCATGCCGCCAAATCTTGGCCGCCACGAACAAGAACCGCAACCGCGCCGTCGCCAGCGTCGTGTGTCGCATCGATCCGATTTCGGCGCCTTCCTCGCGATTGAACAACTGCAGCCAGCAATTCAGGTTGTAGGCCAACATCGCGATCTGAAACCAGTTGCAGTTCATCATCCAGCGCCCGGAGGGATGCGCCGCCAGCCCCGCATCATTGTTGGCTTCCTTGATCAGGTTCTCGGCTCCGGCCCTTTGGGCGTAGAACGCCACCAGCGTGTGCACCGGACCATCCATATTCGTCACAAACACCCGGTAGATGTAATAGGGTGTTTCGAACAATTGGTATTGATCTGGTGTATCCACTCCGCCGGCCTTCCGCTTCTTCTCATAACGCAGCGCCAGGAACCGATAAGCTTTGCCCCAGCCATCCGGCTGATACCAGAATTCGCACTGCCCATCGGCGTCGGTCCGTGGCGACCGCTGCCACTCTGTCGCCTTCACCTGCTCCACCAATCGCGCCGTCTTGCGGGCCACGATAATGAACCCGCATTTCACACTCTCGTACGCTTCCACCGCGTCCCAGCAATAGAAACCCGAATCGGCGCGCGCCAGCAGCGTCCTCACCGTCTTCGGCACGGAGGCAAACGCCAACCGCAGATGCGCCGCGATCTGTTTGCCCGTCGGAGGGTCGCCGTTGCGCAGTTCCCCCGCCACGTATTCCTTGGTCTCGGCCAGAAATGTCAGAATCGGTTGCAAGCTCTTCTTGCCTTTGTTCTTCGGGTTATACCCTTTACGGGCTCCCATCTGCTCGCCGAACAGCGTGTGCACCGTCGTGTCTGTATCCAGAACCACGGCGCTCAATCTCACGTTGGCCGCTTCCCATACTCGCTGTCGCATGCACCGCTGCACTTCCAACAGTTGGCCGGCCACGCTGCCGTGCAGAGAGGCCAGGAACCGCCAGAAGGTACACTGCGGCGGGAGCCGCAACACGCCCAAGATTCCCGTCAGCATGGGCTCGCGCTGCAGAAACCGCATGTGATGCAGTCGCGAGAAACCTACGTAGCAGGCCAGCACCATCGCCAGGATAAATTGATACGCCGGCATGGCCCTGGTCTGCCGTTTGACTTTTAGCGTCTCCTCCACCAGTTGCCGGAATTCCAGCTTTTCCAGTAACGTGCCCACTGGAAACAGCCCTCCGTAGGCGGTTAAATTCTTAGAGTTGAAATCATATGGCGTGGCAGGCCCGATTTTATTAGGTTGTGACGTAGCTGCATGAACCCCTTGATTGACGGGCGTTGGGCAGATATCCTGTGGTTGATCGTTCACCGTTTGGGTGGCTCCTGAGAATCGGCTCGCGAAGCTCTGAACTTCGTGGTCCTACTGTTTTAGCGCAGAATTCTCAGGGGTCCCAAATGGTGTCGCGCCCTCAACCAGCCAGCACCGACTTCGGCAGCGTGCATAGTTCAGGTTCCACGAATCCGAGATTGATTTCGGAGACGACCAACTGCTCAAACAATGCATTGCGCTGTCGAAGGTCAATCAATCGGTTCCGACGATTTTCATGTTCGACCGCGATAACGACCTGATTGTGAACAAGGTGGTGGAGCCAGGCCGAACCTTCAAAGCTTGGGGCAACAACGTGTACTCCTTCCCAATTCCCGTGCCCCCTCATCGCACTGGAGACCTCGGTGTATGCATTGAACTCTATTACACCGATGATGAATTGCGGACAATGGACGATGCTGGTAGGCGCCTATTCTTGTCGACTGAATTCAACCCAACTAGTGGGCGGGTCTCCGCGAATCCGAGTCTGAGTATAGGCAACAAAGGTCGCTTGCCATCTACGAAACATGCGCCAAAGCGAATTATCGATTGCGAAGTCTATAACGACGCCAGCTGCAATGTTGCCCTCTCAAAGGCGGAGTTCGCCCGCAACGTGACGGAACAAAAAGGGACATTCGCCCACCTTCAGTACGAATCGTTCCGGACAATCCTCACTGTCATCGACAACATAATCGAGGAGGGCACCAGTGGAAATGGCCTGGTATTTGGCGATTACGCGGTTTTTCTCAAGAGGGTAGATGGCTTGGATGCGCATCACCAGTTGGCCGAAATTCTTGACAGGGCTATACGCGTCTGCAAACTCGGTACGACGATCTTTGTTGCGGCAACGCTTCGATACTATGACCAACAGATAGTCGAGGCCGCCGGTAGTGACCTTCGCAAGGTGCGTCCCCTGAAGCAACTTTTAGTAGAGAATTTCGGCTCTCCATCGCTTACAACGCTACAGAGACTCGCCCGTAACTGCTACCACCTGATTGACGACAGAGCTCCTAGTGCGCTGGCAATGCTCAAGTCAACGATGGCAGAGGCGCCAACGCTGGGTCCAGTAGGCGACATGCTGGAACAACTTCAACGGGTGCTCCCATCAGCCCGGTCCCCTGTGCGAACTCTCAATAGACGCGATACAAGAAAGCCCCTTTTGGAATATATAATACCCGAGCTCGCAAAATTTGAAGTGCGGATTCAAGAAATCACTGAGACGGCATCAGCTAGCGGCAGTTTGCGGGCGGAGGCTGACCCTGTGATTTGGCGTGCGGCGCTTTCTATGTTGGTGGACATCTTCGCACCGCTGACAACTCTTACAATCCGTGTCCGTACACTTGAGCGGGTTCGAAGTGACACCGACGAGTTCCTCGGACGAACAGTAACCTACAACCGAGGCAAGGTCACATCGGAAGATTTGACCGTCAAGCACGAGGATCTTGAGGATGACCGCTTGGAGGCCTATGAGCTTTTGTCCAATAAGGATGACGAACAGGTTTCGCTAGACCTCTTTCCCTTTTTGACGGTTCGCGCTGGTCGCATCTGCTTTTATAGCAGGACAAGGTCTCAGGGATATGAATACTACCCTGCGTTCGGACCAACCGGGCACGTATGGCCAACAAAGAGGAAGTTCAGCCACGTCGCGCTCAGGTCCACCGGCGCGGCGGATCTCCAGGGGTTGTTCTGGGCACAGGCCACTCCAAGTACTAGTAGTATCGGCGTGAGGGCCAACATCCCTGCGCGAGAAGCAATCGTCGGGCGGAAGCAGCAGATAGCCGAGGTGCTTTCGGATATCATTCAGATCCCTAATCAGAACGGCATTATCTACGGCCCGGGTGTTGTCGGAAAGACGGCGCTTCTGATCGAATTGTCTCGCCAGCTCTTTGAGGCGCCAACGGAGCGGGTACAGTTTAAGAACATTATTTGGATTTCAGCAAAGCGTAACTCCCATGACCCAACACTTGGGGTCACGGAGTCACGGGTACCGCAGTACCAATCGATGGATAATGTGCTTGATGCGGTTCTCGAGTTTCATGGGTTCGAAGATGCTGGCGGATATGATCGGCAGGACAAGAAAATGCTAGTGATTGAGTCCCTTCATGAGGAGAGAACCCTTCTTATTCTCGACAACCTCGAAACCGTCCCCCGCGCCGCACAAGTGGAGATTATTCGGTTCTTTGGCTTAGAGGTCAAGCGAGCACTCAGGGATAAGCCGGATTATTTCAGCTGAATAATGCACAGGCACACTTCCATTCCGGTCAAGTCTGCGACGAGGCCTGTGGTCATATATTGCTGCTGTTAGCGACGTCTCGTTAGCTCTGATTCTCCTTACCTTTTAAGACCGGCACTGATTGTTCGGCATTGCTAACCCGCTCTGCCACATGTGCTTTGGCCATGCCGCATAGAATTTTATGCACGGGCCGGTCGTCAACGTGCGGGCGTTCAGGTGAGTGCGGTCTTCAACACCGGCAGGAAGCCGTCGCCGCCAGGCGCAATTTCCCGTACCCGGTCCATCAGGCGATGAAAGAGTCCCTGGTCTTGGTAGTGATCGCTGTAGCTGACGCCCACCCGTCCGGCATGCCGCCAAATCTTGGCCGCCACGAACAAGAACCGCAACCGCGCCGTCGCCAGCGTCGTGTGTCGCATCGATCCGATTTCGGCGCCTTCCTCGCGATTGAACAACTGCAGCCAGCAATTCAGGTTGTAGGCCAACATCGCGATCTGAAACCAGTTGCAGTTCATCATCCAGCGCCCGGAGGGATGCGCCGCCAGCCCCGCATCATTGTTGGCTTCCTTGATCAGGTTCTCGGCTCCGGCCCTTTGGGCGTAGAACGCCACCAGCGTGTGCACCGGACCATCCATATTCGTCACAAACACCCGGTAGATGTAATAGGGTGTTTCGAACAATTGGTATTGATCTGGTGTATCCACTCCGCCGGCCTTCCGCTTCTTCTCATAACGCAGCGCCAGGAACCGATAAGCTTTGCCCCAGCCATCCGGCTGATACCAGAATTCGCACTGCCCATCGGCGTCGGTCCGTGGCGACCGCTGCCACTCTGTCGCCTTCACCTGCTCCACCAATCGCGCCGTCTTGCGGGCCACGATAATGAACCCGCATTTCACACTCTCGTACGCTTCCACCGCGTCCCAGCAATAGAAACCCGAATCGGCGCGCGCCAGCAGCGTCCTCACCGTCTTCGGCACGGAGGCAAACGCCAACCGCAGATGCGCCGCGATCTGTTTGCCCGTCGGAGGGTCGCCGTTGCGCAGTTCCCCCGCCACGTATTCCTTGGTCTCGGCCAGAAATGTCAGAATCGGTTGCAAGCTCTTCTTGCCTTTGTTCTTCGGGTTATACCCTTTACGGGCTCCCATCTGCTCGCCGAACAGCGTGTGCACCGTCGTGTCTGTATCCAGAACCACGGCGCTCAATCTCACGTTGGCCGCTTCCCATACTCGCTGTCGCATGCACCGCTGCACTTCCAACAGTTGGCCGGCCACGCTGCCGTGCAGAGAGGCCAGGAACCGCCAGAAGGTACACTGCGGCGGGAGCCGCAACACGCCCAAGATTCCCGTCAGCATGGGCTCGCGCTGCAGAAACCGCATGTGATGCAGTCGCGAGAAACCTACGTAGCAGGCCAGCACCATCGCCAGGATAAATTGATACGCCGGCATGGCCCTGGTCTGCCGTTTGACTTTTAGCGTCTCCTCCACCAGTTGCCGGAATTCCAGCTTTTCCAGTAACGTGCCCACTGGAAACAGCCCTCCGTAGGCGGTTAAATTCTTAGAGTTGAAATCATATGGCGTGGCAGGCCCGATTTTATTAGGTTGTGACGTAGCTGCATGAACCCCTTGATTGACGGGCGTTGGGCAGATATCCTGTGGTTGATCGTTCACCGTTTGGGTGGCTCCTGAGAATCGGCTCGCGAAGCTCTGAACTTCGTGGTCCTACTGTTTTAGCGCAGAATTCTCAGGGGTCCCAAATGGTGTCGCGCCCTCAACCAGCCAGCACCGACTTCGGCAGCGTGCATAGTTCAGGTTTCAAGGTCTTGGTGACCTCGCGAGAGCTTATTCCTTCTGGTTTCCATCAAATGGAGTTGCGGGGACTCGACAAGCGGGAATCTAAAGAACTGATGCAGAAGCTCTATGAGCCCTATGCGCGATCAGGGCGGCCTGAATTGACCGCGGAGCAGATGGATGCTATCTATGACGCGACGAGGGGCATCCCGCTCATCATCAAGCACTGCTACGGCCAGGTGTACGAATTCAATCGCTCAGTAGACGTAGTGCTTAAGGGCCTGTCGTAGGCGGGCAATAAGGTTGTGGACTTCAGCTTTGCAGAGATGCTCCAACTCCTAAAGCAGGACGAAGTTGAATTGAAGACGCTCTTGGCGTTGGAATTGTCTGGGCGCCCCCTTATGTCACGACAAGTCGCGGATATTCTGAGTCTACCGGAAACGGTAGTCGAGGATCGACTCGTACCTCTAGTAAATTATCAGTGCGTTATACGCTCAAGCACTGGCCTGGCAGAGAAATTCTCTATTAGCGATGATGTCCGTTTCTTCACTCGGCGGCTCAGCCTCGAGTACAGCGCTCTGGCTACAGAGGTGAAACGGCAAATTACGGCGTTGCCGATTGAAAAGCGGATGGATTATTCGCAGGAGGAGTCCGACACTATATCCCTCTTTCAGGAGTATCTATCGAGGGGGAGTAGTATCTCCGCCGGTGAGTTCATGTGTGCGCGGTTGAAGATGTTTCCGGATTCCGTGCTTCTAAACTTGCATTACGCAAAATACCTCGAAGAGTACACTTACCGTACCGAAGAGGCCATCGAACGACTGGAACACGTTCGTGAACGCAGCGGTAACGACCCACAGGTACTGCAACTCCTCATGGCGTATTACGCCAGCTTACCGTTCCCGAACTTCGACCGCGCGCACGCCTTTGCGCAGGAACTGGAGGCATCTGCTGGGCACGATTCTAGAGTGAAGTTTGACTTGGCGAAGTTTTACGTGTCATGGTCTACCGCTTTGAAAATGCAATTCAATCCGGATCCAATCAAAGAGATGTTGCGGCAGCAGAGATACAAAGAGCTCGCTGATGTAGCCATTAGACTTTTGGACGACATTCACGAACGATCGCACGAGTGGTACCGTCTGATGGCTGAAGCTTTGTATGACCGGTGGGAGTACGATCACGCCCTGCGCCAGATAGAAATGGCGATTCTGGAGCTTCCTCCTCATTCGCATCTGGCATCTGGATATTTGTACTTCAAGAATGAAATTCTGAGGAAGCGAGCACGCTTTGCAGAGCCCTAGTGTGGTGAGTCAGAAATCAATTGAATAATAACTGAGATACCCTCATACTGAGGCATGGGTATCGGACGCCCCACCAAACCACTCGACCTCACGGCTGAGGAAAGAGAAAAACTCACGATGTTGGCTCGTCGCCCGAAATCGGCGCAAGCCATGGCAATGCGCGCTCGCATTGTGCTCGGCTGCGATGAGGGTTTGAGCAATGGAGCGGTAGCTAAGAAGCTGCAGATCACTGGAGCCACCGTTTGTAAATGGCGTGAGCGTTTTCGAGTGAATCGCTTGGAAGGCTTACTCGACGAGCCCCGGCCGGGTGCTCCCCGGTCGATCACGGACAAGCAGGTGGAGGCCGTTATCACCAAGACCTTGGAATCGATGCCCACTGCCAGCACCCACTGGAGCACGCGGCTCATGGCGGAAAAGACGGGCTTGTCGCAGACTGCTGTCGTGCGGATTTGGCATGCCTTTGGATTGCAACCACACCGACTGGAGAACTTCAAACTATCCAAAGACCCTCAATTCGTTGAGAAGGTTCGGGATATCGTCGGTTTGTACATGAATCCGCCGGATCGGGCGATCGTCTTATGTGTAGACGAAAAGAGTCAGGTGCAGGCGCTGAACCGGACGCAGCCGATTTTGCCATTGGCGCCGGGTGTGCCGGCGCGGCAATCGCACGATTACGAACGACACGGAGTCACGTCACTGTTTGCGGCGATGGATGTGGCCAGCGGTGTCACCATCAGCAACTGTTATCGACGACACCGGCATCAGGAATTCCTACGATTTCTCAGCGAGGTCGATGCCAATCTACCGCGGGGCGTGGAGATTCATCTGGTGATGGACAACTACGGCACCCACAAGGTCAGTAAAGTCCGCACGTGGTTGGCGCGCCATCCCCGCTATCATGTCCATTTCACGCCCACGAGCGGAAGCTGGTTGAATCTGGTTGAGCGCCTGTTTGCCGAGGTGACCGAACGCTGCGTGCGACGGGGTAGCCATACTGCCGTTCGGCAACTGGAAGAAGCTATGCTCGCTTACCTGGACCAACGGAACCGAAATCCGAAGCCCTTTGTGTGGAAAGCCGACGCGGACTTGATCCTAGGGAAAGTTGAGAGACTTTGTCAACGGATTTCCAACTCAGGACACTAGTTGGGCGGCGCTGTGTTCCCGTCATGTTGGCTCCGGATTGTCGCGGCCCCCAAGGCGGGCCGAACGCAAACGAAAATCCGGCACGTTGAAGTGACGTGCGCTGCACGCCCGCAGTTGATTTCGGACGTTAGGCAGGCTTAGAGTACGGAATGGCAAAAGACGGAATGACAGGACAACGGACGTATCAGGTCGGTGCATCGACGCTTTCGCTGCAGTTCGGTGACATCACTGGATCAAAAGCGGATGTGCTGGTCAGTTCGGACGATTGCGAGCTGACGATGGGCGGCGGTGTATCTGCTGCAATTCGACGCGCCGCTGGTCAAGGGATACTCTTGGAGGTTGCGAAGAAGATACCAGCGAAGCTTGGTGACGTCGTAGTGACGGGTGCCGGGTCATTGCCAGCGAAGCACGTGTTTCATGCCATCACGATCGGCAAGGGCGACGCCGCGTCTGGCGACATCGTCGCGAACGCCACGAGACGCTCGCTGAAGCTCTTGAGAGCGCTTGGACTGTCTTCGATCGCGTTTCCAGCAATCGGCGCAGGTGTCGCCGGATTCGCGTATGAGGATGTTGCCGCTAACATGGCAGAAGCCATCGTGCAGGAACTACGCGAATCTCCAGAGCCGCTGCTCGTGACCATCTACTTATTCGACCGATTCGGCCGAATGCAGCCGATTGACTACATCCAGTTCTTTGAGGAGTTTGCCGCTCGCACTCGAGGTTTGACAGAGGCGCCGACCAAACGTAGATCGGCTCCGAATAGCGCTGCGATACGTTCGAAGCCACAGGTCGCCGCATCCGCTAAACGAAGCGGTGTGCTGGCCGAATTGGCCGAACTCGATCGCGACCGGCAGGCGTTGGAAGGACGCCTTGCGCAGTATAGCGGTTTGCTTGCACGTCCGGACGTGAAGAAGATCGAGGCGCGCTTGAAAGTGATACAGGAAGAGCGGGTCGCCCTCCTGTCGTCGGTAAACCCTCAACCCTCAAGCGCGGTGTCGGTCTTTGTCTCGTATTCGCATGCCGACGAAGGCTTGCGGAAGGAACTCGGAAAGCACCTTTCGGTTCTTGAGCGGCAGGGTGTCATCGCTACTTGGCATGACCGTATGATCGGCGCTGGGACGGAGTGGGAGGGGGCCATCGACGCACGCTTGAACGATGCTCGTGTCATTTTGCTTCTGATCAGCTCTGATTTCATCGACTCGCAGTACTGCTACGACGTCGAAATGAAGCGTGCGCTTGAGAGGCACGACAAACGTCAAGCGCTCATAGTGCCTATCATTCTGCGGGCTGTGAGCCTGAAGGGCACACCGTTCGCGAAGTTGCAGGCATTGCCAAAAGACGCAAAACCTGTGGTTACCTGGGCTGACCGAGATTCCGCGTTTGTGGACATCACGGACGGCCTGCGCAACGCCATACAGGATTTGGTCGGGAGTGCCTAACATGACATGCAGCGGTCGGCGCGCGTGAGCTGAGCGCTCCGTCGGCTGCTGGTTGGGCCGAGATTTGAGAGGCGACTAGTTTGTGAACGCACGCGATATTCACATTCCTGTCGCGAAGTCCCCCTTCGCAGCACTGAAAGCTTCCAGGAAGTCGTCCTCTGTGAAACCAGCGTCGCGTGCGGTCAAGAGGACGGCGACCGCCATTCGTGTTTGCCGAGCATTCCGGAGGGAAGTCGAACACCATTCCGGGATGAAGCCGAACAGCATTCCGGGATGATCCCGAACACCATTCGGAGCGTAGCGACGCTGGCTTTCTGATTGAGCGGGAAGTGTTCGGCTTGGTCAAGGAAACGCCGATCCGGAGCGAAGCGGAGGCCGGCGGCCACAAGCGGGAAAAGGGGTGCGGGGAAAGGGACAGCGGTCCCGTTCCCCGCTCGGCACTGGAGAGAACCGGCGAGCGTTAGCCGCCGGCCCTACGCACCTCCTCCGCGCTTCTTGCGCATCGAGTCGCCCTTCATCTCAATGCGGTGGGCGTTGTGGACGAGGCGGTCGAGGATGCCGTCGGCGACGGTGGGATCGCCGATCTGCTCGTGCCAGCGAGCCACGGGCAATTGCGAGGTCAGGATCATCGACCGGGTCTGGTAGCGGTCTTCGCAGATCTCCCAGAAGTCGCGCCGCTCGGTTTCGGTGAGCGGCGCCATGGCCCAGTCGTCGATCACGAGCACGTCGATGCGACTGAGCTTGGCCAGCAGCAGGCGCAAACTGCCGTCGGCACGAGCGATGGCCAGATCGCGGAACAACGCCGCGGTGCCTGTGTAAAGGGCCGAGTAGCCATCGCGGCAGGCCTTCTGCGCCAGGGCGCAGGCAAGGAAGCTCTTGCCCACGCCGGTGGGGCCGAGAATGAACAGGTGCTCGTGATTGCGCACCCAAGCCGACTCCTGCGCCAGGGCACGGATCACGCTTTTGTCCAAGCCGCGCGCCGCGCGGTAGTCGACATCCTCGACGCAGGCGTTGCCGCGAAGTTTGGCGGAGTGCAGACGTCGTGCCAGGGCCTGATTCTGGCGCCAGTTCCATTGGTGATCGACCAGCATCGCCAGGCGGTCGAGAAAGCTCAGTTCGCCAGCGGCCGGGTCCTGCTGCTGCGCCTTCAATGCGTCGGCCATGCCGTGCAGACGCATGGCCAGTAGTTTCTCCATCATCGGTTCTTGTAGCATTTAAATAATCTCCTGAAGTGCGTAACTGATTGGTTTGTTAGTGGGCCTTTTGCCTACTCGAAGTACTCCGCTCCGCGAATGTTGTCGTGCCGTGGGGGCGGCGTCGATGGCGTATCCGGCTTGGCCGGCAGCGGTTGCCGGTCGAGCGAGTTCTTCAGAATCGATGCGATGCTGCGGTAACGGCATGCGCCGGTCAGCAGCGCACGCTCCGCCGCAGCCTCCATGCGCGCATTCGAGTACTTCTTCGCCAGCCGAATGATCCCCAGGCAACCGCGATATCCCATCTCCGGATGCGGCTTGTCCGCCAGGATCCTTTCGAATAACTGAGCCGTGTGGGGACCGATCGTCTCGGCCCACTGCACCATCCGCGACGGCGGCCACTCCAGATGCGCCTGGTGGCTCTTGGGCCGGTGCTCATGGTTGGTGATGACTTTCTCCCGGCCGCGACTGCGCACATGCGATGCCACGCGCACGCTCTGGTGCAGGATCTCTATGGTCGTCACCGTCGCGCGGATCTCCACGGCTTGTTGCACCAGGTTGTAGGGCACGCTGTAGAAGTTCCCGTCGAAGGCCACGTGATAGTCGATGTTCACCCGCGCCCGTGCCCATTCGCTGATCTCGAATCTCTCCTTGGGCAGTGGTTGCAGTGCCGGCTTATCGAGAGCTTCGAAGACACTCGCGCGGCTGCCATCCCGCTTGCGGAAGGGCCGGTGGTTGAGCCGGTGGAGGAGTTCGCCGATGCTCTGGTTGGCCTCCGCCAGCGAGAAGAACTTGCGGTGCCGCAATGCCGCCAGGATCCAACGCTGCGCCACCTGCACGGCGTTCTCCACGACCGCCTTGTCACGCGGTTTGTACGGCCGCGCCGGCAGCACGCCGAAGCCATAGTGCGCGGCGAAGTTCTGATACGTCGGATTGACATCCGGATCGTAGCGGCAGGCCTTGCTGACGCCCGTCCTGGTGTTATCGGGAACCACCAGAAGGGGCACTCCGCCCCAATGCTCCAAGGCGTGAATGTGGGCCAGCAACCACGACTCCATCTGCTGATCGCGCGTGACCTCGGCCCAGGTGTAAGAACTGGCGCCGAGCGCGGCGATGAACAATGACGCCTGCCACACGTTGCCGGTATCGCGGTCATGGATCGGCATGGTCGCGCCGGCCCAATCGACGAAAGCTTTCTCCCCGGCCTTGTGTTCCTGGCGCAGCACGACGTCGAGTTTCTTGCGCCAGCGTTGGTAGAGTTCGCAGAAGCGGCTATAGCCATAGCCGTCCTGGTTGGCGTCGCGATACTCTTCCCAGAGCAACTGCAAGGTCACGTGGCGGTGACGCTGCAGTTGCTCGTGGATGGCGGCGAAGTCCGGCGGGGACTTCCGGGTTGTTGGGCGTGGTGGCGCATCCGAAGGTGGAAACAGCGCCGCCTCCAAACGGGCGTCATCCCAACCGTCAGGCAGCGGCCAACCGACATTGGCGGCCGCAGCCCGTTTCAAATACTCATGCACCGTACTGACGGAGAGCGAGCAACTCCGTGCGATCTGCCGCTGTTCGAGCTTCAGTTCGTTTCTTAGTCGTAGAACTTCTTTGATCTTGCGCGTGGACTTTCTCCTTGCGGGCAAAAGATTCTCCCTACAAGGGCAGGGTCTCTTACCCGGCGTGGATGTCCAGCGCCGCTACTTGTGGAAAACATTCCGGGGCAAGCCGAACAGCATTCCGGGGTTGGCCAAAAAGTGTTCGGCTTCAGCCCGGAATTCGTGTTCGGCTTCGCCCCGGAATGGTGTTCGGAATCATCCCGGAATCCTGTTCGGCTTCAGCCCGGAATGGTGTTCGGCTTCAGCCCGGAATCGTGTTCGGGTTGCCCCGGAATACGCACTACAATCAGGACAGGTAGGTATGTTTTCGCAAAACCAGCCCATTGGCGGCACGCCGAGGTCCGACCGCACTCCCGACGGCGACCCCTTGGGTTCCACCGCGGCAACCGCGAAATTACCAACCGAACCCAGCAACTTATTCATTCTTAAACACTTCACTCTTGGGCGCCGATCCCAACGAACCCAACGAACCCAAGCCCTCGTATCGCAATCCAATCGTTGCAAATCTCACCCGCAGGGTGAAATCTAAGTAATTGAATCTGTGGGGCTTCTGCCCCAACTGCGCAAATCGCCGCTGCCTCCCGCATTTGACCCTCTCCCCTAACTCGCTGAGATTTCGGATAATTCACTCTGGAAGTGCAAATGCACTCGATAAGGATGTTATGCAGACGTATGTAGGAGCGCCCCAAGTCCCCTCCGACGATCGCCGCTGGAAAATCGTCGAGGCCACGGCACGCCGTCACGGGCGCGAACCCCATGCCCTCATCGAGACCTTGCACACCGTCCAGGAGTGCTTCGGCTATCTCGATGAGAACGCATTGCGTTTCGTAGCTTCTGTCCTGCGTGTGCCCCTCAGCCGCGTGTACGGCGCGGCCACCTTCTATCACTTCTTCACCCTCAAGCCCAAGGGCCGCCACACCTGCGTGGTCTGCACCGGCACGGCCTGCTACATCAAGGGTGCGCCGCAGTTGTTGAAGGCCATCGAGCGGCGCCACGGCATCAAGCCCGGCGAGACTACCCCGGATGGCGAGTTGAGCCTCCTCACCGCGCGCTGCCTCGGTTCCTGCGGCCTCGCGCCGGCGGCGGTGATGGATTCCGCCGTGCTCGGCAAAATCGCCCCCGAAGACATACTGGCTCGCATCCAGAAAGGCATCCACCCATGACCATCGAGGAGCTCCACAAAATTGCGCAGGCGGAGCGCGACGCGCAGAAGAAGTTCCAGCATCACGTCTGCGTGTGCGTCGCCGCCGGCTGTCTCTCCAGCGGCGCCGACCTGGTGCGCGACGCCCTCAAAATGGAAGTGGTCGAATCGGGCATGCAGAACGAAGTCCTCGTCAAGGGCGTCGGCTGCATGGGGCTGTGCAGCGCCGGTCCGCTGGTCACCGTCGAAACCGAACAGCAGATGTACGCCGGCGTCACGCCCGAAAAAGCCCCGGAGATCATCCGCTCCATGGATACCGGCGCAGATCCCGTCGCCGCCGGACTGCACCCCTGTCCCACCAACGTGCCCTTCTTCCAGCGCCAGCAGAAGATCGTGCTGGAAAATTCCGGCAAGATCGATCCGGAGCGCATCGAAGACTACATCGCGCACGATGGCTACTTCGCCCTCGTCACCGCGATTACGGAGATGACGCCGCTCGAAGTCATCGACCAGGTGAAGGGCAGCGGATTGCGCGGCCGCGGCGGCGCCGGCTACCCCACCGGCCTCAAGTGGAGCACGGTGGCCAAGACCGGCGAGCAGCAGAAATACGTGATCTGCAACGCCGACGAAGGCGATCCCGGCGCTTTCATGGATCGCGCCGTGCTGGAAAGCGATCCGCACCGCGTGCTGGAAGGCATGGCGATCGCGGCGTACGCCGTCGGCGCGCAGAAGGGCTTCATCTACGTGCGCGCCGAGTACCCGCTGGCGGTGAAGCACCTCAAGACCGCCATCAAACAGGCCGAGCGCCTGGGCCTGCTGGGCAACAGCATCTGCGGCACGCGCTTCAGCTTCCACGTGGATATACGGCTCGGCGCCGGCGCGTTCGTCTGCGGCGAGGAGACGGCGCTCATCGCCAGCATCGAAGGCAAACGCGGCACGCCCCGCCCGCGTCCGCCCTTCCCGGCGGAATCGGGGCTCTGGGAGTGTCCCACGCTGATCAACAACGTGGAGACCTTCGCCAACATCGCGCCCATCGTGCGCCATGGCGCGGAGTGGTTCGCCGCCATCGGCACGGAGAAGAGCAAGGGCACCAAGGTGTTCGCGCTCGCCGGCCGCGTGGAAAACACCGGGCTCATCGAAGTGCCCATGGGCATCACCCTGCGCGAGATCATCCACCAGATCGGCGGCGGCATCCCCGATGGCAAAAAGTACAAGGCCGTGCAGACCGGCGGCCCGTCGGGCGGCTGCATTCCGGCCGAGCACCTGGATTCGCCGGTGGATTACGAATCGCTCGCGCGCATCGGCTCCATCATGGGCTCGGGCGGCATGATCGTGATGGATGAGACGTCCTGCATGGTGGATGTCGCCAAATATTTCATGGAGTTCTGCATGAGCGAATCCTGCGGCAAGTGCATTCCGTGCCGCGCCGGGACGCAGCAGATGCACGGCATCCTGGAAAAAATCACCGCGGGGGAAGCCACCCCGGCGGATGTGGCGCTGCTCGAAGAGCTCTGCGACCTGGTGCGCAACACCAGCCTCTGCGGGCTCGGGCAGAGCGCGCCCAATCCGGTGGTGACCACGTTGAAATACTTCCGCAAGGAATACGATGCCCACGTCACCGGCAGCGGCTGTCCGGCCGGAACCTGCAAGGGCAAAGACGAGGTGACTGCATGAGCCCGCGAGGTCCCATACGCGTCAAAACGCTGGCCATCGACGGCCGCGAGGTGGGTGCGCGCGAAGATCAGACCATCCTCGAGGTCGCCCGCGAGAACAATATCTTCATCCCCACGCTGTGCAATCTGCCCGGCCTCAGTAACGCCGGCGCGTGCCGCCTCTGCATCGTGGAAATCAAGGGCGTCAACAAGCTGCTGCCGGCCTGCGTCACGCGCGTCGCCGAGGGCATGGAAGTCACCGTGAATTCAGAGCGCCTCGCGAAGTTCCGCCGCGGCATTCTGGAGCTGGTATTCGCAGAGCGCAATCACGTGTGCAGCGTCTGCGTCACCAACGGCCACTGCGATCTGCAAAACCTGGCGCTGAAACTCGGCATGACCCACGTGCACTTTCCCTATCAATATCCGCGCATGCCCGTGGACGCGAGCCACGAGCGTTTCGTGGTGGACCACAACCGCTGCATCCTGTGTACCCGCTGTGTGCGCGTGTGCGACGAAATCGAAGGCGCGCACACCTGGGACATCATGGCGCGCGGCGTGGAATGCCGCGTCATCACAGATCTCGCCCAGCCCTGGGGCCAGAGCGAAAGCTGCACCGGCTGCGGCAAGTGCGTGCAGGTGTGCCCCACCGGCGCGCTTTCGGAGAAGGGCAAATCGGTGGCCGAAATGTCCAAGCGCCGCCAGTTCCTGCCCTATCTCACCCTGATGCGGGAGGGAAGGCGATGAACGCGCTCACCCATCAGCCCAGGTCCAAGGTCCGTTTGGCCACCGTCTGGCTGGATGGCTGTTCCGGCTGCCACATGTCGCTCCTCGATACCGACGAACGCCTGCTGGCGCTCGCGCCGCGCGTCACCGTGGTGTGGGGTCCGCTGGTGGATGCCAAGGAGTTCCCCGAGAACGTCGACGTGACGCTGGTCGAAGGCGCAGTTTCCAGCGAGGAAGATCTGCACCGTATACGCCTGGTGCGCGCCCGCACCAAAATTCTGGTCACGCTGGGCGATTGCGCCATCACCGGCAACGTTACGGCCATGCGCAATAACTTCGGCGCCAACGCCGTCCTGAAGCGCGCCTACTTGGAGAACGCCACGCTGGACGCGCAGATTCCCCGCCAGGTGGTTCCGCCGCTGTTGGCCATCGCGCGCCCGGTGCACGAATTCGTGCCGGTGGACGTGTTCGTGCCCGGCTGCCCGCCGCCCGCGGACCTGATTTTCTCGGTGATCAGCGACCTGCTGGAAGGCAAAATGCCCAATCCGGCAGCGAAATTCGGATAAATTATGGCACGGCAAAAAATTCTGATCGACCCGGTGACCCGTATCGAGGGCCATTCCAAAATCTCGCTCCATCTGGACGAGGAAGGCCACGTCGAGGAAGCGTACTTCCACGTCACCCAGTTTCGCGGCTTTGAGAAATTCTGCGAAGGCCGGCCTTTTTACGAAATGCCGTCGCTCATGGCGCGCATCTGCGGCATCTGCCCGGTGAGCCATCTGATCGCTTCGGCCAAGGCCTGCGACGCCATACTGGCGGTGCGCATTCCTCCCAACGCCGTGCGCCTGCGCAAGGTGCTCAACCTGGCGCAGATTCTGCAATCCCACGCGCTCAGCTTTTTCTATCTCTCCGTCCCCGATCTGCTGCTCGGCATGGATTCCGACCCCGCCGCGCGCAACGTCTTCGGCGTCGCGGAGGCCAACCCGGCGATGGCCCGCGACGGCGTCCGCCTGCGCCAGTTCGGCCAGCAGATCATCGAGTGGCTGGCCGGCAAGCGGATTCATCCCGCCTGGGTGGTCCCGGGCGGTGTCGGCACGCCTTTAACGGCAGAAAACCGCGATCGCATACTGGCGGGGATCCCGGAGGCACTGGCCATCGCCACGCGCGCCCTGGACTGGTTCAAGAACGAGATGGAGCGCTTCCGCGAGGAGATCCGCAGCTTCGCCAACTTCCCCACGCTCTTCATGGGCCTCGTGGGCGAAGATGGCGGCCTCGAACACTACTCCGGCAAGCTCCGCTTCCTCGACGCCGGCGGCCACGTGGTGGCGGATTACCCTGACACCACCTATCCAGACTATCTGGCAGAGATCGCCCACCCCTGGAGCTACCTCAAGACCAGTTTCTACAAGCCGCTGGGCTACCCCGATGGCGTCTACCGCGTGGGTCCGCTGGCGCGCCTGAACATCATCGATGGCGTCGGCACTCCGAAGGCCAGCCAGGAGTGGGCCGAGTTCCGCGAGCTCGATCGCGGCGCCGTGCTCAGCAGCTTCTACTACCACTACGCGCGCCTCATCGAAATCGTCTACGCGCTGGAGAAGATCGAGCAGTTGCTGCAAGACCCCGACGCGCTCGATACCAACGTCCGCGCCCACGCCAGCGTGAATAATTCCGAAGGCATCGGCGTCGCCGAAGCCCCGCGCGGCACCCTGATGCACCACTACAAGGTCGATCGCGACGGGCTTATCACCTGGGCCAACCTGATCATCGCCACCGGGCACAACAACGCCGCCATGAATCGCGGCGTGTTGCAGGTGGCCCGCCATTTCGTACACGGCAACAAGCTCACCGAAGGCATGCTAAACCGGGTGGAAGCGGTCATCCGCACCTTCGACCCGTGTCTGAGCTGTTCCACCCACGCCAATGGAAGGCTGGCGCTGGAAGTGGAGCTGCGGTCGCACGAGGGCGAACTATTGGACGTATGCCACACACGCTGATCATTGGGTACGGCAACGCACTGCGCGGCGACGACGGCGCCGGCTACATCGTAGCGGAACTGCTGAGCGAAAGGATCCACGATCCCGAAATCGAAATCCTCAGCCGGCATCAGCTCACCCCGGAACTGATGGAGCCCATCGCCCATGCCCGCCGCGTCATCTTCATCGACGCATCGGTCTCGGGCCGCGCCGGAAAAGTCATCCGGATTCCGCTCCATCCCGCGCCTGCCTGCGCCCGCTTTACGCACCACGTAACGCCGGACTCCCTGCTGGCCGGGGCCCAGGCGCTCTACGGGCACACGCCGGAGGCCGCGCTCTACACCATCCCGGGCCGTTTCTTCGAGACAGGGGACGAGTTGACGCCATCGGTCCGCCGCGCCGTGAACGAATTGGTGGAAACTCTGGAAAAGGAGTTGGCGCCTCAATGAATCGTGTAGCGTGCCTTCAAAGCGAACGGCGCGATCTCGACATCGAAACGGCTCCCGTCCGGGCGCGCCATCTCATACGTGCCGTGCATCATGCCCATCGACGTCTTCAGCTGGCACCAGGACGAATATTTGAAGCTCTGCCCCGGCATCAGCACCGGTTGTTCGCCCACAACTCCAGGTCCCCGGACCTCTTCGACGTGCTCCGCCGCATCGGTAATCAACCAGTGGCGGCTCATCAGTTGCACCGTCTCGCTTCCCTGGTTGGTAATCCTCACGGTGTATTGGAAAACCCATTCGCCTTCCTGCGGCTTCGAGTTCTCGGGTGAGTAGCTCGACATGACCTCGACGCGAATATCTTCGGTAACAGCTTCAGACAACGGAGCGGACACCGAATTCAAATCTGACATAGCCCTTAATATCCATAATACCAAGCCCGGCAAAACGCACCGGTCTGTGTTAGATTTAACAAAATATGCTCGCTTCTGCTCCGGATCGTAGTGTGTCGCACCTTTTGATCTTCACCCTGACCTGCCTGAGCGTCGCCGGGACTGCCTCAGCGCAGGGACGCGGGCGGGTCACTCCGCCGGAGCCCCCGGCGAACCCCAGTTCGGACCCGCTCTTACGCGCGTTTGAATTCCGCTCCATCGGTCCGGCCACGATGATGGGCCGCATCGATGACATCGCCGGATCCGAAAAAGATCCGATGCTGATCTACGTCGGCTTCGCTACCGGCGGACTGTGGAAGTCCATCGATGGCGGCAACCACTGGAAGTCGCAGTTCGACAACATGCCCAACGAGTCCATCGGCGCCATCGCCATCGCGCCCTCGGATCCGAACGTGGTCTATGTCGGCACGGGCGAGTCCAACAATCGCCAGAGTTCGTCGATCGGCGACGGCATCTGGGGCACCACCGATGGCGGCAAAACCTGGAACCATCTCGGGCTGGACGATACCCAGGCTATTGCCCGCATCGTCGTGGATCCCACCAATCCGAGCATCGTTTACGTCGCGGCCATGGGCCATCTCTTCGGCCCCAACGTCGAGCGCGGTCTCTTTAAATCGGCGGACGGCGGCAAGAACTGGAAGAAGTCCAAATACATCGACGCCAACACCGGCTTCAACGATGTCGCCATCGACCCCGTCAATCCAAAGATTTTGTACGCCTCGTCGCTGCAGCGTCTGCGCACCTGGTGGGGTTATAACGGCGGCGGCCCCGGCTCCGGCCTTTGGAAAACGATGGACGGCGGCGACACTTGGAGCCGCATCGAATCGCCCGGCTGGCCGCGCGCCAAGGACGGCCTCTACGGCCGCATCGCCATCTCCATCTTCCGAGCCAAACCCAGCACGATCTACGCGCAAGTGGAGACCGGCGCCAGCGGCGGCACCGGCGGCGGCACTGCGGCCGATGGCGGCCCGGCCCGCGGAGGCCGGGCTGGCGCGGCGGGCGAATCTGCCGACGGCACGGCACCCGGCGCGGGCGGCGGCGGTGGCCGCGGCGGACGCGGCGGCCCGCCCCCGCCGCCCGACCCCAATGCCAGCGGCGTCTACCGCTCCGATGACGGCGGCGCCACCTGGACGCTGATGAGCAATCAGAACGACCGGCCCATGTACTTCAGCCAGATCCGCGTAGATCCCGTCAACGACCAGAAACTGTTCGTCGGCGGCAATCCCGCGCAGATGTCGCTCGATGGCGGCAAGACCTGGACCCCGCTCACCGGCTCGCACACCGATTACCACGCCTTCTGGATCAACCCCAAGGATCCGCGCACCGTCGCCGTGGGCCACGATGGCGGCCTCGATATCAGCAACGATGGCGGCCTGACCTGGGACTATCACAACGACATCGCCGTCGGTCAGTTCTATCAGGTATCAGCTGACATGCGCCGCCCCTATTACGTGTGCGGCGGCTTGCAGGACAATAACGCGTGGTGCGGACCGAGCGCCATGCGCTCCACCGCCGGGGCGGTGGATACCGATTGGTTCACGGTAGGCGGCGGCGACGGATTTTACACGCGGCAGGATCCCACCGATTGGGCCATCGTCTACGCCGAGTCGCAGGACGGCAACATGAGCCGTCACGACATGCGCAACGGCACGCAGAAGAGCATACGGCCCAGCACCGGTCCCGGCCGCGGCGCCCCAGTCGCTGCTGCCGCAACTCCGGCGCCGGCGGAACCAGCCGCTCCCGCCGGTCAAACACCGGCGACACCGCCCGCTGCCGCAACAGGCGGACGCGGCGGTGGTGGCGGACGCGGTGGGCCGCCTAACGTGGTCAACGCGCCGCCCGACGTGGAAGCTTTCCGCTTCTATTGGAACGCGCCTTTCGAGATTTCGCCGCACAATCCGGCCGTGGTCTACATGGCGGGCCAGTACTTCTTCAAGTCCAACAATCGCGGCGACACATGGTGGATGAACACGACCGATCTTTCCAAAAACATCAACCGCTGGGCGCCGGACATGGCCATCATGGGCGTCCCCGGCGACAAGCCCATGGCCTCCAAGCACGATGGCTATGCCGCGAGTTCCGTGGCCACGCAAGTCCGCGAGTCTCCCTCCAAGCCGGGCGTCATTTGGGTCGGCACCGAGGACGGCAACCTGCAGCTCAGCCAGGATGGCGGCGAGACCTTCACCAACGTGTACGGCAACATCACAGGCGCACCCAAAGGATACACGCATATCTCGCGCATCGAGCCTTCGCACTTCGATCCGGGCACCGCCTACGTTGCCATCGACCATCACCGTTACGACGATTGGAAGCCCTACCTCTTCAAGACCACGGACTACGGTAAGAAGTGGGTCAGCGTCGTAGGCAATCTCCCCGGCAAAGGCAATATCAACGCCTTGCGCGAAGACTACGACAACCCGAACCTTCTTTTCGTCGGCACCGAGTTCGGCCTGTACGTCACCCTGGACGGCGGCAAGGAATGGAAAAAGTTCATGACCGGCATGCCGAGTGTCCGCGTGGACGATATTCTGATTCACCCGCGCGACCGCGATCTCATCATCGGCACTCACGGCCGATCCATTTACATTGCCGACGACATCACCCCGCTGGAACATCTCAAGCCGTCCACCGATAAGGAAATCACGCTCTTCGATCCGCGGCCGGCGACGCTCTGGAAGAACGACCCGCAAGCTCAGCGGCACGCCACGAACCGGCAGTTCCAGGCCAAAAATCCGCAGGGCGGCACCGCCATACAGGTTCTGTCGAAATCCGACATGGGCACGGGCAAAGTGGAGTTCCTGCTGAATAACGTGGTCGCCAGCACCATGGATGTGCAGATCAAGGCGGGCATGAATCGCTTCCAGTGGTCGATGCGCGGTCCCGCGCCTCCGGCCCCTGCCACCACTGGTGGACGGGGTGCAGCGACCGGCGCCGACGCGGCGGCGGCTGGTGGACGCGGCGGCCGTGGGGGTACCACCGGCGTGCCGTTCGTCGCCGGCGGCGGACGCGGCGGTGGTGGCGGCGGTGGCGGCGGATTTGGCTTCGGCGCTCCTCTCGGCGCCCTGGTGGAGCCCGGCGCCTATATGGTCCGTCTCACGGTTGGAGGCCAGACGCTGACGTCCTCCGTCACTGTGCTCGAGGACATCTGGATGCGCCCGCAGTAGTCGCGGCCATTGCCTTAGGAACGTATAGCCCGCCTAGGATTAACTTTAATCCAAGGAGTACCGATAATTTACGATATTTTTATCCTGTTTCGGGGACAATAGTTCACAGCAATATGAACACCGCTGACTCCGCCACAACTTCATACTCCAGAACCTCACGGAATCGCGCCTCGTTCGAAGGCGGGCTTCGTCTGCGCGTCCGAGGTCTACTACAAGAGCGCGACGCGCTCCAAGAGGAAGTCCAGCAATTGCGCGCCGCCGTGCAGCTATACACGGAGGTCGTGCGCCGCTTACAGGTCGAGAGGCCGAAACAGGTTGCGTGATGTTAACGGTCACAGTCTCTATTTTCGAGATCCGGACCGGCATCTGCTCGAGGTGGCTACCCCAGGCGTCTGGTCGATTTATTGATGCGATAGGGCCTTTGAATTAAGCGTGGCGGAACTTCTCCGTACGCGCAACGTACGTATATATCTACAATGGGCCAGAACAGTCGTTTTGCTATCCGCACGCTGTTGAAGAACCCCGCATTCGCCCTGATCGCGGTGTTTGCCCTGGCGCTCGGCATCGGCGCCAATACAGCTATTTTCACGGTCGTCGACCGCGTGCTACTGCGGCCGCTGCCCTATAACCAGGCCGATCGGCTGGTCAATATCGAGCGGAGGTTCAAAACCGGCACGAGTTCCTCCATGTCGATACCAAAGTACGCCAGCATCCGGCAGGCCAGCTCGCTCGACGCTCTCGCGTTATATGACTTCATGGGGCCTGGCATGAATCTCTCCGGCACCGGCCAGCCTGAGCAGGTCAGGGGTGTCCATGTCTCAGAGGCCTATTTTCGAATGTTGGGCGTCACCCCGATCGTGGGCCGCACCTTCTCGCCGGAGGAAGACCGCCCCGGCGGGCCGCGCCTCGTGGTCCTCACGAATGGGCTCTGGAAGAGGCGCTTCGGCAGTGATCCCGCGATGGTCGGCCGCGCCATCAGGATCAACTCCGAGCCCTTCACAGTTATCGGCGTCATGGGTCCGGATTTTGCCGGCGAGCCCGAGACCGACCTTTTCCTGACCGAGCAAGCCGATTTGAACAGCACCAACCAGGGCCACTTCCTGCTGCTTGGCGCGCGGCTCAAGCCCGGCGTCACGATCCAGCAGGCCAATGCCGAGTTGGGCGCCATCACTGATCGCTTCCGTAAACTCTATCCGGGCGTCATGTCGCCGGATGAAAGCTTTGTCGCGCAGCCGCTGGGCTCGGCGTTCGACGGCGACCTGCGTACGCCCCTGTTCATTCTGTTAGGCGCTGTCGGCTTCGTCCTGCTGATCGCCTGCGCCAACGTCGCCAACCTTCTGCTGGCAAGGGCCGCCGGCCGCACGAAGGAAATTGCCCTCCGCATGGCGCTGGGGGCGAGTCGCGGCGTGATTTTGCGGCAGTTGCTGACGGAGAGCCTGCTGCTGGCGGTGGCCGGCGGCGTAGCCGGCGTCTTCCTCGGCGCCATCGGCCTCAAGGGTCTGTTGGCTGTTGCCCCGGCGGAACTACCCCGACTCCCGGTTGAACACCTCAGCCTCATCGGTCTGTTGGACGGACGTATTCTCGCGTTCGCCGCGGCCGTGTCAGTCTTCACCGGCGTCCTGTTCGGACTGGTGCCGGCGTTGCAGATCTCCCGACCCGATCTGAACGCATCCCTGCGCGAGGGGAGCGCGCGCACCAGCGCCAGCGCCCGCCGCCAGCGCACGCGCAACGCGCTGGTGGTTTTCGAGGTCGCTCTTTCCCTGGTCCTGCTGGTAGGCGCTGCCCTCATGATCCGAACGCTGCTGGCCCTGCGCAACGTACAACCCGGATTTCAAGCGGCTTCCGTGCTCACGATGAGCAGCTCACTCGCCGGGCAGAAATATGAAACCGCGGCCGGAATGGAGCGCCTTGCCACGCAGCTCACACGCCGCCTCGAAACTCTACCGGGTGTGCAGGCCGCCACCTACGCGCTCACAATGCCGATGCAATTGGGCCCCGACATGCCGTTCACCATCGCCGGAAAAGTCCCGCGCGACGGCGGGCCGTTCAATGGCGACGAATTCTATCGCCCGGTCGGAGAGCGCTACTTCCAGACGTTCGCCATTCCACTCCGCCAGGGCCGCCTGTTCGATCAGCGTGACAGCAGTACCGGCCGCTGGACGCTGATCATCAATCAAGCCATGGCGAAGAAATACTGGCAGAAGGAAAATCCCCTCGGCGCCACCGTGTCCATTGGAAAGGGGCTCGGTGCGGGGATGGAAGACCGTCCGCGAGAGGTGGTCGGCGTAGTCGCCGATGTGCGCGAGATCGGCCTTGACCAGGACGCGCCGCCGGTGCTCTACATCCCCGTCGGCCAGGAGCCCGATGCCATGGCCACCCTCGGCAACCGGGTATTGCCGTCTTCGTGGGCGGTACGAGCGATTGGCGATCCCACCGGGCTCGCGCGTGCGGTGCAGCAGGAAGTGCTTCGCGTCGATCCCGACCTGCCCGTGGCCAGGGTGATGACGATGGACCGGATCATCGGCAAATCCATCGCGCGCCAGAATTTCAACATGATCCTGTTAGGCGTCTTCGGCGGTGTCGCGCTGCTGCTGGCAGCCATCGGGATTTACGGCGTTATGTCCTATACCGTGCAGCAGCGCACGCATGAAATGGGCATCCGCATTGCCCTTGGCGCAGGTGCGGGACAGTTGCTGCGCCTGGTGGTCGGCCAGGGACTGCTACTTGCCGGCATCGGCGTGGCCATCGGACTTGCGGCGTCCTTCGGAGTCACGCGTGTGATGTCCAGCCTGTTGTACGGCGTGAAGGCCACCGATGTCGCCACATTCGCGGCCGTGGCCGTTGTGCTTTCCGCCGTCGCGGCGTTGGCCTGCTACATCCCCGCGCGTCGCGCTACACGCGTGGACCCGATCATCGCCCTGCGGCACGATTGATCAGAGACGCGAGCAGAGACATTGTCAAGCGCTACTCCCACCGTAAGGCGCTCATGGGATCGATTCCGGTAGCGCGCCGAGCCGGGACATAGCCTGCCAGCGCGGTCACGCCCGCGATTCCCAGGGAGGCGGCCGCCACGGTGAGCAGATCGGTGGCTGCAACGCCGAAGAGTTGCGCTTGAATCAAACGCGTCGCGGCATAGGCGCCGGCAAGTCCGATGGCTACGCCGAGTCCAGCCAGCGTCAGTGTTTCACGCAATACCATCCACAACACGGAGCCTTGTCCCGCGCCGAGCGCCATGCGGATGCCGATCTCGCGGGTGCGGCGCGCCACCATGAAGGCCATCACGCCATAAAGCCCCAGGGTGGCGAGGAGCGTGGCGAGACATCCGAAGACACTCGAGAGTGTGGCCAGCAGCCGTTCGGTGAGCAGCGAGATTTCCATCTGGTCGTCCAAGGTGCGAAGGTCGTACATCGGGATGGTGGCGTCCACTTCCCGCACTGCTGTGCGCAGCGAATTGAATACGCGCGTCGGATCGCCCTGGGCGCGAACGTAAATGGTGCCGCCGTCGGCAAACCCTTTCTGTTCGCTGGGAATGTAGAGTTCGTAAGGAATCTCTTCGCGCATGTTTTCGTACTTGGTGTCGCCCACCACGCCCACGATCTGGATATCCGTCTTGGTTCCCGGGTCAATACCCATGCCGACGTGGCGGCCCAGGGGACTGGCGTTTCCAAAGTATCGCTTGACGAATTTCTGGTTCACGATTCCGACTCTGGGCGCGCCGGTGATATCGCGGTCGTTGAAGTCGCGGCCCAGCACCACGGGGATCTTCAGGGTCTGGAAGAACCCGGGGCTGCAGTACTGCATGTGCGGATCGGGGCGCTCATCGGGTTTGGCTGTATAACCTTCGATGGTGATCCAGTTATCCCACTCGTTGTCTTCGAGCACGGGGATCACGGCGAACGTATGAGATTCCACCCCGGGGAGGGCGCTCAAGCGTTCGTGAAGGCGGCGGAAATAATCCGTGCTGAACTTGGTGTCGTAACGGTTCGTGGTCGGGTCGACGTTGAAGGCCAGCAGATTCCTGACGTCGAAGCCGGGATTCAGCGTCTTCAGGTTGCGCAGACTCTGCAGGAATAGTCCGGCGGCGATCAGCAGCAGCAGTGACAACGAAACCTGCGCCACCACCAGACCCTTGCGCAATCCCGCGGAGCCGCCGCGGATCACGGCGCCTGCCTGATCCTTCAGTGTAGCCGCCAGTTTTGGCCTCGTGGATTGCAACGCAGGAACTAATCCGAAGAGGGCTCCCGCCACCAGCGAAATCGCGAGTGTGAAGGCGAGAATAGTCCAATCCGGCGTACTGGAAAGAGAGAGCGGAGTGTGGCCGGAGGGCAGGAAATCGATGAGCGCTTTGTCGACCATCACTGCCAGACCCACGCCCAGTGATCCGCCAAACGCTGCGAGTAAAATACTTTCCACCAGGAGCTGGCGGACGAGGCGGCCCCGCCCCGCCCCCAGCGCCAGGCGAACCGCGATCTCTTTCTGCCGCGCGGAGGCACGCGCGATCAGCAGGTTCGCGAGATTCGAGCACGCGATCAGCAACACCAGGCTGACGATGCCCATTAGCGCGAAGAGCGGCTTGGAATATGTCCGCCGCAGGTTTGAGCGGCCCTTAGACCCGGGCATCACCTCCATCCACATCTTCAGGAATTCCTGTTTCACTAATGGCGCTGCCTTGGCGAAGGGCTTCTCCGTCACTTCGCGGTTCAGAATCTGGTGGAACAATGGCTGCAGCCCGGCTTGCGCCTTCTCGATCGACACACCGGGTTTCAAGCGGCCGAAAACCTCCGTCCAACGGAAGCGGTTGTTGTTCAAACGACCGAAATCCGAGCGCGGCAGATCGTCCTTCATGGTGATCGGAATGCGAATCTGCGGTGCGCGCCCGGGCTCCACGCCGTCGAATCCGGCGGGACTCACACCGATAATCGTCAGCGCCCGGCCGTTGACGACGATCTGCTTTCCGACGATGGCAGGGTCCGCGCCGAAGCGGGCGCGCCAATAACCATTGCTGAGGACGGCCAGCGGATGACCGCCCTGGATCAGGTCGTCCGAAGCGGTGAACACGCGACCCACCGCGGCGCCGACGCCGAGGACCGGGAAGTAGTTGCCGGAAACAAAATCGGCTCCGATCAACTCCGTACCACCCTGAAACGACGCGCTCACGGTGCTCGGATAGGTACAGAACATGGCGCTGAACACCTGGTTCTTGTCGCGAATCTCCTGATACATCGGATAGGAGATTTTGTCGGCCCCGTTGTTTCCGCCATAATGCTTGCCGCGTCCAGCCAGCATCACCAACTGCTCGGGATCTCGCACCGGCAGCGGCTGCAGGATGAGCTGGTGGATGAGCGTGAAGATCGCCGTGTTGGCGCCGATGCCCAGGGCGAGCGAAAGCGCGGCTACGGCCAGAAAAACGGGTGATTTGCGCAAGGTGCGCAGGGCATA
Source organism: uncultured Solibacteraceae bacterium (assembly GCA_963805775.1). Classification (GTDB taxonomy): domain Bacteria; phylum Acidobacteriota; class Terriglobia; order Bryobacterales; family Bryobacteraceae; genus Solibacter. Next base: position 133,371 of record CAWDWK010000023.1, on the reverse strand, counting down.
CCGAAAATCTTGCAGGAGGGGAGCCATCGTCCGTAATACTGCGCGACACGGAAAAAGTTACGCGCGAAATTCACGAAACGCCGTTTTTTTCACTTTCTTTCCCTTGACAATCTACAGAAGTCGCAATAATCTTCTTGTAGATTGTCTGGAGAAGAGAGGGGGACCCAACCGCATGCCGAAACCGAAGAGCGACCTGTTGCAGGGCACACTCGACCTGCTGATTCTTAAGACGCTGGAACTGGAGCCGATGCATGGCTGGGGGATCTCCCAGCGCATACAGCAGGTTTCCGAAGACGTGCTCCAGGTCAACCAGGGATCGCTCTACCCGGCGCTGCACCGCCTGGAAGAGCAGGGCTGGATCTCCGCTTCCTGGAAGACCTCGGAGAACAACCGGCAGGCCAAGTACTACATGCTGACCAAACTCGGCCAGCGTCAGCTTGTAGATGAGAAAGACAACTGGATTCGCCTGTCCGCGGCCGTGGCGCGAATCGTAGGGGCATAATATGGGACGCAAACTGCTCTCCATTTTTCGATTTCTCACAAATCGCTCGAAAGACGAGCGCGATCTCGACCGGGAACTGCGATACCACGTAGACCGCCAAACCGAGATCAACCTGGGCCGCGGAATGGACCCGCGGGAGGCCCGGCGCCATGCTGTTCTCAGCGTTGGCGGTATCGAACCGCTCAAGGAAGAATGCCGCGACGTCCGCGCCGGACGAGTGGTGGAGGCGCTGATGCAGGATATCCGGTACGGCATGCGCGTGCTGGTTAAGAACCCGGGCTATTCCGGGATGGCGATTCTCACCCTGGCTCTCGGCATCGGCGCCAACACGGCCATCTTCAGCGTGGTGTACGGTGTGCTGCTGCGTCCGCTGCCGTATCGCGACGGAGGGCAACTCGTGGTGCTTCACCAGCAGGTCCGCCAGGCGCACATCAACGATTTCCCCTTCTCGGTGAAGGAAATCCAGGATTACTGCGATCGAAACCACACCCTGACCGGCATCGTGGAGCATCACACGATGAACTTTCTGTTGATGGGAAAAGATACGGCCGAGCGCGTGGAGACCGCCGTAGTCTCCGCCAATTTCTTCGACGTGCTGGGCGTGAAGCCGGTGTTGGGCCGCACCTTCGTTGCCGCCGACGACCGGATGAACGCGCCCGCCGTGTTGATTCTCAGCCACAAATACTGGCAGAGCCACCAGGGCGGCGACCCGAACATCGTGGGCAAAGTGTTCCAGATGAACAACCGGCCGCATACTGTGCTGGGGGTGCTGCCGCCGATTCCGCAGTACCCTTCGGAGGCCGATGTCTACATGCCGACATCGCAATGCCCTACGCGTTCGAGCGCCGCATTCATTGCCTCGCGCACCAGCCGGATGATGACCGCATTTGCCCGCCTCAAACCCGGAGTGCCCGTCGAACAGGCGCAGGCGGACCTTTCCGTGGCGGCCAGCCAGATGGAGGATGCAAACCCCGACGCCTATCCCAAGAAGTACGGCTATGGTCTGGCGGTGACGCCGCTACAGGTCGACTTGACGGGGCGCGGGCGCTCGGCGTTCCTGGTGCTGCTGGCCGGCGCCGGATTCGTGCTGTTCATCGCCTGCGCAAATGTTGCGAACCTGCTGCTGGCGCGTGTGCTGAAGCTGGAGCGCGAATTTGCCGTCCGCGCGGCGCTCGGCGCCAGCCGGGGGCGGCTGATGCGGCAATTGCTCACCGAGAGCGTGATGCTGTCGCTGTTGGGTGGCGGACTCGGGCTCTTGCTGGCGCCTGCGGCCCTCGCTGTCCTGGTGAAGTTCGCCGAGCGATTCACCGCCCGCGCCGCGGAAGTGCACATCGACATGCCCGTACTGCTGTTCACCACGCTGGTATCGCTGGCAACCGGAATTCTGTTCGGTGTGGCGCCGGCCGTCTCTACGGGTCAATGGGTCAGTGAAGCATTCAAGCAGGCGGGAGGACGCATTACCTCCAGCCGGTCGCGGCACCGCATGCGCAGCGTTCTGGTGGTGGCGCAGGTGGCCGTCTCCTTCGTGCTGCTGATCGGAGCGGGACTGATGATTCGCAGCTTCATGAAGCTGCAGCAGGTGCGGCCGGGCTTCGAGCCGGATCATTTGGTGACCTTGCGGTTTAGTCCGGGATTCCCGCAGTACAACCAGACCACGCTACCCACCCTGATGGACACCATGCTGCGCCAGATCAAGGCGATCGGCGGAGTGAGTTCGGCGGCGATCGCTTCCGGCTTTCCGCTGATTCCCTCTGGCATCGTCAGCGGGCCCAACGCCAACGAGTTTCAGATCGAAGGCCACCTGGTACCGAAAGACGATCCGAAGCCGCAGACGGCGCTCCGCGTGGCGTCGCCCGATTACTTTGACACCATACGCCAGCCGCTAGTGAAGGGCAGGGCATTCACAGATCATGACGATGAAAAGGCGCCCGGCGTCGCGATTATCAATCAGGCGCTCGCGCGCCATCGCTGGCCGAACGAAGATCCGATCGGTCAGCGCATTCGTTTCGAGCGCGGCGACCAATGGCTGCAGGTGGTGGGCATCGTGGGCGACGTCAAGGAGTACGGGCTTGACCGGGCTACCGCGGACCAGGTTTATATTCCCTTGAAATCGGGCTTCGGCAACCGCCTGATAGTGCGCACGGCGCTGGACCCCACCGCTGTGGCGCCGCTCATCCGTAATGGGATCCACGATATCGACCCGCACATCGCGGTGGATCAGGTGGAGACGATGGACCGTCTGGAGCACGACTCCATGGCTTCGCCGCGGGTCATGACGATTCTGCTCGGCATTTTCGCCGGCCTCGCGCTGCTGATCAGCTCCAGCGGGATTGCCGCGGTAATGGCACTCTCGGTTGCGCAAAGGGCTCACGAACTGGGCATCCGCATGGCATTGGGCGCCGAACGCAGCGCGATTGTCGGGATGGTGGTGAAGCAGGGGCTGGCCCTGGCCGCCGTGGGCGCGCTGATCGGTATTGCCGGCGCCGCGCTGCTGGCCCGCACGCTTTCCACCATGCTGTACGACACCAAGCCTACCGACGTGCTGACATTCCTGGCCGTATCGCTATTGTTCCTGACGGTGGCCGGCGTGGCGTGCTTCATCCCCGCGCGCCACGTGACCGCGATCGATCCGCTTATCGCTTTGCGGCAGGAGTAGGAGCACCAGCCGACATGTGATACGGCAGATACTGTATTCTTATCAACCCCAGCGTAAGATCTAAGTGCAGATACGGACGCACACGTGCAGTAAAATGAAGCTGCAAGCATGGGCTGCCGGACGCTGATTATCGCGCTGTCGCTTTTGGGTGCGAATGGCCTCCGTGGCCAGGCCGCGCCTCAGAAGAACGCGCTCGCCCAGTTGAGTGGAGCGATCCGGGAATTGACCGATCGCGTTTCTCCCGCCGTGGTAGAGGTAATCGTCAACGGCTACGGCTCGAGCGACGAAGGCGGACATGTTGCGAACCAGATTTCGCGGCGTCAATCGAGCGGGTCCGGTGTCGTGGTAGATCCATCCGGATATATCGTTACCAATGCCCATGTCATACAGGGCGCTATCAACGTGAAGGTGCTCGCCCAAGCGGCAGCGCCGCCGGGAACCGGATCCCGTAAGGGTATTCGCGCCGCGCCGGTCGACGCCAAAGTGCTCGGGATCGATCGGCTCTCTGATCTGGCGCTGCTTAAGATCGACGCGGAAAAACTTCCCGTGCTCCCGTTTGGAGACTCGGACAAATTGCGGCAGGGCGATCTCGTACTCGCGATCGGCAGCCCGCTCGGCCTGCGAAACTCGGTTTCCATGGGAGTGGTCAGCGCGGCGGGCAGGGCCATCAGCGATGAGAATCCGATTCTCTATATCCAAACCGATGCCTCCATCAATCCGGGGAACAGCGGCGGCGCCCTGGTCGATCAAAACGGCTCCCTGGTAGGAATCAACTCGTTCATCGTCACCCAGTCCGGCGGAAACGAGGGTATCGGGTTCGCGATTCCAAGCAACGTGGTCCGCAACGTGTATCAACAGCTCAAACAAAAGGGGCGGGTGTCGCGCGGTTCGGTTCGAACCTTCGTTCAGAACGTGACTCCAGCGATGGCGAAGGGACTCGGGCTGCCTGTCCAACGCGGCGTCGTAGTGGCGGACGTCGAACCGGGTGGACCCGCCGAACGCGCAGGCCTGAAGCGCAAGGACATCATCCTCTCGCTTAACGGAAATCCGGTTGACACGGCGCGCCGGTTCGATGCCGATATCAATCGCCGGCCGGGCGGCGATAAGATCGAACTGCAGGTACAAAGGGGTGACGAGCGCATCCCGATCGAGCTGGTGGTGGAGGAGCGGGCTGCGCCCTGGGATCCGCTGGCGGACATGGTTTCCCCGGAAAAGAACCTCATACCGCGCCTCGGGATTCTCTGTATCGAGATCGACGAGCGAGTCCAAAAACTATTGCCCGATCTGCGGGGGCTGTATGGATTGATTGTCGCGGCAAAGTCTCCCGACGGCCAAGCCCAGTTCATCGACCTGCAGCCGGGAGACATCATTCACGCCATCAATAATCTGCCCGTGGCATTTCTGGCTGTATTTCAGAAGATGATTGACGAATTCCACCGGGGAGATGCGGTCGTGCTCCAGATCGAACGGGACGGAAGGTTCCAGTTTGTCGCGTTCGAGATTGAATAGGTTCGGGCGATTACCAGGCGGTTGTGAGTACGGTAACGTTTTCCCAAAACTACTCGATTCCCGGTATTTCCCGGTCGGGACCGGAAGCGTAGGATTGGTCTCAGGAAGTGTCTTCCGAAACCGCACCGTTGAGCCGTTCGACCACGTAAATGGGACTCTCTCACGCGCACCATCACGCGGCACCCGCCGCGACTACCCTGGAACCACTGTCACAGGCGATTTTCGATGGCATACGGCAGTTCGATACCTGCACCATCGCCAACGCGATCGAACGGTTCAGGGTTCGCTTGCGCAACGAGGGTTTTACCCGTCCCGGTTTACGCTGCGTGACGGGGGACTCGCCGCGCCTGCTCGGCTATGCAGCCACCTGCCGGGTGCGATCCGCGGACCCACCGATGTCGGGCAACGCCTACGTCGATCGCACGGATTGGTGGGAGATAATCGGCCATCTGCCGGTCCCCCGCATCGCGGTCTTCCAGGATCTGGATGCGGCCTCCAGCGGCGCGTCGACCATTGGCGAGGTGCACGCGGCGATTCTCAAGGCCTTCCATTGCGAGGGCGTAATCACCAATGGTTCAGTCCGCGACATCCCCGGGGTCAGCCGGATGCAGTTCCCGATGTTCGCTTCGGCTGTCTCCGTATCCCACTCCTACATGCACATCGTCGATTTCGGCGCGCCGGTGGAAATCTTCGGACTGCGCGTTCGATCGGGCGACCTGCTGTACGCCGACATGCACGGAGTGGTCTCGATTCCGCTCGAAATCGCAGCGCGCATTCCCGAAACTGCATCCGAAATACGTGCGAAAGAGCAGGAGATTATCGATCTTTGCCAATCGCCTGAATTCTCTCTAAAGAGACTGCTGGAAGCGGTCCAGACTAAGCCATGAGGATTTTCATGCAAAACCCTGTCTTCAAGCCATCTGCCTTGCTGTTCATCGTAGCGGCAGCGTGCCTGGCCCCCTCCTGCTCAAAGCGCGAGCCCGTCGAGGCCGGGAATCCCAAGGAGACGGACGTTCCTACCGTGGCGGTGGCGAAGGTGACCACGGAAGACCTCTCGCACGGCTTGGTGCTAACGGCAGAATTCAAACCTTACCAGGAAGTGGACGTTATGGCGAAGGTCGCCGGGTTCGTCAAGCAGATCAATGTCGATGTCGGCGATCGCGTGAAAGATGGCCAGCTCCTGGCAACCCTGGAAATTCCCGAAATGGATGACGACCTGAGGCGGGCGGATGCCGCCGTGGTACGCGCCAGGGCGGAAGTAACGCGGGCCCAGGACGAACAGCACCGCGCCGAATCATCGTACGATATCGCTCATCTGTCTTATCAGCGCCTCTTTGCAGTGTCGGAAAAGAAGCCCGGTCTGGTCGCACAACAGGAGATCGATGAAGCCCGCAGCAGGGAACTCGTCGCAGGAGCGCAGGTCGCCGCGGCGAAATCAGCGCTGGCGGTGGCACAGGAACAGGTGAACGTGAACTTGTCCGACATGCAGCGGGTGAAGACCATGATGGACTATACGCGGGTCACCGCGCCGTTTGCCGGTGTGATCACCCGTCGGTACGCCGACAAGGGTTCCATGATCCAGGCAGGGACGGCCTCGCAGTCGCAGGCCATGCCCCTGGTCAAGCTTTCCGAGAACAGCCTGCTGCGACTGATTCTGCCGGTACCGGAATCGGCCGTCCCCACCGTGCACATCGGCCAGCAGGTAGAGGTCAAGGTGCCGACGATGAACCGCAGTTTCCCGGGCAAAGTCGAGCGGTTCTCGGATAAGCTGTCGCTCGCCACTCGAACCATGGACACGGAGGTAGACGTCCCCAACCCGAGTCTCCTCCTGATACCGGGAATGTATGCCGAGGTGAACCTTACATTGAACGAACGCAGGGCTGTGCTGGCGGTGCCCATGACCGCGGTCGATTCGCAGGGCGGCAGGACCGGACAGGTGATGGTGGTAACGCCGGATCAACACGTAGAAGTACGCAAAATCCAACTTGGCCTGGAGACGGCGGACAAGGTGGAAGTGCGGTCCGGCCTTAAGGAAGGCGACATGGTTGTGATCGGTGGGCGCGCCAGCCTACAGCCAGGCGAAGAGGTGCGGCCCAAGGTCGTCACCATGACTGCCTCTCAGCAGTAGTCAGGGTACAGCCGATGTCTCGTTTCGCCATCCGGAATCCCTATTTCATCGTGGTCGCGTGCCTGATCATCGCGGTGGTCGGGGTCACTAGCCTGAAACGCATGCCGGTGGACATGTTCCCGGCAATGAACATTCCGGTCGTCGTGGTGGCCACGTTTTATTCCGGCATGCCCCCGGAGCAGATTGAAACCGACATCACAAGCCGGTTCGAACGGTTTTTCACGTTGGGTAGCGGCATTGAGCACATCGAATCGCGATCGCTCCCCGGGGTGAGCGTGATCAAAGTTTACTTCCAGCCCGGAACCAATCCCGATTCCGCGGTCACCACGATATCCAATCTGGCGATGGCACAGTTGCGTCGTCTCCCGCCCGGCACGCTGCCGCCGGTGGTGCTCAAATTCGACGCCTCGAGCCTTCCGGTCTGCCTGGTCACGTTCCAGGGCGAGGGACTCAACGAGACGGTGCTTCGCGACCTGGCGCAATTTCAGGTGCGTAATCAGATCGCCAGCGTCCCCGGCGCCAGCGTCCCGCAGCCGTTCGGCGGACGCTACCGGCAGATCATGGTCTATGCGGATCCGTATAAGCTGGAAGCGCACCAGCTCAGCCTCATGGACGCGGTGCGGTCTGTGAATAGGGCCAACCTGATTCTGCCCGCGGGCGACGTGCAACTCGGGCTGCTGGACTATAACATTTACACCAACAGTCAACTGCGCACGGTTGGCGAGATCAATCAATTGCCGGTGAAGACCGTGGGAGAGACTCCGGTACGCGTGGCGGATATCGGCAACGCCGAAGACGGCCAGCAGATTCAGACCAACCTGGTCCGCGTGGATGGACAGCGTTCGGTGTACGTACCGATCATGAAACAGGGCGGCGACACCAATACCATCGAGGTGGTGGACGGGATCAAGCACGCGGTCCAGCATCTGTTCGACGTGCCCAAGAGCCTCGTGACCCGCGTGGTATTCGATCAATCGGTCTTCGTCAAGACGGCAATCGAAACCCTGCTGCACGAGGGCGCCATCGGTCTGTTCCTCACTTCCGTGATGATCCTGGTTTTTCTGGGCAACATGCGAGCCACGGTGGCGGTGTTTTTCTCCATCCCCCTCTCCGCGCTGACCGCAGTAATCCTGCTGTCGCTGGGGGGTGGGTCAATCAACAGCATGGTGTTGGGCGGGCTGGCGCTGGCGTTTTCCCGTCTGATCGATAACTCAGTAGTCGTGTTGGAGAATATCTACCGCCACCTGGAGTTGGGGGAAACGCGGGAAGTAGCCGCCGAAAAAGGCGGACAGGAAGTAGCCCTTCCGGTGCTCGCCTCCACCCTTACCACAATTGTCGTGTTCTTCCCGGTGACGTTGCTCTACGGCGTGAGTAAGTTTCTCTTCTCCGCGCTTGCGCTGGCGGTCGTGCTCTCCCTGCTTGCCTCGTACGTGGTAGCCATGTCGGTGGTGCCGCTGTTCTGCTCGCGCTTCATCGGCGGCCACGGAGCCGGCCATGCCGTGAGCCGCCGGCGTAATCCGCTAGACCGGTTTAACGCGTGGTTCAACCCGAAGTTCGAGGGCTTCCTTAACTTCTACGACCGCGTGATCAGCGTTGTTCTGAAGCGGCCGGTGGCGATTTTGTTCGTACTGACAGGCATCATCGTGCTCAGCCTCTTCATGTTTCCTTTGCTGGACTTTTCCTTCTTTCCGCGCACCGATCCGGCACAGTTCATGATGAACCTCAAACTTCCTTCGGGCACCCGGATCGGGCTCACCGAGCAAGAGGTCGCCAAAGTGGAAGGTCTGGTCCGGCAAACGGTTTCCCCCGAAGACCTCGGGATGATCGTTTCCAACATCGGGTCGACGCCGGATTTTTCCGCCATCTATACCAGCAATTCCGGCATGCACACGGCAACCGTGCAGGTGAGCCTGAAAGAAGACCACAAGACCGGCAGCTACGATTACATGGCGCGCGTACGTCGACGGCTCGCCGACGAAATGCCCGAGATTACCGCCTATTTTCAATCGGGCGGCCTGGTGGACGCGGTCCTCGGCCTCGGCATGCCGGCGCCCATCGACGTGCAGGTGTCCGGCTCGAACCTGCAGCAGAGTTACGATACGGCCCAGCAACTGGCCAGGCGGATCCGCAAGATCCCGGGCGTGGGCGACATCTACGTGCCGCAGGATATCGATTACCCGGCCATTCAGCTCGACGTCGAACGTACCCGCGCGGGCGAGCTGGGGCTGACCCAAAAAGAGGTGGTCGGCAACATCATCACAGCGCTCACTTCCAACGCCATGATCGCGCCCAGCTTTTGGATCGACCCGAAGACGGGTAACGACTACATGCTGACGGTGCAGTATCCCGAACGGCAGATCCGGAACTTCGACGACCTGCGGGCGATTCCGGTCCGCGGCAAAAACATTGCCTCATCCACGCGCCTGGATGCGGTTTCGAATATCCGCATGATCAAGTCGCCCACCGAAGTAGACCATTACCAGCTGCGGCGCGTGATCGACATCTACGTACAGCCGATGGGCGAAGATTTGGGCCGGATCGCGAGCGCCATCGACCAGCTCACCGCCCGCAGCACGATTCCCAACGGCGTCACGGTCACGCTGCGCGGCCTGGTGCAGGGCATGCGGCAGAGCTTCGGGAGCTTTGGAATCGGGCTTACGCTCTCGGTGGTCCTGCTGTACCTGATTCTGGTGGCGCAGTTTAAATCGTTCATGGATCCCCTGTTGATCCTGACAGCGGTGCCGCCGGGTTTAACCGGCGCGCTGTTGATTCTCTACGTAACGAAAACCAGCATGAACGTGATGTCGCTGATGGGCCTGATGATCCTGATTGGGATGACCGTCTCCGACAGCATTCTCATCGTGGAATTCACGCGCCATCTGCGCGAGGAAGGCATGACTGTGAGACGGGCGGTGGTCACGGCGGCGCGCGTGCGCCTCCGGCCGGTATTGATGACGTCGCTGGCCACCATCATCGGGCTGCTTCCGATGGCATTGAAGCTGGGTGCCGGAAGCGAGTCCTACGCGCCGCTGGCTCGTGCCGTGGTGGGCGGCATGAGCGTGTCGCTGATGATGACGGTCATCATGGTGCCGGCCGCCTATTATGTGGCCTACCGCCGGGATGATGTGGCGAGGCAAGGAGAGGTGATCGGGTAATGTCGGCGTTTGCGATTCGCAATCCATATTTCATTGTTGTAGTCTGCCTCATCATTGCGGTGGTCGGCGTGACCAGCCTCAAGCGCATGCCGGTGGATATGTTCCCATCCATGAACATACCGGTGGTGGTGGTTGCCACATTTTATTCGGGCATGCCGCCGGAGCAGATCGAGACCGATATCACCAGCCGGTTCGAACGATTCTTTACGCTGGGTGCGGGTATAGAGCACATCGAATCGCGTTCGCTGCCAGGGGTGAGCGTGATCAAGGTCTACTTCCAGCCGGGCACCAACCCCGATTCCGCGGTCACCACCATCTCGAATCTGGCGATGGCGCAACTGCGCCGCCTGCCGCCGGGCACCCTGCCACCGGTCGTGCTCAAATTCGATGCATCGAGCTTGCCCGTGTGCCTGGTCACGTTCAAAGGGGAAGGCCTCAACGAAACCCAGTTGCGGGATCTTGCCCAGTTTCAGGTGCGCAACCAGATCGCGGGCGTCCCCGGCGCCAGTGTGCCGCAGCCTTTTGGCGGCAAATACCGGCAGATCATGGTGTACGCGGACCCCTACAAGCTGGAAGCCCACCAGTTGAGCCTCATGGACGTGGTGCGCAGCGTGAACGATTCCAACCTCATTCTGCCGGCGGGCGATGTTCAGGTGGGGCCGCTGGACTATAACATTTACACCAATAGCCAGCTCCGTACCGTGGGCGAGATCGACCAGTTGCCGGTCAAGATGGTAGGCCAGTCGCCGGTCCGCGTGGCTGACATCGGCTATGCCGAGGACGGACACCAGATTCAGACCAACATCGTACGCGTCGATGGCCAGCGCTCGGTCTACGTGCCGGTGCTCAAGCAGGGCGGCGACACCAATACCATCGCGGTAGTGGACGGCATCAAGGACGCCGTACAGCACCTGTTCGATGTGCCCAAGCAATTGATCACGAAAGTGGTATTCGATCAGTCGGTGTTCGTCAAGACAGCCATCGAAACCCTGCTGCACGAAGGCGCCCTCGGCCTCTTGCTCACCTCGATCATGATCCTGATCTTTCTGGGCAGCATGCGCGCCACCACCGCGGTGTTCTTCTCCATTCCGCTTTCCGCGCTGGCGGCGTTCATTGCGCTCTCGCTGGGCGGAGGGTCCATCAACAGCATGGTGCTGGGTGGGTTGGCCCTGGCATTCTCCCGGCTGATCGATAACTCCGTGGTGGTGCTCGAGAACATTTATCGTCACCTCGAACTGGGCGAGTCCCCGGAGGTGGCGGCCGAAAAGGGCGGACGCGAAGTGGCGCTGCCGGTTCTATCCGCCACGCTCACCACAGTTGTGGTCTTCTTCCCGGTCACCTTTCTTTACGGCGTCAGCAAGTTCCTGTTCTCCGCGCTGGCCCTGGCGGTGGCACTTTCCCTGTTTGCTTCGTTCGCCGTAGCCATGACCGTGGTCCCGCTCTTCTGCGCGCGATTCATCCGTGCGACACACCATGGAACTCCGTCGTCGGAACAGGCGGTGACGGTGGATCACGCGGTACGGCGGCGATCCCTTGGCGAGCGGTTCAATGTCTGGTTCAACAACCGGTTCGAAGGTTTTCTCAAATTCTACGACCGCCTGGTAGCGGTTGTGCTGCGCCGGCCCGTGATGACGCTGGCCGCTTTCGCCGTGGCCTTCATCGCCTGCCTGTCGGTAGTTCCCCTGCTCGGCCTCTCCTTCTTCCCGCGCACGGATGCCGGACAGTTTGTCATCAATCTGAAAGCGCCCAACGGGACGCGCCTTTCCGTGACCGAGAACGAGGTGGCCCGGGTCGAAGACCTGGTGCGGAAAGTCGTATCGCCCGAGGATCTCGGCATGGTGGTCTCCAACATCGGCGCAACCCCGGATTTCTCGGCCATTTACACTACCAATTCGGCCATGCACACCGCCTTCGTTCAGGTCAGCCTGAAGGAAGATCACAAGACCGGCAGTTACGAATACATGGCCCGGGTGAAGAAGAGAATCGAATCGGACATGCCCGAGTTGAGCGCATACTTCCAGTCGGGCGGCCTCGTGGATGCCGTGTTGAACCTCGGCCTCCCGGCGCCCATCGACGTGCAGGTAGCCGGTTCGAATATGGACCGGGCGTATGACACGGCACTGAAGCTCTCCGCCCAGATCCGGCGCATCGGTGGCGTGGCCGACGTCTACATCCCGCAGGACATCGACTATCCGGCGCTGCAACTCGACGTGGACCGCACGCGCGCCAGCCAGCTCGGCCTGGACCAGCAGGAGGTAGTCGATAACGTCATCACCGCGCTCACCTCGAACCAGATGATCGCGCCGAGTTTCTGGATCGATCCCAAGACAGGGAACGACTACATGCTGACCGTGCAGTATCCGGAAGGCCAAGTCAAGACGATGGGCGATTTGAGGGCGATCCCCCTGCGTGCCGCCGAGGGCACAATGCCCACCCGGTTGGACATGATCAGCAACATTCACCGGATCAAATCACCCACCGAGGTCGACCATTACCAGCTCCGCCGCGCCATCGACGTCTACGTCCGGCCGCTCAACGAAGATCTGGGCAAGATTGCGGATTCCATCGACGGGATCATCGCTCACACCCGGGTGCCCGAAGGGTTGACCGTGACGCTGCGCGGCATGGTGCAGGGAATGCGCGCGTCTTTCAGCAGTTTTGCCGTGGGACTAGGCCTTGCCGTCATCTTGCTCTACCTCATACTGGTGGCGCAGTTCCGCTCGTTCGTCGATCCCTTTATCATCCTGCTCGCGGTACCGCCGGGGGTGACCGGCGTCATCCTCACGCTCTGGCTCTCCAACACCACGCTGAACGTAATGTCGCTCATGGGGGTGGTCATGCTGGTGGGCATTGCGGTTTCGAACAGCATCCTGATCGTGGAATTCACCCGGCACCTGCGCGAAGAGGGTATGGCCGTACGCGAGGCAGTCGCCCTGGCATGCCGGGTCCGTTTGCGGCCGGTGCTGATGACCTCGCTCGCGACCATCATCGGTCTGTTGCCGATGGCATTGAAGCTCGGTGCGGGCAGCGAAGCTTACGCTCCCCTGGCACGCGCCATTCTGGGCGGGCTCAGCGTGTCGGTGGTGTTCACAGTACTGCTCGTGCCGGCGGCGTACGCGCTGGTGTACGCCGAACGGAGGTCTTGATCATTCATGCGATCTATTTTTGTCTATCTCGCCATCCCGATTGCCTGCCTCGGCCAGCCGCGTCTGCAATTGACGCTTGCCGAGGCGCAGCGCCTGGCCATCCAGAACAACCCCAGCTTTAGCGCCGCGAAGTACAACGCCGCGGCTGCCTATCAGGTGGCGCCGCAATACAAGGCCGCGTACGAGCCCAACTTGGCGGGCCTCTTCACAAGTGTCGGCGCCGATAACGGCAGCCGCCTCGCAGCCGGTGCGCTGAACAACCCGATCGTCTACAACCGCGTCGGATCGGGCCTCTCGATCTCGCAGATGCTCACCGATTTCGGCCGGACCAGCAACCTGATCGCCATGGCTAAACTTCAGGCCGCGTCACAGGATCAGGTCACGGAAACGACGCACGCGCAGATCCTGCTAGACACCAGCCGCGCCTATTTTGGCCTGCTGCGAGCGCAGGCCGTGCTGAAAGTCGCTGGCCAGACCGTGGCTGCCCGCCAGACGGTCGCGGACCAGGTTACGGCTTTGGCGGAAAGCAAGTTGAAATCGAACCTTGACGTCAGCTTTGCGAACGTCAATCTGGCGGATGCCAAACTGCTCCTGGTCCAGGCCCAGAGCGATGTAAAAGCCGCCGAAGCGGACCTCGCAACGGCAATGGGACTGCCCAACGAATCGGGATTTGTTCTGAGCGAAGAACCCATGCCTGCGTCCATGCCGGACCGGGCTGACGATCTGATCCGGGAGGCGATTCAGAATCGACCGGAATTGAAAACCCTTCGTCTCCAGCAGAGCGCGGCCGAGCGGTTCACCCGCGCGGAGCACGACCTGTACTACCCCTCCGTCGGCGTCGTCGGCACTGCCGGGTTCGTACCCACCGGGGTCGACACGATACCGGGACGTTACGGGGCGATCGGCATGAACGTCACCATCCCAATCTTCAACGGCGGCCTGTTCAAGGCCCGGCAGACGGAAGCCGCATTGAAGGCCAAGGCCGCAACTGAAAACGTCAATGACCAGCAAAATCGCGTCATCCGGGACGTGCGCGTCGCCTGGCTGAACGCCACCACGGCATACGATCGCATGGCCCTCACGCACCAACTGCTGCAACAGGCAACTATCGCCCTTGACCTGGCGCAGACCCGCTACGATTACGGGCTGGGCAATATCGTCGAACTAAGCACCGCTCAACTCAACGTCACCTCCGCCCAGATCGCGGATGCGAGCGCGCTATACGAATACCAGACACAGAGGATCCTCGTTGATTACCAGACTGGAGTCTTACACTAAAGACGCGACGCAAGCCGGGCCGTCGCCGCATGCCGAGACCCCGGCTCAGGACGCTCATGCGGGCGAGGTGCGCGCGCGGCTGGTCAAAGATGTGACGCTGGGCATCGGCGTCTCCGCATACCTGGCGCTGGTGTTGTTCGACAACATCGAGAGTCCGTTGCTATCCATAGGGCTCGTCGTCCTGGTGGCGTATGAGTTAGTACAACCTCATCTCCGGAACCGGTAGTTGGGAGGGCGGCATACGGTCAATTCAAGCGCAGGATACTCGATTGCCAGTATGGGCTTCGCGCCGGCAGTGGGTTACGGTATGGATAAGCCTGACGGGCGGCGTACCCAACCAATTCCCCGCGTCACCCCGGGGCAAAGCACCAACGCCGCCCGCGGGTATGGTTTATGATCAGGGTCCTTTCGGTGTTTCGCCGGTGGTTCGGCTCGGCGGCGCCAGTCAGCAGAGGTCGCGCGCTCATGCCGGTTCTCCTGGCATCCGAGCGGGATGATGACTATCAAAACCTCCAGGCGTTGCTCCATAACACGAAGTGGAGTGTAGAACGTGCCGTATCCTGGAGCGACGTGTCCGGTTTCTGCGGTCGCGTGGTCAACCAGGTAGTGCTGTTGGACAGGCACTTTCAAGGTTCAGACTGGCGGCGCTCGGTTTCCTCGCTTCCCAATCCCGGTGCGAACCGTTGTCTGATTCTACTTTCGGATGTCTCCGACCCGTACTTGTGGAACGAACTCGTGCAGCATGGAGGCTTCGATGTTCTCGCGCGGCCATTTGAATCTTCCGCGCTGTTCCGCACCCTGGCTTTTGCCCAAAGGCACTGCGAAGCCGGTTGGCCGCCCTTGCACTTGCCTCAGGAAAAAGGCGGCTCACCCACAGCAAGGTCTAAGTGATGACACCCTTGCGGATGGCGTAAAGAATCATCTCCGCGCCGCTGTGGAGATTCAGCTTTTGCATGATGTGACCGCGATGTGTCTCTACCGTGTGCAAGCTCAAGTCGAGCACGGTCGCGACCTCTTTGTTGCTCCGGCCCTCAGCCAGCAACTGCAATACCTCGCGTTCGCGCGTGGTCAATAGATCGTAGCTGTCCTCGACCTTTTGCTCGTGCATCTGGCGGACGTAGTCTTCCACCAGCATCTTGCTGATGGCCGGGCTGAAGAAAGCCTTGCCCTCGCTCACCGTCTTCACCGCGTTGATCAGATCGTGTTCGGCCGAGTCTTTCAGCAGGAATCCCTTGGCTCCGGACTTCAGGGCTTTCAGAACGTAACCCTCGTCGGAGTGCATGCTCAGGAAGACGATGGCCGATTGCGTGTTGCTGCTGCAGATTTGCCTCGCCGCCTCAATTCCGTTCAAAATCGGCATTGCCAGGTCCATCACGACAACGTCCGGCTGGTGCTGCTCCACCAGCGTCACGGCTTCTCGCCCATCGGCAGCCTCCGCGACCACGCGGAAGCCTTCGTGGCTTTCGAGCAACATGCGCAGGCCTTTTCTGACGATGGTATGGTCGTCCGCCAGCAGAATGCGTATGGATTTCATGTCTTAGTCGCCGTTCACCGTAGCCGCCTGAACCAGGGGGAGCGCGACCCGCAGCAGTGTACCCTCGCCGCTCGCCGATTCCACTACCAGCCGTCCGCCCAGCGCGCTCACGCGCTCTTCCATTCCGATCAGGCCCATGCCCCTCTCCTGCGGTGGATTGAACCCCCGCCCATCGTCCTGTATCGACACCAACAACCGGTCCGTCTCCTGCGTCACCGTGATTCTCACATTCTTTGCATCCGCATGCTGGACGATGTTGTGCAGCGCCTCCTGGACGATCCGATAGACGCATGTCTTGTGGTCTTCCGTCAATTGCTCGGAGACCTCTTCGGCGGCCACCTTCACCCATATCCCGCTCCGCTTGGAAGCTTCGCGGGCTTGCCACTGCAGCGCCGGAACAAGGCCGAGATCGTCGAGCATGGAAGGCCGCAGCAGCAGGGCCATATTTCGGACAACGCGGATCGACTCTTCGAGAAGCCGCTTGATCTCATCGGCTTTCTTCGAGAGCGCGGCTTCTTCTTTGTTGCGGATCAGGGTCGACAGATTTGCCATTTCCAGCAGCACCCCGGTGAGTGCCTGTCCGACTTCATCATGTAATTCACGCGAGATCAGCCTCCGCTCATCTTCCTGCGCCTCAAGAAGACGGGCGGACAATTGCTTCAGTTCAACCCGCGCATGGCTGATCTCCTGGAAGTGCTCCGCGCTGGTACTTTCCAGCTTCAGGATCTTCCGCGTACTGAATATCGCCAGCATGAACCCTAGGACAATCGTCAGGCCGACTGTGATCATCAGGCGGCTCTGGAATTGGTGAAAGGCCCCCTGGACCGCCAACTTTCCCGCATTCAATTGAGCCTCGTTGAACCGGCGGATCTGGTCGGCAAGTGCGAGCATCGAAGTTCGACGGGGAAACACTTCGTCGCGCAGAAACGGATATCCCGCGCGCTGCCGCCGCTCCGCCGTCCACTCAAAAGTGGGTTCCAGAACGCGCCAATACGCGGCCAATTGGTCGGTGAGCACGCGGAACGGTTGCGCCTCGCCGCTGCTCAGAAGCCGCAAATACTGCTCCAATGCGGCGTCCATGTCTTTTCGTGTTTCCAGCAGCGTGGAACGGTGGCCCTCGGCCTTGCCGGCCTGCGGTTCCAGCAGGTAGTCCCGGACGTCCGTGCCGGACAGATAGAGATCGCTGCGAATGCGCTCCAGGACTTGTGTCCGCAGCAGAAACTCATCGCGAATGCGATCGTTCGATGTTTGAATCTGTTGCAGGGCCTGGATCCCGTCGGCGCCGGCGAACGCCATGAGAATCAGCAATCCACCGAATCCGGCGATCAGTACTAATCTGCTGTCTCTTGTCGGTATGAAGCCGACTCGCGTCGCCGCCATCGCCTTCATTTTAGCGTTTCCACGTTGTCACAAACCCCGCTCGCCGAATGCCGCGTTTCCCGCGCGTTCGATCGCGGGCATACCTTTCCACAGGATACGAGCACACCTCGCTATGAGGACATACGCGAAACAAGGTAGTTTCTGGGGAAATCTGTGGGTATGTGTTCAAATCCTCGGGATCGCTCCCGGATTATTGAACCGGGAGCGATCTCCTTGGGGGCTATCACCTGTGGCCGCCGCCGTGGCCGCCACCGCCGAAACCGTGACCTCCACCGCCGAATCCGTGGCCGCCGCCGAAACCGCCGCCTCCGAATCCGTGGCCGCCGCCGAAACCGTGACCGCCGCCGAAGCCGCCGCCGCCGAAGCTGCGGCTAGCGCCACCGAAACTTCCGTGAGATCCGCCGAACGCGGGTGCGTTATTCCGCGGCGCTGCCGGCATAGAGGGCCTCGACTGATTGCCGGGGTTTCCCTGGAAGCTCCGCATCGAGCCCTGGCCCTGGGCACCCATGCTCCGATTGCCCGGGCCCTGCGCTCCAGGATGCGTCCCAAACTGGCGCCCGCCGGCCTGCGGTCCAGTCATTCGGTTGGCCGATCCATTCGGACCAAACGCGTTACGAGTGGCCGTCATTGCGCCACTTCGGGATGCCGACTGGAACCGCGACGCGAGTTGTCGGTTCGAGTACGGTACGCCCAAACGGTGCGCAGGGTTATGAGCCCAAAATCCGCCTCGCTGGAAACCGCCGGAGCCTCGCCAAAATCCGTTGTGCCGGAAGAAGAATGGGTTAACGATTACACCTCCGCCGAACCAGTTCGGGCCCCATCCCCAACCGCCCCAACCACCCCAGCCCCAGCCTCCAAAGCACAGGCTCAGGTTGATTCCAGGACCCCATCCAAACCCGTAGCTCGGATACCAGAGCGAAGGATAAGCACCCCATGACGGTGATCCCCAGACATACGACGGATCGTACGTCGGCACGTAGATCACCTGTGGGTCGCTAGGTTGAATGATGATCGTGGGTTGTCCATTTTCCGTCTGCGTTGTGACGGTCTGCTGCGGCGTGGAAGACAACCTGCCATTCGACATCGCCGAACTGCGCATCTGCTGGACCGCCCTCATTACGTCCCCTTGTTGAGCCAAAAATGCGTTTCCAAGGGCGTTTGTCCATCCCACATCCTGATTCAGTTTCGCCAGCACATCAGGAAAAGCCACCAGGGCTTGCACGCTGGCATCCCACGGCTGCTGCTGCGCGGCTTTCATCAGTGCCTCGCCCTTCAGGGAACTGTTTGCCTTGAGCCACTGCTGGGCTTCCACAACCTCCAGTGGATAGGTGGCAGCAACCATCACCTGCGTAAGCAACGGATCCGGATAGAGCGCGATGGGAGCAACCAGGTTGTCGATCTGCTGGGGCGACAATGACGGCGTATTTGCCTGAGGCGCGGAGGCTGGTGGGCCTTCCTGTGCACTAAGCATTGCGCCCGCCCCTGTAATAAGGAATGCGAGTCCCACGACCAACGACCGCGAAAGAAAAGATAGCCGGGATTTCATCTGACACCTCCTCGTTTGATCCCGTACAACTAGTTAGATGCGGCTCAATGTCGTCTGGTGTCACCCCTCCCGGGATCTCGTGAAATCTCCTGTGTTTTCTGTTGATTTATCCCCTAAACACAGTATGCCGGCACAGACCTGGCTATCTGGTCCTCGCGGTTAGCGCCCGGGGCGCATGGAGTCGCGAGCCAAAACTGTTCGCCACTCGGACCGGAACCCGCTGGGAACCGTGATGTGCTCTCCCGGAAAACGAAACACGCCTGAGTTGTCCTCCCCGCGCAAGGGCAACAGGATCTCCAGGCCCTTCTTCCCTTTCTTTCGTCCCTCCGCCATCAAGCGCCTCCAATCCCTCTCGACGCTCAAGGGCACCCGGACGCCGCGGATCCACAGCGCTTCCGGCTTCAGCACAACCACCACATGCGGCTCTCGAAAATAGCTTTGCACTCGCAGCAAGTGTCCCTCTACCACGGCGCCCTTCGGCGCCAGCAGCTTGCCCTTCGCGTCACGGAGTGCAGCCGTGAGTTTGGCGGAAAAGGTATCTCCCGCCGCCGCGGTGTCGGTTGGAATCGATGCCGTCAGATCGAAGGAGAGTGTTAAATCGATTGGCAGAGACAATATCTTCGCCGATGCGCCCTGCCCGTGTTCGTTGATCGCTTTATCGGAGTCTGGGGAAAAGCTTACCGTTGACTCGCCCCGAAATTCGCGGCAGTCCGTAAAGTGGGACGTGTTCTCGGTCTCCTCTGCGGTCGGAGAGACGAAACGCTGACGCGTCTGTCTTGGCAGCAGAAATTGGCCGGCGCCGATCTGTACCCTCGTCAGGTCCATGGTAGTGATAGATCTGCACGAGCCTGTCGCCGGCGGCAGGTCCCCGGTGGTAATCGTCATCCGGACCACATCAGCCGTCTCCGCATCTACCTGGAACGTCCCGCCATAAGCGATGTGCAACCACGAATTGTCGGCCTTCATCGTGTAATGGCTGTCGCCTTGCGCCACCTGAAAGGAGTACTCCATCAGGGTTCGATCCCCGACCGTGATGCGCCTCTCAAAGTTGAACTTCTTCACGTCCGTCCCAAACACAACGGCCAGGAATGCACCAAAACTGCCGGTGCCGAAGGGTCCGGAGCGCACCAGGTGGTCGATAGCCGCCTCATCGAACCGGCTGGCACCGGACCACGAATAAATCTCGCCCGTACGCGTCATTGTGACATCCAGGCGCAATCTGTCGGTCGAGTACAAGCTCAGCACCAGGTCCGGCGTCGGGTGTTGCCGTTGCGCCAATAAGATGCTGCACGCGCGCGGCAATGACACGGCCGCCGGCTCAAGATAATCGCGGCTCACGGTTTCCACACACGTATAATTGGGAATTTCCTTCGCGCTGGCCAGCACCTTCTCGGTCGCCCGCCTGAGCACCCCAGGCGGATCGTATTCCGCCCCAAGCGCCAGGCCAACGGCCCAGGAGAATAATAATGCATAGCGCATAACGCTAAGGTTGGGCGGTAAACCATTCCGACCGGAAACCGCTCTCCAGCATCGCACGCTCCGCCGAAAAGTGAAACACGCCGTAACGGCTCTCGCTGGGCAGCGGCAGTTCGATCTCCATACCTCTCGTCCGTAGCACGTTCCCCGCACCTGTTCGCAGCTCCGCCGGCCGCCGGTTCGGCAGCAAAGAAAGAGGCACCATCTTGCCCCCCACCTGTACTGTTTCCCAGCGAAGCGCCACCGTGCGCTCCGTACGCCGTCCAAAAGCCGTTTCCACGCGCATGAGCCGCCCGCGGACGGCCGCCCCTTCCGCAACCAGCGTCTTCTGCCGCTCATCTCGAATCGGTTTGACCAGCCGCCCTTCGATCGCGTCTCCTGCCGCCGCCTGGCCGAAACGCACCGCGGTGACCAGTTCCACAGTGACCGGCAAACCCGCGGGCAGACCCAGCGCGGCGGCCGGAACGCCGGCATGCCCTCCGCCCGTGAGTCCGCCTTCGCCGAACGCCACTTTCGATTCCGCCTGGTATTCGCGGCATGCCGAGAAGCTCATGGTATTTTCAGCTTCGGAGCCATCGCGTCCGATGAATCGCTGGCGGGTCACTTTCGGCAGCAGATAATCTCCCCCGCCCAGCTGCACGATGCCGTATTCCAGCGACGTGTCGGCTTCACACGTGCCGGTCTCTGCCGGCAGTTCCTCCGTTCGCACCACCAGCCGGACCAGCTCGGCGGTCTTCGGGTCCACACGCATGGCGCCCGTATAACCGGTAATAAACCAGTCCTTCCGCGCCTTGACCCGGTAGTAGCTTTGGTCCCGGGGCACCGCAAAGGAGTATTCGAAAAGGCGCCGCCCGTCCACCGATGTTTCTCCTTCGAAAGTGTACTTCGGCCCCCGGCTCTCAAATATGCCGAGCAGCATGGTGGCGAACGGGCCGGTGCCCGTAGCTCCTTCCGGCACCAGTTCGTCGAGCTCTCCCTCTTCGAACTTGCTCGCACCCGCCCAGGAATAAATCTCGCTGCCGCTCGCGTATGCCACGTCGAGGCGCAGCCAGTCGGTCCTGTCCAGCTTCAGCCGACCCTGAAAATCGCCCTGTTTCCTTCTGGCGAGCAGCGCATCGCAGGATTTATTCGTGCGCCCTGCGGCAGGTTCATAGCGGTCCCTCTGCATCAACTCCACGCACGTGTGGTTGGGAATTCGCCCACCGTGTTCCACCACCTGGTCGCGAAGTTGCATCAACACCTGGACGGGGTCTTCGTCACCGGATACATCCGCCTCCCGAGCCGCCGGCGAAAGAGCCTTTGGGGCCACGGTTTCCGCCTTGGTGGGTGGCCGCACTTTCGCCGTCGTAACCGGTGGAGGTGCTGCGGTCTTTGGGATCCTCTGATCCATATGCTGGATGGCGTCGGCAAGATCGTGTGGATTCCCTATGGGGATCGTCTGCCCTTTGAAGCGGCCCACCAACCGCTCGATCGTGTCCTGCGGCGTCATAAAGGTTTGGGGCGGGTTTTGGTCCACGGGCATTGGCCCACCCGGCCGCTGAGTACTGTTACCCATGCCCATATGGGAATTCAGTCCATGGATGGGAAGCGTGCGCCGGTCGAACTGGAAAGGGAGATCGAAGATTGGAGGAACGGCCGCCGGCCGCTTGCCCAGCGCATCCGCCCGGACGTCGTCGTGCATTCGGGTCCGCGGCCCTAACACGATCAACGCGTCGGCCGGCTTCGGATCCTGGAGTTCCGCCTGTACCAGCCCCAACAAAAGATCCATCGGCAATGGCCGGTCCCGCAGGATTCGATAATCCACCAGCCCCAATTCCAACTGCCTGAGCGCCGCCGTCAGCTCGTCGATCTCGTCCAGGACAAATTCATCTTTGCGGAGAATGATGGCTCTCTGGTCGAGGTTGAAGGCGATCAGCCGCACCGATTGGGCCGGCAATTCCCTCAGCAGCGAAGCGATCGAATCCTGCAGACGCTGAATGTCGTCGGGCTGCAGCGCGGAGAGGTTCGGCGAGAGCGGCGCCGCGTGCACCAGGATTGTGAGTCTGCCGATCCTCGGGCCGGGTTTCGCGTCTACCGTCCGCGGGCCGCTTTCGGAAAGTTCCTCGACCGCTCCGGGCGGTGTCGTCGGTCTCAATTGCCGTTCGCTGCCCCAGCGCCGCGCCTGCACCTGCCACGACCCGCGACAGTTCCGATGCAGATCGTCTTCCAACAGTACTTCGAGGCCGTAATTGCCCTCGCCCACGACGAATGTTCCGCCGGTTACTACATCTACCTTGGTTTCAGGCACCTCGGGCAGTGCTTCGGTCTTGGTCAGATAGACCGGTTCGCGGCCCTCAGGAGTCACCCGCGTGTGAACCGTCAGATTGTGGCCCGGTCCGCGAAACTGGACCAGCGGAACGCTGGCCGTGTAGCCGGCCTGAAAGCGGAAACCGAAGGTCAGCGCTGGACGCACCGGGTTGAGATCGCAGCGCAGTTGCGCCGCGCTGGACGCCGCCTCGAACATGCGCCGCTCGGCGGGAATGCGTTCAGGCTCCACCAAGGACTGTCCGAACGCCGACATGGCGAGCACCATGCCCATCTGCAAAGCGCCTGCGACTTTGGACCATGAACGGCTCATCCGCACGTGCCCGCTGCGACCGCTTTCCATCATTATCGCCCGAGACTCCGGCGTTCGCAGTATCGCGCTACTACCCGATCCGTTTTGCGTTTCATACCCCCGCGCAGTATCCTCTAAGATTCATATCCAGATGCCGACCACTGGTTTGTCAAAAAGGAGTCCTATGCGTAGCCTTCGCCTGATCCTCTCCGCCGTCCTCCTTCTGGGATCCGCCATGTCCCAGGAAATCACCACCCCGGAGAAGTTCTTCGGCTTCCAACTCGGCGCGGACAAGAAGATGGCCCGCTGGGACAAGATCGTCGATTACTACGGCGCTCTCGAAAAGCAGAGCGGCGGCCGCATGAAGGTCATCAACATGGGTCCCACGTCGATGGGCAACCCGTTCCTGATGGTGATCATCACATCGCCCGCCAACTTCGCCAAACTGGAGCACCTGCGTGAGGTCAACCTTCGTCTCAGCGACCCGCGCGGTCTCACCGAAGCGCAGGCACACAGCCTGGTCGACGAAGGAAAAGCCGTCGTCGTGCAGTCCATGAGCATGCACGCTACCGAGATCGGCGGCACCCAGATGGCTCCCGAACTGGCCTACGATCTTCTGGCGCGCAAAGACGAAGAGACGCGCCGCATTCTGGACAACGTCATCTTCATCGAAGTGCCCTGCTTTAATCCGGACGGCGAGATCATGGTCACCGACTGGTACAACAAGCAGCTCGGCACGCCCTACGAGGGCACCAATCCGCCGTGGCTCTATCAGAAATACGCCGGCCACGACAACAACCGCGACGCCTTCCAGACCAACATACCGGACTCCCAATACATGGCCCGCATCCTCTTCACCGAGTGGAAACCCGAGGCCTACGTGGACCACCACGGTATGGGGAGCAACGGGGCGCGCATTTTCCTGCCGCCGTATGCCGAACCCGTACGGCCCTACGCCGACCCGATTCTCTGGCGCGAGCTGAGCTGGTATGGCGCGCACATGGCCTATAAAGAGGAAGAAGCCGATCTCTCCGGCGCCATCAACGGAGCCATCTATTCCGGCTGGGGCCACTTCGGCTTTCACTGGATCACGCCGTTCCACAACATCGCCGGCATGCTCACCGAGTCTGCCGCCGCGCGCTTGGCATCGCCGCAGTTCATGCATCCCGACCAGTTGCGCGGCAATACCCGCAACCTCCCGGTGTACGAAGCCGAGACCATTTTCCCCAACCCCTGGCCGGGCGGATGGTGGCACTTGCGCGACATCGTCGACCGGCAAAAAGTCTCAGCCTGGGCCACGCTCGATCTTGCCGCGCGGAATCGCGAAACAGTCCTGTGGAATGCGTATCTGAAGGCCAAGCGCCAGACGGAGCGCGGGGCCGCGGGCAAGCCCGCCGCCTACCTCATCTCTTCGCTTCAGCACGATCCGCTCACCTCCATCAAGATGGTGAACAAGCTCCTGATCCAGGGCATCGAAATTCAACGGGCGGCCAAAGCCTTCACCACCGGCAGCGGCATGACGTATCCCGCGGGATCGTTCGTCATCTCCATGGCGCAGCCCAAAATGGGCCTTATCCACTATCTCCTGGGCCGCACGTTTTACCCGGACAACGAATGGACCCGCAACCGCGACGGCTCTCCCGTGCGCCCATATGACATGGCCACCGACACCATGTTCGAATACATGGGGGTTCGCGTGGACCCGGTGGATGAGCTCGGCGAAGTTGCACTGGAGAAGGTCGCCGGACAGATCGAGCCGTCGGGAAAAGTCTCGCGCGGCCCCAACGGCTACTCCATGGATGGCCGCCTCAACGACAGTTTCCGCGCGATGAATCTGCTGTTCGATAAGGGTGTGGCGTTGCGGCGCGTGGATAAGCCGGCAACGGGACTCCGCGCCGGCGATTTCGTGGTCGCCGCCGGCTCGGACGCTGTGCTCGATCTCGTCGCCAGGCAGACCGGAGTGGATTTCACTCCCCTCCGCGGCGCCACGTCAGCCGGCGTGCACGAGATGAAGCGCCAGCGTGTCGCCATGTACCAGCGATTCGGCGGCGGCAACATCGATGAGGGCTGGACCCGCCTCGTGCTGGAGCAGTTCAATTTCCCCTACACCTCCATTTTCGATCCCGAAATCAAGGCTGGAAATCTCATCGATAAGTACGATGTGTTGGTAATCCCCAATGACGCCACCGCCACTATCACCGGCGAGCCGCAGGCCGCGGGAGGCGGCCGCGGCGGGCGTGGAGGTGAGGGCGGAGGCGGCGGCCGTGGCGGTGAAGGCGGAGGCGGCGGCCGTGGCGGCAACACCCCGCCGGAATACCGTACCGGACTCGGCGCCGAAGGCGTCACCGCCATCCGCGATTTCGTCACGAAGGGCGGCACCCTGGTGACTCTGAACGCGGCGACGGCCTTCCCGGTCGACCGCCTGGGGATCGGAGTCCGCAACGTGTTGGACGGCAAAAACACCAAGGAATTCTGGTGTCCCGGCTCCACGCTCAAAGTGACCATCGACAACAGCAACCCGTTGGCGTACGGAATGCCGTCGCGCGGCCTCGCGCTTTATCTGAACAGCCCCGCGTTCGAAATCACCGCCCAGAACGCCGAAAATTACGAGACCGTCGTCCGCTACGAAGATCGCGATCTGCTGGAAAGCGGCTGGCTGGTGGGTGAAGAGAATCTCGCGCGACGGGCCGCCGTCGTGTCGGCCAAATTAGGACAGGGCAGAGTAGTCCTCATCGGATTCCCGGCGCAGCACCGAGCCCAAACCCACGGTACCTACAAACTATTATTCAACGCTCTGGTCCGCTGATCTCTAATAGTTGGTGGGGCGGACCCCCGGTCCGCGCGGGTCCCCCTGGACCCGCTTGTCGCGAGCCTACGAAGCGAGTTTTTCGAGCGCCTTGAGAATCACGGGATCGCGCTGCGCTTCCACTTCATCGCCCTTCTCCACACCGAAAGCCTGATTGAAAATCTCCGTCTTCAACCGATTAGAGACGAACTCGCGCTCCGCCAGCCACTCGACCTGGCCCGGCCGGATCTGCCGGTCCGAGAGAAACACGCGGAACTGATCGAGCATCTGCGGCGTGACTTCGAACTCCGCGTCGATCTTATTGTTGCGCAGGAATTCGGTAGCGAAGTTGGTGAACGACGCGCTGGCATCCAGCACGTTTTGCAGCCGGTTGCCGGCCGCGGGATACACTACGACGTCCGGTTGAATGCCGCCGCCGCCCGTCACCTGCCGCCCTTTGTCGGTATGGAACTGGCTTTCCTTGTTGGGGTGCGCGGTGGTAGCGGCGAGCCCGAAACGGGCTGCATCCAGTGGCTTCTGTATGGAACGGCCGCTGGGAGTATAGTAAAGCGCCGTGGTAAGCGCCAGGCCGGTGCCCTGCGTCAGCGGAAAAACGCTCTGCACCAGGCCTTTTCCGAAACTGGGAGTGCCGAGGATAGTGGCGCGATCGTGATCCTGCATGGCGCCGGAAACAATCTCCGAAGCGCTCGCCGATTTCTCATTCACCAGAATCGCCAGCTTGAAACCGTAAGGCGTCGCGATGGTCGGCACGGTTTCCGTGGTCTCCGGCACGTGGCGGCCGCGCACGGTGACAATCTTCAACCCGGGTTGCAGGAATAGCGAGGCCGTCTGCACCGCCGCCGTCAGCACACCGCCCGGATTGTTACGAAGATCGATCACCAGGCCGGCCATGCGGTCGCCTCCCAGTTTCTCGACGGCCGCTTTGATCTCCTGCGCCGTCTTCTCGTCGAAGCTTGTGACGCGTATGTAGCCGATGCCGGCGCCGATGAAGAAGGCGCGGTCCACACTGGGCGATTGCATCTCCTCGGGCGTCAGCGTGAAGTGCAGCAGGCTCGGAATCCCGGGACGCCGCACATCCAGCCGCGCCTGCCGCTGGCGCGTCTGCTCCAGGAGTTGCGGAAGTTGCTCGATATCGAGCTGCCCGATGATGTAGCCATTGATCGCCATAATCTCATCGCCGGGCGACAACCCCGCCTTCTGCGACGGCGTGCCGGGAAGAGTTTGCAGCACGATCACGCGCCCCGGCAGAATCGACACCACGCTGCCGAAGCCCTTGGAAGTGGAGCTTTCCATGCGCTTGAGCTGCTCGAACTGCTCCGGGTCGAAGAACACCGAATGCGGATCGAGCTTGCGCAGCATGGCGGGGATAGCGCCCGCATACAAGGCCTGTTCGGAGTTGACGGGGTCGGCCGCATTCTCCGACGCGAGCGCGTAGGCGCCGATGATGCTGCGCAGTTGCTTGTCCAGGTCATCCTGCGCCCCGAGAAGCGTGGCGGAACAAAGCAAAGCTAGGGTAAGGCGAAACATCAAGCGAGATCCGTTAATAATCAGTGTAACGCGGGGATCTGCGCGCGTCGGGATTCTACCGGATAAACTCCACCGATACCGCCCGGAGTGCCAAGCCTCGTGCCATCAAAACGGAGTAAACTGGAGTCGATGCCGGAAGCTGAAATCCAGTACGTCTCTAATGAGAACGGTGAGCCGACTGCCGTGATTGTGCCGATCTCATTGTGGCGTGACATCGAATCGGAACGGGAAACGGCTTACCTTCTGAAATCGGCAACAATGAAGCGCCGTCTCCTTGAAGCCAAGGAGCGTCAGCAAGGGCTCTCACTCGACGAAACCATTGAGAAACTTGGAATTTGACACCGCCGCGTTCGAGGATCTCGCATGGTGGGTAGAGCACGATCGGGCACAGGCCGTTCGAATTATTCGCTTGATCCGCGATGTTCAGCGGGAGCCGTTCGCTGGCGCTGGTAAACCAGAGCCGTTAAAGCATGAATCTAAGGGTTGCTGGTCCAGGCGGATTGATCGGGAACACCGCCTTGTTTACCAGGTGCATCAAGACAAGATTCGAATTTTAGCTTGCCGGTATCACTACTGATCGGTTGCTCCATGGCCTGATTCTACCGGATAAACTCCACAAAGCCCCAGCGCTCTGGCACGTGCATATTAATGACTCCCTGCGGCGACCACACCCAGTTGTCCTCCGCCTTGCCCGGCACTTTCCGGTATTCTTTGCCGCCCGTCTCAATCTGCCACTCCACGCGCGAAAAATTCACGCGCCACGAGTCTCCGGGCTCTGGTCTCCGCACCGGCGCGCGCGACGCGAACGCCTTCCAGGGAAAAGCGATCTCCACCGTCCAGCCGCGGTCGCGATCGCTGGCATCGTTCAACGTGCCGTCAATCGCCACCGCCGTGCGCAGACCCGGAATATCCCAACTGTTATCGGCCTTGCCGCCTTCGCGGTACGGTTTGGGCAGGAACAGGTCCCATCCGGTATTCAGCGCGTTGATCTCGAACTCGAAGTAATTCCGCCCATCGCCCGACGGGTTCAGGAACACCTCGAAATCGTTGTCGCGAAAAATCACCGAATCGTGCTCGGTCAGCGTCGCCCACACGTGAGGCTCTTCGAGTTCTGCCCCGATGTATAGGTACTCGTCGTCCCAAAGCATTTTGGCGCGCGTATGAAAGCGCGGTAGAGGCTGGCTGCCCCCTTGGATGTCGACGAAGGCGTCGGTCCAGGCGGCGTGCTTCCAGGCGGCATCATCCAACCGGCCATCCACCTTGACCGAAGAAGGCGCGCGGTGGCATGCGTACCGCTTGGGCGGCTGCTGGGCATGCGCAATGCCGGCGAGGACGCAGAGAACGGTGAAGCGAATCATCGCGCCAGGCTTCATCTTATCGCGTGAAACGCGTCGCCTTCTTCTGCTTGTCGCGATCCAGGGCCAGCGCGATCAAACGGTCCAGCAATTCGCCGAACCCAATCCCGCTCTGCTCCCACATCTTGGGGTACATGCTGATCGACGTGAAACCAGGGATGGTGTTGATCTCGTTAATGTACAGGTGGTTGGTCTCCTTCTCCAGGAAGAAATCCACCCGTGCCATGCCCTCGCACTCCACCGCGCGATAGCATTCCACGGCCAGGTGCCGCAACTCCTCGGAGCGCTCCTCGGGAAGGTCGGCGGGCACCTGGGTTTGCGCCAGATCCAGCAGGTATTTGTCGTCGTAATCGTAAAACTCGCGCGAGGGAAGAATCTCGCAGGGCAGGGAAGGGATCGGCGCCTGGTTGCCTAGCACCGAGCACTCCAATTCGCGCCCTACGATAGCCCGCTCCACAATCACCTTGCGGTCGTACTGCGCAGCCAGGGCGAAGGCGGCCTCCAGTTCCGCGGCGTCGTGCGCCTTTGAAATCCCCACGGACGACCCGAGATTCGCCGGCTTGACGAACACCGGAAACGGCAGGCGGCGGCAAGCGTCCACCACGCTGGGACAATCGCGCATCACCGTTACGTAGTCCACAATCGGCAACATCCGTTCCTTACAGACACGCTTCATCATCTCCTTATCCATGGAGATGGCGGACGCCATCACACCCGCGCCGACGTAGGGCAGGTCGGCCAATTCCAGCAATCCCTGCATGGTGCCGTCCTCGCCGAACGTGCCGTGCAGCACCGGGAAGACTACGTCGATTCCCGGATGCGCGGCGGGTTCCGGCACAATCGGACCCGGACTCCACTTGCCCTGCTTGTCGATGAAGTACTCGATGGTCTCGTACTTTTCCGGGTCCAACCCCGCCAGGATCGCTTTCGCCGAACGCACCGAGACCTCGTGCTCGCCGGTGCGGCCGCCGTAAATTACGGCTACTCGTATTTTCATAAGATGCGTTTACCCAATCCGGACATGATCAATTCGACAGCCAGATCGGCGGTGCGGTTCTTCTCGTCAATCACCGGATTCACCTCCACCACCTCCATCGACACCATGTGCCGCGAATCGCATATCATTTCCAGTGCCAAATGCGCTTCGCGGTAGGTCGCGCCGCCGCGGACCGGTGTGCCGACTCCCGGTGCGTCCACCGGGTCGCAGAAATCCATATCGAGCGAAAGGTGAAGTCCCGCGGTGCCATCGGTGGCGATCCGTATGGCTTCCTCCATCACGGTGCGCAGTCCGCGCTCGTCGATGTCGCGCATGGTGAAAACGCGTATGCCGGAATCGCGCACCTGCGGTTTCTCGGCCGCGTCCACGTCGCGCAGACCGACAATCACCGCGTGTCGTGGATCGATCTTCGGACGGAAACCCAGCAGGTCGACCAGTTCCGTGGGGCCGGCGCCCAGAATGCAGGCCAGGGGCATGCCGTGTATATTGCCACTCGGACTGCTCTCGGGCGTATTCATGTCCGCGTGCGCATCCAGCCAGATCATGCCGGCCTGTTGATTGCGCGCACGGAAGTGGCTGGAAACACCGCTGACTGTCCCCACCGCTACCGAGTGATCGCCGCCGAGCACCAGTGGCAGGAGTCCGCCGGCAAGTGCTTCATTTACGCGGGTGGCGAGCGCCTCGCAGGCGGAAGCGATCAGCCCCAGGTACTTGGCGCACGGGTCGCCCTCCGGCCAGGCTTCTTTCTGTTCGACGTGGATGTTGCCCCAGTCCTCTACCTCGTACCCGAGCGAAGCCACCCGCGCATGCAGGTTGGCAACCCGGACGGCGGAAGGGCCCATATCGACGCCGCGGCGATCCTGCCCGAGATCGAGCGGTGCGCCGATAATCGCGACATGGGTGCGTGCCATCTTTATCCATTGTACCGACGGGGTGCGCGGTATCCGGGATAAGAAAAGGTGCGTGGTGACCGCTTGCTAACGCGCGCGGCTCCGTAACAGCCGCGACCGTGAGGGAGCGTTAAACTTCCACCGCTTCCACGCGAAGGCGTTCCAGTTCCTCCATCAGGTTGGACAGAGAAACAGAGCAGTCCGCAAAGGAATGGCAGGATGCCTCCTGCTCCAACCGCTTCAGCACCGCCGCCACCGCGTTCGCACCGACGTTGGCGCACGCGCCCTTACAATAGTGCGCCAGACGCATGGTTTTCTGTGGGTCCTTGTCCCGTATGGCGTGATCCAGCAGGGCAAGTTGTTTCGAAGTATCGTCGAGAAGCGCGCTGAGCACTTCGCGCATCAGTTCGCTGTCGTCCAGGGTAATGTCCCTCAACTGTTGCCGGTCCAATACGGTGGCTTGATCCGTTACATGCACGCTTCAATTGTGCTCCGCGAGGAGAGTGCAGACAATCAAGCGAAGGCCCTAAATGGGCTCCCACTTTTGCCTTACCTGGGCCGCATCCTGCCGAACTGGAAGGACGACTCCACCACCTGCATCCGCGAATCCACCACCGCGCGCGCCACGAATCCCGGCGCCAGCGGTGTGCCGAAGCGCATATCGAAGACCTCCACCAGTTTCCCGTCTTCCATCCCGGCGTAAGGGGTAACCCGCCAGAGAGGGAACTGGGCAAAACGCAGAAAGCCATGGAAGGCCGCGGTACGGCGCGCCGCGTCCATCGCCGGATCGGCGTCCGGCTTGTGAAAGGTGGTCCCGCGTCCGTTTCCCGGATCCGTCGCCAGATTCAGGTCCTGGATTACGTAAGCGCCTGGCGTCTCCACGAGGCCGCGCCATTTCAAGGGATTGACCACGTCCGGCATGGCTGCCACGCGTAACGGGACCGCGCCGTCGTACATCCGGGATGCCAGCGAAGCTACGGCACGTCCGTGCAGCACGGCCCGGCCGCCATTGTAAAACAGCACCAGCAGTAAGGCGAACCACGCGAAGCCGCGGCCGTGGTGCCGTTCCTTCGCCGAGCCGGAGCTGATCTCCGAGCCCACCAGTCGCGCCAGGAACGGTCCAATGATGCCGAGCGCCAGCACGGCCCAGATCCACAGATCCACCACGCTGGTGGTGTCCGCGCGCAGCCATTCGCTGGAAAAGGGAAGCAGCAGACGGATACCGTAGACATTCGTCCAGTCCAGCGCAAGATGCGAGGCGACGGCGATCAACGCAGCGAAAAAGGCCCACGCCCAGCGCACCGGTTTGCGCCTCGCCAGTCTCACCACCACCACCGCGGTCAGCGCCATCACCGGCATCAGGAACAGCGAATGCGTGAGATGACGGTGGTATGCCAGATAAGTCAGCGGACCGCCGGCGGCACTTACAACATCGATATCGGGGATGTTGGCGGCTATCACTACAATGGCAGTGCCGCCCGGGCTCCAACGTCCGAGTCCGATCCTGCTGAGGAACAGACCGATTGCCGTGTGGGTGAGATTGTCCATGAACTGTGGGCCGGATTACCTATTGTAAGGGGAATGAGTGTGGAAAAAGGGGACGGCCCGAAGCCGTCCCCGTGGGCATACTACGATCAGGCGACTAAGCGGAGCGGTACCTGTAGGCGATTGCGTTTCTGCGTCGGAACCGCTTCTAGCGCACGGCTCCCTTCCTTGCGAACGGTCCCGCCGAAGTATTCGTCCAGCGGATACAGCGGGTACGGTTGCATCTCGGAGAAGGCTCGTCCAAGTGTTCTTTCGATCCGATAAATGGCATGAAAGAAATTCCCGCGGTCCATTTTGAGCTGCCGGGCGCAGAGTTGCCAGTCCGCTCCCAGAAGGAAGTAAAACCGGAACAGCCGGTGATCCTCTTCATCGAGCACGCGCCGGCTCACTAGGCAGAAGTCGGCCATATACTCTTCTTGCTTCCTGGAATACATGCGACGCCCGCCAGGGCCGGCGCAAAACTCCCAGGAGACCGTTCCGAAAGCCGTCTCGCTGGCGGCGCAATCCCGGAAACGGGTCAGACAGGCTCTGAAAATGGCCCGAAAGACGCAGTTGCACGGCGAAGCTTTAACTTTGTAGACAACGCGCGTCCCATTGCCTTCGCAGTACTTGCATGTTTCCGTTGCCATTCCAATGGTATTCGATCGATCCCACTGCATTTTTGAGAATGTCCTCTTGGATGCGGGCTGTAGGAGCTGTCCGCTCTCCATAGTTTCAATAGCTTTTTCTAATGTATCCCCACAAGAAAAAACGTCAACGAATTCTAATCAGTACTTTAGTAATATTGGTAGTACCACTAACGATGTAACTCAATTTATGTCATTTAAATTCATATAAATGCAAATTATAATCGGAAAATTTATGAGAAGTTATTTCTTATTTTTATACCTATAGTTCTAAGGAGGTTTCCTGATACCCTATTTCCGGAAGGAATAGTCCTTTATGACTAAAACCATGACTTTCCAAGATTTGCAGCAGCGCCTCATCGAAGAGCTTCGCCTACGGGTCCGCAGCGGCGCAGCCACCGAACGCGGCCTGGCCCGCCTCTCTGGAATTTCCCAACCCCACCTTCACCACGTATTGAAAGGAAAGCGTACCTTCTCCATCGAGAAATCCGACGAGGTCCTCCGCCGTCTTCAGATCGACGTTTTGCACCTGATGCTCCCGGATGAATTGCGGGAACCCACTCGTCGCCGTTAAGCTGGTGTGGTAGCTCGGATGCCAAACCAGACGCAAACACGGGACGCGCGCCTCAAACGGCTCGCCAAGAGCATCGACGCACTTGCGGAGAAAGACGAAGGCTTCCTCCGCCGCACGCGCGAAATTGCGGCCTTGCGGCAGGCGGCTGCGGCTGACCTTTACGCCATCTGCGCCGATTTTGTAGGTTCGGTCAACCGCCTGCTGGCGCGTATGGAGATCGAACTCGATCCGCCCGGCTTCGGCTCGAGCTCTTTTCAGGAGGACCTCGTCAACCTCGTGCAGATCAACGTGCGCGGCCGCATCCTGCAGGTCGCTTTTTCGGCTACTCCCGAACTAATTTCCACCGAGGATTTCCGCGTCCCCTACACTTTGCAAGGGACCATCCGCGCCTTCAACCAGGAACTGCTCGAAAAAGACATCATCGAAGAACAGCTCATTTTCTATACCCTCGAAAACCATAAGAAGATGTGGCGCTTCTTCGACGCACGCACTTACCGCTCCGGACCCTTCGATCAGGAGTATCTCATCGGTCTGATGGAGCAGCTACTTTAACTCGAAGGATAGCCGGGCTCACGGCCACACGGCCCCCTATTTTCATTCCCCCGGATCCCGGTTTGCCGCCTACGTGTATGATGAGTAAATGACAACCGCCCCGCCACCCCTACTGGACGTTTCCGCCGAAGCCGTGATGGACCTGGAGCGCCAATACCTGTTGCAGAACTATGCGCGCTATCCGCTCGTGCTGGCCCGCGGCAAAGGGTGCCACTTATACGATCTGGCCGGCAAGCGCTACCTGGATTTCATCACCGGAATCGGCGTCAACGCTCTGGGCCACGCCCACCCGCGCCTCACCAAAGTCATCCGCGAGCAATCCGCGCTGCTCATCCATACGTCGAATCTTTACTATCACCAGTATCAGGGCCCGCTGGCGAAGCGCCTGGCACAGATGAGCGGATTGCAGCGTTGCTTCTTCTGTAACTCCGGCACCGAGGCCATGGAAGGCGCTCTCAAGATGGTGCACTCGCATGGTCGCGCCATAAGCCCGGAAAAATACCAGGTGATCGCGCTGGAGAATTCCTTCCATGGGCGCAGCTTCGGCGCGCTCTCCATCACCGGACAGACCAAGTACCGCCAGGATTTTGAACCGCTGGTCCCCGGCGCCCGCTTCGTGCCCTTCAACGATGTCGACGCCCTGGAAGCCGCATTCAGCGAGCGCACGGCCGGCATCGTGCTCGAAATGATCCAGGGAGAGGGCGGCATCTATCCGCTGACGCCGGCATTTGTCGCGAAAGCGCGCGAACTTGCCGATCGCCACAACGCCCTGTTGGTCGCTGACGAAATCCAGTGCGGCGTGGGACGCTCCGGCTCTTACTTCGCCTACCAGCGCTCGCAACACGTCATCATGCCCGAC
Organism: uncultured Solibacteraceae bacterium; assembly: GCA_963805775.1. GTDB lineage: Bacteria > Acidobacteriota > Terriglobia > Bryobacterales > Bryobacteraceae > Solibacter. The sequence goes on along the minus strand of CAWDWK010000023.1, from coordinate 98,734 downwards.
GTGATGGTCACCGCCAAGCCGCTGGCCTGCGGCATCCCGCTGGGCGTCATCATGGTCAACGAAAAGGCCGCCGCCACCATCAAATCGGGCATGCACGGCACCACCTTCGGGGGCGGTGCGCTGGCGTGCCGGGTGGCTCTGGAATTCTGCGACATTCTGGATGAGCTGCTACCCTCCATCCAGCGGGTGGGCGGTTATTTTCACGTGGCGCTCAATGATCTGGCGCGGAAGCACGCCTGCGTCAAGGAGGTCCGCGGTTTCGGCCTGATGCTAGGCATGGAGCTGAACATCCCCGGCAAGCAACTGGTTCTCGACGCCATGGCGGAGGGTCTGCTCATCAACTGCACGCACGACACCGTGCTCCGCTTCCTGCCGCCATATATCGCCACCGAGAAGGAAGTCGACCAGGCGGTGAAGATTCTCGGCAAGGTTCTGGCGCAGGTGAAATGACGCGCCGCCTGGCGGTCGTCCTGTTGGGCCTTGCCGGAATAGTGGGGGCGCAATCGAACCCCGCCGCGCGCGCCGCCCGCGCCTGGCGGGAGGTCCACGAGCGCGCCATCCTCGGCGAGTTCCTGCAACTGCTCGCCTTGCCCAATCTCGCCCGCGATGCGGAAGGCATTCGCAAGAACGCCGCTGCCGTCTCCGCGTTGTTCGAAAAGCGCGGCGTCAAGACGCGCCTGCTGGAAGTCCCGGGCGCGCCGCCGGCCGTCTATGGCGAGATCCTGACCCCCGGCGCCCCGCGCACCATCATCTTCTACGCACATTACGATGGCCAGCCGCTCGATCCCAAAGAGTGGGCGACTCCGCCATGGGACCCGGTAGTGCGCGACCGTCCCCTGGATAAGGACGGCCGCGTGATCGCGCTGCCCCCTGCCGGCAAGATCGATCCCGAATGGCGGATTTACGCCCGTTCCGCCAGCGACGACAAGGCGCCGCTCGTCGCCATCTCCACCGCGCTCGACGCCCTCAAGTCCGCGCGCATTGCGCCTCGCTCCAATCTCAAGTTCGTCTTCGAGGGCGAAGAAGAAGCCGGCTCGCCGCACCTCGCGCAGATCATCACGAAATATAAAGACCTGTTGGCAGCCGACGTCTGGCTGATCTGCGATGGCCCGGTGCATCAGAGCCGCCGCCAGCAGATCGTCTTCGGCGCGCGCGGTGTCACCAGCCTCGATATCACAATTTACGGGCCCAGCCACGAACTGCACAGCGGCCACTACGGCAACTGGGCGCCCAACCCCGCCATGGCGCTGGCCCGCCTGCTGTCGTCCATGAAGGACGACGACGGCCGCGTCCTCATCGACCATTTCTACGACGGCATCGAGCCGCTCACCGATACCGAAAAGCGCGCCATTGCCGAAGCCCCGGAGGTGGATCGCGACCTGATGCGGGAACTCGCTCTCGGCCGCACCGAAGGCGGCGGCCGGAAGCTGGTGGAACTGATCAATCTGCCATCCCTGAATGTCCGCGGAATGGCCGCCGCCCGCACCGGCGACAAGGCCAGCAACGTGATACCCGCCACTGCCACCGCCAGCATCGATATGCGCCTGGTGAAGGGCATCGATCCCGCGACGGCCGTCAGGCGCGTGCTGGATCACATCCGCAAGCAAGGCTACCAGGTCGTCGAGACGGAACCCGATGCCGCCACACGGATGCAATATCCCAAGCTGGCACGAGTGAGTCCGGTTGAGGGCGGCTATCCCGCGTCGCGCACTTCAATGGACCTGCCCATCTCGCAACTCGTGCTGCGCACCGCGGAATCGGCGCGCGGGCCGGTTGTCAAACTCCCCACCATGGGTGGCAGCGTGCCGCTCTACATGATCGAAGAGATCCTGCACGCGCCCACCATTACCGTCCCGATCGCCAACCACGACAACAATCAGCACAGCTTCAACGAAAATATACGGATTCAAAATCTGTGGGATGGCATCGACCTGATGGCCGCCCTGCTCGCTATGTGAAGGTTCGGTACGATTCGAAAGCGTGAAACAACTGCAAGCTTTTCGTCCCCTCGGGAATGGTCTCCCGTTCCACCGAAGTCAAGAAGAGCACGTGTGAACCTACTTCATGGAATTCCTTAACGCTCACTTCGCGCACACGCAGCGCCGCATCGGGCACGCGCAGATTGAATAACGGCGATCGTGCGGTCGCAAATGGCAGCGCGGTCCAGTCGATATTTGCCAGCCTGTGATGCTTACCCAGCTCGTAAGCGATTCCCTGGTATCCGAACGGGACGCTGGCCAGCGCCATCCGCCGCGACTGTTGCATCAGGCGAACGGCGGGACTGGTGCTTCGCAGCGCCATGGAAAACCAAGGCGAATCTGTAGGGCCGATCAAGTCCATCGGGAACAGGTTGCCCGCCCCTTCGTGCTCCACCGACACCAGCACCACCGGCCGCGGACAGATGTAAAACACGTGGCTGGCCCGCAAATCGGCAGACGTCATCTGGAAGTTGTACGGGTTCTTGCGCAGGCGCTGCTCCGCGCGCCGCCGCTCTTCCAGATAATAGAGGCGGAGACTCACAGCAGGCACGCAAAGGTTCTCGCTGGCATCCACCTCGAACAGGCAGAACCGGTGATCGGGAAGTTCGAGCGTCCGCACCAGCCGCAGATGGATCACGCCCAGCAACTCCTGCGGCGCGCAGCGGTCATTCATGCAAAGGTGAAACCGCTGGCCTTCGACCGGCTGTGTCTCGTTCCGCCCGAGCATCACACCAATGGTGAAGGGGCGCAGCGCGGCGACGACGTTGTTGCGCGTGACGTTCCTCGGCTCGCCCGGCCCGCGCAGCCAAACTTCCACCCTTTCCTGCGGATCGTTCAAGCCCACCGGCCCATACCGCGGGTAATTCGCCAGTCTCAGCAGGAGCCGTTTGGCGGAAGTCACGAGCGGCGTCAACCGTCTCTCCGAAAAACCAGGAATACAAAGTGGCCGAGCAGCCTGTGTGCCGGCGTACTCCACAAAACTCTCGAGCCTGGCCCGGTCCGGGGGTCCTCTTTACCCCACCAAAGCTGTTTATTCCCCGGCAGAATTCTCATCGTACCGTACGAGATTGCCCGCATTGGCGCGGCCCATCAAACGAAATTGCCGTGCGGATCGGACCAGGCGTCTCCACGAAATGCAGATAGCTGGCGTAAGGTTGCGTCAGATAGACAGCCGGCCCGCCGCGGGCCTGCAACGCATTCAGCCACCACCGCGGCGTCCTCAGTTTCGTCCAGTGGACCGGATTCAGGATGCTGACGATGACCCAGCCCGGTGGTGTCAGGTGTTGGGCGAATGTCTCAAACAGCGGTGCCGGATCGCGAATCGAATTCAAAACCGCGAAGTTCGCGACCGCTGCGCTGGGAGCCGGCCAGGCGGGCCACTGCTTAAGGAACGCCGCATAACCCGTCGAGTAAGGTAAAATCGCGCCCGACTCGATTTCATGCCTGCATCGCCGTTCCAACTCGGCCACCATCCCGGCGGAGTTGTCGTAGGCCAGAACCCGGTATCCCTCGCGCGCGTATTCAAGAGCGTCCAACCCCGTGCCGCACCCGAAGTCCAACAGCGTGCTTCCCGGCGCGACATGCCGGGCGACCAGATCCTGGAATGCCGTCCGCGCCAAACCATCGTGCGGATTTGTCAGGTGCGCATCATAATGAGCGGCCAGCTCATCGTAAAACGCGGCATTTCGCTCGGCATCCGTCGGCACAACACTCCTGGCACAGGCGTCCCACAGGTTCTCAGTGCGTCATCGAATAAATGATGTAATTCACGCCCAGCCGGATCGCCAAGTCCGCGAATTTCGCCGGGTACCGCGGATCGTCGGCGTATTCCCACGCATCCCCAATATCGGAGTTATACGAGATCGCCACCATCACGCGTCCTTGCGCATCGAAGATCCCGCGCCAGTGCGCGCCGCGGCCGTCGGCGCCGCCCTTATAGCCGTTATAAAGGTGCGCCTGCCCCGGAATCTGATAGCGATCGTTAAGATCATATACTGTGTGAAAAATCGCGTCGCCGTCTTCGATGTCGCGGATCGGATATTCGGGAAACGCCTTCTTCATGCGGCTCTCGAATTCGAACCACTCGTCCAGCCCGTGAAAGTCGTCCGCCATGAAAAAGCCGCCGCGCAGGCAGTATTCGCGGAGCAGCTTCCCCTGCGGGTCGGTCAGTCCCCACTCGCCCACCTGGACCGCGTATAGCCAGGGCCAGTCGTAGGCATCGCCCTCCTCGAGGTTGACGGGTTGCTCCACACTCCGTGTGTGCAATCGGGTCAGGCGGCGCACCGCCTGCGAGAAATGCCGGTCCGCGCGCGGGTAATCCTGAGTCCACAACGAAATGCCCGTGTGCCATTCGGCATCGCGCCCGCGATATCCATTCAAAGGTCCGGGTGGGAACATTAGGCGGGCAAAGGCGAACTCAGTCTTTTCCTGCCAGTCCGGCGTCAGGTCGAAGGTGAAGTATTCCACCCCCGGGAACTGGCGAAACGGCCGCTGGAAGGCGTACAGGGCACTCAGGCAGAGTACGCCGCAAGCCGCCCGACCGAACGCCTTCCGAATGTCCATCCCAGCCCTCTAAATGAGCATATCATTGCAATCAGGGCGGGCCGTATCGCTCAGCGTTTCACAATATCGATGTTGCCGTTCTGATTGGTGAGGCGCATTTCGCACCCGCCTCCCGCAATCTTTCCGTTGATCGTATCGGCGGCGATCGCACCGCTCACCGTCATCTCCTGCTCCGACTGAATCCGCCCGAACGAGGTCTTCCCCGTGACCGTGTATCCCACGCCCGGCGGGCACAGCGACGCGAATCGGCGCGAAGCTGGTCTGAATCGCGATCGGCTTGCACGCCTGCCCCGCCTTCGCCGCTACCGTCACCGACCCGTTCCCGTTCTCCACCGTGACCGGCCCGCCCGCATCTTCCACCGCGACCCCGGCAAACGATGTCTTCGCGTACACCTCGCCGCCGATTCCAGCCATCCGTATCGCGGCGTTTCCCGCCGTCACTCGCGCCCCGCCCTTCACGCTGCGCAGGTCCACGTTCGCGAAACTGGTCTGCACCGTCGCCGTCTCGCCCACCGTATCGCCGGTCACCGCCGAATTCTGCGCGACCACGCGGACCGCTTTGCCGATTCCCGTAAACTTGACCGCGGCGAACGAAGTCTGCAAATCGGCCATTCCCGCGACGGTGTTCGCCTCCACCCTGCCGTTCTGGTTGTGCACCGTGACATCGGATTTCGCGTCCCAGACCCGCACGTCGCCGAAACTCGTGGTGATCACCGCGGCGCCGCCGACATGTTCCACTTCCACCTTGCTGTTGCCGCCGTGCACCGTCAGCCCCTTCCCGACATTGCTGATCCGCACCTCGCCGAAGCGGTTGGTGACCTCCGCCGTCCCGCTGATGTCGCTCGCCCGCACCCAGCCGTTGCCGTTCACCACCGTCACGTCGCCTTCGTTGGTGATCACTTCCACGTTGCCGAACGCGTTCTCCACGCGCTGCCGCCCGCTTCCCTGCATCAGCACCACGTTGCCATTGCTATTGTTGATGGTCGCCGCCGCGCGCAACTTCTGTACCGTCACGTTGCCGAAGCGATTGCGCAATTCCAGCGGCGCCGTTTCCGGCATCTGAATTTCGAGGTTCGCCGAGTACGACATGTTGCGCGGCCAGTCTCCGTTGCGCGGATATTCGGTGCGTATGCTCACACCGGAACCGCCTTCCTCTACCCGGATCTGGATCTGATCGCAGAACCGGTGCGCGCGCTCCGCCGTATCGGCCGAGCAGCGTATGGCGGCTTGCACCGCCACTTCGTTCTTCGCCTGTGTGCGCACGTTGACGCTGCCGAGCGAATGATCCACCCGCAGCGTGCGGCCGGCGGGCAGCGCCGCCGTCTTTTGAAAATCGCGCTTGTATTCTTCCCGCGCCGAGAGGGCCGAAGGGAAGCACCCAAGCGCCACAAGACTAAGACTAATTACGATTCGCATTCAATGACCATTCCTGAAGGGTCTGTTGTTTCTGTTTGTACAGCCCAGCCAGCTCCGTTCGTAAGTAAGTGTTGTACCGATTGCTTTCCACCGCGGCCTTCAACTCCGCGATCCCCGAATCCAGCAGCGTCAACTTCTCGCGGTATGCCGCTGCCAGAGGCGAGGAGGATCGCTCCAGATCTTGCGCCGCCACCGCCGAGAGTTTCTCGATCGACCGCGCGTACGCCGCTTCCGCCTGTTGCACGTCCTGCAATGCGCTTTCCGTAAGTAATTCCCGGTTGGCCGGTTTGGCGCTCCGCCACGGTTGCAGCATGGCCGCCGCGAGCACGACCACTCCCACGGCGGCCAGGGCCCAGCGTCGCCATGGCGCCTTTGGACGCGCCGGCTCCGCCGCCAGGTTGGCTTGAATCCGGGCCCACAGGAATGGGCTCTCCCACTCCTGGTAAAGTCCCGGCGCCAGCCGCGAGATCTCCGACCACAGGTACAACTGTTCGCGGCACGCCGCACACTGTTCGGCATGGGCCCGCATGTCGGGCATCAGCTCCGGCGTGCGCAGCGCGCGTTCCAGGTCACCGCATTCCAGAATCATCGCCGTGTCTCCGTCAGCATACGCTTCAATTCTTTCTTGGCCTCGAACAGCCACGCTTTCGATGTCCCCTCCGGGACTTCGAGAATCGCCGCAATTTCTCCGTGCTTAAAACCCTCCACCTCGAACAGGAGGAACACCATGCGATGCCGCGGGTGTATGCGTCCCAACGCGTCGTCGAGCGCCACCTTCAGCGCCAGATGATTCTTCGCACCCGGCGCTTGTTCCTCCGCCTGTGGATCGGCCTCCCGCTTGCGCTTGCGCGTCGCGTCGTGGCAGGTGTTGATCAGAATCCGGCACAGCCAGGTGCCGATGCTGGATTGCGCGTGAAACCCTTCGATCCCCCGGTAGAACTTGAGGAACGTCTCCTGCACCGCGTCTTCCGCGTCGGAGCGATTCCCCAGAATCCGCCAGGCGATGCTCTTCAGGCGTCCGCCGTGCGCCAGGTAGACCTGTTCGAAGGCGCGAATCTCCCGCCGCCGGCACGCCGCCAGCAGTTGCGACTCGTTGGAATACTCCGTGTCTTGGAGGGGGTGAATCAACGCCGCCAGGCTCGCTTCGACCATTCTCTCTCTGTTTCGATCGCCCTTTGGACGAGAGACGGCCTGCGATGGTTGGAATTATTCTTCGCGCGCGACACCCTTGCTGACGCGCGCGGCCAGTCGAGCCGCACAAGGGAGCGGTGCCGCGGGTCGCCTGTCACGCAAAGCGCTATTCGTCGCGGAAAACCAGCGTTCGCGAATCGCGCGGCGTCGGGAACGTGCGCGAAATATGATCGTGCCACCCCAGGCTTTCTTCGTCGGCCAGCGACCACAGCAAACCGAGTTGCGTGCAGCGGCTCATGCAGCCGGCGTAGAAACGCACCATGCGCTGCTTGCGGTCCGGCGGGAAACCGTCGAACGTGGTCAGCCGCAGTTGCGTCCATCGCATCCCCGGTGTTTCCGTATTCGTCCAGGCAAACACCAGCCCGTAGGTGAAACCGATCAGCAGGAACATCGCGCCGAAGACCGTCAGGTTGCTCCTGGTTAGCTCGAATTGGCCCCCCAGCATGTAGAACCCAAGCAGAAACAGGCCGTAGCCCAAAAGCACCATGCTCCAGTCGAGCACCGATGCCACCGCGCGATGCAGCGTCGTAGCCACCGGCGCTTCACAGTAAATCACCGCTTCCACCGTCGTACCCAACTGGCGCGGTTTCGCCGGAGCCGGCGGCAGGAAATCCAGCGTGCCCTGACCCTCGGCCGCCGGCTTGGCGCGTCTCGCCGCGGGCCTCTGCGAAGCCGTTTTGGCCGGAGCTTCGGCGCGAGCCCGAGGTTTGGCGTCAACGCGTGGAGGCATTGCAACTACCTTGGACTGAAACAACGACGCCTGCACCGCCTGCGAGAAGTTCGGCGCTTCGCGCGGCGGCTCGGGTTGCGCTCGTTCCACTACCCGCATGCGCGACACCGGCTGCAATTGCGTAGCCAGCGCGCCATTCGTCATCGGCGTCGCGAAGCTGTTGAGCAGCGTGTCTTCCGGCTTCCGACCGCATCGTGTGCAGCGGTTCTCGCCGTCTCCATTCCGGGTACCACAATAGCTGCAGGTCATGTTTGAGTCCGTAACGGCGCCAGGCGCGCGGCTAGCAACTTTCCCCTCACGAAGTGTGTTAGCTTCTTCAGTTGAGGCTCCGCCTGAAACGCTCTCTCATAGTAAGTAACACAAAGCTCCTCCTTTGTCACGCAAAATCTTCGAGTATTAGGTTCTATTTTTCCCTTAGCGTGTTGGTTGGACTGCTTTTAGCTACAAACGCCTTGGCTCAGGTGAATCCCGGATCCACCCCCGAGCCCCCGCCCGCCGTTCCACCCAAATCCCTGGCCATCGGGCAGTGGAACATGCGCTACCAGACCCAGGATATCGAGGGTCACGTTTACAAGCTGCGCGGCTCTCCCGGCGCCCCTGCCGAAATCGAAAATTCCTCGCTGATCTTCCGTGCCGACGAGATCGATTTCGACCAGGATTCCGGCGACGTCCGCGCCAGCGGCCACGTCTTCTTCCACAATTTCGATCGCAACATGAAAATGTGGTGCGACCACCTCACCTACAACACCGACGAGGAGACCGGCAAATTCTACGATGTGATCGGCGAAACCCGTCCCAAAGTCGTCGCCAAACCCGGCATGCTGACCACCAATAATCCATTCCATTTCGAAGGTCAGTGGGCGGAGCGCATCGGTGAGAAATACATACTCCACAGCGGCTTCATCACGAATTGCAAGACTCCCCAGCCTTGGTGGCGATTGCGCGGCAAGTCTTTCGACATCATTCCCGACGAACGCGCCATCGCCCACAAAAGCACGTTTCTGGTGCGCAGCGTGCCCCTCTTCTTCACGCCCTTCTTTTACCACTCGCTCGAAAAAGAGCCGCGCCACAGCGGCTTTCTGCTTCCCCTCATGGGACACAGTTCGAGCCGCGGCTGGATGGTGCATGCCGGCTACTTCTGGGCCATCAACCGCAGCTACGATCTCACCTATCGCGCGCAATACTATACCACCCGCGGCCTCGTGCATCACGTCGATTTCCGCGGTAAGCCCCGGCCCGGCACCGATTACGACATCATCATGACCGGCGTGCAGGATAAGGGCGTGCCGAACTCCGGCAACCCGCCGCAGAAGTTCAGCGGCGTAAGCCTGTTGGCCGTTGGCCAAAGCGATCTCGGCAACGGGTGGACCGCGCGCGCCGCCGTCAACTACATCACGTCCTTCCGCTTCCGCCAGGAGTGGAGCGAATCCTACAGCGACATCGTCGGCTCGGAAATTCATTCCGTCGGCTTCATCAATAAGAACTGGTCCGACTACACCGATCAACGTGATCTTTGCGCGCCTGCAGAATTTCCAGTCTTCCGAAATCAATACCGCCCCTGCCAATGAGGCGCCGAACTACGTGGCCAACGCGGTGACCATCCGCAAACTCCCCGAAGTGGAATTCACCAGCCGTCTGCGCCAGATCTTTAACCCGCTGCCGCTCTTTTTCTCTTTCGAATCTTCCTCCGGCCTGCTCTTCCGCTCCGAACCGGTCTTCAATGCGGCCGACACCGTTCTGGTCGATAAATTTCAGACCGGCCAGTTCATGAACCGCACCGGCTTCGCGCCCCGCCTCACCGGTATGTTCTCCCTCGGCGGCATTCACCTGGTGCCGAGCTTCGGGATTCAGGAGATGTACTACAGCGAATCCCAGGAGCCCTATATGAACCAGTACCAGGTGCTCGGCACCAACATCGTGCGCAGTTCCCGCGATTTTTCGCTCGATGTGATGCTGCCCTCGCTCGCCCGTGTCTTCAACAAGAAGACGATCTTCGGCGACAAACTCAAGCACGTCATCGAACCGCGCGTCACCTATCGTTACGTCACCGGCATCGGCGACGACTTCCTCCGCTACATCCGCTTCGATGAAAACGATTTGGCCGCCAACACGAACGAGCTGCTGATCTCCCTCACCAATCGCATCTACGCCAAGCGCGGCGACAAGGTGGAGGAGATCTTCACCTGGGAACTGTCCCAGAAGCGCTATTTCGACCCCACCTTCGGCGGTGCGCTGATTCCGGGCGAGCGCAACGTGATCGGCCCCACCGCGGACCTGACGGCCTACGCTTTTCTGGTAGGACCGCGCAGCTATTCGCCGGTAGTCAGCAGTCTGCGCATGAGCCCGATCGGCGGTCTGGGCGTGCGCTGGACTGCCGATTACGATCCGCGCGGCGGCGGCATCACCGACAGCAGTGTCGCGGTGGATTACCGTTTCGCGCACTACTTCCTCTCCGCCGGACACGACATGGTCCACACCGATTCGGCGCTCTCCGCCGCCGCCAACCAGTTCCGTGTGCGCGGAGGCTTCGGCGATCCCAATCACAAGGGTTTCAACGCCGGAGCCGAAGCCATCTACGATTACCGTCAGGGAGCCATCCAGTACATCACCTCCCAAGTCACATACAACACCAATTGCTGCGGCCTGAGCGTTCAATTCCACCGCTTCAACGTAGGCTCGACCGTCGGCGCCCGCAACGAATTCCGAGTAGCCTTCGCCGTGGCCAACATCTCCACTCCGCTAGGCAATCTCAAGAAGCAGGATCGAATGTTCTGAGATGAGTATTCACCGCAGAGACGCCGAGACGCGGAGATAAGCGCAGAGAAGGCATCCCAAATAGGTCTTCTCTGCGTTTGTCTCTGCGTCTCAGCGTCTCTGCGGTGAAGACGAATCCTCCAAACTCCCCTCACCTCTCAATCGCGCACACAATGTCGCGAGCCACACCTTCCAGGTCGCGATGCTCCACCAGTTGCGAGAAAATCTCTTCGAGCGACGGAACTTTCGTCAGGTCGCGCAACCGCTCCACCGAGTCCGCCGCCATGATCCGCCCCCGGTAAATAATAATCACCTGCGCGCAGACCTTCTCCACCACCTCGAGCACATGCGAAATGTAGAGAATCGTCTTGCCCCGCCGCGCCAGCTCTCCTAGCAGGTGCTTGAACAAAAGCGCGGAAGTCACGTCGATGCCCGACAGCGGCTCATCGAGGATCAACACGTCGGGATCGTGCAGCAGCGCCGCCGAGATCAGTACCCGCTGCTTCATGCCCTTCGAGTACGCCGAAATCGGCGCGTGCCGGTACGAATGCAACTGGAACAGCGAGAGCAGATCGTTCGCCTTGCGCTCCACTTCCTGTGGCGGCATTCCCCGCAGGCAGCCCATCAGTTGCAGGTATTCGAGACCGGTCAGATACGAATAAAGGATCGCCTCCTCGGGCACATATCCCAGCCGTCGCTTGAAGCCGATCAGGTCGTCGCGGATGTCCTTCCCATCCAGCAGCACCTTCCCTGTGCTCGGCTCGATCAGCGCCGTGATGATCTTGACCGTCGTCGACTTACCCGAGCCATTGGGACCGAGGTACCCGGTGACTTCCCCCGGCCTGAGGGTGAAGCTCACGTCGTTGACCACCGGAATATTGCGATAGTATTTCGTCAATCCTCTGATTTCCAGCATGACGATTCTCCTTAATGGGTGCTGAGGCCGAGCGTGCGGACCGTGGGCTCAGCGGGATCTTCGTAATCCAGTGCGGGCTTGGGCCCCAGTATTCTTCTCCCGGCGTGCGACAGTGCGATGTAAAGTACCGCCGCGAGCGCGAAAAAGGCCAGCGCGGCGATCGGGCTGTGTGTGAGCCGGGCTTCCAGGTTGCTCATGGTGCGGTTATAAGCACCGAATCCGAAGATGTACATCACTGCCAGAAAAGTCAGGTTGATCTTGCCCGGAAAATGCGCGCAGGTGAACGGCGCCTTGCGGAAGCCGAAGAACATAACCTCGATCAGCAGCGCGGATGTCGTGACGCCGTACGCCAGGTGAAACAGGGCGACGGCCGGATGGAAGCAGGCGAACTCCATCGGCGCCATCAGAGCGAATAACGGCAGGATGGCGCAGACCAGCGTCCACTTCCGAGTCGCCGCGAGATAGGGCTCCACGCCGGTGATTTCGCTGAGTTGGAAGGCCCAGTTCGCGCCCAGCTCGGCCGGAACGTTGAAGGCGGCGCGCAGACCCGAAACCAGGATGAAAGAGAGCGTGAGCGGCAGCGTCAACAACCCCGCCGGGCCGCCGCCGAAAGTCATCACCGCGAACGCAGCGCCGAATCCACCGTAAGTCGCAAGGAAGAGACGATGCTTCAGGCTGCGCGTGATGGTCTGCGAGATGAAGTGGAAAACGGCATATTCCACCGGGTGCCGGAGCAATGTGCGCCGCAGCAGGCGGTCGAATCCGGCGCGCACACGGCCGGGGCTGGCGGCGGCCGGAGGCGTGGTCTCCAGCACGCGGCGCGCGTGGCCGCGGTAGCCGGGGAGGAACGTGAGCAGGAACACGGACGCGGCGCAGCCGAGCGCCCGCGTGGCGAACACGCCCAGGTTGCGCAGCGGCATATTGGTTGTGGCCGGGCGAAGGTGTTCGTAGAAGCCGGAGAACCAGAAGCCCGGGAACCAGTACAACCAATCCGTATGATGTGTGGCCACCCATTGAATGCGGAACGCCAGCATCGGTGTCAGGAACAGATTCATCACCAGCAGCGCCATGAGCAGCGTCTGCACCGCGACGGAGACGCGGTGATACAGCCATCCGCGCAGGCAAGTGATCAGGGCGCCTTGCAGCGCGGCGGCCCCAAGCGCGGCAAAGAGACCGCTCGCCAGGACTGCCGTCACGTGCGCCCACAGGATTCCCAGGAAATCCGTGCCGCCATCCACCCCGGGCCACATCAGCACGCTGAAGAAATTGACGTCCAGCAGGAAGACGCTCAGGAAAATCGCAAGCGCCGCGACTTTGGCCAGGAAAATGGTCGAGAGGCGCAACGGCTGCGGCGTCAATACCTGGTAATCGCGGCGGTCCGGGAAGAGCGCATCCCATTCGAAGACCATGAGGAATCCCATCACCGTCATCGAGAAGGATACGAACATGTACCGGACCGCGACCAGGCTCCAGCCGGTCAGCGTCAGCGGGCGGAACAGGAGCACGAAAAAGGCGCCGGGGACGGCCAGGACGCCGAGAGTTTGAATCACCCCGGCTTCGGGTTCGCCCTGCGGAGAGAGCGACTCCGTATCGAAGAAGCGGCTGAAGAAGTGGCGCACCAGGGCGCCGAAGACTCCAGGTGTTCGCGGGCTGTGCTCCCGTTTCATAAGGACTTGGACACCGCCAACCAGTGTATAGTTTCGGATGCCTGCATCCGGTTCGCCCGCACAGCGTGCAGGTTTTTGCGAAACGGCCGATAAGCACCGTTAGTGATGGGTCCAATCCACCGCGTTGCTGTGCTACTCCTGCTCCTGGCGGGGTCGTTGGCAGGGCAGCGCTATAGCTTCAAGGAGTATGGACAGGATCAGGGTCTGACCAACCTGGATGTCTTCTGCCTCATGCAGGACCGTACCGGATTCCTTTGGGTGGGAACGGAGAACGGTCTGTTTCGCTATGACGGCCGCCAGTTTCGCGCCTACACGAAGGCGCAAGGCCTGCCCTCGGCGCAGATTGAGGCGTTGCACGAGACGGCCGGCGGCGAAATCTGGGTCGGCACCACGCAGGGGTTGGCACGGCTTAACGGGGACACTTTCGAGACCGTCCGCTCCGGCCCCGGCAACGTCACGCACGCCATCGCGTCGGATGCGCTCGGCAACCTCTACGTCGGCACCAGTCTCGGCTTGCTCGTGGCGCCTCCGGGCGGACCGCACGGCAAACGCGAGTTTCGTCCCCTCACCCTTGCAGGCGAGAGCCCCACCCGGCAGTCCGTCTACGGACTTGCCGTCGAATCCCCCGGACGTGTTTGGTACGGTTGCGGGTTAGGCATCTGTCTGCTGGATGGCGGCCGCGTCCGGCCTATGATCGGGCCTGATGTCCCTCGGGCGAGCTGGAGGGGCTTTCTGTTTGACCGGCAGGGCACACTCTGGGTGCGCAGCTACACCGGTCTGATCGCTCTTGCCAAAGGCGCTGCAAAATTTGTGCGTTGGGATGCCGGGCTGCCGTCCTCGGGACGCAATCCGGCCGTGCTGACCGATCGGGATGGTGAACTTTACGTGCCGACCTCGCAGGGTTTGGCCCGCCGGACAACGAGCGGCTGGACGTTGATGCGCAAGGCTAACGGGCTGCCCACATCGGCGGTGGACTACTTTCTTCAGGACCGCGAAGGGTCGGCTTGGCTTGCCGTGGACGGCGGCGGCCTGGTGCGCTGGCTCGGCTATAAGCGCGCCGAAACGTGGACCGAAGCGGAAGGGTTGAGCCACGACGTGGTTTGGTCCCTGTGGCGCGACGACCGCAACACGCTCTGGGCGGCTACACAAGCTGGCGTCAGCCGCTTTCTGCCTGAGCGCGAGCGGTGGCAGGCGTGGCAAAATCCGCTCTTGGGCGTCAGGCAGACTCTGGCGTCGGCTCCCGGCCGGGATGGCACATGGTGGATAGGAGAAGCTCCGGGTGGAGTATTCCACCTGAACCCGCTTACCGGAAAGGGAGAGCTTTACGGCACCGCATCCGGACTGGCGAACGACTGGGTATATAATCTGGCCACCGATGCCGAAGGGCGGCTCTGGGTGGGCACGGGCGCTGGTCTCTACCGCGGACGCCGCAGCGGTGGCTCATGGCGCTTCGAGCAGGTCCAGTTCCCTGGAGGAAACACAAAGATCATTCTGGCGATCCTGGTGGACAGCCGCGGACTGGTATGGGTGAGCAGTTCGGCCGGTCTGAGCCGCCTGGAGAACGGCCACTGGCGTCAGTTCAAGACCGCTGACGGATTGTTGCAGGACAGCGTCACATACATCACCGAAGCTCCGGACCATGCGGTGTGGGTGGGATATCGCGAACCTGTCGGGATCAGCCGCCTGGAAGTCGACGGCGATCGCCTGCGCACCCGCCATTTCGGTCCCAAAGATGGCTTGCCCGCGGCGCGAACCTATTTCCTGCGCTTCGACCGCCGGGGCTGGCTTTGGGCAGGCAGCGACATGGGGGTTGACCGCTACGACGGTAGGGCTTGGCTTCATCTCGATAAGGCCGACGGGCTGACGGTGAACGATTGCGACCACAATGCGTTCTACGATGAGGAGGATGGCAGCGTCTGGATCGGCACCAGCAAGGGGCTGACCCACCTTCTCCACCCGGCAGCGGATGCGGCACGGCCGGCGGACGCTCCCCTGGTGCTCACCTCGTCGCGTCTTGGCGGCATCGCCGCACCGCTGGCGGGAGCGGAAGCAGTCCCATACTCGCGCCGTTCTTTTACGGTCGGTTTCGCGGCGCTGACCTTTGTGAATGAGGATTCCGTGCGATTCCGGTACCGGCTACTGGGCCTCGACTCCGCCTGGACCGAAACCCGCCAGACGGAGGCGCATTACGCAGGGCTGCCGCCGGGGCGGTTCACCTTCGAAGTGCAGGCCGGCACAGTCCAGGGCAAGTGGAATCCGGCAACTGCGCGCGTCTCCTTTCGGGTTCTGCCGCCATGGTGGCTTTCCTGGTGGGCCATTTCGGCCGGAGTGCTTTTGCTCGGTCTCTCGGCGCGCGGCCTGTGGGCGTGGCGTGTGCGCAGCATTTTGGGCAGGCAGCTCGAACTGGAGCGCGCCGTGGAAGACCGCACGCGCAAGCTCGTCATGCAAAATGTGGAGATCGAGCACCTTCTGCGGGAGTCCCAGCAGGCTGCTCGGGCCAAAACCGAGTTTCTGGCCAACATGAGTCACGAAATTCGGACGCCCCTGAACGGCATCACGGGCATGACCGACCTGGTGCTTGACTCTGAATTGACGGAAGAACAGGCGGATTGCCTGCGGCTGGTGAAAGTCTCGGCCGATTCGCTGCTGATCGTCGTCAACGATATCCTGGATTTCTCCAAAATCGAAGCCGGCAGGCTCGAGCTCGATTCCATCGATTTCGACCTGGCCGAACTGCTGCGTACTGCCTTGGCGCCGGTCGAAGTGATCGCGCGGCAGAAGTGCCTTGCTTTCGGATACCGCCTGAAGCCCGGCACGCCAACCCGCCTGGTGGGCGATCCCAACCGGCTTCGCCAGGTGCTGCTGAATCTGGCCGGCAACGCCGTGAAGTTCACGGAAAAGGGATCCGTCGAAATCGCCGCCGCGGAAGAGGATTCCACTGACGGGACGCTGCACATTCATTTCCAGGTTCGCGATACCGGGATCGGTATTCCCCTCGAGAAACAGGCGCTCATCTTCGAGCCGTTTCGCCAGGCCGATGGTTCCACCACGCGGCGTTACGGCGGAACCGGTCTCGGCCTCAGCATCTGCGGGCGGCTGGTCTCGATGATGGGAGGCCGCATCTGGCTGGAGAGCCAGCCCGCTGTGGGCAGCACCTTCCACTTCACGATCGCGGCGCTTACGTGGAGCGGCCTTTCAGGCTGCCATGCCCCCATTCCTGGGGGCATTCTTGCCGGACCTGCTCGCTGACCACCCTACCCCCGCGTCCTCTTGTAACTGGCCAGGCATCGCTGCGCCGTCTCCAGGCTCGAATAGCGGCTGCCTTCCTGCTCGATCAGGTAGTATTCCACTCCGCCGGTCTTCTCCGCCGCCGCGAAAATATCCCGCCACGGCGAGACGCCCTCTCCGAACAGAACGCGATAGCCCTTTTCCTTGTCCGTGGCCGCGCCCGGAGCCCAGTCCTTCACATGCAGCGAATTGATTCGGCCCGGATTGCCATTGATCCACGCCACCGGATCGCTGCCCACTTCCACGCACGTACCCACGTCCAATTGCAGCATGACGTCTTTCGGCGTATTGGCCGCGATCACCTCGATGGGCCGCTTGCCGTCCAGCGGTTTGAATTCCGTCTGGTGATTGTGATAGCCGGCGCGCAGCCCCGCCGGACGCAACTTCTCCATCGCCGTGGTCAGCGTCTCGCCCACGCCCTTCCAGCCGTCGAGCCCCGACACATTGCCGGAACTTGCCATCACCACATACTTAGCACCCAGCGTCTTGTTGTAATCGATCGCCTTTTGTATGCCGTCCGGACGGAAGTTGCGAGCATCGTTATGCGTCGAGTTGCAGCGTATACCGGTCTCGTCCATCATCTTGCGGACATCCTTGACGAAATCCGGCGTCCAGGCGTAGTAAGGACCATAGAACTCAACCACTTCGTACCCCATCCTGGCGATGGCACGCACCGTGGCCAGGGTATCTTTGGTCATCTCGTCGCGGACCGAATAAAGTTCGATGCCGATCGGTATGTTCTTCCCCGCGGGCGCGGCAAGCGCAAGCGGGACCGTGGCGGCCGTCGCAAGGAACGACCGGCGGGAAACTGAGCCGTGCGAAGTCATGTCCAAGACCTTACCACGCCGCAAACCCGCCCGCTTCACCTCAATCTACCCCGCCACCAAACGATCCGGCGCACACTACGTAGTATCCTGTGGGTAGCGCAGTGCATTTTTCAATCCAACTCCGTCGTGCCGGAGCCATCATTGTCGCGACGCTGGCTATAGTCTCGGCGGTGTACGCGCTGCAGCGGCCGTTCCGCAAATATCCCACCGTCGAGGGGTATGACAACTATCCTGTCCCCCGTGATTTTCAGGAGCCGGGCGAATGGACTTTCGGCCGCCTGATGTATCCTCCGGTGGGCCGCATGTACGGCGGCTTCGAAATGGCCGGCAACTGGACCGAGGGCGGCTCCAACTGGGCGATGGATTATCCCCGCTCTGACCGCCACCTGTCCGAGGCTGTCCGGCGTCTCAGCCGCATCCACGCGCGCAGCGTGGAAATCGTCGTCAACCTCGACGATGGCGACCAGTACGACTGGCCGTTCCTCTACGGCGTCGAAGTGGGCCACTGGAACCTCACCGACGCCCAGGCTAAGGCCCTCCGCGAGTTCGTCCTCCGCGGCGGCTTCTTCATGTGCGACGATTTCCACGGCCAGATCGAGTGGGATGTCTTCGTGGAAAGCATGCACCGCGTGTTCCCCGACCGTCCCATACTTGATATCCCCAACAACGATCCGATTTTTCACACGATCTACGATCTCGATGAGCGCTTTCAGGTCCCCGGAGCCCTGCTTCTCGAGACCCACCTCACCTACGAGAAGGGCGAGACCGGCAAAGTCCCGCACTGGCGCGGCATCTACGACGATCGCGGTCGAGTGATAGTGGCCATGTGTCACAACATGGACCTGGGCGATTCCTGGGAACACGCCGACAATCCGCTCTATCCCGAGAAATTCTCTTCCCTGGGAATCCGCATCGCGCTCAACTACATTACCTACTCGATGACTCACTGATTTCCCGCCAGGCGCGCCGTCCTTTGCCGGGCCCCAAGCGTCTCTATCTTTAGATGCCGCTGAGTTCGTCGATAATAGAACAGTACGCCAGCCAAAGCCTGATGCCGCAAACCACGATTTCCCCGGCGCCCGAAAGCCGGGCGGCCAAAATCCTTCGCGAGGTCTTCGAATCGGGCCGCCCGCTCACCTACGTCCGCACTTCGGAAGAGCACCGCGCTGGAAATATCCTTCGGGAAGTGGGCTTGCGCCTGTTCGCCCCCAAGCCGGTGCCGGTCTTTACCTGGAGCCTGACCGACGGGATGCATCGCGACGGCCAGCCTGCCGGAGCCGGCGCCAAAGACGCTCTCGGCGTGCTGGATTTCATTGCCGCCTATCCCGACCCCGCCATCTTCCACCTGTTGGACTTCCACGAACCCCTGCGGGAGTCCTCCAGCGTACGACGCCGCTTGCGCGACATTTACGAGAGTTGCCGCGACCGGAGCAAGTTCGTCGTCATCACGTCGCCCGTGCGCTCGGTACCAGAGGAGCTCGAGCGCAGCCTGCTGTTTCTCGAGCTGCGCCCGCCCGACCTGGTGGAAATGGCCGCCTTCCTTCGCGAAGAGAACCGCGATACCAACGACGAGGTCCTTCATCAACTGGCTCCCGCCCTGCTCGGTCTCACGCTGGACGAAGCCCGCTACGCGCTGCGCCGCGCGCTGGCCGCCACCGGACATCTGAGCCCCGAGTCGCTGCCCGCCCTGCTCGAAGAGAAGCGGCTGCTGATCAATCGCAGCGGCGTCATCGAGTTCATCGCCGACGGCACCAATATCGGCGAAGTGGGCGGTCTGGATGGCCTGAAGACCTGGCTGATCGAACGCCGCAAGCTCTTTGAGCTGCGCGACAGCCTGAACACCGAAATCGTGCCCAAAGGGCTCCTCCTGATGGGCATCCCGGGCTGCGGCAAGAGCCTCGCGATCAAAGCCATCGCGTCGTTGTTCCAACTGCCGCTCTACCGCGTGGACATGATCGAGATTTTCTCCGGCAGGCACGGCAAGCCCGAAGGCGCCTTCGTCGAGGCCTGCAAGCTGATGGAAGACCTCGTGCCCGCCGTGCTCTGGTTCGACGAAATCGAGATGGGCATCACCTCGACCGATGCCGGCGGCGAGCAAGGCCGTATCTTCGCCTTCTTCCTTACCTGGATGCAGGAGAAAGCCCGCGGACTCTTCGTCGCCGCCACCGCAAACCGCATCGACCTCCTACCCGCCGAGATGATCCGAAAAGGACGCTTCGACGAAGTCTTCTTCGTGGATCTTCCATTGGACGAGGAGCGCCTGGAGATCTTCAAGATCCACCTCAGCCGGAGAGGTGTGGACCTTACAGGCATCGATCTCAGCCAACTAACGGAGTTCACCAAGGGCTGGAGCGGCGCCGAGGTCGAACAGTGCGTAGTCTCGGCAATCACCAAATCGCGCCTGACCGATACACCCATCACCGGCACCGATCTCATCCAGTCCGCGGTCAAGATTGTCCCCCTCTCGCGAACCATGGAAGAGCAGATCAATCACATCCGGGGCTGGGCCTTTGAAAGAGCCGTCCGAGCCTCCCGCCGCCGGTAGGACAGGCCTCCCGGCCTGTCCAAACTAATCAGCCTTTATTGCCACGTCGGGCGATAGCATAAATATCGGAGGCAACTAGCACGCCCATATGCCGAAAGTACGAGTCGCGGGATTTGGTGTTTCGTTGGACGGTTTCAGCGCGGGAACCGAACAAAGCCTGAACGATCCGCTGGGCAAGCGCGGTCCATTGATCTTTCAGTGGTTCTTCCACACAAAGACGTTTTGCGTAATGCATAGGCAGGAAGGTGGCTCTGTCGATGTGGACGACGAGTTCGCACGGCGCTCGATGGACAACTTCGGAGCGTTCATCCTCGGTCGCAACATGTTCGGTCCGGTGCGCGGCCCGTGGACTGATGACTCATGGAAGGGATGGTGGGGCCCCGATCCGCCCTACCATGCGGAAACGTTCGTCCTGACGCACTTCGAACGCGAGCCGCTGGTGATGCAGGGTGGGACGACGTTCCACTTTGTTACCAGCGGCATCGAAGAGGCCCTGAGGCTCGCGAAACAGGCGGCGGGCGACAAGGATGTCAGAATCGGAGGCGGCGTCTCCACCGTGCGGCAATATCTGCAGGCAGGACTGATCGATTCCCTGCACCTTGCCCTTGCACCCGTAGTGCTCGGTCAGGGGGAAGCATTGTTTACCGGTCTCGACTTGTCCGCTCTCGGATTTTCTGTGACGGACCACAAGGCTACTGAGAAAGCCACCCATTTTGTCCTGGAGAAAGGATAGAAGGAAGCATCGCGCGAACTTCAGGAATATATTTTGTCTGTTATCAATCCCATTCCCTCAAACTACTCTGCCACGCCCGGTGTCTCGTGCCAACATGAAACTGGGAGTCGGGTCCCGTCCGGCCCGAAATGTGGGAAAAGTCCACGACGGGACAAATTTGTCCCGCCTCGTGCCATGCAAATTCTTTATTATCAGCGCGACACGTGCCACCAAGCGGGACACACGTCCCGTCTGTCAGCCGGGTTCACGGCACACGGCCCTATTTTCATTCCCAGTTTGCCCCCGGCATATGCCACGCGAATCTGCTTCACTCTGTTATTCTGCGGATAATCATATGCGAATAGCAATTCTCTCCTTAGCGCTTGGCGCCGCGGCGTTTGCGCAGGTCCGGCCGGAGTGGGACAACCCGGCAATCGTCCACGTTGGCACCCAGAAGCCGCACGCCACCATGATGGCGTACCCTTCGAGCGAACTCGCGCGGACAGCGGATCGCGCCAAATCGCCGTGGTTCGAGCTTCTGAATGGAACCTGGAAATTCCACGGGTCGCTGCGCCCGTCGGAGCGCCCGATCGATTTCTACCGCACGGACTACAGCGATGCCGCCTGGGGCAACATGCCGGTGCCGGCGAGCTGGCAGATGCACGGGTTCGACGTCCCCATCTACACCAACATTATTTATCCGTTCCCGCAGGACGCCTCCAAGGCTCCGACCCCTCCGTACGAGTTCAATCCGGTGGGCAGCTATCGCATGCATTTCACCGTGCCGCCTTCGTGGAAGGGCCGTCAGATCCTGCTGCATTTCGACGGCGTGGACTCGGCCTTCTACGCGTGGGTCAACGGCCACAAGCTCGGCTACAGCGAGGACAGCCGCACTCCCGCGGAGTTCGACATCACTCCGCACCTGAAGCCGGGCAGCAATCTGCTGGCGGTCGAGGTGTATCGCTTCGGCGACGGCGCCTACCTGGAAGACCAGGACATGTGGCGCATGAGCGGCATCTTCCGCGACGTCTACCTCTGGGCGGCGCCGGAACAGCACCTGCGCGATTTCGAAGTGAAGACCAACCTTGACGACGAGTATCGCGACGCCACGCTGGTGGTCAAAGGCGCCGTCTCCAACGCCTCGGAGAAGCCCGCGAAGGTCACCGTGACCGCCGCGCTCTTCGATGCGACGGGTGCGCCGTACGGCAAGCCCGCGACCAGCGCGGTGGAGATCGCCGGCAAGGGCGAGACCGCCGCGGAAATCGCGGTGCCGGCGGCCGGCCCGCACAAGTGGTCGGCGGAAGACCCGTACCTGTATAAGCTGCTGCTCACCGTCAAGGGTCCGGCGGGCAACGTGCTCGAAGTGATCCCGCAAAATGTCGGGTTCCGGCGCGTGGAGATCAAGGGCGGCCGCTTCCTGATCAATGGGCGCGCCATCCTGGTGAAGGGCGTCAACCGCCACGAGCACAGCGAGGATACCGCCAAGGTTATCTCCGTGGAATCCATGATCAAAGACATCCGGATCATGAAGCAGTTCAACGTGAACGCGGTGCGCACGTCGCACTATCCGAATGTGCCGGTGTGGTACGACCTGTGCGACCGCTACGGCCTCTACGTCTTGGACGAGGCGAACATCGAATGCCATCACTACGGCACCAACCCGCGCAACCGGCTTACCAACGATCCCGAATGGCAGACCGCGTATCTCGATCGCGTCGAGCGCATGGTGGAGCGCGACAAGAATCATGCCAGCGTGGTGATCTGGTCGATGGGCAATGAGAGCGGCGACGGGCCCAACGCCGCTGCGGCCTACCAGTGGACCAAACAGCGCGATCCTTCGCGCCCGTTCCACTACGAGGGCACCACCAGCCACGGCGGCAGCAGCGCCGACATCAATTCCTTCATGTATCCCACGCCGGAAGCCGTCAAGCGGCTCGCCGCGCAGCGTCCGGAGATGCCGCTGATTCTCTGCGAGTACGAGCATTCCATGGGGAATTCCACCGGCGGGCTCAAGGAATACTGGGACATCTTCTACTCCGGCACCAACGCGCAGGGAGCATTCGTCTGGGATTGGGTGGATCAGGGAATACGGCTGCCGGTTCCCGGCGAGTACAAGTCCAACACTTCCGCGACTACGTTCCTGGCGTACGGCGGATGGTGGGAAGACAAGACGGGAATCCGCAACGACAACGACTTCAACAACAACGGACTGGTGGCTGCCGACCGTACGCCCCACCCTGGCCTGTATGCGCTCAAGTATGTCTACCGCAACCTGCACGTCTCGGCGGTCGATCTGGCGGACGGGCGCATCAAAGTGAAGAACTGGTTCGATTTCACCAACCCGAAAGACCTCGCCCAGGGCACGTGGGAAGTGAAGGCCGACGGTCGCACCGTGGCCAGTGGCAAGCTTCCGGCGCTCGATATCGCGCCTCGCGAGGAGAAGGATTACAGCATCCCGATGCCGAAGATCGATGCGCAACCGGGAGTGGAGTACTGGCTCAATGTCAGCTTCGCGCTCAAGCACGAAACGCCGTGGGCGCCGATGGGGCACGAGATCGGGTGGGACCAGTTCAAGCTGCCGCTCTCCAAGCCGAAAGCCGAAGACAAGCCCGCGATCGCCGCGCTCGAAGTGAAGGACGACGATGAGACCGCGACCATCAGCGGAAAGGGCTTCTCCGTGCGCTTCGACAAGAAAGCCGGCGTGCTCGCGGAGTATCGCTATCACGGTGTGACGGTGCTGGAACGCGGTCCGGTGCCAGACTTCTGGCGCGCCCCCACCAACAACGATCGCGGCGCATGGAAGGTGTTTCGCGCCTCGGCGGTCGCCAACAAAAGCCTGGACATCGAACTGTGGCGCGAAGCGGGGCCGCGCTGGGACGTGAAAGAAGTGCGCGTGGACAAGGTCGATGCCTCCACGGTGAAGATCGCGGTGCGCGCCGGCTTGCCGGTGGTGGGCGCCGCCTACGCGATGACGTACACCGTCCACGGGGATGGCACCATCCAGGTGGAGTGCAGCTATAAACCGGGCACGGAAAAGCTCGCCATGATGCCGCGATTCGGCACGGAGTTGGTGGTTGCTCCCGGCTTCGAGAACATCGCGTGGTACGGGCGCGGCCCGAAAGAGACGCTGGTCGATCGCGCGTTCGAACGCATCGGAGTCTATCGCAGCACGGTGGACAAGGAGTGGGTGGAGTACATGCGCCCGCAGGAGAACGGCAACAAGACCGATGTCCGTTGGGTGAAGTTGACGAATGCGGCGGGAGTCGGAATCGTGGCGACCGGCAGCGCGCCGCTGAACGTCACGGCGCGGCACTACACCAAGACCGATATGGAGCGCGCCGGTTACACGTTCCAGATGAAGCGGCATCCCGAAATGTATTTGAACCTGGATGGCGCACAGATGGGCGCCGGTGGTATCGATAGCTGGAGTCCGAACGCGTACCCGATGATGCCGTATCGCATAGCGTCGGGCGAAGAGCGGTCGTTCAGCTACACGCTGAAAGGCGTAGCGGCGGAGGTGGCGAAGCAGTAAGGCTACTTTCCCTTGATCGCCGCGTCGATGCCGATGTGGTTTTCGTCCAGGATCGAGCCCATGGCCCGCTGCAATGCCGCCTTCGCTTTCACGTACGAGCTCAGGGCGGCGACTTCCGTGGAGCGGGCCTGCGCCAGCAGGCTCTCGTATTGAATCACGAAGAAACTGGTGGAGGCGCCGACTTCGAATTTGGCCTGCTCCGCGGCGAGCGATTCTTCCTGCAAACGGCGGGCTTCCGCGGCGGCCTCGTAGCTCGCGCGGGAGCGGCGCATGGCGATTAACGCGTCTTCCACTTCCAGGCGCGCCTGATTCTGCAGCTGGCGCAGGCGGATTTCCGATTGCTTCACTTGCAGCTCATCGCGCGCCAGGTCGGCTTCCGCAATCCGGTTGTGTATGGGCATCGTCAACTGCAGTCCGACGCCATAAGTAGGATAGTTGCGCGAGAAAAGCTGGCCCAGCACGCTGCCGAAACCGCCGATGAAGCCGGGGTCGAAACTGCCGAGAAACGAGGTCTCCTGGCCGGCGAGTCCGTTGTTCTGCATCGTTCCGACCAGATCTAATTGCGGCCTGGTGAGGCTGCGAGAGCCCTGCAGGCCGATCTGCGAGTTGGCCACCTGCAGCCGCGCCTGGTCGAGATCGGGCCGGTGGTTCAGCGCATCGCCGACCAGGTCCTGCATCGGCCGGACCTCGTCGGTCGCGGGGATGCTCAGGGTGTCGGTCGGGATGATGCGGACGTTGGCCACTTCCGGATCCTCGTTTCCGCGGCGTGTAATCACGTTTTTGAAAATCGCTTCCTGTTCCTCGCGCAAACCGCGCGCGTTGATCAGGTCCTGGCGGGTGGAGAACACCTGGGCGTTGGCGCGCGTCGCCTCCACCTGCGCGAGCGTGCCCTCTTCCACTTGCGCGCGCACGTCGGAGAGCAACTTCTCGGCAAGGGTCACCGTCTCCTGTTTCACCTTTTCGTCTTCGACCAGCGCCACCAGGTCCGTATAGAGGCGGATCACGCCGTAGACCGTGAGTATCAGTTGCTGCTGGAAGAGCAGGCTGGTGATTCTCTGCTCGTTGCCGGCGATGCGAATGAAGCGGCGGTTGAGGCTGGTGCCGGAGCCGCGCAGCAACGGTTGCGTGACGTTGAGTCCGAGAGTGGAGCCAGTGTATGGGTTGTAGCCGGTTCGAACCGAATTCAACGAGGTACGGCTGTTGTTGAAACTCAACCCGACCTGGGCGCCGGAGCCAAAGCCCTGCTGCACCCCGGCGTTGAACAGCGTGGTGCCGGTCACCAGCGTGCTGGTTCCGTAGGTGGTGAGGCTGGTCTGCGGCGTGGTTTGGTGAGTCCAGTTCAACTGTCCGCTGATGATCGGATCATAAATCGGAACCGGCGTGCCGTTGGATTGCGCGATCGTGCCCTGTATGGAGTCGTTGATCTGCGGCTCGCCGAGGGCATTGAGACCCAGGGCGCTGGTCGAGATCGAACTGCCGGCGGTGGCGCGTCCGGCGGCGGCTGGAGTTGTGAGCACGGGGCTCAGCGGACCGCCCGTGCCGACCGGGACTTCAGCCAGCGTGAAATTGAGGCCGCGGTTGAGTCCGCCGCCCTTGGCGCGCAGGAGTTCCGTATTGCCGGTGGGCAGCACGTAGCGCTGCAGCTCGATGTCCAGATTGTTTTCAATGGCCAGTGCAAGGGCGTCTTGCAGCGACAGGTAGAGGTTCCCTGCGCGGATGAGTTCGTGAACGCGCGGCGAGTTCTCGAACCGCACGGCCGGCGACGTGCGGGGCATGATGGGCGGGTTGCCCGTCTGGGCAAACCCGAGATCGGCGGCCAGGATGATCGCCACGATGGCGGAGGCAGACTTGTGAGACATTTCGAGTCCTACTGCTTTTTGGCAGGTGCGGCTTTTTCAGACGAGATCTTGGGATTGACCTTCACGCCTTCGCGAACCTCGTCGCTCGGGTTCACCGCGAGTTGTTGCCCCTCGACCAGGCCGGAGAGCACTTCGAGGCGGTCGCCATAGTCACGGCCCAATTGAATGCGTGTAAATCGGACGGTCCCATCGGGCAGTACCAGCGCGACCTGTGGTCCGTCGCTGCGCACCACGAGCGTGTCGCCGGGAATCAATAGCGGCGGGTATTTGCGTGGCACGGTGAGATCCACCTGGGCGAACATGCCGGGCATGAGGGTTCCGTCCGCATTCTGTACCTGGACTTCGGTGAGCAATGTGCGGGTAGCAGGGTCGAGCGAGTTGGAAGTGCGGCTGACCGTGCCGTTGAACTTGCGGCCCGGGATTTCGGAGATCGAGACGATGGCATGCTGGCCCACCTTCACGGATTCGGCGTCAGTCTGCGGGAGATTGATGTAGGTGCGCAGTGTCCCGGTCTGCGCGACGCGGAATAGAAGCGTGCTGCCTTCGTTGACCAGCGCGCCGGTATCCACGTTGCGCAGCGTAATCACGCCGTCAAAAGGAGCGCGCACGGTTTGATAGGTCTTGATCTGATTCAGCCTGGCGAGGTTGGCCTCCGCCGCGGCGACGGAGCTGCGCATCGCGGCCGCTGCCTTGGCGAGCGCCTCCACATTGGCCTGCTGCGCGGTATACTGCGCCTGGGCGTTGTCATTATCCTGTTTGGAGATCACGCCGCGGCCGAGCAGATTGGCCATTCGTCCGGCGGTGAGACGCGCCAGGTTTTCATTCGCGCGGCCCTGTTGGATGGCTGCTTCGGCTTGCTGCACGCTGCTCTTTGCCTGCTCGATGGCGGCGTTGGCCTGGAGAATCTGCTGATCGAGTTCCGGGGCTTCGACTTCGGCCACCACCTGCCCGGACTTCACACGGTCGCCGATATCCACGTAGCGCTTACGTATGTAGCCGGTGGCGCGCGACAGAATCGGGGCCTCGGTGACGGCTTGAATGTTGCCGGGAAGAACCAGAAAGCTGTTAGATTCGGACCGCGTCACCCGGCTCACATTGACCACGGGGAGGGCGGCTCCGGTCTCCTTCGATTCGGCGGCCAGCACCTCTTCACGCCGTTGTCGCGGAAGATAGCCCACGAAGAATCCCACCACAATCAGGGCGGCCAGCAGGAGAGCGATCAGAACCAGGCTGAGTGTGGAGGGTCGCCGGTTTTGGTGTCCGCCCGGGTGGCCGGACTTCTTCTGCTCTTCCAACTGCCGCTTCAGCGCGGATATTTCGGACCGCAATTGCTCTTCGGTGGTATTCACTTCATTCATGACAGGTCCTCACGCAAGCTCATTTCGTCGCGCAAATATTCGTGCTCCTCTTCTACGATTCTGCGTTCGAAATCGACAGGGGGATTCTTGCGCAGCAAACTATAAACCAATGGAACGATAAACAAGGTGGTGATGGTAGCCAGCAGCAGACCGCCGATTACGGCGCGACCCAAGGGAGCGTTCTGCTCGCCGCCTTCACCCATGCCCAACGCCATCGGCAGCATGCCCATAATCATGGCCGTCGCGGTCATGATGACAGGGCGGATGCGGGTGTGTCCGGCGGCTAACGCGGCGGAACGCGCATCCATGCCTTCCTCACGCTGATCGTTGGCGAAGACCACGAGCAGGATGCTGTTGGCGGTGGCTACGCCGATACACATGATGGACCCCATCAGAGAAGGTACGCTGAAGGTGGTCTGGGTAACAAACAGCATCCAGACGATACCGGCCAGCGCGCCGGGCAGGGCCATCAGGATGATGAACGGGTCCAGCCAGCTCTGGAAATTCACCGCCATCAGCAGGTAGACCAGTACCACGGCAAAGAGCATGCCGAGGCCAAGGCGGTAGAAAGAAGTTTGCATGGTGAGGAGCTGCCCGCGTACCTCGATGGTAGTGCCGCGCGGCAATTTGGGCTCCATCTCCGCGACGATCTTTTCGACGCCCGCGCCCACGCTGCCGAGATCTCTGCGGTCCACGTTGGCGTAGACATCGATCACCGGCTGCACATTGTAGTGATTGACAATTTCCGGGGCGACGCTACGGCCCACGGAAACCATATTAGAGAGCAACTGCGGGCCGCTTGAGGCCGCGCCGGGGTTTCCATAGGCGGCGGAGGCTTGGTTCGGGCCCGTACCGACTGCGGCATTAGACGGGCTGGCGGACCCTGCGCTCGCCGTCTGAGTGGTGCTGTTGACGCTGGTAAAAGGCACGCTCACCGGTGTACGCAAGAGCGCGTCCAGCGAATCCATGCGGTATTGCGGCGTCTGTACGGCGATACTGTAGCTGACGCCGGTGCGCCAGTCGAGAAACTGCGTAGGCGCGATCTGCCCGCTGGAACTGAGCGAGATCAGCAGGCTGGTGGCCACGTCGCGCTGTGTCAGCCCCACCTGTCCGGCCTTGGCGCGGTCGACGTTGAGATCGATCACGGGGTAGTCCACTACCTGGTGAATGTGGACATCGGCCGCGCCGGGAATGAGGGTCACCTTGGCGGCGATCTGGCGTGCGATCTCGTAGTTGGTGGCGGCGTTGCGCGACACTACCTGGACATCGATGGGCGCGGGCAAGCCAAAATTCAGAATCTGGTTGGTGATGTTGGCGGCCTCGAAGAAGAAGACCATGTCGGGGAACTTCTCGTTCAGGCGCCTGCGCAGGCGGTCGGTGTATTCGGCGGTGGAGCCGTGCTCCTCGGGTTTGAGCGAAATCAGGATATCGCCGTCGCTGACGCCGAGCGTCGGACTGTCGCCGAAGGCGAGATTGAAACCGCCGTTCGGAATGCCGATGTTGTCGATGATGTTGTCGATTTCCTTCGGCGGCACCACCTGGCGAATCTCGTTTTCGACATCGGCGAAGAGCTGCTCGGTCTTTTCGAGGCGTGTGCCTGAAGGGGCGCGCGCGTGCAGGCGCATGGCGCCGGAATCCACCGTCGGGAAGAAATCGCGGCCAATCAAGGGAGCGAGACTCAAGGAGCCGGCGACAAACAGGAAGAAGCAGCCCAACACCGGGAGGCGATGATCGAGGCACCAGTGCAGTAATGAACTGTATGCGGCGCGCATCAATTCGAAGCGCCGGTTGAACATGTAATGTGCCTTCCAGATCACGCCCGTGCCGCCTTCTTCATGTTCGCCGCGCGCGTACAACTTGACCTCGGAGCGGAGCATATAGTGCACCATGGTCGGGATCAGGGTGCGGGAAAGGAAATACGATGCCATCATGGCGAAGACCACGGCCATGGCAAGCGGCGTGAAGAGATACTTGGCGGCGCCGGTCAACAGCAGTACGGGGACGAACACGATGCAGATGGCGAGCGTGGAAACGAAGGCGGGCGCCGCGATTTGCTGGGCTCCATCGAGCACGGCGCGCACCAGCGGTTTGCGCATCGCCATGTTGCGATGCGTGTTCTCAATTTCCACGGTGGCATCGTCCACCAGAATGCCGACGGCGAGCGCGAGACCTCCGAGCGTCATCACGTTCGTAGTCTGGCCGAGCAGGTTGAGCAGGATCAGCGAGGTCAGAATCGACAGCGGAATCGAGATGCAGACAATCACGGTGCTGCGCCAGCTTCCCAGGAAGAGCAGGATCATCAGTCCGGTGAGGATGGCCGCCGTGACGCCCTCGCGCACCACTCCGTTGATGGCGGCGCGCACGAAGATCGATTGGTCGAAGAGCTGCCTGACTTTGAGGGCCGGAGGCAGGCCGGCGAGGATTTTAGGGAGGGCCGCCTTCACGTTGTTCACCACGGCCAGGGTGGATGCCTTGCCGCTGCGCATCACGGTTAAGAGCGCGCCGCGGCTACCGTTGGTACGCACGATGCTGGTCTGAACCGAATATCCGTCGCGGACCTGCGCCACGTCCTTTAGGTAGACCGTGGCACCGTTCACCACGCGCAACGGCATGTAGTTCAACTCCTCCCTATTCCGCGGGCTGGAGTTGGTGTGGACCTGGTAATCCTTATCGCCGATTTTGGCGGTGCCGGCGGGGAAAATGAGGTTCTGGTTGCCGAGCGCGGACGAAACGTCGGAGGCGGAGAGGCCCTTGGCGGTGAGCTGATCGGGGTTGATATCGACCATGACGGCGCGGAACTTCCCGCCGTAGGGCAGCGGCACGGCAGCGCCCTGAATGGTGGCGAGCTGGGTGCGAATGAAGTTCTGCCCCATGTCGAACAGCTCCTGTTCGCTCATGGTGTCGCTTTGGAGGCCGAGCTGGATGATGGGCACGCTGGAGGCGTCGTACTTGATGATGCTGGGCGGCGTGGTCCCCGGCGGAAGGGGGCGAAGCAGGGTCTGCGCGATCGCGGTGATCTGCGCCAGCGCCAGTTCCACTTTGGCGTTCGGCTGGAAGTAGACGCGGGTGACCGAGGCGCCGCTATACGCCTGCGACTCGATATGCTCGATGTCGTTGACCGTCGTGGTCATGGAGCGCTCGAAGTAGGCGACAATGCGCTTTTCCATCTCTTCGGGCGACAGGCCGTTGTAACTCCAGACAACGCTGACTACAGGGATATCGATATACGGGAAGATATCGACCGGCATCGTAATGATGGCGGTGACGCCAAGAATGGCGATGAGGAGTGATACTACGACGAACGTATAGGGTCGTCGTAAGGCTAATCGGACAATCCACATGATTTAGGCGCTAAGAGAGGAGCTAGACCTTAATGATATCCGAAGGCGCGCCGCTTTGCGATGACATGGAGGGAGCACACCCCCCTAGCCCTTTGGAGCTATTAAACCCGGGGACAGACGGAACGTTTTCCAGTTTCGTAGATCACATCGCGGCCAACAAGCGCTGCGCCGTCTCACGAAATGGCGATTTCTTCTTCGGCCTGCCCCCGTGGCGCGGGAGCAACGGGCGGGCCAGGGACGCTTCCAGACGCTCCACGAATTGCGGGGAGCCGAGCGGGCGGCCGCTGTGCGTGCTGCGCCGGAGCGCCTCGCTCTCCCGTTCGAACTCCGTCGCCGACAGGAACTCGCGCCATTCGTCGAGGGTCCAGGGTTCCGACCAGGGGGCAAGGTCGATCAAGCCGTCCCAGCCGCCGCCCATGTGAATGCGCGCGCTCGACCACGGAAAGTCCGCCGCCTCGCGGACCATCCCGGCGCGCACGGGATTGCGTTCGACATACCGCAGGGCGGTCCAGAGGCGGTCGTCATCCATCGGGCAGGAGTAGTACCGGCCCTGCCAGACGTGTCCCGAACTCGCCTGCCGGACGTTGAGGTACGCGGCGTACCGGCCGTGGACGTTACGCAGCGCGGCGCGGAGCGAGCCCTCCCTCTCCGGCACCGCGATCAGGTGCACGTGGTTCGGCATCAGGCAGTATCCGAGGAGCGACAGGTGCTGCCGTTTGGCATATTGCTGCAGGAGTCCGAGGTAGACCAGGCGGTCGTTGTCGGTCTCGAAGATCACGCGACGGCCGTTGCCGCGTTGCGTGACGTGGTGCGGGGTGTCCAGTACCTCTACTCTCGCTAATCGTGCCACACCAGATAGTGGCGGGGCGCCAGGAGTCTCTCAAAAAACTGGAAAACGTTCCGTCTGTCCCCGGGTTTACAGGTGGATGATGCCGCGCTGGATGGCCGCTGTTGCTGCCTGGGTTCGATCCTGCACTCCCAGCTTGCTCAATATATTCTTTACGTGATTCTTTACCGTGTGCTCGGCGATGCTCAGCGTGAACGCGATCTGCTTGTTCGCCAGCCCCCGCACGATCAGCGCCAGCACCTGCACCTCGCGCGCGCTCAGGTCCGGACGCGGCAACTGCGCCGCCAGCGACGCCGCCACCGCCGCCGGCAGGTAGGTCTGTCCCGCGTACACCGCGCGGATCGCCTTCAGCAACTCGTCGTGCAGCACGTCCTTCGTGAGGTACGCCTGCACTCCCGCGGCCAGGGCGCGGCGGATGTCCTCGTCGCCCCCGTACGTCGTCAGCGCGATCATCCTCGCACCTGGGAATTCGGACCGGATCGCGATCGCCGCCTCCACGCCGCCCATCCCCGGCATGCGCAGATCGAGCAGTGTCACATCGGGCTGGTGCACACGGAACATCTCCACCGCCTGATTGCCGTTGGCGGCTTCGGCGACCACCGTCATATCTTCCTGCATATTGACGATCGTGGACACTCCCACGCGCGCCACCAGGTGGTCTTCGGCAACGAGAATTCGAATTTTTTCGCTCATGGTAACGGTACAGTTACTTCGACTTCCGTTCCCGCCCCGGGGTTACTCTCCAATCGCAATTCGCCGCCCAGCCGCTCGGCGCGCTCGCGCATTCCGATCAATCCGAAATGCCCGGCGCGCGAGGAAAACACATTCTGCTGATCGAATCCGCGGCCGTTGTCCCCGATCCGCAGGTGGAGATTGTGCGCCTCCAGGTGCAGCTTTACGCCGATCCGGCTCGCGCCGGCGTGCTTCAGCGCATTCGTCACGGCCTCCTGCGCTATACGCAGCAGGTGCTGTTCCATTTCTTCCGGCAACTTGGATCCCGTCCCCGTCACTTCCACCGCGAGTTCCACTCCCGATCCCGCCGTCCACAACCGCGTGCCCGATTCGATCGCAGCCGCCAAATCCTGCCCCTCCAACGCCGACGACCGCAAGTCCATCACGCTGCGGCGCGCTTCGGTCAGGCTGTGCCGCGCCATGCGCCGCGCCATGTCCAGGTAAGAGCGCGCCGGCGTGGTATCTGCCGGCATGCACATGGCCACCGCGTCGAGCTGCGAAGAGATGCCGACGAAGCCCTGCGCCAGCGTATCGTGGATCTCGCGCGCCAGACGCGCGCGCTCTTCCAATACCAGCCCAAACCGCGAGCGGATCTGGCGCAGCCGCAGTTGATATATCGCCCACGCCCCCGCCAGCGCCGCCGCTACGAACAACACGCGGAACCACGCCGTCTCCCAGAACTGCGGGAGTATTTCGAACTCGTAGGACTGCTCGCTGCCAGGCCCGCCGGGCAGTTCCGCACGCACGTTGAATTTATAGCGCCCGTGGCGCAGACTGTTGAAGTTGATTACCCGCCGCCCGCTGGCCGCCACCCAATCCGTATCCAGACCGTCCAGCCGGTAAAAGTACTGCACCCGCTCCGGCGCGCTGAGATGGATTCCGGTATAGCGGATTTGCAGGCGTTCGTCCCCTGAAGCCAGACGCACCGGGTCGGCTAAGATCCACGGGCTCGCCGTTGGAGGTCATCTGCACCAGATGCGCCACAGGGGGGAGCGCCACCAGTTTTCGCGCATCGGGTGTGAGCACCGCCAGACCCCGCCCGGTGGTGAACCAGAGCCGCCCGTCAGTTGTGCGGATCCCGCCCCCGGCCGTCGGATAGGACGGAGCGCACTGCGTACTGCGCAACCCGTCTTCCACTCCGTAATTTTGTGGCTCCAGCCGGGATCGTTTTTTTGCGCTGAACTCCAGGAGCTGGCTTTTGGCGATCCGGCAGATGCCGCGGGTAGTGCTGAGCCATAACGATTCACCATCGTCCAGGACCTTGCCGATGTTGTCACTCAACAGCCCGTCTCGCGCCGAGTAGTGTACGAACTTGCCGTCGCGCAGGGCGTTCAGTCCGCCGCCAAAGGTGCCGATCCAAAGCGTACCCTGTGCATCCTGATAGAGCGAGCGGATCTGGTCGCTGGACAGGCCGTCGGTGGTGGTGTATTGCCGCCGCTCATTTCCCTTCACCCGCCAGAGGCCCTTTCCGTATGTGCCCGCCCAGATCGCGCCATCCCGTCCCTCGGTCAGCGTGACCACAAAATCGATCAGCAGCGGACCGCCCGGGATTACGTTCTGAAACTGATTGCCGCGGACCACGCTCAGTCCCGCCGGGGTCGCCATCCATATCGCGCCCTGCGCATCTTCGATCGCGTCGAAAACGGCGTTCCGGGCCAGTGGATCCGGCGGATGGTAGGTGCGGAATTTGCCGCCCTCCATGCGGGCCACGCCGTTACGCGTGGCAATCAGCAGATCTCCCTTCGGGCCCTCTCGAATCTGAAAAATATCGCTGTCGGGCAGCCCGTCGTGAGTCGTCAAACGGCGCGATTCCGGCCCGGCAAGCATGCATCATGCCGGCATCGTTGAAGCCGACCCAAACCCGGCCGCTTCGGTCCTGAAACACCGTTTTTGGCGCGTCGCTCGGCAATCCTTCAGGCTTGCCGTACACCAGGAAGACATCGTTACGCCACCGGCTGAGTCCACCGTTGGCCCCAATCCAAAGGTCGCCTTCGCGATCCTCAAAAAGACAGCGCACCCCGTCGGCGTCCTCGGGATTTTCTTGTGACGAAGTGAGGAAGCGATTACCCTGGAGCCGTGCCATCCCGCTGTTGGTGCCTGCCCAGATATTGCCGTCGCGATCCGCCCATAAAGCGCGCACCGCCGTATCGGGCAGCCCCTCGTTAATCCCATACTTCTGAAGCGCACCGCTTGCGGATCGACGGATGATTCCTTTGTTTCCGGCGATCCAGACATTGCCATCGCGATCGGCAATCATGGTGAGCACCACCATGCCGTCCAGTTGTTCAGCCGATAACTCCGTCAGGAACTTCCCACCCGTGCGGCGCACCACGCGGCTGAAGCCCGCCACCCACAGATCGTGATTGGCGTCCTCGCACATCGCCCGCGCAGAACTCACCGGTATATCAGTTTCGGGTTTGAGATTCGTAAATTGGCCGTTCTGGTAACGGCTCAGATAAATCCCCGCCACCATCCATAGCGCGCCCTCGTGGTCCTCGTGCAACGCAGTGATCGCCGCGTCCGGCAAGCCCTCCTTCATGGTGAAAGTCTTGAATCGGCCTTCGCGATATTGCGTCAGGCCATTGGAGGTGCCGATCCACAGGCCGCCGTCGTTCGCCGCCGCCAGCGCGGTGATCGAATTATCCGGCAGGTCGCCGTTGGCCTTGTTGAAGACGACGAACTCGTATCCGTCGAAGCGCGCCAATCCCTCGTCGGTGCCCAGCCAGAGGTAGCCGTCTTTCGTCTGCGTGATCGCGCGGATGGTGTCCTGCGGCAATCCGCGCTCCTGCGTCCAGATGGTGCGCGAATACTGCGTCAGGCTCTTGCGCGGGTCGAGAGCGAGCACGCCGGGCGCCAACCAACCGGCCAGCACGAACACCGCCGCTATGCGTTTCCCCACAGATCCCAGTATAAAACCGGGGACAGACGGAACGTTATCCAGTTTCACTAGTGCCTCGAAAACCGGAAAACGTTCCGTCTGTCCCCGGGTTTAATTCCCGTCTGTCCCCGGGTTTAATTTCTTTGGAGCCGGAATCCGCGCGGATGGCGTCTAATAGAGAAATGAAGTTTCTGTTTGCCGCTCTGCTTGCGCCTGCTCTCTGTATGGGCGCCATCTGGCCGGAGAATATCGGGGCGTGGAAGCGCGCAGCCACCATGCAGGCGACCCTCCTGGACCGGCCGATATGGGACGAGTACGGGCTGAAGGAATCCGAAGCCGCCCGCTACGAGAACGGGGATGAAAACTTCACCGTCACCGGCTACCGCCTCCAGGACACCACCGGCGCCATGGCGGCTTTCGACTGGCAGCGGCCAGCGAAATCCATCGCGTCCCCGCTCGCGCCGCTGGCGGCCGACACCACCGACGGGCTGCTCGTGGTCCACGGCAACTACCTGCTTTCGTTCAACGGCCGAAAGCCCGAGCCCGCGGAACTGAGCGCGCTCTTCGACGGCTTGCGAAATGTGGACACCACCGTGCTGCCCACCCTGCCAAATAATCTTCCTGCCCAGGACCGGGTGGCCAATAGCGAACGCTACATTACCGGTCCCACCAGCCTGGCCAAGTTCATCCCGGCGATACCCCCATCGGTAGCCGCCTTCCACTACGGCGCCGAGGGCCAGTTGGGAGTTTTTCATGGCCCGAAGGGCGATATGGGAATGGTGATTTTTAGCTACCCGACGCCTCAGATTGCCATGCTGAAGGAGGGGGACTTCAGGGGAATCCCCGGTGGCAATCTGGTAAAACGGGCGGGTCCGCTGGTAGCCGTCGTGCTGGCGCCACCCGACCCGGACGCCGCCGAACGCCTGCTCTCCCAGGTGAAATATGAAGCTTCGGTCACCCTCGACCAATGGGTTCCCAGCCACAAGGACAACATCGGCAACCTGGTCATAAACGCTTTCATTCTCATTGGGATACTACTCGGATTTTCGATTGTGTCGGGGCTCGCGTTTGGCGGCTGGCGGGCCTTCCGGCGGCGTGGAAACAGGGGCGACGAGGCCGACGCGCTCACTACCCTGCATCTGGGAAGATGAGAGGCCGAATCCACAAACCTTTACTTTTGTGTGTGTTGTAGCGATATCCTCAGGCGAAAAATGGACTTTTTGGCCTTGTTTACGTGGTTGATCGAAAAGAGGCGCTTCCCGCAAGTTGCCCCACGAGAGCAGGTTACGACCAAAAAAAATGCATCCGGATTTTTGCTTGACTGGAGAGGCGTAAGGAAATACGATTCAACTACAAAGTTTTGGCGGTTGCGATTCCGTCGAGACTGATTCTCCCATCGAACATCACCCTGGTAGAACAGGGGATAAAATGCTCACCCTTCGGGGTGAGCATTTCTAATTCTGGGGTTGCGGTGATACCCGCGCAGCGACTCGATATAATCCAATACATTAATTTAAGTCTGTATGTATATGGAATCGAGGCGTTAATCGTTCCGAAGCAGCCCGGGAAGCCCGAAAACCCCAGATTTCCATGCGTAATGACCCGCTTGTTCGTGAGAACATTGGATTTGACCTCTAGAAAGTGAAGATGAATGACTGATCAGAAGTTGCAGGTAATACCCCTCGGCGGGCTCGGCGAGTTCGGCATGAACATTACCGCCATCCGCTACGGCGAAGACATTATCGTTGTCGATTGCGGCATGATGTTCCCCGACGCCGAGTTGCTGGGCGTCGATCTGGTGATGCCCGACCTGACGTTCCTCAAGGATAATCAGGCTCAGGTGCGCGCCGTGATTCTCACCCACGGCCACGAGGACCACATCGGTGCCGTGCCCTACTTCCTCTCCGAAATCGACGTGCCCGTATACGGCACAGCGTTCACGCTGGCCCTGGTGGAGCGGCGCCTGGAAGAATACGATCTGGAAAAGGAGCCGCGGCTGATCAAGGTCAAGCCGAAGCAGGCCATCGCCGTCGGCCCGTTCAAGATCGAGTTCATCCACGTCACTCACTCCATCGTCAGCGCCGTGGCACTCGCCATCACCACTCCGCTCGGCGTGATCATCCACACCGGCGATTTCAAAGTGGACCCCACGCCGACCGACAACGAGCTGTTCGACCTGCACACCCTGGCCGAGTACGGCAAGCGCGGCGTCCTTCTGCTGCTTTCCGATTCCACCAATTCCGACCGCCCGGGATACACCGAGAGCGAGCGCGCCGTGAAGCCGCGCATGGAAGAGATCTTCAGCCGCTCCGAGAAGCGGATTATCGTTTCCTGTTTCAGCTCTTCGATCCACCGCATCCAGCTCGTGCTCGACCTCGCGGAGGAATACGGAAGGCGCGTGGCGGTAATCGGCCGCAGCATGGTGTCGGTCACCGAGATCGCCCACGCTCACGGCCTGCTCAGCATTCCCGATGGCATCCTGCTGCGCCCGCAGGATGTGATGGGCCTGCCGCCGGACAAGGTGGCGATTCTGGTTTCGGGCACGCAGGGCGAGCCGATGTCGGCGCTGTCGCGCGTGGCGGTGGACAACCACAAGCACATCTCCGTGGAGAAGGGCGACACGGTGGTCTTGAGTTCGCGCATCATCCCGGGTAACGAGAAGGCGATTTACCGCGTGATCGACCACATGTCGCGCCGCGGCGCGGACGTCATGTACGGCAGTATGAATCCTCCCCTTCACGTCTCCGGGCACGCCAGCGTGGAAGAGATGAAGCTGGTGTTGAACCTGGTGCGGCCGCGGTACTTCATGCCCATCCACGGCGAATACCGGCAGCTCACCAAACACGCGCGACTGGCCGAGCACCTGCGGTTCGCCGGCCTGGAAGAGACGTTCATCATGGACACGGGCGACATCCTGGAGTTCGACCATCACGGCGCGCGCAAAGCGGGCAAGGTCACGGTGGGCCACGTGTGCATCGACTCGGGTTCAGTGGAAGATGTGGTGCAGGAGATGGTGATCCGCGACCGGCGCCTGCTCTCAGAAGACGGCATCGTGCTCCCGATTATTGCCATCAACCGGAACACCGGCCGTCTGGAGAGCCCTCCGGAAATCGTCATGCGCGGGTTCCAGGCCGGGGACGACGGGACTGCGTTTCTAGATGGGGCGCGCGTGGTGGTGATCAAGACGCTGGAACTATCGAATCAGGAGGAGAAGACGGATTGGGGAGTCATGAAGGAAAAGATCCGCGCGGACCTGAAGCGGCACATCGTGAAGCAGACGTCCAAGCGGCCGTTGATCATGCCGGTGATTCTGGAAGTCTAGAGCGCGGGGTGACGGCGGAAGTGCCGGCAGTCTACCTGGAGGACGCTTCGGGCCTGAAGGGCGGGCATGCGGAGCGCGTGATTGTGCCGGCCGAAGAAGCCGGTGTCGCTGCCGCTTTGTGCGAGGCTTCGGCTGCAGGGATTCCGGTCACCGTGTCGGGCGCCGGCACCGGCGTCGTGGGCGGCCGCGTGCCGTTCGGCGGCTGGGTGCTCTCGCTCGAGAAGTTCACGCGCCTGGAGATTCATCTGGGGTTCGCCGTGGCCGGAGCCGGAGTGCTGCTGCGTGACGTGCATGCCGCCGCGCTCGCGTCGGGTCAACTCTATCCGCCGGATCCCACGGAGACGGGCGCTTCGATCGGCGGCAACATCGCCTGCAATGCCAGCGGGTCGCGGAGTTTCCGCTATGGCGCCACCGGCGACTGGGTGCAGCGCCTGCGCGTGGTGCTGGCCGACGGGCGCATTCTCGATGTCGGGCGCGGCGAGCCGATCGATTTCGATCCCGGCACGGTCCCGCTGCCGGCCGTCACCAAAAATACCGCCGGGTACCTGTTGCGTCCCGGAATGGACTGGGTGGATCTGTTCGTGGGTTCGGAAGGCACGCTGGGTGTCGTGACGGAAGCGACGTTGAGACTGAGGCCGGCGCCCAAGGCGGTGCTCGCGGGCCTGGTGTTCTTTCCCAGCGACGATGAGGCGGTAACCGCGGTAGAACAATGGCGCGACACCGCATCGCCGCGCATGCTGGAATATTTCGATCTGCCCTCGCTCAACCTTTTGCGCACCCGCTTCCCGGAGATTCCGGCGGCGGCGCGCGCGGCCATACTGTTCGATCAGGAAATGGAGTCGGAAGACGATCCGGAGATCGACCACTGGCTGGAGCGACTGGAGGGCACCGGCGCGCTGGAGGATTCCTGGTTCGCCACGACGGCCAACGACCGCGAACGCTTCCGCCGCTTTCGCCACACCCTCCCCGAACTGGTCAACGATGCTGTGAGGCGCTCCGGCGCCATGAAGATGAACACCGATTTCGCCGTGCCGCTGACGCGAAATCGCGAGATGCTGGCCTACTACCGCAAGCGACTGGAAGAGGAGTACCCGGGGCGTTACGTGATCTTCGGGCACATCGGCGACGCCCACGTCCACGTGAATCTGTTCAGCGATCCGGCGAATCCGCAGCATGCGGCCGCGCTCCTGGCAGAGTTTGCGCGGCGGGCCGTGGAGTTGGGCGGCACGGTGTCGGCGGAGCACGGGGTAGGGAAGCGCAAGGCTCACCTGTTGGCGTTGCAATATGCGCCCGAGCACCTGGAGGCGATGCGCGCTGTGAAGCGCCGCTTCGACCCCGCCGGAATTCTGGGGCGGGGAACGATGGTGGCCGGGGGATAGGGAGGGGAGGCAGGCAAACCAGATTAGTTGACAGACGACATACGGCGATCGTCTGTCCCACCTACGTTACCCTATGCGTATGGTTTCCTGGCTGGTGGTCGGTGTCGGCGATATTACGCGCAAGCGTGTGCTGCCTGCGATTCTCGCGGAGCCGCGCAGCCGCTTGGCGGGCATCGTGACCCGCGACCCTTCCAAAGCCGAGCCGTACGGTGTGCCCTCGTGGGACGACCTGACCGTCGCGCTGGATGCCTGCGACGCCACGGCGGTCTACATCGCGACGCCCGTATTTCTGCATGCCGCGCAGGCCATCGCCGTGCTGCGCTCCGGGCGTCACGCGCTATGCGAAAAGCCCATGGCGCTGAACTATGCCGAGGCAGTCTCCATGCAGCAGGCGTCCGAAGAC
Organism: uncultured Solibacteraceae bacterium; assembly: GCA_963805775.1. GTDB lineage: Bacteria > Acidobacteriota > Terriglobia > Bryobacterales > Bryobacteraceae > Solibacter. The sequence goes on along the minus strand of CAWDWK010000023.1, from coordinate 58,496 downwards.
ACGCGGCGCACGCTGGGCATCGCCTACTACCGGCGCATGTACCCGAAGGTGGACCGCGCGCGCGAGTTGATCGAGGCCGGCGCCATCGGACGGCCGGTGTTCGCCGAAGCCACCGCGCACGATTGGTTCAACCCGCTGGGCACCGTGCGCGCCTGGCTGGCCGACCCGAAGCAATCCGGCGGCGGCCCGCTGCGCGATATCGCGTCGCACCGCATCGATCTGATGAACTACCTTTTCGGCAAGCCTATCCGCGCCACCGGGAACCTGTCGACGCTGGTGATTCCGCTGCCGGTAGAGGACAACGCCACCGTGATGATTGAGTATGAAGGCGGCGTGCGCGGGTTGGTGGATGTGCGCTGGCATTCGCGCGTGGTGCGCGACGAGTTCCGCGTGCGCGGTACGGAAGGGGAGATCGATCTGTCGCCGTTGAACGGTCCGGAGCTGGTACATCCCGGTGGCGTCGAACGCATTGCCGCGCCGCAGAACCTGCATTATCCGTGCGTCGAGGATTTTGTGAGTGCTGTCCTCCGCGGCATCCTGCCGCGATCCTATGGAGAAGGTGCGCTGGCCGCCGAGTGGGTGATGGACCAGGTCACTGCCTGACGATGGTGAAGTGCAGCGCGAAGTACGAGAGCCATGCGATCAGCGCGGCGGCCGGGATGGTCAGCACCCACGCCCACACGATGTTGGTGGCGATGCCCCAGCGGACCGCCTTCATGCGCTGGATGCTGCCGACGCCCGCGATGGCGCCGGCGATGGCGTGCGTGGTGGACACCGGCGTTCCCATATAGGTAGAAAGCAGGACGGCGGTTGCCGCGCCGGTTTCGGCGCAGAATCCGCTGCGCGGTTTGAGGCGCGTCAGGCGTCCGCCCATGGTGTGTACGATGCGCCAGCCGCCGCTCAGTGTGCCCAGGGCGATAGCCGAGTGGGCGGCCAGAATCACCCAGATCGGAACTTCGAAGCTTTTCAGGTAATGCGAAGTCACGAGCACGCCGGTGACGATTCCCATGGTCTTCTGCGCATCGTTGGAGCCGTGCGCCAGGCTAAATGCCGCCGCGGAGAGCAACTGGAGCTTGCGGAAATACTTGTCCATTTTCGACGGGGTGGAGTGGCGGAACAGCCAGTACACCACCACCATCAGCGTATAGGCGGAAACCATGCCGATCAGCGGAGCGCCGACAATCATCTTCAGAGTAAACGGCCATTCGCCGGTGGAACTGACGTTGAGCGCTTCGAAACTGTGGCCGAAGCCGCGCAGCAGGCCGACGCGCGCCATGGCGGCGCCCGCGTAGCCGCCGATCAGGGCGTGCGAGGAACTGGTAGGGAGGCCGAGCCACCACGTGATCAGGTCCCATGCGATGGCGCCTATCAAGCCGGCCATGATCACGTAGGGCGTGACCAGACCGAGGTCCACGAAGCCCTTGCCCACCGTCCTGGCCACCGCCGTGCCGAACAGGAAGGCCGCAACAAAATTGAAGAACGCGGCCCACACCACCGCTTGAAATGGTGTAAGTACACGCGTAGCCACAATGGTGGCGATGGAATTGGCTGCATCGTGAAAGCCGTTGATGTAATCGAACACCAGCGCGACCGCGATGATGAATACCGCGAGTGTGAGAACGGACATCTAACTGTTCTTGACCACCACGTTCTGCAGAACGTCGGCCACGTCTTCACAACTATCGATGGTGTCCTCGAAGAATTCGTAGACTTCCTTGAGCTTGATCAGGGCAATCGGGTCTTTCTCCTTGTCGAACAGGTCCACTACGCTGGCCCTGCCGATCAGGTCCGCCTCGTTTTCCAGGCGATTGATTTCGATGCAGTGCTCCATAATGGGGCCGCTGTTTTCCAGCGCTTCGAACGCGGCCCTGAGCGCCCTGGCGCAACTCTTGACGATCTCCGACAACTTGACCATGGGCGCCGGGACCGGGTCGATGCGGTATGACACCAGGCGGTGCGCCGTATCTTCAATGCCATCCAGCACGTCGTCCAGTGCCGCTGAGAGATTGTGGATATCCTCCGGATCTATGGGCGTAATGAAAGTCTGATTCAGGCGAGTGTACAGTTCGTGGATGACTTCATCCCCGCGGTGTTCCAGAACGTTGATTTCGGTGGCGGCGCCAGCCATGTGCGCGCGGCCTCCCCGGACGCCTTCCAGCAAAAGGCGCGAAGCTTCGGAGATGATCTCCACCTGTTTGAGGAACAGGTGGTAAAACTTCTCTTCGCGTGGCAGGAGTCTCATAAATTGGGCTTGATATGGAGAGAGCTTATGGTAATCGGAATCGCGGGTGCTATTCAACCGGATGCGATTATAATTCCGTGATAATGGGGAACAATTCTCCGGTTTGTGGTTCCGATTGGCCGGCGCCGTCATCCAGTTGGAGGAAGCGCGTATCCAGCAGGCGGCTGGTGTCCACGTTCCCCATGGCGGAGAGCATCGTCTCCTTGAGATTGGGGTACTCACGTTCCAGTTCCCCGAACATGTCGCGCAGGGCGCGCCGCACGGTGCCCGTCCGCTGGGAACAGCCGCAGGGCACCACCGGCACGCCGTGCGCTTCGGCGTAGGCCGTGGTGATATCTTCGGTGACGAAAACCAGCGGGCGGATTAAACGATAGTCGCGATTGCGCGAGTGGGTGACGGGCGGCAGCGAGCTTAGCTTGCCCGTGAACATGGTATTGCGCAGCAGGGCTTCGCAGAAATCGTCGGCGGTGTGGCCGAAGGCGATCACGTTGCAGCCCAGGTCGGCCGCAATCTCGTAGACGGCGCGGCGCCGGTAGCGGCTGCAGAGGTCGCAGCCGTGATCGGGTTGGTCCTCCAGCAGGCGCAGCGAAGGCGCATCGCGGAAATAGGTCCAGGGAATGCCGCGCGTTTTCAGATATTCCCCGAAGGGTTCGATGGGACGGAGGAACTTGCCCTGCTCAACGGTGAAGGCGCACACAGAAAAATCGATGGGCGCGCGTTTCTGGAGCAGCACCAGCGCTTCCAGCATGGTCGCGGAGTCTTTGCCCCCGGAGAGCGCTACGGCTACGCGGTCGCCGTCGCGAATCATGTGGTATCGATGGATAGCTTCGCCGACCTTGCGCAGTAATGTTTTTTCGAGATCCACTCAATTAATTATAGGGGTACATCAGCCCCTGCCGGCTTCCGCGGAGGCTGCTTTGAGACGGCTGCTTCCGGCTGCAGCTTCGTATTTACCCGGATCAATGTCCTGGTTCGTAATCATCGAAGCATGCGCCATGATGCATACCAGGTCTCTGAGGGTTTCATCCCTCTTCTCACCGATACCCTCGGCTATTTTGTAGGCGACCAGATAACGATGGGTTCTTTCCAGACAGATGTGGAAAGCACTGAATTGTCTCGAGGCTCGCGCGTAGAGCCAGAAATTCACTCCGGCTATGAATTCGATCAGCGCCCCGCTAACGATCCCGATTCCGCCGACTTTGAGCGAAGGTTCAGTCATGGCGAATCCAGGGAGGCGGACGTGAACCGGCACGTCGATTAGCAGTACGTACGCCAGCGTTCCGATCAATACCCAAAAACCGATCTTGGCGGTAGATTTTGCGGAAGCGAAGCTCTTCTGTGCCTGCTCCAAAACATCCTTGTAATAGTCGAGAATCAGTTTTTCATGTTTCGCAACAATTTCACCGACGTGTCCTGCATCGATTGCCTCTCTCAGATCGTCGCAGATCTTCACTTTCTGCGCGATCGATGGCGGCGGAGCGGAAATTGGCGGCATTCTATCATCGGTGTCGGATACCATTGGAACTCCCCCCAGGCAAACACATCGATTAGAACGCAGATGGATAGGTCCGTCAAGCCGGGTGTTTAGCCGTTTTGGGGCACACCGCGAGAAATGGCGCGTATCTTTCCCGGGGGCAAACTCGGGGACAGACAGCGAATTTCCAGCAAACGGCGCCGGAAATTCATGCCAGTCCCCGGTTTGCGCAGAGTCTTAGCCCGAATGGAGACCGAGCAGACGGGCTAAGGCCTTTTGAAGTGTACCGGCGCGTGGGTTGTCGAGGAACGCCCACGCGATGAGGCGCAGCAGAAGGGGTGTCCGGAAGGTGGGATCGGTGGCGCGGCGGCGTTCGATCAGTTGTTGGAGCATTCCGCGCGGATTCTCGCGGATCTCATCTAGCATGGCCGTCTGCTGAACACAGGAGATGCCGCAGAAAGGCGCGCATTCCTTGACGGTGGCGTACTGCTGTTCGATGTCCTCGTGATTGTAGTCGACGAGTGGGATGCCGGGGTGACCGCGCTGTTGCGAGCACCAATGGACGAGTCCATCCTCGCAGATATAGAGGAAGCGCGCGCCGGCGCGGCAGTGCCACGAGTTGGGAAGACCGCGGACGAGGTTTTCCTGGAAACGGTCGTAGTGAGCGAAGGAGAAGACGCCGGTTTCGAGGCGGCGGATCTCCTGATAGATGCTGAACTGGCGCTCGGGGAAAACGTGGCTCTGGCCGGCGCCGTCGTGGACAATACCGACGGTGCTGTGGAAGCCGAGGGAGCGGGCACGGCGTGCGACAGTGAGCGCGTCCTCGGGGTTTTTTACGGCGACGCCCAGCACGGAGTTGATGGTGACGGAGAACTCGGCTTCACGCGCGAGCCACTCCAGCTTGCGCTCAAGGACGCGCAGGGATTTCGTGGAGGTGTCGTCGGGCTCAACGTTGTCGATGCTGATCTGGAGGTAATCCAGGCCGGCGTCGTTCAGGGCATGGATGCGCCGCGGCGATAACAGGTAGGCGTTGCTGATGAGCGTGGCGATGGCGCCGTGATGGCGGATCCGGCGGATGATGTCTTCGAGTTGCGGATGCAGCAGGGGCTCACCACCACTGATGGTGACGACGGTAACGCCGAGCTCCGCGAGTTTGTCGACGCGAAGGAGCATCTCCGAAAGGGGGACGGGTTGGGAGGAGTGGTCGAACTCGTTGCAGTAAGTGCAGGCGAGATTGCAGCGCCGGATCGGGATGATCTGGGCGAGCACCGGGCGGGTGCGCTGCTGCATGGCGGCGGCGAACATGCGCACCTCGCGACGACGACGGTCGATCGCGCGTAACCGCATGCGCAAGGATTTTCCAGCCTGCATCTGCCGTAGACCCTCTCCCCGTACAATATCACCTGCGAAGGGAGGCCTCACGCACCGCGAGAAATGGGCTTATTTTGGCGCCGGAAATTCATGTCAGTCGCGTTATGAGGAAGACTCATCCGGGGGAATGAAAATAGGGGGCCGTGTGGCCGTGAACCCGGTGACAGACGGGGCTGGCAGCGGGTTCCGCAAAAACGGCGGAACCCATGCCAGTCTCGTCTGTCACCGGGGGCGGCTCGCATTTTCGAGAGAGTCCCGCTATCCTGCAAGTGCGCCCCAAAAGTTCAGCCGCTAATGCCATCCAGGAACACTGCGAAAATCGCCACTGCCCGAGTTGTGGCATTCGACATACTGATGAAGGTGGAATCGGGAGGCTATGCTTCCGACCTTCTGATGACCCACTCCGCGGGCCTCGACGCTCGCGACGCCGGTCTCGCGGCGGAGATCGTGTTCGGCGTGCTGCGCTACCGCGCCCAGCTCGATTTCCTGATTGGGCACCATTCCGGGCGGGCGCGCAAGCTAGATCCGGAAGTCCGCATCGCGCTGCGCATGGGGTTCTACCAGATTCGCTACCTGGAACGAGTTCCGCCGCACGCCGCTGTTAAGGAGAGCGTCGAACTGGTGAAGCGCGCGCACAAAACTTCCGCCGCCGGGTTCGTCAACGCGCTGCTGCGCCAGGCGAATCGCGATCCCATAGCTTGGCCCTCGCGCGAAATCGAGCTTTCCTGCCCGGAGTGGCTGCTTGGGCGCTGGGAAGCGGCGTTCGGCGCCGAGGCCGCCGTGGCGATCGCACAGGCGGCGTTGCGCGAGCCCGAAAAATACGTCCGCATCTCGCCGGCCGGCGACCGAATACAAGATATCGGCTCGCAATCCATCGTGCCCTTGCTTGGCCTCGAACCGGGGCAGCACTTTCTCGATCTCTGCGCGGCGCCCGGGAATAAGACCGCGCAGGCGCTGGAGGCCGGGGTACACGCTGTCGCGTGCGACCTCCACTTCCACCGCCTCACTCAGCTCAAGCCGCTGACCGCCAATCTGGTGGTGCTCGATGGGACGCGTCCGCTGCCCTTCGCGCGCCCGTTCGACCGCATCCTGGTAGACGCCCCCTGTTCCGGCACCGGAACCCTGGGGCGCAATCCGGAAATCAAATGGCGGCTCAAGCCGGAAGATCTCGACGACCTCCGCGCGCGGCAAGCGGCACTGCTCGCCCAGGCGCGCGAGGCGCTGGCTCCCGGCGGAATCCTGGTGTATTCTACCTGCTCGCTCGAACCCGAAGAGAACGAAGGCGTGACCGCCGCAGTTCCAGACGTGTTGATTACCGAACGTATGCGCAGGATACCGGGGCGCGATCCCGGGGACGGTTTCTACGCCTGTGTGATAAAATCAGGAAAGTTCGTAAATGATTGAAATCGTTCCCTCGATCCTGTCGGCGGACTTTGCCCGCCTGGCCGAAGACATCGCGCGGGTAGAGCGCGGCGGCGCCAAAATGCTCCACCTGGATGTGATGGACGGCCATTTTGTGCCCAATCTGACGATTGGTCCGCCGGTGGTGGAATCGATTCGCAAAGCCACCAAACTGCATCTGGATGTTCACTTGATGATCGAGAATCCGGAGCGTTATGTGACCAACTTCGTGGAGGCGGGAGCAAATTCTGTTTCGGTGCATTACGAGGCGGCGCGTCACCTGGATTGTGTGCTCGATATGATCCGTAAGGCCGGCGCGATGGCGGGAGTGGTGCTCAATCCGGCCACCCCGGTTGCGCTTCTGGAAGACATCGTGGGAGTGGCGGATTACGTGCTCCTTATGAGCGTGAATCCTGGTTTTGGGGGACAGAAGTTGATTCCCTACGTGCTGGAAAAAGTTCGCAAGCTGGACAGCCTGCGCCGTGAGAAGCAGTTAGCGCTGCCCATCGAGATCGATGGTGGCGTTCACAAAGAGAATCTGGCGGAGGTGGTACGCGCGGGGTGTGACTGGATCGTCACAGGGTCGGCGATCTTTCACAGTGCGGATCCGGAGGCCACGGTTCGTGAAATGCGTGAGATTGCGGCGCAGGCTAGCGCGCTCGCATGTTAAGTCTGCTTGGGGTGATTGATTGATTATGGTTCGAAACGCGATTCGTTCTACCGCTGTGGTCTTGGCGGTTGCGGTACTTCTGAGCGGCTGTGGCATTCGCCGCAAGAAGTACGCCAACCCCATCACCAAGGACACGCAGCAGCCCGATAAGGTGCTGTTTGACAAGGCCATCAACGATATCGAGCACAGCCGTTTCGAAATCGCTCGCCTGCTGCTGCAAAACCTGATCAACACCTACGACACCAGTGAATATCTGGCCAAGGCCAAGCTCGCTATTGCCGACGCCTGGTTCCGCGAGGGCGGCGCGCACGGGCTGGCGCAGGCCGAAGCCGAATACAAGGACTTCATTCTGTTCTACCCCGCCATGGAAGAGGCCGCCGAAGCGCAGGAAAAGGTCTGCGACATCCACTACAAGCAGATGGAAAAGGCTGATCGCGACCCCATGCACGGACTGCGGGCGGAGCAGGAATGCAAGCAGCTCATCCTGCAATTCCCCAACAGCAAGTTCGCTCCGCTGGCGCAGCAGAAGCTTCGAGACATTCAGGAAGTGCTGGCTGACAGCGAGTTCCGCGTGGGCATGCTCTATGAGAAAAAGGGCAGCTTCCCGGCGGCGGCCAACCGCTTCCAGGCGATGGTGGACCAATTTCCCATCTACAGCAAGGCGGACGAAGCCCTCTGGCAGATGGCCGAGAGCTACCACCGAATGGGCGACCGTTTCGAGAACCAGCAGGTGACGGCATACCAGCGCATCGTGAAGGATTACCCGCTCAGCATACATGTGGAAGACGCGCGGGCGCAGCTTGAAGTCATGAAGCGCACCGTTCCCGAGGCCGATACCGTGGCCATGGCCCGCATGAAGTACGAGATGGAGAACCGCACCAAGCCGGGGATGATGACCAATTTCTGGGGCATCTTCCGTTCGCGTCCGGACATGAGCCAGGCAGCGAAATCGGGTACTCCGGCGATGGATGGCTACCGGCCCACGATTCCGGCCAGCGTACCGCCGGCGGCCGCCAATCCCGGCGCCCTGGGTACGAATGAAGTCAGCATCAGCAATCCGGGCAGCGACAGCGAAATCGACAAGGGCAAGGAAGTCCGCGCCACCCCGGGCACCGCCGAAGCCGCGCCGGGAGCGGCCGGAACCCCCGCGGCCGCTCCCGCCACACCCCCCGTCGCGGCGAACACCGCCAAGCCGGCGGCGGACCCGAACGCGGCTGTCAAGACGGCGACCATGACTCCGGCCGAACAGAAGAGGGAATATCAGAAGCAGCTCAAGCAGCAGCAGGACGCCATGAAGAAGGCCCAATCCGACCGCAAGAAAAAAGAAGCGGAGCTGCAGGCGAAGATCAGAGAGCAGAAGAAGAAGACCAAGGCCAAGCAGGACGAACAGAAGCAGGAAGACAAACAGCAGCCCCCCGCGCCCACCGGTGCGGCGGCTACCACCCCTCCGGCCAAACAATGAGCCGCATTCTGCTGGTGGACGACAGCCCACACGCCCAACGTATGGGTGAGCGCATCCTCAGCGAAGAAGGCTACGAAGTCGTTACGGTCAGCAATGCGGATTCCGCGCTGATTCGGCTGGACGATGTCGACCCCGATGTGGTGCTGGCGGACACCGTCATGCCCGGCCGCACGGGCTACGAGATCTGCCAATACCTCAAAATGAGTCCACGCCACAAGCATGTGCGCGTGATCCTCACGGCTGGGGTCATGGAGACGATGGATGCAGCGGCCGCCGCGCGCGTAGAGGCGGATGGCACGCTGTGCAAGCCGTTCGAAGCGAGCGTACTGATTGCGGCGGTCAAGCCGCTGGCCGAAGCGGCTGAGAAAGATCGAGCCGCGCTGGTGCCCCGCGAGCCGGGCGCCAGGGAGCGTGTCCCCGCGGTAGCGGCAGCGCCGTTCGTCGCTGTAGTGGATGAGGAACAAGTGCGCGCCGCCGTAACGGTGGCCCTGGATGCCGCAATGGCGGTCATGGCGGACGAGATCGCCAAGCGCGTGCTGGCAACGCTCGCGACGCGCAAACCCGAAGCTGTGGCTGTGCCCCTTGCGAACCTGCCCGCGCCGGCGCCGGTCACCACACCGATTCCGGCCGAGCCCGTCCAGGCGGCGCCCCCCGCTCCGCCTACTCCGATGGGCGCGCGCATTGAGCCGGTCCGCCGGGTCAACCCCCTTCGCCTTCGCGCCAATTCTATTCTGGGATTAGAGATAGATAAGCAAAATCCCGAGTAAGGCTGAGACAGGATTGCCTGCCCCACCAGTTACTTGTTCACACGATTGCAGGATGACATATCGTCATTCAGCACCAGCCCCGTGGTCAGCTCAGTGTCCTTGTGTGTCGCCAGGTCGAAAACCGCAAGCTGTGCGGTCCAAACATTGTGCGTACTTCCATGGGCCAGCGGGGTCGTCGCGACCGGCCGCAGATACAGGAGAGTGCCGCCACCCGGAAGCCAAAGCACCTTTTGAGCCGTCAGGGCGGGCGTCCAGGTGCCGGCAGCAATATTCAGTAGGAAGTAGTCGCGCTGCGGGTCACCGGCACCCCCAGCCTCGCCATAAAACCCGCCAGCAGGTACTTTTCGTCGGGCGACCATACCAAGTCCTCGGGAATACTGTCGGGTTTGGGCCAACGTACGCGGGCAACTTCCTTTCGCGCCGCGACATCGATGATCGCCAGACCATCATCAGCAATGGCGGCGATGCGCGTACCGCCAGGTGACCACTTCGGCGCATTATAATTTCCCACCTGCACCCGCGACTGCCCGGTCGCGGTATCCACGACAAACAGCTTTGCGTCATGGCTCTGCCCCTCTTTGTCCAGAGACCCCGCAATGACAATCGCCAATGCGTGACCATCGGGCGAAACCGCAGCCGCGTTGTATGCCGGATCAATCTTGTCTATGTGCCATGGATGCCGCAGCAGACTGCGCAATTCCGTCCCGACACGGATCAGGACGCCGCCACCGGCAGTGGTTCCGTTCAGATGCAGTCCATCGTCGCCGGACGTTTGCCACAGCGGGCGTTCCTGCCCAGTCTGCCTGTCGAAAGCCCAAAGTTCTCTGTCGGTCGCCCCTGCATAGGCGTTGAGTGAACGAGTTCCGTCCCGATCCGAAACAAAGTAAATCAACTTGCCATCTCGTGAGCAGAGCGGCTCCATGTGGTCCCTGGGCGAGTGAGTCAGTTGCCTGAAATCCGTACTTCCACTACTCGCAATCCAGAGCTGGCGCCAGGTTCGGCCGTGCCCGGCATAGACCCGCCGGCTGAGAACTACCTGCGCGTCCAGCAAACCGGCCCCGAGGAGGAATATCCAGCAGACAGCTATACTTCTCATTTGCCCGAAGGTAGGGATGGTCGATGAGATCGAGCGGTTACGGCGCATAGTGCCCTGGTTTAAGGAACATTACCAAACCTTACGGCGTATCCACGTTGTGAGGCGGAGATAGGATGGATACCTTGCTACAAGACGTTCGCTATGGCATACGCATGGTCGCCAAATCACCGGGCTTTGCGGCGATTGCGATTGTCACGATGGCGCTCGGCATTGGCGCGAACACGGCGCTTTTTTCCGTGGTGAATGGCGTGCTGCTCAACCCGCTCCCGTACCGGCAACCAGATCGCCTGGTTGCCATCTATGCGAAGAGCAAAGAGTTTTCGCACTCTTCCATCTCTTATCCAAATTTTCTGGACTGGGTGCGCACGCAGCGCTCTTTCTCTTCCATGGCGGCCTTTCGCGAGGAGAATTACAACCTGACGGGCATGGGCGAGCCCGAGCGCGTTCAAGCGGAAATGGTCTCCGCGAATTTTTTCTCCACGCTCGGCGTGAACCCCGTTGCGGGCCGTCTGCTTCGTCCCGAGGAGGACCAGGTGGGCGCACAGCCGGTGGCGCTGATCAGCGGCGGATTCTGGAAACAAAAATTCGGATCTTCGCCGGACGCAATCGGGAAAACGCTGAGGCTCGACGGCCTGGGCTACACAGTGGTTGGCGTAATTCCGGCCGACTTTCGCTATCAAAGCGGCAATTTTCATAACAGCGACGTTTATGTGCCGATCGGCCAGTGGAACGACACCACGTTTCGCGACCGGCGCGCGGCTATGGGTATGGACGCGGTGGGCCGGCTCCAGCCCGGAGTGACGCTCCAGCAGGCGCAGACAGACATGGATGCCGTGGCGCGAGGTCTTGCCGAGACTTACCCGAATGCGGACAAGGGCATCGGAATCGCAGTCCTTCCGCTGCAACAGGACGTGGTGGGCGACATACGGCCATTTCTGCTGGTGCTGCTGGCCGCGGTTGGGTTTGTGCTCTTGATTGCATGCGTGAATGTGGCTAACTTGCTTTTGGCGCGCTCTACCGGGCGCACACGCGAATTTGCGATTCGCGCGGCGCTGGGTGCGGGCCAGGGACGGGTGATTCGCCAACTTCTCACCGAGAGCCTGGTACTGTCTTGCAGCGGGGGCGGTTTGGGCCTCCTGCTGGCATCATGGGGGAATCAGGCGGCAATCCGGCTGATGCCGGATGCCTTACCGCGCGCGCAGACCGTGCAGATCGATTCGCGGGTTTTGCTCTTTACTTTGGCCGCGTCCTTGCTGGCGGGCATCTTCTTCGGACTTGCGCCGGCGTTGGGGGCCTCGCGCGCGGGCCTGCAGACAACGCTGAAAGAAGGGGGACGCGGGTCGAGCGGTGCGCGGCACCGCCTGCAAGGGCTCTTCGTCGTGATGGAAATGGCGATGGCGCTGGTGTTGCTGGTGGGCGCGGGGCTCATGGTCCGCAGCCTCGCCAAACTCTGGAGCGTCAATCCGGGCTTCAACCCGCACAACGTGCTCACCTTCTCTGTTTCGTGCCCGACGACGCCGGGTGCCACGCCCGATAGCATTCGCGCCTTCTTGCGCCGGCTCCAGGATGCGGTGGCTGCCGTTCCCGGCGTGGAGGCGGCCTCGCTCAACGGGGGCGCGATGCCCATGTCCGGCGATTCCGAGGTGCCGTTCTGGATTGAGGGCCGGCCTAAGCCCGCGACCGAGTCGGAGATGAAGAGTGCGCTGTTGTACCTCATCGAGCCGGATTATCTGAAGGCTATGGCGATTCCGCTGGAGCGCGGGCGATTCCTCGCACCCGGGGACAACGAGCATTCCCGGTATGTAGTCGTCGTCGACGAACAATTCGCCAGGACCTATTTTCCTGGAGAGAGCCCTGTCGGCCAGCACGTAAACATCGCGTTTCTCAATAAGACGGCTGAAATTGTGGGAGTCGTGGGACACGTCAAGCAATGGGGTCTGGCTGAAGATGCGAAGTCGCCGGTCCTGGCGCAATTCTATATGACGATTTCGCAGATTCCCGACCAGTTCATGCCGCTCGCGGCCCGCGGCGGAGTATTCGCGGTGCGGACGCAAGGATCGCCGGAGACCGAGATGGACGCGATCCGGCGGGCGCTCGGGAAAATCAACGGCGAGATTGTGATCTACGAAACGCGGACCATGGACAAGATCATTGCCGATTCGTTGGCCGCGCGGCGATTTTCGATGATTCTGCTGGGCATCTTTGCCGCGCTCGCGCTGCTTCTCTCGTGCGTCGGCATTTATGGCGTGATCTCGTACCTGGCCGGGCAGCGCACGCATGAGATCGGCATTCGCATGGCGCTGGGCGCACAGCGGAACGACGTGCTGCGGTTAGTTCTGGGGCATGGCGCGAAGATGGTCGTCATTGGGGTTGGGGTAGGCATCGCCGCTTCTCTCGCGCTGACCCAACTCATGGCCAGGCTGCTCTTCGGTGTGAGCGCGTACGACCCGATTACGTTTCTCGGTGTGGCGTGCCTGCTCATTTTGGTTGCCCTGGCGGCGTCCTACATTCCGGCTCGTCGAGCGATGCGCGTCGACCCGATCGTGGCGCTGAGGTATGAATAGCGGCGGCGTTTCAAACGGCAACGGCGCCACTCCTTGCGGGAGTGGCGCCGCATGATGGTTTTCGGTTCAGGTTAGTTGCCGCGGTCGGGGGTCAGCACGATTTCGGTGAGAAGCGTCTCGCCGGCCTTCGTCCTGGGGTGGCGGAACTCGTAGACGTACCCTTCGCCGTTCCAGGCTTTCGCCAGAATGCAGGTTCCGGAACTGCAATCGAAGGCCAGCTTCGGCAACCCGCTCGCCTGCCATTTCTTCGGTGCGTCGCCGACGGATTGGGGCAGGACAACGTAGGTGCGTTTGGCCTCGGCGTTGTTTACGACCAGCAGGCTGTTGTTGCCGGTATTCCCGTTCATCACTCGGACGCGGATGGTACCGGGTTCCATTACACTGCTGCCTACGTGGAATGCGAAGGGAACCTCAGCAGTCAGGGTGCTCTGCGCCGAAGCGATTCCGGCGGTGGCGATCAGGACGGCCGCGGCGGTCGTCAGGTAATTCGTAAAGCGTTTCATCGTTGCCTCCTACGGGCCGCCTTGGCGTTCCCGGTTTACGCGGAAGAAGAGTGCAACCCGCCGGCCATTGCAGCGTTTGGTGTCCCACGCGGGCATGTCATTGAAAACGCGTAAGGGCCGTATGCGAGGCGCCCGGGTTTCAGAGTTTTTGTGAACCGATCGGTTTGTTGCGGCGAACCGTGCGGTTCATCCGGGGGGCAAAATCGGGGGAATGAAAATAGGGGGGCGTGTGGCCGTGAACCCGGTGACAGACGGGGCTGGCAGCGGGTTCCGCAAAGACGGCGGAACCCATGCCAGTCTCGTCTGTCACCGGGGGCGGCTCGCCATTTTCGAGAGAGTCCCCGGTTTTGCGGGGGCGGCGGCGTGGGGTGGTATCGTATCCTCTAGCTTGGAAAGTCGTCAGGCTAAGGGATCATTCATGGCCAATTACATCGGCGCCATCGATCAGGGCACTACGAGCACGCGCTTCATTGTGTTCGACCGGTCGGGCCGCATCGTCTCGGTGGCGCAGATGGAACACGAGCAGATTTACCCGCAGGCCGGGTGGGTGGAGCATGACGCCAACGAGATCTGGCGGCGCACACGCGAGGTGATGGGCGATGCGCTGGAGCAGCGCGCGCTGGTGGCGAGCGACCTGGCGGCGATCGGCATCACCAACCAGCGCGAGACCACCGTCGTGTGGGACCGGCAGAGCGGGGCGCCGGTGTACAACGCGCTGGTGTGGCAGGATACGCGGACCGCCGAGACGGTGGCGGAGTTAGCGCGCAACGGCGGGTCCGACCGGTTCCGCGGGAAGACCGGTCTGCCGCTGGCGACCTATTTCAGTGCGCTCAAAATCCGCTGGATCCTGGACAACGTGGCGGGAGCGCGCGCGCGGGCCGAGAGCGGCGAGCTGTTGTTCGGCAACATGGACACGTTCGTCCTGTGGAATCTCGCCGGCGGGCTGCACGTGACCGATTGCACCAATGCCAGCCGCACGCAGTTGATGAACCTGGAAACGCTTGACTGGGACGAGGAACTGCTGGACGCATTCCGGATTCCGCGCGCCATCCTGCCGCGCATCGCGTCAAGCAGTGAGGTTTACGGAGAGGCCACGCTGGATTGTGTGAAGGGCGTGCCGGTGGCCGGCATACTGGGCGACCAGCAGGCGGCGCTGGTGGGGCAGACGTGTTTCCATGCGGGCGAGGCGAAGAACACGTATGGGACCGGGTGTTTCCTGCTGATGAACACGGGGACGAAACCGGTACACTCGCAGCACGGGATGTTGACGACGGTGGCGTACCGGTTCGACGGACAGCCCGCGGTGTACGCGCTGGAAGGCAGCGTGGCGATTACGGGCGCGCTGGTGCAGTGGATCCGCGACAACTTCGGGCTGATCGAAAAGAGCAGCGATATCGAGGTGCTGGCGCGCACGGTGAAGGACAACGGCGGGGTGTATTTCGTGCCCGCGTTCAGCGGCCTGTATGCTCCTTATTGGAAGGACAATGCGCGCGGCGTGATCGTGGGGCTGACGCGGTATACCAACAAGGGACACCTGGCGCGGGCCGTGCTGGAGGCTACCGCGCTGCAGACGCGCGAAGTAGTGGAGGCGATGGAAAAAGACTCCGGCATTCTGCTGGATGTGCTGCGCACCGACGGAGGCATGGTGTCCAACGATCTGCTGATGCAGTTCCAGGCGGATATACTGGACCGGCCGGTGGTGCGGCCGGCGGTGCAGGAAACGACGGCGCTGGGCGCGGCTTACGCGGCGGGACTGGCGGTGGGATTTTTCAAGGACACCGACGATCTGCGCGCGCGGTGGAGCGTGGACCACACGTGGAGGCCGCAAATGGAATCGGCGCGGAGGCAGGAGCTGTACGGATGTTGGAAGAAGGCGGTCACTCGGTCTTTCGACTGGCTGTAGAGCAGGGATTACTACACGAGGAAGCAATGGCATCCAAATTCTTTGGCGAGTTCATGGGGACGATGGTTCTCATTCTGATGGGTAACGGATCGGTGGCCAACATGCTGCTGAAGGGCAGCAAGGCGGAAGGCACCGGATGGCTGGCGATCACAACGGGATGGGCGTTCGCGGTGATGACGGGGGTATTCACGGCGATTGCGTGCGGGAGTCCGGACGCGCACCTCAATCCCGCGGTGACGCTGGGCGTGGCGGTGAAGACGGGGGATTTCTCGAACCTGGCGCCCTTCGTGCTGGCGCAAATGCTGGGCGCGATGGCGGGCGCGGTGCTGGTGTGGTTGAATTTCCTGCCGCACTGGAAGGTCACGCCAGATCCCGAACTGAAGTTCGCGTGCTTCGGTACTTCGCCCGCGATCGATAGCCGGGGACCGAATCTGATGACGGAGGCGATGGGCGCGTTCGTGCTGATTCTGGTGGCGTCGGCGATGGGATCGAAGGCCGTGGGAACAGTGCCGCCGGGTCTGGGACCATACCTGGTGGGCATGCTGGTGTGGGCGATCGGGCTCTCGTTGGGCGGCACGACGGGGTACGCGATCAATCCGGCGCGCGATCTGGGTCCGCGGATCATGCACTCAATTCTGCCGATTCCGAAGAAGGGTGCGAGTAATTGGGGCTATGCTCCGGTGCCCGTGATCGGGCCGCTGGTGGGCGGTGCGGTGGCGGGATTGTTGGTGAGGATGGTGGGGTTCTAAGAGTTACTTGCCCAACGCGTAATTGACAAAGTCTTTCAGCGCGAAGTTTGGTCCCGACGTAGGGGTCCATTGCGGATTGAGTCGCAGCAGCGAGTTACCGTCTCCGAACATCAGGCCCAGAAACACTTCCGCTACGATGCGCCCGCCTACCGGACCCAGTTTGGGAGTCGTAATCGTGAATTGCTCCTTGACCGGAATCTTGACGGGCTCCTTATGCTGCATAGCCTCCGTCAGGATATAAGTCCACAGGGGACAATTACCGGCGAACACCTTCGAAACGGCCAGTATGTTCTTCGCGGCGGGGTCCGCCGCGTCGGTACCCTTGCCTATCTGGATATCTTTATCCTTCAGTGGAGTAAGATTCATGGCGTGCGCGACCTGTTGCCCCGAAGGCAGACCTAACCGGAACGAGCGGCGCAGATTTCGCTGCGGGAGCGAGGGCGGCGGATCGGGAGCGACACTAAGCGGCAAGCCGGAGAGCGGCGTAACTAGTGAGGTATCGATCCGATAGGCGAACTGCAGCCGCCTCTGATTATCCGCCGGAGTGCCGTCGTAAGTCCGTATGTCGACGTCGATGAAGCGGCCCCAATCGATTCCCCAGGCGGGATTCATGGCACGGAAGCCCGTCAGCCCTTCGGGGAAGCCGGGGGCGATTTTCGGATCGATGGGGAAGATTGGCAGCAGGATATTGTCGTTCAGCCGGTAACCCGGACGGATCATGGAGTGCCCCAGTCTGTAGGCAGCTACGGAGAATTCCACCGGCATGAATGGCTGGTGTTTCCAGCGGAAGAACTGGAGCTTGCTTTTGTCGTAGAGTCCGTCGCTACCCTTCAGTGCTTTCAGAACGTCGGAGTGGATGATCCGGGGCAGGAAGTCGTTCAGCACCATGTATTGATAGTGGAAGCGCACCAATTGCTGAATCTGCGGGAAGGCCAGCCCCGGGTTGTCGGCGACGGTTCGATTGTGAAAGCGCAGGAAGAGTCCCTGGAGCTGCGAGACGATCGCATTTTCGTCGTTGCGCGGATCGCCGATCAGCGCTCGCCGCACTGTCGCGTTATTCCGGGGCAGATCTTTGGCGTTCGGAGCGCCGCCTCCGGCGATCGGGTCGCCGAGCAGAAATGAGGGCCCGCCGTCGTAAAGATAAGGCTGATCGTCGGGGCCGCGGCCATAGATGTCGTCCAGATCGAACGCGGGCGTGCGAAAGTCTGTCAGTGAGTCGGGGTCGTTCTGTTTGATGAGGCTGCTCATCGGATCGAACGTGATGTCATGATCCAGGAACTGTCCGAAGTATGTGTACAGGGTCGGAATGCCGCTCTCTTCGTCATCCTTTCCGTCCCTCGGAGGTTCGAAACTGGAGGTCATCGCGGTGCCCAGCGCATCGAGATTCGCCAGGCTCTCGTTATCATCTTGGCCGTATGAGGCGGCAGCCAAGGATCGAAACATCCGGCCGAAACGGCCCTGAAATAAAGGCGATCTCTGGGTGGAATCCAGCCCGCGGAGGGGTAAGCCGTGCCGTGCACTCATGTTAAGTCAGTGTACGCAAATCCACATACGGAATCATGCGAAAAACTGACGCCCGCAGGTACACAGTCAGCGATTTAGTGCCAAATATCACATAAGCGACTTAGGCGAGGATCTGCTTGATGGCGGCACCGGCGCCCTTCAGGTTGGCGGACTTCATCTCGCTCCACTTACGCGAGAGAATTACGCCATCCGCGCCGCCCCGGAAAGCGGCAAGTACAGCATCGTGGGTGCCGCCGGGTGTGGATTTCGACGACGTGGCGGCGGTCGGGATATCGATATCGATGCCGGGCCAGAGTTGCGTCTTCGCCCCGGCCAGCGCGGCGCGCGCGCGTTTGGCCTCGCGATATACATAGTCACTGGACAGTCCCGTTTTGGGCAGATCCGTAATCGGCTTTTCGCCCTGGTAATCCAGCACGCGATAGTGGAAATCGAGCAACTCCTGCGCGGGCACATCGCCATAAATGGTTCGCCCGACCTGTCCGATGTAGCCCGCGAGGCGCTCGCCACCGCAGTTGTGGTACATCACCATCTTCAGAAAGTCCGAGTACTTGGAAAGTTCCGTGAGGTCCTGCTCGGCGCGGTAGATCGGCGAGAAGGAGTTCTGGTGCCAGATGTGCCAGCCCACGCCCACGCCGGGTTTGATGGATTTCACCTTGGCGTAAATCGCGGAGTAAGTCTCACGCAGGCTGTCGTGCCAGAGATTCTCCCAGGCGAGCAACTCGGGATAGCGCAGCATCAGGCGCCAGAGCGTGACGTAGTAGCCATCCACGGGACGCTTGCCGCCGCGGGTGAATTCGCCCAGCGCGCGGAAGCCGGCGCGGGCGCGGTCCACATTGATGCCGCGCTCGCGTGCTTTGCGCTCGCAGAACTGGCAGAAGCAGGTGACGCCGCCGGGGTTCACACCGCGCGTCATATTGGAAAACGCGCCGTGACGCTCGGAGCCCCACATGATGCCGTCGATCTCCCAGGAGCGCGTATAGTCTTCCACCGTGCCCAGCAGCCAGTTCCGGTAGTTGGGATTGTTGAAGCACAGGGTAGTCGCATTCTGCCCGTCGAGCTGTCTTTCCTGCGCCTGCGCGACGTTGGGAACGTCGCGGTTCCAGACGTCCTCGAACCAGCAGATGGTTTTCATGCCACGCTTGCGCGCCGCAGGGAGAACGCTGGCCAGAACGTCGAAGTCACCGAGATCGGGCGCGCGGAAGTTCTGCAGCACGGTGTCGCGATAAAACTCGGGGTGCGTGCGCGTGTAGCTGCCGCCTTTGAAGGTGTCGGTGTCGTAGGCTTGCTTGCCGTGATCGGGAAGCGGCTGACCGGGCACCTGGCGGCCGGCGATGCCGCGGCCGTAAGTGAAGGTGGCGACGAAGAGCGTGTTAATGTAGGCGTCCTGCTGGAATTCGTCCAGCACCTTCTCCACACCTTCATCGACGAAGGAGACTGCTCCCACTTGTATGCCGACCATCTTAGAGGCGTCCGCGGCTGGGGAGGCGGCGCTGACAGCGGTGGCGGCGATGGCGTTGCGGATAAAGTTGCGGCGGTCCATATGGATCGGAAAATAGCACGTTTCGGGGACCAGAGTGGGGCGGCCTGCGTTTAGAGTTCGCGCCAGGAGGAGTCGAGCGATACCCAACGGTCGCCTTCGCCGATCTCGCTCTCGGCAAGCGACAGCGCGCCGTGGCCTTCATCGCACAGAAACTCGGTGGTGACGGGCTCGAACATGCTGGCCCACGACCCCATCGTGACCGGACGGAGCAAACGCCGCAAACAGACCGGGCAGCGGCGCCGCTGATCGTCGAAGATCCAAATCGCTGCCAGGCTGAAGCCGCCCAGAAAAACGAGCGTGGCGCCGAGTCCGGCCACCCACACACGCAGCACCTCCGGCGTGAGCAGATTCCACAACCAGCGGGACCCTTCGATCCAGAACAGCGGAACCAAAACGATCACGGCAACGATTTTCACGGCGAGGAAAAGCCAGTAGTGCCAGCCGTAGCGTCCCAGTGACAGCCTTCCGATGGCGACCAGAGCCGAACCGATGGCCAGTGCCAGCACGATGGGCACGACGTGGCCCACTACCAGGTCGCCGCGCGGGTCGTAGCGCAGTTGGCGCGGCTCGATGTTCCATTCGATGGCGGCATCTATGATGGAGCGCGTGGCCTGGAAGCCGCGTGAGAGCAGCGCCAACAGCAATGCTCCTGCCGCTGCTGTGGCTATGACGAATTGCGGCCCCAACGTCCAGTGGCGCAGCCCCGCGCGATTGAAACGCAGCCAGAAGGCATTGGACAGCGCGTCGCGGCAGAGCAGCATCAGTTCGTGGCGGTCGCGGCGCGCGACTTCGCCGCGCTCCACCAGGATGCAGAGGCAGCACAGGCGCGAGTACCAGCAATTTCGCCATTCGTTTCGCAAAGCTGGCGGCGCCAGGCGGCCCGCAATACGCAGCAGCCAGCGGCACAGCGCCGGCGGCACGCCGTCAGAGTGGGACATTAAGCCTCGTAATATGTATTCGACGCCGAACTCTCTGATGATGTTCCCGGGATGCAGCCAGGTCCGCGCGCGTATCACCATGCCCCCTGCTTTCCGCCGAACCACCAGACGAGTCCGAGCGTCGCCGTGTTCTGGCTCTTCTTTAGAATTCCCGGAGTACTCGTATAGAAGTACGCCTGGTTCGAAAAGTCGTATCGCCATTCGCCTCGCATGAGAAAGCCTTCTCCGAATAAGTAGCTGGCGGTGAACGTGGTCTCTTTGAGCGCCTGGTCGACACCGCTGAACAAAGTGCCCCGGTCGGAGAGATATTCCGCCCGGGCAGCAAGGGCAAACTTTGGCGTGAATTGATACTGCGCGTAGATCGCTCCGCCATCGGCGCGCTGCGGAGGCGAGTACTTGAACAGGCGCTGGAGTACATAATCGCCCTCCAGGGCGAAAGTGAGCTTCGGTGTTGCCTGCCAGGTGGCGTAGCTGTCGAAAATGTGGAGCCTGCCGGTGGGTGCATTGGCAATCGGTTCGAACGGAACACCTTGATTGGTTGGCGGGTTGGGCTCTGGCGGCGGGCCGAAAAGGAAATATACGACGTCCGGATGCTCCTGACCGAAGTAGTAATTCACCGTCCAACTGATATTCTTGCGAGGGTGCAGGAGCACCCCGCCGAACTGGTCTTTGAAGCCGTTGAAAGCTTCCGTCTGCTGGGTGCCGTTCGTAATCCAGTAATTGATCGTTAAGTGGTCGTCCACCTGATAGCTCACGCGTGCACCCATGTGATAGAAAGGCAGAAAGTTGAACCAGTAGGAACGCGAATAGTTCATCTGGTCTTTGGTGTAGTTACCCTCAATGCCCAGGGAACTCGCCCATTTTCCGAAATCCACGTTTACGCCTTTTCCGAGCGGAACGACATATGTACCGTAGGCCTGGAAAACATTGCGATAGATTTCGGGACGCGGTTCGTTTGCCCCATTGCCCTGGAGAGTCTGGGTCGCCTGCCCCCACTGCAGGTCCAGCCGGGCGCCCCATCGTTGTCCGGCGGTGGGATTTGCGGGATGATCCAACACCAATACAGCCTGGTTCAGGCTGAAACTGTTGCTGCTGACGTCGTACGCCCTCAGGCGGTTGACGCGCCCGATGGGGGCGTTGAAGTTGTATCCGTAGTACCCGTCGATCATGAAATTGATGGTGGTGCCGTTGAGGGCAACGGGCGGACGGTCGGCGGGTGGCGCAGCCACGGGGACTGCCGGGGCTGCGGCCTGCGCGGCCGGCGCCACTTTCAGGTGCGTCTCCAACTCGTCGACGCGCGTCTGGAGTCTCTGGACCAAAGCGCGGAGTTCCACAACCTGCTGCTCCAGAGGGACGGGGTTTTGCGCCCGGACGGGGCTGAAACCTGCCGTCAATAGCACGAGCAGAGGTTGCAAATAGTGGCGCGGCACTGAAGAAGCCTGATTTCCAATAGCGCAACGGGATCCCTGAAAAAAAACGCGGAATGAAATGATCTTGTATTTTTCTGTACCTTCTTCGCTGTCTCCAATTCATACCTTGCACTTCTACACGTGAAGCTTTAACATGTAGAAGTTCGAGGTGTAGACAATGACAGCGAAATCGGATCTCCCGCAAGGCACCCTGGACCTGTTGATTTTGAAAGTGGCTGCGCTCGGCCCGGTCCACGGATACGCCATCGCGCAACGGCTCCAGCAGGTATCGCGCGATGTCGTGCAGGTTCCCCAGGGCTCGCTCTACCCGGCGTTGCACCGGCTGGAAAACCGAGGTCTGCTGGCTGCCGATTGGAAACAGACCGAGACTGGACGCGAGGCCAAATTCTATCGCCTGACGCGAAAAGGAAAGGCGCAGCTCGAAACCGAAACCGCGAGCTGGCATCGATTGTCGGAGGCCGTCGGCCTGATCCTGTTGATGTCCCAGGGAGGCGCCGAATGACCTGGTGGCAGCGTTTGTGGCGGCGCACACAGCTCGAAGATGAACTGGAAAAGGAGTTGCGCTTCCATCTGGATCAACACACCGCCGACCTCATCGCGCGCGGACTCCAGCCTACGGAAGCACGCCGCCAGGCGCGCCTTGTGCTCGGCGGTGCGGAGCAGGTCAGTGAGGGCTGCCGCGACGCGCGCGGCACACGATGGCTGGAGGACCTCTGGCAGGATCTGCGATATGCGCTCCGCACGCTGCGCCAGAAACCGGGCTTTGCGGCAGTCGCGCTATGCACTCTGGCGCTCGGCAGCGGAGCCACCACCGTGATGTTCACCCTGGTCGATGGCGTTCTGCTGAAGCCGCTGCCTTACCGGGAGCCCGACCGGCTAGTCGCGCTCCAGGAGCAGACGGAACAGGCGACGCGGTGGGGCAACCTGTGGGCATTTGCCTACCCGAATTTCCTCGATTGCCAGCGCGAGAGCCGCTCTCTCGCCCTCGCTGCCTGGCGCGATGGCGGAGGCACTGTCACTGGTCCCGGCGATGCCGAGTATGTGGAGGGCCGCCAGATTTCGTCCGGACTGCTGTCGCTGCTGGGCGTCACGCCCTCGACAGGCCGCGCATTCCTGCCGGAGGAGGATCGCGCCGGCGCTGCGCCCGTGGTGATCATCAGCCACGGTCTGTGGCAGCGACGTTACGGCGCAAGTCCGTCGGCGATTGGAGCACCGCTGGTTTTCGACGGTAAGTCCTATACCGTTGTCGGGATCATGCCGGCCGGGTTCCGCCTGTTGAGCGACGAGCCGGATATTTTGACTCCGCTGGGCCAGAGCACCGATCCCCGAATGCAGAATCGCGAGATGCATCCCGGCTTACAGGTGGTGGCGCGCCTCGATGCCGGCGCGACCCTGGCCCAGGCACGCGCGGAACTGGCGCTGATTGGCCGCCATCTGGCGGTGCAGTACCCGAAATCTAATGCGGGCCGCAGCTTCCTTGCCGAGCCGCTTCGTCCCCATGTGGGAGATGTGCGGTCCACGTTGTGGCTGCTGATGGGGGCGGTGAGCCTCGTGCTGCTGATTGCGTGCGTGAATATCGCCAGCCTGCTGCTGGCGCGCGCGGTTTCGCGCGAGCGAGAGCTTGCCATGCGCGTGGCGCTCGGCGCGGGGCGCGGCCGCGTGGCACGCCAATGCCTGACGGAGAGCGCCGTGCTTGCGCTCGCCGGAGGCATGCTGGGCATATTGATCGCCGCCATCGGCATTCGCCCGTTCGTGGTTTTCTGGCCCGGCAGTCTGCCGCGCGCAGACGAAGTACAGCTCAACTGGCACGTACTTCTGTTCGCACTCGGCGTCTCCCTTTTCAGCGGTCTGCTTTTTGGACTGGCACCGGCGATGCGGGTTCCGGCGCACCAACTCGTACAGGTGCTGCGTGCCGGAGCGCGCAGCATTGCGGGAAGTTCGCGGCGCCTGCACGGCGGCTTTGTGATCTCCGAAATTTCTCTCGCCATCGTGCTGCTGATCTCCGCCGGGATTCTCGGACGCACCATGCTGCGCCTGTCTTCCCTTGATTCCGGCGTCAACCTCCGCGACGTTCTCGCTGCGCGGACGGCGCTTTCGGCCGCTACCCTCGCCGATCCCACGCGCATCCGCGCCGCCTGGCAGGACGTGCTCGCGCGTGCTCGCCGCGTGCCGGGGGTGCAATCCGTGACTATGGTGGACACTGTCCCGATGCGCGAGGGCAACAATCAGATCGGCTACTGGACTACGCCTGCTTTGCCGCCCGAAACCCAACAGCCCACCACCCTTGCGACCTGCGTGACCCCGGATTATTTGAAGGTCATGGGCATTGTGCTGCGCCAGGGCCGCTTCTTCGATGACCAGGACCGTGTGGGCAGTGAGCCCGTCGTCGTGATCGACGACGTGATGGCGCACGAGGCGTTTGCCGGACGAGAAGCAGTCGGGCAGCATCTCTGGATCGGCCTGGGCATGGACCCCGCGCGCGTGATCGGTGTGGTCGGCCATGTCCGCCATTGGGGACCCGCGGGCGACGACCAGGCACGCGTACGCGCGCAGCTCTACTATCCATTTGCACAGCTTCCGGACGTTTACCTGCGCCGCTGGTCCGAGCTTATGTCGATTGCCGCACGGACCAACATTGCGCCGCTGAATGTGGTCGAGCCACTGCGCCGCGAAGTGCGCGGAGCGACCGGCGATCAGGTGCTATACGAGGTTCGCACTATGGAGCAGATCGGCAGCGCCGCGCTTGCGCGGCAGCGCTTCCTCCTGCTGTTGTTCGGTATTTTCGCCGGCCTGGCGCTGCTGCTCGCGTGCATCGGAATTTATGGCGTGCTGGCTTACGTGACTGGCCAGCGAGTGCCCGAAATCGGCATCCGCATGGCGCTTGGCGCCACCGCAGGGGATTGTATGCGGCTCGTGCTGAGGCAGAGCCTCGGAATGATTTTCGCCGGCGCCGCGATTGGCGTTGCCGCCGCTTTCGCCGCGGCGCGAGTGTTGGAGCGCCTCGTGGAGGGAGTCCGCTCGACCGATCCGTTGACCTTCGCCCTGATGCTTGCTGTGCTTTTCGTGGCAGCGTTGTTTGCCAGTTATCTGCCGGCGCGGCGGGCCAGCCGCATCGACCCGGCGATCGCGCTTCGGGGGGGTTAGATGACAGTTGGCGGTTCAATCTGGCAGAGACACCTGCAGCCGATGCCCCGTCGGTTTACGACAAAGCGGGTCCAGGGGATCCGCCCCACCACCTGGGAAAACTTTAGCGAAGCACGACAGACCACGAAGGGCAATGGTCTGTCCCACCGGCGTCCCACAGCCTTCACTTGAGATCGAAGGTAACGCCGACTACGATGCCGGAGAGGTGCGCATCGAAAACGGGCTGCCTGACGCCGCCGCCACGGTAATTCACATCCAGGTAGCGATACCCCGCCTGCAGCGTGACCGTCTCCTTGAGTTTGTAACCCAGAACGCCGCCGATCTGATATTCCAGTTGAGAGCCGGTGCCCCATCCGCCGACGTCACCGAAAACAGTGGCCACGAACTTCGATGAAAGCGGCGACTGGATTCTTCCTCCCACCACGGGATCCACCCAATTCTGCGAGGTGGAAAAATTCAGATTCAGGATGGAGGGACTGAAATGCAGGGTCTGTCCGAGGTGCCAGTATCGGAATCCGGCCAGGAAATCGCACTTGATCTTTGGTTCGTCGAGCAGACGAACGCCCACTTTTGGAGTCAGGATGACCAGATCCACTTTGACGTCCGCCGTCGTGGCCCCCAGGACCACGCCCGGCAGCGCTTTGTCATCCGCGAACCTCGCCCAGATCACGTCGAGGGGCAGCACTAACCGCTTCCAGCGGACGTCGGCAGTGCCCATCAGCCCGAAGCGGAAATGCGAGAGTAGATCGGTGGGGCTGACACTCACATCGGCATCGCGGTCGAATGCGCCGACTATTCCATGTACTCCCGGAAACCAGAGATAGGGGCTCACCGAAACCTGCCAGTCGCCACCAGTGCCCGATTGCGCCGAGGCCAGCATTCCCGACGACAATCCGAAGACCAATACGAAGTTTGGGAGCTTCATCGTGCTGAAATCGTGATGCACGCGGTGGGTGCGTCGATCCAGTATTTGCAGCGCCCGACCTTGCTAACGAGCCTGCCATCTCTACGTCCAAGGCCATAACCATGCTTACGTCTATTTTTCGAGATCTGCGATATGCACTGCGGACGCTGGGTCGCAATCCGGGGTTCGCGTGCGTTTCGGTGCTCGCCCTGGCGTTGGGAATCGGCGCGAATTCGGCCATCTTCACGGTGGTCAACTCCGTGCTGCTCGAGCC
Organism: uncultured Solibacteraceae bacterium; assembly: GCA_963805775.1. Lineage (GTDB taxonomy): Bacteria > Acidobacteriota > Terriglobia > Bryobacterales > Bryobacteraceae > Solibacter. The sequence goes on along the minus strand of CAWDWK010000023.1, from coordinate 32,540 downwards.
GCTGCGGTTCGACAGACCCGAGCAACTCGCGATCGTTCGCGAGCGCAATCTCAAGGCCGGATTTCCGCAGTTTTCGCTCTCTCCCGGAAATTATGCCGGCTTCCGCGACCAGAACCATACGTTCTCGGGAATCGCCGCGTTCGGCAATCAGGGGCTCAATCTCGCCGGCGGCGGCGAGCCGGAGCGGCTGAACGGCTCGCGCGTCACACTCAATTTTTTCGATGTGCTGGGCCGCAAGCCGGCTCTCGGGCGAATCTTCACCGCGGGTGAGATGCAATTGGGATCGCACCACGTCGTCATCCTGAGTCACGGAGTCTGGCAGCGGCGCTTCGCGGGAAGCCGCTATGTGCTGGGGCAGACGATGAAGCTGAATGACGAGCTCTACACCGTGACCGGCGTCATGCCGCCGGACTTTCAGTTCCCCGGCCGCGCCGTGATCTGGATGCCGCTGGCGATGAATCTGCAGAACTGGCAACAGCGTGGCGGGCACTACCTTGGCGGCATCGGACGGCTCAAGGCGGGCACGTCGCTGGCGGCGGCGCAGGCCGACCTAAACGCAATCGCGGCGCGCGCCGAACAGCAGTTTCCCGATTCCAATTCCGGATGGGACACCACGCTGAGCAGCCTGCAGGAGGCCGTTGTGGGCAGGATTCGCCCGGCGCTGTTGACGCTCACCGCGGCCGTGGGATTTGTCCTGCTGATCGCCTGCGTGAATCTCGCCAACCTGCTGCTCTCGCGCTCGGCGGCGCGGCGGCGCGAGATGGGGGTGCGCAGTTCGCTAGGCGCGGGACGGGCGCGCCTGATCCGCCAGCTGCTGACGGAATCCGTGCTGCTGGCCGGGTTGGGCGCCGCGGCCGGACTGGCCATCGCATGGGGAGGCGTTCGCATGCTCGGCACGTTGAGCCCCTCCATTCTGCCGCGCGCGTCGGAAATCGGACTGGACGGCCGGGCGCTCGGCTTTACGGCCGCAATCGCGGTGCTCACAGGGATTCTCTTCGGGCTCGCGCCGGCCATACACATGGCGAAGACGGACCTGATGGCCGCGCTGCGCGACGGCGGGCGCGGCAACGCGATTGGGTTCCGCCGCAACCGGCTGCGCTCCGTCCTGGTGGTGGGTGAGGTGGCGCTGGCGCTGGTTCTGCTCTCGGGAGCCGGCCTGCTGATGCGCAGCTTTTATCACCTGCAATCCATGGATCCCGGTTTCGATCCGCACGGCATGCTGACTTTCCGGACCAATCTTCCCGCCGCCAAGTATAAGGGTGACGAGGCACAGGCGGCCTTCTACCAGCGCGCGCTAGAGCGCATACGGTCCTTGCCCGGCGTTACCTCCGCCGGTGCGGCGCAGATTTTCCCTCTGGCGGGCGACGATTACATTCTCTCTTTCGTGCAACTGGGCAAGCCACCGGTGCCGGTCGGCAACCAGCCCAGCGCTGCGTACTACGCCGCCACCCCTGGATATTTCCGGTCGCTGCGCATTCCGATTTCACGCGGCCGCGATTTCACCGAGCGCGACAACTCGGCGGCGCCGCCCGTGGCCATCATCAGCGAGAGCATGGCGCGCCAATTTTATACCAACGAAAATCCGTTGGGCCAGCGCATTCAGGTAGGGAACGGATCGAAGCCCGCCGAGATTGTCGGCGTGGCGGGTGACGTGCGCGACCAGGAACTGGAAGCCAAGGGACGGCCGGCAGTGTACGAGCCGGCGGCCCAGGTGCCGTTCAACGCCATGTATTTTGGCATCCGCACGTCGGGCGACGTCTCGTCGCTGATTCCGGGCGTGCGCTCGGCGATGCGCGAACTGGATGCCGAACTGCCGCTCGATGGCGTGGGCACGGTGGACGCGCTGGTGGCGACGTCGCTTTCGCAGCGCCGATTTGCCATGCTGCTGATGGCCATCTTCGCCGGGCTCGCACTGGTGCTGGCCATGGTGGGGATCTATGGCGTAATTGCTTATTCGGTGACCCAGGCGACGCAGGAGATCGGTATCCGCATGGCCCTGGGCGCGCGGCGGGCCGACGTGCTCGCCATGGTCTTCGGCTACGCGGGAGTCCTGATTGCGACCGGCCTCGCCATCGGCGCGGCCGCGGCACTGGGGACCGGCCGGTTCCTTGCGTCGCAGCTCTTTGAAGTCAAGCCGACCGACCCGGCGACCTACGCCGCGGTGGCCGGAGTCCTGCTGGTACAGCTCTCGCGGCGTGTGCTATTCCGGCGTTGCGCGCGATGCGCGTAGACCCGCTGGTGGCGCTACGGAACGAGTAGGGGAAGAACAAATTGGCCGCCGATAAACGCCGATGAACGCCGATAAAAACTGAATTTGCTTATCGGCGTTCATCGGCGTTCATCGGCGGCCAATCAAGCTTTTTCTCGGAGTTGCCGCGCCCGCATGGTACGAGCTTCGCACGAGGGGCCCGGACTCCACATGCGCGAAGCCCATCTCATTCCCCGCGATCCGTAATTCCTCGAATTCAGCCGGCGTGACGTAGCGCACGATCGGCAGGTGCTTTGGCGAAGGCCGCAGGTATTGTCCCAGGGTGAGGATGCCCACTCCGTGAGCGCGCAGGTCGCGCATCACTTCGAGTACTTCTTCCGCTGTCTCTCCCAGCCCCAGCATCAGGCCGGATTTCGTCGGCGTTTCCGGCTGCACGCGGCGCGCGTGTTGCAGCACTTCGAGCGAGCGCTCATAGCGCGCCCCCAGCCGCACCTGCCGGTAGAGGCGCGGCACGGTTTCCGTGTTGTGGTTTAGCACGTCGGGGCGCGCCTCCATCACCGTCTCCACTGCTTCAAGATTGCCCTGGAAATCGGGGATTAACACTTCCACACCGCATCCCGGAACGCGCTGGCGAATCGCGCGGATCACCATGGCGAATAGCTCCGCGCCGCCATCCGGGCGATCGTCGCGGTTGACGCTGGTGATCACGGCGAACTTGAGACCCATCAGCGAGACCGCCTCCGCAATTCGCTCGGGCTCGTTGTAATCCACCGGCAGCGGCGCGCCCTTTTGCACTGCGCAGAAGCCGCAGCGGCGGGTACATACGTTGCCCAGCATCATGAACGTGGCGGTGCGATGATTCCAGCACTCGCCGACGTTGGGGCAGGCCGCGCTTTCGCACACGGTGTGCAAACGGAGGCGCTCGATCAGCCCCTTCAGATCGCGATAGTTGTCGCCGGCGGGCGCGGGCGCGCGCAACCACTTCGGGCGTTCCAGCTTGGGGGAAATGGAAACCAGCACTGCCCTTATTGTACCGGGATCGCCGGGACCTTCACCTTGGCCGCGGCCTTGACCAGCATGTCCCAGTTCCCGTCGGCGATGGGCAGGCCCTTCACGCGGCGTTCCGCTTCGATGCGCCATTCCGGATCACCGGCCACCAGCACTTCGCGGAATCCGGGGGCGGCAGGCGTGGACTTCATGATGTGCACCAGTTGCTCCACGCGCGCCGTGAACTCTTCCACCGGCATAAAACGCGCGATGTCGATAGCCATGTACATCTGGCTGACGCGCACCGACTTTCCGCGGAAACGGATCCCGCCCACCTCATTGCACATGGCGCCGCCCGAGAGCACGGAACACAGAATCTCCACCATCATGGCGAGCCCGCTGCCTTTGTAGCCACCCAACGGCATCAGCATCCCGCCGTAAGCGGCTTTCGTGTCGGTGGTGGGCACGCCTTCGGAATCGAACGCCCAGCCGGCCGGGATTTCGGGTTGGCCGTTGAGGAATGCTTTGAAGACTTTGCCCGCCGCGACCGTGGTGGTGGCCATATCGAGCAGCCACGGACCGGGCACCGACATGCAAATCGGGTTGGTGCCCAACTGCCCTTTCTTCCCCTGCCACGGCGGCACGATCGGCGAGGCGTTGCACATCACGATGCCGATCTGCCCGGCGGCGCGCATCTTCTGCGCCCACCACGCGGCCGCGCCGAAGTGGTTCGATTCCTTGGCCACCACCAGCGCCACGCCGTGCTCTCGCGCAATTCGCACGGCATGCGCGCAGCACGTCTCCGCCACCCATTGGCCCAGCGCATTCTGTCCGTCGAAATGCAGGCAGCACCCGTTTTCCGAAATTACGCGGCCGTCGGCCTGGGCATCCATCTCGTCGGCCAGTAATTGATCGATGTAAAACGGCAGCAGTTGGATCCCGTGCGAATCCACTCCGCGCAGGTTGGCGGAAATGAGGCAGGCGGCAGCGATCTCCGCTTTGTGGCGCGGCACCCCGGCGCCCTCCAGAATCGCTTCGCAAAAATGCGTCAGTTCGGTGACTGGTATGGTTGGCATGAACACACAGGGTAACGCGCTTAGCGGCGCGCCGCCCGGCCGGGAACCGGCGATTTGTTATCCTGGTTAATCATTCTGGGAACCACTTTGGAAAACCGTCTTAGCCTGGCGATCGTGCTGGCGGTGGTGCTGGCACAGGCGATCGTCGTAGCGCCGGAACTGTCCACGGCTTCTTACCGGAACACCGACAACGTCTCTCACTTCGCCTTGGTCAAGGGGATGGTGGACGCGGCGGAGCGTGGCGACAATCCGCTGGACTTCTGGAGCGCCGAGACCTCGCTCGGCGTGCCGCTGGCACGCCTCTATCAGCCGCTGGCGCACTTCATAGTCGCCGGCCTGTACTTCGCGCTGGGAAAAACTGTGTCTCTGTGGACCGTCTTCCTCTGGGCCCGATACCTCTCGATCGTCCTGTTGCCGGTTCCCTTTTATCTGGCCGCGCGCTGGCTCGAACTGCCGCCCCTCACCGCCGCGGCCACCGCGATGCTGATGCCGCTGATCGCGGGTCCGGGACCGGGCCAACTGGGAATGGACCTCCGCAGTTGGATCGGCTTCGGCCTGTTCCCGCAGGCGGTGGGCGCCGGTCTTCTGCTGATTTCTCTGGGCCTGTCGTTCAAGGCCATTCGCACCGGCAAACATGTGACTGCGGCGGGCGCGCTGATCGGCCTGACCCTGCTGGCCCATCTGATCTACGGATGGATGGGCGCCCTGACGGCGTGCCTGATCGCCGTGATGCCGGATCCCAAAGTGGCCAGGATGGTCCGCATTCAGCGAATTCTAAGAATGGGCGCGTCGGCGGCGCTGGTAGCGGCGTTTCAATTGATTCCTATCATCACCGATGGATACCTGATCAATCGTTCCCGTTCGGAGCCGGCGGAAAAATACGACTCCTTCGGCGCCGGCAAAGTTCTTCAATGGCTGTTCAGCGGCCAATTGATGGACCACGATCGCCTGCCTGTACTGACGCTGCTGGCGTTCTTCGGCGCGGGGCTGCTGCTTTGGCGTTACCGCAAGACTCGCAAACTGGAGGCCGCGCACACGTTTCTTCTGCTCGCCGCCGCCTTCTGGCTGCTGGTGTTTTTCGGGAGGCCCACTTGGGGTGCGCTGATGACCCTTATTGGAGCCACCAGCGATCTGCATCTTCATCGCGTGCTAGGCGCGGTTCAGGTATTCCTGTTGTTTCTGGCGGCGATCGGACTGGCGCAGCTATGGGCGGAAGCGGCGCGGCGATGGCATCCCGCGGCGGCGGCGGCGCTGACGGCTGTCCTGTTGGCCGTACCGGTGGTGGAGCGCGTAAGGTGGATCGAATCGCATACTGAGTTGGAAGAAGTGACCGCCGCTAAAATCCGGAGCGACGGAGCGACGCTCGATCGCGCGATCGCGTTGGCGCGACAGCGCGGCGGCCGCGTCTTCGCGGGCCTTCGCGGTACCTGGGGACCGCGGTTCGCCCTCGGCCGGTCACCCGTTTACGAATTCCTGACCCTGAGTCTCACGCCGACCATCACGGACGCGTACAACCAGACGGCGCTGCCGAGTGACCTGATCGGGCGTTTCGACCAGCTCAAGGCCAGCGAGTATCGCGTCTTCAATATCCGCACGGTGCTCACTATTCCCGAGCCGGGTGCTCCCCCATTCCTCAAGCCGCTCGGAGACATGGGGCACTTCCGTATGTTCGACGCGCCGGGTGAAGGCTACTTCGGCCTGGTGGACGTGGTAGCGGCCGCCGACACCACGCGCGACAATTTTTTCGATCTCTGCGATCCGTGGCTACAGGGCGATTGGCCAGAGAAGAACCAATACATCTGGCTGGATTTCCACGGCGAGGCCGCGAAGGAGCTGCCGCGCGTCACGCCGGGATATCTTCCCTCGCTCGCTTCGCCCGCCGGATACCCTGGAATCGCGAAGAACGAACGCCAGAGCGGGCAGGTATACGAGGCCGATCTGGACGTGTTGCGCCCCGCGTGGGTACTGTTCCGGATGACCTATCATCCCGCCTGGAAAGTGCTCGTGGATGGACGAACCGTGAAGACCGCGATGCTCTCTCCGGGGCTTCTGGGCGCGCAGGTGGTAGCAGGCCCGCATCACATCCTCTGCAGATACGATCCCGGAAACCTCAAGTGGGTTCTGCTGATCGCGGGCTGGGGCCTCATGCTGCTGATGTTGGGGCTCGAGTATTACATGGGCCGGGCTGCGGCTTGACGTAACCAGGTTCGGCTGGTCAATCAGCGTAGCATCGGGAACAAACTCTGCGTTACGGCCGTCGAATCCTGCTAAGGAGGTGGACTATGTCCGTGTTCTGCCAAGCGGTCGTATATTTGCTCGTGGCTTTGCCTGTCGTCGCTCAGTCGCCGGCATTTGCAACGATCACCATAAAACCTGCTCGCTCAGCCGACGCGCGCAACGCACGCGTGCGAGTGCTGCCTAACGGTGACTTGACTGCGAGTGCGGTCCCTGTGATCAGGCTTTTGAGTTACGCTTACGACGTGCCGGTCAACCCTTCGCCGCGTCTTTCCCCTCTTCCCGACTGGACCCTTCGTGAGAAGTACGATATTGAAGCGAAAGCGCCCGCTAGCGTCATCCCTCCCGGTCTTCAGGACAGCGAAGTGCGAAGCCGAGTTCAACAAATGATCCGCGGATTGCTCATCGATCGTTTCAAACTCGTGATGCGGATTGAGAATAAGACGATGTCAGTGTATGCTCTCACCGTTGCCAGCGGAGGTCCGAACCTACAGAAGTCGGCCATCTCCGAGAAGGCCTGCATCTTCGATACCGACCCGGAAGCTTGCCATAACTTTATTGGCGGCTTGGGCCACCCCCTGAATGCAAAAGCCATAGATATGGATGACCTTGTCCATTACATTGGGAACTGGACGGATTTGCCGGTCGTGAACCGCACGGCGCTAAGCGGACTGTTTACCGTAAACACTGAAGGCTGGGCCCCCATGCGGCTGCCACCTCCGCCACCGAACGGCATCCCGGCGGTGAACCCCTTCGCCGGTCTCCCCACAATCTTCACGGTTTTGGGCAAACTCGGTCTCGAACTGAAACGGCAGGAGGACATCTTGCCGGTATACACCGCGGAGCGCATCGAGCGCCCGGCCGCCAACTGATCACGCTCTTACGCGCGGCTCACAAGCAAACCCGCTCATTTTCGACAACGGACGGACCTAAAGTGTGCGGTGCAGGTTGTATGAGTCTCTACAAGCGAATGACCTTAAGTCAGCGCCCGCCGCGGAGTTTAGAATTCGCGAACTGCGCCTCGGGAGGCGCTGGTGGCCATCGCGGCGTACGCCTGCAACGCCTTCGATACGGTGCGCTGGCGCGAGGCGGGCTTCCATGCCGCGGCGCCGCGCGACTGCATTGCGGCCCGACGGCGCGCTAACTCCTCATTGCTGACGTCGAGCCGGATGCTGCGCCGCGGAATATCGATTTCGATGGCGTCACCATCTTCGACCAGCGCGAGCGCACCGCCTTCGGCCGCTTCGGGCGATACGTGACCGATGGAAAGGCCTGAGCTTCCTCCCGAAAAACGCCCGTCGGTAATCAGCGCGCACGCTTTCCCCAGGCCCTTGGATTTCAGATAGCTGGTGGGGTAGAGCATCTCCTGCATGCCGGGTCCGCCCTTGGGCCCTTCGTAGCGGATCACTACGACATCGCCGGGCTGTACGCGATCGCCGAGAATGCCTTCGACGGCATCGTCCTGGCTTTCGAAAATGCGCGCCGGTCCGGTGAAGGTGAGGCTCGCCGGGTCCACTCCCGCCGTCTTCACGATGCAGCCGTCTTCGGCGATGTTGCCGTATAAGACGGCGAGGCCGCCATCCCGGCTGAAAGCGTGGGGGACATCGCGGATGGCGCCCTTCGTGCGGTCCAGATCGAGGGCTGCGTAGCGACGGCTCTGGCTGAAGGGCTCGGTGGTGCGTATGCCGCCGGGAGCGGCGCGATAGAACTCGCGGACGCTCTCCGCGACGCCATTCTGGACGTCCCACTGTGCAATGGCGTCGCCCAGGGTTGGCGCGTGGACGGTGTGGACGCCGCGATGGAGGAGGCCGCCGCGGTCCAGTTCGGCGAGAATTCCGAAGACGCCTCCGGCGCGGTGTACGTCTTCGACGTGAACGTCGGGCGAGGAGGGCGCGACCTTGCAGAGATGCGGAACGCGGCGCGAGAGGCGGTCCATATCGCGCATGGTGAAGGGCACTTCCGCTTCGTGCGCGGCGGCCAGGAGGTGGAGGACGGTGTTGGTGGATCCGCCCATCGCAATATCGAGGGCCATGGCGTTCTCAAAGGCGTCGAAGGTGGCGATGCCGCGCGGCAGGATGCGGGCGTCGTCCTGTTCATAATAGCGGCGGGCGAGGTCCACGATGCGGCGCCCGGCCTCCTCGAACAGGTGTTTGCGATCGGCATGGGTGGCGACGATGGTTCCGTTGCCGGGGAGCGCCAGGCCAAGCGCCTCCATCAGGCAGTTCATCGAGTTGGCGGTGAACATTCCCGAGCAGGATCCGCAGGTGGGACAGGCGGAACGTTCCATCTGGGCGGAGAATTCGTCGGTGATGCGCGGATCGGCGGCGGCGATCATGGCGTCCACGAGATCGACCGAGCGCACGAGGTCGCCCTGCTGCACCTTGCCCGCTTCCATCGGTCCGCCGGAAACGAAGATGGCGGGGATGTTGAGGCGGAGTGCCGCCATGAGCATGCCGGGCGTGATTTTGTCGCAATTGGAAATGCAGACCAGAGCGTCGGCGCAGTGGGCGTTGGCCATGTACTCGACGCTATCGGCAATCAATTCCCGCGAGGGCAGGCTGTAGAGCATGCCGCCGTGGCCCATGGCGATGCCGTCGTCCACGGCGATCGTATTGAACTCTTTGGCGACCCCGCCGGCGCGTTCGATCTCTCCGGCGACAAGCTGTCCGAGGTCCTTTAGGTGGACGTGGCCGGGCACGAACTGGGTGAAGGAATTGGCGATGGCGACGATGGGCTTGTCGAAATCTCCATCCTTCATTCCGGTGGCGCGCCAGAGGCTGCGCGCGCCGGCCATGTTGCGGCCATGAGTGGTGGTGCGAGAGCGATAAACGGGCATGTCTGTTTTACGATACCAGCCGGGTGAGGAGGAAGGAATTTGACAGTCTGATTGTATCCGGGTAATATTGTTTTTATCCGGGTAAAAATTAAGATGGCTGATATTCATTGCACAGCTTTCGCGGGCTCGAAGCGGATTGCGTCGGGCGAGTTGCGGGAGGTCGCCGCTGGCGGCGAAGGCGGTATGGGATCGCGACAAGTGGGCGCAAGTGCTGATCTTCGACGATGTGACCAGCGAACTGATCGAAGTGGACTTCCGCGGGAGTGCGGAGGACGTGGGGCGGCGGATCGCGGCAGAGGTTCCGGCCGAGCTGCGGAAGCCCGGGCGTCCAAAGCTAGGCGTGGTCGCGCGCGAGGTAACGCTTCTGCCGCGGCATTGGGATTGGCTTGCAAGTCAGCCGGGTGGCGCGTCGGTGGCTCTTCGGAAGCTGGTGGAGCAGGCCAGGACGAGCAATCAAGGTAAGGATCGACGGCGGCGCGCGCAAGAGGCGGCTTACCGGTTCCTGTCGGCGATGGTGGGGAACGAGCCTGGATTTGAGGAGGCGACGCGGGCGCTGTTCTCAGGCAAGGGGGATCGCTTCGACGAAATGGTGAAGGCATGGCCGGAGGATGTCCGGGAGCATGGGAAGAAACTGGCGGCGGCGGTGTTCGCGGTGTGAGAAATGAGCGAAATGGAATCGAAGGTAGCGAGGAAAGAAGCGATCCGGAAATTCAAGGAACGGAAGGCGGCGCTCGGCGTATTCGCGGTGCGGTGTTCGGTGACGGGGCGCGTCTGGGTAGATTCGTCGCGGAATCTGGATGCGGCGAAGAATGGTACGTGGTTCGGCCTGCGCAACGGGAGTCATCGGGACAAGTCGCTGCAGGAGGAATGGATCGCTTGCAGCGAGGGCGCGTTCCTGTACGAGATTCTGGAGAGGCTCGAGGATGACGTGCATCCGCTGGCGGTCGGGGACCGGCTGAAGGAGATGCGGAGTCGCTGGATGGCGCGGTTGGGTGCGCGGGGACTATAACAGAGCGGGAACCTTTTGCCGGCGGCCGGTGTCTACATGGCTGGTATCCATAAACTGCTTATGGGACCAGGAGGCCGCATGCTCGAAGTTTGCGGGTTGACGAAGCGGTTCAACGGGGTGCCAGCGGTTCAGGATGTCAGTTTCACGCTCAAGCCGGGCGAGATTCTCGGGTACGTTGGGCCGAACGGGTGCGGGAAGCGATCGGGGCGGTGGACGCGGAGCAGCCGATCACGAACCTGAATACGATGACGAACTTAATCCAGCAGGAGGGCTTCGTGTTTGTATACATGGCGGCGCTGATGGGAGTTTTCGGACTACTGGCGCTGGCGCTTTCCGGGGTCGGTGTATATGGCGTGACGGCGTCGGTGATTTCGTCGCGGACGCACGAAATCGGGATTCGGACGGCTTTGGGAGCACCGCGTGGGAGGGTGCTCGGCATGCTCTTCCGCAGCGGCATGACAACGGCGTGCGCGGGGCTGGTGGTTGGCCTGATTCCAGCGTACGGGCTGGCGCGTCTGATGCGGGCAGTGGTGTTCGGTGTCGGCGGGGCGGGGCCGGGCGTGTTCGTGGGGATACCCCTGGTGCTCGCGGGCGCGGCCGCGCTTGCCATCTACATCCCGGCGCGGCGGGCGGTGAGAGCCGATCCGCTGGAAGCGCTGCGCAACGAATGAAGGTACACGATCAGCGCGCCCGGGCGAGCATGGACCTGGCGATCGAAGGCAGCGGCAGAATCTCATCCACGGCGCCGAGTTTGATGGCTTCGTTAGGCATTCCGAATACTACTGAGGTAGCTTCGTCCTGAGCGATTGTGGCGGCGCCGGCCTCTTTCATCTCCAACATTCCGCGGGCTCCATCGTCGCCCATGCCGGTCATGATCACGGCCACGGCATTTTTGCCTGCGTAGCGCGCGGCGGAACGGAACAGTACATCCACCGAGGGACGGTGGCGGCATACCAGCGGTCCGTCCTTTATGTCCACGTAGTATCGCGCTCCGCTGCGCTTGAGCAGCACGTGGTGATTGCCTGGCGCAATCAGTGCGCGGCCGCGCAGCACGGTATCGTTGACCTCCGCCTCTTTTACGGTGATCTGGCACAGGCCGTCCAGGCGGTTGGCAAACGCGCGGGTGAAGACTTCCGGCATGTGTTGCACGATGACGATTCCGGGGGCATCGGGGGGCAGGACTTCGAGCAGAGCGCGAAGGGCCTCGGTGCCCCCGGTCGAAGCGCCGATGACCACGACCTTTTCAGTGGTTTCGAGCATGTCGCCCCGGGCACGCGGAAGAATGGCATCGGCGGTTAGCTTGGGTTGCACGGTCTGGCGCGGCGATGGAGCGCGCAGGCGCGCCGAAGCGGCCGCCTTCACAGCCTGGCAGAGGAGCACGCGCGACTCTTCCAGAAACTGTTTCGTCCCCAGGCGGGGCTTGGCGATAATGTCCACGGCCCCATATTCAAGCGCTTTGAGCGTGCTTTGCGCACCATTTTCGGCGAGAGTGGAACAGATGACCACCGGTATGGGGTGCTGGTGCATGATCTTCTGCAGGAAGGTCAGCCCATCCATACGGGGCATCTCGATATCCAGCGTGATTACATCCGGGATCTGCTCGCGCATGCGCTCGGCCGCGACGAAGGGGTCGCTGGCCGTGCCGATCACTTCAATCGCGGGGTCTCCGGACAGCACGTCGGCCAGGGTTTGCCGGACCACGGCGGAATCGTCAACGATGAGGACTCGAATTCTTGGTTTGCTCATAGGGCATCGCTCTTTACAGGACCGGGTCGCTCTTGGCGGACAACCGCTGAAGAAGCACTTCACCGGTCCCAGTGTGGAAATGAATTCTGCGGCCGCGGACTCCCCCTACGTCTGATGCGGACACGACGAATCCCTTCTCTTCCAGGACTTCCATCGCGATCTTGCAGTTCAGGGCACCGACGGTCGGCTTGTGCCTTTCGCCGGGAACTGGCAGCACGTCGGCGCCTCCGAAGACTTTCACCTCCAATTGGTGGCGGTGGGCGCCGAGCGCGTCAAACTGCTGCGCCAGGTAGCGAATACTAAAATCCACGAAGCGGTAGCCATCGGAGAGGGTGAACCCGCTGGGCAGGATGGCCGGACACGTCGGCAGAATGCCATGGCACAGCGCGCCCGCGCCCAGGCGCGCGCTCCAGAACGTGACGCCGATACACGATCCCAGAATTGTCCGTAAGATCGCGGGGCGGCGAACCACGCATAGTTCTCCCGGTTGAAGATTCACGTCCGGAAGAATGAGGCTGTTCCCGATCATCAAGATTTCCTGTAAACGGCGGGAGCCACTGGAACCAGGGGCAGGTCCATGCCCTGAAGGGACTCGGAATGGCCTGCGAAGAAATAGCCGCCGGGCACGAGGTGACGAGTCAACTTTTCGAGAAGCCGGACCTGAGTCGGCCGGTCAAAGTAGATGATCACGTTCCGGCAGAAGATGATTTCCGGCAATTCGGACAGGGCGAAGTCGCTGTCCATAAAGTTGAGGTGCCGAAATTCGACCAGGGCCCGCGTTTCGGGGACCACCCGGACCAGGTCGGATTTCGGATCGCGGCTGCGCATGAAGTACTTTCGCCGAAGCGCTTGGGGAACGGGCCTCACGAGTTCAGATTTGAAGATTCCCATGGAGGCCTTGGCCAATACCGATGTGCAGATATCGGTTGCCAGCACGCCGAAGCGAAAGCCGGGGCACGTCTGTGAGTATTCGCTGAGCACCATGGCCAACGTGTACGGCTCCTCGCCGGTCGAGCAGCCGGCGCTCCAGATCAGGGATTTGCGGCTGGCGCCCATGCGCGCCGCCAGATCCGGCAGGGCCCGGGACACGAGGAAGTCGAAGTGTCCCGCCTCGCGAAAAAAGTCCGTCTTATTGGTAGTGGTGACGTCGATCAGGTGAACCAGTTCGCTTTGCCTGCCTTGGGGTGTAAATACATGTTCGCAATACTCTCCGAAGGACGAAATGTCGAGGCTGCGTAGCCTGCGCTTGATCCGTATCTCGAGCATTGTCCTCTTGTCCGAACTTAAGGAGATGCCGGATTCGTTATAGATCAGGGTGCGCAGCCTGTCGAAATCCGCCTTTGATAGACCTTCAATCCGCGTAGTCATGAGATGAATTTCAGGCTGCGTCGCTCCAATCGCTTCGCCGCCGCGTGGTCCTAGAAGCGCTCGAATTCCCTGTCAATCCGGTCACCGGTCTCTCTCATCCTGAGAGCGACTCCGGGTTTGGCAAGTATCTTCGGAGGTTCGGGGGCGGCCACGGTATGGCTAACTGCGGCCTGAAGCTTTTCCAGGGAGCCGTCGGAATGGACACTGGGTGGCCGAACTGCTGCCGTATCTCCAGTGCGAAAGAATCCGAGGGCGCTCACCAATTGTTCGGCCTGGCGCTTTGCCCTGTCCCTGGTCCCCAGCATGGTGCGGACCTCGGTGCGAGCAAGAAGGAACGCAGCATTGGCGTACCCCAGGTCCCGGATCGGAACCAGGGTATCGGCATACATCCGGGCGCTCCTCGCCTGCATTTCATTCACGCCCGACAGCCCAACCCAACCGATGAGTCCGGCGATGGCCGCTAAGAACATAAAGCTGGCCAGCAGTTTGGTGCCGATTTTTAGATTGTTGAACCGTTTCACAGTGTCTTCCTCGTCTGGTTGAACTTTTGCATCAGACTACAGTTTCGGCACCCCGGACCGCCGACAACTCCTCGGCGGAGAAGACACGGTCGATGTCCAGGATCATGACGAACTGCGCCTCGCGCCTGCCCATGCCCTTAATGAAATCTGTCCGGATCTGGGTACCCATCCTGGGCGCCGGCTGAATCTGTTCGGGCTCCAGGTCGATCACCTCTTCGACCGAATCGGCCAGGGCGCCGACAACGGTCGATTCACCCTCCAGCATCATCTCCATGACTACGATGCAGGTGTTGACGGTTTTCTCCGTCTTCGACATCTCAAAACAGAGGCGCAGGTCGACCACCGGCACCACATTGCCGCGAAGATTGATGACCCCGCTCATGAAATCGGGTGTACGGGGAATCTTGGTGATGGTTGTGAAATCGAGCACCTCCCGCACTTTGGAAACGTCGATCGCGAAGACTTCTTCCGCCAGTTTGAATGTGAGGTATTGCCGTGTGTCGGTAATTTCGGTAACGCTCATGATTTGTTTCCTTTCGCATCCTGCAGTGGGGGCGCGCGCCCGGCAGCAGGCGCGCGCCTCAACGTTTAGAAACGCTCGAACTCCTTATCGATCCGGTCGCCCGTCTCCCTCATTTTGAGAGTCACTCCGGATTTGGCAGCCTTCTTCAAGGTGGAGTGGTGGGCGCCGTGGACTGCCTCCTGAAGGTTGTTTAAAGATCCGCCGAGCCGGGCTCCCGCGGAACGCGCGGGGGGAGCCTGCATGGTATCTCCAGTGCGAAAGAATCCGAGGGCACTCACCAGCTGGTCGGACTGGCCCGTCAGTTCCTCGGTGGTGGAAGCCATCTCCTCGGCCGCCGAAGCGTTCTGCTGGATGACTTTCTCGAGTTGCTGAAGCGCTTTGTTGATCTGTTCGCTGCCGGTGTCCTGTTCCTTGCTGGCCGCGGTGATCTCCTGTACCAGTTCCGCGGTCTTTTGAATGTCGGGGACAAGTTTGTCGAGCATTTCTCCGGCCTTCTCGGATACTTTGACCGTCGTACCGGAGAGGTGGTTGATTTCGCCCGCCGCCTTCTGGCTCCGCTCTGCCAGTTTGCGAACTTCGGCGGCAACCACCGCGAACCCCTTGCCGTGCTCTCCGGCGCGCGCCGCCTCGATGGCCGCATTCAGGGCCAGCAGGTTCGTCTGCCGGGCAATCTCCTCGATGATGGAGATCTTGGTGGCGATTTCCTTCATCGCCGAGACCGCCTCCAGCACGCACTTGCCGCTCTCCTGCGCATCTTTGGCCGATTTGGTGGCGATCTTGTCGGTCTGCTGCGCGTTGTCGGCATTCTGCTTGATGTTGGAAACCATTTCCTCCATGGATGAGGAGGCTTCTTCGGCCGACGCGGCCTGGGCGCTGGCGCCGTTGGACACCTGGACCGAGGCTGCGCTGATGGACTGACTCGCGGACGATACTTCGCCTGCGATGGTACGTATGTCCGTCACGGTGCGGGTCAAGCCCGCGACCATCGAGATCAAGGCCTGCATCAGTTTGTCCTGGCTGGAACGCTCGCGAACCGTGACCGTCAGATTGCCCTGGGCGATCTCTTCGGCGGCGCGCGTGACGTCGTTCATTGCCACGATGAGCGTGTTCAGATTGTTCTTGATGGAATTGAACTCACCCTGGTAGGTGTCAGTAATTTGCGAGGGAAGGTCACCCTTGCTGATGCGATCCACGTAGTTGGCTGCAACGTTCAGCGGGCCGATGACTGCATCCAGGGTGTTGTTGACACCTTCAACGATCTTGCGGTAATCGCCACCGTGTTTGGAGGCGTCGGCGCGAGTCGCCAGCTTGCCTTCCACGGCCGCTTTGGCCAGGACGTTGGAATCCGCCACCAGCAGGTTGATGTTATCGATGCAGTTGTTCAGGTTGTTTTTGATGGTGTTGAAGTCGCCGTTGTAGGTGTCGCTGATTTTGGGCGGGATCGCGCCACGCGAGATTTTATCGACGTAATCAGCCGCCACGTTGAGGGGCGTAATTACTGCGTCGAGGACGGCATTGACACCGCGAACGATGTCGGAATATGCGCCGCGAAATTGTTCAGGTTTGCCACGCTCAGACAGTCTTCCGTCCTTGGAGGCATCGGTCAGGCGCATCAATTCCTTCTGCAGGCCCTGTACGACTACGCCGACGTTGTTGACGGCCTGTTTCATCTTCTCGTGATCGCCTTTATAGGTGTGCGAGATCAGCTCGTCGATTTTCCCGTCGGAGATCTGGGCAAGAATGCGGTTGCCTTCGCCGATGGGCAGCAGGATCGCGTCCAGCATGGCGTTGACGCCGCTCACGATCTCGGCATATGAACCGCGGAACTGTTCGGGCTTGCCGCGCTCAGCGAGTTGTCCATCCCTCGAGGCGTCGGTCAGGCGCATCAGTTCTTTCTGCAGGCCCTGTACGACCGCGCCCACGTGGTTGACGGCCTGTTTCATCTTCTCGTGATCGCCCTTATAGGTGTGCGCAATCAACTCGTCGATCTTTCCATCGGAGATCTGGGCGAGAATGCGGTTGCCTTCGCCGATGGGCAACAGGATCGCGTCCAGCATGGAGTTGACGCCGCTGATGATTTCGGCATACGCGCCGCGGAACTGTTGGGTCTTGCCGCGTTCGGAGAGTTGACCATCGCGCGAAGCATCGGTCAGGCGCATCAATTCCTTCTGCAAGCCCTGTACGACGGTCCCCACGTTGTTGACCGCCTGTTTCATCTTTTCGTGATCGCCCTTATAGGTGTGCGCAATCAGCTCATCGATCTTCCCTTCGGAGATCTGGTGGAGAATGCGGTTGCCTTCGCCGATGGGCAGCAGAATCGCATCCAACATCTCGTTAATGCCCTGCACCATCTCGCGATGGACGCCCTGAAACCGGTCGGCCTTGCCGCGTTCGTCGAGATGACCCAGGCGCGAAGCCTCTACCAGGCGCAGGATCTCCTGCGATACCCGCTGCGTCTCCAAGTCAGCCGCTTTCGAGGCGCTGTCCGCGCGGGCGCGTGCAACTTGCGCGCCTTGCTCCACAACGGCCGAACGGCCATTGCCGGATTTTCGCGGCTGTGTCTTGCCATTTACTTTAGTTACCATCGGTGCTGTCTTCCTTTTTGAATGAATGAGGTCGCTGCCTCGAATCTTGCTTGTCCACACTGCTACTCCGGCGGTCCCCGCGCCTCTTCTGCGACGTGCCCTGAACAACGTTCTGCACCAGGCGATGCGGATCTAGAATCAGAGCCACGGTCCCGTTGCCCAGAATGGTGGCTCCGGAGACGACCTGAACATTGCGATACAGCCTGCCCAGGTTCTTAATTACCGTCTGATGATCGCCGAGCACCTGGTCCACGACGAAGCCGTAATGCCCGTGCTCGGTTTCGACGACCATGATCTGCTCGCGTTCGGGCCGGACGGTATCCATCTGAAAGTGTTCGCTCAGCCGTATGTAGGGAATCAGTTCGCCGCGAACGTCGGCGAGGTGTTTGCCGCGCGAGTCTTGAATGTCCTGCCGGGTGAGTTCGACACATTCCAGGCTGTTGGCGAGTGGCAGTATGAAGTGCGCCCGGCCCACGCGGACCAGCAGTCCATCGATGATGGCCAGCGTCAGGGGGAGTCGAAGCGTGACCGTCAGTCCCGCTCCCGGTTTACTGCTGATCTCGATGGAACCGCGCAGCCCCTCAATGCTGCGGCGGACTACGTCCATACCCACGCCCCGTCCGGATACCGAGGTTACCTCCCGGGCGGTGGAGAACCCGGGGGCCAGGATGAGAGAGAAGATCTCAGCCTCAGAGAGCCGGGCGGCGTCGTCGATCAGGCCCTGCTCGACCGCGCGGGCGCGCACCGCGTCTACATCCAGGCCGCGTCCGTCGTCGCTGATCCGGATCAGCACGTTTGCGCCGGAGTGCCGGGCCGAAAGGTGGATGGTTCCGCAGGGAGGCTTGCCCGCCGCGACGCGTGCTTGCGGCGTCTCGATACCGTGGTCCATGCTGTTGCGGATCAGGTGAACCAGCGGATCGTTCAACTGGTCGATGACCGTCTTGTCCAGTTCCGTATCCGCACCTTCGATGGACAGATCGACCTCTTTGTGCAGATCGATTCCGAGATCGTGAACCAGGCGGCGGAACCGTTCGAAGGTAGTCTTGAGCGGCAGCATGCGGATGCTCATCGAGTTTTCGCGGAGCGCCGCCGTCAAACGGTCGACTGCCTCGGATATGTCCCGGATGTCCGCATCGTCCCGGCCGCCGGCAACCTCGCTCAGGCGTGCCTGCACGGTCACGAGTTCGCCCACAAGGTTGACCAGTTGATCTAACTTTTCGGCCGACACGCGAATGCTTGACCCGGTTCCGGCACCGGCCGCGGAGCGCCCGTCCTGGACGCTCCGCCTGGCCGGCAGTACCGTGGGTATACCTGTTTCCGCCGGCTGGCCCGCCACACGTTCAATGCTGAGTTCGCAATCGTCCTCGACGAACATGAAGATATCGCGGATCGCCTCAGATGCCGCCGGCGTGGTCAAGACCATGTCCCAGGCGAGGTAGCATCGCTCCGCGTCGATCTGGCTGAGTGGCGGAATCGTGACCGTGTCCAGGTTGACCCGGAGTTGTCCCAATTCCCGCAGTTCGCGGAATAGCAGCAGCGGATTGGTGCCATTCAACAGAATGTCGGGGCCCGGCCGGAAGCGGATGCGCCAGTCAAGAACCTGGCTACCGGCGGCAAGATCCTGCGTATCGCCCGGAATTGGGGTTGCCCCCTGCGGCGGCTCCGTCAAGCCGGTAAGTTGGCGCAACTCCTCGAGAATGCCGGCGGACCGGGCGTGATCGACGGTGCCGCGGCCGTCCGCTTCGTCCAACATGGTTTTGATCTGATCGCCGGCAGCCAGGGTGAGATTAATCAGATCGGCCGTGGCGGCAAGCTGTCCATTGCGCAGACGGTCGAATGCCGTTTCGAGACCGTGCGCGAAGCCGGCGACGTCGTCGAAACCGAACATCGCGCCCGATCCTTTGATGGTGTGGAGAGCCCGGAAAGCCCGTCCGACCACCTCGCGGTCGTCACGCTTCTGATCCAGTTCCAGCAGCGCCGATTCCAGTTCCGCGAGCAACTCGCGCGCTTCTTCCTGGAAAGCCTGTTTGTACTTGTCGATCATCCGAGCACTCTCCTCACAACCGCCAGGAGTTGTTGGGTGGCGAATGGCTTCACGATCCAGCCCGTGGCGCCTGCCGCCTTGCCCTCCAGCTTGCGCACCTCCTGGGATTCGGTGGTCAGCATGATAATGGGAAGGCCCTTACGCGCGGGATTCGCGCGTACGCCCCGGATGAGCCCGATCCCATCCAGATTCGGCATGTTGAGGTCGGTGATTACCAGGTTCACGAGGTTCGCCGGGTTTGCCAGTTTGGCCAGCGCATCTTTGCCGTCAACGGCTTCAATCACCGAGTAGCCGGCGTCGGAGAGCGTGAACCTCACCATTTGCCGCACGCTGGCAGAATCGTCGACCGTAAGGATTACCTTGGCCATTCGTTACCCCTCAACCGCCATTCCCGGAAGCCCCTCAAAACCGGCCTCCCGAGCCAGGGTGGCAGCCGCGTCCGACATACGGCCGGCCAAGGTAACGCCGCTGCGCTCCGCTTCCCGTCCCGCGGCCCACAACAACTGCATCACCGTGACATCGATCGCTTCGGCACGCTTCAGATCCAGGTGTAACTCTGTCCCGGCGGCGAGGCCCGCGAGCAGCGCTTCTTTCACTTCCGCGGCGGATGTGATGGTGAGTTCGCCCTCCAGCCGGACGAGCGAATGAGTTTCATGTCTTTCCATGGTTACCGGCAAAACTCCACTCCTTGCGAAAGCTTCTGGCGTCTGAGTTGGCACGATACCGGCGAGTTGAGTCCACGTAATCGGCCCGATGTTCGTCTTCTGAACACTTATCGACGGGATACGCGATTTCCAACATAGTGAATCTTTTGTTGTATGTCGCTCTAGGGTCTGTCGACTCCCGCCGATAAGGAAATTGAGCTTAAGCGCCGACGGTACCGGCATTTTGGCGGCGGCTGAGCGGTTGCCCGGCGGCTTTTTGACAACTACGGAAATATGACAGCGGGACAACGTACTAAAGCGGTGGCGCGGCGCACCATCCAAAGGCTGATTCGGAACCTCTCCGGACCTGTGCAGCGGGCCTTCATCGCCCTGCGCCGCCCGCCGGCAAGCGGCTGGACGGGAGACGGCTGTGGGACAGCCATCGACCAGGTTATACGCGACCTCGAAGATCTCAACCGTTCGACGGAGCGCGATTTTCTGGCGGTCAGCGAAAAACTGATGGAGTTCAGTTCGACGGCGCGTCAGATTGCGTCGGATATGGCGGCTCTTGGCGAACTCATTTCGGGGGAGCACGGCCGCAACGTCTCCGCCGCGCTTACAAGGATACTGGAGCGTGCCAGGGAGATGGACGCGGGAATTGAACAAAGCGGTCACGCATTGGAGGAGGTGCACGACCTCTCGGGCCGTATCCGGACGACCTTCGCCGGAATCGGCAATACGGTGGCGACATTCCGGACGCTGTGTACTCTGACGCGTATCGAAACTTCGCGGCTGGGAGATACCGGCGGCGATTTCGGAGATCTGGCCGCTGAAGTGAGGCCGCTATCGGAGAGCATCCAAACCAGCGGAGAGGGCGTTCTGAAGGCGTCCTCGCAACTCGACCGGGGTGTCCGGACCGCCATTCGGAATGCTTCCGAGTTGCGGGTCAGGCAGCTCAAGGAATTGCCCGGGCTGATCGGGGGCGTCATCGATGGATTGAAAGCGTTCGAAGAGCGGCGCCGGCGCGCGGTAGAATCGTCGGCACGTCAGGCTGCCGATTATGAAGCGCTGTGCGAAGCGGCCGGGAATGTGGTCAGATCGGTTCAATTCCACGATATTACCCGCCAGCAGATCGAGCATGTGATGGAAGCGCTCCGGCAGCTCCGTTCCGCCTGTGGGTCTGGCCGGGGTTCGTTGCCGCCGGATGCGCGCGCCATTCTGGCCGTGCAGTCCTCGCAGTTGTGCGGGGCGGCGAGGGTCTTCGCTTCTTCGGTCGGGCGCATGGAAGGCGATCTCGAAAATATGGCCGGGCGCGTACAGGGCATGGCGGAAGCGGGCAAATCGCTGATGGGAATCTCGGATGACGAGCACGACTCCTTCTTTCTGCGCATGGAAGGTCATTTCACTGCCATCCTTAAAATGCTCGGCACTTGCACTACGGCTCAGGCGGAAACGGACTCCACCGCCGCCAGCCTCGCGGAGACCATCAACAGGATGCGGCAATCGGTTGCGGAGGTACGCGGCATTGAGATTCGGATCCAGCGTATCGCGACCAACGCCACCATCCGGGCGACGCACATTGGGACCAACGGAGATGCCCTGAATGTGATTGCCGAGGTCATGCACCGCCTGGCCCTCGATTCCAATGAGAATACCGAAGTGGTAGCCGGCACCCTGGACGCGATGGCCGATGCCGCCGCCCGCGTCTCCGGCCGCACCGGGGACGAGGCGGCGGATGCGCGCGCTGGCGCGAACGAAATAGTCGACGAAATACAGCGAAGCGTCGTGGAATTGCACTCGTCGAATGAGTGCAGTTTCAGCCGGGTTCATCAGATCTCGACACTGGGCTCACGGCTGGCCGGGGACTTCAGTGCGGTGAGCAGCGGATTTTCAGCGGGTGCGCTTTTCGCCGAAGTGGTCGCGCGCGCCCGTGGCGAACTCGACCGGCTTGGAGCGCAAGCGGGAGGCGTGTCCCACGAAGGTGCCGAGACGGTTTCGACCGCGCACCTGGAGAGTCTTTCCGAGCGCTACACGATGCAGATGGAGCGCGACGTCCACGATTCCGTGACGCGGGGTTCGGCGATGGCGGCGGCGCCAAACGAGGAGGCAGTAACGGTTCTCCAGGACGGTGACCTCGGAGACAACGTGGAGTTGTTCTGATTCGAGGAGGCGATTTGACATGTCCGACGACGCGGTGAGAGACACGATGTTCCGATGGACCACCGGCTATGCGGTGGGCATACGGAAGATCGACGAGGAACATCAGCGACTGTTCGGATTTGCCGAAAATTTGCATCAGGCAATGCTCGAAGGGAAGGGCACGGAGGCCCTGGTGAACCTGCATCGGGATCTGATAAACTACACCGGCTATCACTTTGCGCACGAGGAGCAGTTGATGGAGCGCATCGGATACCCTGCCTACCGGCAACACGTTCAGGAGCACGAGATTTTGCGGTCCAGGGTGCGGGCGATTCAAGATCGCCTGGCGTCGGGAGAAATCACCATGACCATAGAAGTCATGCAGTTTCTCAGGGCGTGGCTCGATCGCCATATCACCACGAGCGATTACCGCATCGGCGAATACATGAAGACGAGCGGGCTCCCAGCAGTTCGCGGAACGAAGATCCGCGGGGAGTAGCGCCGGAAATACCGGCGACGGGCGAACTTAACGCATACGGTTCATTTTCCCACCACAACGATCGAAAACGTATCCGGAACCATGGCGCCGCGGCCACCGCGTCCACCAGCCGGCGGCGGCGTGGTTGGGGCGGGAGGAGGGGCGAACTCGGCGGTGATCAGCAGGATATTGTTGGTCTTGCTGTCCAGGGTGAGGGTTTTGGCACGGACCGGCGTCAGCACGGTCTGCTCCACCACGAACGTGGTCGGGCTGTTTTCCTTGATCACGGTCAGCGTGCCGTCGCCCTGGGAACTGAACGCTTCCATGGTGGCCGGGTTGAACACGGCGCCGTCGGTGCCGGTGCCCAGGGGCAGGGCAGCGATGATCTTGCCGTCGTCGGCGTTCATCATCACCATGTTCGCCGGTTTGCGGCACGCGACGAACAGGATGTGATTCTTCACGTCGAAGGCGAGGCCGGCGGGCGTGCCTCCCTTATCGCCGAGCTCATAGTGGCCAGTGACGGTCAGCGTCTTGGCGTCCACCACAGCCACATTGTCCTTGTCTTCGATATCGATATATAGGTGGCCCTTGCCATCGCTGACGGCTTGCTCGGGCGCGCCGCCGAGATCGACGGTGCCCACGATGGAGCCGTCCTTGGTGTCGATCACGGTAGCGTTGGGAGCGCCGTGGCTGAGAATCCACACACGCTGATTGAACGTGTCGAACAGGATGCCGTCGGGACCGCCCTGCACGTCGATGGTCTTAATCGGCGCCAGGGTCTTGGTGTCCCACATGGCGACGGGCTTGCTGCTGGCGAAGCCGTGGTTGCTCTTGGGGTCGACGGCGGCGCCGTGTCCGTTGGTATTCGCGATTTCGCCCACCGGCGCGAGCGTGTCCAGGTCGTATACGGAAACGCGGGCGCCCTGCCCGCTTCGCGGGACGTACAGGCGGCGTCCCACCGAATCGGCATAGACGTAGTCGAAGCCGCCGGCGCCCCCAACCTTGGCGGTCTTGATGATCTTGTACTGGGCCAGCCCGCTAGACGCGGCCATCACAGTTAGTGCAAAAAGAACGGATACTCGGCGCATTCTGTTAGCTCCTTAGGGATGCGCTTAGTATATACCGCTATGCCATGTGATACAGCATGACGTAGACCACCACGCCCGTGACAGAGACGTACAGCCAGATGGGAAGCGTCCAGCGCGCGATCTTGCGGTGCTTGTCGTACCGGGCGGCCAGGCCCCGCCGCAGCGTGATGATCGCCAGTACCGGCACTGTCGCCGCGAGAACCGTGTGGGTGAACAGGATGGAGAGGTATACAGTGCGCAGCGGGGTGCCTTCATGGTGGAACGGCACGGACCCGACTTGTGCGTGATAGACCAGGTAGCAAACCAGGAAGAGGCAGGAGGTGGCGAAGGCGGTCTGCATGACGCGGCGATGCCGCGCGATCTGCTTGCGGCGAATCAGCAGGTAGCCGCACACCAGCAGCACCGCCGAGAGCGCATTCAACGTGGCATTAACCGAGGGCAATAGGGAAATCATGAGGGTTCGCTTTGCAGTTGCCGGATATCATGTAGGAGATTCTTCGGAAAGCTATCGTCGCCCGAGAGATAGTAGCCGCGTATGCGGCGCCTGCCGTCCACCAGGACGAAGCGCGTGCTGTGGCTCATGCTTCCGTCCACGTTATTCAACTTGAAGGCATTGACGCCCAGTTCGTTGAGACGCTCCATTTCACCGGTCAGGAAATACCAGCGGGCAGGATCCGCCTGGAAGTGGCTGGCGTATTTAGCAAGCACGGGCGGCGTATCGTGCGCCGGGTCCACGGTGAAGCTGACCAGTTTCAGCTCGGGAGTGGCGCCGGTGGAATTCTGTATGCCGCGCATCTGGTGGCTCATCATCGGGCACGGGCCGTCGCAGGTGGTGTAAATGAAATCCGCCACCCAGATGTGCCCGTCGAGCGCGTGGCTGTCGAATGGCTGGTCGGCTTGCGTGGTGAGCTGGAATTGCGGCACCTGTCCGAGCACAGGCAAGGGCTTCACCTGTACGCACCCGGCAAGCAGGGCGAGCAGGCAGAGTAGGACTAGCCTTCTGGCCTGTCTCAGAGCAGAAGCGTGTCGATGGTCAGGAGTGTGCGCCATATCGGGGCGACAGGCCAGGAGGCCTGTCCTACTCATGCGGCGGAGCGCGTCGATTTCTGCGCCGCCAGCATGCCGCTCGCCAGCAGCAGCGCGATGCCGAACGCGGCGGTCACCAGCAGGCTCTCCGCCGGGCCGGGATAAGCATTCGGCAGCCCCAGCGTGTGATTCAGCAGCGCCACCGAATAAGTCATCGGATTGATCCACATCAGTGCCTTCACCGCTCCATGCGCCGTCGCCATCGGGAACAGCGCGCCCGAGACCATCCACATGGGCACCAGCAGGAGCATCATGACGCCGTGAAATGCGGCGGTAGAATCCATCTTCCATGCGATTGCAAATCCCAAGCCGGTGAGCGTGAACGAGATCAGGAACATCGCCGCGATCACCGGAACGATGTCGGCGAGCCCTATGCTTACCCCCGCCAGCGGAGCGAAAATTAAAAGCATCAGCCCCTGTATCCATCCTAACGTAGCCGACCCCAAAATCTTGCCCAAGACGAGGCTGGTGCGCGGCGCAGGGGATACCAGCATGGACAACAGAAAGCCCTCGCGCCGGTCTTCGATGATGGAGATGGTGGAGAAAATGGCGGAGAA
This sequence comes from uncultured Solibacteraceae bacterium, assembly GCA_963805775.1. GTDB lineage: Bacteria > Acidobacteriota > Terriglobia > Bryobacterales > Bryobacteraceae > Solibacter. Next base: position 7,409 of record CAWDWK010000023.1, on the reverse strand, counting down.
CATCACCGTCAGCACCAGCGTCCCCGAATAATAGCGCGCCAAGTCGCCGGAGCCGTAGCCGATCAGCAGCCAGAAGATCAGAGGAGACGCCACCACGCTCAGGACGCGGCTTTTCTGCCGCCAGAACCGCACCAGTTCGCGCTGCCACAGCGTGGCCGCGGGCAAAATAAAACTACTCAATGGACGCCCCCGTCTCGTGCACGAATACGTCTTCCAGCGAGGGCTTGTGCAGGCCCACTGAATCCACCGCGCCGGGGAATGCTTCCACCACCTCCGCGATGAAGCGATGGCCGTTAGAGATCTCCACGCGCACCTCGCCGTCGCGCGTGGATGCCGTGGCGCCGAAGCGCTGCCGTATGCCGGCGGCGAGCGATTCCGCATCCGTGGTCTCGAGCACCACCACGTCGCCCCCGATGCGCGACGCGCAACTCTGCGGGACTGCCCTGCGCCACGATCTTCCCCTGATGCAGCAGGATCAGGCGGTCGCAGCGGTCGGCCTCGGCCAGCACGTGAGTAGTCAGCAGAATCGTGACGCCTTCGTGAGTGCGCAGGCTTTCGATATGGTTGGAGAGGTCGCGGCGCGCCGCCGGATCGAGCCCCGTGGATGCCTCATCCATCAGCAGGACTTGCGGCTTGTGAAGCAGCGCCTTGGCGATTTCCACGCGGCGCCGCAGACCGCCGGAAAGCGTGTCCACCAAATCCTTGCGTCGATCCGTCAGGCCAAGACGCTCCATGGCGCCCTCCATGCGGTCGCGCAGCGTGGCGCCGCTTAGCCCATGCAGATGCCCCTGCGCGCGGAGATTCTCTTCCACGGTCAGCGCCTTATCGAGACTCTGCGTCTGGAACACCACGCCCACCGCGCGCCGCACCGCGGCTGGGTCGCGCGCCACATCGCGGCCGGCGATTTCGGCGCGCCCTTCGCTCGGCACCATCATGGTGGATAGAATGCGAAACAGCGACGATTTCCCGCCGCCATTCGGCCCCAGCAGGCCGAAGATTTCTCCCTTTTTCACTTCGAAGCTGACGCCCGAGAGGGCAACGCGGTCCCCGTAGCGGTGAGTAAGGTTTTGAACTACGATCACAAACCTGGCCTATCCAGGAGCATCAGACCGTAGATCAGCGGCAGGTACAAAACTGAGGTGAGCAGAACCGCTCGCGCTCGCACCAGGGTGCGCTCCAACGCCACACGCACGCCAGAATACAGGTACACCAGGCCCAAGATCAAAGCTCCGATCAAATAGATTCGTCCGGTCATTCCCAGCATACCCGGAACCAGACTGACCGGAATCAAGGCGATGCCGTAGAGCACGATCTGTCGCGCCGTGGAGCGGCAATCGGGATCCACCACGGGCAGCATCTGTATGCCGGCGCGGGCGTAGTCTTCCTTGTACATCCAGGCGATGGAGTAGAAGTGCGGGAACTGCCAGAGGAAAAGAATCGCGAACAGGACCCAGCTTTCGCGCGTGATGGCGCCGGCGGCGGCCGCGTAACCGATCATGGGCGGCATGGCCCCCGGGAATCGCGCCCACCGTGGTGCTCCACCAGGTGCGCTGCTTCATCGGCGTATACAGGAACAGGTAGCTGGCCAGCGTGAATGCGCCGATGAGGCCGCTCAGCAGATTCACTCCCAGCCACAATTCGACGAAACCCGCCACGGAGAGCGCGATGCCGAACACCAGCGCGCGGCCCGCGACCAGGCGGCCCGAAGGCAGTGGACGCCCCGCCGTACGGCGCATCTTCAGATCTGCCGCGCGCTCATACCACTGATTGAGCGCCGCCGTGCCGGAAGCGATCAGTCCGGTGCCGAGGATGGTGTGCAGCAGCAGCAGCCAGTTGATCTCGCGCCAGGCGTGCGACGGCAGGCCGAAGTAATACCCGATCCCCGTGCTCATGAGGATCAGCCAGGTGATCCGCGGCTTCGTCAATTCGATATAGTCGCGCATCACGCGGTGACCATCCCTCCATGTACCCGAAACGCATCGGGCCCGGCGAGCATGGCCAGCGCGACCGACGCGCCAACCGCCAGCGACCCCACGGCGACATGCGCCACCGTGAACAACACCATTACCGGCATGGGCTGCGGCGCGTCGGCGTAAGCCACGCGCGCCATCAGGGCAGCGATGCCGAGGAAAACCTGGGAAAACGTCATCGAGAGCAGGAGCATGGCTGGGCGGCGGAGCGTCGTATTGTCCATGTGCCGCATCAGAATGGAGAGTCCGGCCCACATCACCAGAATGGTGGCCAATACCGCGCCCGCGATGTGAGCCGCGGGCGCGACCACTCCATAGCGCACAGCGGCGCCCAGGATGGTCTGCGCGAAAAGGCGCGACCGTACATATTAAGGCAGGGGCAGCCCAGCCTCCGTCGAACCCGGTGAACAGTCCGACACAAATCGCCACCAGGATGACGAAGAAGAGTTGTCCCAGCGAGGCGTGCGCGATGGTGGCCCACGCGGGCGTGAGAAAGCGAACCACCACTCCGCCGAGCGCGGCCTGAGCGAGGACTACAATCACGGCGGCCCAGGCCAGCCGAGTGCCATCAGCCGAGCTCCGCTCGGTTGGCAGGCTGCAGCCCGCCTGCATCCCAGACCGCCAGCCCCACCGTCAGAATCGCCGACCAGCATGGCCGTCACGCGGTGCGCGAATTCATAACGGATGCCGCCTTCCAGCGGCGGCACCAGTGCCCCCACGAAAGCGGCCAATCGGGCACAGAGAGCGCCGCGTCGTTGCTGGTGACCAGCCCGCCGGCAATCACCAGCCCGAAGGTACAGCACGCCACGAACACCGCGTAGCGGCGTAACCAGAGAGGACCCACCCTTGTAAGATGCATGGAGACGGGGGCAGGCTTCCCAAAACCTGCCCCTTTTTTATCTATCCTTTATAGGAAAAATCTACAGTCTTGCTCTCTTTGGCGCCCACGGTGACAGTCTGTTCCATCGGTCCGTACTTTTCGTGCCAGGTTTGAATGACGTAGGTCCCAGGAGGCAATCCTTTTATTGTAAACGTTCCGTCGTCGCCCGTCACGGCGAAGAACGGATGTCCCACCACGCCGATATAGGAGCGCATCCAGGGATGCACGTTGCACTTCACCGGGATCATGACTTCCTGGCGGGCGAACGATTTCATCAGGGGCGCCTGCCCCGGCGACTGCGACTCGTTCCAGTCCGGGTTCACCGTCGGCATGGGGTGGATGTTGTGGTTGGTCGGGTCGCTGTTCTTGACCTCGAAATTCTGCCCCGTCATCAACCCGATCACGTGCGGCTTGTACATGCAGCCGTTCTGATCCAGGCTGACCTGGTTCGTGGGCACGGCCCACTGCTTGTCGGCGGGAAGTCCGGACTTCACCCAAACGAACGCATACTTCAGTGTGCCGTTGTCGTTGACGACTACTTCTTCGCTCTTCTGCGGCGAGCCCTTGTGGGCGCGTTCGCACGCCGGGTTGGCCGACATATCGAGCGTCGCCATCTTCGGCTTCTCGCCGGCGAACGCCACCTTTCCGGTGATGGTGCCACCGTTGGCTTCGTCCGGCATGGCCACCGCGCCGCCGGCCGCCGCCGGCGCGGTAGCCTCGGTCTTGGCCGTCTCCGCCGGTTTATCGCCGCCGCATCCCGCCAGCGTCAGGCTGCCGGCCAGAACCGCTCCCATCCAAATCTTCTTCATTTCCCTGTGACCCTCCTTGAATCTCAATTTCCCGCGCTGGCGCTGCTGCGCAAACGCGACAATTCTTCCGGTGTGAACTGGAACATGTAGCGGACCAGCAGATCCGCGTGGTCCTTCTGGTATCCGTTGAAACTGGGCGGTGTGGGCCCGGTGAAGACGTAGTGCTCGTTATCCAGGCGGAACAGGCCGCTCGGCATGGCGGTCCCCGGACTCATCAGCGCCGGGTCCAGCATCCACCGCTTGGTCCAGCCCGGCTTCAGGCGGTCCTTGGCCACCGTGAAGTTGGGCGCCGTGGCGTGCGAATCGTGTTTCGGATCGCCCGTCATGTGGCACTTCAGGCAGGGCGCGCCTTCGCTGGTGAACAGATTCCGCGCCATGGTGCGTTCGGTATCGGTCAGCGGCTCCAGTTTCTCCGCGATGAACGGCTCCGCCTGCGAAGAGAGCGCCTCGAAGAAGCGCACGATCTTGCGGATCTCGCCGTCGGAGAAGCTGAACGTGGGCATCCGCGCCTTCAGATACTGCCGCACGCCGTCGCGATTCGTGTCCGTCTCGCTGAGCGCCGGATTGTTGAGGAAGCGCATCAGCCATTCGGGATTGACGCGCGCGCCCTCGCCGATCAGCGTGGGCGGACGTTGATCCTTCCAGTCCGGATCCTGATACTTCGCCATGCCGTCCAAAATGCTGTTCTGCCCCACGTGCACCTTGTGGCAGCCCATGCAGTTGTACTTGCGGACCACCCACCAGCCATCGATGATGTCCTGGCGCGCGTCCGTCGGATTATAGAAGTAGCGCGCGGGCACGCTCGCATCCACCGAACCTAGGAGGAAGGTGGTTACGGCGTCGATCTCCGGCTTCGAGAGATTGAAGTTCGGCATCTTCAGGCGGTCCTGCTTGGCCTTCTCCTTGCCCGTATCGTAGACCGCCGGATTCTCCAGCTTGTGCTCGAAGAATCCCTTGTGGGTGTACCAGTCTTCGGCCTCCGCCTTGTGGCCGAGCAGGGCGAAATCCAGGCGCTCGATGGGCTTCGAACCTTCCTTGGTCAGTTCGGTGCCGATGCGCTGCTCCTCTTCCAACCCTGCGATTTCATGGCAGCCGGCGCAGCCGTAATTGCGCACCAGCGCCAGGCCCTGATTCTTCAGGCCGGGGTCGTCCATGAAATCGGCGTTCTGGTAGCTGGCGTTGTCGTGCTTGCGGGTCAGCAGGTAGCTCGCGATATCGCGCGCTTCGTCCTCGGTGAGGCGCAGGCTCGGCATGGGAGTCATCTGCTGCACCTGCAGTTCGTGGCCGTCGTTGGGGCACTTGCTGTGCTCCAGGTCGAACACGTAGGGCAGGCCCTTGCGCTGATAATCTTCGGCGGTCAGGTCCTTCTTCTCGAAGGTGCAGTAGGGCGCGGAGCGCTGCCGCGGATTGTGTACCCAGCGCACCAGGTAATCGTAGTTGGCCTTCTCGCCTTCGCGGCTCAGGTTGGCGGCGAAGGTGCCGCCCTGTTTGGCGGCGCCCTCGCCCATGGAGTGGCAGGCCATGCAGCCGCGGGTCTCGAAGGCTTCCTTGCCGCGCGCCGCGTCGCCGGGCTTCTGCTGCGGCAACTCGGCCTTCACGCCGGATTGCCACAGGAACGCCGAAATCGCGCGGATCTCGCCATCGTCCAGGCGGAACGTCGGCATCTTGGTGCCGGGGCGCCACTGGTGCGGATCCTTCAGCCATACCGGGATCCACTCCTTTTGCAATTTGACGCGCGCTTCCTTCAGACTGGGGCCGACCTTCTTCACCTCGCGCACCAGGCTGCGCGAGCGCATGTCGAGCTGCTCGATCTTGGCATCCAGGCCGCTGGCCCGCACCTTCAGATCGTTGGCGTGGGCCAGCAGTTTCTTGGCTTCGTCGTCGCTGGTGCGCGGATTGTTGGCCTTCTGTTCGCTGAACCCGACCTCGCGCTTCCACTCGGCCTTCTGCTGCTCCGACTGGCGAATCTGCTGGTTCACGCTCGAGATCTCGTCGGCGTCGCGGTCGAAGCCCTCGTAGCGGTGGCACGCCATGCAGCCGCGCAGGCGGAAAATCTCGCGGCCCTGGTTGAGCGTGTCGGCCATCTCCGTGACGATTTCCTTGGCGTGGCACTGCTGGCAGCCGGCCTCGATATTCTCCTTATGGTGCAGCGGCCACAACCAGAATTTGTTGTACCCGTGCGCCTTCTCTACGCTGGACAGCGCCGCGCCGTTGCCGCCGTGGCACGGCGTGCAGCCGTACTTTTCGGGATCGTGGATCTTCAGCAGTTCCTTATTCGGATGGCTGGTGAATACCTCCTCGCCGCCCATCGACGCCTTGGTGATGGCCACCGGCTCGCGCGTTCCCAGGTGGCACGATTCGCAGCGGTCCACCAGGTCCACATCCTTCACGTGGATCTGGCGTATCCGGATATCGAATTTGTCGAGCGAGTTCTGCACCGCCGCGATGGTCGCCGTGCTGGCCTCCGCGATGCGGTCCGAAAGATATTTATCGCGCTTGGCCCGCAGCTCGGTGGCCTGCTTCATCAGGTCCACGCGCTGTTGCAGCAGCTTGGCCTTCTCGTCCTTCCACGCCTGCAGCTGGTCGCTCATGGCCTGGAAATCCATGCTGCGCTTCGCGGTTCCCCGGGCAGCGCGACATCGTGCTTCTCGGCGCGCAGCTCTTCGATCTGTTTGCGCAGCGAGTCTCTTGCTGCTCTCGCTGTGCGACACCTCGATCTCATAGGTCAGCGAGCCGATGTGGCTGCGCACTTCCTGGAAGGGATCGTTGAGCGCCAGGATTTTCGGCACCAGCTCCTGATTGATCTTCTTATCGATCGCCGACGCGGCCGGCATCGCGGCCTTCTCGGCCGCCTGCATGGCGGCGTCCAGCTGCTTGTAATCGGCCGACGCCTTGATCTGCCGCTCGACGTCCGCCTCCCCGCCCGCCGCCGTCTTCAGGTATCGCGAGTAGAGCTTGACGAATCGCGCCTGATAGCCCTTCCACGGGCGTATGCCGTACATCTCGTCGTAGAGCCCCCAGACCATCGACAGCACCAGCAGTGCCGACGAAATGAACAGGGGCTTGCTCAACGACGAGTGAACTACCGGGTCCTTCTCTTGATCGCTCATATGCCTTTGAACCAGGGGGTTACCCAGACGTATTTAATGCGGAACATCAGCCGGATCAGGATCTTCACCGGCAGCGCCAGCATGATCACCAGGAAGATCTGCATCGTGGTGTACTGCAATACGCTCATGCGTGCGTAGATCTTGCGGTTGAACGACGTCCGCGTGATCAGCTTGTGCATCCCGATGGCGGCGAGGATACAATACAACCCCACCACGATGGCGCCGAAAATAATTTTCGGTACGCGTGTATGGATGCCGAAAATATCCGGCAGATCGCGGTTCACCTCGAAGATCAGCCGGTTGTGATCCCACGTGGTCCCCGGCCAGAACCACATCCATCCGGGCCCTCTTATCAACGTGCCGATCACGATCATCGTGACCCACAATACGATAAATCCGAAGATAAAAGTCAGAATCGAGTACTTACGCTGCTTAAATGTGTAGTAGCCGTTGCCTAGCGGGTTCGTATCTATATAAGGAATCACCATCAACCCGATGATGATCAACGAGGGCATCACCACGCCCGCCATCCACGGGTCGAAGTACACCAGCATTTCCTGCAGTCCGAGGAAGTACCAAGGCGCCTTTGAAGGGTTCATAGTCAACGTGGGGTTGGACGGCTCTTCCAGCGGCGCGTTCA